>NZ_JONH01000013.1 GCF_000711795.1 Vibrio pacinii DSM 19139 | reverse complement strand
AGCGGATCCAGCTGATAACCAAGGAATGCGCGTGTTGGGAGTTCGAATCTCTCCACCCCTGCCATATTTAAAGATCTAGCCGAAAGGTTAAGACCTTTTCTAATTATTAGTTAAGTCTTTAGTTAGCCAATAGTAGGTGTACTTATTGTTATTTCAACACCTACTATCACCAGTTCTGCGCTATTTGTTATTAGGACTCTATCAGTAATAACCATCTCTCTCTAGGAGGTTTAAATGCTTAGCACGACCATGGTTTAACTAGGGAAGCGGCTCGTTGTGTACTCGCCATTAGAGCCTTTCGGTGCAAATTGATTTCTTTAGAGTTGAGATCTCAGGTACAAAAAAGCCCACTCTTTCGAGTGGGCTAAATATCAGCTGTGACGGAGTTTCGATATTATTTTAGGATTGCTTCATTACCGTTTTCACGGATATGTTTAAGCATACCTTTCACACCACGAGCACTTGAAGCTACAACGTTGCCAGATTTAATGTAGTTAGTACCACCAGCGAAATCAGTAACGATAACCCCTGCTTCGCGAGCAATAAGTTCGCCAGCTGCGATGTCCCAAGGTTTTAGGCCTAACTCAAAGAAACCATCAACACGGCCAGCCGCTAGATAACATAGGTCAAGAGCTGCAGAGCCCGTACGACGGAAATCAGCACAGTCGACGAAAAGCGCAGACATTATCTTAAAGTAAGACTCTGAGTGTTGTTTTTGCTTGAATGGGAAGCCAGTAGCAATAATAGCGCCCTGTAGATCTTTAAGTTGCTTGACGCGGATGCGGGCATTATTAAGTTGAGCGCCAGAACCACGTTGTGCAGTAAATAGCTCATTGAGCATTGGGTCATAGACACATGCCACTTCAGTTTTACCTTTGAAGCGAACAGCGATAGAGACAGAAAAGTGTGGTAAACCTTTGATAAAGTTTGTGGTGCCATCCAGTGGGTCAATGATCCATTGTACATCTGTATCTTTACCTTCAATGACGCCATTTTCTTCTGCAATAATGCAGTGTTCAGGGTAAGACGCTTTAATGGTATCGATAATGAGCGATTCCGCTTCTTTGTCTACGTTAGTAACAAAGTCATTCGTGCCTTTTTGAGTAGATTCAATCTTCTCTACATTTTCTAAAGATTTAGCAATGTGATTGCCAGCTTTTCGTGCAGCACGAATAGCGATATTAAGCATTGGATGCATTATAATTTCCCAACGGATGTTAAAGAACAGAAAAACGGCCGAGAGTATATCAGATAAATCGCCAAATGGAAGTGGTTAATTTTTGCACTTTTGGTTTTATAACCTGTAAGGGTCTGACCATTTTACTCAGGTATATGATACTATCTTGCAGCTTCGATTTTAGTGTTAGGATTTTATCATGCTCGACAACGTCAAAGTGGTTCTGGTTGGAACTTCTCACTCTGGAAATATTGGCTCGGCAGCGCGTGCCATGAAAGTGATGGGATTGACGAATTTAGTTCTAGTTGACCCTCAATGCAGTGTTGATGATCAAGCACTTGCTTTAGCAGCAGGTGCAGCAGACATCGCTCAGAACGCGACGATTGTCGATACTCTTAATGATGCTGTTGCGGATTGCTCGCTCGTTGTCGGCTCTAGTGCACGCTCTCGTACGCTAGAATGGCCAATGTTAGAGCCACGAGAGTGTGGTCAGAAATTTGTGGAACAAGGTCAGGCTGCACCAGTGGCGTTAGTTTTTGGCCGAGAGCGCACTGGGCTTACTAATGAAGAGCTGCAAACTTGCCACTATCACGTCTGTATTCCCGCCAACCCTGAGTATAGCTCTCTCAACTTAGCTATGGCGGTGCAAACACTGAGTTATGAAGTAAGAATGGCTTATCTTGAATATCAACAAAGCCAGTTTGTTTTAGAAGATCAAGTCGAGTATCCACGTCACAAAGAGCTAGAAATGTTTTTCACGCACCTTGAAAAAGTGGCTAAACAGACCCAATTCATTAGTGAAGAACAGCCTGGTAAAGTGATGAATAAACTTCGTCGCTTGTTTAACCGTGCTCGTCCTGAAGCTCAAGAGATTAATATTCTACGTGGTATTTTAACTGCAATAGAGAAGCGTATTTCCTAACAATAGTACCCATGAGGTTAGAGTGGTTAAATACTTGACTGTTTTAGTCAATTAAATACTTGACCATTTTGGTCGGGTATGAAAGAATTGATGCCACATAAACGATGTGGATATGGTGTTCTATGAGACTTACATCTAAAGGAAGATACGCAGTGACAGCCATGTTAGATGTGGCTCTACACTCACAACAAACTCCTGTGCCTCTTGCGGATATTTCAGAGCGACAGGGTATCTCTTTATCATACCTAGAGCAGCTTTTCTCTAAATTGCGTAAAGCTGGTTTAGTCACGAGTGTTCGTGGGCCAGGCGGTGGTTACCGTTTAGGTGAAGATGCAAACTCGATTGCAATCGGTACTGTGATTGCAGCGGTGGATGAATCAGTCGATGCCACCAAATGCAACGGTAAAGGAGACTGCCAAGGCGGCTCTCGTTGCTTAACACATACACTATGGCGTGACTTAAGCTCACGTATCAGCGACTTCTTAAACAACATTACGCTCGGTGAGCTGATGAAAGATAATGAAGTGCTAGAAATTACCGAACGACAAGACTTAGAGCTTGTTGTAAATAATGGGTTCGCTAATAAAAATACTCACACTGCACCCATTGGTGTGAACGTCCGCTCTTAAGCGGTCTGCTTGTTACATTGGAGTAAAGAATGAAACTGCCTATTTATCTTGATTATTCAGCGACCTGCCCAGTAGATCCACGTGTGGCTGAAAAAATGGTTCAGTACATGACCATGGATGGTACGTTTGGTAACCCAGCGTCACGTTCACATCGTTACGGCTGGCAGGCAGAAGAAGCGGTTGATACTGCGCGTGAACAGATTGCTGACTTGCTCAACGCTGATCCACGCGAGATTGTATTTACCTCAGGTGCGACTGAGTCTGACAACCTAGCTATTAAAGGTGCTGCGCACTTCTATGCGAAGAAAGGCAAGCACGTCATCACGTGTAAGACTGAGCACAAAGCAGTACTCGATCCTTGCCGCCAACTTGAGCGTGAAGGTTTTGACGTTACTTACTTAGAGCCAGAGTCGAACGGTCTTATTGACCTAAACAAGCTTGAAGCTGCTATGCGTGAAGATACTGTGCTTGTATCAATCATGCACGTAAATAACGAGATCGGTGTGATTCAAGATATTGCATCAATTGGCGAACTGTGTCGTGAACGTAAGATCGTTTTTCATGTTGATGCAGCTCAGTCAGCAGGTCGATTGCCTCTTGATGTACAAGAGATGAAAGTTGACCTTATCTCTCTTTCTGCACACAAGGCTTACGGCCCTAAAGGTATTGGCGCGCTCTATGTTCGTCGTAAACCACGAATTCGTCTAGAAGCGCAAATGCACGGTGGTGGTCATGAGCGTGGTTTCCGCTCTGGTACTCTGCCGACTCACCAAATTGTTGGTATGGGTGAAGCTTTCCGTATCGCAAAAGAAGATATGCAAAAAGATTTCGAGCACGCTTTAGCGCTGCGTAATCGTCTATTTGATGGTGTAAAAGATCTAGAAGCAGTTACGGTTAACGGCGACTTTGAGCAACGTGTTCCACACAACCTAAACATCAGCTTTGCTTTTGTTGAAGGTGAGTCATTGCTGATGTCATTGAAAGACTTAGCGGTGTCTTCAGGTAGTGCATGTACTTCTGCCAGTCTAGAACCATCTTACGTATTACGCGCTCTTGGTCTAAACGATGAGTTAGCACATAGCTCAGTGCGTTTCTCGTTTGGTCGTTTTACCACTGAAGAAGAAATCGACTACGCAATCGAACAAATTCGTACTGCAGTGATTAAGCTGCGAGACATGTCTCCTCTATGGGATATGTATAAAGAAGGAATTGATCTAAGTACGGTTGAGTGGGCACACCACTAATCGAACATTTCATTCCAAGGATAGAGATAGAGGATTCGAGGTAAATATCATGGCATATAGCGAAAAAGTAATTGATCACTACGAGAACCCACGTAACGTTGGTTCATTTGATAAAGAAGATCCATCAATCGGTAGCGGCATGGTTGGCGCGCCGGCTTGTGGGGACGTAATGAAGCTTCAAATCAAGGTCACGCCAGAAGGCATTATCGAAGATGCGAAGTTTAAAACTTACGGTTGTGGTAGTGCGATAGCATCAAGCTCTCTCGTCACCGAATGGGTGAAAGGTAAGAGTATTGACGATGCTGCGTCAATCAAAAACTCGGAAATTGCTGACGAGTTGGAACTACCACCAGTAAAAGTCCACTGCTCAATTCTTGCCGAAGACGCAATTAAAGCAGCGGTCGCAGACTACAAGAAAAAACACCAACAATAAGTAATCCGTATATAATGGGAGGCTACCTCCCATTTCATTCGCAATAAAGAGACTAAGGTGCAGTATGGCCATCACAATGACAGAAACCGCGGCAAATCGCGTTAGATCATTCCTAGACAGCCGAGGAAAAGGTATCGGTTTACGCTTGGGTGTTAAAACGACGGGCTGTTCTGGTATGGCGTATGTGTTGGAATTCGTTGATGAGCTTAATGAAGAAGATCAAGTCTTTGAACATGAAGATGTCAAAGTGATTATTGATCAGAAAAGCTTGGTTTATCTCGATGGTACTGAGCTTGACTACGTTAAAGAAGGTCTCAATGAAGGGTTTGAGTTTAACAACCCGAATGCGAAGGGTGAATGTGGTTGTGGTGAAAGCTTCAACGTTTAATTGATAGCACCAGTAAGCTTTTGCTTGCTGGTAAAATACCAGGGACCGAATTCAACATGAATTACTTTGAATTATTTGGGCTACCAAGTCAGTTTGCGCTGGATGGTAGCCTTCTTGCTTCTCAGTTCCGTCAACTGCAAACGCAGTTTCATCCTGATAAATTTGCTACCGCGTCTGAGCGTGATCGATTAATGGCGGTTCAAAAAGCGGCGCAGATCAACGACGCCTACCAAATACTCAAAAACCCTATTTCTCGCGCTGAATACTTGCTTGCCGAAAACGGTGTCGAGCTGCGTGGTGAGCAACAAACGATGCAAGACCCTATGTTCTTGATGGAACAAATGGAGTTGCGTGAAGAGTTGGAAGACATCGCCGCCAGTGACGATCCTGAAAGTGCATTGTTCGACTTTGACACTAAGGTGTCAAAAATGTTTAAACAGCAGTTAGTGAGTGTCGAGCAAGAGCTCAACGATAGCGATTGGTCACACGCGGCGGATCGAGTGCGCAAACTTAAATTTATTGCCAAATTAAAACATCAAATCGAGCTAGTGGAAGAGAAACTCCTCGGCTAGTCAACAACAAGGATCAGCATGGCACTACTTCAAATTGCAGAGCCGGGCCAGAGCTCGGCTCCTCATCAGCATAAACTTGCTGCAGGTATCGACTTAGGTACAACCAACTCTTTGGTTGCATCCGTACGCAGTGGTGAGGCTACAACCCTCAATGACGAGCAAGGTGTGAGCCTATTACCTTCCGTCGTGAACTATTCGGGCGATGCACCTGAAGTTGGTTACAGCGCGAAAGCTAAAGCCGAAGTTGATCCGGTGAACACCATTATTTCTGTGAAGCGTTTGTTGGGGCGCTCTTTAAGTGATATCCAAACGCGTTACCCAAGCTTGCCATATAACTTTAAGACCAGTGATAACGGACTGCCAGTACTTGAAACGGCAATGGGAATGAAAAACCCGATTGAAGTTTCTGCCGATATTTTGCGTTCCCTTGGTCAGCGAGCAGAAAAGACGCTCGGTGGTGAGCTTGCGGGGGTTGTGATTACTGTTCCGGCTTACTTTGATGATGCGCAGCGTGCAGGCACAAAAGATGCGGCTAAGCTTGCAGGCTTACATGTACTTCGCTTGTTGAATGAACCGACGGCTGCGGCTATTGCCTATGGTCTAGATTCGGCTCAAGAAGGGGTGATTGCTGTTTATGACTTAGGCGGCGGTACATTCGATATCTCTATCCTTCGTTTATCTAAAGGGGTATTCGAAGTATTAGCTACGGGGGGGGACTCTGCACTTGGCGGTGATGATTTTGATCACTTGTTAGCAGACTACCTAGTAGATAAAGCTGGTATTAGCACGCCGTTAACGGCTGAGCAAAATCGAGTTAGTCTGAATGTAGCCACGAAGACAAAGATTGCTTTCTCTGAACAAGATGAAGTGAATGTGGAGCTGTTAGGTTGGTCAGGCCGAATCACACGACTTGAGTTTGAAGATCTTATTCGCCCGCTGGTTAAGAAAACCTTGATGTCTTGTCGACGGGCCTTAAAAGACGCCGATATTGATGCCAATGAAGTACTAGAAGTCGTTATGGTTGGAGGTTCAACTCGTACGCTTTTAGTCCGTGAAATGGTTGGTGAGTTTTTTGGTCGTACGCCATTAACCAGTATTAATCCTGATGAAGTGGTTGCGATTGGCGCGGGTATCCAAGCTGATATTCTTGTCGGTAACAAGCCTGATTCAGAAATGCTGCTATTAGATGTGATTCCACTGTCACTCGGTATTGAAACTATGGGTGGTTTGGTGGAAAAAATTGTTCCCCGTAACACGACGATTCCAGTGGCGCGAGCACAAGAGTTTACCACGTTCAAAGATGGTCAAACGGCGATGAGTGTGCATGTTGTGCAGGGCGAGCGTGAGATGGTCGATGACTGCCGTTCTCTTGCCCGTTTTTCACTGAAAGGTATACCGCCAATGACCGCTGGTGCGGCCCATGTTCGTGTGACTTACCAAGTTGATGCTGATGGCCTGTTATCTGTCACTGCAATGGAAAAAAGCACTGGTGTTCAGTCTGAAATACAGGTCAAGCCATCTTATGGTTTGAGCGATGATGAAGTGGCTAACATGCTGCGTGAATCAATGACGCATGCTAAAGATGATATGCAGGCACGAGCGCTCGCTGAACAGCGTGTAGAGGCTGATCGTGTCATCGAAGGCCTGATTGTTGCCATGCAACAAGATGGCGATGATCTACTCTCTGAACAAGAGAGAACTGAACTGGTTAACGCGATTGAAGCGCTTATTGAACTGCGCAATAGCGGTGATGCCGACGCTATTGAGCAAGGAATAAAAGACACAGACAAGGCAAGCCAAGCGTTTGCGTCACGTCGTATGGATAAATCGATTCGAGCTGCATTGGCAGGTCAATCCGTGAATGATATTTAAGAGATAAAGATATGCCTAAGATTATTGTACTTCCGCATGAAGACTTGTGCCCAGAAGGTGCGGTATTAGAAGCTGAGCCGGGTCAAACTGTACTTGATGTCGCGCTTAAAAATGGCATCAGCATTGAACATGCTTGTGAAAAATCATGTGCGTGTACGACTTGCCACGTGGTTATCCGTGAGGGATTTGACTCTCTTGATGAGAGCGATGAACTTGAAGATGACATGCTTGATAAAGCCTGGGGTCTAGAGCCGGAATCGAGACTAGGTTGTCAGGCTCGAATCACCGATGAAGATCTCGTGGTTGAAATTCCTAAGTACACATTAAACCACGCTTCTGAAGATCATTAATCGACTTTCAGGCAAGGTTACTTAGTTATAATATAAAAGGAAGGTAATGTATGAAATGGACCGACTCTCGTGACATTGCGATTGAGCTATGTGACAAGTTTCCTGATATTGATCCTAAGAATGTGCGTTTTACCGATCTGCATCAGTGGATAACAGAACTTGATGAATTTGATGACGAGCCTAATCGTTCTAACGAAAAAATTTTAGAAGCGATTATTCTTTGTTGGATGGATGAAATGGACTAACCCTGATGGGAAACCCATCATAGTTAACAAATTTTACGAAAAAAAACGGACCTTTTGGTCCGTTTTTTATTAATTTCACTTTAAAGTGTTAACATCCAGCAGTAACTAGAAAGGCGTAGGCAACGCCAGAAAAGACAAGGAGAAACCATGTCTACACAGATGTCAGTATTTCTAAGCCAGTCACCGGCAGCAGCGCAATGGGGTGACAAGGCGATCGTTTCTTTTTCAGACAATAATGCGACTATCCATCTAGAGGGTAGCGATGATCTTGGCGCGATTCAGCGCGCAGCACGTAAACTTGATAGCCAGGGGATCCTCAGTGTGTCGCTTGAAGGTCAAGGTTGGGATTTAGAAAATATCTGGTCCTTTCATCAAGGTTATCGTGGACCGAAGCAAGTCAACCAGATGATTTGGCACCCCCTTGCTGACGCCGAACAGGCAGAGCTGAGTGCGCGTATCACTGCAACCGATTTTACTCGAGATATCATCAATAAACCGGCAGAAGAAGTAGCCCCACGTCAACTCGCCTCAATGGCGGCGGAGTTCATCAAGTCAGTGGCACCTGAAGGCTCTGTCACGGTACGTATCGTCAAAGATAAAGATTTATTAACTGAAGGGTGGCAGGGCATCTACGCCGTAGGACGTGGCTCAGAGCGTACGTCAGCGATGCTACAACTTGATTTCAATCCGACAGGCGATGAAAACGCGCCAGTTTTTGCTTGTTTAGTTGGTAAAGGTATCACCTTTGATTCTGGTGGTTACAGCATTAAACCTTCTAATTTTATGACTTCGATGAAAGCGGATATGGGCGGTTCAGGTACCATTACTGGTGGGCTTGGTCTAGCTATCATGCGTGGATTAAATAAGCGTGTGAAACTGATTCTTTGCTGTGCTGAGAATATGATCTCGGGCCGAGCTCTCAAATTAGGCGATATTATCACCTATAAAAATGGTAAAACGGTTGAGATTATGAATACTGATGCCGAAGGGCGTTTAGTATTGGCAGATGGCCTGATGTACGCCAGTGAACAAAAACCTGAACTTATTATCGATTGCGCAACTCTTACTGGTGCGGCAAAAAATGCATTAGGCAATGACTATCATGCATTAATGAGTTTTGATGATGAACTGTCACATCAGGCACTAACGGCAGCACATGCAGAGAAAGAGGGCTTGTGGCCACTTCCTTTGGCTGATTTTCACCGTGGAATGCTACCATCAAACTTTGCTGATTTATCGAACATTAGCAGCGGCGATTACGCACCAGGAGCCAGCACAGCGGCGGCTTTCTTGTCATATTTTGTGGAAGATTACAAAAAAGGTTGGTTGCACTTTGACTGTGCTGCGACCTATCGCAAAGCGCCAACAGACAAGTGGGCGGCAGGTGCTACCGGTGTTGGTGTACGCACTTTAGCGGGATTATTACTTCAACAAGCAGAAAAATAATATCAAGAGGCCGTAGAGCCTCTTTCATTACAACAAAGAAAACGAAAGGATACCCTTATGGCTCTAGAAAGAACTTTTTCTATTGTTAAGCCTGATGCAGTAGAACGTAATCTTATTGGTGAAATTTACCACCGTATAGAAAAAGCAGGTTTGAGAATTATTGCTGCTAAAATGGTACATTTGACTGAAGAACAGGCGAGTGCTTTTTACGCAGAACACGAAGGCAAAGAATTTTTCCCTGCTTTGAAAGAGTACATGACTTCGGGGCCAGTGATGGTTCAAGTACTTGAAGGTGAAAATGCGATCGCACGCTACCGTGAGTTGATGGGTAAAACTAACCCAGAACAAGCCGCTTGTGGTTCGATTCGAGCTGACTACGCGCTTAGTATGCGTCATAACTCAGTCCATGGTTCAGATAGCCCCGAGTCGGCTGCGCGTGAGATCGAGTTCTTTTTTCCGAGTTCGGAAATTTGTCCGCGTTAATCGCCTAACGAACACGAAACTTATTGGTGCTGCTGGTACTATCAAGCAGCATTTCTAATAGCAAAATATTAAGCTTGTTCGCAGATCATTGTTAAGACTGATGAGTAATTCCTGCTAGTATTGGAAGGACAAGTTTTTTTGAGCACAAACACACGCAAGGGTATCAGTCTTGACAGATTGTGATATACTCTGCGCGCAATTTATACCTTATAAACAGAGTAAGACAATGGCAGATTTATCAAAGTACAGAAACATTGGTATTTTCGCGCACGTTGATGCGGGTAAAACGACCACTACGGAGCGTATCCTAAAGCTCACTGGTAAAATCCACAAAACGGGTGAAGTACACGACGGTGAGTCTACTACCGACTTCATGGAGCAGGAAGCTGAGCGTGGTATTACAATCCAATCAGCAGCGGTAACTTGTGAGTGGAATGGTCACCGTCTAAACGTTATCGATACTCCGGGACACGTTGACTTTACAGTAGAAGTATACCGTTCTCTTAAAGTTCTTGATGGTGGTATCGGTGTATTCTGTGGTTCTGGTGGTGTTGAGCCTCAGTCAGAAACAAACTGGCGCTACGCGAACGACTCAGAAGTTGCTCGTTTGATCTTCGTTAACAAGCTAGACCGTATGGGTGCAGACTTCTTTAACGTTGTTGATCAAGTGAAGAACGTTCTTGGTGCAAACCCACTAGTTATGACACTACCTATCGGTCGTGAAGATGACTTTATCGGTGTTGTTGATGTACTAAGCCGTAAAGCTTACGTATGGGATGACACTGGCCTTCCAGAAAACTACGAAATCAAAGATGTCCCAGAAGACATGGTTGATGAGCTTGAACAGTACCGTGAAGAGCTAGTTGAAACTGCTGTAGAGCAAGACGACGACCTAATGGAAGCGTACATGGAAGGTGAAGAGCCTTCTATCGAAGACCTAAAACGTTGTATCCGTAAAGGTACTCGTGACCTAGCGTTCTTCCCAACTTACTGTGGTTCTGCATTCAAAAACAAAGGTATGCAGCTTATCCTAGACGCAGTTGTAGATTACCTACCAGCGCCAGCAGAAGTTGATCCTCAGCCACTAACTGATCCAGAAACAGGTGAGCCAACAGGCGAAGTTGCTACAGTATCAGTAGATGAGCCTCTACGTGCACTTGCGTTTAAGATTATGGATGACCGCTTCGGCGCGCTAACCTTTATCCGTATTTACTCTGGCCGCATGAAGAAGGGTGATACCATCCTTAACTCTGCAACAGGTAAAACTGAACGTATCGGCCGTATGTGTGAAATGCAGGCGGATGAGCGTAACGAGCTAACTGAAGCTCAAGCTGGCGACATCATCGCGATTGTTGGTATGAAGAACGTTCAAACAGGTCACACACTATGTGATCCTAAGCATGAATGTACTCTAGAAGCGATGATCTTCCCAGAACCAGTAATCTCAATCGCAGTTGCACCTAAAGATAAAGGTTCTACTGAGAAAATGGGTATCGCGATCGGTAAAATGGTTGCAGAAGATCCATCTTTCCAAGTTGAGACTGATGAAGATTCAGGCGAGACTATCCTGAAAGGTATGGGTGAACTTCACCTAGACATCAAGGTAGATATTCTTAAGCGTACTTACGGCGTTGAGCTAGAAGTAGGTGCTCCACAGGTAGCTTACCGTGAAACTATCACTCAACCTGTTGAAGATAGCTACACGCATAAGAAACAGTCTGGTGGTTCTGGTCAGTTCGCGAAAATCGACTACCGTATCAAACCAGGTGAGCCAAACTCTGGTTACACGTTTAAGTCATCAGTTGTTGGTGGTAACGTACCGAAAGAATTCTGGCCTGCAGTCGAGAAAGGCTTCGGTTCTATGATGGAAACGGGTGTTCTTGCTGGCTTCCCAACGCTAGACGTTGAAGTTGAACTATTCGACGGTGGTTTCCACGCAGTTGACTCTTCAGCTATCGCTTACGAAATTGCAGCGAAAGGTGCATTCCGTCAGTCTATGCCTAAAGCGGGCGCACAGCTTCTTGAGCCTATCATGAAAGTTGACGTGTTCACTCCTGAAGACAACGTTGGTGATGTAATCGGTGACCTTAACCGTCGTCGTGGCATGATCAAAGACCAACAAGCTGGTGCTACTGGTGTTCGTATTAAAGCTGACGTTCCTCTTTCAGAAATGTTCGGTTACATCGGTCACCTACGTACTATCACTTCAGGCCGTGGTCAGTTCTCTATGGAGTTCGCACACTACGCACCTTGTCCAGCAAACGTTGCTGAGCAAGTTATTGCTGAAGTTAAAGAGCGTAACGCTAAGAAGTAATTCTTTTTGTTAGCTTGATAGCTTAAAAAAGCCCCTGAAGTGAAAACTTCAGGGGCTTTTTATTGGTCGTTCAGTTTACTGAGGACTGCGTGTGTCGATGATGTCACAATCTAGCTTACAATAAGTACGGCTTTCATCGACTTGATTAAATATCCACTCGCAGAAGCGACGAATTTTTTCACGCTTAAAGTAGGATTTAGGAGCACAGATAAAATAATTGTAGTCCGTACGCTGAGCAACGTGGCCAATTCGTACTAATTTACCTTCTTCGATATACCTATTGGCAAGACTATGTTTGGCCAGTGCCACGCCTTGTACCGCAAGAGCACCCTCCAATACAAAATGAGAACCATTGTACTTAAGTGTTGGTTTTTGCGCTGCATAGCCAATATTTTCTAACCAAGCTCCCCAATTCAGATCTGGCCAGTAATCTTCAATTAAATCTGCCGCCGTTAAATCACTTAGTTGATAGATGCCATGCTGTTGCTGATAAATTGGATGGCAGACAGGATAGAGTAACTCTTCCATTAGCAATTTGCTTGTGACGTTAGGGTATTGACCTGGTCCATAGCGAATACATAAATCGATATTCGAATTTTGAAAATCAACCAGTCTGTTTGTCGGTTCGATCATCAGCTCTTGGTTGGGATTTAGCTCCCTAAAGTGACCGATCCTAGGAACTAACCAATGTTGAGCGAAAGACGGTAAAGTCGAAATAGACAGTTGGTTTGGGTTTGGATCTTGGTTGATTTGTCTAATGCCTTGATGAAGGTGTTCGAAGCCTTTTTGCGATTGGGCGAACAACAATTCGCCCTCCATCGTTAACGTTACTTTTCTGTGTTGACGTAAAAATAGTTCGGTTCCCAGAGTTTCCTCTAGTTGCCTTATTTGTTGGCTAATCGCTGCGGCAGTAACAAACAACTCACTAGCAGCGAGCTTAAAGCTGCCTAGCTTTGCTGCGGTATAGAAGTAATAAAGTCCTTGTAATGGCGGTAATTTTTCTTTCACTTAAGATTTCCTTAACTGAGTGTCAGGTAGTATCGTTTGAGAGAACTTACGTGATAGTCGATTATTTACTCATCAAATGCAACTTGAGTATAGATTATGGAAACGTCAGAGTTTGGATATAAAGTAAAACTAACCGACACACTTACTTGGAATAAGAAAATCTTAACTAATGTGAGTCAATGGTGGCGAAACTATCGGACGAGAAAAGATCTCGCAAACTTATCTGAACATCTTTTAGAAGATATTGGTGTGGGGCGAGAGCAAGCGAGGCAAGAAAGTATTCGACACTTTTGGGATAAATAGCGTTACTCGACAACCTCACTTTGTAACCAGTTGGCGAACGCGGCGATACGATTCCGACGAGGTGACTTCTCATCATAAAAAAGATTGAACTGAATCCCCGGCGTCATGCCGATATCAAATGGTTTGATGAGTAAGCCTCGTTCGACATAATCACTCGCCAGTGAGTCACTCGCCAAACAGGCACCATGACCTGCCATGACCGCGTTCATAGCATGGTCAAAGGTGCTTACATCCAT
This sequence comes from Vibrio pacinii DSM 19139, assembly GCF_000711795.1. Lineage (GTDB taxonomy): Bacteria > Pseudomonadota > Gammaproteobacteria > Enterobacterales > Vibrionaceae > Vibrio > Vibrio pacinii. The sequence goes on along the minus strand of NZ_JONH01000013.1, from coordinate 181,305 downwards.
CCATTGAACCGAGTCTTTGTTCATACTGACGCCCGCTTGAGCAAACCAGGTCTGCCAAGGGTAGCCACCAGACTCATAGTGGATCAGCCAACAATTGAGTAGCTGTTCGGGGCAAGTCAGTTGGATTGAATCAGCTAAATGGGGCGAGCAAAAAGGATAAATGGTTTCTTCGAACAGAAGGTGTTTATTGAGCTGTTGTTCGCCAGTGAGATCAAGCTCGTCACCTTGCCAGATTGCGACATCGGCATCACCTTGTTTAAGTTTAGGAGCATCACAACTGGTAATAATTCGGATCGGAATACCTGGGTGCTGAATCGAGAATTTCCACAACCTAGGCAGTAGCCAACGAGAGGCGAAAGAAGGCGTTGAACTTACGCACAGTAGGCCTTCAACAGGTTCATTTTGGATCTGATTTAAACCTGTGATGATGTGATCAAAACCAAGCGAGACATGACGAAAGAGAATCTTACCAGCCTCTGTCAGGCGCATCTCTCTACCATCGCGGACAAACAGTTTGCAACCAAGGCCATCTTCAAGTTGACGAATCTTCTGACTGACCGCCGCTTGGCTAATACAGAGTTCATTTGCAGCTCGACTATAGCTGTTGAGCCTAGCGGCTACTTCAAAGTAGCGCAATCCCGGTAAATGATGCAGCCTTGCATCCATATTTTATCCCTAACTATTGATCCCTTATCTTGGCATCATAATCGCTTTAGTTGAAAATGCAAAAAGGAGAGCGCTGCTCTCCTTTTTGTTGTGTTGATAGTTGACTAGAAAGCTATTCTTCCCAAACGACCAGTTGGCCTTTAGGCCAGTTTTGTCCCATCTCGTGATACTTTTGCTCAAGGACGTGACGTTTAATTTTTAGCGTAGGTGTCAAAATGCCATTTTCAATCGTCCATGGGTCTTTGATCATCAGCACGCCTTTGATTTGCTCGTGAGATTCAAGTTCAGAGTTCATTCGTGCAATGACTTTGTTCGTGGTTCGTTCATAACGTTTGCGATCAAAATTAGGGAAGTCATGCGGTACGACTAACAAAATCGGCCCGGGTAAGCCAAGTCCGATCAGACACATCATCTCGACGCGGCTGTACTCAAACAGTTTTTTCTCAATCGGTACAGGGGCGACAAACTTACCTTTTGCGGTTTTGAAGGTGTCTTTTTTACGCCCTTGAATCGTCAAATATCCTTCGCTGTCGATCGCGCCGATATCGCCAGTGTGAAGCCAACCATTAGCGTCAAATGACTCTTGAGTGGCAATATCATTTTTATAATAGCCGGAGAACATCCCCTTGCTGCGAACCATGATCTCTTGGTCATTGGCAATTTTTAATTCGATACCTGGCCCGGCGTTACCGACACTGCCAATCTTGTCGGCTCTAAATGGGTAGTTTAGGGTGCTGTAAGCGAAAGATTCGGTCATCCCCCAAGCTTCAGTAATGTGTAAGCCCACACTGTGATACCACTCAAGCAGAGCGGGAGACACTGGCGCCGAGCCACAACCTAGCACTCGAGCTTTATCCAACCCAAGCCCTTCTGCGAGCTTCTTCTTGATTAATGAGTTAACGAATGGGATCTTGAGCAGTAAGTTAAGTTTTTTTGGCGGAAGTTTATCTTGGATTCGTTGTTGGAATAGTGTCCACAAGCGTGGTACTGAGATGAACAGCGTCGGACGCTGCATCTTAACATCTTCGATAAAGGTATCGAGAGACTCTGGAAAAGCGGTTTGCACACCGCCCATGATAGAAGAGCCAAAAATGTAAACACGCTCGGTGATATGAGCGAGCGGCAAGTAAGAGAAAAGACGGTCATTCTTCTCGATACCAATATGATTGATCAGCTGCTGAGCTGACCAACTAAATGCGCCGTAAGTGAGCATCGCCCCTTTCGGTAATCCTGATGTTCCCGATGTGTATACGATAGACATCAGTTTATCGTCATAGTGTTCTGGGCGATTTGTCGTCGGTATCGCTTTGGCTATCTGCTCAGAATATTGGTATTGACAGTTTGGCGCCGAGTCATAAGGCAGTGAAATCGTAATCAGCTCGCTAATTGAATCGATGGCTTGCTGTGTTGCTGCTTTGTCGTCGAGCTTACCCGCGATAAGCGCTTTGCTTTCACTGTGCGTTAAGCAGTATTCAATGGTGTCCGCTCCCGCAGTAGGGAAAATCGGTACACTGACAAAGTCACCAAGTGTCATGGCCAAATCGCAAATAAACCATTCGGCACAGTTTTTTGAAACCAATGCGACTTTATCGCCTGGCTGGATGCCCAGTTCATTTAACACACTTACCAATTTTAGCGCTTGGTCAGCGACTTGCGCGTAAGTGAACTCGACATGTTGGCGATTAATAGTCTGTTTCAAATAGACCTGGTCTGGGCGCTCTTGCGCCCATTTTAAGATCATCTCATTCGGCGGGGGGAGAGCACAGTGTGGTTTGCTTAACTCGTTAGGCTGAATCATTCTCTAACTCCGTGTTATTGGCAAAATATTATATTTATTGTTAATAGAATGTTAACTCTAACATGCTCACTAAAAGGGATGAAAGCAATTATCGAGAGTTTGCGTTCATCTTGTGACCATGACACTGTTAGTGTAGTTGACGGTAGATTGCAGGGCTAATCCCCGTTTTTTTCTTAAAAATACGTGAAAAGTAAGAGACATCATTGTAGCCGCACTGAAATGCAATGAATGAGATCTTCTCTTTTCGCGCGTTGATCAACAATTGTTTGGCTAAATTGATCCGCTTAAGGGTTAAATAATCTCGAAAACTGACCCCAATAGTTTTATGGAAAAACTTAGAAAAATAGGTCACGGAATAGTGACAGTATTCGGCAACGTCTTCTTCACGTATGGTTCGCGATAGATTTTTTTCTATGTATCGGAGCATTTCAACTAAGTCTTTACTGATATGTTTGTGCGAGTGGACTTGAGTGAGCTTATGGATATCGAGGATGTCTTGATGTTTGGTGAATTGGTAGATGATTTGTTTATTAAGTTCTTCAGCCCAAGTATGCATATCATCAGAACCTAAATTGAAGGTTGAAAATACCACCTCTAAATGTTCGATCTCTGCAGGTAGTCTTTCGTTGTAGATGACTACCAAGCGTTTATCTAGGTTTTGACATAGTTTAGTCGCGGTAAGAAAGAGCGAGTGAAAAGAGTCGTCATAATAGAAAAAACAGAAATGAATGCTGGGTTCACTGAGCACTGACACGTCGTAGCCATAATCCCAAAGATGGAAATATCGCTCTAGCGAACGAACTGTGTCTTTTGGTATGTAAGTTGCTGATTTTCCAAGCCAATACCCTTTGTGTAGCACATCCACGATATATTCCAGACCTATTTGCCGTAAAGGAAATCTACCCATCAGCTTAGTCGTATATCGCTGACAACGGCAAGGTGACTATTGAGTGTTGTTATGTTTATAGTGGATGTTATTTGTACTAAGGTCTCATTTTCATTTTATATAAAGTTAGTCAAGTATCAAAAGTGAGAAATAGTGCTCATTTATCCGTTTGGCTGAATTATTAACATTAGTGGTTAAATAACTTGCTGTTTCATAAGTTTTTATATTTATCCTTAGTTAGAGCTATTAGTTTAAATTAGTCAAATTTTGATATGTGTCGTTCTAATCTATCGGGTTAATGAATGGTTAAGTGGCAAAAAAGTACCAATGATGACTAACAAAGTCCTAACGCTTGTTTCCGTTTATCTCTAAATTTATCAATAAGCGCATAGCTTAATGAACTTTGGAAGGAGACACCTCATGAGCAAGCTAATCAAAAACATCACTGCATTTATCAAAGATGAAGAAGGTCTAACGGTCGTCGAGTATGTTGTCGGCGCCGGGCTGATTGTTATCGCATTGGCTGCGGTATTTGACAATTTAGGCACCTTATTGCAAGGAGAACTCGCGACTATTTTTGATGAACCAGCGGCAGGCTAACACCATCAAATACCATCGTGTGCGGAGTTATTTTTTGCTGATATAAATGTAAATAGGAAATAACTCAAATCCCGACTATTATTAATTTTAGGCTTGTAAGACTCAACCATAGTTTTACAAGCCTAAATGTTTTTAGGGGGACAGCATGAAAATATGGACGAGTGTTAAAGCTTTTTTAAACGATGAGAGTGGCCTTACGGTTGTTGAGTATGTCGTTGGTGCAGGATTGATGGTCATTGTGTTTTCCGGTGTTTTTGTCGCCTTTAGCGACTCCCTTACATCAGAATTAAGCTCAATTTTTGAGGGCTAACTTTTAGCTTAAACAAGGTCTAATATGAATTACTTAGTTTGGTTCGGATTAGTTGTTATAGCTGTTACGGATGCGCGTGAGCATCGCATCCCCAATGTTTATTTGCTTATTACACTGCTTGTATGTGTCATCAACGGTTTTTTTCAACCTGACCCCTTGGACGTTTTTCTCAACTCTCTCTCAGGCGGTGCGATTTTCTTTGTTTCCGCACTTCTGCTCCACTTCATTCGTATTATGGCTCCAGGTGATGTCAAATTATTGGGTGTGGTCGGTTTCTGGCTTGGCTGGGGGCAATTACTCAATGCGACAGTCTGGATTGCGCTATCAAGCGTGGTGGTTGGTCTGTTGTATGCGTTATTTAATCGAGTTCAAACCGGCTCTACGCTCAAACAGCTTATTAAAAAATATTCAATGATGCTCGCTTATGGCTCTCAAGCGAGCTTAGTGATGACCAATGGTGGAAGCATCGAGAAAAAACTTCGGATGCCTTTTGCTCCTGTCGTTGTAATTGGTCTTGCCATGTTCCATTACTTTTAAATTACAAAGAAGACAAGGAGTCACTATGGTTGAAGCGACAGCGCAAATAAAACACAGGATCGAACTGACGCCTCAAGCTGATGCTCCACCTGTGCCGACTTCTTTCGATGCGCTAGGTTTGCCCAAAGCAGTATTAGAAAACTTACTGGTTAAGCACCTTGCCGCATACCCTAAGTCAGATCTTTTGCAACTGACTAAATTAATGTGCATCAACAGCCACATGATTGAGGAGATGTTAGGTGACTTGCGTGCAAAATCTTTGGTCGAAGTGTTTCAGGCCCAAAGCGCTGGTTTTCAAACGACCAGCACAGGGCATATCCGTTACGGTCTTTCTGAGCAAGGAGTGCAAGAAGCCGATAGCGCTTTTGTAAAAGATGCCTACCTAGGACCTGTGCCCGTTTCACTCACCAGCTATGACGCGATGGTAAAAGCGCAAGATGTCCGAGCACAGATGGTCAACCGTCAAGACGTCACTTATGCATTAAGCGATGTTTTAGGCGCTGAACGGATGATCGCTAGCTTAGGACCTGCCATTAATTCTGGTCGAGCGTTGTTGCTATACGGAGACGCGGGAACCGGCAAAACGTTTGTTGCGACGCGCTTGCTCAATTCTCTCAACACCTCCGTTTATATTCCGTACGCGGTTTACGCGGCAGGTAACATCATTAAAGTATTTTCTCCTCAGCACCATAAGCGGGTTACGAGTTCAGAAATCCAATCGATAGCCTTTAAAGAGCAGTTTGATCGACGTTGGTGTCTATGCGAACGCCCCAGTATCCAAGTTGGGGGGGAGCTGACGATGGATATGCTTGAGGTTAATCACAGTGAGCATAATCGTGTCTGGATGGCGCCGCTGCAGATGATGGCCAACAATGGTATTTTCATTATTGATGATTTAGGTCGCCAAACCATGCCAGTCGCCACTTTGCTTAATCGTTGGATAGTGCCGATGGAATATTTCTACGACTATCTCTCGTTGCCAAATGGCCAACAAATTACGATCCCTTTTATTCTTACCCTAGCTTTCTCTACTAACTTAGACCCAGAAAAGATCAGTGATCCTGCCTTTTTGCGCAGATTAGGTTACAAAATTCAGTTTGGTCCCTTGCTGGAATTAGAGTATCGCCAGTTATGGGACAAGCTCTCTCAAGGACGAAATTTACAACTCGCAGAGAGCTGTTTCCCCACATTATTGGACTTGCATCAGCAACACAGTGTGGGTTTTTTCCCATGTATTCCCAAAGATTTAGTCGGTATCAGCCGTGACATCATTGTCTTCGAAGAAAACGAACCAGTGATTACCGCAGAGATCGTTGCCCGAGCTTGGGATGTCTACTTTACAGCGGATGGTAAAGGTGGAGGTGCCCGATGAGTCGAAGCCAAGTTATCTTATTATTTTTACTCTCTATCGCTTTTGGTTTAGGGGCGGTGTTTTTTGCTAAGCAATGGATGGACAGGCAGTTAACCCCGCAAACTGAAGTTGAAGTGGTTGAACGTGAACCTGTTATGGTTGCGGCGCAAGAGATTCCTTCCGGGAGCATTATTGAGCAGCAACATATAGCGGCCAAGTTACTTGAAGTCGCGTGGCGAGATGAAGCGCAGTTTATCACTGAAGAATCAATACTTGGTGAAGTGGCCGCGACGACAATTTACCCAGGGGAAATCATCAATAGAAACCGTCTGGCCAATTCTGGTGAAGGGTCGACATTGGCGGCCTTGATTCCCGAAGACAAGCGTGCGGTTACCATCCGGGTAAATGACGTTATTGGTGTGGCTGGGTTTTTATTACCCGGCAATAGGGTCGATGTGCTCAATACGATAAGTTACAGCAGAACCTCAGCCAGAACGCTAACGGTGTTGAAAAATATTAAAGTACTTGCCGTGGATCAGACCGCAAGAAGTACCGAGAACAAGCCGGTTATTGTCAGAGCAGTGACGCTAGAGGTCTCCCCCAATGAAGCGGAAAAACTGTTGTCCGCCCGCAGTAAAGGCGAAATACAGCTGACATTACGTAACCCCCATGCGGAAGAAAAAGTGATCAAAAGATATGTTGCTCCTAGTGTCACGATTCTCAAGGGAACCGAGAAAAGCAATATCAGAGTCAATGATTGAGGTGAACTATGCGCACACTATTCGTTTTTTCAAGTCTTCTGTTTTTTATGATTTTTAATGTTCAGGCTGCGACTCAATCTGGCAAAGTGGTCAAAGTGCCTCATCATAAATCGACGCATGTTACCTTAGCAGGGAAGGCTAAGCGCGTGTCATTGGGTGACCCGGATGTGCTCGATATTGTGATGCTTAAGTCGGATGAAGTGTTTCTTATTGGTAAAAAGCTCGGTTCGACTAACTTAATGGCATGGGACAGTCGGGGGCGTTTAATCGAATCGATCGATATCGAAGTTACTCACGATCTAAATAGTTTGAAAGCTAAGCTGTATGAGTTTCTACCTAACGAAACAATTGAAGTGCACAGCGCGCAAAATCGTTTAATTTTGAGTGGACAAATCAGTCATCAATCAGCGATGAATATTGCGCTAAGAGTGGCAGAAACCTACTCCGCAGGTCGTGAAGCTGATGAAGAGAATAAATCTCTCAGTGAGCAAGTTGACAAAACTGGGGTGATTAACCTGATGACGATCGGCGGCGCTCAGCAAGTGATGCTGGAAGTGACGGTCGCAGAGGTACAACGAAGCTTAGTGAGAAAGTTCGATGCTAACTTTCAGTTTTTCCAATCGAGTGGCTCTGAGTTTAAATGGGGTGGCACTTCTGCCGGTGGTGGCTTACCGACAGCGATAGGTCCTCCTAGTTCTGTTACCCCTATTTTTAACGCGCCATCTATAGATGCTACCGGATTTCTCGGCTCCTTTATTGATGGTAATACTCTGTTCTCTTTTGCGTTGGATATCGCCAAGCAAAATGGGACAGCCAAAGTACTTGCTGAACCAAACTTAACGGCATTAAGTGGTTCAAAAGCAGAGTTCTTAGCGGGTGGTGAGTTCCCTATTCCAGTTCCTGATGAAAACGGCATTACCATTGAATATAAAGAGTATGGCGTTGGTCTGAAGTTTATCCCCACCGTTTTGTCGGATCAGAAAATCAATCTCAACCTCGCAGTCGATGTGAGTGAAATTGCCAATACCTCTTCATTAACTCTGGCACCTGGTGGAACAAACAGCACCTATGTGATACCACCTATCACTCGCCGTAGTGCCTCATCCACTTTAGAACTAGCCGATGGTCAAACCATTGGTATCGCAGGTCTTATCAGCGAGAACGTGCGAGATGTTGTGCAAGAAATGCCTGGGTTTAGTGATATCCCCATCTTGGGTCAAATGTTCAATAGCCAAGAGTATATTTCGGGTGAAACGGAACTGGTCATCTTGGTCACGCCGAGATTAGCTCAACCCGTCGACAGGAACCGAATCACGTTACCAACCGATTTTTACGTTCAGCCGAATGACTTTGAATATTACTTACTCGGTCGTGGCGCCTATATTGCGTCGCCCAACAATATGGTGCCAGTGCAACAAGACAATGAACCCGAATACGTTGACCGCTCTAAGGGTGGGACTGAAGGGACATTTGGACACAGTCTTTAGGAGATAACATGAAACAGATCATTATAACCATGAGCGTGTTCTCTTTGGCCATATCGATGCTCGGCTGTGTAAACAATGCCGATAGTCTTGGTGCTCACGTAGCAAAACTTAAAACAGAACAAACATACAATCCGAACGCAACTCAAGACAATCTTGGTGTCGTTCCGTCAGGTAGTGGTGAGCGAATGGAAGGTGCCTATCAAGTCTATACGGGTAAACAAGACTCAGAGTTGAAAGGTACTGATAGTCAATTCTTAGAGGGGTTTAGTAACTAAACTCAAGGAGCTACTATGAATCGGAATCAAGGTTGTCGATCATTGAATCGGCAAAAAGGTCTAGTCTTGGTACTGGTTACAGCAACGATGATTGCTCTGATAGGCGTCGCAGCGCTATCTATTGACGTTAACCACGCAATGATGAATAAGTCACGCTTGCAAAACAGCGCTGATGCCGCCGCACTTGCCGCCGCCGTCGTCATAGATAGTGATGGCTCTGTTTTAGATGCCACGACCGCTGCGAATAACACCATCACCAATATTGCCAATGCCACCGGTAATGGCGAAATGTCATTTGATGCCGGTTCGGTGATAGTGCAATTTACTAATAACCCTACTTCCTTTCCCACTCCGCCAGCCATTCAGAGCGCAGGGTTTGATGATAGCCAAGACACCTTTGTCAGAGTGATCATCAGTAACTATCAATTAGAAAACTATTTTGCAGATTGGCTTGGTATTGATAAATCGTTAAATGTTTCGGCGGCGGCGGGCCCAAGCCCGAGTGCCCCTGCGGTGAACGTTGTGCCGATGGCGGTTTGTCAGGACGAATCGGCGACCGGCAGCAAAGGGTACGACACGGGAAAACTATACGCCTTGAAAATTGCCGACCTCAATCAAACGGAGATGGGAGCGGGTAACTATCAACTACTCGATTTTGGCTCAGGGGCCGATACAGTACGTAGCGCTCTTGCGGGGGGCTTTGAAGGGCGAGTTGGTATTGGTGATACCGTCGTCACTAAACCCGGCAATACTGTTGGTCCTGTAGGACAGGGGCTTAACACGCGTTTTGGTGACTATAGTGGCGGCGGACTCTCTGCAACGGAGCATCCAACGGATGTTTATGTCAAAGAACCCGTTTCAAAGGCGACGTTAGATAGTAACGGCAATATAGTCTACAACGATACTTCAGGTGCTGATGGTCAAGGTTGGAGTCATCAAGATTACGACAGCGCGATGCCGTGTACCGGAGACAGTGCTTGTCGAATCGAATCTGGAGGACAGTTTGATCGGCGTATATTAGTCATTCCCATTGTTGATTGCTCTGTCGCAAGCGGCGGGACCAACACCTTTACCGTTACCGCTTTGGGCTGCTTCTTTTTGTTGCAACAAGCGCCAACATCAAATAGCGGCAAAGAAGCGGTATTTGGTGAATTTTTGCATGATTGCTCTGCCTATGGTGGTACGCCAGGGCAGAACTCGGACGCAGAAGGTCCTTATCTGATTGTGTTGTATGACGATCCTGATCGGAGGGAATCGTGATGATTAAGCCAATCAAGACGCCATTAACATTCAAGCAAAGCGGTTTGGCTGCGGTCGAGATGCTGATAACGGTGCCGATATTGGTGGTTATCTTGCTGGCAATTACCGAATTTGGTAATGCGTTTATCCAGTACAACACGCTAAATAAGATGGCGCAAAATGGAGTAAGGCATGCCACGGCTGAAATTCTAGGGACAGGGAGTACCGTGCCTTGTAACAACGCGACCACGGTAGCCGATACCATGAGTGTCGTGCTCTATGGGCGAACAGTGAGTGCGAATGCTAACCTTGTTATGGATGGAGTAACGGCTGAGGACGTCACTATGAGCTGCACAGGCAAATACGTCACCATTACGATTAATCATCAGTACACGCCAGTTATTGGCTCTTTCTCTTCTGAGACATCGTTTAATGTGCCGCTTATCGCTTCAGCAGTGATGAGGACAGGAGCATGAGAAAACAACAAGGTGTCACGATTATCGAGTTCACCCTGATCGCGACCACGCTAATGTTGATCATCTTCTCTGTGATTGAGGTTGGGCGTTATGTCTACTCTTTGCAGACCATCAACGAAATCACCCGAGTAGCGGCACGGCTTGCGACTGTTTGCCGTGTTGAAGATAGAAATGACATTCCCGCTTTGGCTATTCCTGATTATGCGCCGGGAGGATTGAGTGTTGATAATATTGTTATTGATTACCTTGATGAGAGCGGCAACGTGGTGACAGGAACTCTGACAGATGACGATGTCTTTTCTACAATTAGATATGTCAGGGCGAGAGTGGTTAATTTTAGTTATCAATTCACAGGGTTATTAAGCTTCATCAATTTAACTGGCTTGCTGGAGGTTCCTGAGTTTGAAACCATCCGGCCAAGAGAGAATTTAGGTCACCATCGACGCTCTGATGGCACCGAGAGCAGTTCTGATTGCTAGGAGGCAACATATATGGGAGAGGCGGTGAAGATAGCACCAAGCGGCGCAAGCCCGATAAGACTGAAAACCAATCTGACGATCTGGGTGTTTTACTCGTCAGATGCTTTTCATCTTCACATTAGCCATGAGCTTTCTAAATGCCAAAGCATTAGTTATGAAATGATCTCGTTTCATGGCCTTGTGGTGGCGAACCTTGCGCACTTTTCACCACCTGATCTGATTTTCGTGGAGACCGGCCCTAACTGGGCACAGAAGATTGTTGAGCTGCAGCATTACGAAGCACCTGATATCAATCAGGACAGTCATGAAGCGTCGTTAATTGTCTTTGGCAATGAAAGTGATAATGGCGCGTTAAAAATTGCATTGCGTATCGGTGCGGCTGATTTTGTGTCGAATACGGCGCAGATTGATGACTTGATTCCGTTATTGAAGAATGTCGCAGAAGAGAAAGTGGCCAGTCGTAATTTGGGCGAGCTACTGGTGTTCATGAATACCAAGGGGGGCTCTGGTGCGTCAACTATCGCACTCAACTCTGCGATCAAAATGGCCAGTCAGCATACTGATCAAGTCTTGTTGCTCGATCTTGATCTTCAGTTTGGCGTCGTCAACGATTATCTGAGTATTCATCCGACGTACAGCATGACGGATGCGTTGGCCAATGTGTCGGATTTAGATGAGGTTTCTTTAGGGACATTCGTGACTAAGCATAAGTCGGGGTTACATGTTCTGTCATTTAAACGTGAAAATAGTCATGAAAACTATGAGAAAGCCAAACAGTTAAACAAGTTACTGCCGCTTCTAAGAGAGCATTACCCCTTTGTGATTGTTGATCTTTCGCGTGGTTTAGACCGACTTTTTGCTCCGGTACTTGCGCCTGCCAGTAAGATTTATTTGATCGCGCAACAAAACTTAGTCGCGATTAAAAATACCACGCAAATGATCAAGTTGTTGTCGTTTGAATTTGGCTTAAACAAAGATCAAATGGAAGTGGTGATTAATCGTTATGAAAAACGCCAGTCAATTGGGCTCAAAGATATCCAAGGTACGCTAGGGGACTTGCCGCTACACACGGTGCCGAACGAATTTAAGGTTGCACTTGAAAGTGCCAATCTTGGTAAGCCGTTCATCGAAAGCAAAAAAGGTAGCGCTATTGCCAAGTCGATTACTCGATTTGTTGAGACATTGACTCCTCAACCTGAAAGCAAAAAAAGCTGGTTAAGACGATTGTTTTCTTAAATTTGAACAGAAATGAAAGAGAGCTAGCATGTTTTTTAAACGTAAAAACTTAAATCCTGAATTGCAGGAAAAGGTAGCTGCCTCTGAGCTACAGCAGCAAACTAATCGCTTTAATGAGCCGGGAGAACATAGTGACTCGGAGCAAAAACTTGACTCTAACCAGCTGAAAGAAAGAAAAAAAAACGAGCATGATGCAAAAGAAAAGGTAGTTGATGAGACGCGTAAGCAGCTCACTCAAGAACAAGAGGTCAAACACTATTATCACCAAAGACTGCTCGAAACCTTAGACCTTGGACTTTTGGCAAGCCTTCAGCCTGATAGGGCAAAGGCTGATTTACATGATGCCATCATCCAGTTGATGGCAGATGACCAGACTCATGCACTCAGTGCCGAAGGGCGCAAGCGCGTGATCCAACAAATTGAAGATGAGGTGTTTGGTCTTGGGCCGTTAGAGCCGCTACTTCACGATGCCACTGTCTCGGATATTTTGGTCAATGGACCTAAGCATGTATTTGTAGAGCGACGAGGCAAACTCGAACTCACCCCTTACACGTTTCTTGATGAACGTCATTTACGTAACATCATTGACCGGATTGTCAGTCAGGTTGGTCGACGTATTGATGAGGCTTCTCCGATGGTTGATGCGCGCCTTGCTGATGGTTCACGTGTTAATGCCATCATACCGCCACTGGCTTTAGATGGCGCCTCGGTGTCTATTCGTCGTTTTGCGGTCGAAAAGCTCAAAATGGACAACTTAATTGAGTTCAATTCAATCTCTCCAGAGATGGCTAAATTTGTTGAAGCCGCGGTCACTGGTGCGTTAAACGTCTTGATATCAGGAGGGACTGGTTCAGGCAAAACCACCACTTTGAATATATTTTCTAACTTTATCCCCTCAGATGACCGCATCGTCACCATCGAAGACTCAGCAGAGCTACAACTGCAGCAGCCACATGTTGTCAGGCTCGAAACTCGTCCGGCTAATTTAGAAGGGAAAGGCGAGATCACGCAACGTGACTTAGTGAAAAACTCACTACGGATGCGCCCTGACCGAATTGTGCTTGGTGAGGTTCGTGGTGCTGAAGCGGTTGATATGTTGGCGGCGATGAACACCGGTCATGATGGTTCATTAGCGACAATTCACGCCAATACTCCACGAGATGCGTTATCAAGGGTAGAGAATATGTTCGCCATGGCGGGCTGGAATATGTCGGCCAAAAACCTTCGCTCGCAGATCGCCTCTGCTATTCACTTAGTGGTGCAAATGGAGCGTCAAGAGGATGGTAAGCGGCGTATGGTCAGTATCTGCGAGATCAATGGCATGGAAGGTGAAATTATTACCATGTCAGAACTGTTTCGTTTCCATCGTCAGGGGATGGATGAAGAAGGCAATGTATTAGGCTACTTTACTGCTACGGGGGTTGTGCCTCAGTGCCACGACCAATTAGCCAAAAAGGGGTTGCATCTTCCTTTTGACATCTTCAATGAGACTTACTCATAAGGGGGCATTATGCAGCAGGATGCGACGTTATTTTTTGTTCTACTCTTTTTTGCGGTTGTGTTTATTTCACAAGCTTTAATTCTTCCTGCCGCGGGCAGTAAAGCGAAACACAAAGAGCTGTCACAACGATTAAAAGAATCCCAAACTAACCTTGATGAAGAAGCCAGATCGTTATTACACGATCACTATATGAAGAGTTTAACGCCTATTGATCGCCGTTTGGTGAAATTCTCCGCGTTTTCATCATTGAAAAAGCTGATAGAACTGTCCGGTTATGATTGGAGCTTAAGTCAAACATTGTCCGTTACGCTACTCTGTTCAGTGCTGCTATTTTTAGGCGCCATGTTACTTGGTCAGCCACTTTATGTCGGCGTTGTCGCCGCCATCGGCATTTGGTTTATTCTCTATTTTTGGCTCAACAAAAAAATCTCAGATCGTCTGTCTGCCTTTGAAGAGCAATTACCCGAAGCGCTCGATATCATGCGCCGTATGCTACAAGCTGGCCAGCCTGTCACTCAAGCGTTCAACGAAGTCGGTTCTGAGATGCCAGCACCGATTGGTGTCGAGTTCAAAAACACCTTTAATTTGCTCAATTACGGTTACGATATGCGCTTAGCCATCATGCAAATGGCAGAACGAACGCCAACCGTCTCGATGTTGGCTTTCTCAAGTGCGGTGTTATTGCAAAAAGAGACCGGAGGCAACTTATCTGAAAATCTAGAGAAAGTGTCTCGGGTGCTGCGGGCACGATTCAAACTGCAACGTAAAATAAAAACGCTATCGGCAGAAAGTCGGTTATCCGCATGGATATTGGTGTTGTCGCCGTTTATTTTGTTCCTTTTTCTCACTTTCATTAATCCAGAATATGTTGAACCTTTATACACAGATCCTCGTGGTATGGACTTAGTCAGCCTTGGGGTCGTCAGTTTATTTATCGGTTCGATGTGGATTCGAAAAATTATCAACTTTGAGGTATGACCATGGAAGACCTCATTCGAATTATTAACGAGTTACGAATTGATGAGCAAACCGCATTTTTAGCGCTGATTCTGATTGCAACGGTATTGATTATCTTCACTTCTTTTCTGTTGCTGCTCAGTTCCAAATCGCCACTTTCCAGTAAGCTCGAAGAGATACGTAAAAGCTCTGGCAGTGGGCGATTAAAGAAAAGCCGTCGTTTAGATAACACTCTAGAGTCACTAGCACCGGTAATGCAGCCATCCAATAGCAAAGAAACTGAGTCGGTACGCGCTAAGTTAATGCATGCGGGTTATCACGATGCCAATGCCCTCACGGTTTTCTATGCCTTAAAAGGGGTCACCGTGCTGATTGGTTTCTCGATGGCTGCCGCGATGTATTTTTTCTTGCCTAATTTGTCTCAGTTGAATCTTTTTATGTTGGCCAGTGTTGCGACTGGGCTTTATGTACCGAATGTGGTGTTAAAACTTCAAGTTGATAAGCGTCAATCTCGAATTCGTGGCGGGGTGCCAGATGCGCTTGATTTGTTGGTTGTGTGTACCGAATCCGGTCTGGGTTTTAATGCAGCATTGCGTCGAGTTGCCGACGAGTTGATGATTTCTCACCCTGACTTTGCCGATGAGTTGGATACCGTATGTGGCAAAATTAAAGCGGGGGTGGAAATGTCGGATGCGTTCAATGAGCTGGTCAAAAGAACGGGGGTCAAAGAGATCGCTGGGTTGGTGACGATGTTGTCTCATGCTTCGCGAATTGGCGGCAGTTTGTCGCAAACGTTACGTGAGTATACCGAAGATTTTCGTGATAGGCGTAATCAAGAAGTTGAGGAAATCGCAGCGAAAATACCGACTAAAATGATTTTCCCGTTACTGCTATTCATCTGGCCTTGTTTTTTTATTGTCGCTCTTGGGCCCTCAATGCTCTCTCTAACGGCCACGCTAGGGAAGTAAGGAACGCTATTATGAAAGTATTACGCTATTTCGTGTTACTGGTATGTATTTCGTTACTGGTTGCTTGCTCTAATACCAAGCCTCAGTTGGACACCTCTCTTTATGATGGTAAGCCGATAGACACCTTGTCACTCGATGAGCCACCTAAGACTGAGCAAGAAGCAATATCTCGAGGTGATTTGGCGCTCAGTGGTAACAATATGGACTTGGCGCTGTATGAATACATTCGCTCGTTGTCGTTTGAAAATGGCCAATTCAGAGATAAAGCATTGTTCAATATTGGGCGCATTCACCAATCACGAAGCAACTTTGCCTTAGCTGAAAAGGCCTACTTAATTGCAGTGGAAGAAAACCCTAATAACACCAAAGTACTCGAACAATTAGGGATTTTATACAGTCGTAATGGCGATATCACCCAAGGTAAAAGCTACTTCTTACGCGCAGTCAACGCTGATCAATTGCGTTTCGCTTCAGGTGAGACGTTGCAAGGAGCCGACTTAATGACGGTGGAGTCGGTGCTTAAGCTGAAAGTTGATCAATATTCACCAGAATATGCGTATATGGGGTTGGGGGTTGTTGCGGATCTTGATAAACAGCACGCACTTGCACAGGCCTTTTATAAACAATCGCTTAGCATTGATCCTAATTCAATCAAAACGCTAACTAACGTGGCTTATTCGTTTTATATGGATGGGGATTACCGCAAAGCTCAACGTTTTATTTTACAGGCACTAGACAAAGATCCAAGCAATGAAAAAGCGCTCAACAACTTAGCCTTAATCTACCTTGGTAAAGGTGAAATTAATCGCGCGTTGAACGTTTTTAACCAACACATGGGCAGACCAGAAGCGCTAAATAATGTTGGGTATTTTCTTACCTTACAAGGCAAGCCCGAGCAAGCGATTCCTTATTTGCAGCAGGCGATTAGTGCTAAAGCAACTTACTATAAAGTGGCGAATGAAAATCTTGAAAAGGCGCTTGCGATGGTCAGAGAAGAGCAGCAAAAACAAGCAAAATAGAGGAGAGTCTTGCTCTCCTCACGTGCTGTTGGTTAGTGGCGTGGTCTGTCTAGCCTTTCAGCAGTCCTGCGAAGATGAAGCATGCCACCATCCAAATAATAGGTAATTTGTGTTGTTTGAGTAGGTAGAACCCGAATAGAACCAAGGCGATATCGGTCGTCTTGAATACAGCGCTAACAAAAACAGGTTGATAAAGAGCCGCAATTAGCAGACCAACCACAGCTGCATTGACACCGTTTACCGCGCCAGACACTTTGGGATTTTGAGCTAAAGATTGCCAGTTTTTTAGTACCCCAAGCAGCAGCAAAAAGCCAGGAAGAAACACCGCTAAAGTGGCCGTTATGGCGCCTAAGATCGGTGCGTTTGGCAGTAATTGATAACCGATGTAAGTTGCGAAGGTAAACATTGGCCCGGGCACTGCCTGAGCGGCGGCATAGCCGGTTAGAAAAGCATCTTGGCTAAGTTGGTCACCGACAATATTTTGCAACAGTGGCAGAACAACATGACCACCACCAAACACTAAGCTTCCCGCTTGAAAGAAGTCATTAAATAGCCCAAGTTGTGGTATTACCTGCACCGCAATTGGCAGACCAAGCAACAAACCTAAAAAGATCGCCAGCGGCAAGACAGAGGGCTTGAATGGGGCGCAATCGCGGTGGTCACTATTTCCTAGCCATTGAACGCCAATCAACGCGGCAATGATCAGTACGGTTATTTGCGTTGCGATACTAGGAATAAGCAGCAAAGCGATTGCAGTGAACACACATATGCTGGCAGATAAGCGCTGTTGGCAAAAATTTTTATACATTCCCCAAGCCGCATCGGCAACCACCACCACCGCCAGCAGTTTTAAGCCATGAACGACATTGTGAAACGCGTTAGTGTCAGTCAATTGACTGCTTAACACGGCGAGTGCCAGCATGATCACAATGGAAGGAAGCGTAAAGCCTAAAAACGCCATACACGCACCGCCCAAGCCGCCGCGTTTATACCCTAATGCAAAACCAACTTGGCTAGAACCAGGCCCCGGTAAAAACTGACTCAGAGAGACGATTTGTCCATACTCTTGATCATCAAGCCATTTTAGCTTCTCAACAAAAGTATGACGAAAGTAGCCAATATGAGCGGCAGGGCCGCCAAAACTAATCCACCCTAACCAGAAAAAGGTTTTAAAAATAGACAACATGGCGTTGGCTTCTTATTCAATAAACAGTGCCGATAATTTACGGAATGCGATAGGATGATTCAAATTAATAGTCTTGATATTAACTATGAATTAAATGGGTTGGCTGATGAAAGAATTTAATTGGAAAGGGGTCGATCTAAATTTGCTGGTGGCGTTTCAAGCGCTTTATCAAACCCATAGTGTCAGCCTTGCCGCGCAGCGCTGTTTTGTCAGTCAAAGTGCCATGAGCCATACTTTGCAACGGATGCGATTGCTGTTTGATGACCCTTTGTTTGAGCGAGTTGGTAGTCAAATGGAGCCGACTCAGCATGCTCAAGATATCGCCTCGGTTATAGATTCTTTGCTCATGAGTATTCAATGCGATCTATTGGTCAAGAAACATTTTTCACCGATAGAGTACTCTGGCGTATGGAAGATTGGTTTAACAGATTATGCCGAGCAACTGTTTGCTCCGGCTCTGTATGACTCGATAAAACAAGCTTCTCCGCTGGCACAGGTGAGCTTTTATAACGTTAACCGCAGTAACTATGTCGATATCGTCGAGCAAGAAAATCTCGATGTGGTCATTGGCAGTATTGAGAATATCAATCGACGTTTTTTAAGTGAGCATCTCTATACTGAGCAACACTTGTGTCTGTTTGACCCGCAAGTGATCACGACCAATGACGCGATGAGCTTAGATGAATTTGTCGGTCATGAACATGCGTTGGTTAGCCCCGATGGCAGTTTACAAACCCAAGTGGATAAGCGACTGCATAAACTAGGCTATGAGCGTCAAGTTAAAGTGGCTTCACGAAACTTTCTCACCGTACGCCGTTTGTTGTTAGGGCGAGCCTTAGTCTGTATCGTGCCTAAGCGTTTTGCGCAGATGGAAATTGAGGCGCATGGGTTAAAAGCGATTTGCCCACCGCTCGAGATCCCTGATTTTGATATCAGCTTACTCTATCTTAAAGCCAATCAGCATGAAGAGAAGAGTCTCTTCATGCGAGCACAAGTTAAGGCGGTGGTTCGCTAGTAACCAAAGTTACTAGCGATCAATTCAATCATCACTCGACTCTTAAGCCATTATGGTCAAATAAGTGACAATCTTGGTGTTGAAAGCTCAGTTTGAGTTGCTGAAACTTAGTCACTTCTTGATCGCCAGGCAAATGAACCTTAAAACCATCTACACCACAAGCCTGGCCGAACATATAGGTACTATTGCCTAGACGCTCGACAACTTCACTTTGGAACCCTAAGTGAATATCTCCAGAGAGATCAATCGCCAAATGTTCTGGGCGAATGCCTAGCGTAATCGTATCGCCACTGTTGAGCGGTTGCTTGACCGAGGGAAGGTTAAACAGTGAGCCATCTTGACTGACAAGTTGCAAACCTTGCTCATTATGCGATTCCACCTGGGTAGGAATAAAATTCATCTTAGGAGACCCGATAAAGCCTGCGACAAACACATTTTGTGGTTTGTGGTAAAGCGCGAGTGGCGAACCAACTTGTTCAACTCGACCATCACGTAACACAACAATTTTATCGGCCAACGTCATGGCTTCGACCTGATCATGGGTGACATAAATCATAGTGTTTTGCAGATCTTGGTGCAGCTTGGCTATTTGCAAACGCATATCAACACGAAGCTCCGCATCTAAGTTCGAGAGCGGTTCGTCGAATAAGAATACTTTTGGGTTACGGACGATCGCACGGCCGATGGCAACGCGCTGGCGTTGACCGCCAGATAACTCTTTGGGTTTACGTTTGAGCAGTTGATCAAGTTGTAGGGTTTTTGCGGCGCCTTGCACCTGCTTTTGAATGAGTTCTTTTGGCTGTCCATTCATTTTTAGGCCAAATCCCATGTTTTCTTCTACGGTCATGTGCGGATAAAGTGCGTATGACTGAAATACCATGGCAACGCCGCGCTCAGCAGGATCAACATCATTGACTAATTGATGATCAATGTGAATCTGACCTGATGTTATCTCTTCAAGGCCTGCGACCATGCGCAATAAAGTTGATTTACCACAGCCAGATGGCCCGACAAAGACGACAAACTCACCATTCTCAATCTCAAGGTCGACCCCGTGAATCGTTTGGACATCACCAAAGCGTTTGATGACCTGTTTTAAGCTGATGTCAGCCATACCTACTCCTTGCCTTATGGCTAAAAAACGCGTTTGTGAGCAGTTCGCGCTCACTTATTCGCTATTGTTTTCGTCTTGTCTATAAAACATACGCGTTTAATCAGAATTTGTTAGAGAGTGTAGAAAAATTGTTGATCATGATCATGGTTATTTACGGATAAAGTGTGAATTTTGTGGAAACGTTTACAAAATCAATTCATCTCTGTGTATTTAATTAGCATAGTTATTAATATATGGCTGTAGATTAGACAAAATTTCATCTTATGTTCTTTTTTCGGCTACTTTTACTAAAGTATTTATCGAGGTTAAGAATGGAAGATGTGACAAGGAGTCACACAAAATGGAGCAATCTGTGAAAACGATATACCCAGAAAACCGCCTTCCTTCGGCAAGGCGTAAGGCAAGGGTAAGTGCTAAGCTTTCGCCATGGCTATTTTTGGCCCCTGCAATGCTCATTTTTTCGGTTTACGTTATCTACCCAATTATGGATAGTATCTGGCTTAGTTTCTATCAATGGGATGGACTCGGAGAAAAAGTGTGGGTCGGGTTGGGAAACTATCGTGAGCTGTTTGATTCAGACGCTTTCTATACCTCACTAAAAAATAACACCCTATGGTTGGTATTTTTTATGCTTGCACAACCGATTGGACTTGCGATAGCGCTGTTCTTGAATCAGCAGGTGAAAGGCATTCGTGTCGTTAAGTCGTTATTCTTTTTCCCGTTTGTTATCTCACAGGTGGTGGTAGGCTTAGTATTCGCTTGGTTTTACGATCCCTCATTTGGTTTGTTTAACATAGTACTTGGCGCCTTCGGCATTGAGCCGATTTCGATTCTCGCCGATGAAGACTATGTCACTTACGGTATTATTGCCGCAGGCCTTTGGCCACAAATCTCCTACTGCATGATCTTGTACTTAACAGGGTTGAATAATCTCGATCCTGAACAGCTCGAAGCTGCACGTCTTGATGGCGCCAAGAAATGGCGCATGCTCTGGTATGTGGTGATCCCACAACTTCGTCCGGCAACCTTTATTGCCATTGTTGTTACTGTAATTGGCGCGCTGCGGTCCTTTGATCTTGTTGCCACGATGACCGCAGGCGGGCCTTGGGGCAGTTCAACGGTATTGGCTTATCAAATGTACGAAGAGTCAATTTTCAACTATCGAATGGGCTATGGCGCGGCAGTTTCCGTTGTGTTGTTCCTCATCATGGACGTGTATATCGCGTACTTCTTATGGCGTATGTTGAGGAGTGAGAAATAATGTACCCACAACCGATTCAAAAAGCGGGACGCTTTGCCAATATCAGCTATCGAGTAGCATTACCGATTTCTATTGTGATGTGGCTACTGCCACTGATCGCAGTAATGATGACCTCGATCCGAGGTATGGAAGACATTAACACTGGTAACTATTGGGGGTGGCCGAGCGAGATTCAGTTAATTGAAAACTACACTCAAGTTTTCATGTCGACAGCCATGGGCCAATACCTAATCAATAGCTTGATTATCACCCTACCAGCGGTGGCTGGCGCTGTCGCATTGTCGACTCTGGCAGGCTTTGCATTAGCCAAATATAACTTCAAGGCTAATGTCTGGATCTTTGCCATGTTTATCGCGGGTAACTTTGTCCCGTTCCAAATTTTAATGATCCCCGTGCGCGACTTGACCATCAGTTTTGGTCTTTATGATACCCACTTGGCGTTGATCTTTTTCCATATCGCTTTTCAGGCGGGTTTTTGCACCTTATTTATGCGCAATTTTATTGTTGGCATCCCCGATGCTCTGATTGAGGCCGCACGTGTTGAAGGTGTCAGTGAATGGAAAATTTTCTGGCATGTGGTCTTGCCTTTAGTGCGCCCTGCATTAGCCGCATTGGCGGTACTGGTGTTTACTTTTATTTGGAACGACTTTTTTTGGGCTTTGGTGTTGGTGCAAAGTGATGAAGTGCGCCCTGTCACGGCTGGCCTAAGTTCACTGCAAGGGCAATGGCTTGCTTCATGGCAGTTGATGTCAGCTGGCGCCATTGTTGCTGCGATTCCACCAGTGGTACTGTTTTTTACTATGCAGCGTCACTTTATTGCGGGCTTAACACTTGGTGCAACGAAAGGTTAATCAATATTGCGGGCTTTCTTTGGTTCGCTATTTAGGTAAGTGAATAAATATAACAATCGGACCCATGAGCTTTGGCTCACTAACAAGGACCTGAATATGAAATACGTGAAACATCTCGCTGCTACCGCGATTCTCGGGGCAACACTATCAACCGCTTCATGGGCGGGGACGTTGGTGATCAACTCTGACGCCTCTGATCCAGCGCCAAAACAAGCATGGGGTGAAATCGTTAAACGATTCGAGCAGGAATACCCAGATATTACCGTTAAGTACAATCTCTATGATCACGAAGCATATAAGACCACTATTCGTAACTGGTTAGTGACTTCGCCACCAGATGTGGTGTTTTGGTATGCTGGAAACCGCATGAAAACCTTTGTTGATCGAGGCTTGTTTGAAGATGTTACCGACATTTGGCAACAAAATGGTATGTACGATGACTTTACCTCTGCCAAGCCTGCGATGACGATTAAAGATAAGCAATATGGTGTGCCTTATACCTACTACCAATGGGGCATCTACTACCGAAAAGATATTTTCGATAAATATGGTATTGGTGAGCCCAAAACTTGGGATGAGCTACTAAAAGCCTCTGCAACGTTAAAGGACAACGGGGTAACGCCGTTTACGATAGGTACTAAATACTTATGGACGGCTGCAGGGTGGTTCGATTACATCAACATGCGCACCAATGGCTTAGATTTCCATATTCAGTTGATGGATGGCAAAGTGCCTTATAGCGATGAGCGGGTAAAAAAGACCTTTGCTAACTGGGCGCAACTAGTTGAACCTGGTTATTTCCTCGAAAACCACGCTTCATACTCGTGGCAAGAAGCGCAACCTTTCCTCTACAACGGTCAAGCGGCGATGTATTTGATGGGTAACTTCCTAACGGCTAACTTCCCTGATGATGTTAAAGATAAAATGGGTTTCTTCCAGTTCCCGATTATCGACTCAAGTATTCCTAAGGCCGAAGACGCACCGATGGATACCATCCATATTCCTGCCAAAGCGAAGAACAAAGACGACGCACGTAAATTCCTCGCTTTTGTTGCTCGTAAAGAAAATCAGCAGCTTATCAACCAGATGATGTTGCAAATACCGACCAACAACAAAGCGGAAGTGAAGGATGATCCGTTCCTCAATAAAGGCGTTGAGATGCTAAATACCGCTTCGGGCACCGCGCAGTTCTACGATCGCGATACGGATCCTGCGATGGCGAAAGAAGGCATGAAAGGTTTTCAACAATTCATGGTTCACCCAGATCGTATCGATAAAATCTTGAAGCAATTGGATAAGGTCAGTGCGCGTACTTTTAAGTAAGTGAGACTGAACCTGTAAGCTAACGCTCTATTGATTGGCGCCACTTTGCCAATCAATGGAGCGCCCTATCTTTCGAGCGCTGCCTTGCTAAGCGGCTGCGCTTTTTTTTGTACAGTTTCACAAGGGGACTGTGATGAGAACTTTTGCCCAGATCATAGCGGCGCGTGAGTGGGAAAACCAACATGTCGTTGCCCATAATGTCTTACCCGCGCACGCTCCTCTATACGCCTACTGCAATCAAACCGACGCACTCAACCAATCACCCTCGAGCAATCGGCGCAGTTTGAATGGTCAGTGGCGTTTCACTTTGTTTGATCAACCCGAAATGGTCAATGAGGCGTGTGTTGAAAAGAGTTTTGATGACAGTGACTGGTCTTCAATTTCTGTGCCGAGCAATTGGCAATTACAAGGTTTTGATAAGCCGATTTATACCAATGTCAAATACCCGTTTGCCGATATACCGCCGTATGTACCACAACATAATCCGACAGGATTGTATCGGTTAAGCTTTGATTTTTTGCCAAGTGAAGGGCAAACCCGCATTGTGTTCGATGGTGTAAATAGTGCTTTTCATTTGTGGTGTAACGGTCGCTGGGTCGGGTATTCACAAGACTCAAGACTCGCGGCAGAATTCGATTTAACCGACTATCTGCAACAAGGCACTAATCAGCTCAGTGTAATGGTGTTGCGTTGGAGTGATGGTTCCTATTTAGAAGATCAAGATATGTGGTGGTTGAGCGGCATTTTCCGTGATGTCACTTTGATTACCAAGCCGAAGATTCATATTAAAGATGTCGCGGTCATCACGCACTTGGACAGCAGTTATCGCGATGCACAGCTTAGCGTAACCACTATTTTGTCGGAAAAAAATCTGCCTCACCATGTTGATGTGGCACTCTTTGACGTGAATAAACAGTTAGTTGCTGAGCAAAGACAAGTGCCAGGGCATCCGTTTGTCGATGAGAAAGGGCCATGGTGCGATAAAGTTGAGCACAAGATCGCGATTCATCAACCAGAGCTTTGGAGCGCAGAGTCTCCGACGCTCTATCGAGTGGTGGTCAGCTTGCTTGATGAACATGAACAATTGCTCGATTGTGAAGCATACGATGTTGGCTTCAGACAGGTTGAAATTAGCAACGGTCAGCTCAAGGTTAACGGTAAGCCATTGCTGATTCGTGGCGTCAATCGTCATGAACACCACCCTGAGCTTGGCCATGTTATGACATATGACGATATGCTGCATGACATCAAGTTACTAAAACAAAATAACTTTAACGCTGTGCGCACTGCTCATTATCCCAATCATCCTGTTTGGTATCAGCTGTGTGATCAGTATGGTTTGTATTTGGTTGATGAAGCCAATATTGAAACTCACGGTCAATTTCCTATGTGCCGACTCTCCGACGATAGTGATTGGCTCAACGCCTACATGCACCGTATGACTCGCTTAGTCGAGCGAGATAAGAACCATCCTTCAGTGATCATTTGGTCATTGGGCAACGAATCGGGGATTGGTGCCAATCATCATGCCATGTACCAATGGGTCAAACAGCGAGATCCTTCTCGGCCGGTGCAATATGAGGGTGGCGGCTCGATGACCGCAGCGACCGATATCATCTGCCCTATGTACGCTAGGGTTGATTGGGACTTACCAGTAGTTAAGCACCAGCCTCACGTCACGCCGCGCGTTGGTATAAAAAAAGCCATCGCTCTACCTGGCGAGCATCGGCCGCTTATTCTATGTGAGTATGCCCATGCGATGGGCAACAGCCTGGGGAGTGTTAACCATTACTGGCAAGCTTTTCGCGATCACCCGCGTCTACAAGGTGGCTTTATTTGGGACTGGGTCGATCAGGGGCTAACTAAAGTGGACGATAACGGTGTTGCTTACTGGGCTTATGGCGGTGATTTTGGTGATGAGATTAACGATCGTCAGTTCTGTATCAATGGCCTAATTTTCCCCGATAGGCGTCCTCATCCAACACTTATGGAAGTTAAAAAAGCTCAGCAGTTTTATCAATTTAAATTGATTGATCAACAACCGCTCACCGTGCAGATAAATTGTGAAAAACTGTTCACTGACAGCGAAGGCGAAGTTTTGCGCTGGTCGCTACTCGAGCAGGGCATGGTGGTGAATAGTGGTGACATTGACTTATTGATCGGCAGTGAGCAATGCATTGATGTCGTGATAGACAATAGCTACCCGCTCAATCAGACGGGCGCTCGTTATCATCTTAACATTGAGGTGGTTCTTCGTCATGCAACGGCTTGGGCTGAGGCTGGGCACATTACGGCCAGTGAACAGTTTGAACTGGCGGTAACGCCGAATTTAGTCTTGCCAAAATCAAAAGGATCATGGCAGGCCAATAGCTCGGATAGTCCTGATAAGCTTTTAGTCTACAGTGATCTTTTTGCTATTGAGTTCGATAAAAAACTCGCCGCGATTGTTAGTTGGCAAATCAATGGTAATGAAAAACTGAGTCAGCCAATTTTAGATAATTTTTATCGCGCGCCGCTCGATAATGACATTGGTACCAGCGAAGCCGATAAGCTCGACCCTAACTCTTGGTTCGCGCGTTGGCAATCTATCGGTCTAGAGCAGTGGCAGCGAGAGTTGCTTGAATTTGAATGGTTTGAAACCAAAGCTGGGCTGCAAGTGGTGACGCAAATTGCCTACCATTATCAAGGCGCGTGTATGTTGATCTCGACCTGGCGTTATCTGGTTAGTGACCAAGGTGAGGTGGCGCTTGATATCGATATTGAGCCTGCACATGGTTTACCACCTTTGCCGCGTATCGGACTCGAGCTAGCCTTATATGATCATGATGAAGAACATCAGCAGACGGTGAGTTGGTTTGGTCGTGGCCCGCACGAAAATTATCCTGATAGAAAACAGTCGGCACATATTGGTCGTTATCAATTATCGCTGGCTGAGATGCACACCGACTATATTTTCCCTTCAGAAAACGGTTTGCGCTGCGATGTCACTCAGGCTCAGATTGGTGAGCTTGAGCTCAATGGACGCTTCCATTTCTCTGTCAGCGAGTATAGCCAAGCAAATTTAGCACAGGCAAAACACAGCAATGAGTTGGTCAGGGAAAACGCTATTTTTGTCCGGGTTGATGGGTTTCATATGGGGGTTGGTGGCGATGATTCATGGACGCCAAGTGTCCACAAAGAATACCTACTCAGTGAGCCACGCTATCACTATCAATTGATGATCAAGTTTTAAGGGGGGGGGGGGGGGGGGGGAACTATGGGTCAGTTTGTTCAACTGCACCGCGGCGACGTGTCGCTGGTGATTCAATTAACCCCAACGCTTGAAGTGATTCACTGGGGCAGGACGATAACGCCGCTTTCATCTGAGCAATTTGAGGCCTTGCAGAAAAGTCAGCAGCGCGCGGTACCGCAAGCGCGTTTGGACTGCGATGTTCCTTTAACGCTGTGTCCAGAGCTCGGGCGAGGCTGTTTTGGGGCTTCTGGCCTTGAAGGACACCGCAGTGGCTTAGCCAGTATGCCAATATTTGATTATGTCTCTCACACTCAGAGCGACAATCAGGTTGTTATTGAATGTCAGGATCAACAGGCGCAACTTGGGTTGAGTTTTTGCTTTGAACTGGACGTTAGCGGTGTACTCCGTCAGAGGGTGACCGTCACCAACCTAGCCAAGCAAACCTATACACTTAATAGGTTGGTGATGACGCTACCTGTTCCTCATCGCGCCTGTGAACTTGAGAGTTATCACGGTCGTTGGAGCCGCGAATTTCAAGTGCATCGACAGACCCTCCATCATGGGGCATGGGTGGTGGAGAACCGGCGCGGTCGTACCTCGCATGAATATTTTCCGGGGTGTTTGCTGGGGAGTAGGGGCTTTTCCGATCAGCATGGTGAAGTGTGGGGTTTTCACCTTGCTTGGAGTGGTAACCATCAGTGGCGCGCCGAAGTGAAAAGCGATGGACGCCGTTTTGTTCAATCGGGTGAGTGGTTATTACCTGGCGAGGTTGAGCTTACTGGTGGTGAAAGCTATACCACACCTGAGTTATTGGCAAGTTTCAGTACTCAAGGTATCAATGGACTGCGTTATTGTCATCACCACTTTGTGCGTGAGCAAGTGCTCCCTTTTGCTCGTAGCAAAGTAAGGCCGGTTCATCTCAATACTTGGGAAGGGATCTACTTTGAACATGATCCTGATTACATTTGTCAGATGGCAACTCAAGCTGCCGCGATCGGCGTTGAGCGTTTTATCATTGATGATGGGTGGTTTAAAGGCCGTAATGATGATAAATCTTCTCTCGGCGATTGGGTGTTAGATCGTGAAAAATACCCAGACGGACTGAGCCCTGTTATCGATCATGTCAATCGGCTTGGAATGGAATTTGGTCTTTGGGTTGAGCCAGAGATGGTTAACCCGGACTCGGATCTGTTTCGCGCTCACCCAGAGTGGTTGCTTGCGGCTGAGGGGTATCTAGCGCCGACTGGGCGTTATCAGTATGTTCTGAACTTGCAACATCCGGACTGTTTTGACTATTTGTACCGTTGTTTAGATACTTTGCTTAGTGAGCATCATATTGGCTATTTAAAATGGGACATGAACCGTGAACTCGTTCAACCAATCCATAATGGTCGTGGCGCTGTTCATGGCCAAACCAAGGCACTTTATCGTTTGTTAGATAAGCTCACCACTGCGCATCCTGAGGTTGAAATTGAATCGTGTTCATCCGGTGGTGGGCGAGTAGATTACGAGATTCTTAAACGAACATGCCGTTTCTGGACTTCAGACTGCAATGACGCGCTTGAGCGCCAAACGATCCAAAAGCACATGGGGATCTTTTTCCCTCCTGAGGTAATGGGAACACACATTGGACCCTACCATAGTCATACCACTCGACGCACTCATGCTATCAATCTACGCGGATTGACCGCGCTAGCTGGCCACATGGGGGTAGAGCTTGATCCGGTCAAGGAGAGTGAACAAGAGAAGCAAGCTTTTGCCAAGTACATCGCTCTGCACAAAGCTTACCGTCCGTTATTGCACAGTGGTGACATGTTTTACTTAGACGGTCTCGATCATAGACGCCTCGCTTATGGAGTCAGCGATGGCAGTCAAATGCTACTCACCGTATGTCAACTCGCGATGCCAGATTATGCACTTCCCGAACCGTTACAACTAGATTATCTCCAAGCAGATTGTCACTATCGAGTAACCTTGCTCGATTACCCGCCATCAAGCACTCAATTGATGAAAGAGGGCCAAGGCTGGTGGCAAGAAGGAAGTATCAATGCCTCAGGTGAGTGGTTAATGCAACTTGGTCTGAGCCTGCCGCTGCTTGACCCAGAGTCGTGCTTGCTGATTAAAGTTGAGAAGGTCTGATTATCAAACCGACAGCAGGGTGCGTATTGCCCCTGCTGATTTTACTTATTGCACGGTATAGCGGGTCCACACTTTCGAGCGCCAGCGACGCGCCATAATAATGCCGCGAAACCACTCATCAAGGGCGATTGCCATCCACGCACCCAGTACGCCGTAGCCCCAATAAACTCCAAATAGATAGCTCATCCCCACGCCCAATCCCCACATACTAACAATCCCCATCTTGACCGGAAATTGGATGTCTCCTGCGGCTTTGAGTGCGGAAATAAAGATCAAGTTAAACACCCTGCCAGCTTCGAGCAAGATAGATCCGGCAATCAAACTTGCGGTCAGCGCCGCGATTTTGGGATCTTGGGTAAACAGGTTAATCACTTGGTCGCGCAGCAAGTAGATCATCACGGTTACTGCTGTCGAGACCACAAAGCCGATGACAAAATAGCGCTGTACTCGTGTTAGAATCGAATCAATCCATCCGCGGCCAATATAGTAACCGGCTTGAATTTGGCTGCCTTGGCCGAGCGCTAATGCAAACGCGAATGACAAACGAGCAATGTTTTGCGCATAGGTAAACGCTGCCAAAGAGGCGGTGCCCATCTGCACGATAAAGAAGGTGATGCAAATTTGTGCCATGTTGTACGACAGCACTTCTCCGGCATTCATCGCACCAATTTTAATGATACGCGAATAGATAAGCCGTGGGATAGCTCGATACTGTTTAAACGGCAAAGTGATATCGCTGCGTTTTAACACCTGCCATAAAATAATCGTACTGAATACTTGGCTGATCACCGTTGCAATGGCTACCCCTTGCACGCCGTACACTGGCAAACCAAACGGTTGATAGAGCGCAATATAATTACCGATAATATTAATCACGCCGCTCAACAGGTTGACCAGCATCGGTGAGCGCGAGTAGCCATGGCTACGCAAGATAGTCGTGAAGACGATGCCTAGGGTAATGTTGAAGGTCATTACGCCACTGATCAACAGATACTCTTGAGCGTACTGCTCAACTTGCGCTTCGAGGCCATACAGGGGCAAAAAGGAGTAGGCGCCAATCACGGCAATCAAGCTAAGTAACACACCGACTAAGCACGAAAGCGCAATACTGGCGACAGCGACATAGCTCGACTCTTGAGCGCGCTCTGAACCATTGTACTGGGCGATCAAAATCCCCGTACCGCTGCTCACCATAGAAGAGACGATGATCAGAAAAAATGACAGTTGCGCGATAACACCGACCGCAGAGACGGCTTTATCGGAATAGCCACTGAGCATGAAAACGTCACTGGTGTTAAGTGCTGTCCGTAGCAAAATTTCGACAAATAACGGCCATGTCAAAGCGACGATGTTCATCCGTTTATCGATAGAATTGGTTGAAGTAGACATCAGCACCACCATACAAAAGCAAGTCGCTGATTGTATAGCCTTGTACTGAATGTGGGTATGAATTTTTCGATTTATGACAATTTAGTTTGGTGAGGTCTTGGATAAGGTCAATAGAACTCGCCAGTACTTTCAGTCTATGGGCTGCGCGAATTAGGGCGCTTTGCTTAAGGGAGCGCGTTGCGCTTGCTGCCACAGGGACGTTAGCCATTGCTCGCTGGTTATTCGCTCATCGGAGCATTCGACCATATAGGGTTTGCCGCTAAACCAGCTTTTTGAGGCGACTTTATTAATGAACACCTCGATATCGTTCACCTTGTCTTGAGCGTAATCCCACTTAGTGCGCATATGTTCTGCCGCTTGGTGGGGCGTATAAGCTTGGCCATTGCGAATAAAAGTACAAGGTGATTGCTCGATTTGTCTGATCAGCAGATCCACATCTTGTTGTACGCCTGCTATCACGCCAAAGCTTGTCAGTGTGATGAACAGGAAAATCGTGCCAAGCCTCATTGCCGTTCCTTATTGTCAGTTTCACCAAGTTTGAGTGTTGGTTGCTTGGCAAGTTCCCTCAGCGAACCCATTTCAGTGCGGTTTGACCTTATATTATTTAAGTGAAAACATTTACATTAAAGTCAGGGGGACGCGAATCTAATCGCGTTTTAAGCGCGATTTTTCCAAGTAATTACCGATCTAAAATAGGGAGATTAGGTCAGGTAGGCAGCTAGTGACACTCTTTACTACCCACTCTTCATAGCATCCATATTCTTTTTTTTACAATGACTTTATGGTTAAGTTTTTGTTTTTAATTGTAAGTTGACCTGTTTTAGCTCTCAGCTACCCTTTATTAAATATTGCACACTTGGTTTATTTTTGGTGCTAAGTGTAATATTTTGTGGAAACGTTTACACTATGAGGGTTTGATCACGGATCTTGAGCTATATTGATTGGTAGACTTTTAAACATAGACAAGCAAGCCCGGGCTCACTTCGAGTGCAGCGGATAAATTTGGGAGAGGTAAACGTGGAAATACTAGTGACAGGTGGAATGGGGTATATCGGCAGCCATACCTGCGTGCAGATGATCAAAGCCGGTATGCATCCGATCATTGTTGATAATCTTTCAAATGCCAAACAAGAAGTATTGAATCGTATCGAAGCGATCACTGGCTACAAGCCGCGATTTTATCAGGGCGATATTCGTGACCAAGCTTTTCTTGATGGTGTCTTTGCTGAGCATAATATTGCCGCCGTGATCCACTTTGCGGGACTGAAAGCGGTCGGTGAATCCGTCGCAAAGCCGCTGGAGTATTATGACAACAATGTCAACGGCAGCTTAGTGCTGGCGCGCAGTATGCGTAAAGCGGGCGTGAAAAGTATCGTATTTAGCTCATCGGCAACGGTTTACGGTGACCCTGACGTTGTGCCGATCACTGAAGACTCACCAACAGGGGCGACCACCAACCCATATGGCCGCAGTAAATACATGGTCGAGCAATGTTTAAGCGATCTGTTTAACGCAGAAAATGATTGGAGCGTTACGCTACTTCGCTACTTCAACCCAGTCGGCGCCCACCCTTCTGGCACCATGGGCGAAGATCCGCAAGGAATACCGAATAATCTCATGCCATTCATTGCTCAAGTAGCGGTGGGCAGACGTGAATCGCTGTCGGTGTTTGGCAATGATTACCCCACGCCAGATGGTACTGGTGTGCGTGACTATATTCATGTGATGGACTTAGCCGATGGGCATGTCGCTGCACTTAATGCGGTTGGTCAACAAGCGGGGCTGCACATTTACAACCTAGGAACAGGCAAAGGATCCAGTGTTCTAGAAATGGTCAATGCCTTTGCTCAATCATCTGGTTGCGCTGTTCCTTATCAGATATGCCCACGCCGACCTGGCGACATCGCTGAGTGTTGGGCGAGTACCGATAAAGCTGAGCGAGAACTTGGCTGGAAAGCGACCCGCAGCGTGGCAGAAATGACCGCCGATACTTGGAAATGGCAGTCGAAAAACCCGCAGGGATATTAATTTTTTAGCGTCTTAAGACGCGAATTTACCATATTAAACCGTTGAGTAATTTAGATGTCGAATGTTGAATTTAACCCTGTGGATCATCCCCATCGTCGTTATAACCCGTTAACTGGTCAGTGGATATTAGTGTCACCACACCGTGCCAAACGTCCTTGGAGTGGCGCTGATGAAAAGCCCGCGACAGCGGAATTACCACCCTATGACGAGAAGTGTTTTCTTTGCCCAACGAATGAGCGCATTTCTGGCGATGTTAATCCTGATTATCAAGGCACCTATGTGTTCACCAATGACTTCGCGGCATTGATGGTCGACTCACCAGATGCGCCGCAATCTGACAACCCACTGTTCAAGACGCAGGGCGCGCGAGGCTTAAGTCGAGTGATCTGTTTTTCACCAGATCACAGCAAAACACTGCCTGAACTGCCGGTTGAGAAAATCCGCGGCGTGATCGACACGTGGAACGACCAAATTGAAGAGTTAGGAAAAGAGTACGTTTGGGTTCAAGCGTTTGAAAATAAGGGTGAAACCATGGGCTGCTCTCAGCCTCATCCACATGGTCAAATCTGGGCTAATAGCTTCTTACCCAATGAAATTGAACGTAAAGAGCACTACCTAAAAGCGTACTACCAAGAAAACCGCACTAACTTGCTGGTGGATTATGTGCAAGCTGAACTAAAGGATGGTTCGCGAATAGTTGTCGAAACCGATCACTGGGTAGCGCTGGTTCCTTATTGGGCCGCATGGCCATTCGAAACCATGTTGCTGCCTAAAACTCACATCCGCCGTATGAGTGAGCTCAGTGAAGAGCAGCGTGATGATCTTGCTGTCGCAATCAAAAAGCTGACCAGTCGTTACGATAATCTCTTCCAATGTTCATTCCCTTACTCAATGGGCTGGCACTATGCGCCATTTTTTGAACAAGGTAGCGACATCGATCATTGGCAATTGCATGCCTTGTTCTACCCACCACTGCTGCGTAGCGCGAGTGTGCGTAAGTTTATGGTCGGCTATGAAATGTTAGCGGAAAGCCAGCGTGATTTGACCGCAGAGCAAGCGGCGCAGCGCCTTCGTCAACTCAGTGATGTTCACTACAAAGAGCAAAAATAACGATAGATTTTATTGATTCCAGAGCCTTAGCTTTAGCTTTGGAGTCTCAACCAATTTTGAGCGTGAGATTTAATTATGTCTGAACTAATTCAAGCGGTAAAAACCTCTTTTGAGCAGCTGTTGGGCTACCAACCGACTCATATCATCCAAGCTCCGGGTCGGGTCAATCTGATCGGTGAGCATACCGATTACAACGATGGTTTTGTCTTGCCATGTGCGATTGATTACCAAACCGTTGTCGCTGCGACTCAGCGTGATGACAATATCGTTCGTGTTGTCTCTGTGGATTACGATAACGCCGTGGATGAATTCGACATCACAAGCGACATTACTTTTCAATCAGATAAAATGTGGGCGAATTATATTCGCGGTGTGGTTAAGTGCTTACTTGCTCGCGGATATAACTTTAAAGGGGCAGATATAGCGGTGAGTGGCAACGTTCCACAGGGCGCAGGTCTAAGCTCATCAGCCGCCCTCGAAGTGGTGATTGGTCAGACATTCAAAGTGCTCTACAACCTAAACATCTCTCAGGCTGAGATTGCCTTAAATGGTCAACAAGCCGAAAACCAATTTGTTGGTTGTAATTGCGGCATTATGGATCAAATGATCTCAGCGAAGGGCGAAGAGAATCACGCCATGTTACTGGATTGTCGAAGCTTAGAGACTCAAGCGGTTTCGATGCCCGCAGAGATGTCGGTGGTGATCATCAATTCCAATAAAAAGCGTGGTTTGGTTGATAGTGAATACAACACTCGTCGTGAGCAATGTGAAGCTGCGGCGCGCATTTTTGGCGTCAAAGCCCTGCGTGATGTGACGATTGAACAGTTCAATGAGAAAGTGTCTGAATTAGATAGTATGGTGGCAAAACGTGCTCGTCATGTCATCACAGAGAATGATCGTACGCTTGAAGCGGCAGAGGCACTGCGTGCCCATGACATGAAACGTATCGGTGAGCTTATGGCCGAGTCACACGTCTCGATGCGCGATGACTTTGAAATTACCGTGCAAGAAATCGATACCTTAGTTGAGATCGTCAAGCAAGTGATTGGAGATCAAGGCGGTGTGCGTATGACAGGTGGTGGCTTTGGTGGTTGTATTGTTGCTGTGATGCCTCCGCAACTTGTTGAACCTGTTAAAGCCGCTGTCGAAGCGCAATATCAGGCAGCAACAGGACTGAAAGAATCGATTTACGTATGCCAAGCGAAAGATGGCGCAGGCTTAGTCGAGGTTATTTAGTATGATGGCTAGTCATTTTGAACAGCTCGAACAATCGATGGATCAAACCCCTTCATTTGATGGTCAAGTCGCGCAGCTTATCCATTTAGCCAATGACAATGGTATGACGGTCTCGTTTATGGATATTGGTGCAACTTGGTTAAGTTGTACCTTGCCAGTCAAGGGCGAGTCACGAGAGATTCTGCTGCGTTCGCCTAACATGGCTGAGCACATTAAGCAGAGTGCGTACTTTGGTTCCATTGTTGGCAGGTTTGCAAACCGGATCGCACTTGGTCGGTTTGAAATTGAAGGAAAGCAGTATCAAGTCGGGGTTAATAACGGCGAAAACTCCCTACATGGCGGGATAGATGGTTTCGACAAACGCCGCTGGGCGGTGGCCGAACACAGTGCCAATCATGTGGTATTTCGCCTCCATTCTGCCGATGGTGATCAGGGCTATCCGGGCAATCTCGACGTGAGCGTGACTTATACGTTAACAGATGAAAACGCACTGGTGATTGGTTATCAAGCCAGTACGGATAAAACCTGTCCGGTCAACTTAACCAACCATGCCTACTTTAACCTAGCGGGGGAGGGGAGTGGGGCTAAGAGCTTAGATCATCAACTCCAATTGAATGCTGAGGGATATCTGCCTACCGACAGTGGGTTAATTCCTAGTGGCGAAATCAAAGCCGTGCAGGGCACCAGTTTTGATTTTACTCAACCTAAGAATATTGGTAGTGAGTTTCTAACTGAGCCTGATCAGAAAACCGCAGGTGGCTACGATCACGCGTTTGTGTTTGAGCCTCAAGTAACAGATGGTCAAACCGTTGCCGCCATTTTGCGTTCACCACAGCAAGATGTGACGATGAAGGTCAAAACCACCAAGCCAGCAGTGCAATTTTATTCAGGTAACTTCCTAGCGGAAACGCCAGGGTTGAGTAAAACGTATGAGTTGTATGATGGTCTTGCGTTGGAAACCCAGTTTTTTCCCGATGGGCCAAACAAGCCAGATTGGGGTGTCAACCGTGGGGTGTTGACACCAGGGGGAAGCTATCAGCATCAAACCGTTTATCAGTTTGAATGTTAGATAGCATTTGGGTGGGCTGTGATGCCTACCTTTTTTATTGGCTAGACGAGCTTCGAACGATCAATTCACCTTCCACTTTACGCCGATGTGAAAGCAGAGGCTGATCTTCCATCTGTGCTAACAAAGACTCAACCGCCAGTTTGCCCATATCCGAATAAGGCAGATCGACCGAGGTGAGTGCCGGAAAGCTTTCTGAGGCAATTTGTTGATTGTCATAGCCAACCACTGCGACATCTTGTGGGATTTTTAGACCCAATTCGGCGATGGCTTGATAGCATCCCATCGCCATAAAGTCGCTGCAGCAGAAAATTGCTTGTGGAGGTTGGGCTAATTGGAACAAATCTAAGGTTTGCTGGTGCGCTTCTTTTAACGACCAGTTTGCTTCTCGACAATAGTCGTCGTTAGGTAAAATGTCGGCGTCGATCAATGCTTGACGATAACCTTCACTGCGTTGCTGACTGGCCAGCATCCAATTCTCACCCGATAAAATCGCAATGCGACGGTAACCTTGTTTGGTCAGATGCGAGACCGCCTTGTAAGCACCGATCATGTCGGCCGGCAGAATACTCGGTGTGTCCGAGTTACTTTCGTTGGTGCAGTTAAGCAGTATCGTAGGGAGTGAAGTGTTAACCCGTTGTTGGCTCAGTTCACGAGTCATGCTTGATGCGTAAATCAAACCGGCATAGTCGCCACCATTAATCTCAGATTCAATCTTACTCGCCATCACTTCATCATGACCGTAGTTAAACGTGGCCAAAATATAGTCATTGCTCCACGCTTCTTCACGCGCTGCATTGATGGCATCTATGAAGGGGTCATAACTGCTTAATCCGTTGATCACTATCGCAATTTTTTTTGGCAGCCCTAATGCATGAGCCACTTTCTTGTTGTTGTAACCAAGGGATTCGGCGCTATCGAGCACTTTTCGTTTAGTGGCTTGCGCAATTTTAACTGACGTTGAGCCATTGAGTACCAGCGATACCGTTGATTGAGACACCCCCGCTGCTGCGGCAATGTCACTCATGGTTATTTTTTTAGCCATCTTGAATTTCAACCTAATTTCGTTAGCTAAAGATATTAGCTAATTATCGAATTTTGATCATCTGTTAAAGATTAAGATCACAAAAGTTCGTCGCACTCATCGTATTGTTGTGATTGTTCGCACGCTTTCCCTTTTCATTCCTAGCCAACAATAGAGATTTAAATATTATTAGCTAATAATATTAGTTAATAAATTATTTTTGAGGTAAGTAAGATGGGTAGATGGTCAGAAGACAAAACGTGGCAGTGGCAAAAACAGCACGGTTGGCTACGTGGATTTAATTACTTACCAAGGACGGCGGTTAACTGGAACGAAATGTGGCAAGCAGACAGTTTTGCGCCAGAAATCATGGAAGAAGAGTTAGCGTGGGCAAAGCAGGTGGGTTACAACACACTGCGCACCAACCTGCCGTTTATTGTTTGGCAAGCAGACCGTGATGGTTTGCACGCTCGCATCGACCACTTTTTAGATATCTGTGAGCGCAACGATATCAAGGTGATGATGACACCGATGGATGACTGTGGATTCTCAGGCGATCATCCCTTCCTTGGCGAGCAAAAAGCGCCAGTTCCCGATCTGCATAATAGCCAGGCCGCTGCGAGCCCTGGTCGAAATGTGGTGATGGATAAATCGCAGTGGGGTGAAGTTGAAGCTTATATTCGCGATATCATCTCGAGCTACCAAAATGACTCACGCATCGTGATTTGGGATCTCTACAATGAGCCAACCAACCGGATGATTTTCACCACCACTGGTGAATTGGCATATGACCAAGAGATGGAAACATTCAGCCATGAGTTGATGGAAAAAGCTTTTGAATGGGCACGTGATGTGAACCCAACTCAGCCATTAACCGTCGGTGCATGGCATTGCCCTAGCATTCTTGACCGCAGCTTACCTATTTTTGAGCATCCGACTGATCGCCGAGCAATGGAACTGTCTGACATTATTACCTTCCACGCATACTTACCGATTGATCTATTCCATAAAGCATTGGAAGTGGTAGAGGCGCACAACCGGCCGATGATGTGTACCGAGTGGTT
The DNA here is from genome assembly GCF_000711795.1 of Vibrio pacinii DSM 19139. Classification (GTDB taxonomy): domain Bacteria; phylum Pseudomonadota; class Gammaproteobacteria; order Enterobacterales; family Vibrionaceae; genus Vibrio; species Vibrio pacinii. The sequence goes on along the minus strand of NZ_JONH01000013.1, from coordinate 143,721 downwards.
AGCGCGTCACGCCCAGTCTCATCTTCATGAACAACTGCCACTGTTCAAACAGAAAAATATTGGCTGCTACCAGTGGGGGCTAGTCAAAGGTAAAACTCAGACTCACCTGCCTTGGCCAGAAATTAAACGCAATGATGAAAATTATGCCAGTCAGTGGTTCCACGACCTGCTGGATGAGCAAGGGCAACCCTATGATCCGAGCGAAGTGCAGTTAATCAAAACACTCGCAGAAGTGGATTAATTGCTTGTGAGCCGGCCTAAAGACATAGGTCGGCAGCCAATCTATAATCAATTTAATTGAGACGTGAACTTATGACTACTCTACGCAACAGATTAACCAACAAGGAGCTGATGTCTTACTTCGGCTACGGGGTAGGCCAGTGCTTTAGCTTTGGCCTGGTCGGCTCCTTTATTCTTTACTTTTACACCGATATTTTAGGCATTTCTCCGATTGCGGCGAGTGGTATCTTTTTGATTGCGCGTGTCTGGGATGCGGTCAACGATCCGCTTATCGCAGGCTACATGGATACGTTGGAATCACGCTTTGGTAAATTCCGCCCTTACATGCTGTTTACTCCATTCTTAATCGTGCTAGTAACGATTGCTTCGTTTTATAGTATCGATGCGGACATGTCGACTAAGGTGATGTACGCGGGTATTACTTACATCTTATGGGGAACGTTGTATACCATCTCGGATGTGCCGTTTTGGTCAATGTCTTCAGTGATGACCGATGAACCGCAAGAGCGTGCTAAGGCGGCAACCTGTGCCATGTTGGGCGTCAATGCGGGTATCGGTGCGACTTTGGTTATCTTCCCAAAACTGAGCGCCTTTTTTGCCGATGGCCGCACCGATCAAGGTTATCTACCCGCGGTAATCGTACTCATGATTGCTGGTTTATTGTTCATGCTTAACGGTTTCTATCACACTAAGGAGCGCATCTCGACGGCCAACTGTGAAAAAGTCACGCTTAAGCAAACCTTCCAAGCTGTGCGCAAGAACAAGCCGCTGTTCTTTATCTTGGCGGCATTCTTTATGAATGTGTTCTTTAACCTTGTTAATGGCATGTACATTTTCTTTTTCACCTACAACATGGGCGATGCAGGGCTGGTCTCGGTCATCGGTACCATTACTTTGGTCAGTGCGATTGCATGTTTAGCGACGCCAATGCTCACTAAGCGTTTTAAGAAACGTGATATTTTCATCGCCTTATGTGTGCTCGAAGTTATTGCTCGTATCGGCTTCTACTTGACTGGTTATGACAATCCAACCACGGTGATGATCTGGCTGGCGGTGATTACCGCGATCTTTATGATGACCAATCCGCTTATTTCAGCAATGATCGCAGATACGGTTGAGTACTCTTACTATCACAGTGGCAAGCGTACCGCGGCAATCACTTTCTCTGGTCAAACCTTTACTGGCAAATTGTCGGTCGCGGTTGCTGGTGGCTTGACGGGGGTTATTTTAACGACGATTGGCTATGTGCCTAACGTTGAGCAAACTGACACTGTACTGAACGGTATGTTTTTCTGTATTGCATTGCTACCAGCATTGGGGGCGATAGTACGTATCTTTATTATGTCTCGTTACACCTTTACTGAAGATCAACATGCCATTTTGCGAGAAAAACTGCAGCGCGGTGAATTTGCTGAAGGCGTGGATGTTGAGCCGACTAAACCTCAACAAGTCATGAGCTAATCTGAATTAGCCATTAAGCTCGCGCACTGTTCGCGGGCTTTTTTCGTTCTAGCTGCGGGCAAACCATTGCTGAACGAAATCAACAAACGCCATCATTTTAGTACTACGGCGCAGCTGAGGCGGGAAAATCAGATAGATTTGGCTTTGCGCCAGTTGGTAGTCAGGTAATAAGCGCACTAAACGCCCACTTTCTAGCGCAGGGGTGACCAAATAACAAGGCATTTTGATGATACCTTGGCCTTGTTCCGCCGCCTTGAGTAGCAGTAGGTTATCGCTGATATAGAGATTACCACTGGTCTCGACATTGATAATGTGTTGCTGCGCTTCAAATTGCCAATGACGTAAATGAGGGTCAGATAAGCAGTTGTGCGAGACTAACTGATTAGGGTGGCTCGGAGCCCCATACTTGGCGATGTATTGTGGCGAGGCACAGCAAAGATGCTGATAGGGCATCAACTTTTTGGCCACCATATTTTCAGGTGGTGTGTTGGTGGCGCGAATAGCTAAATCGAAAGGGCTTTTGGTCAAGTCTTGACGGTTGTAGCCAATGTCTAAGTCGAATTCTATTTGTGGATGCAGTGCTTGAAACTCGGCGCAAATATCGATCAGAAAACGGTGACTAAAAATGGTGGGGGCGGTAATACTCAGTAGCCCACTGACATCACTTTTGGTGTGCTCTAACTCTTTCTCCAGCTCCACAATTGAGGCATTAATGATGTGCATTTTCGCCAGTATTTTCTCACCAGCAGCCGTCAAACGTACGCTGCGCGTTGAGCGTATCAATAGGCTCGTGTTTAACTCTTGTTCCAATTGATTGATTTGCGAAGAGAGATAACTTCGCGAAATGCCCAAAGTATCCGCTGCTTTAGAAAAACTCAGTTGTTTCGCCACTTCACCAAAAAGCGTATAGCGCTCGAAACGTTTGTGTTTTTTATGCATGGGAAAATCTCAATAGAAGGCGGATTGCCTGAGTATATCGTTCAATATAGAAAATTAAACCTGATAAATTGTGCTCTATAACGAATTATCTTTTCGCCTTGATGTGTTTAATTACCTTATAAGGAGTGAGTATACTGAGGTTAAGTCACTGGCGCGTTATCAGACGACGGCAGAATCACTAAAGGGTTTCATTATGCAAAAGTCACATCCGGTCTTTTCTCCGCTGATCCAAGGCTATTGGCGCATGGCGGAGTGGGGAATGACCACTCAGCAACAACACACGTTTCTTAAACAGCACGTTGAAATGGGGATTACCACGGTCGATCATGCCCCGGTTTATGGCCCGGACTCGGCTTGTGAGCGTATGTTTGGTGAGGTTCTCGCTCTTGATAGCAGTATGCGTGATCAGATAGAAATCGTATCAAAATGTGGTATTTATCGTGGTGAAGGTAAAACCGTTAACCACTACAATAGCAGTAAAGCGGCGATCATTGCCTCGGTTGATGAGTCGCTGTCGCGTATCAACACTGATCATCTTGATGTGCTGCTGTTGCACCGCCCTGACCTACTAATGGATGCCGATGACGCCGCTGAGGCCTTTGCTGAGCTCAGTGCGGCAGGTAAGGTGAAGCACTTTGGTGTGTCTAACTTTACCCCGACTCAGTTTGAGTTATTGCAATCTCGCCTAGATCAGCCTTTGGTGACCAATCAAGTTGAAATCAACCCGGTTAACCTACAGGTGACGGAAGACGGCACTCTTGATCAGTTGCAACGCATGCGAGTCAGTCCGATGGCTTGGTCATGTTTGGCTGGCGGACGTATCTTTACTGAAAATAGTGAGCAGATGACGCGTCTACGTGAAACATTAGCTCAGGTAATGGAAGAGATTGGCGCAAGCTCAATTGACCAAGTGATCTTTGCTTGGGTGATGCGTTTACCTGCGAAGCCAGTGCCGATCATTGGCAGTGGTAACATTGAGCGTGTACGCGCAGCGGCAGGTGCTCTAGATCTTTCTCTGACTCATGAACAGTGGTATCGCATCTGGGTTGCTTCGAAAGGCCACGGCGTGGCATAAAGCCAAATGGATAATAACAAAAGGCATGAGAAATCATGCCTTTTGTTGTTTCTGCTCTTATTTAGCGTTTTTCGACTGAATTTCGTCTTACTAAGGTCGGGGTAAACATCAACGCTTCTTCATGGTTGTTTTGCTCTTTCGCCAAGCTCAATGCCAGTCGTGCAGCGCGTTCTGCCATCATCGCGATAGGATAACGAATGGTTGTCAGGCGTGGGCTGATGTAACGTGCAATCAAACCATCGTCAAAGCCGAGCATGGAAATTTGATCCGGCACCTTGATGCCATTTTCATCCAAAACAGAGAGGGCGCCTGCTGCCATGTAATCGTTATAGGCGACGACACCGGTCATCTCTAGCGACTTGGTTAGCAAATTGGTCATGGCGATTTCACCACCATCGCTATTTGGTTCACCATATTCAATATAGCTTGATGGTAGTTCAATATGATTATCTTTGAGGGCGGCCAAGTAGCCCTGTATGCGTTGGTCTGAGTCTTCAATTTGGTGCGATGAGGCAACACACGCAATCTTAGTATGACCATGACGAATCAGGTACTCAGTTGCAAGGTAGGCCCCTTTGTGGTTATCAAGTGCAATACAGCGCTCAGCCACCTGCGGAATATAGCGGTTAATAAAAACTAACCCTTTGACTTCCTTTGCATAGCTGATGAGCTCTTCATCAGACAAGCCTTTGGAATGAATCACCAGTGCATCACAGCGGTTGTTGATCAGTAATTCAATCGCTTGACGTTCTTCTTCTGCACTATGGTAACCATTGCCGATTAAGATGTGCTTACCATGTTGATGGGCAACATTGTCGACGGCTTTGACTAACGTACCGAAGAAAGGATCGGAGACATCGCCAACTAACACGCCAACGGTATTACTGCTTTGACTGACCAAAGCCTTAGCTGCCGCATTAGGGCGATAACCGAGTTTGGCCATTGCCTGAGTCACCGATGTGACGGATGCTTTGCTCGCTTTCGGCGATTTATTGATCACGCGCGAAACGGTGGCGATAGAGACGCCTGCTTCTTTGGCGACGTCTTTGATAGTGGCCATATTAACCTCGAAATTGACTGCTGTTGCTATTTAACATCGATAATGTAAATAAGGCAATTTATATAGCAGTGACGTGTGCAATTTGCGAAGTTAAACACTTGCTGTACAAGTGTTTGCAGTAGGTGTAAACGTTACCCTATTACGTCGGCAATTAGAGCGTCAATGGTCGGATGATCAGCTGGGGTGACACCTGCAAGATTGCCGTACTTAGGTTGGTGACGGTCATTTTCTAGCGGGAAATGCCAACCTACGGTGTGTTGTACAAACTGCTCGGCGAAGTGTTGCGAAATTTCTAAGCAACCTGCGAGGACAGTATCAACGTAAGTTTGCATGATGGGACTCAGCGAGCACGGGGGCTGTGGGTTATCTTTGATATAGACCCAAACTTGATCGCTAGAGCTTAACGAGAGTGGCGCATCAAGTTGGTCTGGTTCAATCACCACACGATGATAACCTCGTTCACGAACATCGAACTCTAGGAGACCACGGTCACTGACTTCAAGTAGAACGCCATTGACCTGCCCTTGGCCTTTGTTGACGACCAGAGGGGACAAGATATAACTGTCATCGACTTTGCCCCAATAGCGCTTGAAACCATGGGCCGTGGCAGGCGTCGCCTGTGAGGTTTGTCCGGTAAGCTGGCGAGATGCGGAGTTCATCAAGCTGCCGTAACCAAAGATATAGTTCGCCATATTGTCTCCTTTATCGTGGCGTGCTGACTTAACGTTGTAACCTAAGCGAGCGGGTTTGCAAACCGTCGCGATGTAAATAATCATTAATGAGTCAAAATGACTTGTTAACTTTAAGTCAAAATGACTCGAATAGTCCATTGTAAAGTCGTGAACCCTTGATTGACGCAGGTTGATAAAGTGGAATGGTTCTTGCGATAGAAGAGTTTGTTTTTATTAGCTGATTTTGTTTAGGAGTCATTGAGTGCTCAATATTACTGACAACAAAGTAGAACAAGCGATAGCGCCGGTATTACGTTTAGGATTTCGACCTTTCTTTTTACTTGGCGCTATTTACGCACCGCTTTCAATCGTACTGTGGATCTGGATGCTACAGACAGGTCAGCCAGCCGCGTTAAAGGTTCCTGCACTTTGGTGGCATGTCCATGAAATGTTGTTTGGTTTTGCCATGGCGATCGTGGTGGGCTTTGTGTTAACTGCGGTACAAAACTGGACCGGGATCAATGGGACTAAAAGCCATCGACTGGCAGGGTTGGTCGCGTTATGGATCGCGCCAAGAATATTGCTCTGGACACCAGTTCCGCTGTGGGTAACGGCCTCAATTGAAGCACTGTTTATTGCTTGTGCGGCTTATGAAGTTGGCAGTCGAGTGATTAAAGCGAAAGGGTGGCGTAATCTGTTCTTTGTACCGCTGTTTTTATTGGCGATAGGCGCCAATTTCGCCAGTTATGCGACCATAAAAGGGCTGCCTCCTTTCCCCTCTAGCGCAGTTTGGCAAGCTATGTTGTGGTGGTTTACCTTATTACTCTCGGTGATGGGTGGACGCGTGATCCCTTTCTTTACTGCCAGACGATTCAATTTTGATCAAGCAAAACCTTTGGTCTGGCTAGATGCGGCCGCCAACTTCCCGCTGGTTGCGCTGTTCCTATTGAGTTTCTTCCCCATGACCTTTGCTCAGCTAGGCTCTGGACTTATGTTGTTGGCTGGTGCCGCTCATTTAGTTCGTGTGATGCGTTGGCAGCCGTGGCGCACATTAAGTGAACCTCTGGTTTGGTCTCTGCATGCTACTTATCTGTGTATTCCGCTCAGCTTGATACTCCGCGGGGCGCTGTCTGATCCGTTTGCAAGTCACAACATGGTGCATTTATTTGCGATAGGGGCGTTAGGTGGAGTGATATTAGCCATGATAACTCGCGTGACAATGGGCCATACTGGCAGAGCCATTTATCAAGGACCAAACATGAGTGTCGCGTTTATGGCGATTGTGTTGGCAGCGTTAGTGCGCAGTATCGGTGTCACTTGGTTGCCAAGTTATTGGATGGAATTGATTACATTGAGTGGTGGTTTGTGGGTACTGGCGTTTGTACTCTACCTTGCTCAGTTTGGCAAAATGCTCGTTCAGCCACGCGTGGATGGGCACCCCGGTTAACCAGTCATTGGTTTAATCAGGCTTGGAGTGACGACCAAGCCTGATTGAGTTTCCGCTTTAGCCAACTTCAGACAGTTGAACTAAAGGCTTTGCTTGTCGGCTTTCGACATATTTCGCTAGCGCTTGCTGTTCTTGCTCGCAGAGGTATAAGCCGAGCTTAGTTCGACGCCACAAAATATCTTCAACACTTACCGCCATTTCATGCTCAATAAAATAATCGATCTCACACTGATAAACTCCCTGCGCCGCCTGAGAGAACTCATTGCCAAGATCGTCTGTACAGGTTGCGCCTTTAAGCAGTTGCCAAGTATAAGTGCCAAATTGGGTCACGTAACGTAGCAGCAACGAATAGGGCATCCATGGGTAGGAGGCGTGAAGTGTGTTCGCCAATTGTTCTCGAGAGCAACTAAAATTACCACCTGGTAGTGCGTGATGGGCCGTCCAAGGCGCTCCCATATGGGGCAGATACGGCTTGAGTTTTTCAAGCGCGGCTTCACCGAGTTTACGATAGGTGGTGAGTTTACCGCCGAAGATCGATAGTAAAGGGGCTTGGTCCAGCTCTGCCTCTAATTCAAGTGTGTAGTCTCGGGTGATCGCTTGCGGTGAATCGGATTCATCATCACACAGTGGACGTACGCCGCTATAGCTCCATACCACATCTTTTGTGCTGAGCTGGGTGACGAAATGTTGATTGACGATATCAATAAGATAGTCAACCTCATCGGCTGAGATCGCAACGCTACGTGGATCGCCTTGGTATTCGACATCGGTGGTCCCAATGATCGAAAACTTATCAAGGTAAGGGATCATAAATACGATTCGGTTATCTTTATTTTGCAGGATATAAGCCTGAGGTTCGTCGTGAATGCGTGGTACAACAATATGTGAACCTTTGATCAAACGAATGTTACGCGGTGAAGCTTGCTCAAGGCCGTCATCAAAGAACTGTTTAACCCAAGGCCCTGCGGCATTGACCAATGCTTTTGCTTTACGGGTAAAGGTTTCTCCAGTGATGCCATTTTTAATCGTGACATGCCAGCAATCACCCACTCGACGGGCATTTTCTACTCGGCAGTAATTGCGAATTTCTGCGCTGTTTTCCTGCGCGGCTAAGACATTAAGCAACACCAAGCGCGCATCATCAACCCAACAGTCTGAGTACTCAAAGCCTTTTTTCATTTCTGGCTTCAACAAACCTGACTGACTAAGGTCAATACTTTCACTGGCCGGTAATGTGGTGCGCTTACCCAAATGATCGTACAGAAACAATCCACAACGGATCATCCATGCAGGTCTTAAGAATGGACGATGAGGGAGGCGAAAACGCATCGGTTGAGCGACGTGTGGCGCTTTCATGAGCAGTACTTCACGCTCAGCGAGTGCTTCCGAAACCAAGCGAAACTCATAATGTTCTAAGTAGCGCAAGCCACCATGGATCAATTTTGAACTTGCCGAAGAGGTTGCAGAGGCAAAATCCTGTGCTTCATATAGACCGACCGATAAGCCGCGCCCAGCCGCATCCGCAGCAATACCTGCGCCATTAATGCCGCCACCGATTACGATCAAATCGAAAGTTTTATCTGTGTGTACTGCGTTAGAAGTGGTATCCATAAATTTCTTGACCTTGTAGTGAGCGAACGAGCATTTAGGAACGAATTATTATCCTATATCACCTTTCGTTTAAGATCACGATCTATTTTCGTTTTTGAGTGTTTATGTGTTTTAGGCATAAAAAAACCTCCATACGAACATGGAGGTTTTTGTTTTGTTGTCGATTGGTAATGACTTTGTGAGTAAATTAACGCTCGACGACTTGGAAGGGAATGGATTGTTGTTTAAGAATCGACAGAATTTCTTTAGGCGGCTGTTTATCGGTAAACAGCATGTGTAGCTGAGAAATATTACCCAACTTGACCATCGCATTGCGGCCAAACTTAGAGTGGTCAACGGCAAGGAAAACACTGCGGCTATTCTCTATGATGGCTTGTTTTACGCGCACTTCATGGTAGTCAAAGTCGAGTAAGGATCCGTCAAAATCGATGCCACTAATACCCAAGATGCCAAAGTCCAACCTAAATTGCTTAATAAAATCGAGCGTGGCTTCGCCAACAATGCCTCCATCACGATTGCGAACTTCACCACCGGCTAAGATCACTTTAAATTCAGGGTTGGCCAGTAATATGGCGGCGACATTGATGTTATTGGTCACCACGCGCAGTTGCTTGTGGTTCTTACTTAATGCGCGAGCAATCGCCTCTGGCGTTGTGCCTATGTCGATAAATAGTGTTGCGCCATCTGGGATGTGTTTTACCACCTCTTCGGCAATAACATCTTTTTCATTGTAGTTCATGCTCTTACGGGTATTGTAAGAGGTATTTTCAGAACTGAGTGGGATCGTCGCCCCGCCGTGGTAACGACGAATTTTGTTTTCATCCGCTAATTCATTGAGATCGCGGCGAATGGTTTGTGGGCTGACATTAAACTTTTCCACCAGTTCATCGGTACTGACATAGCCTTGTTTTTGCACCAAGGCAACAATTTGCTGGTGACGTGGGATCTGTTTCACTGATAACTCCCGGGGTAACCAGCCTCAATGCTCATTACACCAAATTCGAAAATGCTTACTGATGTTATTGTGCGCGAATTAGCGCGTTGAGAGAAGGGAGTAAAGCAAAGAATCCGCGGTAAGACGCAAAAAGAGCGCCGTTCGGCGCTGTTACAGAAAGTGAAATGTGAGCAATAGAGGATTATTCATCGTCTTCACTGTGCATTTCTGCCCAGACTTGGGTGCATTTGACGGCTCGCTTCCAGCCCTTATAGCGGCGGCGACGTTTCTCTTCGTCATGATGAGGTTTAAATGTGCGATCAAGTTGTGCTTTGTGCTTCAATTCGTCGATACTACCCCAATAGCCCACGGCGAGCCCCGCTAAATAGGCGGCTCCAAGCGCGGTCACTTCGGTTACTTTAGGTCTGACGACGTCAGTATCAAGCACATCTGACTGGAACTGCATTAAGAAGTTATTTGAGACGGCGCCGCCATCGACTCGCAAGTTGGCCAACTCGATTCCCGAGTCTGCCTGCATAGCATCAAGTACATCACGTGTTTGATAGGCGATGCTTTCTAATGTCGCGCGAATTATATGGTTAGAGCTGACGCCGCGGGTTAAGCCGACAATCGTACCACGTGCCCAAGCATCCCAATATGGAGCGCCTAATCCTGTGAACGCCGGCACCACATAGACGCCATTGGACGAATCAACTTTAGTGGCAAAGTACTCTGAGTCTTTGGCGTCGGCGAGCAGTTTCATTTCGTCACGCAGCCATTGTATCGCGGCACCGCCCATAAATACGGCGCCTTCTAATGCGTAAGCGGGTTCACCGTTAGGTCCACAAGCCAGTGTGGTCAATAAGCCGTGGGTTGAGTTGACCTTCTCTTTGCCAGTATTCATCAAAAGGAAACAGCCCGTACCATAAGTGTTCTTTGCCTGACCGGCCTCGACACACATTTGACCGTAAAGCGCGGCTTGCTGGTCACCAGCGATACCGGCGATTGGAATACGAGTTCCGCCTTTACCACCAATATTGGTTTGGCCATAAACTTCAGATGAACGTTTTACTTCTGGCATCATTGATGCGGGAATGCCGAGTTCATCGAGGAGTTTTTGGTCCCAGCGTAGTTCATTGATGTTAAACAGCATGGTTCGTGATGCATTAGTGTAATCGGTCACATGAACACGACCTTGAGTCATCTTCCAGACTAACCAGGTATCCACAGTGCCAAATAACAATTTACCGGCTTTGGCATCTTCGCGAGCGCCTTCGACGTTATCTAAAATCCATTTAACTTTGGTGCCGGAGAAATAAGGGTCAAGCAGTAGGCCAGTGCTTTCACGTACATATTCCTCCAAACCATTCGCTTTGAGTTCTTCACAAATCTCTGCGGTACGTCGACACTGCCACACGATGGCGTTATAGATCGGTTTACCCGTTTCTTTGTTCCAGACGATGGTTGTTTCACGTTGGTTGGTAATGCCAATCGCAGCCAGTTGATCACTGCTAATTCCTGATTTGGCGAGCACTTCAATTAAGGTTGAACTCTGAGTCGCCCAAATCTCTAAAGGATCATGCTCTACCCATCCTGAGTGAGGATAGATCTGAGTAAATTCACGTTGGGCGATACTGACAATATTGGCGTCATGATCCAGTATTACCGCACGAGAGCTTGTTGTTCCTTGGTCTAGGGCAACAATGTATTTTTGCTCAGTCATAGTAAATGTCCTTTTAAGCATCCTATGTTTATTTTAGCGAGTTAATACGATAGGAAGCCGATAAATTGTGATTGGCTGATGGCGTACATTCTCCATACTCAGGCGAATACGAAAACAATAAAACACTCAAAATGAGCGTTCGAGCATAAAAATGTCACAAAAATGTTAAACGAAATCGTTTGATTGAGCTGTCACTGGCTAGTTGGGGATGAGATTAATCGTCGCTGAGTAATAAGCGGTACTTACTTTCTAGATCATTAAGCGCGGCATCTAATTTAGGCTCGTCATGACTTAGATGAGTGATTAAAGTCATGAAATAACAGTCGAGTATAAGGGGCATTTTTTTAACAATGGTGGTGGAGAGGTCAGTGGCGTCGAATAAGTCTTGGTTAAAAGAGTGATAATAGTTCATGTCCCAGATGACTTCTTTGAGTAGTGCGCGGCTTAGATTTACATTGGCAAAATAGTAGCGGTAATAAGTGTTGGCAAATTGCATTCCCAGCTCGATTTGGTTGTTTACAGTGCTATCTAAGCCCAGTCGAGATTGCTCTGAGAGGCGAGTGAGTTGGCTTAGCATGCCTTCACGTAAAATCGCGAGTTTCGTTTCAAAGTGACTAAATACAGTGCCATCCGCAACACCTGCTTGTCGTGCGATCTGACGAGTTGAGGTTTCTTGATAACCCTGAGTCTCAAACAGATGCCAGGCTGCGCTTAAAATTCGCTCTCGAGTTTGCTCTCTTTTGCTCATGCTTTTCTCATCCCAAATATCAATAGGTGGATAATACCTCCGTCACTGCTTATTGACAAACTGAGCGCGCTCATTTTTAGTCTAGGATAAAAAACATGTCAGATTGGTTAGTAAGAGGTGTTGTGAAAGCGACGCAATGGTTAATATTTATTCCAAGCTTAATGTGCTTCTCGTATGTATTAAGACCGATACTGATGTTGGTTTTAATTCCTGGAGGCTTGGTGTTTCTGGCCGTTATTGGTGGCAAGGAAGTACGTGCAGAGCTAGTCAAAATGTTGCAGCGTATATTATGAAAATATGCGTGGCTTTAGTAATAGCTAAAAACAAAAAAGCCGAACCTGATTAGGTTCGGCTGGGTATTTGCTCTCAGGCGTGTTTAGTTATTGCTGTGTAACTCGCTGTTCAGCTCAACCGCGGTCTTGTTGGCTAAACATTCAATTTGGCCAGTCACTGAGTTACGACGGAATAGTAGGTCAGAAACGCCAGCAAGATCACGAGCTTTAACCACTTCGACTTCGTTACCTGATGAGTCGAGCATTAGAACTTTAGCACCAGCGGTGACGTAAAGGCCTGACTCAACGGTACAGCGGTCACCAAGCGGGAAGCCTAGGCCTGCGTTCGCACCTAGCAGAGAGTTCTCACCGATAGAGACAACAACAGTGCCGCCACCAGATAGGGTGCCCATGATAGAAGCGCCACCACCGATGTCAGAACCATTACCAACCACCACGCCAGCAGAAATTCGACCTTCAACCATGCTCACACCCGTGGTGCCGGCGTTGAAGTTGATGAAGCCTTCATGCATTACAGTGGTGCCTTCACCAACGTGTGCGCCAAGACGTACGCGTGAGGTATCAGCAATACGGATCCCTGCTGGGACTACGTAATCGACCATTTTCGGGAACTTATCCACACAATCGACGCTTAAAGTACGACCTGCAAGACGCGCTTCGATTTGGCGTTCAGCAAGTTCAGGCAGGTCGATTGGGCCTTCGTTAGTCCATGCGATGTTGTGCAGTAGACCGAAGATACCATCAAGTACCGTGCCGTGTGGCTTCACAAGTCGATTCGAGATAAGTTGCAGTTTAAGGAAGCCTTCTGCAACCGAAGCTGGTTTTTCATCTGTTGCCAGAACAACAAGTACCAGTGGCTGCGCAGATTGCGCGGCTTTTGCTGCGAAAGAGGCGTTGGCTGCATCGCCATTTGCTTCGAATGCTGTTGCTAGCTCTGCACTTTGTGCTGCTGAGATCTCGATAGCTTGGTTGCCTTGCTCGTAACCCGAAATTTTTGCTACCGCGTCAACAAGAGCATCCGTTGGGTTAAGGACTGGGTTTGGAAAAAATGCTTCGATGATTTTTTCATCGCGATTTTTGGTCGCGCTACCAAAGGCGAGAGAAAAGTAAGCCATGTTAAATCTCCATGTTATGTTTGCTGAGAGAGCCTGCTTGCTCTGTCTTAAATTAAGTTAGCGTCATCATAATAACAGCCCGTAAGACTTTAAAGAGCGTACGACGATAAAGTCTGTAAGCCGATACGCATTGTCTCTTTAGCGACACTTTGTCTTTTTAACTATATTGTTTGTCAAATAATCGTTGTTTGTCTGATCTTGAGCCTGCAAGGAATGATGCCCTCGAACTTTGCTTATCATCTGTGCGAGAGTGCAGCAGTGCGTCATCAATGTCGAGCAATAAAAAAAGAGCCCAAAGGATTACTTTGGGCTCTTTATCTCGACTTTACTTATCACTGATTGGCGCTGCGCTTTTTGCGCTTATAGTAGCTTTATATTTACCAACCATTCATACCCGTTGAGCTTGGGTATGAGTCAGGCAATTACTTTTTGCCTAGGTCTTGTGAGTGCTCAGATAGGAACGCTGCAACACCTTTTGGTGATGCGTCCATACCTGCTTTACCTTCTTCCCACTGTGCTGGACAAACTTCACCATGCTTCTGGTGGAAGTTTAGTGCGTCAACCATACGTAGCATTTCGTCAATGTTACGACCTAGTGGTAGATCGTTAACCACTTGGTGACGTACTAGACCGTCTTCGTCGATAAGGAAAGAACCACGGAAAGCAACACCTGCTTCTGGGTGCTCAACGTCGTATGCTTTACAAATTTCGTGCTTAACGTCAGCGATTAGTGGGTACTTAACTTGACCGATACCGCCATCTTCGATAGCAGTGTTACGCCATGCGTTGTGTGAGAACTGAGAATCGATAGAAACACCGATAACCTCAACGCCTTTCGCTTTGAAATCTTCGAAACGGTTGTCGAATGCGATTAGCTCAGATGGGCAAACGAACGTGAAATCTAGTGGGTAGAAGAAAACAACCGCTTTCTTACCTTTAGTGAACTCTGCAAAGTTGAAGCTATCAACGATTTCACCGTTACCTAGAACAGCTGCAGCAGTAAAATCTGGGGCTTGACGACCTACTAGTACCATTTTCTTGCTCCTAAAATATATGGTTTGTTCCAAACCCGCCTATTAGGCGTTGGTTCGGTCCGTGTTTGTACGCGACAAACTATAGTACACATTGTAGTATGTAAAAAAGCGAATTAAATAGATTAAGTTAATCGAGAAAAGCGATAAGTCGTGTTTTATTAACTTGGTCAATATCTCACTATAATTAATCGATACTTCTATGAATAAGTGGCCTAGCCTCAAACAGTTACATTACTTGGTTACTCTCCATGAAACCCGCCATTTTGGCGATGCCGCTGACAAATGCTTTGTTAGCCAGTCGACCTTAAGTAAAGGGATACAGAACCTTGAAGAGTTGATTGGTTGCCCTTTATATGAAAAGAAAGACAAGAAAAGTCCACTGGTTTTCACTCATGCTGGCGAACAGGTCGTTCAACAAGGCCGAGAGCTGCTGGCGAAAGGGCAAGATTTAGTCGAGCTTGGTCGTTTGTGTCAGGGCGATGAGATGGAAGGGCAGTTGCGAGTCGGTTGTATTCCAACTATTGCACCTTTCTTATTGTGTGAGTTAGTTCAGGTTGTCAATCAGCGCTTCCCCCAATTAAATCTGTTACTAAGAGAGGACACCACGACAAACTTGCTTGATGCACTGCGTCATGGAGAGTTAGACGTGCTTATTCTTGCTCTGCCAGTCGACATTCACGGTATGGATAGCCGTATTGTTGGTAGTGATCCGTTTCGCATGATCATCAGCCAGAATCAAGCGGATGCCATTCGTACTCCGATTAAGTACGCCGATCTGCCGAATGAATTCGTGTTCTTACTCGAAAAAGAGCACTGTTTAACCGAGCATGCGGTATCAGCCTGCCAGTTAACCGATAAAGAGAAGATCAATCCATTCTCTGCCACAAGTCTACACACGTTGGTTCAGATGGTTGCGAATGGGATGGGGACCACGTTTATTCCTCAGATGGCGATTAATCATGGTTTAATTGAGAAACAAAACTTGGTGGTTATTGATGCCCCAGGGCAGCAAGCTCATCGCCATATTGGCTTGGTTTGGCGACCAAGTTCATCGCGAGTGAATACGTTTAATCACTTAGCTGATGTGGTGTCAGAGTTACTTTAGCGATAAGTCTTAGTGCTACTCGCGGTTTTCTCTTATAAAAGCACACTGGTTTTAGTGTGCTTTTTAGCATTTTATGCTGCTGGTAAACTTTGACTTGTAAAATTTTACAAACAAATCTTAATGAAGCTTTCATTAAATTGTGAAATTTCACAGTGTGAATTTTACAACACTCATTTTTCCTACTGTTTGATACCCCATAGACTAACCCTCGCTTCGACCAACCACACTGAGCCTTGTCTGGTTTTATTAAAAGTTAAACGTGCGTTTGAAACGTTTTTACAGTCCTAATTTTACTGTAATTAAATTACGTAACTAGTTACGTTTTGGTGATCCAAATCAAGTACTTAACCGCCACGGAATAAAACTTCGAATTTAACGTTTTGTTTACTTTAGTACTTTTACTCTAACGTATGTTGGTATAGTTTAAATGCAGGTTTAGTAAGACTTATGTCTAGATTGTAAAGCACGTTCAGCTCAGTCAATCTAACAGCCAACGAAACGGAAAACGAAAACGAATTGCAGTCAGTAAGGATGTTTGATTGTTGTTTTATAGTTACAAATGTAACTGGGTTAACGTCCAAAGTCGCTGTTGTACCCATTACGGATAGTTAAGGATGAAATTATGCTTGCCAACACGCCTGATAGAGAAAAAACAACACAAGACCACGAAAGTTTTCATACCGAAGGCGTACTTGATGTTACGGGCTCTCTTTTGCCACAACATCAAACGATTTTCCCTGTTGAAGCCCAAACCTTTTTATCTCTGTTGTGCAGTAAGTTTTCGGGTCGTATAGAGCAACTACTTGCGGCGCGAGAAGAAAAGCAAGCGCGCATTGATGCTGGTGAATTGCCTGACTTTCTTGAAGATACGCGAGATATCAGAGAAGGCAGTTGGAAAATTCAAGGCATCCCTAACGATCTTCAGGATCGTCGTGTCGAAATTACTGGTCCTACCGATCGTAAAATGGTGATTAACGCCTTAAACGCTAATGTAAAAGTCTTTATGGCTGATTTCGAAGACTCAATGTCACCGGCTTGGGACAAAGTATTAGATGGTCAGATAAATCTGCGTGATGCGGTAAAAGGGCAAATCAGTTACACCAATCCAGCAAACGGTAAGCAATATGAGTTGAAGGATGATCCTGCGGTGCTTGTCTGCCGTGTTCGTGGCCTGCACTTAAAAGAAAAGCACGTCACATTTAACGGAGAGATTATCCCGGGAGCTCTGTTTGATTTTGCGCTTTATTTTTATAACAACTACACCACGTTACTTAATAAAGGCAGTGGCCCTTATTTCTACATCCCGAAACTTCAATCCTATACAGAAGCGCAGTGGTGGAGTGATGTGTTCCATTTTACTGAAGATTACTTCGGCCTCGATACTGGTACGATTAAAGCCACGGTTCTGATTGAAACTCTGCCCGCAGTATTTGAGATGGATGAAATTCTTTTTTCACTCAAAGAGCATATTGTTGGCCTCAATTGCGGTCGTTGGGACTATATCTTCAGCTACATCAAAACATTGAAAAAACACCCAGAACGAGTACTGCCAGATCGTCAGGTAGTGACGATGGACAAACCATTTTTGAATGCTTACTCGCGTTTGCTTATTCGCACTTGTCACCAGCGTGGCGCTTTCGCGATGGGAGGGATGGCCGCCTTTATCCCAGCCAAAGACCCGCAGACCAATCAGCAAGTGCTCGACAAGGTTTATAACGACAAATCACTTGAAGCGAGCAATGGCCATGATGGCACTTGGGTTGCGCACCCCGGGCTTGCCGATACTGCAATGGCGGTATTTGATCAGGCATTAGGCGAGCGCACCAATCAATTAAATGTTTCACGTGAGCAAGATGCACCCATTACAGCGGCAGACCTACTTGCCCCGTGTGATGGAGCGATTACCGAACAAGGAATGCGTCATAACATTCGCGTGGCGCTGCAATACATCGAAGCTTGGATCTCGGGTAATGGCTGTGTGCCGATTTACGGCCTGATGGAAGATGCCGCGACAGCCGAAATCTCTCGCGCTTCTATCTGGCAATGGATTCAACATGGCAAGGCGCTCGATAACGGTCAAATCGTGACCAATGCGCTGTTTGAACAGTACCTTGCCGAAGAGATCGAGGTGGTGAAACAAGAGGTCGGCGTGGCGCGCTATCAAACGGGACGCTTTGCTGAAGCGGCCGAGTTGATGGCCAAGCTGACCACTAGTGATGAACTGAGTAACTTCTTAACCATTCCAGGTTATGACTACCTCGACTAACAGATAATAACTCAACAACCTGACAATAACGTGAATGCTCAATGGCAGAGAAGGAAGTACTGCCAAAGGCAATAAAAACAAAGCGCCGACCACAAAAGCGCTCATCAACAGAGGGATAGACCGATGACTAACTTAACTCGCCGCCAACAAATTGAAGCTCTAGAAAAAGATTGGGCAACCAATCCACGCTGGAAAAATGTAAAACGTCCTTACTCTGCGGAAGAGGTTGTTGAACTACGTGGCTCAATGGTACCTGCAAATACCATCGCTCAGCGTGGTGCTGACAAACTATGGTCACTGGTCAACGGTGATGCTAAGAAAGGTTACGTAAACTGTCTGGGCGCACTAACTGGTGGTCAAGCAGTGCAGCAAGCTAAAGCGGGTATCGAAGCGATTTACCTTTCAGGCTGGCAGGTAGCGGCAGATAACAACACTGCATCAACCATGTACCCAGACCAATCACTATACCCAGTGGATTCGGTTCCTTCGGTAGTAAAACGCATCAACAACTCGTTCCGTCGCGCAGACCAAATTCAGTGGTCTGGTGGTAAGTCTCCAGCGGATGAAGGCGCGATTGACTACTTCCTACCTATCGTAGCGGACGCTGAAGCGGGCTTTGGCGGGGTACTTAACGCTTATGAGCTGATGAAGTCGATGATTGATGCCGGTGCTGCCGGTGTGCACTTCGAAGACCAACTCGCGTCAGTGAAAAAGTGTGGTCACATGGGTGGTAAGGTATTGGTTCCAACTCAAGAAGCGGTGCAAAAGCTTGTTGCAGCGCGTCTGGCGGCAGATGTCGCTGGTACTACAACCTTAGTGATTGCGCGTACAGATGCTAACGCAGCGGATCTTATCACGTCTGATTGCGACTCTTACGATGCTGACTTTATTGTGGGTGAGCGCACTCAAGAGGGTTTCTACCGCGTACGTGCTGGTATCGACCAAGCGATTTCTCGTGGTCTTGCTTACGCGCCATATGCAGACCTTATCTGGTGTGAAACGGCAACGCCTTGTCTAGAAGAAGCTCGTCAGTTCGCTGAGGCAATCCACGCTGAATACCCAGATCAACTGCTGGCTTACAACTGTTCTCCTTCATTCAACTGGGAGAAGAACCTTGATGCAGACACCATTGCTAAGTTCCAACAAGAGCTATCGGACATGGGCTACAAGTACCAGTTCATTACGTTGGCGGGTATTCACAATATGTGGTTCAACATGTTCGAACTTGCGCATGATTACGCGCAAGGAGAAGGAATGCGTCACTATGTTGAGAAAGTTCAGCGCCCTGAGTTCCAAGCGGCGGAGAAAGGCTACACCTTCGTTGCTCACCAACAAGAAGTGGGCACAGGTTACTTCGATAAGATGACCAACACCATTCAAGGTGGTAACTCATCAGTGACGGCATTGACTGGGTCAACCGAAGAAGACCAATTTTAATCCCTTGCCGCTTAGCCATCACTTGTCATTGTTGGACTAAAACTGACAAGTGATTGGCTATTGGTATTCTGTTTAGGCATAAACGTTGACATGCTTTTGAGCGGTGCAGGCCGCTCTTTTTTTATTTTGGGCTTATTGCATTTAGTACTGATATTCGTACTGTTTACCCTACTGATAATGAACATTATATTTAAATGTATCAATATACTTTTCAAACGTGAATATATTTGACTATTGTTATTAGTACACGGTTTTCTTACGGTGCTTGACATGAGTAAATTCGCCCCTCGCGCTATATTGTTGTTATTATCATTACTATTCTCTATTAAAGGTTACGCCGCGACTGAGATGATTGAACTGGTGGCCAACAATGAGATCGTTCGAGTCTCGGTTGCTGAGTTGAGAGAGCAAGCTGATACGGAGATGACGATTTATGCTCCCTATCGAAGTCAAGACGTTGCAATGAAAGGGGTTTATGTCGAGGATCTGTTGGCAAAGCATTTTCCTGCAGTGCCTAATTCTATAACGTTAACGGCGTTAGACGGTTACGCCGTTAAGTTAGATGATTGGCTGAAAAAACACTGGTTATTAGTGACACATGAAAATGGACAGCCTTTGACACTCAGGCAACACGGCCCGGTCAGGCTGGTTGAGTCTAGCTATGAGGGGCGAGACCCCAGCAATCTAAGGAATTTTAATAATTGGATTTGGATGGTGGTTAGGATAGAAGCTAATTAATGAAGCCTTGGTATAAGAACATTAAAAGTGTGCTGCTTAAAGGGTCTGTTTTAGGTGGTGTGGGTTGCTGTTGTGTGCTGTTATTGTTGATTTTTTTGTACTTAGGCGCAATACGGCCTCAAACCGAGCAAGTGCTGCGTTTTTTTGAGAGCTCAGATAAAATTACTGAACGCCCTTTTGCCTTCCGCTCTAGAGAGCATATGTTGAATGCGCTAGAGCTTCTTATCGCTGGAAATACATCAGTGGATGAGGTCGCCTATGAGTTAGATATGGCCTACGCGCTGCTCAATTTTGGTTCCTATCTTTCAACATATCCATGCACTAATGAGACTTTGCAACACCTAGATACACTGAATGGTGAAGTCATCAATCAATCAGACAATACCCCTCTTTCCCCCTCAACTTATGGCAAGCACTTATTTGCCGCGATTGATTGTACCTCAAGTATAGAAGCGCAGCAGGAACACCAAAGAAGCGTTCTGGTTGGGGAGTTGTTGGACAAAACAAATGCCTACCATGACTTTGTTTATCGAGGGGTGGTAGGTAGTGTCTTTGCCGTGATTTTTTTTGGGCTTTTTTATATGGCTCAGGCCAGAATTATCATTGAAGAAAAAGAAACTTCCCAGCGCTGGAAAGATAATGCCCGGCGAGATGATTTAACGGGAGTCCTAAATCGACGAGCGATGGTTGATGATCTGCCTAATTATATTGAACATCATCGAACCAACAATAAGCCCTTTGTTTTATTGATGTGTGACATCGATTACTTCAAAAAATACAACGATCACTGGGGGCACCTTGAAGGGGATCTCGCTCTTAAAAGAGTGGTTGGAGCCTTAAATATGGCCCTGCGACATGATGATAATTTATATCGTTATGGCGGAGAGGAACTGGTGGTGACTCTTCATGAGATGGATATAGAACAAGGAAAAAAAATCGCTCAAAGGTTGTTAACCTTGGTACAAGAACTCAACTTACGCAACCCCGGTACTCCTTGTGGTGTACTGACGATGAGTATTGGCTGTACTGAAGTTTATGCTGAGAAGATTAAGCCCCATCAGTTGTTAAAGCGAGCTGATAAATGCATGTATCAAGCCAAAAACAGTGGTAGAAATTGCCTAGTCTGCTGTTAATGGAGTAAGTTGCCTAACGATGACCCTTACTCCAAATACAGGTAAGTACGTGGCTCATTCCGTCTCTTCAGGCTCAGACTCTTCTTCTAGTTCAAGCAAATTGATGGCAATCGCAACGAAATCACTGTCGGTAATGATGCCGATCAGTTCTCCGCGATCCACCACAGGTAAACAGCCCACTTTGTGTTTTTGCATATAGATAGCGCTCTCTTTCAATCCCGCTTGCGGTGCCACGGTCATTACCCCTGTCTTCATGATTTCATACAGGGGAGTATCGAGAGTATAAGATTGGTTTTCAGGGATGTTTTGCAAGCTAGACTCCTGGGCTGCTAACACATCTCGTTGAGATACGACGCCGAGTAACTGTTTGTTGGCATCGACGATAGGCACATGACGAATGTCGAGTGCTTCCATCATGCTTTTGGCATCGGCTAGGTTATGAGAGCGTAGTAGAGTGTGTGGACTACGCGTCATCATGTCTTCGACTTTAATCATGACTGCCTCCTGATTTTTGTTTATGCCTGGTAACCTCAACGGACAACATTGGAAAGCGGTATGCTCGACCAGACGGTTACTCGGTCTCTGTTATTAATATAGTAACTTTTGCTGCAATATAGTGAGATCTGGTTGGGTTTTATTCTAATTTATATGGTTGCAGTAGAGAAATATGAACTGTTTCACTGCTCATCGAGCACTCTCAATCCCGGCCAGTTTTCCTGACTGGATAAAATCGTATTTGATTACAATAATTCACATCTCTTTCCTTGCTATTGCGAGTATGCAGAATATACTAGTCGGCTGCGAAAAACTCGTCGTCTGTTTGTGACAGAATCAGTTCGACTTCCATCACGACCAAAGAAAACACGACATAAGATTAGTGACATGCAAGTATCTGATTTCCATTTTGACTTACCTGATGAGCTGATTGCTCGTTATCCGCAACCTGAGCGTACTGCAAGCCGTTTGCTGCAGTTAGATGGCAATAGTGGAGCGCTACAAGACGGTACATTTACCGACATACTTGACCAGGTTGAACCTGGGGATTTAGTGGTTTTCAACAATACTCGTGTTATTCCTGCACGTATGTTTGGCCGTAAAGAGTCAGGTGGCAAGCTCGAAGTATTGGTTGAACGTGTACTGGATGACAAGAGTATTTTGGCTCATGTGCGCTGTTCTAAATCACCCAAACCGGGATCGACCATTTTTATCGGTGAAAACGACGAGTACTCAGCCTTGATGGTTGTACGTCACGATGCACTGTTTGAACTGGTGTTTAACAGCGACAAGAACGTCTTGACGGTTCTCGAAGAGATTGGGCACATGCCGTTGCCACCCTATATCGATCGCCCAGATGAAGATTCAGACAAAGAGCGCTACCAAACCGTGTATAACCAAAAGCCAGGGGCAGTAGCAGCGCCAACGGCAGGGTTACATTTTGATGAGCAGCTACTGGAAAAAATCAAAGCCAAAGGGGTCGAGTTTGCTTTCGTGACTTTGCACGTAGGGGCGGGTACGTTTCAGCCTGTCAAAGTGGACAAGATAACTGAACATCATATGCACGCTGAGTATGTTGAAGTCCCACAACAAGTGGTTGATGCGATCAATGCAACTAAAGCTCGTGGTGGTAGAATCATTGCCGTGGGGACAACCTCGGTGCGCTCAATAGAGAGTGCAGCGCAAGATGCATTGAACAAGGGCACACCATTAGCCCCTTTCTTTGGTGATACAGAGATTTTCATCTTCCCTGGTTACGAATACCAGCTAGTGGATTGTTTAATTACTAACTTCCACCTGCCAGAGTCAACACTGATCATGTTAGTCAGTGCATTTGCAGGTTATGAAAATACCATGAATGCTTACAAGCATGCCGTCGAGAATAAGTACCGCTTCTTCTCTTATGGTGATTCAATGTTCATCAAGAAAAAAACCACTAGCTGTATCTAACATTAGTCAGCGTTTTAAAACATAGTTTTTACGAGTGCTAGCAGAACGCTAGGACACTAACCAGAAGGCTGGTTGGTATCTCGCATGGAAGGCGACCGCTCCTCAATAGAGCTTAATGCTCTGAACTTAATGTCAGACTGTTTCTCTGACAACCGGAGGCTTCGTGAAGTTAAAATTCGATCTCAAGAAAAAAGATGGTGTGGCGCGTCGTGGTCAATTGACCTTCGAACGTGGCACCGTTCAAACCCCCGCATTTATGCCTGTTGGTACTTATGGTACCGTTAAAGGCATGACGCCGGAAGAAGTGAAAGGTACGGGTGCTGAGATTCTGCTCGGTAACACTTTCCACTTATGGTTGCGCCCAGGTCAAGACGTGATGAAAATGCACGGCGATCTGCACGATTTTATGAACTGGCACGGTCCTATTCTGACCGATTCAGGTGGTTTCCAAGTATTTAGTCTCGGTAAAATGCGTAAGATCACCGAAGAAGGTGTCCACTTCCGTAATCCGGTCAACGGCGACAAGATTTTTATGGACGCTGAAAAGTCGATGGAAATCCAGAAAGATCTCGGCTCTGACATCGTGATGATTTTTGATGAGTGTACGCCTTACCCGGCGACACACGATGAAGCGAAAAGATCGATGGAGATGTCGCTACGCTGGGCACAACGTTCACGCGATCACTTCGATAAACTCGACAACTCGAACAACCTGTTTGGTATCGTTCAGGGTGGCGTTTACGAAGATTTACGTGATGTATCGGTGAAAGGCCTAACGGACATCGGTTTTGACGGTTACGCTGTGGGCGGCCTAGCCGTTGGTGAGCCAAAAGAAGATATGCACCGCATCCTAGAGCACACTTGTCCTCAGCTTCCTGAAGACAAGCCTCGCTACTTAATGGGGGTTGGTAAACCAGAAGACCTGGTTGAAGGCGTGCGTCGTGGTATTGATATGTTCGACTGTGTTATGCCAACGCGTAATGCGCGTAATGGCCATCTGTTTGTGACTGGCGGTGTGATCAAGATCCGTAATGCGAAACACAAAACAGATACCACTGCGCTGGATCCACATTGCGACTGTTACACTTGTCAAAATTATTCTAAGTCGTATTTACACCACCTAGAGCGTTGTAATGAGATCTTGGGTGCTCGCTTGAATACTATCCATAACTTACGCTACTACCAGCGTTTAATGGAAAGCATCCGTCAGGCGATTGATGAAGACCGTTTTGACCAGTTCGTGCAAGAATTCTACCAACGTCGTGGTCGTGAAGTACCACCATTGGCAAAACAACAGTAACGATTTTAAATTAAAGCCTTTGGTATTGTGCCAAAGGCTTTTGCTAATAAAATAGGCAGACGCGCGCAATTTTTGAGAGAGCGATCTCTATTGCTCGCTTTACTACTTGAATCTAAACCGTGAATGCCCAATTTGAGTATCAATAAATAATATATAGAGGATTTTTTAATGTTTATTTCTCCAGCTCACGCAGCAGCAGAAGGTTCACCAGCAGGTGGTGGTTTTGAAATGCTAATCATGCTCGGCATGTTTGCGGTGATTTTCTACTTCATGATCTACCGTCCACAAGCTAAGCGTGTAAAAGAGCACAAAGGCTTAATGGCGTCGATGGGCAAGGGTGATGAAGTTCTGACCAGCGGTGGTTTAGTGGGTAAAATTACTAAAATCGCAGAAGATAACGACTACATCACTATCGAGCTGAATACAAACAACGAAGTTGTGATCAAAAAAGATTTCGTTACTGCAGTGCTACCAAAAGGTACGCTTAAGTCTCTGTAAAACAGCTAGAGGATCCTCGCTGTGCTAAACCGATACCCGTTATGGAAGTATTTGATGGTGATGTTTACCATTGCCATCGCTGCGCTGTATGCACTTCCAAATCTCTACGGTGAAGATCCGGCAATTCAAGTTACAGGGGCGCGCGGCGCCTCTGTAGATATGTCAACGCTGGATTCTGTCACTCAAGCTCTCGAAAAACAGGGCTTATCTCATAAATCCATTGCTCTTGAAAATGGGTCTATTCTTGTACGTTTTGGCGATACTGATACTCAGATCAGTGCTCGTGATGTGATCAATGAAGCGTTAGGTAGCGACAACATTGTTGCCCTTAACCTTGCGCCAGCAACGCCTGACTGGCTTGAATCTATTGGTGCTGCACCAATGAAACTCGGCCTTGATCTCCGTGGTGGTGTTCACTTCTTAATGGAAGTAGACATGGACGCGGCGATGGAAAAGTTGGTGGGTCAGCAAGAAGAAGCCTTCCGCAGTGAGTTGCGTGAAGAAAAAATTCGTTACCGAGCCATTCGTCCATCGGGCAAAGAGGCGGTGGAAGTGTTACTGCGTGATCAGCAGCAACTCGACGATGCTCAGCAACTTCTCGAAAAAAATCACCCAGATATGATCTTTACTGAATCAGGCTCTGACGGTCGATTTGCTCTTGTTGCGACTTTTTCTGAGCAACGCTTAGTTGAAATTCGCAATTATGCTGTTGAGCAAAATATTACTATTTTGCGTAACCGTGTTAACGAGTTAGGTGTGGCAGAGCCGCTGGTTCAACGTCAGGGTGCGAGTCGTATTGTTGTTGAGTTGCCGGGTGTTCAAGACACCGCGCGCGCTAAAGAAATTCTTGGTGCGACCGCAACACTTGAGTTCCGCGAAGTCGACTCAAAAGCGGATCTTGCCGCTGCTGCTAGTGGTCGAGCGCCAGCTGGAAGCGAAATTAAGCAAGATCGTGATGGTCGTCCTGTCGTGTTGAAGAAACGCGTCATCCTTGGTGGTTCAAGCATTACCGATGCAAGCTCCAGTGTTGACGAGTATGGTCGTCCGCAAGTTAACATCTCACTTGATAGTGAAGGTGGTAACAAGATGTCTGCGTTCTCGAAGAAGAACATCGGTAAGCTTATGGCGACGGTGTTTGCAGAGTACAAAGATAGTGGTCGCCGCACGCCAGATGGTCGCGTCATCTTATCTAAGCATGAAGAAGTCATTAACCAAGCAACGATTCAATCTGCGTTAGGTCGTAACTTCCGTATTACTGGTATTGACTCTGCCGCTGAAGCTCACAATTTGGCACTATTGCTACGTGCTGGTGCTTTGATTGCGCCAATTTCGATTGTTGAAGAGCGTACCATTGGTCCATCTATGGGTCAGCAGAATATCGATATGGGTGTTCAGGCGTGTATTTGGGGTATGGTCGCGGTAATGCTGTTTACCCTGTTCTACTACCGCAAGTTTGGCTTGATTGCCAATATGGCACTGATGGCGAACCTAGTACTGATTATTGGTGTGATGTCGATGATTCCCGGAGCGACGATGACGCTACCTGGTATTGCCGGTATTGTTCTGACGGTCGGTATGGCAGTCGATGCTAACGTTCTGATCTTCGAGCGGATTCGTGAAGAACTTCGTGATGGACGCAGTCCACAACAAGCGATTCACCAAGGCTACGCCAATGCCTTTAGTACCATCGCCGATGCCAACATCACCACTCTTATCACCGCAATCATTCTGTTTGCTGTTGGTACTGGTGCGATTAAAGGTTTCGCGGTGACACTGTCTATCGGTATTTTAACTTCTATGTTTACTGCTATTGTCGGAACGCGCTGTGTCGTGAACCTAATGTACGGTGGTAAACGCATCAACAAACTGTCGATCTAAGGCTGGCAATTAGTATGTTTCAGATTCTAAAAGCAGAAAAAATGATCGACTTTATGCGTTGGTCGAAGCTGGCATTTATGTTCTCCATTTTGATGATCGGTGCGTCGATCTTTACTCTTTCGACCAAATGGTTGAACTGGGGTCTAGATTTTACGGGCGGCACGCTTATTGAAGTGGGGTTTGAACAACCTGCCAATCTAGAAGATATTCGTGGCGCATTAGAAGCGAAAGGTTTTGGCGATGCTACGGTACAAAACTTCGGTAGCGCGCGTGAAGTCATGGTGCGTCTGCGTCCGCGTGACAATATTGCTGGTGAAACCTTGGGTAACCAAATTCTTGCCGCGATCAAAGACGGTACTGGAGAAAGCGTTGAAATGCGCCGCATCGAGTTCGTTGGTCCGAACGTCGGAGATGAGTTAACCGAAGCTGGTGGTTTAGCGATTATCGTGTCGCTGCTGTGTATCTTGCTTTACGTATCGGTGCGTTTCGAATGGCGTCTGGCAGCCGGTGCTGTATTGGCGCTTGCGCACGATGTGATCATCACACTGGGTGTGTTCTCTCTGATGGAGATCGAAGTCGACTTGACTATCGTGGCAGCGTTGTTAACCGTTGTTGGTTACTCGCTCAACGATACCATTGTTGTCTTTGACCGTATCCGTGAGAACTTCCGTAAGATGCGTAAAGGCGAGCCACCGGAAATCATGAACAATTCAATTACGCAGACCTTGAGCCGTACCTTGATTACGTCAGGTACGACTTTGTTTGTGGTTATTGCACTGTTCACTCAAGGTGGGGCACTGATCCATGGTTTTGCAACCGCATTACTGCTTGGTATTACCGTTGGTACTTACTCATCAATCTATGTTGCTTCGGCACTGGCACTGAAGTTGGGTATCACCAAAGAACACTTAATGCCACCTCAAGTTGAAAAAGAGGGTGCAGAGTTCGACGAGATGCCATAAGGCTTATTCGCTTATTAAAGCCGCTGATTATCAGCGGCTTTTTTCTTTTTAACAGGTATGGCTTCTTTTTGCAGGTAAGGTTATGTGGCGTGCACTCTGTGTTATCACTCTATTCGTTACTCAGTCAGTGTTGGCCGCGAGTATTGTTTTCTCCGATGACGATGACACGCTAAAACAAGCGATTGTTTCGGGCTGGCAAGCATGTGGTGAGATGACTTGGTGTGAAGACGAGCTTAGTTATTACCGTGACAGTTTTATCGCGGAGGCGCGGGTCGAAGAAACTCAAATACACATCGAACTTCTTGCTCAATACAGTGCCCACCGCTTATCTCAAGTACAACTTGGTTTGCGTAAAGATGGCTTTGAGCTTATCAAAGCTACCATTGACCAGCAGTCACTTGATGTCAATACACTGCTCACTGGTTTAACTCGTCCAGAGGCAGATAAAAGAGTGATTCTATTTATTAACCGATTTTCTCAATCAACGCCTCGAGTACTGATTTGGCAGGCAGGGCAAAGACAAGTTGAGCTCACCAGTGATGGTGAAATGATCACTTTGCGTTACCATAATGATGCGCAGGACTAAGACAAGATTGGCCAAGCGGGTGCTTAGTGTTAAGCCATGCGAGACATTCGACATTACATTGGTATCATAATTTCAATATAACGACAGGAGCCTAGTATGCCTCATTTACGCTTTCGTGCGGTTGAGCCTCAATCCGTTCAGATTCTATCTAAACCACTTATCGATCAGTTACAACCTCATATGGCCTGTCCACGTGAGGACTTTACCTTTGAATATGTTTACACCACGTTTTACCATGAAGGAGAGGTTAGTGCGGCTTACCCTTTTGTTGAGGTGTTATGGTTCGATCGCGGTCAAGATATCCAAGATAAAGTGGCGCAAATTATCACTCAGCAAGTCCGTGAGCTGAGTGGTGAAGATGTCGATGTCGCGGTTATTTTTACCGCACTCAATGCCAGCAGCTACTATGATAATGGCAAGCACTATTAAGCAATAATCAAAACGAGGGAATACAATGCAGCGCAGTCATCCGGTGTGGTTTTGTCTTTGTTTCCTCGTCGCGCTGGTAAGCGTTGGCGTCTATGCCACGCCATGGGAGCAAATCCAAGCCCCCTCTAATCAGTCACCTCAGGCCATTGGCAGTTACGCCAATGGTTGTCTTGCCGGAGGAAACCCACTACCACTTCAAGGTGAGGGGTATCAAGTACTGCGCAGCGAGCGAACGCGTTATTACGGCCACCCTAATGCGATTCGCTTTGTTCAATCTTTGGCGCAGCAGGCAAAGCGTGAACTCAATAGCGTTATTTTGATCGGTGATCTCTCACTACCGCAAGGCGGTCGTTTTTCCACTGGGCATTCAAGCCATCAAACGGGCTTGGACATTGACGTTTGGTTACGTCTTACCGAGGCGCGATTATCAACCCAGCAACTTGCTAACCCAACCCCATTAAGTGTGGTGGATATTGACCGTTACCAACTGGTTAAGCCGCGCTGGGAGTCTCGCCATTTTGAGCTCATTAAAATGGCGGCAAGCGATGAACAGGTCGCGCGGATCTTTGTCCATCCGGTAATAAAACAGACCTTGTGTCGTAGCGAACAGAGCAATGAACGGGCTTGGCTGCGTAAAGTTCGCCCCTGGTGGGGGCACCATTACCATATGCATGTTCGTCTTAAATGCCCGCCCGGGAGTGTGGTTTGCCAATCTCAAGCTGAGCCTCCACAAGGTGATGGCTGTGGCGCGGAGCTTGCGAGCTGGAAGCCGCAACCTAAACCTAATTTAGCCAAGGTAACAGTCGCGAAAGCGAAAAAAAAGCGAGTAAAGGTGATGCCAGAGCAGTGTTTAACGCTACTGCAAACTCGCCATCTATAACGGCTTAATGGGCAATGAATGTTAATGTTGTGTAATTTAATTTCATAATTTCCGATGCTTATCTAAGGGTAGGCCGAATTGACATCAAGTTTGCCATCTTATCCACCAAATAGCGTAACTTAGTAAACTTTGGATACATATCATTGTATTTTGAGACGATTCTTTTACACCTTTCCTTCTCATAAATTGATATAAATCAATTTTTAATGCACTGAATTCATCAAATTAAGCTCAGATGAATCCAATTCGTCCTTTTCTACGTAATTAAATTACATCAGCAACGAGCTCATTAGAGCGAGACGAGTGTTTTGAGGACATAAGATGTTAGACACCCTCATGTTGTCGCGGATTCAATTCGCGACCAATATTAGCTTTCACATACTCTTTCCGACTATCACCATTGCTTTGGCGTGGATGCTGGTTTTCTTTAAATGGCGTTATAACCGTAGTCAAGCGCCAGTTTGGCTGGATGTCTATTACTTTTGGGTCAAGATTTTTGCGCTGACGTTTGCGCTCGGTGTGGTCTCAGGGATCACCATGAGTTTCCAATTTGGCACTAATTGGCCTGGATTTATGGAGCGTGTCGGTAATGTTGCAGGCCCACTCTTAGGGTATGAAGTCATGACGGCCTTCTTTATGGAGGCGACCTTCCTTGGTGTGATGTTGTTTGGTCGCGGTCGCGTGCCTGATTGGTTCCATACGTTGGCGACCGTTCTGGTTGCGGTTGGTACCACAATGTCGGCATTTTGGATTTTAGTGCTGAATAGCTGGATGCATACGCCAAGTGGTTATGAGGTCATTGATGGTATTGTTCATGTTACCAGCTGGAAAGACGTTATCTTAAATCCATCGCTGCCTTACCGATTTACTCATACCTTGTTGGCGTCTGCGTTAACCGCAAGCTTTTTGGTTGCTGGCATCTCGGCTTATCAAGTGACGAAGCAACCGGGCCATCGTGCGGCGAAGTTAGGTCTGAAGGTTGCGCTATTTGCAGCCGCAGGTTTTATCCCACTGCAAATTTTCATTGGCGATCTACATGGTTTGAATACCTTAGAACATCAACCCGCGAAGATCGCAGCGATGGAAGGGGTGTGGGAAACCGAGCAAGGTGCGCCACTGCTTTTGTTTGCTTGGCCAAATGAAGAGACTCGCACCAACGACCTTGCCGTTGGTATTCCTAATTTAGCCAGTTTAATTCTAACGCATGACCTCAATGGTGAAATCGTCGGACTTAACCAGTTTGCTCCTGATCATCCCCCGGTTAAACCGCTGTTCTTCGGTTTTCGAATTATGGTCGGAGTAGGCGTGTTGATGCTACTGGTCAGCTGGTACGGGGCGCTGCGTTTGATGCGCGGTAAGCCTTTACCTAAGCCTTATCTCTATACCGTTGTCGCCATGACATTCTCAGGTTGGGCTGCCACATTGGCTGGTTGGTATGTCACTGAAGTCGGTCGTCAACCTTGGTTAGTCAGTGGTGTGTTGAGAACCTCTGAAGCGGTAACAAGCGTCCCGAGTAGCAGTGTGATGATCTCACTGTTTATGTACCTCGCGATTTATGCGCTGCTGCTGGTGGCTTACATTCACACCTTATTCTATTTGGCGCGTAAAGATATTGCCGCACATCAGGTGCCATCCCAACAGCAAGAGGTTTATTCATGAGCAATCATTTACCAGAAATCTACTTATTGCTACTCGGCTTTTCGGTGTTTATGTACGCAGTGTTAGATGGCTATGATTTAGGCGTGGGGATGCTACTGCCAAGTAACAATGAGCAGCAGCGTGATCGTATGATCGCCTCCATTGGTCCATTTTGGGATGCCAACGAAACCTGGTTAGTATTGGCCGTCGGCATCTTATTGATCGCGTTCCCTAGCGCGCACAGTTTGATATTGACCGAACTCTACCTTCCGACGGCGTTAATGTTGATCGCACTGATCATGCGTGGTGTCGCGTTTGATTTTCGCGCGAAAGCCGTCTCGGATCACAAACCACGCTGGGATTGGTGTTTTAGAACTGGATCATTGATTGCGTCTTTGACGCAAGGTTACATGGTCGGTCGCTATATTATGGGATTTGAAGACTCGGGCCAAGCGTATGGTTTTGCTCTCTTGAGCAGTCTGTGTGTTGCGGCGGCTTACGTTTATATTGGGGGCGCTTGGCTAGTGCTTAAAACGGAAGGTGAGCTGCAAGTGCGCGCTGCGCGTTGGTCTCGACGGGCTGGCTGGGTGGCCGCATTGGGTATTCTGGTCGTTAGTATCGTCAATCCTATCGTCAATCAACAAGTGGCAATGCGCTGGTTTAGCTTCCCTGAAATTCTGTTGTTAGCGCCGATCCCCATCATCGTCTTAGCCACTATTTTTGTCGTTGACCGCTACCTTCGCCAAGTACCTATGGTTAATGATTTAGGCGTCCGTTGGCCATTTTTTGGTGTCACGATAATTTTTGCCCTGAGCTTTTTAGGGCTAGCGTACAGCTTTTTCCCTCAAGTTGTGCCTGGGTTGATGACGGCCCAGCAATCGGCCTCATCACCTGCGACACTGATTATTGTCGGCTATGGGGTGATGATAGTGATGCCAATGATCTTGCTCTACACCTTTGCGGTGTATCGAATATTCAAAGGTAAAGCGACCGAATTAAGTTATAAGTAGGTCTGTAAAAACGATATCTAGGATAATAAAAAACGCCGCTGAACGCGGCGTTTGTCTTTAGGCTAACCCTTGAATGATGACGAACTTCTCGAGCAGCTCATCGTCAGTTTCAATATGCTTTGGGTCAGTGATAATGCATTTAGTGATAGGGCAAACTGACTGGCAAGTCGGCTTGTCGTAATGGCCTTTACACTCGGTACAAAGGTCTGGGTCAATCTCAAAGATAGACTCCCCCATAGAGATTGCCCCATTAGGGCACTCAGGGTCACACATATCACAGTTAATGCATTTATCAGTGATCAGCAGTGCCATGCTTATTTACCTGTTGGGTTACGGGTATCCTGACCGACATTAAGGTTACGCATCAACAAGCCGAATTCTAGGTCCATATCTTGTGGAACAGGAATAAACACGAAGTGGCCGTTGCCTTTTGCGTCTTCAATTGACTGTGACTTACGGTTTTCCATTGCTTCAAGAGTGAACACAACATTACCTTTAGGGGTCATTAGCTCAAGGCTATCACCGACTAGGAATTTGTTCTTCACTTCGACTTCTGCAAGGTCACCACGGCGTTTACCGGTAAATTCACCGACAAATTGCTGAGCGTCTGAGACAGAATAGCCGTAGTCGTAGTTTTGGTAGGTATCGTGTGTGTGACGACGAAGGAAGCCCTCGGTGTAACCGCGGTGAGCTAAGCTTTCTAGTGTGCTCATTAGGCTCTCATCGAAAGGCTTGCCTGCAACCGCATCATCAATCGCTTTACGATAAACTTGCGCAGTACGAGCACAGTAGTAGAACGACTTAGTACGGCCTTCAATCTTAAGTGAATGGACGCCCATCTTCGTTAAGCGCTCAACGTGTTGAATCGCACGCAGGTCTTTTGAGTTCATGATGTAAGTGCCGTGCTCATCTTCGTAAGCGGCCATTTTTTCGTCAGGGCGATGTGCTTCAGAGAGTAGCACCACTTCATCGGTTGGTTTACCACGACCGATAGTGGTTTCAGGACGCTCGTCTTGTACTTCGACAGGTTGCGCTTCGGCTGGATCAAACTTTTCGACGATATCGCCAGTGTCGTTCTCTTTACCTTGTTCTACCTTGTATTCCCAACGGCATGCGTTGGTACAGGTGCCTTGGTTAGGATCGCGCTTGTTGATGTAACCAGACAATAGACAGCGGCCAGAGTAAGCCATGCACAGTGCGCCATGAACGAAGACTTCGAGTTCAGTTTCTGGGCAGTGTTCGCGAATTTCTTCGATTTCTTCCAGAGAAAGCTCACGAGATACAATCACACGCTCAACACCATTGGCCGCCCAGAACTTGACCGTCGCCCAGTTGACGGCGTTAGCTTGAACAGACAAGTGGATTGGCATTTCAGGGAAGGCTTCACGAACCATCATGATAAGACCAGGGTCAGACATGATCAGGGCGTCAGGACCCATCTCAACCACCGGTTTAAGGTCACGGATGAAGGTCTTTAGCTTTGAGTTGTGCGGTTGAATATTACAGACCACGTAAAGCTTTTTGCCCAGGGCATGCGCTTCGTTGATACCAATGTTTAGGTTTTCGTGGTTGAACTCGTTGTTACGTACACGAAGGCTGTAACGCGGCTGGCCAGCGTAGACGGCATCTGCCCCGTAGGCAAAGGCGTAACGCATGTTTTTTAGGCTACCTGCCGGTGACAGTAGCTCAGGTACGAATGCTTTCTCAGTAGTCATTGTTTTTCTCTAGTCTGATCTCAAGTCAGGTTACTTCCACCTCGTGGAAGTAAAGGGGCGCAAATTTTACGTCAAAATGTGACTTGTGACTAGGGGAATATCCAAACAAACTGTGTGTCTATTCGGTGCTTTGTTAGCAGAGTCGAAATTTGAAACAAGGAAATGTTTAAGACAAGATGGGCCGAGGTGATAGCAGATTCAGCGGTACCAACCGATACTGTCGTCATCATCGTGGTGACGACAGTATCGGTTGCTTAAGTCTTACGCCATGCCGTTTTGATTAGGCATTTGGGTGAGGCAATCCACCAAGGCACTCGTATAGGTTAGGTAGAAACGCGCTCAGCTCACCACACATCAACGAGAAGTCAGCGTCAAAACGCGCGGCTTGATCTTCACGCGGAATGTCTTCATTTTGATCTTTAAGTTCATCAGAGAACTTGAGGCGCTTGATGCTGCCATCTTCAGCCAAAATGAACTCGATGCGTTCTTGCCACCATAGGGCGAGTTTAGTGACCACTTTATCTGCGTCGATGTGGCTGCGAATCTCATCAGCCGTCAACTCTTGTTTCTTACAGCGAATCACGCCGCCTTCTTCGAGTACCGATTTAAGCTCAGCTTCATCAAGCATTTCAATGCCGGCAGGCGTCGCGCCCGTTTTGACCCATTCGGTCAACGTAGTTTCAATGGCGGTTTCTGGAATGGCTGGCACAACCGGTAGGCTACCCATGGTTTTACGCAGCAGGGCTAGCACATCTTCGGCTTTTTTGTAGCTGCTGGCATCGACGAGAATGAAGCCTTCTTTTGGCAAAATCAGCACATAAGTATGGTTGCTGCGGCTAAAGGCACGCGGTAACAGATCAATCAAGATGTCTTCTTTAAGATTATCTTTCTCTTTCTTTTTCAGCGCACGGCCTTCTTGTAATTCCATCGCCTCGACTTTGTCATTCAAAGAGTCCTTGATTACCGAAGCCGGAATCATTTTCTCTTCTCTTTTGGCGCAGATCAGAATGCGGTCTTCTGATACGTGAGTCATCATGTCGCCATGTTTTCCCATCGCCGTTACCCAGCCAAATTTTTGCTTGTCTTGGCTGCCACAAGGTGTGAAACGAAACTCAGCCAATTGCTTCTCTAGTTGGTCCGCATTGAACTCAATATCACGGTTAAAACGATAAACCAGACAGTTTTTAAACCACATACTCTTTCTCTATACCTTTTGTTGAGCTGCCAATCATAAAGACTTTTGCGACGCTTGTCTTACTGCAAACACACAATAGTGGGATGAAAGTTATATGAAAATTTGTTTTCAAAGGTCACAAAAGTGTCATAATTGCTAGTGATAATGCTTAACGTTGCACAAGGGCAGCTAGCCCGAAATCACTCAACTTATACAAGGTTACTGGATTATGTCTAGAAGGATTCTGGTTGTTGAAGACGAAGCGCCAATTCGTGAAATGCTCTGCTTTGTTCTCGAACAAAAAGGCTATCAAGCCGTTGAAGCAGAAGATTACGATAGCGCGGTAACGAAACTGGCTGAACCCTTCCCAGATCTAGTATTACTAGACTGGATGTTACCAGGTGGCAGTGGCATCAACTTTATCAAACATATGAAACGCGAAGAGCTGACACGAAATATTCCTGTGGTGATGCTGACTGCACGCGGTGAAGAAGAAGATAAAGTTCGCGGGCTTGAAGTGGGCGCTGATGACTATATTACCAAGCCATTTTCACCTAAAGAGTTAGTGGCACGTTTAAAAGCGGTCATTCGCCGCGTGACTCCGACGGCTCTTGAAGATGTGATTGATGTGCAAGGTCTCAAGCTCGACCCTGTTTCACACCGAGTGACGGCTAACGATCTACCATTAGATATGGGTCCAACAGAATTTAAGATGCTGCACTTTTTCATGACTCATCAAGAACGTGTCTACAGTCGTGAGCAGCTGTTAAACAATGTATGGGGCACAAACGTGTATGTTGAAGATCGCACCGTCGATGTTCATATTCGTCGTTTACGTAAAGCGCTTGAAGCCGCTGGTCATGACAAACTGATCCAGACCGTGCGTGGCGCTGGCTATCGTTTCTCGACCAAAGCATAGTAGGATTGCGAGTGCGCAAACGGAGAGGTAAGTGGTAGAACGGTTAACTTGGAAAAAGCTAGCGTGGGAGCTGGTTTTTTTTTACACCCCATGGATCGTCGTAGGGTGGATATTTGGTTTTATGCCGTGGTTGCTTTTGGCGGCGACGGCTTTGCAGCTTGTGTGGCACTTACACAACCAAATGCGCTTATCGGCATGGTTGTGGGATGAAAAACGTTTAACACCGCCATCGGGCAGTGGCCATTGGGAGTCACTATTCAATGGTATCTACCGTTTGCAGCAGCGTCAGCGTAAAAAACGTAAAGAATTGACCAACCTGATTCGCCGTTTCCGTAATGGTGCTGAATCCCTGCCAGATGCCGTGGTGGTGTTTCGCAGTGAAGGCAACATTGTGTGGTGCAACAAACTTGCTCAACATCTACTCGGTTTTAAATGGCCCGACGACTCCGGTCAGCCAATTTCGAATTTGATTCGTACCCCAGATTTTATCAAATACCTCAATAAACAAGACTTCTCTGAGCCGTTAGAGATGCGTTCGCCGCTTAACGTTGAACGTATGCTTGAGCTACGTATTGTGCCTTACACCGAAGGTGAACACTTGATGGTGGTCCGGGATGTCAGTCAGTTGAAGCAGCTTGAGGGCATGCGTCGCAACTTTTTTGCTAATGTCTCGCATGAACTGCGCACGCCAATGACGGTACTGCAAGGTTATCTGGAAATGACCGAAGACCCAGATATGGTGGTGGGCCCAATGTGGACCAAAGCTCATGGGGTGATGACAGAGCAGCTCAATCGAATGAACAGCTTGGTTAATCAGTTGCTGACGTTATCAAAAATTGAAGCGGCGCCGATGCATGAACTGGATGAAGTGGTGAATGTGCCCGCGATGCTTGAGGTACTAGAAAAAGAAGCCGTTAGTCTAAGTGGTGAGGCCGAACATAAACTCAGTTTTGATGTCGATAGTAAGCTGCGTGTATTAGGTGATGATGATCAACTGCGCAGTGCGATTTCTAACTTGGTCTACAATGCGGTCAAGTACACCCCACCAGGTGCGGATATTCATGTTCGTTGGTACCAGAGTTCTCAAGGAGCGCATCTTGAAGTGGAAGACAGTGGTGATGGTATTGAGCCTCAGCATCTACATCGTCTGACTGAGCGTTTTTATCGAGTCGATAAAGCACGCTCGCGTGATACGGGAGGCAGTGGCTTAGGGTTGGCGATTGTTAAGCACGCTCTTTCACATCATGATTCGCGTTTAGAAATACACAGCGAAGTCGGTGTTGGTAGTAAGTTCTCGTTTATTCTACCGTCTAGGTTGGTGGTTAAGTGATTAAGCCACTGTTGACGTTATTGTTACTCGTATCTAACGCATGCTTGGCAAGTCAGACGCTGTTACCTGATTATCAAAAAGTGCCGGGTATTTCGGGCACGTTAACCAGTGTTGGTTCAGATACATTGGCCGGTATGACAACGCTATGGGTTGAAGAGTTCAAGCAGTTATACCCAAGTGTTAATGGCCAGGTGCAAGCGTCGGGTTCCTCGACGGCGCCGCCGGCATTAACCGAACGTACAGCGCAATTTGGGCCGATGAGTCGACCAATGCGAAACCGCGAAATTGAAGCGTTTGAACGCGAGCATGGTTACAAGCCGACGGCATTAAGAGTGGCGATCGACGCGATTGGCATTTTTGTTCATCGAGACAACCCAATTGAAGGGCTCAATTTTGTCCAACTCGACAGTATTTTCTCTGCCACTTTGCGTTGTGGGTCGACACAGCAAATCAACCGCTGGGCAGACCTTGGCTTAGATTACCAATGGGCTAAGCGTGGTATTCAATTGTTTGGGCGTAATTCGGTGTCTGGAACTTATGGCTATTTTAAAAAGCACGCACTGTGTGGCGGTGATTTTAAAAATAGCGTTAATGAACAGCCAGGATCGGCGTCTGTGGTTCAATCGGTGGGCTCTGCCGTTAATACCATTGGTTACTCTGGGGTCGGTTATCAAGTGTCTGATGTTAAGTTGTTGCCGATTGCACAACGGGGCAGTGAGTACATTGAAGCGAGTCAGGAAAATATTTTATCTGGTGAGTACCCACTATCACGCTATCTCTATGTTTACGTTAATAAACATCCGTCGAAACCGTTAAGACCGATCGAACGTGAGTTTATTCGCTTTATCTATTCTCTTCAGGGGCAAGCCTTGGTGGCCAAAGATGGTTATGTGGCGATCTCGGCGCAAATAGCCCGACAAGAATTGGCTAAAGTCGGTATTACCGCCCATAGCGACTAAGGTTTAACGCTCTAAGATTTAACTGACCCAGATTAAGGTTTAGATGTTTAACTGCCAGTTGGCATTACGCCAGTAGGCTTGTTCATTTTGCAAGTCGGCGTGAAGTAATTTGTTGTTTTCCAACCAATCTTTGTCATTCGAATTCAGAGTCCACTCATCGCCATCAATGGTTAAATTGGGCGTCTCAATCAACTCGTCGCTGCGCTGTCCATTGAGGATAATCGCAAGGCGCAAAATACGAATCAAGCTGATGACATCGGCTTGGTCATAAAGGGTAAAAGGCTCGAGTTCATTCAGCTTTAACGCTTTACGTTGAAAGCGCACCAGCACCGCAAGCAGGCGTTGTTGTTCGCGGTTGAAACCCGGCATATAGGTATGGCGTAAAATATACGCCGAGTGGCGATGAAAGGCTTGCAAGCTAATGCTCAATCCGACTTCGTGTAACAACGCACTCCACTCGAGTAATTCAAACAGTTGAGAGCTTTTTTTGATCCCGACATCTTTATGAATTTGTTGAAACAGTTCACGTGCGTGGCCTTTAATTTTGGCGGCATGATCTAAATCGACAAGGTGTTTGCTGGCGAGGTTTTCGGTGGTACGCATGCGAATATCAGATCGCTTGAAGCTATCTTCCATTTCAAACAACAGCCCTTCACGCAATGCGCCTTCAGAGAAGTGAAGTTGGTCAATGTTAAGACTGGTCATGATCGCGTGTAAAATGGCAACGCCAGCGGCAAAAACAGGTTTTCTTTCTGCCGTTAACCCCGTCAGTTCAATGTCGTCGATGGTGGCCCATTCACACAGCTTGCTGATCAGTTTTTCTAACCGTTTGGTGGTGATCAGTTCATCATCATAGCCAAGGCCAACCAGGACTTCGCAAATGGCTTTGATTGTGCCGGATGAACCAAAGGCGATTTCCCAACCCATTTTTTTATAGCGATGAGCAATCGATTCGAGCTTTTGTTCGGCGGCGAGTGTCGCGCGATTAAAATTCTTTTTCGACAATTTACCATTGGCAAAAAATTCGCGGTTGTAACTGACGCACCCCATCTGTTTGCTGTTAATGAGCTCGGGTTCAAAGCCGCGACCAATAATGATTTCGCTGCTGCCGCCGCCAATGTCGATGACCAACTTTGAATCAGACTCGGGTTGAGTGTGGGCAACGCCGAGATAGATCAGGCGCGCTTCTTCAACGCCGGGAATAATTTCGATTGGGAACGGCAAAACCTCACGCGCACGCTGAAGAAAGATATGAGCGTTATTGGCTTGACGCAAAGTGTGAGTGGCGGCAATACGGACGTTTTGTTCTTCAAAACCTTGCAGGCGTTCGGCAAACATTGCTAGGCATTCTAGCCCACGTTCAATCGAGGCATTATCGAGATTTTTTTGTCCATCGAGACCCGCCGCCAAGCGAACCCGCTGTTTATGGCGACTGATGAGCTGTAAATCTTGATCGACAACTCGCGCAACAACCATATGGAAGCTGTTTGAGCCTAAGTCGATGGCGGCGACATCACGGATGTCTGGTGTGTGGTTCATCTTCTCTCAATTGCTCTTTACGTTTCTGATTCTTAGTTTGTTTTTCTATATTTTTAAGATAGTCGTAAATCGCAATTTGTGAGCGAACTTTCTTCCGATTACCACGAGGTACGTAGCTATTGCTCATCTCTTTATCGATCCATCTCGCTTTTACAGTATCGGTAAAATGGAGATTGACGATATCAATAATGCGCTGTTTAAGGCGAGGATCACGTATTGGAGTCGCCACTTCAATTCGATGATCAAGATTGCGTGTCATCCAGTCAGCCGAAGAGATGTAGACCGCAGGATCGCCGTCGTTGTGCGCAATGATGACGCGCGGGTGTTCAAGAAAACGATCAACAATGCTGATGATTTTGATATTGTCACTAACGCCATCAATACCAGGGACCAGCGAACACATGCCGCGGATAATCATTTTGATCGCCACTCCGGCGTTACTCGCGCTGTAGAGTTTATTGACCAGACCTTTATCGACTAAATTATTGACCTTAATGGTTAAGCCGGCCTTTTTTCCCGCTTGTGCATTAGCGATCTCATTGTCTATCAAGCGATAGAGTTCCTTACGCGAGTTTCTTGGTGAGACAACTAAGTGATTGAAGCGCACCGGACGATACGGGTTTTCGATGTAACCAAACACGTTTCGCACTTCGCGAGTTAAATCAACATCGGCGGTGAGCAAGGAAAAATCGGTATAGATACGAGCTGTTTTTTCATGGAAATTGCCTGTGCCTATGTGTGCGTAGTCGATGATCTCATCGTTTTCACGTCGACTAATCAGCAGCAGTTTGGCGTGTATTTTTAACCCCGGCGCGCCAAATACCACTTCCACTCCAGCTTCGGTCAGAATGCGTGACCACTCAATGTTAATCTCTTCATCAAAACGAGCTTGCAATTCGACCACAACGGTCACGCTTTTACCGTTGTGTACGGCATCAATCAGTGAGTTCATCAAACGCGAGTCTTTGGCCACGCGGTAGATATTGATTTTGATACTAATGACTTTAGGATCAAACGACGCCTGACGAACCAATTCGCTAATGTGTTCAAAAGTGTGGTACGGATAGTAGAGTAAAATATCTTGCGTCCGAATGGCATCGAACTTGTTGGCGAAGCCGTCAAAGTCGGCACATTTCATTGGCGGTAAGGGTTTGTTTTCTAGATATTCTCGGCCAAGATTAGGAAAGGTAATAAAGTCTTTAAAATTATGATAGCGCGTCCCGGGGATGAGACTGTCGTAGTTGGATATCTGCAATTTTCCGCACAGGAAATCGAGCATTTCTTGCGGCATGTCACGCTGATAAACAAAACGTACTGGCATTGCGGTTAAGCGCTGGCTAACGCCCTCTGACATTTGCTCTAACAAGCTATGATCCACTTCGTGACCTAAATCGTATTCCGCATCTCGCGTCATTTTCATCGCGTAACCATTGAGCTGTTGGTAATCAAAAAAGCCACTAAAAATATCATCTAAGCAATAACGAATAATATTATCGAGCAAGATAATGGTTTTGCGGCGCTTGCCTTTCTGCTCAGGCATCATGATGAAACGCGGTAGGTGGTCGGTTGGTATCTCGAGCAGCGCATATTGATTATGTTGTGGTTGTTTAAGTTCAACGGCAATATAGGCGTATTCGTCTTTCAGAAATTCCAGTACATCAATATCGTCACGCATCAACAAGGGAGTCAAGTGCGGTAACACTTCGCGGTGAAAATACTTTTTTACCCACTTTTGCTGCGCGTCGCTTAACTGAGTTTCATTGACCAAAAAGATGCGTCGTCGCGCCATTTCACGGATGAGTTCGTTGTACAACTCATCAAAACGTTCATTGAGTTTGAGCGCTTTGGTTTGCATTTTGGTTAATAGGTGCTTGGAGTTATCGTTACCACCACGCTCTTGGTTGATCAGAATGCGTCGTTTAACGTCGGCAAAACGGACTTTATAAAATTCGTCTAAGTTATTGGAAAATATACCGAGAAAGCGGATGCGCTCAATTAAAGGCACACTCTTATCTGCCACCTCTTGCAGCACTCGTTCATTAAATGAAAGCCAACTGAGCTCTTTTTCGATATACAGTTTTTCGGTACTCATCCCTTACTCCAATCCCTGGTTTGAAGATATGAAGTCTGCCGAAGCCTCTCCATGGATTAGCAACTTAAGGTCTTTACATGACACTTTTATTGCATTTTTTTATTGCATTGTTTTCAGTTGTTTATTGCGATCTGTAATATAATTGTCACCTAATAGAAATATTATACCCTAGGACGAAAATAGGTAAGTAAATCAGATGACCAGAGCACAATTCTCCTTACGAGAGCGAGATCGAAAACGGCTAATCAAAGATAGATTGGTGCGTCTCGCTGTATCTGCTGGTGGGGTTGGCGTTTTAGCGGCGTTGGTACTGATTTTTGTTTATTTGGCGATGATGGTTTTACCGCTGTTTAGTGATGCCAAAATTACACCG
The DNA here is from genome assembly GCF_000711795.1 of Vibrio pacinii DSM 19139. Classification (GTDB taxonomy): domain Bacteria; phylum Pseudomonadota; class Gammaproteobacteria; order Enterobacterales; family Vibrionaceae; genus Vibrio; species Vibrio pacinii. The sequence continues at coordinate 101,465 of NZ_JONH01000013.1, read as the reverse complement.
AATGCGCTGAGCAAAACGGTGTCTACCCAGCAAGTGATTGCGGCGGGAATCGATGATTATGGTCAGCATGCGTATTTAATTTCAAAACAAGGCCAGATCGATTTTTGGTCACTCAATGATGATCGCGATACGCCAGTGCTGTCACAAACGCTCACTGAGCCCAATCGTCTATTCGCTCAATCGGTGGCCGCGCAAGGTTGGTATGGTTTTGCCTCACCTGAGGGAGCCATCCATTTATTTAAACCGCAACTGGCCACGGCACTGAATAAAGATCAGCGTGATTTTGCACCGAAAGTGTTGGCGTTTTCGCCATCATTTGGCTTAGATAAACCCAATAGCCAGCTCAAGCAGTTTGCGTTTGCCCAGCAAAAGAATTTAACCCTAGTGGGCTGGTATCAAGATGGTTCGATAACCGTGCGTTGGCAGCAAGCCGACAGCGTCAAAAGTTATACCTTTGCCCAGCGTTTTCCCCAGCTTGACCAGTTGCTTCTTACTCCCGATGGACAAACACTGTATTTGCGTTCGGGTTCAGAACTGATTATTGCCACTAAAAGTGCGCAGCGATTTGATGTGCGAGAGGTGGTCGATTTAAGCCAAGGGCGCACAGAGCACAGCGTTTGGCATATCGATCTGCTGTCAGGTGCCTATTCACTGCTAGTGACTCATCAAGATGGCTTGGTGTCGCAATGGTTTGATGTGCTCAATCAAGATCAGCGCCAATTAACTCCAATTCGTCAGTTTAAGCTTGCATCACAATTGCAATTTTTATTACCTGACACCTACCGTAAAGGCTTTTACAGCTTCTACATTAATGGCACGGTGCAAAGTCACTACACCACCAGTGAGAAATTGGCACTATTCGAGCGTGCTTACGACAAAGCGCCTTCATTGGCAGCCATGTCGAGCAATGAGTCCTATTTACTCGCGTTTGATGATGGCCTAGTGAATGTTGCGGTTGTCGATAACCCTTATCCGGAAGTGTCATTGTCTTCGCTGTGGCAAAAAGTGTGGTACGAAAGCTACCCAGAGCCGCGTTATGTGTGGCAAACCACCTCAGCCAGCGATGAGTTTGAAGCCAAGTTTAGTCTTATTCCCATTGCTTTTGGTACCCTAAAAGCCGCGGCTTTCGCGATGTTATTTGCCGTTCCTGTAGCGGTATTTGGTGCCATATACACCGCTTATTTTATGACGGCTCGTATGCGTCGAGTGGTTAAGCCATCGATTGAGCTGATGGAAGCCTTACCCACGGTTATTATTGGTTTTTTAGCCGGATTGTGGTTTGCGCCGATCGTTGAAAGTCATTTAGCAGCGATTGTTGCTTTGATGCTATTTATGCCGTTCTCTATTGTGCTGATTGGTTTGATGTGGCATCTGCTGCCTAGCCGATGGACGGGGCGTTTTGCCAATGGTTGGCATGCCGTTATCTTAATTCCCGGTATCGCTTTGGTGAGTGTGGCAATCTTGTCGCAAAGCGGTAATATCGAAGCGTTATTCTTTGCAGGAGATGTGCGGGTTTATCTGGCCGAGCACGGCATCGATTTTGACCAGCGTAATGCCCTTGTGGTTGGTTTTGCGATGGGGTTTGCCGTGATCCCTACCATTTTCACCATTGCGGAAGATGCAATTTTCTCGGTGCCCAAACACCTTTCTGATGGATCACTTGCGCTTGGCGCGACGCAATGGCAAACCTTATTGTATGTGGTACTGCTTACCGCAAGCCCGGGCATTTTCTCTGCGATCATGATGGGGCTCGGCCGTGCGGTTGGAGAGACCATGATCGTGTTAATGGCGACTGGTAATACCCCGATTCTGGACTGGAATATTCTCGAAGGGATGCGTACCCTTTCGGCGACCATTGCGGTGGAGATGCCCGAATCAGAAGTCGGCAGCTCACATTATCGAATTTTGTTCTTAGCGGCACTGCTGCTGCTGATGTTTACTTTTGCGGTTAACTCGTTAGCCGAGTGGGTACGTCAGCGTCTACGCGAAAAGTATCGCTCACTCTAATGCTCTCTACAGTAGGAAATTGGCAACGTGTTTAAGTGGTTTAAATCAGGCTCCCCATGGATATGGTTAACAGGCGGTGCGGTCAGTATCAGCTTGCTTTCTGTACTTGGCCTGTTGCTGCTTATCGGTTGGAAAGGGCTCTCTTACTTTTGGCCTGCGCCACTGTATCAATGGCAAACCGATCAAGGTGAGGTGTTAATTGGTCAAATTTATGAGCAACAATCTATCCCTATCAGCCACTTGCGTGAAATGGATGTTGAGCTGCCTGAAGAGATCGTTGCAAGAGGTTTAGTTGAGCGAGTGAGCATCAAAGTGGCCAATCGTGAGCTCTACTCTGCCGATTTTGTGTCGTTGTTGGAAGTGAACCTTAATCCACCGACGCGCCCGCAGGGTTGGGCCGTGATTGAGCGTACCCGAGATGGTGACTTTTTTGGTCGACCGACTGGTTACGTAAAGGAAAATGGCCAAATTAGTCGTGAGGTGGAGCAAAACTTAGCGCAAGGTTTAGCCTTTGCCAAACAGATTCGCCAACAAATTGAAGACTTGATTGAAGGCGATATTCGTACCATTAATGCCCAAGCGCAGCGGTTGCGATTAGAGCATCGAAAGCACAGCTTAAATGGCACTCTAGATGATGCCTTTAGCGATTTATATCAAAAGCAAAGTAAGCAATATCGCCAAGCTTTGATTAACGCAGAAGCCAAACTGGACAGCCTTCGTGAGCAACTGACGCGGCAAGGGTTGCAGGTCGAAGAGATGACAGGGCAACGGGTTACGATTCCACTTAGTCAAATTCTGGATTTATGGTATCCCAATCAAATGAGCAGCGCAGAGAAGCTACTGCGCTGGGGGCAACAGGCGTGGAAATTTTTGTCTGAAAACCCCCGTGAGTCTAATTCTGAAGGTGGTGTGTTTCCGGCGATGTTTGGTACGGTATTGTTGGTACTGATTATGTCGGTGATTGTGATGCCACTTGGTGTTATTGCTGCGATCTATTTGCACGAGTATGCGGGTAATAACGCCTTTACTCGGCTGATTCGTGTCGCGGTGATAAACCTAGCCGGGGTACCTTCGATTGTTTACGGCGTGTTTGGCTTAGGTTTTTTTGTTTATACCTTGGGCGGCTCGATTGATACGCTGTTTTATCAAGAGCAACTGCCCGCGCCAACCTTCGGTACACCAGGCCTGTTATGGTCAGCCTTGACGCTCGCCGTATTGACATTACCCGTGGTGATTGTTGCCACCGAAGAGGGATTAACGCGCATCCCTAACTCGGTTCGTCATGGCTCATTGGCACTTGGCGCCACGCAATTTGAAACCATGTGGCGGATTGTTTTGCCGATGGCAAGCCCTGCGATGATCACCGGATTGATCTTAGCGATTGCTCGTGCGGCGGGAGAGGTCGCGCCTTTGATGTTAGTGGGGGCGGTCAAACTGACTTCAAGCTTACCGATTGACAGTCAATTTCCGTTCTTGCATCTTGAGCGTAAGTTTATGCATTTAGGCTTTCATATTTATGATGTTGGTTTTCAAACCACCAATATTGAAAGTGCCAGACCTTTGGTTTATGCCACCTCGTTTTTACTTGTTACTGTCATTGTTGGGCTTAACTTAACTGCGATCAGTATCCGTAACAATTTGCGCGAAAAATATCGAACACTAGGACAAGATTAAGCATGTTTTCTGTCAACCAAACCTTGGGCTATCCAGCGCCATTAGATGTCAACAACCTCAGTGATGAGCAAACCGCGATTGCTATCGAGGGGCTCAACTTGTTCTATCAAAATACCCAAGCGCTACACGACATTTCAATGCGTATCCCCAAAGGACAGGTGACGGCGTTTATCGGCCCATCTGGGTGTGGCAAATCAACCTTGCTGCGCTGTATCAACCGAATGAATGATTTAGTTGAAGGATGTCGGGTTGCAGGAAAGGTTAAATTGCACGCTAAAAACGTTTACCACCCTAAGGTTGATGTGGCGACACTGCGTCGCCGAGTTGGGATGGTGTTTCAGCGGCCTAACCCATTTCCTAAATCGATTTATGAAAACGTGGTTTATGGTTTGCGCTTGCAAGGCATTAACAACAGCCGCGCATTAGACGATGCGGTTGAGCGTTCATTGCGCGCCGCAGCACTGTGGGATGAGGTTAAACATCGTCTGCATGAAAATGCCTTTGGTTTGTCGGGGGGCCAGCAGCAACGATTGGTGATTGCGCGTGCGATAGCCATCGAACCTGAGGTATTACTTCTTGATGAACCAACTTCAGCACTTGATCCGATTTCGACGCTTACGATTGAAGAGTTGATCAATGAACTGAAAACCAAGTATACCGTGGTGATCGTAACGCATAATATGCAACAAGCCGCGAGGGTGAGTGACCACACCGCCTTTATCCATATGGGGAAGTTGATCGAGTACTCAGATACCGATTCTATTTTTACATCGCCATTGAAAAAGCAGACCGAAGACTATATTACAGGTAGATACGGTTAAATTTCTTCGTCATCTTTGAAACTGTAGCGTCGTTAACGGTGGAAGTTGCCCCTCATCACATAGACGAACTATGCTCATAGGGCTGAAATTTCTTGTTGCCTTGTTACAATTCCAACTAGTTAGAACAAATCATTGCGCTAATTTTTTCCTATTGTTCAGAAAAAGAGAGTCACTTCATCTATGAATTTTGGACGCCATATTTCAGGCCAGTTTAATGTCGAGCTAGAGTCGATCCGTACCCACGTACTTACCATGGGTGGATTGGTCGAGCAGCAATTGTCGTTTGCAATGCAAGCGCTGCACCATGATGACATTGAGTTGGCAAGAAAGGTGGTGCGTGATGATCATAAAGTCAACGCAATGGAAGTGTCGATTGATGAAGCCTGTACGCGTATTATCGCCAAAAGGCAGCCGACGGCGAAAGATTTACGCCTGATTATGGCGATAATCAAAACCATTACCGACTTAGAGCGTATTGGCGACGTCGCGACCAAGATTGCTTATGTGGCGATCGAAAGCCCATCGCCGCAGGAGCGTCAGTTCCAAGTGTCGTTACAACCTCTGTGTCGACAAGCGATTGATATGCTGCATAAAGTGTTAGATGCGTTTGCTCGCATGGATGTTGATGCCGCTGCAGAAGTGCATAAGCTGGATGACAAAATTGATGCGGAATACGAGGCTGTCATTCGCCAGTTAATGACCTATATGATGGAAGACCCGAAAAATATCCCCAATATTTTACAAGTGATGTGGTCTGCGCGTGCGATAGAGCGTGTTGGCGATCGCTGTCAAAATATTTGCGAATACATCATCTACTTTGTGAAAGGTAAAGATGTTCGCCACTTGGGCGAACAAAGTATTGATGATGCGCTGCGTTAAATCGCTTAATCCCAGCACTGGTTAATCTTTTTTACCACCTGCTCAATCGCATCTGGATTGGTGACGGGAATCACTAAGTCATCAATCGCGTCACTGCCCATTTTTGCTTGTTGGCTTACGCCGTGCATTAAACTGGCACGAGTGGTTTTACCTGAGAGATGAACCTCACGCACGCCAGTCTGAGTGATGATTGCAACGACGTTTTCGTCATTTAAGCCTGCTCCCGCCATTATCGAAATACGTCCATCGGCTTGGGTGACCATTTGGGCTAATGTTCCACTTCCTTGAGTAACATTGGCCGCTTGTCCTGAACTCAATACACGTTCACAACCTAGCGAAATGACCTGTTCTAATCCACTTACCCAATCACGGCACTGGTCAATGGCGCGGTGAAATGTTACGCCTAATCCGTACAGTTTGGCACGCTCGGTTAACTGCTGCATCGCGACTAGATCGACATCACCGGCAGCGGTTAAAGCGCCCAAAACGACGCCTTGTAACTCGGCTTCGGCGGCGGCTTCAATATCGAGCAACATCGAATCAATATCATCTTGGCAATAGAGGAAGTCACCTTGACGAGGGCGAATCATGGCATAAATGGCAAGATCTGAAATCTGGCGCGCCTTTTTCATTAAACCAAAACTAGGCGTTAAGCCGCCGAGTGCCAGTGAAGAGCAAAGTTCAATCCGAGTCGCACCGCCAGCAATGGCATTGTGCAGAGATTCTAAGTTATCGATACAAACTTCAACATGATATTTCATGCGCTAAGCCTAATTAGGGGGAATGATGAACTATTCTAGCAGTCAGGTGATGAGATATAAGGGTAAATATAACAATATTTATTTCCGTAAAAAAAACCTCAGCATGTTGCTGAGGTTTCGTGTTGAACTGGTGCTAGATTAAGCTGCGTCATCTTGCGCTTGTTCAGCGTCTTCGACCGCTGCAACTTTTTTCGACTTCTTCGGTGCAGGCTTGCGCTTAGCCCCCAGTGCGTATAGCACCTCTTCTTTGTTTTGTGCTAGGAACATCGCCAAGTCTTCTTGCTTGCCTTCTTCTTCTAGCAATTCACTTTTACCTAGTAGCACAAAAAGCTCATCTGCCATATCGAGCATTTTGTCATATGCGTCAGCTTCCGCTTTAGAGGTAAAAGTCATTTTCTCTTCTCCGTTGCGTTCTACCACGTACTTGACGATTACAGCCATGGTTGGTCCTCTAACTCAAATTATTGAATGGATTTACTGTCTTTTTATACAGTTTTTAACCACTAAAGTCTAGGCGAGGAGATAATTCTGCGACTTAAGTGGCTAGTCTTTACGCCATTGCTGACAATAGTCGATGAAGCGCTTCAGTAGCGGGCTTTGGTACTTTTCTTTGTGAACTAAAAGCCAGTAGCGGCGCTTCATATCAAGCGGTAACGTAAGCTCAACGATGCGGCCATCATTGAGCGCGGGTTGTGCGGCGAGTTTAGATAGGCAACCTAACCCAAGCCCCGCAGAGACACTGTTGATTAATGCTTCGGTGGTGTTGAGCTGAAAGGCTTCGTGCCACTGCTCAATGCGTGGCGCGATCACACGTAAAAAGAATTCCCGTGAGCCGGACCCCGGTTCACGCAAGATCCATTCGCTACGTTCTAAATTCTCCATCGAAAAAGCTTGCTGTAATAGCGCAGAGTTAGGCGAGCATACGACACACATTTCATCTTGGTTAAACGGAGTTGAAATAAGCTGTGGATGGAGGGTTTTGCCTTCGATAAGCGCCAGATCGAGCTGATAGTCGACCAGTTTTTCGCAAATCAGCGCCGAGTTAGAGATCAACAAACTTTGCGCGGTGTGTTGTGTCTCACGGCGAAAATCACTCAATAGATAGGGCGCGACTTGATTGCCAATGGTATCACTGGCACCAATGCGCAGCAGTCCGGAAAGCGTTTGGTCATTATCGAACAACTGTTCAATATCTTGCGCCCGCTCAATGAGTTCATCGGCCAAAGGCAGTAACTTCTGCCCCTCTTGATTGAGAATAAGCCGATTGTTGACCCGATCAAACAGTGAATGACCGATCTGCTTTTCGAGCTCAGATAGCGCCATACTCACCGCTGCTTTAGAAAGAAACAGCGCTTCTGACGCTGCGGTTAAGGTGTCATGCTGAGTGATGGCAATAAAGACTTTCAGCTGTTTCAACGAGATATTAGACGCCATGATTTATTGTTTAGATTAACTGAACGAGTGTTTTAAATAATTGGATATTCTTGAACAAATAGCAAGCGTAAACTGCAGATGAAGTTGAGACATTGTGAGGCAGTTATGATTAGAACAGCAAAAGCAAAAGTGATGGGAGCGCCGACTCCGATGGCCGGCTTAGCGCTAGGGATTGCCAGTCTTGGATGGTGTTGGGAAAATGCCGCACAGTTTAATGGCTACGCGCAGTGGAGCGCAGCCGCGATTGCAAGTGTATTGCTCTCAATACTGGCGGTGAAATTTCTGTTCCATCGCCATCTACTACGTGAAGATTTAGCTCATCCGGTGGTGGGCAGTGTGGTGCCGACCTTTGCCATGGCGACCATGGTGGTGTCGAACTCGCTTGGGCAGTTTTGGCCGATGATTGGCGATAGTCTGTGGCTGTTCGCGGTGGTTTTGCATCTGCTGTTCTTAGTCAGCTTTGCGTACCACAGAGTTAAAGACTTTCAACTACACCACATGGTGCCAAGTTGGTTTGTACCACCGGTGGGGATTATCGTGGCGGATGTGTCGTTTTCGGGCAATCCGTGGCTCAGTCTGGTCGCTGATGCTGCCTTAATGTTCGGTATGACCGCTTACGCGCTCATGCTACCGATGATGATCTACCGCTTTATGTTTACTGAGCAAATTCCTGATGCGGCAAAACCGACCATGGCGATCATGGCCGCGCCAGCAAGCCTATCGTTAGCTGGGTATTTGACGGTAGTGGCTGAGCCATCGCCAGTGATTATTGGCTTATTGTTCGGCATTGCCGTGTTGATGACCGCGATTATCTATTTGGCGTTTTTTAAACTGTTAAGATTGCCATTTAGTCCCGGCTATGCGGCGTTCACCTTTCCAATGGTGATCGGTGCAACGGCACTGTATAAGTTAGTGGCCTGGATGGAGAGCATTGGTATGGCAAGCGAGTACATCATCCAAGTTGAGTGGTTGGCAGGTTTTGAGCTTATCATTGCCAGCCTAGTGGTTAGCTATGTCGCGCTGCGTTACCTTGCTTACTACCGACCATTCAGCCGTGGGTTAGGGGTGCTTTCTCACTAACGTAACCCCTGTTCTCGGAGTCGTTTATACAAGGTATTGCGACTAATATTGAGCACTTTCGCGGTCGCTGAAACATTGCGACCGCTTTGCTCATACACATCCAACCAATCCTCATCAGGAACGCTCGGTGATAAACCACCGACGCTTTTCGCTGACTGTTGCGACACCAGAGTAATAGAGTGACTTGAGGTTTTCGTCAACGTAGGTTGATGCTGTTCAAGATCATGCAAAAAATCATCAGGCAAATGCTCAATTTGAATCGTTTCATCTCCCGCCATCGCTATCGCAATCTGAATCACACTCACCATTTGGCGGATATTACCCGGCCAGGGGTGAGTATTAAACATCGCCAGAACATCAAGGCTCATTTTTGGCGCTTGCTCGCCGAGTGCATACTTGGTCAGCAGGTAGCTCACAAGGGCTTCTTTATCGGTTCGATCACGCAGAGCAGGGAGCGAAAGATTAAGGCCAGTGACACGATAGTAAAGATCTTGGCGAAAGGTCCCACGTTCTACATCTTGTTTTAAATTGCGGTTGGTGGCTGAAACGAGTTTAAAGTCGACAGGGTATGAGGTGGTTGATCCGAGCGGGGTGACTTTGCGCTCTTGCAATACTCGTAGTAAACGCGCCTGAACGTTAAGCGGCATATCGCCTAACTCATCAAGAAATAGGGTCCCTTTGTCAGCTTTACGGATTAGACCGATATAACCTTTGTTGCTTGCTCCAGTAAATGCGCCTTTTTCATAACCAAATAACTCAGACTCGACCAGTTCGGCAGGAATGGCGGCGCAGTTCACCGCGATCATAGGGGCGTGTTTACGTTGGCTAGACAGATGCAGTGCATTAACGAATACCTCTTTTCCCACTCCAGTTTCACCATGAATCAGAATCGGAATATCACTATTAAGAATTCGGCTGGCCTGATTAATCGCTTTCGCTAGTCGTTCATCTCCCATATTTAAGCGCTCTAAATCAAGCGGGGCTTTGCTATTTGGATTGGCTGGTTTCGCCGTGGATTGGCGATAGTCGATTTGCCGACCTTTAGCAGTGCTCGGTGGGGTAATTAACGCATAGAAATTGAAACGTGAATGGGTTGTTAGTGCCGTGGGGTTAAATGGCGGATGTGATAACAGCTGATCCAACTTGACATCAAACACCTGCTCAATACGTTGCAGGGCAAGCTCTTGGCCTAGCACGACTTCTGCACGGCGGTTGGCCGAGACAATAACGCCGTGTTCATTAAACACCAATATTGATGACCACTGACTGTCAATGTTCTCTGGCGAAGTGTTAAACCAAAGTAGGTAGTGGTTAGCCTGAAAGCGAGACACTATCAGTTGATTCTCTATCGCTTGCGACATCAACTTGACCATGCCTAAGGTATGCGATGTCGGCATATAGGCGTCGCTTGAAATAGACAGTACGCCAGCTAGCTTTCGTTCGGCATCAAACAGGGGAGCCGCAGAGCCAGTCATAAAACGGTTCGAGGTTAAGAAGTGTTCATCATGAAACACCTGAACAATTGACCCTGTCTCTAAGGCAGTCCCAATCGCATTGGTGCCTATCAGGCTCTCTTGCCAGTGAACCCCATTTTGAAAAACGTCGGGTTGTCTTTGAGAGAAAAAGCGCTGTTCCCCCCAACTGTTCAATACTTGACCTTGAGTGTTGGCCAAAGTGATCAAGCAGTTACTGTTAGCCAAAAGACTGTCGTAAAAGGGCAACACTTTTTGTTGGGTGGTGGTCAGCAGCCCGGCGTGCTCTTCAAGCGTGTGATGAAACGCTTGGCCTGTTTCGACTTCGATAATGGGCTGACTGTGATGCACAAGCCCTGCTTCTCGGCAGCGTTGCCAAGAATTTTCGATCATTGATAGGTGTTTATTATTCATAGTTTTGGTCAGCAGCAGCGATAAAAATTTATAAAATTAAGTTATTATTCTAATTGCGCGAATGAACGTTAATGATCACAAACGCTCAATTAACATAACACTCTGCTGAACACCTTGAACATCTTTTGAACACATTTTGTTAACAAATGTTAGCTTGGTCTCACATGTTGATTTGCTGAGATAACCTAGGTTTTCTGAGTATTTAGTCAGCATTGCCTTGCTGAATCAGGCTTGGGAAACTGTTCTGTAAATTATTTGTTAACAAAATACAAACTTGGCACGACTCTCGCTCTATCGAACAATATCGAAAAAATATAATAGTTCGAATGGTAAGGAGTTTTTAGTGTCATTAACACTTGAGCAGGTAAGCAAATATATTGACGGTGAGATGCATATCTCTGACGTCAATCTCACCTTTGAGCCCGGCTCGTTTAATGTGTTGCTAGGACGCACATTGGCGGGAAAGACTTCATTGATGAGGCTGATTGCTGGGCTTGATCGCCCTACGTCAGGGAAAATTCTCGTTAACGGTTTGGATGTAACGGGCGTTTCAGTACGGGATCGCAACATCTCTATGGTGTACCAGCAGTTTATTAACTATCCCAATCTAACGGTATTTGAAAACATCGCTTCGCCACTGCGTCTGGCAGGGATGGCGAACAAAGAGATCCAAGAACGCGTGCATGCTACCGCAGAAATGCTACGCATCACTGAACACCTTAAAAAGCACCCTTTAGAGCTTTCTGGTGGTCAGCAGCAGCGTACTGCCATGGCGCGAGCATTGGTCAAAGATGCCGAGATCATCTTGTTTGATGAGCCATTGGTTAACCTTGACTACAAATTGCGTGAAGAGCTACGCCAAGAAATGCGCGAGCTATTCAAAACTCGCCACACCATCGCAATTTATGCCACTACGGAACCAAATGAAGCGTTGGCGCTTGGCGGTACCACGACCATTTTACACCAAGGTCGAGTGATTCAATCTGGGCCAACCGCCGCGGTTTATCATCATCCCGATAATGTTGAATCCGCGACGTTATTCAGTGAGCCGCCGATTAACCTTATCTCAGGCAATATCAACAGTAATGAAGTGACGTTTGATCAAAGTGCCCATTTTCCACTCAATCAGTCTTTAAGCAAGTTGAGCAAAGGTGAGTACCAATTTGGCATTCGTCCGAGCCACCTTAGCCTATTGCCAAAGAACGATGATGATGTTGAGTTAACCGTGCAAGTTGAAGTGGCGGAAATCAGTGGTTCAGAGACCTTCCTGCATGTGCGTAATGCCCATCTTGAGATGGTGCTTCATCTGCCTGGCGTACACAGCTACAACGTTGATGAAACCATCAAAATCTATATTCCAATCCACAAATTTTATGTCTTCGGTATGGATCACCAGCTTATCCATGCCCCGACTCGTGATGTAAGAGGGTAGCGCTCATGGTTCAAATTACACTCAACTCGCTCGCGCATACCTATGATAAAAAACCAACCTCATCATCGGCTTATGCCATCAAAGAGATGAATCATGTCTGGAAGCAGGGCGGCGCGTATGCACTGCTTGGCCCTTCTGGTTGTGGTAAGTCGACCCTGCTGAATATTATTTCAGGCCTGATGAGTCCATCTCAAGGGGAGGTTCTGTTTGACGATATGCGCGTCAATGAGCTCCGTCCTCAAGATCGTAACATTGCTCAGGTTTTCCAGTTTCCAGTGATCTACGACACCATGACGGTGTATGACAATCTGGCCTTTCCATTGCGTAACATGAAAGTGCACAAGGCGAAGATCCATTCCAAGGTGACTGAGATCGCTGAAATCTTGGAACTGACCAACGTGCTGTCGAAAAAGGCACAACACTTGAATGCCGATGAGAAACAGAAAGTCTCGATGGGACGCGGACTTGTACGTGACGATGTCTCGGCGATTTTGTTCGATGAGCCGCTGACGGTTATCGACCCGCAACTGAAATGGAAGTTGCGCCGCAAGCTTAAACAGATCCACCAGCAGTTCAATATCACCATGGTTTACGTCACTCACGATCAGCTTGAGGCTTCCACTTTCGCTGATGAAATTGCGGTGATGTACAACGGCCAGATTGTTCAGTTTGGCACCCCACGTGAACTGTTCGAAAGGCCAAATCACACCTTTGTCGGCTACTTCATTGGTAGCCCGGGAATGAACCTGCTTGAAGTGACGCCCACAGATCATGGCGTTGAATTTGAAGGTGTCGAAGTCCCGCTCTCTGAGTCATACCGCCATGCGATTGCCAACGCGCAAAGCCGCAATATTAAAATCGGTATTCGCCCGGAGTTTGTCCATGTGTGGGAGAAGGGCAATGAGTCAGCGCTTTTGTGTGATGTGCTGCATGTCGAGGATTTAGGCACTTATAAAATCGTCACGCTGCAACTGGGCAATAAACCGATTAAAGCACGTCTTCAGGAGGACCAAGTTGTGCCACAACATCAAGCTTACATCAGCTTCCCAGAGCAATGGACCATGCTTTATGTCGATGAATTCCTTGTCAATGTGGGAGAAGAGTAATGGATAAAGTTGCTAATAATCGCGCTTGGTTTTTAGTCCTGCCGGTTTTTGCGCTGGTGGCGTTCAGTGCCATTGTGCCGCTGATGACGGTGGTGAACTACTCGCTGCAAGACATCTTTGACTCCAATACCGCCTATTTTGTGGGCACGGAATGGTATCGAGAGATCTTAAATGATGAGCGGTTACACGGAGCGTTACTGCGTCAGTTCGGTTTCACCTTCACCATTTTATTGATTGAAGTACCGCTCGGCATCATCGTCGCATTGACGATGCCGACCAAAGGCAAGTGGTCAGCATTTTGTTTGATTGTGCTGGCGATTCCATTGCTTATTCCCCTCAACGTGGTCGGAACCATCTGGCAGATTTTCGGCCGTGCTGATATCGGTCTGTTTGGTTGGGCGCTCAATGGCATGGGGGTTGATTACAACTACGCGGGTAATCCACTTGATGCGTGGCTAACCGTGATCCTCATGGATGTGTGGCACTGGACATCGCTGATTGCGTTGCTGTGTTACTCGGGCTTACGTGCGATTCCAGATGCGTACTATCAAGCGGCGAATATCGATCGTGCTTCAACTTGGTCAATCATTCGTTATATCCAATTGCCCAAACTCAAAAGCGTGCTTTTGATCGGTATTCTTATCCGCTTTATGGACAGCTTTATGATCTACACCGAACCGTTCGTTCTTACCGGTGGTGGACCAGGCAACTCGACGACGTTTCTCAGCCAAACCTTAACCCAAATGGCGGTGGGGCAGTTTGATATCGGTCCGGCTGCGGCGTTCTCGATCATCTATTTCTTGATCATCCTCTTAGTGAGTTGGGTGTTCTACACCGCAATGACCCACGGTGAAAATAAGTAAGGACATAACCATGGCGATGACTAAATCAAAATACACACGTTATACGCAGATAGTGGGGCTTGCGTTCTACATTGTCTGCTTGATGTTGCCAATTTATTGGCTGCTCAATATGTCGTTTAAAGAGAACCAAGAGATCTTAGGTAGCTTAAGCTTTTTCCCTGAGCAATGGACCTTTAAGAATTACCAAACCATCTTTTCAGACTCAAGTTGGTATATGGGCTACGTTAACTCCATCATCTATGTCGCAATGAACATGGTGATCACCTTGAGTGTCGCCCTGCCAGCGGCTTACGCTTTCTCTCGTTTTAAGTTTGTTGGCGATAAGCACTTGTTCTTTTGGCTGCTCACTAACCGTATGGCGCCGCCGGCGGTCTTCTTGCTGCCCTTTTTCCAGCTCTACTCATCAGTGGGCCTGTTCGATACTCATATCGCGGTGGCCTTAGCACACTGTCTGTTCAACGTGCCACTCGCGGTATGGATTCTCGAAGGCTTTATGTCGAGTGTTCCGCGTGAAATCGATGAAACGGCTTACATTGATGGTTACAGCTTTCCTAAGTTTTTCATCAAAATCTTTTTGCCGATGATCCGTTCGGGGATTGGGGTCTCGGCTTTTTTCTGCTTCATGTTCAGTTGGGTCGAGCTGCTGCTGGCGCGTACGCTGACCTCGGTGGATGCCAAGCCCATTTCGGCCGTTATGACTCGGACCGTAAGTGCGTCAGGTATTGATTGGGGCGTGTTAGCGGCCGCAGGTGTGTTGACCATTTTACCGGGCATTTTAGTTATCTGGTTTGTCAGAAATCACGTCGCGAAAGGTTTCGCGTTAGGTCGAGTTTAAGGAGAAATAATCATGGCTTGGATGGCATGGACTACCCCTTCAGCGCTGTTTTTTCTCGGCATTGCGTTGATTTTATTAACAATGACAATTCGAGAAATACGCACACCGTGTATTGAGCGTAAAGGTTTTTTACCGATCACCACCACACGTGGCGATCGGCTATTTATCGGTTTGTTGAGCTCGGCTTATATCCACTTAGGCTTTGTTGGGCTCTCTGAACTGACTATTTGGGTGCCATTTACCCTCTCGGTAATTTGGCTAGGTACGGTTTTGAAATGGGGATAACAACAACTGAATGACATCTACTCAGGCCGAGTTCGACAGGTTGCCATAGTCGCTAGGCAATGAGTGTAATCAATAACGTAAGAAACAGAATACTCACAACTGGAGTTAGACAAGAATGAAAAAGGATATCAAAAAGTCTTACCTTGCACGTAGCTTAGCGTTGAGCTTTGCACTGGCTGCACTTTCACCGGCGGCGCTGGCTGATATGGCCGCGGCGAAGAAATGGATGAGTGAAGAGTTCACGCCATCGACCTTGTCAGCGCAAGAGCAAGCGCAAGAGATGCAGTGGTTTATCGATGCGGCTAAGCCATTTCAAGGCATGGAAATCAATGTCGCGTCAGAAACCATCACCACTCACGAGTACGAAGCAAAAGTACTGGCCAAAGCCTTCTATGACATTACTGGGATTAAGGTCAACCATGACCTAATTCAAGAAGGTGACGTGGTGGAGAAATTGCAAACTCAGATGCAAACCGGTCGTAATATTTATGATGGTTACATCAATGATTCTGATTTGATTGGTACTCATGTTCGTTACGGTAAAGTTGTGCCTATTTCAGATTTCATTAAAGGCGAAGGCAAAAGTGTCACCAACCCTTATTTGGATCTGCCTGATTTTATCGGTTTGGACTTTACCACTGGTCCAGACGGTAAGATTTATCAGTTACCCGATCAGCAATTTGCCAACCTTTACTGGTTCCGCGCCGACTGGTTTGAGCGCGCCGATCTGAAAGCGAAGTTCAAAAAAGAGTATGGCTATGAGCTTGGTGTTCCGTTGAACTGGTCAGCTTATGAAGATATCGCTGAATTTTTTACTAACAAAGTAAAAACGATTGATGGCGAGCCAGTTTATGGTCACATGGACTACGGTAAAAAAGATCCATCATTGGGCTGGCGTTTCACCGACTCTTGGTTCTCGATGGCGGGTGCAGGCGATAAAGGCATTCCAAACGGTTTGCCGGTTGATGAGTGGGGCATTCGTATTGAAGGATGTAAGCCAGTCGGTTCGGATGTTGCCCGTGGTGGTGCTACCAACGGACCTGCGGCTGTCTACGCCACAACCAAATACGTTGATTGGTTAAAGCAATACGCGCCACCAGAAGCTCAAGGTATGACGTTTGGTGAAGCGGGCCCAGTCCCGGCGCAAGGTTCTATTGCTCAGCAAATCTTCTGGTACACCGCTTTTACTGCTGACATGACCAAACCTGGCCTGCCAGTTGTTAACGAAGATGGCACACCAAAATGGCGTATGGCACCTTCACCACGCGGCCCTTACTGGGAAGATGGGATGAAACTGGGTTACCAAGATGCCGGTTCATGGACTTTCCTCAACAGTACGCCACTTGATCGTCGTCAGGCTGCTTGGCTTTACGCTCAGTTCGTGGTCTCAAAATCGGTCAGTTTGAAGAAAACCTTGGTCGGCTTAACGCCAATTCGTGAGTCAGATATCAACTCTCAAGCGATGACAGATGTTGCGCCTAAGTTGGGTGGCTTGGTCGAGTTCTACCGCAGTGATGCGCGTAAACAGTGGACGCCAACTGGTACCAATGTGCCAGATTATCCAAAACTTGCCCAACTATGGTGGCAATACGTTTCGGAAGCAGCCAGTGGTGAGAAAACCCCGCAGCAAGCTCTGGATGGGTTGGCCCAAGCTCAAGATCGTGTAATGCAACGTTTAGAGCGTAGTGGTGCGCAAGGTGAGTGTGGCCCTAAACTCAATCCGAAGAAAGATCGCGAATACTGGTTGTCACAGCCGGGTGCGCCGAAAGCCAAATTGGCTAACGAAAAACCGCAAGGCAAAACCATCGCCTACCAAGATCTTATCGCGCAATAATTGGGCCACTAACGCCTAATTGATAAACGCTTAGCCATACCCGCTCAACCCTTGAGCGGGTATTTTGATTCGAGCCAAATCATGCGCTTATATTGCTCTGCTAACCGCTCAGGTTGTGCTAGTCTCAGGCTAATTGTGGCAACGATAGCGTGAGTGCATTTTGTTTACTGTCTACCATTCCAATCAAGTCGATGTATTAAAATCATTGCTTGTTGAGCTGGTTCGGCTCAACCCACTAGAAAACCCGTTTGAAGCGGAGCAGATCTTAGTGCAAAGCCCGGGGATGTCTCAGTGGCTGAAGATGGAGTTGGCCCAAGCGTTTGGCGTGGCAGCAAACATCGAATTTCCTCTGCCGGCGACCTTTATTTGGAACATGTTTACCGAGGTGCTGCCTGATGTGCCTCAGCGCAGTGCGTTTAATAAAGAGTCGATGACTTGGAAGCTAATGCTCATTTTGCCAAGCTTACTCGATCATGACGAATTTGCTCCTCTGAAGCGTTATCTTGAGCATGACGACGACAGTTCAAAACTGTATCAACTCGCAGAAAAAATCGCTGATATATTTGACGGTTATTTAGTCTATCGCCCTGAATGGATTGCCAGTTGGGAAGCGGGACAAAGTGTCGCTGAACTCGAAAGCGAACACCCATGGCAGCCGATCCTATGGCAGGCACTGTATGATCATACTCTGGCACTTGGTCAGTCGCCTTATCACAGGGCCAACCTCTACCAACACTTTATCGATGCACTAGAGAATGTCGCGTCGACAGGTGATCAAAGCGGCTTTAGACATCTACCTAAGCGATTGTTTGTGTTCGGTATTACCTCATTGCCACCACGTTATATGGATGCGCTAAAAGCCATTGGTGAGCACATTGATGTTCACCTGATGTTTACTAACCCATGTCGTTACTACTGGGGGGATGTGCGCGATCGTAAGTTTCTTGCCCGTTTGGCCGCCAAACATCGTCAGCATGTGGTATGGCATCAAGATCATTCACAAGCGCACGGCGAGAGCGAGCAGCTCAAAGGCACACTGGAAGATAATTTGGTCGATGAGCTTCATACTGATGCTGTGGGAAACAGTTTACTGGCCTCGATGGGTAAGTTGGGGCGCGATAATATGTATCTGCTGTCGCAACTTGAGTCTCATGAAATTGAAGCCTTTGTCGATGTTGAGCGTGACTCGCTGCTGCATCAATTGCAGGCTGATATTCTAAATCTCGAAGAACATCAAGACGATCAACAGCTTGAAAGCAGTCAGCATAAAAAGACTGTTCAGCGAGATGATCACTCATTGACACTGCATGCCTGCCACAGCCCGATGCGTGAAGTCGAAGTGTTGCACGATCAATTACTGGCGATGTTTGATGCTGATGCGAGCCTAAAACCGCGCGATATTATCGTCATGGTTGCAGATATCAATGCCTACAGCCCAGCCATTCAGGCAGTGTTTGGCAATGCTCCTGGGGAACGTTTCATCCCTTACTCAATTTCAGACCGTACCGCTGACCAAGAAAGCCCGATCCTCAATGCCTTTATCCAGTTGGTGAATTTGCCTAACACGCGTTGCTTGGCCACCGAATTGCTTGAATTGCTCGAAACGCCCGCCATTTTGGCGCGCTTTGAGTTGAGCGAAGAGGAGTTTATTGTGGCCAAACAGTGGGTGGAAGAGTCGGGCATTCGCTGGGGGCTCAACGCAGAAACCAGTCGTGAGTTTGATCTACCAGAAAATGGTCAAAATACCTGGCAATTCGGGATTGAACGCATGCTGCTTGGTTATGCGATGTCGGAATCGGCGGGGTTGTTTAGTGCCAATAGTGGCAAGTTAGCGCCATACAATCAGGTGCAAGGCTTTAGCGCTGAACTGGCGGGTAAACTGGCGCACTTTATTCAGACGGTGAGCGACTATCGCCAGAGTTTAGCGCAAACTCAATTGATCGAGAGTTGGCGTGAAGTATTAACCGCACTGCTGGATGATTTTTTTACCGTCGAGCTTGAAGGTGAAGCGGTACTCAAATCGATTCGAGATACGTTAGCCAACCTCAAAGAACAACTGACCGATGCCACGTTTGAACAGCCGCTGGCTGCTGCGATCATGACGCAATATTTACAAGATAAGCTGTCCGGTACTCGCGTTAGTCAGCGCTTTTTAGCCGGACAAGTGAACTTCTGTACCTTGATGCCGATGCGTTCGATTCCGTTTCGCACTGTCTGTCTGCTTGGGATGAACGACGGGATTTATCCTCGCTCTATGCCAGCAGAGGGCTTTGACTTGATGAATGGTCGCACTAAACCCGGTGATCGCTCGCGTCGTGATGATGACCGTTATCTATTTTTAGAAGCGTTACTCTCTGCGCAACAGACGCTGTACATCAGTTATGTTGGTCGTTCGATTCAAGACAATACCGAACGCGTGCCGTCAGTTCTGGTTTCTGAGTTGATGGAGTATTGCCATCAAAACTATTGTCTCGAAGAGGACAAAGACCACTCGGTGGATGAGTCTGGCCAGAGATTAACCAAGCTGTTGCTTAGCACTCACCCTATGGTGCCCTTTAGTGAGCTAGCGTTTAGCGGCAATCGGCCGAGCTACGCCAAAGAGTGGTTACCGGCGGCCAATCGACAAGGTGAGAGGAGTGGCGACTTTAATCGTCAGTTAGCTGACTACTTACTTGATGCCAGTTATCCACTCGAATTGGATCTGGTCGAACTGCAACGTTTTTGGCGCTTGCCAGTGCAGTATTATTTCAACCGTCGCCTTAAAGTGGTCTTTGAGCCGCCATTGCCTGTGATGCAAGATGATGAGCCGTTCGTTCTTGATGGGCTAGAAAGCTATCAGATGCGTGATGCGTTATTGAATGAGTTACTCAAGCATCAACTGAGCGGTGAACAAGACGCGCAAGCGGTTATTGAACGCTTCGTCCAGTATCAACGTGCTCAAGGCAAACTGCCGGTTGGTGCGTTTGGTGATATTGAGTTTGCAACTAACCGTACTCAGGCTCAAGAGTTGGTCGAGAGATTAACGTTTGTCTGCTCGGCGAGCGAAGAGGATCTGGAAATCAAACTGAGCTTTGATCTGCTCGGTGAACAAAAGCCGATCCATCTTAGTGGATGGCTAACCCAATATTACCGCTCGGGATTGGTGCGTTTTCGCACGGGCAAGCTGCGCGCTCAAGATTATCTGGCAGCGTGGATTGATCATCTAGCCATGTCGGCGATGGGCGTAAGTAAACGCACTCATATGATTGGTTATGACCGTAAAGAAGGCATTGTCCATATGATTTATCCTGCTATGGATGACAGTGCCACGGCGAAATCTTTACTCAGTGAGCTCGTTGGCCTGTTTTATCAGGGCATGACACAACCACTGCCTTATTTCCCCAAAACGGCATTAGCGAATATTGAGGCTGGGTTTAATCGCGGTCGTTGGGTCGATGATGAAGAGAAATCATCGAAGAAAATGGCCGATACCTTTAACGATAGCTTCATGGCTGCGGGCGAGGGAACTAATGCGTATATCGCGCGGATCTGGCCAAATTGGAATCAACAACTGGCCGCTGAAGTCCGCACGCTGAGCAACTTAGTTATCCAAGCGCCACGTTTAGCGATGGTCGCAAGTGACGATGAAAAACAGTAAAGGTTGGGTTGCTTGATAGACACAGAGAATAAGCAAAGGTAGTTGGCCGCCAGTAAATCATTATTGTGTAGGGCGTTCGCTGTACGGCCAGAGGTCAGAGGGACCATAATTGGGTTGGTCTATTGCAAGTGCGATTAGCGATAGTTCGCCACAGTTGCTCAACGCATGGCGCGCATACTATCGGCTTGACGAGCGGCGCGCCGTGAGAAAGATCGCAGAAAGTTCTAACTTTTTTATCGATTTATCTGAGTAACAAGCGTTTTAAACTCTGGATCACATTTGGATTTAAGTTTTTCAGTAAAAGGGCAAATTTTTTATGACATCAACGTCTACGGTTACCGCACTTAACGCGATGACTTTTCCTTTGCACGGTGCGCGATTAATTGAAGCATCGGCCGGGACAGGCAAAACGTTCACCATTGCCGGATTGTACCTGAGACTGTTATTGGGTCATGGCAGCCAACAAACCAAGCATCAGGTGCCATTAACGGTCGACCAGATTTTGGTGGTTACTTTTACTGAGGCGGCTACCGCAGAACTGCGCGATCGAATTCGAGCTCGGATTCATGATGCGCGCTTGGCATTTGCCCGTGGTCAAAGCCATGATCCTGTCATTAAGCCGCTGTTGGCAGAGGTGGTCGATCACAAACAAGCGGCCGAGATCTTACTCCAAGCGGAACGCCAGATGGATGAAGCGGCGGTCTACACCATTCATGGTTTTTGCCAACGTATGCTGACACAAAATGCGTTCGAATCAGGTAGTCGTTTTAACAACGAATTTGTCACTGACGAGAGTCACTTAAAAGCCCAAGTAGTGGCCGATTACTGGCGACGTAATTTCTACCCGTTGCCGGTTCATTTAGCGGCAGAAGTGCGTCGATTGTGGAGTGCTCCCGCCACGCTACTCGGTGATATATCACGCTATTTGACGGGATCGCCAGTCAGTTTATCAGTCCCAGCCATGAGTGGGTCGTTAAGTGAGTTGCACCAACAAAACCTTCAACAGATTGACCAGCTTAAAGCGTTATGGCGTGAGCACCAAGATGATTTACCTGCACTTATCAGTGACTCTGATGTGAATAAACGCAGTTACAGTAAAAAGTCTTTACCAGTTTGGCTTGAAACGGTCAACGCTTGGGCGGCGAGTGAAACCCTCGATTATGCTTATCCAGATCAGTTAGAAAAATTTGCTCAGACAGCGTTAATTGAAAAAACGCCACAAGGAACGCCGCCAACCCATGCGGTGTTTAGCGTGATTGATGAGTTTATTACTGATCCGATTAGCCTTAAAGCGCCCTTGTTGGCGCACGCGATTGAACACTGTCGAACCATGCTAGCCAACGCGAAACAGCAAAAGCAGTGGTTGTCATTTGATGATTTGTTGACTCAGCTCTCTGCCGCTATAGACAATGATGATAGTGAACAACTGGCAGAGCGGATTCGGACGTTATATCCGGTCGCGATGATCGACGAATTCCAAGATACCGATCCACTGCAGTACAGCATTTTTAGTCGTATTTACTTAAACAATCCTCAATACGGCTTGTTTATGATTGGCGATCCTAAGCAAGCGATCTATGGTTTTCGCGGTGCCGATATTTTTACTTACATTAAGGCGCGAACTCAGGTCAATTCGCATTTCACCTTAGACACCAATTGGCGCTCCAGCGCGGCGATGGTAGCGGCAGTCAACCAAGTGTTCGAATTGCCGCAAAGCCCTTTTATTTATGACCAAGATATTCCATTTCTACCCGTAGCACATAGCCCGAAGGCTGAACAACGTATTTGGACTATGGCAGGCCAAACGCAACCCGCGCTGACCTATTGGCTGCAGGAAACGCAAGAGAAACCGCTAGCGAAAGGGGAGTACCTTAACGCGATGGCGCAGGCCACTGCGGATCAAATTCAAACCATATTGACTGCCGCGCAGCACCAGCAAGCACACTTCGTCAATGACAAGGGCCAGCAAATTATCCAAGCAGGTGATATCGCAGTTTTGGTCCGTACTGGTAGCGAAGGCCGACTGGTCAAAGACGCATTAGCTAAGCAAGGTATTGCCAGCGTCTATCTCTCTAATCGTGATAGTGTTTTTACCTCATCGGTCGCGCAAGACGTGCAACGCTTGCTGCAAGCGGTGCTGACACCTGAAAATGATCGCGCCCTGCGTGCCTGTTTGGCCTCAGAGATCTTTGCGTTAGATGCGGGCACACTCGATAAGCTCAACAACGATGAAAATGAGTGGGAAGCGGCCATCAATGAGTTTAAAGAGTATCGTAAGCTGTGGTCTGAGCGTGGCGTGCTGCCAATGCTACGCAGCGTGATAAGTAAACGTCACATTGCCGAGCGCTTGTTGGCCGATCTGGGTGGTGAGCGCCAATTGACCGACTTAATGCATATTGGTGAGTTATTACAGCAAGCCAGTATTGAACTTGATAGTGACCATGGCTTATTGCGCTGGTTGGCTCAGGCGATCAGCGACGCTGAAAATGGCCTTGGTGGCAGCGATGACGAAATCCAACGTTTGGAGTCTGAGCGCAATCTGGTGCAAATCGTCACTATTCATAAATCTAAAGGGCTTGAGTATGATTTAGTCTTTCTGCCATTTGTGTTGAGTTACCGTCAAGCGAGCGAGGCGAAGTACTATGATGCAGAGCAAGACCGAACCATTCTCGATATAACCGGACAAGATGCTGCGCTCGCGGCGGCCGACAAAGAGCGCTTGGCGGAAGATTTACGTCTTATCTACGTGGCACTCACCCGCGCCGTGTATGGCTGTTTTATTGGTGCGGCGCCGCTACGAAATGGTCGCTCAACCAAAGAGCCCACCGGAGTTCATCACAGCGCGATGGGCTATCTGTTACAAGATGGACAGTCTGGTGGTATTGACGATCTCACTCTTGCCATCGAACAACAAGTGAAGCGGCTTGAGTGCGTGCAACTGACCGCTCTGCCTGAATCCTACGATGCGCCGCTTATTACTGAGGCAGGCGAACAACAAGTGCTAAGCGCCAGTGAGTTAAGCCAAACCATTGATCGCAACTGGCGGATCACCAGTTACTCTGGACTGGTTAAACAAGGCGCTCACCACGGTGATGATTTTACCGACTTAATGCACCTTGATATTGACTCTTCGCAAGAGCATGACGAGCAACAAGAAAATGAGCCGCAAGCTTCAATTTTTACGTTTCCGCGCGGTGCTCGGCCAGGTACTTTTCTGCATAGCTTGTTTGAAGAAGTCGAGTTTACTGAGTCAGCCACCAGTGAAGAGAATACAGCCATCATCACGCGCTTGCTTGAAAGTGAACAATTAGACCTAAGTTGGCTGGCTATTTTACAACAGTTGATTGATACCGTGCTTGATACCCCGCTCGACGGAAAGCAGCTGCGACTCAATCAGAAAAGTCCAAGCCAGCGCTTGGTCGAAATGGAATTTATGCTGCCGATTGAAGTGCTTTCTGCTGCTGCCTTAAACCGAGTTATTCAGCGGCATGATCCTTTGTCGGCGAAAGCCGGCGATCTCGGCTTTTATACGGTGCAAGGGATGTTGAAGGGGTTTATCGATTTAGTGTTTGAACATCAAGGCAAATACTATGTCCTCGATTGGAAATCCAACCATCTTGGCGATGAGGTCAGCTTTTACCACGGCGATGCACTCAAGGCGGCGATGGCCGAGCATCGCTACGATCTGCAATATCAAATTTATGCACTCGCCCTGCACCGATTCTTACGCAGTCGTTTGGCCAACTATAACTACAATACTCATTTTGGTGGGGTCTATTACCTGTTTTTACGCGGAATGGACGGCGCCAGCGAACACGGTATTTTTTCTGCTAAACCAAGTCTAGAGTTGCTCAGCGATATGGATAAATTGATTGATGGACAAGCCATCGATGTGAAACAAAACAGTGCCGGCCAGATGGAGTTATTGTAGCGATGAATACTCTTATTTCGACACTCAAGCAACTGGCGAGCAAAGGTCAAGTTAGACAGCTTGATTATCAGTTTGCGCGTTTTATCGAAAGCCAATCTCAAAACAGTGAATTGGCCTTTATTGCTGGTGTGGTGAGCCATGAGTTGGCTAAGGGCCATATTTGTTTACCTCTGCTCGACGCTCAGGGACAACCAGTAGATTTAGCGGCTAAATTAGGTTTGTTTGGTGAGGAGGCCAGCGAATTAACGCAACAACTACTCAGTATTGATTGGTTGGCACTGCTTAGCGCCAGTGATTTAGTTGGCCGCAATGGTGAACCTGTACCATTAATTTTCGATGGTGAGCGATTGTATCTACATCGTTACTGGCACTACGAAGTGGTGGTGGCTGAACGCTTAAACAGCTTTGGGTCACCGATGATCCTAAAGCTCGATCAGCAACAGAAATTGGCCCAGTTACTCGATCATCTTTTTGCAAGAAACTACCGCTATCTATTTGAAGATATAGAAAAATCAATCAGTGATGGAGTTAGCACAGCGGTGCTTCGTCAGCGCATGGTTTGTGATCATTTAGATGTCGTGTCAGACGATAATCTCGATTGGCCTACCATAGACCAAACGCTTCTCAAGGCCAAAAGTATTGAGCAATTAGCCCCACTTGATGAGCAGGTCCCACTGGCGGCGTGTATCAACTGGCAGAAAGTCGCGGCTGCGGTAGCACTGAGTCGCCGTTTTGCGGTGATCTCAGGTGGTCCTGGTACCGGCAAAACCACCACAGTGGCTAAATTGCTCGCCGCTTTAATCGAACAAGCGCAAGCCAATGATCAACAACCGACGATTAAACTGGTCGCTCCGACTGGAAAAGCCGCGGCACGCTTAACGGAATCAATCGGCAAAGCGGTGTCTGCGCTGCCAGTCAGCCCAGAACTGAAACAATCGATACCAACCGATGCCAGTACGTTGCATCGTCTGCTTGGTGCGATTCCTAACAGTGCCGAGTTTCGGCACAATCATGATAACCCGCTCCACGTCGATATTTTGGTGGTTGATGAGGCTTCCATGGTTGATTTGCCGATGATGTATAAATTGATTGATGCGTTGCCGAAGAAGGCGCGCTTGATTTTACTCGGTGATAAAGATCAATTGGCTTCGGTTGAAGCGGGGGCGGTGCTTGGTGATATCTGTTCTTTCAATGCGCAAGGTTTTAGTCAGGCACATGCAGGGCAGATTGCGCGTTTGACTGGTTTTACGAGTCTGACTCACAGTGCCAATGCCCACCCTTCGATTGCAGATAGTTTGTGCATGCTGAAAAAGAGTTACCGTTTTGATGCGCGCTCAGGGATAGGTCAGCTGTCGCAAGCGGTTAACTCGGGGGACGGGCTCCGAGTCGACGCGGTTTGGAAGCGAGATTTTCCTGACATCGCTAAGTATCCAATTGACAGCCAAACTTACAACCAGATGATCCAGACGTTAGTCTCGGAATATCAGCATTATCTGCAGCGACTTCGTCAGCCACAGCAGCGCCAAGGGCAACCTGAAAGCTTGTCACAACGAGCCAAAGCCGCCCTCGACCTGTTTGCCCAATGTCGATTGTTATGTGCGATTCGAGAAGGGGATTTTGGCGTTAAAGGGCTAAATCAGCGAATTGAACGGGCGCTGGCGTCACGTAAACTGATTAAAACTCAAGATGAGCTTTGGTATCACGGCCGCCCTGTCATGGTGACGCGTAATGATCACGGGTTAGGGCTGTATAACGGCGATATTGGTCTGTGTGTACGTGATGATTCACATCAGGAGTCTAAGCTTAAAGTGTTTTTTGAACTGCCTGATGGTAGCGTCAAAGCGGTTTTACCCAGTCGTGTACCAGAGCATGAAACGGCTTATGCCATGACCATTCATAAATCGCAGGGCAGCGAGTTTGAACATACCTTGATGATCCTGCCACCAGACTTTACGCCAATTTTAACCCGAGAGCTGATTTACACCGGAATTACTCGCGCCAAAAAGCATTTGACCTTGTATGCCGATGAGCGAGGGTTGAAACGAGCGATTAAGATTCGCACTCAGCGAGCGAGTGGATTGATTCAACGTTTGACCAGTAGCAGATGACCTTCCGTGGCCGTCTGTGGTAATGATTAAAGCGCGGTGGAAAAAGAGATACTGCGGATGCGGTATTTCACTTGATAGTTCAAAATGAACGCTTTTAAGCCTTCTGTAACAGGGAATACGCAGTGTACGTCGAGATTTTCTAGTAGTTCGTTGTCTGCCATGTCCCAAAAACTCTGAACAGAGTTACAGATAATTGTTTTCATTGAGAGTTTGCTCTTAGTGACGTTGTTAGTAACCTCAAGCAATCCTTGCAGCTTAACTGAAACAGTTAAGTCGAGAAATAATTCCTAGCTCCTCACTTTAATGAGGAGCTCGAATTTTAACCAATTTAAACTATGAAATAAAGCGACTATTTAAGAAAATTTCTGCAATCAGTTCTCATTTGTGAGATAAATAATTGACCTAAAGCTCAAGTGCCAGAATTTTTGACTTACGTTGATAGTTGTAAAGGTTCTGTTTATGCGATGGAAGAGACTCAACCTCCATCTCATGAAAACCCTGCTCTCTGAACCAGTGCAGGCTATGGGTAGTTAGAACAAATATTTGTTCAATCCCCTGAGCTTTAGACTGTAAGCGCATATGGTTGAGCAACAGCAAGCCGCGGTTGCCATCACGATATTCAGGGTGAATGGCGACACACGCCATCTCGGCCATTTTCTCATCGGGATAAGGATAAAGCGCGGCACAACCAATGATTAGGCCATCCTTTTCGATGATGGTGAACTGATGGATCTCTTGTTCAAGCTGTTCACGAGAGCGGCGCACCAATACGCCTTGTTGTTCAAGTGGCTCAATCAAATCAAGAATGCCACCAATATCATCAATTTCGGCCACTCTGACCTGCTCTGAGCTTGCTTTCACCACTTGTGTACCTATACCATCAAGCGAGAAAAGCTCTTGAATTAAAGCCCCATCGACTTTGTAACTGATTAGGTGGCTACGTGGCACTCCCGCACGACAGGCGGCGGTCGCGGCGCGTAAAAAGCGTAACGTGCCAGAAGAGTTTTCACAGTTGGTGGTTTTCTCGCTTTCAAGTTCCGCTTGCAGTTTTTCCGCTTCTTTAGGGAACAGTTCAGCAAAGACGTCGCCATGTTGATCAATAACCCCTTGCTCAGAACAAAAACCAATCAGTTTATCGGCTTTTAATTTGATCGCGACTTGAGTTGCTACCTCTTCAGAGAGAAGATTGAACGATTCACCAGTGACCGAGCTGGCAATGGGGCCGAGCAGCACAATTGAGCCTTGATCGAGCATACGATTGATACCCTGAGTATCAATACGTCTAATTTTTCCACTGTGGCAATAGTCAACGCCGTCATCAATACCAAGAGGCTGTGAAATAATAAAGTTGCCACTGACGACATTCAGTTGAGTGCCTGCCATTGGTGTGTTGCTCAGGCTCATCGATAACTGCGCAGTGATGGCTAATTGTAACCGTCCTGCGGCTTGCATGACGTAACTCAGGCAGGTTTCATCGGTAACGCGAACCCCTTTGTGATAAGGGCTCGCATACTGATGCTGATCTAACAGATGATTTATCTGTGGCCGTGCGCCATGAACCAAAACAATTTTTACGCCTAAGCTATGTAATAATGCTAGATCACTGATAATATTGGCAAAATTTTCATCAGCAACCGCTTCTCCACCTAGCATTATCACCATGGTTTTATCACGGTGAGCGTTCACATAAGGGGCCGACTGCCTAAAGCCTTTAACAAGCGCGGTACTTCTGAGTTTCACATTGATGACCGTTAATTGAATTTATATGTGAATATACTGCAATTTTATTCTTTGTTCGGCAAGTGTTTTTCGTTATCTATAGCGCGCTGTAGTGGGGATTTAGCTGGGGACAATTTGGTGAGATAAAATCAAACTCGCGTAATCGCTCATCTTAGTTAACAATTACTCAATAAGCAGGTGAGATTCTCACAAGTTCATTGGTATCAGATAAATGAGCGCTATAAGCCGCAGTAACAAGAAAATCATTGAGCGAACCATAGTGATAGTGGCGTTGGTTTTTGCTGTTGTGGCGGTTGTTCTAGCAGACAAGTTATATGATCTCTATCTGGCAAAAGCCTACCCTAAATCGACAATCTACGGCATTTGGGTCGAGCAGAACGTTGCGGCGTATTCCACCGATAAGTTTGTGCTTAGCTCTTCAGGTGTCGCGGTCGATGGTGGCGTGGTTGACACTCACTTTGACTGGAATGGCTCGTACCTTGAATATAATGTCGGCGATAAAGTTCGCCGTTATAAAGTTCTTAACGAGCAAATGACCGAAATTCAGTTGGTCTCTGAACCGCACTATCGACCTGTTTTTCGTTTGTCAGGAAAATATCAAGATAACATCCATTAACGACTGTGTTATTGCGCTATACGCTTAAGTTTGTCATCCTCATTACATCGCTTATCAGGGATCTAATCAGTGTTTAAAAAATATCTTCCTCTCGCGGCAGCCAGCGTTTTGTTTGGCTGTGCTCAGCCGACCGATCGCGCGCAGCAATATGGTGATCAAGAATTCAACGCTATTTTGAATAAATCGTCACTTGTTGAATCAGATAAAACCCGCGATTTTACCGAGTTTCATCGTCAAGCAGAGCAGGTCGTAATCAACTCACCTTCGATGGCCAGAATCTATCAACCTCTGTATGAGCAACTTAATGAGTGGGTATTGCAAAGTGGTGAACCGACCGAGTTGGCAAACTATGGCATTCAAGCCGCGCAGTTAGGCGGGGGCGACAAACAAGGTAATGTTCTCTTCACCGGGTATTTCTCGCCTGTGATGGAGCTGCGCCACGAGCCAAACGAGACATTTAAATACCCCGTTTACGCCAAGCCTGAGTGTGAAGCGGATTGCCCAACACGTGCGCAAATTTACGATGGAGCACTGGACGGTTTGGGCTTAGAGCTCGGCTTTGCTGCCAACATGATTGACCCATTTTTGATGGAAGTGCAGGGCAGTGGATTCGTTCATTTTGAAGATGACGATACATTAGAGTACTTTGCTTATGGCGGTAAGAACAACAAAGCCTACGTCAGTATTGGCCGTGTTTTGATCGAGCGAGACTTAGTGTCACGCGAAAAAATGTCGATGAAAGCGATTAAAGATTGGGTACTAACTAACGACGAACAAACGGTGCGTGAATTGTTAGAACAAAACCCCTCGTTTGTGTTCTTTGAGCCACGTGCGGATGCCCCCGTGACGGGCTCGGCTGGTATACCTTTGTTAGCGATGGCGTCGGTCGCTGGCGATCGCACAATTTTCCCGATGGGGACTCCGATTTTGGCCGAGGTGCCGTTACTGAATCCCGATGGCACTTGGAGTGGCGCGCACCAGTTGCGCTTGTTGATCGTGTTAGATACCGGTGGCGCAGTGAAGCAGAATCACCTCGATCTCTATCATGGTATGGGACCGCGCGCTGGCACCGAAGCTGGTCACTACAAACACTTTGGTCGGGTATGGAAATTGGGCCTTGAAGGCAGTGCAACGCAAGCACCTTGGGCGTTGCCACCCGAGAAGTTACAATAGTGCTTCACAGCTAGACTTTTTAATTAAGAGTGCGTATAAATCGCACTCTTTGTTTTTGTACCAAGCGGAAAACCGATATGCGTGAATTTGATACTCCTGCTTCTGATAACTACAACCAACGTTTTGGCGGTACGCGTCGTCTCTATGGCAATAGTGAGGTAGAGATTTTACGCAGGGCACACGTTTGTGTGATTGGTATTGGTGGCGTTGGATCGTGGGCAGTAGAAGCATTAGCCCGTACTGGGGTTGGTGAACTGACGTTGATTGATATGGACGATGTGTGCGTGACCAACATTAACCGTCAGATACATGCGATGTCAGGAACCGTTGGTCAAAGCAAAATCGAAGTGATGGCAGAGCGAGTCAAATTGATCAATCCAGAGTGTCAGGTCAATTTGATTGATGACTTTATTACGCCCGATAATCAACACGAATACCTTAGCAAAGAGTATGACTACGTGCTCGACGCGATTGATAGCGTGAAAGCGAAAGCATCGCTATTGGCTTATTGCCGTAGTAATAAAATCAAAGTGATCACGACGGGTGGTGCTGGTGGACAGGTTGATCCGACGCAGATAAAAGTCGCGGATTTAACCAAGACTATTCAAGACCCTCTGGCAAAGAAAATTAAAGATACCCTGCGTCGTCACCACAACTTCCCGACCAATCCTGCGCGTAAGTTTGGCATTGACTGCGTGTTCTCAACGGAGCAGTTAAAATACCCACAACCCGATGGTAGTGTCTGTGGTGTGAAATCAACCGCAGAAGGGCCAAAACGGATGGATTGTGCCAGTGGTTTTGGCGCAGCAACGGTTGTGACGGCTACTTTCGGTTTTGTCGCTGTGTCGCGCATTGTCGAAAAACTGATTCAGAAATACCGCTAATAACGATTTGGAGTTCAAGATGTTACCATTTCCTCACTCGCCATTCGGTCACGAGATCTGCGCTGAAGAGATCACTCAAATCATGCAAGGTTTTCATGGTTGGGAAGACCGTTATCGTCAGGTTATTGTGTGGGGTAAGCAGCTGCCTCAAATGCCTGAATCGTTCAAATCAGAGCAAATTATCGTCGCTGGGTGTGAAAGTCAGGTTTGGTTAGTTAGTCAACTTATTGATGGCAAGTGGTTCTTTTGCGCCGACTCTGATGCTCGCATTGTGCGTGGCTTAATTGCTTTAGTGATGGCGGCATTCAATGGCAAAACCAGTCAACAGATCCAAGATTTTGATGTCGATGATTATTTCGACAAACTTGGCCTAATCGCGCATTTAAGCCCATCACGTGGCAACGGTCTTAAGGCTATTGTTGAGCAAATAAAGCACACTGCAGTCTAGTCTTATCAACCATCATTTTCGCTATTTTAGCGGCTAGAAAGTTTGTTTAAAAAATAACCATTGCGATATTAACGCCTTAGAAAAGACAGGGCTTTACAACGCTTGTTGTGAATGCGCAAAGGCTGTACAATTCGCGCCCTTAATTAATGTTCCGTCGCTTGAGAGGCCACATGACCACTGAAAAAATCAATCTACTCGACTTTGATCGTCAAGGTATGCGTAAGTTTTTTGCCGATGAGCTCGGCGAAAAGGCATTCCGTGCGGATCAGGTCATGAAGTGGATCTACCATTTCGGTGTGGATAACTTCGAAAACATGACCAACATTAACAAAAAGTTGCGTGAAAAACTTCTGCATCGCTGTGAGATTAAAGCACCTACGGTAGCGCAAGCTCAGCACTCTTCAGATGGCACGATTAAGTGGGCGATGAAAGTCGGCGATCAAGACGTTGAAACCGTCTATATCCCAGAAGAGGATCGTGCGACCTTGTGTGTTTCATCGCAAGTTGGCTGTGCCCTTGAATGTAAATTCTGCTCGACAGCGCAACAAGGTTTTAACCGTAACTTAAAAGTATCCGAGATCATTGGTCAGGTATGGCGCGCCGCGCGTGAAATTGGCCTAGAGAAAGAGACCGGTCGTCGTCCTATTACCAATGTGGTCATGATGGGGATGGGTGAGCCGCTACTGAACATGAAAAACTTGATTCCAGCGCTTGAAATCATGCTCGATGACTTAGGCTTTGGTTTGTCGAAACGTCGTGTTACGGTATCGACTTCTGGTGTGGTCTCAGGTCTTGACCAGATGACTGGCAAAATCGATGTAGCTTTGGCTATCTCGCTTCATGCGCCGAACGACAAACTGCGCAGTGAAATTATGCCAATCAATGACCGCTGGGATATCGAAGATTTCTTAGCCTCTGTACGTCGTTACATCGCGTCTTCAAACGCTAACCGTGGTAAGGTAACCGTCGAGTACGTTCTACTTGACCATGTCAATGATGATATGGACCATGCACGTGAATTGGCGGCGTTGATGAAAGGAACGCCGTGCAAGATTAACTTGATTCCCTTTAACCCGTATCCAGGTTCTCCGTATAAGAAGCCAAGTAACTCTCGTATTGATCGCTTCCAGAAAACCTTGATGCAATACGAACATACGGTCACAGTGCGTAAAACTCGCGGTGATGACATTGATGCGGCATGTGGGCAGTTAGTCGGAGATGTGATCGACCGCACAAAACGGACGGCGGTGTTACGTGCCTCTAAAGGCGACACTATTGAAGTTAAAGCAGTTTCATAATCTTTATCTCAATTCAGTCTAAGCCAGAGCATTGCTCTGGCTTTTTTCTTACATCTTGTAGCGATCTCTTGGTCAAAATAGTGAAAAACCTTGAGCTGACTGTAAATTATGCACTTTCACTATGTTGTTTCATCTATGATATCTATTAGAATTAAGGGTTAACGCTTTAGGGAATATTCTCTGTTATTAAGTGGAGCGTGATTTTTTGCATCGTATGAGGAATTTTCCTCGTTTTTAAAGACCTTGGTTATCGAGCAAACTACGAAGAATACATAATTAAGCGTCAGGTAAACCAAGCTTATTCAAGAAGAGATTTATATTAATCATGACAGCTGAACAACCAATTCAAGACAGCGACGAGAACGTAAAACAAGCAGACGCAGAACAAGTACAAGCGGGCACTTTGCTTAAAAACCAGCGTGAAGCGCTCGGTTTGAGTCAAAAGCAAATTGCTGATCGTCTTCGTTTACGCATTTCGATTATCCAAAATATTGAAAACAATGATTTTTCTTTTGAGCAAGTTGCGACATTTACTCGTGGTTACTTACGTTCTTATGCCAAAGCGGTCAACCTTGATGAAGCCTTGATATTGTCGGCGCTTGGCGATTGTCAAGAAACGCAACCGCAACCTCAACAAATGAAAAGCTTTTCTCGTCAAACAAAACAGGAAAAACACGATAGCCGTATCATGACTCTAACCTGGGGCATCTTTCTGGTTATTCTGGGGATATCGTCGGTCTGGTGGTGGCAAAACCAAGATATAGAGATGACAGATCTCACCACCATTAGCGAACAAGAGCAGCAGCTTGAACAGCAAGCTGATCAAGAACTCAATTTCACCACGCTTGCTGAACAAGAACCACAGCAGAGCGAACAGCCACAAACGACAATTGATGCTGAGCCAAGCCTGCTTGACGCTGATCAGCAAAACGATGAGCTATTGCCTCAGGAAACCGAAATCATCAACGAATCGGTTGAGCCTGAACCTGTCATCGAGCCTCAACCGGTAGAGGTTGTCGAGCCATCTGTGGTCGCGCCGGTCGAGCAAGCGGTTAGTGTATCTAATCGACTACAAATGACATTCAGCGACGATTGCTGGATTCAAGTTAAAGATGCCAGTGGAAAAACATTATCGACTGGCGTGAAGAAGGGTGGTCAAGCACTTAGTTTGGAAGGCGAAATGCCGTACAGCGTGATTTTAGGTGCCCCTGAAAACGTTTCAATGATTTTAGCGAGTGAACCTGTCGACCTTTCTGGGTATACTTCGGGCAAAGTCGCAAGATTCAACTTACCTTAGACATTACTATGCAACACGAATCTCCTATCAAACGTCGCCCATCGACTCGTATTTACGTGGGCGATGTGCCTATTGGTGACGGTGCACCAATAGCGGTGCAGTCAATGACAAACACCCGAACAACAGACGTTGCTGCGACTGTTGCGCAGATTAGAGCGTTGGAAAATGTCGGCGCAGACATTGTGCGTGTCTCAGTACCCACGATGGACGCGGCAGAAGCCTTTAAGCAAATTAAGCAGCAAGTCAACATTCCGCTAGTGGCCGATATCCACTTTGACTACCGTATTGCATTAAAAGTTGCTGAGTATGGCGTTGACTGCCTGCGGATCAACCCTGGCAATATTGGTAACGAAGAGCGCATTCGATCGGTTGTCGATTGTGCCCGTGATAACAACATTCCGATTCGGATTGGGGTTAACGGTGGTTCTCTGGAGAAAGACATCCAGATGAAATACGGTGAGCCAACAGCGGCAGCACTCGTTGAGTCAGCAATGCGCCATGTCGATATTCTCGATCGCCTTAACTTTGACCAGTTCAAAGTTAGCGTAAAAGCATCGGATGTATTTCTTGCGGTTGACTCATACCGCCTGCTGGCGACGAAAATTGATCAACCTCTGCACCTTGGTATTACTGAGGCGGGCGGAGCACGCGCAGGCTCGGTTAAATCTGCGGTTGGCCTTGGTATGCTACTTGCGGAAGGTATTGGCGATACATTACGTATCTCATTGGCGGCTAATCCTGTCGAAGAGATCAAAGTTGGCTTTGATATTCTCAAGTCACTGCGCATCCGCTCACGCGGGATAAACTTTATCGCGTGTCCAAGCTGTTCTCGTCAAGAGTTCGATGTAATTAGCACAGTTAATGCGCTTGAAGAGCGTTTAGAAGACATCATTACACCGATGGACGTATCTATTATTGGCTGTGTGGTTAATGGCCCTGGTGAAGCTGAAGTCTCTCACCTCGGTTTAGCGGGAAGCAATAAAAAAAGTGCGTTTTACGAAGACGGCAAACGTCAGAAAGAGCGTTTTGATAATGACGATCTTGTGACGCAGCTAGAAGCTAGAATTCGCGCCAAAGCAGCAATGATGGACGAGCAAAACCGCATCGACATTAAAGTTCAAGATTAATCTCAACCCAGATTACGGTAAGTAATTAACATTACGGTAAATATTGTGGCAAAAACAATTCAAGCAATTCGAGGCATGAACGATTGTCTCCCAACTCAATCACCACTGTGGCAAAAGCTAGAAAACACAGTAAAAAATGTGGTGAGCGCTTACGGTTATAACGAAGTGCGCATGCCAATCGTTGAGATGACTCATCTATTTAGTCGTGCGATTGGTGAAGTCACCGATGTGGTTGAGAAAGAGATGTACACTTTCGAAGACCGTAACGGTGACAGCTTAACGCTGCGCCCAGAAGGTACGGCAGGCTGTGTGCGTTCAGGGATCGAAAACGGTCTTCTGTACAACCAAGAACAGCGTCTATGGTACATGGGACCAATGTTCCGTCATGAGCGTCCGCAAAAGGGGCGTTACCGTCAATTCCATCAATGTGGTGTTGAGGTGTTTGGCCTCAATGGGCCTGACGTTGATGCAGAACTCATTATGATGACTGCGCGCTTATGGCGTGAGCTTGGCATCGACCAACATGTTCGCTTAGAGCTGAACTCTATCGGTTCACTTGACGCACGTGCTAATTATCGTACGGCGTTGATTGAATTTTTAGAACAGCATCTCGATATTCTTGATGAAGATTGTAAGCGCCGTATGCACACCAATCCACTGCGCGTTTTGGATACCAAAAACCCTGACGTTCAAGCTGTTTTAGGTGATGCTCCGCGTTTATCTGACTATCTGGACGATGACTCTAAGCAACATTTCGCGGGCTTATGTGAACTTCTTGACGCCGCAGGCATCGAATACACAGTTAACGAGCGTTTAGTGCGTGGTTTGGACTACTACAACCGTACCGTTTTTGAATGGATTACGGAAAGCTTAGGGGCTCAAGGCACCGTGTGTGGCGGCGGTCGCTATGATGGCTTAGTTGAGCAGCTTGGTGGCAAAGCGACCCCTGCGGTAGGCTTTGCGATGGGCTTAGAACGTTTGGTTCTGATGTTAGAAACGTTAGAGCTTACCGATGTACGTCGCAGTGTCGATGTTTACATGGTCACCGCGGGCGAAGGCACCATGATGGCGGGGATGAAACTGGCTGAATTATTGCGTGAACAAGTGCCGGGCCTGCGAGTCATGAACCATTTCGGCGGCGGCAACTTTAAGAAGCAGTTTAAACGCGCAGATAAAGTCGGCGCGGCGGTTGCCCTCGTGCTGGGTGAGAACGAAGTGGCTGATGGCACTGTCGTACTTAAAGACCTTATCGGTGGTAGTCAAGACACGCTCAGTCAAAGCGACGTTATTGCTAAGCTCTCAGAGCTCGTTTAATTAATTATCAAATATCTCAGTGGTGATGAAGGTCACCACTTTGGCTTAAGAGGACAGGAAGTGGAACTCTACGATACTGAAGAACAACAAGTAGAAGCGATCAAAGATTGGTGGAAAGAGAACGGCAAAGCGGTGATCTTTGGTGCCGTTATCGGTTTAGGTGGCCTATTTGGCTGGCGTTACTACCAAGATTCTGTGACAGCGGCTCAAGAAGCAGCCTCTCAAAGCTACACTAAAGTCGTTCAAACGCTCGCAGAGCAAGGTGTTGATGCTCAAGCCGATATGCAAACTTTTATCGACAGCAACAAAGAGACAGAATACGCGACTCTAGCGGCACTGCAGCTGGCTAAAGTGCAAGCTGAAGCCGGTAATCTGGATGAAGCGATTGCTCAGTTAGAGTGGGCGATCAGCTCGACTCAAGATGCTGCGCTCTCTGCGGTGATCAATTACCGTCTTGCACGTGTGAAAGCTGAACAAGGCGAGTTCGATGCTGCTGTTGCGCAACTTGCGAACATTGATGATCAAAGTTGGGCTAGCCGTGTGGCTGAGCTTAAGGGCGATATTCTGCTTCGTAAAGGCGACGCTGAAGGCGCTTATGCCGCTTATACTGAAGCGCAGCAATCTGGTGATGCAAGCCAAACCCTTCAACTGAAGTTGGATGATCTAGCCAAGTAAGGGCATTGCATGAAGAATATGCTGAAAAAAGCGCTTGCGACGGCGTTGTGTGTTGGCGCTCTCGCTGGCTGTGCAAGTGAAGAAGACATCATCATTATGTCACCGGTTCCACAGGTGAATAACGAGTTCACGCCATCAAGTCTATGGAGTGCCTCTATTGGTGGTGGTGTTGAACAATACTACTCAAAGCTCTCGGCTGAATACGCTTACGACAAAGTCTTTGTTGCTAGCCGTGATGGCTTAGTCAAAGCACTTGATCCTGACAATGGCAAGACGCTATGGGAAGTTGACGTAGAAGGTGATGTTTCTGCACGTTTATCGGGGGGTATTACCGCCGGTTACGGGCAAATATTCATCGGTAGCGAAAATGGCCGAGTGTTCGCTTTTGATCAAGAAACTGGCGAACTCAACTGGCGTGTCGATGTTGATGGTGAAGTATTAGCTGCGCCAGCAACCGACAGCAACTTTGTCATTGTGCATACCAATAAAGGTATTTTATTGGCGCTTGATCAAGTTACCGGTGAGTCAAAGTGGACCATCAGTAGCGAAGTGCCGAACCTGACTTTACGTGGCAATAGTGCGCCAGTGACAGCCTCTGGTGGTGTGTTCTGGGGAACGGGCAACGGCCGCTTGGCCGCCGCGATCGTGGAACGTGGTCAATTGATTTGGCAACAGCCAATTGGTAAACCGCAAGGCGCGACAGAAATCGATCGCTTAGTTGATGTCGATGCATCGCCGCTTATCTTGGGCAGCTCGCTGTACATCATCGGTTATAACGGTCAACTGACCTCGATTGATTTACGCTCTGGCAAACCGGCTTGGAAGCGTAACTATTCATCGGCTTCTGATTTAGCCAGTGATGCCAGTCGGTTATATTTGGTGACTGAAAAAGATCACCTGGTCGCGGTTGATGCTCGCAGTGGTACTGAACTGTGGAGCAATGAACAGCTTGAACATCGCTTGGTCACCGCTCCAGTGATTATCGATTCTTATATCGTTGTCGGTGACAGTGAAGGCTACTTATATTGGATTGATCGCGATAGCGGTGATTTTGTTTCTATGCAGCATGTTGATTCAAGTGGCTTTGCGGTTGGACCGACGGCACTTGAAGACGGTTACGTGATAGTGACTCGTGATGGCGATGTAAAGAAACTAACGATCAACGACTAATCGTGTGATACAATTCACATTCGGCTCCTCGCTGGTAACAGTTGGGAGCCGTTTGTTTGTTTTAGATACCCAAAGTTTGATGTGGTTATAGGTAAAGTGCTCATGACAGTGGATTGTGCTGAGTTATTACCTATAACTACATAAAGAAAATATTGTAGAGGTTATTATGGTACCTGTTGTTGCTCTTGTAGGGCGTCCAAACGTTGGTAAGTCAACGTTGTTTAACCGATTGACTCGTACGCGTGACGCATTGGTTGCGGATTTCCCTGGCTTAACTCGCGACCGAAAATATGGTCAGGCGAAGCTTGGTGAGCACGAGTTTATCGTGATCGATACGGGTGGTATTGATGGCACCGAAGAAGGTGTTGAAACCAAAATGGCTCAGCAGTCGCTTGCCGCGATTGATGAAGCCGATGTCGTGCTATTTATGGTCGATGGCCGTGCAGGTCTTACGCCAGCGGATATCGGGATTGCTAACCACTTACGTAAGCTTGAAAAGCCTTCGATGCTAGTGGTCAACAAAGTTGACGGTATTGATGCCGATGCTGCGTCAGCGGATTTTTGGCAACTTGGTGTCGAGCAGATGTACCAAATCGCGGCAGCACATGGTCGTGGTGTTGGTGCTCTTATTGATCGCGCGCTTAATCCATTTGCTGAGAAAATGATTGAAGAAGCAAAAGGTGAGATCGAAGACCTGACTGGTTTTGAAGACCAAGAAGAAGAGAAGCTCGATTACACAGAAGAAGAAGCGGAAGCGGAATTTCAGCGTCTGCAAGATCAGCCGATCAAGCTGGCGATTATCGGCCGTCCAAACGTCGGTAAATCAACACTAACTAACCGTATTTTGGGTGAAGAGCGTGTCGTGGTTTACGATATGCCGGGCACCACGCGTGACTCGATCTATATTCCAATGGAACGTGATGGTCGTGAATATGTGCTGATTGATACCGCAGGTGTTCGTCGCCGTAAGCGTATTAACGAAACGGTTGAAAAGTTCTCTGTAGTCAAGACACTAAAAGCCGTAGAAGACGCTAACGTTGTGCTATTGGTTATTGATGCACGCGAAAACATCTCTGATCAAGACTTAAGCTTACTTGGTTTTGCGTTGAACGCGGGTCGTTCTATCGTGATTGCGGTAAACAAGTGGGATGGTCTTGATATGGACGTCAAAGAGCATGTGAAGAAAGAGCTTGATCGCCGTCTTGGTTTTGTTGACTTTGCGCGTATCCACTTTATTTCAGCGCTACACGGTACTGGTGTTGGCCACTTGTTTGAGTCTGTGCAAGAAGCTTACAAATCCGCCACAACGCGTGTTGGTACGTCGGTATTAACGCGTATCATGAAGATGGCAACCGAAGATCACCAGCCACCATTGGTTCGTGGTCGTCGTGTTAAGTTGAAGTATGCTCACGCAGGGGGCTATAACCCACCGATCGTGGTTATCCATGGTAACCAGGTTAACGAGCTGCCAGATTCATACAAGCGCTTCTTGATGAACTACTTCCGCAAGTCTTTGGAAATTATGGGGACGCCAATTCGCATCCAGTTCCAGAGCAGCGAAAACCCGTTTGAAGGTAAATCAAACAAAATGACATTGTCTCAAGAGCGTAAACGTAAACGCTTGATGAGCATGATGAATAGTCGTAAGAAGTAATCTAACTCTGCGATTAGAATAACAACAAAAAAGCGCCGACTTCACCTCGGCGCTTTTTTTTAAGCATTAAGCCATCTCAATTACCACATCCCCAATATCTTCCACCAAGCGCCGCCAATAAAGAAAAATACCGGAATAACGATCAGCGAGAAAACAAAACCAATCTTCCACCAACTTTGCAGGTTGAGGAAACCAGCACCGAATAAAATCGGCGCGGGGCCCGAAGAGTAGTGAGTGGTTGACATATAAAGGTTACTGAAGATACCAAGCACAATCGCCGCTAGCATCGGTGGTGCACCGGCTGAAATTGCAATGGCAAGAAAGGCTGAGTACATCGCGCTGATATGCGCCATCGCGCTCGCCATTAAATAGTGACTGTAGTAATAGACTAACAATAAGATAGCCAAAGTCGACAGCCAGCCATAACCGGATAACGAGCTACCAATCATGTCACCAAACCAAGCGATAAAACCGAGTTTATTAAGCTGCGCTGCCATCATTACCAATACCGCAAACCAGGTGATGGTATGCCAAGCCTCTTTCTCTTGTAATACCGCATCCCAAGTAATCGTGCGTGTGATAAGTAGGAAAACTAAACCGAGTAGTGCGGTGACGGTCGAATGAACCCCTAAGGTTGGCCCCAGCACCCAAAGGCTTATCATGCCAATAAAAGTAATACAAACCATCCACTCATTGCGTGTCATCGCGCCCATCTCGGCCAGTTTTTGGCGTGCAATCAGCCGCATCTCAGGGGTTTTTTTCAATTCGGGTGGGAAGACAAAGTACATCACCAGTGGGATTAAGAATAGGCAGACAATGCCGGGGACGATGGCCGCCAATGCCCAGCCTGCCCAAGTAATTTCAACCCCTTGCTCTTTCGCAAAGTTAGCGGCCAGTGGGTTGCCTGCCATCGAGGTGAGGAACATGGCACAAGTAATGGCGTTACATTGGAAAATACACTGGACCAAAAACGCGCCGATTTTATTCTCGGTTCCTTTCTCTGGATCCGAGTCGTACGCATTGGCAACTGAGCGGAACAGTGGCGAGATAATCCCACCACAGCGAGCTGTCGTACTCGGTGTGGCGGGAGCAAAGAGAAGATCGGTCAAAACAAGACCGTAGGCGAGTCCGAGGGAGCTATTGCCCAACTTAGCAATAAACCAATATCCAACACGACTACCAAATCCGGTGCTAATAAAACCGCGTGAAATGAAAAACGCGGCCGCAATCATCCATATGGTTGGATGAGCGAATCCTGTTAGTGCGGTTTTAATCGGCAGCACATCAAGTAAAGTGGCGGCTGTCAGGCCGATCAATGCCATCGCACCTAGTGGTAATGGTGCAATGATCAGGCTAAGTACGGTAATGACAAACACAGTCATCATTTGCCAAGCTTGCTCAGTCAGTCCTTGTGGAATGGGGCTAAACCATAGTATTACCCCAATAATTGCGAGCATGAGTAGCCGCATGTTGCTTGAAGTTAGCATAAAACTCTCCTTTAGTTTTTTACTAACTTAGTGACTAATGTCTTTGATAAACCTGTTATAAATCAAAAACTCACTGAACATGTTAGCGCAGGGCACTACTCTTCAAACCAACGCAAATCCTCGTTGCAATAAAAGTGAGATAAGCTGCATTAAATTAATAAAATCAATAAACGTCATCAACGAGATCTTTCTCAACTTAGTGCTCATTAGCGCTGAAGTTCGATTTATAACCACGTATTCTTACTCTCAATTAAATGGATGAATAAGATCATGGCACCGCGAATATTTCCCCGTTCTTTTACCATGCACCTCACTTTACTCTTGTGTGGTGCGCTCATGCTTGGTTCGGTTGGCTGGTGGTTGGTGACAACGGAGCGCCTCAACCAAGTGCTGGCTGACCAAATTGCGTTGCGAGCCCAGGTTCAATCTCAGCAATTGGCTCTGATCCCGACTTTGTTATCAGCCGTTGAGCGTCGCAACAGTCAGGAGGTCAGTGAGATTATTACCCGCTTGCAGCAAGCAACGGATGCTGACTTTATTACCGTAAGTGATGCGCAAGGAATACGTCTTGCACATCCTGTTTCCAGTCGTATTGGTTTACCTGTGGTCGGTGGTGATATTGAGCATGCGCTAACCAGTGGAGAATCCTATTTATCACACAGTGTTGGCTCGTTAGGGCCTTCACTGCGTTACATCTCGCCTTTAATTAACGATCAAGGCGACATTATCGGCATGATTAAAGTGGGTTATCTTAAACAGTCGATCGCCGTATTCAATAATGAGACATTATCCCCGCTGATTTTATTTGCTGTTTTGAGCATGTTGGTGTCTGGTTTAGTGGCTTGGCGTTTTTCCGAATATGTACGCGACAAGATGCAACACTTAGAACCGTGGCAACTTCACCAAACGTTACAAACTAGCCAAGGTGTGTTGCAAGCGGCGCATGAAGGGTTAATGGCCGTTAACGCTCAGCAAGAGGTGTATTTATTAAATGAATCGGCTCATGCCTTATTGGGTATCGAAGCCAAAGAAGATTTACCTCAGCCACTGCAAACCTTATTCAGCGAGTCACACCACTTCTCTTTACAAGGCGAAGACTTTATCGATCGCTTAGTGCGCATCAGTGGCCGAAACTTAGTGCTAACTCGTGTGACATTGACCGCGACTCCCGACACGCAACGTGGAGCGGTGTTTAGCCTCAGAGCGCAAAAAGAGCTACAGCTATTGTCGAACAAAATTAGCCAGGTTAGCAGCTATTTAGAATCTATCCGTGTTACTCGACATGAGTATCAAAATAAACTCTCTACCGTTACTGGGCTGTTG
Source organism: Vibrio pacinii DSM 19139 (assembly GCF_000711795.1). Lineage (GTDB taxonomy): Bacteria > Pseudomonadota > Gammaproteobacteria > Enterobacterales > Vibrionaceae > Vibrio > Vibrio pacinii. Next base: position 58,686 of record NZ_JONH01000013.1, on the reverse strand, counting down.
CAATTAGGCAATGTTGAACAAGCACTCGGGGTACTCTTGACGCAAGCACAGGAGAATCAAGCCAATATGGACAGTGTCGCTCAGTTGCAGTCATTGCCGCTTATCTCCGGATTATTGCTGGCGCATTTAGGCAAAGCAGCAGAAAAAAATATTCAGGTCGATTTAAGCGAATTAAATGGTTGGCGTGACTTACCGAAAAAACTTGATGAACAAGCCTTAAGCTCATTATTAGGTAATCTAATTAGTAATAGCATAGAAGCGCTAGAGGGCATTGACCAAGCAAGGATTCGAGTCGTGATGTACCAGACAAGCTCTGAAAGAGTCCTCGCGGTGGCTAACAATGGACCGATCATCAATGTCAGTTTAGACGCACTTTGTCAGCTCGGTTTTACTACGAAAGGCGATTTTCATGAACGTGGTATTGGTATGCACCTAGTTCAGTCAATTGTTGAAGCGGCGAATGGCTATGCTGAGCTAGACAGTGATCAGGATGAAACGCTGTTTACAATCTATTTTCCGGAGGAAAGTCATGTATAACGTTTTAGTGATTGAAGATGATCCGAATATTGCCGCATTGCATCGTCAATTTATTATTCGTGACAAACGATTTCAGGTTCTCGGTACGGCTGGGCATCTTGCGCAGGCAAGGGGGCTCTTAGCACAGACAGCGTTTGATTTAGTGATTGTTGACAACTATTTACCCGATGGCTTGGGGATCAATTTTTTGCCTGAGTTAAACGCACTGGCTCACCGCCCAGAAAGCATTCTAGTGACGGCGGCAAATGATGTTGAAACCGTGCAAAAAGCGTTGCGTTATGGCGCGTTTGATTATTTAGTTAAGCCACTCGATTATCAGCGCTTAGCACACAGTTTAGACAAATATTGTTTGATCCAGCATACACTCACCCATGGTCAGAGTTTGGCTCAAGGCGAGTTGGACGCGTTGTTTCAACATGGTGACACGACACGTAAGCATAATTGTACCGATGCCTATACACTAAAGCAGATTGTCGACCAATTTAACCACGCTAATGTTGAGTTGAGTGTCAGCACCATCGCAGAACGTTTTGCTATCAGTAAAAGTACCGCTAGACGTTATTTAGATCAGGCTGTTGATAACAACACTCTTGAAGCATTCTTGGCTCACGGCAAGGTGGGGAGGCCGACAAGAATTTACCGTCGACCGAGTCATATTCATCATTGCTAGTTGATTAGACAGAGCCTAGCGAGCAATAAATTGGAAAAACACACCCATGTAATTGCAAACTTGATGAAGTTGATCTTTTTATTAAATGTTGAGTTGTGGTTTTAATTTATTAGAAATTGAAATATTGTGCTTCTTTAAATTCAAATGCAGCACATGTAACTTATGCTTTCGGTGTGTGGTTATATAAATGTTCTTTAAAGGGTAGATCGCTGATCAAGTTGGATTTAGCCGACGATCTGAGTTTGATCGTTACTCTCTCAATTTGGTGCAAACATTGTCATCTTTATCAATGATTACGTAACTGAGGTAATGATCAGCGTATGAAATGATGTTATATGCTACCGTGTATGGTAATAATAAAAAAAATTGAGTCAGTCATAATGAGTTACCTCAAGCTTCTCACCGCTCACAGAGAAGTCAATAAATTGCTCACAAAACTAGCATTAGGAATGGGTAAGGAAGAGCTCAATCGGCGGGTTGTCGATCTTTCTGAAAACTGGTTTGGTGAGCGTAGAGCGTCGATTCTTCGCCTTGATAGGCAAAGACAACAGCTCTATGTCGAATACGCGCCGAGTTTACCCGATTTTTATAATCAAGCGGTGGAAGGTGTCGCAATAGGACCCACTGTTGGATCATGCGGCGCGGCCGCCTATTCAAAGACAATTGTGGTGGTTGAAGATATCAATCAACACCCTAACTGGAACTTTTTTAGCGCTATCACCCAACAAGCAAATTTACATGCCTGTTGGTCTGTTCCGATTCTTTCCAGTACAGATGCGGCAATGGGGACGTTTGCCATTTACAGTCATGAGCCTTCATCTCCTCAGCCATATGAGTTAGAAGTTTTGCAAATGCTTGCGTCACTATATGCGGTGGCATGGGAAAAGTATGAATTAGAAGATCAACTCCATTACCACGCTCGCTATGACTCTTTAACCGGCTGTTTAAATCGTCGCGCTTTGTTGCAACAAGCCAGCGACTGTTTAAATACCGATTTAGACTACGTGGCGTGTTTTTTTGCCGATATCGACAGATTTAAACAAATCAATGACCGCTATGGGCATGAGGTTGGAGACCGTGTTCTAGCGCAAGTGGGAGGAGTGTTCAATCAAACTTTTGATGGCTTGAGCTTGAATGGTCGTTATGGCGGCGATGAATTTGTCGCTTTTGCTTTTTCTGACGACAAGAAAACCTTTAGCCGTTTAGAAAAGCAATTTACCCAATCACTCCAAGATTTGGTGCTGGTTGAAGGGCTAGAAGTGCATGTCAGTATCGGTAAGTCAGTGTGTGAAGTGGGCCGTTTGGTATCATTGCAGCAACTGATACAACAAGCAGATAAAAAGATGTATCAAATAAAACACGCCAATAGATGTGATCCTGATCAAGACACTTACAGCGTTAGCCGTTAAATTAAGTGACAACAGAAGTATTTAATTGAGAGCTACTATGAACGAAAACGACTGCCCAAGTTGCAATCAGGCGCTTGAATGGACAGGGCAATATCATTGTACTGCTTGTCAAAGTGATTATAAGAAAGTCGGTTTTTGTCCCGACTGCAATGCTGAGCTAGAGAAGCTTCAAGCGTGTGGCGCCGCCAACTATTTTTGCAATAGTTGTAATGAACTTAAATCTAAATCTCGGGTGAAGTTTGAGTTTCAGCTTTTAGACTAATTAACCGTCGAGCGGATTTCGCCATCAGATAAGCGGGTGACCAAAGTGTCGCCCGTTTTGGTTTGTGACACTTGGCTAATGACTTGACCGGATTGGTTTTGCGTAATCGAATAACCGCGCTTTAATGTTGCAAGTGGGCTAACGGTATCAAGTTTCTCAGCCGCCAATGCCAGTTGATGACGCGTGTTGAGCAATTTTCTATCTATAGCATCCAGCAGTTTTTGCTCTAGTCTTTGCAAACTCGCTTGTTGGGCCGCTAAGCGTTTTACTGGAGAATAAAGGGCAATTTTGTGCTGTTGGCGCTCAATTTTGTGTTGATGAGAACTCAGTAACTGAGTTATTGCACGCTGTAAACGCGCATTTAATTCATCTAACTGTTGGCTCTGACGTTGCAGTTGATTATTCGGGTGTTGGCGATCTAAGCGATGCAGTAACGAGGTGGTTTGCTGCTTTTGCTCACTCAGATAGTGGCGCATCGCACTGATGAGCTTATGTTGGCGAGCGTTGAACGCTTGATCTTTATGACTGTTGTCACGACTGACTAACTCGGCGGCTGCAGAGGGTGTAGGCGCGCGCATATCAGCAACGAAGTCAGCGATGGTTACATCCACTTCATGGCCCACGGCACTAATAATCGGGATCTGGCTGGCTGCAATGGTCCGAGCTAACACTTCATTGTTAAAACACCACAAGTCTTCTAACGAACCACCACCGCGACCAACAATCAATACATCACACTCGTTACGACTGTTCGCTCGGCCAATCGCTTGGGCTATTTGGATTGCCGCCTCTTCGCCTTGAACCATGGTTGGATAAATCACTACAGGCAGCGATGGATCGCGCCGTTTCAACACATCAAGAATATCAAACAGCGCCGCGCCAGTTTTTGAAGTAATGATGCCGACGGTCTGCGGATGTTCTGGTAGCGGCCGTTTACTTGTTTGAGCAAACAGCCCTTCAGCGGCCAGTTTCATCTTGAGTTCTTCGAACTGCTGTTGCAGTCTGCCGTCTCCTTCAGGCTGCATACTGTCAATGATCAACTGATAGTCACCACGAGGCTCATACAATGAGAGGCGGGCTTTAACTAGCACTTGATTGCCGTTTTGAGGCTTGAAGGTAACACGACGATTGTTGCCACGGAACATGGCACATTTGACTTGAGCACGTGAGTCTTTCAGCGTCAGATACCAGTGCCCTGAAACGGGGGCTGAGAAGTTTGAGATCTCACCCACTAACCAAACAATCCCCATTTCGTTTTCAAGGAGTAAACGCACTTCGGCATTGAGACGAGAAACAGTGAAGATATTTTGATTGGTCAGAGAAGACACAGCTAATCTCTTGGGCGTGATTATGGAAATTAGCGGCAATATAATACATAGCAAGGGGGTAAATGCAAATTAAAAATATAAAAATGTGTAGCCAAGCGATTGCTCAGGCCGTATAATCCGTCCGCAATATCTAATCCAAATGCAGCTGAGTTTCCCAAGCTTACTGCCCTCATTATGCGAAACGATGAGACCGGATTATTCTTTTTACTCCTCTAATTGTGAGATATTGCAAATGCTAAGAATTGCCAAAGAAGCGCTGACATTCGACGACGTACTGCTTGTGCCAGCACACTCCACCGTTCTCCCAAACACAGCTGATCTTCGCACTCAGTTGACGAAAAATATCACTTTAAATATTCCAATGGTTTCTGCATCTATGGATACCGTGACGGAAGCTCGTCTCGCTATCGCTCTTGCGCAGGAAGGCGGCATTGGTTTTATTCATAAAAACATGTCTATCGAGCAGCAGGCTCAAATGGTTCACCAAGTTAAGATTTATGAAGCGGGTGTGGTTTCTCACCCAGTAACCATAAATCCTGATGCCACTATCGCTGATGTTATCGCTCTAACTGAAAAGCACGGTTTTGCCGGTTTCCCTGTCGTCACTGATACTAACGAGCTGGTTGGTATTATCACCGGCCGTGATGTTCGCTTTGTCACTGATCTTTCTAAGAAAGTTGATGTTGTAATGACGCCAAAAGAGCGTCTTGCCGCCGTGAAAGAAGGGGCTACTCGTGAAGAAGTTCAAGAGAAAATGCACAAAGCGCGCGTAGAGAAAGTATTGGTAGTGAACGATGAGTTCCAACTGACCGGTATGATCACAGCGAAAGACTTCCACAAAGCAGAAAGTAAACCAAACGCTTGTAAAGATGAGCGTGGCAGCTTGCGCGTCGGTGCCGCCGTTGGTGCAGGTGCCGGAAACGAAGAGCGTGTTGCGGCTTTGGTTGAAGCGGGTGTTGACGTACTGCTGATTGACTCTTCACATGGTCATTCTGAAGGGGTACTAAACCGCATTCGTGAAACTCGTGCCGCTTACCCAGATCTCGACATCATCGGTGGTAACGTTGCAACTGGCGCAGGCGCTAAAGCGCTTATCGATGCTGGTGTTAGCGCAGTCAAAGTGGGTATCGGCCCTGGTTCTATTTGTACTACTCGTATTGTAACTGGTGTTGGCGTTCCTCAAGTTACGGCTATCGCCGATGCGGCTGAAGTGGCCAATCAACACGGCATCCCAGTGATTGCTGATGGTGGTATCCGTTTCTCAGGTGATATCTGTAAAGCGATTGTCGCTGGCGCATCATGCGTTATGGTCGGTTCGATGTTTGCTGGTACTGAAGAAGCGCCGGGCGAAGTCATTCTATATAACGGTCGTTCATACAAGTCTTACCGTGGTATGGGCTCACTAGGTGCAATGTCTCAAGGTTCATCTGATCGTTACTTCCAGTCTGACAATGCTGCAGACAAACTTGTTCCTGAAGGCATCGAAGGCCGTATCGCTTACAAAGGTCGCCTAAAAGAGATCGTGCATCAACAAATGGGTGGTCTTCGTTCAAGTATGGGCCTTACAGGTTCACCAACGATCGAAGAAATGCGCACTAAAGCTGAATTTGTCCGCATCTCTGGTGCTGGTATGAAAGAGTCTCACGTACACGACGTCCAAATCACTAAGGAAGCGCCAAACTACCGTTTGGGTTAATCAGCGTTGACGAGTTTTTGCTATGCAATAACTTTACGTAAACGTTTGCTTTTCCTTGAAGCATTAAGAAGAGGCGAGTAAACTCGCCTCCGTTTTAATCACTTAGCCTAAAAAGACTGCTCAAAATGACTAAAAATATTCATGACCAACGTATTCTGATTTTGGACTTCGGTTCTCAGTACACTCAATTAGTAGCGCGCCGCGTACGTGAAATCGGCGTTTACTGTGAACTTTGGAGCTGGGATGTTGAAGAAGCGGATATTCGTGAATTCAATCCTGACGGCATCATCCTTTCTGGTGGCCCTGAAAGCGTAACAGAACACAACTCTCCACGTGCACCTCAATATGTTTTTGATTCAGGTGTTCCTGTACTGGGTGTGTGTTACGGCATGCAAACCATGGCAGAGCAGCTCGGTGGTAAAGTTGCGGGCTCTAACGAACGTGAGTTCGGCTACGCTCAAGTTAAAGTGTCAGGTGAATCTGCATTATTTAAAGATCTTGAAGCGACTCAAGATGTTTGGATGAGCCACGGCGACAAAGTGGTCGAAATTCCAGCCGATTTCGTCAAAGTAGCCCAGACAGACACCTGTCCTTACGCTGCAATGGCCAATGAAGAGAAGAAATACTACGGCGTACAGTTCCACCCAGAAGTAACTCATACTAAGCAAGGTCTGCAGATGCTAGAGAACTTTGTTCTTGGTGTGTGTGGCTGTGAGCGCCTATGGACTTCTGAATCAATCATCGAAGATGCGGTTGCTCGTATTAAAGAGCAAGTGGGTGATGATGAAGTCATTCTAGGTCTGTCTGGTGGTGTTGACTCATCTGTCGTTGCAATGCTCGTTCACCGTGCTATCGGCGATAAGCTGACTTGTGTCTTTGTTGATAACGGCTTACTTCGTCTCAACGAAGGTGAGCAAGTTATGGATATGTTTGGTGACAAGTTTGGCTTGAAGATTATTAAAATTGATGCCGAAGATCGTTTCCTTGATGCGCTAGAAGGCCAATCGGATCCAGAACAGAAACGTAAGACTATCGGTCACGTTTTTGTTGATGTCTTCGATGAAGAGTCGAAGAAACTGAAGAATGCGAAATGGCTAGCTCAGGGAACCATCTACCCAGACGTTATTGAATCTGCTGCCTCTAAAACAGGTAAAGCGCACGTGATCAAATCACACCATAATGTCGGCGGCCTGCCTGATGATATGGATATGGGGCTGGTTGAGCCGCTGCGTGAGCTGTTCAAAGATGAAGTGCGTAAGATTGGTCTCGAGCTTGGCCTGCCATACAATATGCTTTATCGCCATCCGTTCCCAGGTCCAGGCCTTGGTGTTCGTGTTCTAGGTGAGGTGAAGAAAGAGTACTGTGACTTGTTACGTCGCGCTGATGCTATCTTTATTGAAGAGCTACACGCTGCAGACCTATACAACAAAGTCTCTCAAGCGTTCACGGTATTCCTACCCGTTCGCTCTGTGGGTGTGATGGGCGATGGCCGTAAGTACGATTGGGTTGTATCACTGCGTGCAGTTGAAACCATCGACTTTATGACCGCGCATTGGGCACACCTGCCATATGACTTCTTAGGTAAGGTATCTAACCGCATTATCAACGAAGTTGAAGGTATTTCCCGTGTCGTTTACGACATTTCAGGTAAACCGCCAGCGACGATCGAGTGGGAATAATCACTCTCGATTGACCATGAAACGTTAACAAAAACTAGCTCTCGGGCTAGTTTTTTTGTTTTGTTATCGCCGAGTTTAACCACATTACTGTACGCTGATGACTCTGTGAGTCGACAACCCATAGGCAGTGAAAACGTTTGTTTAAATTGATTTTTTGAATCGATTAGACAGTTTTAGTTAACGCAGAGTGACGGCTTTTGTTGTAATTGAACACTGCCTCGCAACTTGACTTTGGTGACAGAGACTTCACGTGCAGCAAGGCTCGGACTTTTCTAATCTTGGGTGAGCTATTCACACAAGCTATTCATACAAGGATTGGTTCGATGAACAAAACACGTTACCTAACGGCATTGGCTATTTTGGCCACGACTCCCACTTGGGCTGCAATGAACATTCAGCCAGACCCAGATAATCCAACCGGTTATGTTGTTGCACGCAGCGATATCGAGGCCGCAGAAATGCAGAAAACGGCTGACCCGATGTACCAAATTTGGTCTCAGGCGCTGAGTACTGCGCCTAACACAGTGGTTGAAGCCATTGATGCCGGGCTTATGTCTAACCCTGACAACGTCAAGCGTGCTGAGCGTGTTTTCCCTCAAGCTGAATGGGATTTTCTGACCCATATGGCGGCGCCAGAATATACGTATACACGATTTTTACGTGCTATCGGTAAATTTCCGGCCTTCTGTGCTGAATACACTGATGGACGAGATTCAGATGCTATTTGTAAGCGTTCTATCGTGACGGCATTTGCTCACTTCGCTCAAGAGACAGGGGGGCATATCGCGATAGATAATACGTCGGATAACCCACTCGGACTAGAAGAGTGGCAACAAGCATTAGTTCACGTGCGTGAAATGGGGTGGTCAGAAGGACAAGAAGGCTATACCACGGGTTGTGGACAGAACGATTGGCAAAATAAAAAATGGCCATGTGCCGTCGGACAAGGCTATTTTGGTCGCGGTGCCAAACAACTTTCTTACCATTTTAACTACGGCGCATTCTCAGAAGTCATGTTTGACGGTGACGCATCGGTGTTACTCAACAATCCGGGGCTGGTGGCTGACTCTTGGCTGAATCTGGCCTCCGCGATTTGGTTTTTTCTCACCCCGCAAGCCCCTAAACCAGCCATGCTGCATGTGATCGATAAAACTTGGACTCCCTCTCAACGAGAGATTGATGCAGGTATCGGTTATGGGTTTGGTACCACTATTAATATCATTAACGGTGGTATTGAGTGTGGTGAACAAAACAAAGACAAAGGTCAGCCAGTTAACCGCATTCGTTATTGGGAAGGCTTATCTAATCACTATCAAATCCCGCTTGAAACAGACGAAAAGAGCACGTGTTGGCAGCAAACGCCTTACGGAAGTTTGAACTTAAATGGCGCAACCGACGTGCTGTACACCAATTGGGATGGTAACTGGAAGTACTATGCTGATCGCCCTGGGGGCTACTCATTTGAGTGTGAACTGGTTGGTTTTCAAACGGCTTACTCAGCCTTGGTGGCAGGTGATTACGAAAAATGTGTGACTAACCTTTATGGTTCACACTCAAGCTGGCCTGAAGTACGAGTGGTTGAGCAACTTGACCCAGTAGACCCAGGAACCGATCCCGGTGGGAATGGTTGGGATATCAATAAAGTGTATAACGCGGGTGAGCAAGTGACGCATAATGGCGCAACCTATCAGGCAAAATGGTGGACACAAGGTGATGATCCTTCACAAGGTGGACCATGGGAGCCTGTATCGGGGACTCCAACGACTCCAGAGCCAACGCCGACCCCAGATCCAGAACCAGAGCCTACACCAGAACCTGACCCAACTCCGACCCCAGAACCAACGCCCGTACCAGATGCTTTTATCCAGTGGCAGCCAGGAACGTCCCAAGTGGCCGATGGCGATAAAGTAACGTATCAAGGCAAGTGTTTTGTGGCCAAAAACGGCCCAGGTGTGTGGGAATCTCCAATCCAGTCAAACTGGTTCTGGGATGAAATATCATGCCAATAGAGGGCTAATTCACCATAATTTAAGCGACCAAGTAACACCGCGGCGAGTCAATTGACTCGCCGCTGTTGTTTGTGAGTTATTTGCGCAATCTTAGATTGCACTGTCTGCCTCTGGCTTTTTTATTGAACGGGATTAAAATTCGCGCGTAATTTTTATTAACTTTTTTTAAAGGTGTGCAAAATGTCAACAAAACTGGCAAACCCAGCTCCACTTGGCCTGATGGGTTTCGGTATGACAACCATCCTGCTTAACATCCATAATGCAGGTTTTTTCCCCATTGATTCTATGATCCTAGCAATGGGTATTTTCTATGGTGGTCTAAGCCAAGTGTTGGTTGGCATGATGTGCTTTAAGCGTGGTGATACGTTTGGTACCACGGCGTTTACTTCGTACGGTCTGTTTTGGCTGACGCTTGTGGGGGTAATTGTTATGCCATACATGGGGCTGCCAGCAAGTCCGGCCAGCTTTATGGGTTGGTACCTATTGCTTTGGGGTGTATTCACCGGCTTTATGTTTATTGGCTCTCTTTGCTACCCTGTGGCGAAACAAGTGGTGTTTGGCTCACTGACCATCTTATTCTTCCTACTCGCTGCACGTGATTTTACCGGTAGTGAGCTGATTGGCACGATTGCCGGTTTTGAAGGTATCTTCTGTGGTGCGAGCGCGATCTATTTTGCGATGGCTCAAGTACTTAACAACGAATATGGTCGCACCATTTTACCGATTGGTGAGAAGAAATCGGCTGAACAGGTTGAACTAGAGCAAGTCGCGGCGTAAAAAAATATTCGGTGTTGGTATTTGCCTGAAATAGCAATGCTGAACTATGGGAAACAGGAATGATAAAGGGGTTAGCCACTGGCTAACCCCTTTTTTTACCACTGCTTTTCTCAAGCGATATTATTTAGATTAAGTTGACGGTTGTTCAACAGGTTTGGTGTCTTCCGCTTCTGCTTGCGGCTCTTTTCCTGTCTTACGACGATATTTATCTTCCCAGTAGTCAGCGCCTTTGATGCCCAGTTTAACCGGATTAAAGGTATATTCTGTTACGCCTTGTTTCTGTTGTTCTTCGTAGTCTCTTAACGCTTTCAACGCAGGTTTAGACATAAAGAAGATAATCAAAATACCGACGATGTTGAGCCAAGCCATCAGGCCAACACCTACATCACCCAATGCCCACGCAAGATTAGCCGTTTTGACGGTACCGTAGAACACGACAGCAATCAGCGCGATCTTTAGCAGGAACATTACGCCATTCACTTTCACAGTACGACGAATATAAGCCACGTTAGTTTCTGCAATGTAGTAGTAAGCTAAGATGGTAGTGAAAGCGAAGAAGAACAGCGCAATCGCGATAAATGGCTTACCAATGCCAGGCAGTGCACTTTCAATCGCCATTTGGGTAAAGACTGGGCCGTTTGCAGCAATGTCAGTGGCAATGTTTTGCACTAGGAACCCTTCAGCGCCATGGACGTTGTACGCTCCCGTGATGATGATCATAAACGCGGTTGCAGAACAAACTAGCAGCGTATCAATGTAGATTGAGAACGACTGAACTAAGCCTTGCTGCGCTGGGTGATCTACGTTCGCGGCCGCGGCGGCGTGAGGCCCGGTACCTTGACCAGCTTCGTTAGAGTAAACGCCTCGTTTGACGCCCCAACCAATCGCAGCACCCATGCCAGCCATAGGTGTAAATGCATCACCTAAAATCATGGCAAATACGCGTGGTACTTCACCGATGTTAAGTAAGATGATAACGAAAGCGGTGATGATGTATGCCAATGCCATGAAAGGAACAACGATCTGTGTGAAGTTTGCGATACGTTTAACACCACCAAAGATGATGAACGCCAGAATCACAGAGATAATCGTACCGGTTAGGATTTTAGCAAAGCTGAACGTGCCGATGGCAGTCTCGATCATTGCACCAGAACCAAAGGCGGCTTCAACGGCATTACCAATACTGTTTGATTGAACGCCCGGAAGTAGGAAGCCACAAGCAAAGATGGTCGCGACAGCAAAAATCCATGCGTACCATTTTTGTCCCATCGCTTTTTCGATGTAGTAAGCAGGGCCACCACGGAACTCTCCGTTGTCTTCCTCTTTATAGATTTGCGCCAGTGTTGACTCGGCGTAGGCTGTTGCAGCGCCAAAGAAGGCGACAACCCACATCCAGAAAACTGCGCCAGGGCCACCGAAGCCAATCGCAGCAGCGACACCCGCGATGTTACCAGTACCGACACGTCCTGAAAGTGACACGGCTAATGCTTGGAAAGATGAGATACCTTTCGATGAGCTTTTACCTGAAAGTAGTAGACGCCACATTTCCGTAAAGTGACGAATTTGCACGAAACGAGTCAAGATTGAGTAGAACAAACCAGCGCCCAGGCACAAATAAATTAGTACCGGACTCCAGATGATTCCATTCAGAAAATCAACAAATGACTGCATAAGAATTTTCCCTGTTCTGTTTTGTAATGGTTGTTTTCTGAACAGGATATTACCCTTTCTGTAACGCAATTGTTAATTTATTTATCTATCAGTGTTAATTAGCGTGATACCAAACACAAAGTGCTAAAAAAGTGTTAAATCATCGCGAGAGGTTGCGCTTACTTAATGAAAATTATCATCTATATAGATGGCGTGGATATTACGTTTGGTAGGGAGGATGTTTAAAACATTGCTAAACTGCGCTGTCGATTATTTTATCAATTTGGCGCAGTCTAGCTTTTTATATGGTTAAAGCTGGTTGTGTGGTGAAGCTTTGACAGAGTCAGTTACTAGCCATAACGGGCAACACTTAATTCGGGCTGAGTTGGTTTCCCTTGTGCAGCGATGATCTCGGTTAAGATGTCGGCCGAGCCACAGGCCATCGTCCAACCTAAGGTCCCGTGACCAGTATTGGTATAGAGGTTTGCCAGCGATGTTTGGCCAATAATCGGCGTGCCATCAGGCGTCATCGGACGAAAGCCGCTCCAGTACTCGGCCTGATTAAAGTCGACCCCATGTGGGAACAACTGACTGACCACATGATTGAGTGTCGCTAAGCGCTTGTCCGGTAACGCAGTATCAAATCCGGCCAGCTCAGCGGTACCTGCAACGCGAATTCGTTCATTAAAGCGCGTGACCGCGACTTTGTAGGTCTCGTCCATAATGGTCGAATTTGGTGCATGTTGCTCATCGATCACGGGTAAGGTTAGCGAGTACCCCTTGACAGGATAAACCGGCAAATCGATGCCAAATGGCGCCAAGAGGTGTTTGGAATAACTGCCCATCGCGACAACATAGTGATCACCGCTGATGGTGCCCTGATTGGTAGTGATACCGACAACGCGGTTTTTCTCAGTGAGTAATGCATCGATATGGGTGTTAAATAGAAACTTAACGCCTGCTTGCTGCGCCATTTGCTGTAACTGTTGGCAAAAGAGGTAACAGTCACCGGTCTGATCATCGGGTAAATATAACCCGCCGACGAGCTCTCCTTGCATGTGATGTAATCCGGGCTCTTGAGCCAGACACTGTTTGCTATCCATTAACTCAAAGCGCGTACCACTCTCTTCGAGCAATTTGATGTCTTTTTCGACCGCAGTGAGTTGAGCGGTGGTGCGAAAAATCTGCAAGGTACCCTGACTACGACCTTGATAGTCGAGCTGATACTGCTGATTTAACTTGGCTAAACAGTCTCGACTGCGATTGGCAACGGTTAACATACGCGCCTTGTTAATGCGGTATTTATCGAGTTGACAGTTAAGCAGCATTTTTCCCGCCCACTGCATCAGCTCTGGGCTAATCGATGGTTTGATTTTTAGTGGCGCGTGTTGTTCAAACAACCACTTAATCGCTTTAGCTGGAATACCAGGTGCAGCCCAAGGTGAGGAGTAACCATAGGATATTTGCCCCGCGTTGGCGAAGCTTGTCTCTTCGGCTGCACGCGCTTGTCTATCAATCACGGTCACGCTAAAACCGGCTTGTGATAAATACCAGGCGCTGGTTAAACCCACTACGCCACTTCCTAATACAACGACTTCCACGTCTTCTTCTCACACGATTGAATTTTGCCAAGAATCGGTTGTTTACATTGATTTAACAATCGATAAGAATTGATAGTAGGGTTTAGAAAAACTAAAGGCTAAAAAATGAAATCGGCGTTGTTACATGGAGTAAATTTGATCTGCACCGTTGCCCGCCATCAAAGCTTAACCAGTGCTGCTAAGGACCTCAACTTGACAGTAGGAGCAATTAGCCAGCAGTTGCAACAGATTGAACAGCGGTTAGGTTTTAGTGTTTTTGAACGTCACGCGCGTGGTGTGCGCTTGACTGAACAAGGAACCAAGTTGGTTGAGGCGACCAGTCATCACATTGTGGCGATCGAAGACAATATTTTTCAATTGACCCAAGTGTCAGAGCGCAAACAGATACGCTTGAAACTGACGCCCTCGTTTGCGTTTAAGTGGTTGGTGCCGAGATTAGAGAGATTTCACCGTCAGTATCCAGAGGTACAAATTCATACCATTGCAGAAGGTGCATTGGTTGACAGTGATAAGCGTAACTTTGATCTTGCGATTGATTATGGTCCGCTGCCTTACAAGTACCCCGACGCTGAACTTTTGATGGCGGAGTCCTTGCTGCCGGTCATGAGCCAAGAGTACTTGAGCCAGCACCAGCACATTGTACACGGCAGTGAAGCTTGGCATCAGGTCACCTTGCTGCATGACATGATGCCGTGGCAAGGCGCGCAAAAAGATCAAGAGTGGCGCTTTTGGTCTGCGGCGCAGCGGTTCAACTTTCCAACCCATCAAGGCCACTTTTTTAATCGTACCGATATGGCGATGTCGGCGGCGGAAGCAGGGGTTGGTATCGCTTTAGCACGAGTTGCTTTGCTGGGGAGTGAAATTGAACAGCAGCGTTTAGTCGCGCCATTTGAGCCAATAAGCGCTAACGCAGGTTACTTTGTCATCACCCATACCGAAGATCCCTACACGCGACTGTTCAAGCAGTGGCTTAAGCAAGAAGTTGATAGTGATTGATATGTAAATAGCGTGGCGCGTCGACAATCAGCCACTACACTTATCAGTAGTTCTGCCCAATATCATCGTTAGGCAGGAACGGTAAGGGGCAGCGCATATGGAATCTCAACTAGGCCGATGCAGCTATCAAAACCCTGATGGCTGGTGCTGCGATCAACCAAGTGGTGAGTCAGGACTGTGTTACTGGCATGATCCCAACGTCGACAAAAGCAATGACAATATTAAAGACGAGGTTGAGCAATGGGCCGCAGCAGGTAAACCTTTAGACGGATTTCAGTTGGCGAGAACCGAGCTTGAAGATATCGATTTGGTCAACCGTGGCTGTAAAGCGGGATACCAGTGTCGAGGCGCCGATTTCTATCGTGCCAATCTTAAAGACGCACACTTTTTTGGCTTAGACTTACGTGGCTCTTCAATGATGAAAGCTCGCCTGATAGGGGCCAATCTTCATTGTGCCAAGTTAGACGGATGTAACTTATTAGGCGCTGACTTAGCTCGGGCTAAATTGGAGAACATTGAGTGGGGAATTTATCTTAAACAAGAGTTAGAAGCTAAGCAGGCGCTGCGTAAACGTGACAAGAAACACTCGTTACAGTTATGCCAAGAAGCCGAAGAGGTATGTCGTAATATTCGTAAGCAGTGTGAAAAACAGGGGCTGTTTGAAATGGCGGGCGATTTTTTTAAGCGTGAAATGCGCTATCGTCGCTATCAAATGCCACGCTTTAGTAACAAACGGGTCATTTCTAAGCTCGTCGACATATTTTGTGGCTACGGGGAAGATCCGGTGCGTGTTGTCGGCTTTTCTATTTTCCTGATTGTGGTTTGCGCATTGGCGTATTTCTTCCTCGACACCACGGGGGCGCATCCTATCTATGAAGGCGTGACAGGTTGGCAATTTTATCTACTCGAGTTTTTAAACTCGCTCTATTTTAGTGTCGTGACCTTCACCACTCTGGGGTATGGTGATATTTCTCCTGTTGGGATGGCGCGGTTTATCGCCGCTTGTGAGGCATTTCTCGGGAGTTTTACTATGGCATTGTTTGTGGTGGTTTTTGTAAAGAAAATGACCCGTTAATGGCTAGGTAGTCTAATTTCTACACCGTTGTCTTTTTATTCCGCTGTTGTATAGCCACTTGCCAACCAGTCACAGAGAATGATCTGATCGTCTTTGTACTGATTGGCAAAGTGCTCGATTAACGCCGCTAAATGCGCGCCATTGTCACACATGGTATTGGCCACTAATTCTTCACTGACGACAATATTGCTTCCCTGAGGCGGTGCGTTGACGGCTAAATAAAGCGGAATTATAAATCTACTGGCGCTGCCATTGTGACTGCGCTTCAACCATCTGGCTTGCTGCAATAGTGCGTCGATTTTCTGTTGGCAATAAGCGCGCTGATCAAGTTCGATCGCGACGATAAAGACCAAACCACGATAAAGGACAACCGTGTCGAGTGTCTGAGCTTGATGGTTCAATGAAAGAATTACGTCCCCCGCCAGATGCGGCAGCAGATTGAACTGCTGTTTAAGCAATGCAATTTTCGCTCGCCATTGTGTGCGCTCACCGGGCAACTGATCGGCAATAGAGGCCGAGTCGGCAGTAACGAAATCAAAGATTGAAGCGGAGTAATAAGCGGATACAGTCATTGCTATCGTGGTGTGAGTTTGAGTTAGGTAGAGGCTAACCAATAACTCGATTTAATACCAGTATACACAGACACGCCAAGCGTAAACTTTGAGCTGAGATCGCCCGTCGCATCAACTCATGCAGGAAAAATAACCGTATTGAGCTGGATATCGATAACACTGTTGTCTAAATTATCGATCAAGATTAGAATGCGAATCGTTTTTATTTGTATGGTAGTAAATAATGTCACGAGTGCTGGTCGTCGATGATGACACTCTGTTGTGTCAATTGTTAGAAACGGTATTGCAAGAAGAGGGGTATACCGTCACTTGTGTTCATTGTGGCGAAAGTGCATTGCACACCATGGAAAAAACATCCGTTGATCTAGTATTGCTTGATGTGATGCTGCCAAACTTAAATGGTATGCAAGTCGCTCGGCGTATCTGTCAGCGTTTTGCCACGCCGATTTTGATGTTAACGGCGCTTAATGATGACAACTCAATGCTAGAAGGTTATCAAGCAGGGGCAGACCAGTATATCGGCAAACCGTTTAATGTTGCTGAACTTCTGATGCGGATTAAAGCGATTTTGCGCCGCGTGGGTCTAGAGCGCCATAGACAAACCATGTGCAGCACGGTGCAAAATATCAGTGACCAACTCGAGAGTTTACCCTTAACGGGGACGGAAGCAGAGCTGCTGTGCTACTTAGTCAAAAGCCCAGGTATGGTGATCTCGAAGGCAGAGTTGCAAACAGAAGTGCTTAAAAAAGAGCTCAGTCCTTATGATCGCAACCTCGATATGCACATTAGCAACATTCGTCGTAAGCTGGTTGAAGCGGGTTTATCGAAACAACATATCAAAACGTTTCGTGGCAAAGGGTACAGCTACCAAGAGGCATTTGCAGACTCATGAAATTGGTCTGCCCACCCTATATTGCTAAGCGTAAAGATAGTCTCGCTTTTCAGCTTTTTAGCTACATGACCGCCATTGTTATCAGTATTTTGTTGGTTCAGGTATTGGTCGAGCAAGCTTTGATCAAGGCGATGCTCAAAGTGCCAGAGAGTATCAAGGTAGAAATGCTCGATTTGGCCGATCAAGCCAATCAATTGATCGAATATGGTGACATGGATGAGTTAGCCGATTGGGCCAACGCCCAGCGTTTTTACTTATTTGTTTTAGACCAAGAGCAAAAACCGCTGACTCACCGAATGATGCATCCGCACTTTGAATTCAAACTAAAATTCAAACGAGACTTAGATCAGCAGCTAGAGGGAAGAGTCAGTCGACCGATCATTAGTATTCCTTTAGAGCAGAACAACAGTTTAATGATCCAACTTCCTCATCAATTGCACCCGGCGCATGACTTTATCTATTACTTCTCGATATTGAAGGTGGTGATCGCGGTTGTTATTTTGGCGCTCTTTTCCTGGTTGCTGGCAAGGCGGCTCCAACAGCCACTGGACCGATTACGAGAGGCGAGTAAAAAATTATCTAACGGAGATTTTAATGTCAGTGTGGTCAATGAGCTCAAATCTAATACGCGTGAGTTTAACGAACTTGCGCAAGATTTTGATCATATGACCATCGAGATTCATTCGTTGGCAAAAAAGCAGCGTCGGCTGATTCGTGACGTTTCTCACGAGCTACGTACGCCACTGGCGCGGCAAAACTTAGTATTGCATCTGCTGCGCAAGCGAGTGGGTGACAGCGAACAACACCTAGTGACGCAAATGGAGCAGCAAGCGAATGAGCTCAATCATTTAATTGATGAGATTTTGCAGTTTAGTCGTTTAGAGAACGCTCGCTATGACAGCGAGCTGAAATGGCGTGATTTAGCTGAGCTTCTCGTGCCACAAATTGAGCGTTGTAAGTTCGATTTAAAAGCGAGTCAGAGCTTAACATTTGACTCGCTGGCAAGCCAAACCAAAGCACAATGTGATGACACCTTAGTGCTACGCTGTTTGAATAACCTAGTCACTAACGCAATTAAGTACGCCGGAGAGACTGCCACAATTGAGGTCTCGCTGACCAACAAATTGACCGACAAACACCGTTATTTAGCCCTGACGATTGCCGACAACGGCGCGGGGATTCACCCAGATAAGCTACAGGATATTTTTGATCCCTTTACTCGATTAGATGTTTCTCGAGATAAAAAACGTGGTGGATACGGCCTTGGGCTGGCGATTGTCAAAGAATCGATGCGCATGATGGGAGGCCAAGCGATCGCATCCAATCGCTCCAATGGTGGCTTAGCCGTGACCTTGTTATTCAAGCAGTAACCAACCCGCGACACCCCCCTTGATCGCTGACGGCCTCTTTAGTGATAGCGGGTCTTTTTGATGATAAATGGCACACTAGAAAAAATTTACATAGCCAAACAAATGCAAAGAATGTAAATTAAATGCAAATGGTAATGGTTATCACTTATATTCACCTCCGAAATAATTAAGTGGCATCACATAGTAACTATGTGTGTCCGAACATAATCGGAGTTAGACAATATGTTTACTAAGAGCCAGTTGGCATTAGTGATCGGTGCGGTGTTAGCGGCACCTGCAGTGGCCGAAGTACAAAAAGCGGATGAACACGTAGTCGTTGAAGGGCGTGAGTTTGGTTATAAAGCCGACACCAACAGCACCGCGATGCGGATGGAAATGACGCAACTCGAAACCCCAGGGCAGGTGGCCGTCATTGATGAAACCGTTATCGATGAACAGCGTGCCAGCACTCTCGGTGAAGTACTACAAAACGACGCCAGTGTCAGCGCAGGCGGTACAAGTCGTAACCGTGAGCGTTTCTCACTGCGTGGTTTTGAGCTAAGTAGCTCTGATGGCTTCTTGCGCGATGGTCATCAGCACTGGTCACACTACCGTCAGCCTATTGAGCTGTTAGAGCGTGTTGAAGTGCTAAAAGGGCCATCAGGCCTACTTTACGGTAAGTCTGAACCTGGCGGCTTAGTGAATATGGTGTCTAAGAAGCCAACAACAGAAACTCAAATCGGCCTGAGCCAAGATATTGGTTCAAACGATTATTCACGAACTGTGCTTGACGTCAGTGGCGCATTGAATGAAGAACAGACGTTGCGTGCTCGTGCGATTGTGTCGAAGCAAAGTGACAGCTCATGGCGCAAGTACGCAGATGGGACTTCGCCGCAAACCGAACGTGCAGTGGGCGGTTTGGTTGTCGAATACGACCTGACTGATGCGATCATGCTGTCTGCGCACTATGACCGTACTCAAGATAATGGCAGCGTCGATTCTGGTGCTTATATTGTCGACGGTTCTGCAGCCCGAGGTGACCAGACTATCTGGGATGCGCAGTGGTCGAACATTGATAACGATGTCGAGAACTACGGCATCAACATTAATGCTCAAGTGACCGATAAGGTAAACGTAAAAGCGGGTTACAATCGCCAAGACTTTAAGCGCTTTGATGTTGAATCTTACCCGAAATTCGATAAGTACGATCAAAATGGTACCATTAAGCACAAAGGTAACGAGCGTTCGGATCACTGGGTATTTGATACCGCCTACGTTGACGTGACCACGGATTTCTCTTTGTTTGGAACCGATAATACTTTGTTAGTCGGCGCAAACTACCTAGATTACAGTTACGATCGTTTTATGGCCTTCCATGATGGCGAGTATGTATCTGCGGGTGAGACGGTGACAAAGCCTCAACCGACTAGCTCGAGAAGATGGTCAACAAGTCAATATGATACCTTGGGCTTTTATGCGCAAAATATGATGACCATTAACGATTACTGGCAAGTATTAGCGGGTGTTCGTTATGATGAAAAACGCAGTGATGAGCTGACAGAAAGTCAGGTGTCACCAAAGCTTGGTGTTATTTTTCATCCGGCAAGCAATGGCTCAATTTACCTTCAGTACTCTGAAAGCTTTATGCCTCAGGGAACGGTAAGCGGCACTGACTACACCAATGATGGTGAAGAGCTTGATGCAGAGCGTGGCGTCTCTTATGAAATGGGCACTAAGTGGGAGCTGTTTGATCAGCGTTTGTACCTGACTGGCGCACTGTTTGATATCACGCTAGAAAACATCTCGCTAGATGTTGAAGATGGTGTCAACGCTGGTAACGATATCATGTACAAAAAGACACAAGATGGCGA
This sequence comes from Vibrio pacinii DSM 19139, assembly GCF_000711795.1. GTDB lineage: Bacteria > Pseudomonadota > Gammaproteobacteria > Enterobacterales > Vibrionaceae > Vibrio > Vibrio pacinii. The sequence goes on along the minus strand of NZ_JONH01000013.1, from coordinate 38,313 downwards.
GCAAGTACACCGTGGTGCGGAAATTTTGGCTCAAGGCTTTGTGACGGATGATTTTTCACTAACAGCCTCAGCGATGTATCTTGATGCAGAAATTAGCCAAAGTGCAGAGTATAAGGGCAACCGTCCGGCTGATGTGCCAGAGTTTTCTGCCAGTGTTTGGTCGAGCTATCAGGCTTACCATAACACCAACGTCAACTTAGGTTTGATTTACCAAGGTGCTCGTTACGGCGACGCTGCGAACACCTTTAAGAAAGATGGCTATGCACGCGTTGATATGGGCGTAGCTTATACACATAAGTACGATGAGAACTTAGATATTGTCGCTCGCTTCAATGTTGAAAACGTGTTCGATACCGATTACCTCGCTGGTGGCGGTAGTACCAACAGTCAACAACAGGGAGCAAGTAATGTGGTGATTGGCGAAGGCCGAAACTACATGGCAACCGTTCAGTTCAAGTACTGATAACAATCGGATTGGCAAGGGGAGGCGACGTCTTCCCCTTTAGTCGTTTTTGGAAAACAGAAAATATAACTCGTATGAATCTAATCAAATCAAGTATCGCTCTGTTGCTGTCATCGACCCTGATTCCCGTTCACGCGGACGATCTTAACGATGCACAAGCGCTGCTGAGTAAAACCAATCAAGCATCGGCACAAAGCCAAAAACGCGTTGATGTCAGTGCAGAGAAAGCGCTGACTTTAGAGGCAGAAATCGAACAGCTGCAAGAAGAAGTCAGTAACTTGAAGATTTATCGCGATCATCTTGCCAGCCTTGTTGCAAGTCAAGATCAAGAGGTATCAAGCCTTAATCAACAGATTGAGCAGATTGCTCAAACCCGCCAAGGTGTGGTGCCCTTGATGTATCACATGCTAGACGGACTAAAGACGATCGTGGCAAACGACAAACCGATCCGCAAAGCCCAGCGTGAGGCGCGTATTGCTAAGCTCGATTCGATGATGACGCGGGCAGATGTCGCTGATGCAGAGAAGTTTCGACGAATTCTAGAGGCGTACCAAATCGAAATCGATTACGGCACCAAGTTGGGGGTTTACCAAGGCAAGATTGCGCTCAACACCAATGAGCAAGTGGAAGCTGATATTTTATATCTTGGCCGGGTTTCCTTGATCGCACGTAGCTTGTCAGGGGATGTTTTCTGGCGTTGGTCTTCGCAACAAAAGGTGTGGCAAATCATAGGTTCCCAGCAGCAAGCGCAATTAGATAAAGCGTTTGCGATGGCGCAAAAACAGATTGCTCCAAGTATGCTGACTTTGCCGGTTTCTCTTAATGTCGTGGAGGGCAACTAGATGATAAATAAATGGTTATCGGTTGCAGTGCTGACTATCTCAGCCCTTGTAACTCCAACGACTTGGGCCAGTGACACGCAAGCTGCGAGCGATTCAACCTTGTTGCAAAAAGCGCAGCAAGAGAAACGTACCCAACAGCGACACGATGTCAATCGCGAGTCAGGCTTTAAGCAAACCGAGCAAGAGCTGCAAGCGATTAAAAATAACCTATCTGCCGAGCGAAGCGCACTGCAAGCGCAAGTCGATAGCTTAAGTACCACATTTAGTAACAATGAGTCACAGCTTGCTGAACTCGAAGAGAAACTGCGTTTGGAAACCGGCAGTTTGGGTGAGTTATTTGGCGTTGTGCGCCAAAATGCCAAAACGCTCGACGCTGAACTCAAGCAGTCGGTGACCAGTGTTGATGCCAATACTTACCACAAAGACGTCGCCGCGATTGTTGCGGCTCAGTCTTTGCCAACGCTACCACAATTGCAGGCGATGTGGCGCAGTATGCAGCAGCAAATCCAAGCCAGTGGTGAGATGGCCAATGTGTCATTCACCCGATTAAATGGCGACGGTCGTGAGCAAACCGTTAACGGGGTGCGACTTGGTTCATTGGCGCTGCTCGACGAGTCGGGCTACGTCAAATGGAATGGTCAACGTGGTTTAGCGGTGAGCTATGCGCGTCAGCCAGATAATGGCCCGACGGCAAAGCTAATCAACTCAGCAGAAATTGAATCGCTAGTTATTGACCCATCGCGTGGTATGTTACTTGAGCAATTAGCCCATTCACCGACCTTGTTCGATCGTCTTAATGCTGGTGGTGTGGTTGGCCAAATCATCATCGGCTTGTTAGCGATTGGTTTGGGGATAGCCTTGGTTCGTGGCGTCGCTTTGTTAGTGATTCGACAAAAAATCATCCAGCAATTGAAGCAGCCGACTCAACCAGGCGATAACCCGCTTGGGCGTATTTTGGCGGTCTATCATCAAGATAAGCATCGCAGTGTGGAAGCTCTTGAGTTACGTCTGCTTGAAGCGGTGGTCGATGAACAAACCCATCTGGAAAAAGGCTTGTCGATGCTCAAGTTGCTCGCAGCGCTTGCTCCAATGCTCGGACTGCTGGGCACCGTAACGGGAATGATCGAGACTTTCCAAGTGATCACTCAGTTTGGTAACGGCGACCCGAAAGTGATGGCGGGCGGTATCTCGATGGCGCTAGTGACAACCGTGCTTGGCCTGATCGCAGCAATGCCACTGCTTTTGGCGCATACCATCTTGAATTCTCAAGCGGAAAATGTACGCAATATTCTTGAAAAACAAGGTATTGGTCTGGTGGCAGAGCAAGCTGAACGCGAACCATCGCACAGTAAAGATACCCCTAACTACACAGCCGAGAGCGCAGCGTAATGGAGCAGGTCCTACTCAATGCATTGGGTTTGATCAGTGAAGATTGGGCCTCGACTTTGGTTAGTTTTATGCATCAAGGCGGCCCTATTTTGTGGTGGCTGGCTGCGGCCGTTGTCGTGTGTTGGCTGTTGATTATCGAGCGAGTGCTGTATATCACCATCGAGTTTCCTAAAGTGAAGGCTCAATTGGGGGCGCAGTGGCAAGCAAGAGACGATCATCACTCTTGGTATGCGCATCAAATTCGTCAAGGATGGCTAGCTCAAGCAGATACACAACTGCGCAAAAATCTTTCGATGATCAAAGTGTTGGTGGCAATTTTCCCTATGCTTGGTTTGCTGGGCACTGTGACGGGGATGATCACGGTGTTTGATGTGATGGCAACACAGGGCAGTAGTAATCCGAAATTAATGGCATCCGGCATTTCTTTGGCCACGCTGCCCACCATGGCCGGTATGGTCGCCGCGCTTGCGGGGATGTTTATTCATGCTCGCTTAAGCAAAATGTGCGAGCGAAAAGCCATCCAGTTAGAACAATCTTTAAGGAGTCAAAAGTGAGACTCGGACGTAGACCCCATCGTCAAGATGAAGCGCAGATCGATTTAACGTCGATGCTCGATATCGTGTTCATCATGTTGATTTTTTTTATTGTCACAAGCTCGTTTGTACGCGAGTCAGGGGTGGAAGTGAATCGCCCTCAAGCCTCGAACGTCGTCAGTCAAAAAGAGGCGGGGATATTTATTGCGGTGACTGCCGCGAACGATGTCTATATCGATAAGCGTGTGGTCGATATTGAACGTGTTGAGGCGACCATTGAGCACTTGCTGCTTGATCAGCCAGATGCATCATTAGTTATTCAAGCCGATGAACATGCTTACAACGGTACGGTGGTGAAAGTGATGGATGCTGCAAAAGGTGCGGGTGTGACGCGCATAGCTTTGGCGGCGGAGAAACCTTAATGGGGCGATTACTGCTTGCACTTCCGGCTGCGTTGATGATTGCGGTAAGTTTATTTAGCTTCATGGCCTGGATGGTTGATAATGGCAATCAGCGCGCGCAGAAACCATCACAGGCGGTGCGTTTTGATATGGTGATGATAGAAAATGATAGCGATGTTCAACGTCGTCAACGTTCTGTACCAGAGCCGCCAACGCCACCGAGCGCCCCTGAGCCTATCGATGTGTCGCAAGCGCAAACGCAAGTGACGCCGATCAGCCCTGTGACACCAACCAGTGCCTTAGGGTTGAACACCGTGTTAGATGGCATTGCGATCCAAGCGCCAAACTTGCAGGGCGCGATGGGCAACCAACAAGCGCTACCTCTTTATCGTGTTGAGCCGCGCTACCCAAGCAAAGCGATAAAACGCAAAGTAGAAGGGTATGTGGTGATGCGCTTTACCATTGATGCAGCTGGTCGGCCAAAAGACATCCAAGTGGTCGAGGCACAACCCAAACGCATGTTTGAAAAAGAAGCCATTAGTGCGTTGAAAAAGTGGAAATATCAACCCAAAATTGACCAGGGTGTGTCAGTCGAACAGGTCGGACAAACCGCTAGAGTGGAGTTCAAATTAGCCCAATGATCAAAAACTGCCTAATCGGTTTGCTACTGAGCTTAAGTGCTTGTGTCGCCGTTGCTAATCAACTTGGTCAATACACCGCGACGCGTGTACAACATGCACACAACTTGGCGCAACAAGATAAGCTTGAGCAGGCGATTTCGACCCTAGAAGCGCTTGATCTTGCTCGCGGCTATGACCAAGCGTTTGTCGCGCGTATGTTGGGCATTTTGTACTGGCAGAATGATCAAGTGACGCCAGCGATTCAACAGTTGGATCTCGCAGTCACCAGCGGTTTATTGCAAGATGAGCAAGCTTGGCAAACTCGAAAAATGTTAGCCGACATGTTGCTCAACGAACAACACTACAGCCAAGCCTTGCCACATTACTACAATCTGAGCGAGTCGGCGTCTGATCGGCAAACCGTGCCTGAAATATGGCTTCGTATCGCTCAATCGCATTACCAGTTGCAGCAGTGGAGCAAAGTACTGACGGCGATAGCACGCTATGAGCACTATCCACAGCCCGATCAGCTGAGCCCATTGTCACTCAAACTATCGGCTCAACTTGAGCTTAAACAGTGGTCGCCTGCGATCAAAACCATTAAACGTTTGATTGCCATTGAGCCTGCGCGCATGGAATGGTGGCGCCAACTGGTGGCGTTATATCTGCGTGTTGGTGATGAAAAGGGCGCATTAGACGCGATGGCGCTGGCCAAGCTCGATGGTATAGCGCTTAGCCAAGATGACCTAAAATTATTGGCTCAGTTGTATGCCAAACGCGGGGTTCCAGAGCGTGCGGCGATGGTATTGGCGCAGTTGGAGCAGATCGACGCTGATAGCAAGCTCAAAGCGCAACAAGCCAGTTACTGGCAAAGCGCCAAAGAGTGGCAGAAATCGATCGCGAGTTGGCGTGTTGCCGCTAAGCTAGATGGCCAATACTACTGGAATTTATCGCAGTTGTTGGTTCAAGAAGGCCATTACCAACAGGCACTGGCGGCTTTGGATAAGGTTGCTGGTCGTCACGCCGAGGTCGCTTTGATCAAGGCGCGTGCTTATTACAAGTTGCAACGTATTGAAGACGCCTTGGCCAACGCAAAGCGAGCCAATGAAATTTCGCCTTCCAAACAAGCGCAAAGTTGGGTGAAATACCTGTCGCAACTGCGCAGTGTTAAGGCCAGTCAAAATAGCTAAGCGAATGATTGAATTGCATCAAAGGCCTGAGTGAACGCTCCGGCCTTTTTTATTTGGCCGCGACTGTGTTTGATTTGACCCGTTCTGTGTTCTGTTCGTCTCCGTCCTCACTCTTACTCTGCTTCGAAACGTAAATAATGTAAATTGAATGCCAATAAGAACTATTATCATCTAAATTGAGCGCGGATTAACTGATGATGACTGTTATATGTTGCTCAAGAGTAAGGGCGTTCAAAGTTGGGCTCGTCGCCTGCACATTTACGTTTCAATGGCGTTGCTATTGGTCACGCTATTTTTCGCCCTCACTGGCATTACCTTAAATCGTCCGCAGTGGTTTGAGCGCAGCGAAGCGATGATTGAGCACCACACACTGAACGTTCCACCTCAGCATCTGTTTGCCAACGAACGCAGCTTTGAGCCAAATCGCGTTGCGTTGATCGCTTTTCTCACGCAACAAAGCCAATTACGTGGCACACCTTCAGCCTTGGATGTTTATACCGAGGTTGAACAGGGGCGCTTGCTGGTCGGTGAACTCTCTCTCGACTTTAAAGGCCCTGGCTATAACGCGACAGTTTTTGTCGATATGACGAGTGGTGAAGCAGAAATTGAAACCACAGACTACGGCTTGATTGCGCGACTTAATGATCTGCACAAAGGGCGAAATAGTGGTGAAGTCTGGAAGTGGTTTATCGATATCACCGCATTGTTGATGGTGTTGTTTGTTGTCACTGGGGTGTGTTTGCTGTTACCGAAGAAAAAGACATTGAAGACCTCAATGCAGTGGATGACTTTTGGTACTGCGTTATCACTGACTATTTATTTTTTTGCTGTGCCATAGCGCCTTAATGAAGAGAAAAACCATGTTGAACACAGGCCAATTTTTGCGCCGCACTCCTTTGAGTCGATTGCTGCTTATCGCGTTACTGACGCCGTTACCACTACTTGCAACGCCGTTGCCTGATAAGGCAAAAATCGATATTGAACTCGAGCTTCCCACCATCGAGACCTCAATGTATGCCCGCCCGTACGTTGCCGTGTGGGTTGAAGACCAACAGCGTCAATCGGTGAAAACCCTTCAGCTTTGGGTGGGTAAAGATGAATGGCTTAAAGACTTGCGCAGTTGGTGGCGCAAAGTAGGGCGTTATGACCGCCAACGAGTTGATGCCGTCACTTCCGCCACTCGTCCTGCTGGTCACTATCGCTTTAGCTGGGATGGTACGGACGATAATGGGCAACGACTAGCGCAAGGTGATTACACCTTGTTAGTCGAAGTGGTACGCGAACATGGTGGGCGTAATTACCTGCGCCAAAAAATACATTTGGCTGAGCATGACGTGCGCTACCAACTCCAACCAACCGAAGAGACGGGAACGATCACCGTCAATTACCTAGTGAAGTGATAAAAGGAACAACAATGAAAACCAATATCAAAGCAGTGGCGTTAGCCAGTGTCATGGCAATCGGCTTTGCCACCGCAACGACAGTGCAAGCACATCCTCGCTGGGTTCTCCCGTCTCACTTTACCGTCTCTAAAGAGGGCGGTGATTGGCTGACATTTGATGTCACCGCATCGCATGGAACGTTTGTCTTTGATAAACCTGCCGGCAGTGAACAAGCGTTTGTGATGATGCCTGATGGTCGTTCTGAACGTCCTAATTTTGTAGTGCGAGGTAAACGTCGTTCGATGTTTGATTTCTACTTCGTTGAAGAAGGGACGCACAAAGTGGCAGTCAACAACCAACCCAGTTACTACACCCAATATAAAGCGGGCCGTCGTGACACGGTTAAATGGGCCAAAGCAAGCAAGATTGAACGCGACAGCGTGATCCCAGAGCAAGCCCGTGATGTGGTCACTCAGCTCAGTTACACACGCGCAGAAAGTTACATCACCGTCGGTAAACCAACGGAAAAAGTGTTAGAGATTGAAGGTAAATTTCTTGAGATGAAACCGCTCACGCACCCATCCGATATCATTGAAGGTGAAGCGGTGACTTTTCAATTTTTCTTTAATGGTCAACCGCAGTCAGGTGTGACCGCTGAAATTACTCGCGAAGGTACACTGTATCGCAATCACCAAGAGCAGATCGATGTGGTTAGTGATAACGACGGTAAAGTGACCTTTACGCCCGACCTCGCAGGGCGTTACCTGATGAAAGCCAACTACAAAGGCGAGCTGAAAAATGATCCGTTAGCCGACAAAGTCAGCATCAACGTTCACCTGACGTTTGAAACCCAACTTAACTAATCAAACCTTGGCTCAGTGCCTTACTGAGCCATTTTGGATACACCATGAACAACACGCTCTTAGTTAACATTTTTGGCTTGATGATTGGTTTGACATCGTTTCAATCAGCGGCACATTTTCCGTTGATGAGCTGTCACTTAGCGCAAGACCAAGTGATTTGTGAAGCCGGCTACTCTGATGGTTCAACGGCGGTAGGCTACGATGTCAACATGTACGATTATGATGACAATCTCGTTGCCAAAGTCACCACCGATAAGCGTTCGATTGCGCAATTTACCCACCCTAATGCTGACTTCTATCTGGTGTTTGATGCTGGCCATGAAAACCCAGTGGAAGTGGATGTGGTCGAGTTGAAACCACGATGATTATTGACAAGGTTCGAGCCGACAATGGCAGTCGTGAAGGCAAATGGGTGGCGTTGACGGTCGCGACTATCTTAGCGGTTTCACTGCTGTTGTTACCGCACCATCAAGCGCAGTCGCAGCAGACTTCGACTTTGGCTCATCAAGTGTTGATCACCACTCTTGAGCAAGACGATTTAGCAATGCTGGTCGAGCTTAAACTTGCGCATGAAGAGATCCGCGATCTTTATCTGGAGTCGGGCGAGTGGCCAGATGTCAGCGAGTTACAGCGCAACTGGATTGCGCCGTTTGTGCCAGACCAAAGTTGGCAGCGCAAAGGCTCACATCAATGGCAGCAACTTGAAGCAGGACTGTATCTTGGGGTGAAACAAGACCGACAAGGTTCAGCGTCGATGCTGCTAGATAGCCGTGATCAACAGGCCGACATTTGGCTAGCACCTGCGTCATTGACGCTGAAAACAAGCGTGCCAATCAAGCCAGAAAATCGTCAGTTGCAAGGCTGGCAGCAGGTCGTCCTTTCGCCATCTTCGCCTTCCCATTCTCACGCTGATTAAGCGTCAACAGAGATGATAGTTACTATGCTCAACCGCGCTCTATTCCATTATTTTTTCACTTTTAACGCTTTATTGATGGTCTCTTTTAGCAGTTTTGCCACCGATAAGCTCAGCATTGGCGTTACTTTGCAACCTTATTACAGCTACGTTAAAGCGGTAGTGGGTGACAAAGCCGAGATAATTCCCCTTGTCGATGCGGGATTCAACCCGCACAACTACTTACCGCAACCAAATGATTTGAAAAGACTTAATCAAATGGATGTGATAGTGGTCAATGGTGTCGGTCATGATGATTTTGCCATTAAGGTCATTGAGGCAGCTCAGCGTGATGACCTTGTGGTGATTTACGCCAATAAAGAGGTGCCGCTACTGCCTGCCATGGGGCAATCGGTCGGCAAAGGCGCCGTCAATCCGCACACCTTTGTCGGATTGTCGACCACGATTCAGAAGGTTTACACCATTGCCAGCGAGCTGAGTAAGCTTGATCCGGGTAACGCGACTTTTTATCGCCATAATGCCCGTCGTTACGCCAAAACATTTCGCCAACTCAAGCGTGACGCGATGTTGTCTTTAGGTGAGCTCAATACCGCAGGCATGAAAGTGGCGACCACGCACAATGCTTACGGTTATATTTTGCAAGAGTTCGGTGTTGATGTGGCGACCGTGATAGAGCCTGCCCATGGCGTCGAGCCAAGTGCAAGTCAGTTGCAAGCGACTATCGAGAAGATCCGCGCTGCTGGTATTGACGTGCTGTTTTATGAATTGAATATGCCCAATCGCTTTGTCGATACCATTGAAGCGGCGACGGGGGTTCAGTTATACCGCTTCTCACACATGACACACGGTGAATACCAAGCCGACAAAGTAGAAGTCGAAATGCGCGCAAATGTCGCAACACTGATTGAAGCGATGAAGTTTGTTGCGAGCCAACCTGCGCAGGAGAAGGCGTAATGTCCGGTCCATCGATTTCTCTTGATGGGGTTACTCTGCGATACGGCGATAACCTAATTTTGCAACAGATCCAAACTCAGTTCGAAGCCGGTCAGTGTCACGTGCTCATGGGGCCCAATGGTGGAGGCAAGACTTCTCTGCTGCGTTCGGTATTGGGGTTAACGCCATTTACTGGCGAGATAGCGATTCACTGGCCAGACCCAAACCAGACTCAGCAAGCGGGTAGAGTGGGCTATGTACCGCAAAAAGCCACGTTTGAAGCGAGCTTACCGCTGACGGTCAGTGACTTTGTGTTGCTCAATCAAACTCGAATTCCGCTGTTTTGGCGACGTAAAACTTTGCAGACTCAACGCGCGTTAGCTCAGCTAGAACGAGTTGGCATGGCTGGGCGTTGTGATCGTCGTATGGGGCAGCTCTCGGGTGGAGAGCAGCAACGAGTGTTGTTTGCTCAGGCTCTGCTCGATGAGCCCGACTTACTGGTATTAGATGAACCAACGACCGGGATGGATGAGCAAGGCGTGCGTTACCTAGAAGCGCTGATTCATCAAGTGGTCGCCGAGGGCAAAACGGTGCTGGCGGTACACCATGATGTGACGGCTGTGCGCCGTTTAGATGCTCAAGTGCATGTGGTGAATCGTCATATTGTGACCTCAGGCCATCATTCGGATGTGTTAAGCCCCGACCGGATTGAATCGTTGTTTAAGCATTACAGCGCCAAAGTGGAGGCAGCATGATGGATTGGTTAAGACAGCAAGCCTTAATTGGAGTTGAAGCGGGCTGGTTGAGTGACAGCTTTGCTTATGCCTTTATGGTCAATGCGCTTGTGGCGGCACTGATATTGGGGCCACTACTCGGCGGGTTAGGCACACTGGTTATCGCTAAGCGCTTGGCGTTCTTTTCTGAAGCTGTCGGGCACGCCGCCCTGACGGGGATTGCTATCGGAGTGTTGCTTGGTGAACCCGCACAAAACCCATTTATTGGTCTGTTCAGTTTTTGCATGATATTCGCATTATTGCTGCATTTCGTGCGTAATCGCACCAATGTACCCTATGACACTCTGGTCGGCGTTTTCCTCGCCTTGGCGCTTGCAGTGGGGGCGGCGCTGCTGATGTATGTGGCTCGTAAGATCAATATCCACATGCTTGAGAATGTCCTATTTGGCTCTATTTTGACCGTAACTGATGGGGATATTGCCATTTTAGCCTTGAGCTGTTTGGTTATTTTATTGGTACTTATTCCGACCTTTAACCGAATTTTACTCACCAGTATTAGCCCTGATATTGCCCGTGTTCGCGGGTTTAACACCCGTTTTTATGACTACTTGTTTGTCATGATGATCACCCTTGTGACCATCGCTGCGGTAAAGATTATTGGCGCGGTGCTGGTTGGGGCGCTGCTGCTTATTCCGGGCGCAACCGCGAGATTACTGACCAAACGCATTGGCAGTTTTGTCTTGCTCTCTTCTTTGCTGGCCACTTTGGCTTGTCTGATAGGGACGCTACTGCCGATGGAGCTTGAATTACCAGTGCCGTCGGGGGCATCGATCATCATCGTCTCTGCGATATTATTTTTAATGGCAACGATTTATCGAATCGTCAATAAAGCTTAAATCTGAGTAGTTAAATATGAATATGAAAACACTGATCATGGTCGCGTGTTATGGAGTTGCCTGCGCATTGGCTCCTTTTAGTTATGCCAATGATATTGTTACCAGTACCCCAGTGACCTATATGTTGTCACAGCAGTTGCTAAAAGGGACGGATATCGACGTTAGCTACTTGCCGCCCAAACGTTACGGCATTGAGCGGCTGACCAACTGGTTTGCCAATAAAGGCCAGCAACACGTTGTTGAAGCGGGAAAACGAGCCACAGTGGCGATTACGTTGCGGGCCATCTGGCCTCAAGATCCGACTTATGTCTATGCGCGACAGGGAAATATTCACCTGATTGAGATTGATGCTTCACAAGCTATTTCTCCACGCGCCCAAGGGGTCGCAGCATTAACCTTAGATCAGGGAGAGATATCAAAATATGTTTGGATGAATCCGACCAATTTAATTCGAATGGCAGCGATCGTCGGCGATGATCTGCAAAAAGTGTATCCGCAACACCAAGCGACCATCGACACCAATCAGCAAGCGTTATTGCTCGCGATGCGAACGTTAATGAATCAGCAGCAAGCCGCCATTTTTGCCAGACAGATGGATTCTGTGGTGTTGCTTAGTCAAGCGTTAGAAGATTTTGCTGTGGGTAATCAATTGTTTGTGGTTGAGCGTCAATTTAAGCCTCAATTGGAGTGGACTGAGAGCGATAAGCAGAAGCTCAAAGATCGGTTTGAACAAGACCCAACGTTATGGCTGGTGACGGATAAACGTCTGTCGACAGAGCTTACCTCGTTAGTGCCCAGCGAACGAATTTTGCAGGTTGATGTGATTGATCGTTGGGGCAGCCAAGGAATTTCAGTACAAGCGCCTTTGGCACGTTGGCAGCTGTAATTATTAGCTTGGTGTAATGACTCGCTTGATAACTCTAGCACCGGGTGAGCGAGAGCCAGAAGACGTATTTTAGCGCGAACTTAAACAACAAGGGCTACCTGATGAGGTAGCCCTTTGGCATTTTAGGCAGCGTTGGCGAACTCGGCCAAAAACGCCTCTTTACGTTCGTTGAAGCGTTCAACTAAGTCGTCTACGGCCTCTTGATCGTAAGGTTTTAAGCCACTTGCTACCATGCGTTTGAGGCCTTTACCAACCACTTGACCATTCTCTTTAAACGTAAAGTTAAGCGTTACTAAGCCACGTTTCCCTTCAACATCGAAGGTGGCGTTCGCAAACTCAACTTCTGGCTGAGTAAGGTCAAGGCGAGTAAATTCGATTTCCATGCTTTCATAGATCACTAATGGGCGCTGGCAGTTGATCATCATCTGCTGCTGTTCCATCAGTGGTACCATGATGTGTGGAAAGTTCATGCCGGAAAACTGCACATAGTTGGTGACCACGTGCTGAATAAACTCAGGGTTATGGCTTACGTCACCTTGACGTGACATGTGGAGGTACTCTTTGCCATTATGATCGACAACCGCACTCTCTTTGTCACACTTGTTGTCAATCGACAACGAGATACCCTCACTGACCATACCAGAGAAGTCAAAACGCATCTTTTGGCTAATGCCTTCTTTGCTCAGCAAAACGGCAAACAGAAGATCGCCAGGCACGCAGAAGCGTTTACTGTCTTCGTCATGGATAGGGTTAAAGTCTTCCGCAACCTTTTTAGCAAAGTGACTTGCTTGCTGGCGCGTAAACTGAAATTGGTGGTTATCGTGTGAAAAATACGGTGTCAGAAACATACTTATATTCATGTGGCTATAACTGCGGCGAAGTATACAACAAGGATCGGGTCTAAATGGTCTAATCAGCTAGTTTGTTGCCTTTGTCTTGATTGTGAGCAAGTTTTGCTCCGCCGTTGCTGTAATCGCTGGCATAACAAGATGATCAAAATCAGTGTGAAATAACCCACATATTTGCACCACTGTTCAACAAATCGTCGATAAATGCTGATATCACAGTAGCAGACAGAAAACACTATTTACCCAAGGAAGGACGATGAAAGACGAAACCTTATCGATTCATTTTGGTTATGAAACCGACCCAACCACCAAATCAGTTGCTACGCCGATTTACCAAACGGTGGCGTATGAATTTGATAGCGCTCAACACGGTGCAGACTTATTCAATTTAGAAGTCCCTGGTAATATCTATACCCGTATCATGAACCCGACCAACGATGTGCTAGAAAAACGCATGGCGGCTCTTGAAGGGGGCATTGCTGGTTTGGTGGTGAGTGCTGGCAGCGCGGCAATCAACTATGCGATTTTGACTTTGGCTCAAGCTGGCGACAATATTGTTTCTACGCCGCAGCTATATGGTGGCACCTATACCTTGTTTGCTCATATGTTGCCAAACCAAGGTATAAACGTGAAGTTTGCCAAAGACGATAAACCAGAGAGTTTGGCTGAACTTATCGATGAGAACACCAAAGCGGTCTATTGCGAGAGCATTGGTAACCCTGCAGGGAACATCATTGACCTTGAGCGTATCGCCGAGTTAGCCCATCAACAAGGGGTGCCGGTTATTGTCGATAATACCGTTGCGACCCCAGTGCTGTGCAAGCCGATTGAATTTGGCGCTGATATTGTGGTGCACTCTTTGACTAAATATGTTGGCGGCCATGGCACGACGCTTGGGGGCGTGATTATTGATTCTGGTCGATTCCCATGGGCGCAGCACAAAGATCGATTCCCAGTCTTCAATCAACCAGAGCCGTCTTATCATGGTGTGGTATACAGCGAAGCGTTTGGTGATGCGGCGTTTATTGGCCGTGCTCGAACCGTGCCACTGCGTAATACTGGCGCGGCATTGTCACCGATGAATGCTTTTATGTTGCTACAAGGGTTGGAAACGCTGTCACTACGAATGGAGCGCCATACCGAGAATGCGCTCAAAGTCGCCGAATATCTTGAGCAGCACGATAAAGTGAGTTGGGTCAGCTACGCTGGTTTGCCTGAATCTCAATACTATCCGCTCGCACAAAAATACATGGGTGGTAAACCTTCAGCGATTTTATCCTTTGGTTTGAAAGATGGTTATGAGGCAGGGGTGCGCTTTTACGATGCGCTGCAAATCTTCAAGCGCCTAGTGAACATTGGTGATGCGAAGTCGTTAGCTTGTCACCCAGCCTCAACCACGCATCGACAACTCAGCGAGCAAGAGCAAAAACAAGCAGGGGTTGCACCAGAGATGATCCGTCTGTCTGTCGGCATTGAACATATCGACGATATTTTGGCTGACTTAGAGCAAGCTCTAAATGCTTAAATAAAGCTTAAAACGAAAACGGCGCAGGTTGTCCCGCGCCGTTTTTTTTATTCATCTGGGGTAATGAACGAGCCGTAAATATCGTGACGACGGTGTTTAAGGTTAGTCACCGAGCCCTCGGTGTTGAGCTGCTTAAGTTTGGTCAGATCAACATCGGCAAAGATGATCATTTCAGTATTGGCGCTGGCCTCGGTTAAGGTCGCATCGTGTGGGAAGTAGATATCCGATGGCGAAAAGACGGCCGATTGAGCGTACTGAATATCGACGTTATCAACCCGTGGCAGGTTGCCGACACTGCCGCCGATAGCAACATAACATTCGTTTTCAATCGCTCGCGCCTGTGAGCAAATTCGTACTCGTTGATAACCGTTTTTAGTGTCGGTCCAAAACGGCACAAAGATAATTTGTACCCCTTGCTCTGCCATCATCCGGCCCAGCTCTGGAAACTCACTGTCATAACAGATCAATATGCCGATACGACCTGCATCGGTTTCAAATACTTTGACCTCATCGCCGCCATCGATCACCCAATCTTTCTCTTCATGCGGGGTGATGTGGACCTTGTACTGCGCTTCAATATGGCCATCACGCTGAAGCAGGTAAGAGACGTTGTACAGTTTTTCGTCTTCCAATACCGGCACGCTGCCAGCGATGATGTTGATGTTGTAAGTCACCGCCATTTGTGAAAATCGATGTTTAATGTCTTCACTGAAGCTGGCGAGAAAACGAATCGCTTCAACCGAGTTTTGCCCCTCTTGCAGACCCATTAGCGGCGCGTTAAAAAACTCAGGGAACAGTGCGAAATCCGCTTTGTAGTTAGACAGCGATGAGACAAAAAACTCGGCTTGATCCATTAAGTCATCGAGATCGCGCATCGCACGCATCTGCCATTGCACCACACCAATGCGAACTAAGGTTTTTTCAATATCGTGCACTGAGTGGATGTCTTCCTCGTAAAAGAAGTTATCCCACTCAAGCAAGGTCGCGTAGCCTTGTGATGCATCGTCTTCAGGCAGATAGTTTCGCATCAAACGCTTAACGTCAAAATCGTTGGCGAGCTGGAAGGACAAAATAGGGTCGTGTAATTCTCGACGTTTAATTTTATCGATGTATTCAGTCACCGAGAGCTCATCAGCATGTTCTTGATAGTTTGGAATCCGTCCGCCAGTTAAAATGGCTTTAAAGTTTTTGCTGCGACACAGCTCTTTGCGTGCATCATATAAGCGACGACCTAAGCGTAAGCCACGATAGTCTGGGTGGACAAACACATCCAATCCATACATGGCGTCACCTTTGGGGTTATTCTGAATGACGTCGTTTGCATTGATGATGTCAGTGTAGACGTGTGGCAGCGAGAAACGGTTGTAATCAACTTTAATCGTCAGAGCCGCCCCAACGATTTTACCATTGTCTTCAATACAGATTTGGCCATCAGGAAACTGACGGATCAGATCCATTATGGTACTGCGCGGCCAAGCGCCGCCGACATCGGGGAAAACCAAATTCATTAGTTGAGCGATTTCAGGGTAGTCCGCTTTTTCAATCGTTCTAAGCGAAAGTCTCGTCGTGATGTTGTCCATAACATGGTTCCATTTTTTACGGCAGAAAACTAGCCTAACATAATCAGGTGCGATTCTTAATGGTTCTTAAAGTATTGTAATAGAAAGTCGATTAAGGCTCTTACTGGATGAGAAACGTGCTTTCTTGACGGATAGAGTAAGTACATTTTTAACGTGGTTAACTGCCATTCGGGTAATACCCACACTAACTCACCACTGGCTATCTTTTCGTCAGCCAGATAATCAGGTTGCATTGAAATGCCTAATCCCGCCATTGAGCCATGCAACAACACGGTGGCTTCGTTGGCCGTAATATCGCAACTCACTTCGACTTCTTGTTGTTGCTCGCCACGACGAAAATGCCAGATATGGCGGCCGAAATTTTTATAGCCTAAACACGCATGCGTGACTAAATCTTGGGGTTTCGCAATCACTGGAAACTTGGTTAAGTAGGCGGGTGAGGCGACCAATTTAGAGTGACACAAAGCAAACTCGCGACCAATCAAGTTCGCGTTTGGCGTGTTGGTGGTACGAATGGCTAAATCGACCCGTTCACTGACCATATCGACTGTACGATCTTGAGCGTCAACATCAATTTTTATCCCGGGGTACTGTTGTCGGAATGCTTGCAGTGCAGGCATCAACATTGAAAAGCCAAACGACATACTCACTGAAATCCGCACTAAACCGCGCAGTGCCTGGCTGGGCATTAGTTGTTCTTCCAACTGACTGGCTTGCTCAACCCAGCGCTGCAAGTCTGGCAGTACTTGTTCGCCAGCGCTGGTTAAGGAGACTTTGCGCGTGGTGCGCTGAAGCAGTCGTGCACCAAGCCAGTTTTCGACCGCTTCGACATGGCGAGTCACCATAGGCCGAGACATCGCTAAACGATCGGAAGTGGCGGTAAAGCTTTGTGTCTGTGCAACGTCAAGAAGCACTTGTACGGCGGTGAGTCTATCCATTTATCTGCACGTTTTGCGAAACAATAATGCAAATAATAGGCTCTATTTAGAAATAAAACTAGGCGTTACTATCCTTAGCGACAAAAAAACCAACCAATTTGGAGCTAACGATGAAAGCCTTAACCACACTTGCACTACTGATGACCACCAGCGCAGCGGTCGCTGATACCGAACTAACTTTTGATGTTTATAACGCCGACCACAACAGTTTTAATGTCACTTCAACCTTAGTCATCGGTGAGACACAAAGCTTGTTGATCGATACAGGTTTCACGCGTGCAGACGCACTACGTATTGCAGCGAAAGTGCTTGATGCGGGTAAACCATTGAAAACAATTTTCATTAGCCAAGCGGATCCTGACTACTATTTTGGCGCTTCTGAGTTGCTTAAACTGTTTCCACAAGCGAACGTAGTGACCACCGCGGCAGTGCGAGAGGCGATCGCGAAAAAATTAGAAAGAAAAGTCTCGTTTTGGGGGCCAAAAATGGGGTTCAATGCACCGAGTAACCCTCAGTTACCCGAACTTGTTGATAGCAATCAACTGACTCTTGATGGGGCGAAAATTGAGATCCGTGGTACGCAAGGGGTGCTCGCTCATCGTCCATATTTATGGATACCGAGTGAAAAGGCGATTCTGGGTAACGTTGGGATCGTTGAAGGCATGCACGTATGGATGGCCGATACGCAATCGGATCAAGAGGTCAATGCATGGTTAGCTCAGCTTGAAGAGATGCAAGCGCTTGAGCCTAAGTTTGTCGTACCTGGCCACATGCAGCAAGGTGGCAAGTTAGACGCCAGTAGCATTGCTTTTACCCATACTTGGATTGAACGTTTTGTTGCCGCTGAAAAGCGCAGTGAAAACAGTCAACAAGTCATTGATGCCATGGCGCAGCACTACCCAAACCTCGCTACCGATTTTAGCTTAGAGCTGGGAGCGCAGGTTCATATGAAAGAGGCCACTTGGTAACAGTAAATGAACGCGGTACTAGCATTAATGTTGGTACCGCGTTGTTGATTATTGACCTGTCGCTATTTGACTTGTGCCATTTTGCTGCTCAAGCTCGGCGACTTCGGCGTCAAGCTGGGCAATCTTTTTCGCCATTAAAGAGTGACAGTGTTCGGCCAGCGCTCTGGCATCACTCAGCTTATAATTTGAGACATCAATCGGCTCAAGCATTTCAGTAATGACGATGCCGTTATTGCTGCGGTTAAGATCGAACTTATTGTGGGTACTGCTGACCACCATTGGCGTTATCGGCACACCCGCTTCAATCGCCATGCGAAATGCCCCCGTCTTGAAAGGCAGTAAACCACGTCCTTTACTGCGAGTGCCCTCTGGATACGCCCAAACTGACAAATTGCGCTGATGAATCGCGTCAGCGACCTGTTTGATGGTATCGCGCGCTTTGGACTTATCTTGACGGTCAATCATGATATTGCCAGTAATCCAATACAAAAAGCCAAAAAATGGCACCCAAATTAACTCTTTCTTACCTAAGGTGACCGTGCGTGGTCTGAGCATACCCGGGTCCGTGACAAAGTCGTAGACACTCTGGTGGTTAGAAATATAGACACTATTTTTCGGCGTTGGGGCGTTGTTTAAGCCTCGTTGGATAAGTTTAATGCCAACCAACTTATGTAACTGATTAAACCAGCGACAAAAAAAGTAAACGTGTTTTGGATTACGTGGGCTAAATAAGCAATAAACGCTAGCAAATAGCGTGGTAATAATAATGAATATCCCAGCCAATAATAGGCGTAATAAAGCGAGCAAAACAGACTCCTTTGGTTGGAGGTAATGAACCTAGGCGGTCAACCATGGCCTTAATACTAGAGTCTTCACTCCATTTAACCAAATTGCAACAACTTTTCGCCATCCTTAGCCATATATCACTGTTTGCATGTGCCTTTGTTTAAGAGCGCGATAAGCTGACCTTTAATACGTTGATTCACTAAATAAGTGATTGCTTTTAAAGGTTTTTTTATTATCACTATTGAGAGTTCACTTTTTTAGTAGGATTGGTGATGCTTTGCTAAAAATTAGTACATTCACTCTAGTTACCTTTTGGTTGTTTTCTATTCATGCCTTATAGCTAGTGCACTTGAGTCAAGTTGTACAACACGATGAGACCAAGCGTAAAACCAATAAAAATTAGCTCCATAAGGAATAGAGCAGATGCACAACATTATTAGTAAAACCAAGGGGTTGTTTACCCTATCAACGATCGCAGTGGCTATGGGCGGCATTTCTATTGCAAATGCCGCACCCGGTTTGGGCTTTAATGAAGCAGACTTACCGACCAAATACATCGTTAAATTTAAACAAGATGCACCCGCGCCATTTTCCCGCTCGGGAGAGCCTGTGATGACGGCGAGCGAAGTTAGCGCGTCGGTACTTGAACAGGTAAACGCACGTAAGATTGAAAAGCTCGGCGCTAAACCGATTTATAGTGTTGAGATGGATGACCAACAGCTCTCATCGTTACGCAGTAACAGCCAAGTAGAGTATGTCGAGGTCGATCCCCCGCGTTTTCTGCTCAGTGAAACTACGCCATGGGGCTTTAATGCGGTTAATGCCCAGTTGCTTGATGATGCCAACGCAGGCAATCGCACGGTATGTATCATCGACTCGGGGTATGATCTGAGCCACAACGATTTAAGCGGTAACCGTGTTGACGGAACCAATGACAGTGGTACCGGGTCATGGAGTTCGCCTGGCAACAATAACGCTCACGGGACTCATGTGGCCGGTACCATCGCGGCGATTGCTAACAGCGAAGGTATTAAAGGGGTGATGCCCAACCAAAATGTTAACCTTCATATCGTTAAAGTCTTTAATGAATCGGGGTGGGGTTACTCTTCAAGCTTAGTTAAAGCCATTCAAACCTGTGCTGAGAACGGGGCAGACGTGGTGAATATGAGTCTCGGTGGTAGCCAATCAAGCCGCACCGAACAAAACGCGTTGCAATCGCTGTACGATCAAGGTGTGTTATTGATTGCGGCAGCTGGTAACTCGGGGAATACCGCTCATAGTTATCCTGCTTCTTATGACGCAGTGATGTCGGTTGCTGCGGTCGATACTAATCGTGATCATGCTGCGTTTTCTCAAGCCACCGATCAGGTCGATATTGCCGCTCCGGGTGTCGCCGTGCTCTCTACGGTGACGGTTGGCGAAGGGGTTTTGTCTGATATCACCATCAATGGCATCAGCAGTTTTGATCGCGGAGTCGTACCGCACAATCGTAAGATCCTTCAATCAGGGTCCTACACTTCGGCGCCTGTCGCGGGCAGCATTACCGCCGCTTTAGCAGAGTGTGATATCTCATCAGGCCGCTACAACTGTGGCGATATGACAGAGAAGGTGTGTTTAACCGAGCGTATTGAAAACCAGAGAACGGGTGTGCGTCCGGAAATTGATCCGGTAAAAGCGTGTCATGATGCCGGGGCGAAAGCGGCGATTGTCTACAGTAATCAAGCGCTTCCAGGGTTACAAAACCCATTTGTGTTAGATGATAACGACCGCTATCGCATGGTTTCAGTGACGGTTGATCGCGCATTTGGTCAAGAGCTATCGGCTCAATCGGGCCAAGAAGTGACCGTCTCGACCACAAGTGGAGAAGATTACGAGTATTACAATGGCACGTCGATGGCGACACCGCATGTGACCGGAGTGGCTGGCCTTGTTTGGAGTTACCACCCAACTTGTAGCGCCCAGCAAATTCGTAAGGCGTTAACGGCAACGGCGACCGATATTGATGTCGCGGGGCGTGACAACCGTACTGGTTATGGCCTGATAAACGCTGATGCAGCGAAAGCCTACCTCGATAAAGGCTGTAATGGTGATGAAATCAAAGGCAACGTGTTAAAAAATGGCGTAGCAACGGCATTACTGTCGGGCGAGGCAAACTCCACTCAGCTGTTTACCTTTGACGTTCCTGCCGATACGACCCGTGCAACCTTCAACCTCAATGGTGGCAGCGGTGATGCTGATATGTACGTACTCTTTAACGGCGAACCTACAAAGAACAACTACGACTGTCGTTCATGGCAAAGTGGCAACCAAGAGACTTGTACCTTAGATGTGACCGGACAAGGCACGTTCCAAGTATTGATTAATGGTTACAAAGCCTACGCTGGTGCGACATTGGTTGCGACGCATAACGGCTCAGACACTGACACTCAACCAGCGTCGAGCTACAGCAACACCAATGCGCTAGCCATTCCAGACAATAGCGCCGAAGGCGTAAGCAGTGAGATCGTCGTTGATCGTTCAGGCGACGCTGGTGTGGTGACGGTTGAACTGGACATTACGCACAGCTACATTGGTGATCTAAAAGTAACGCTGACATCAGCAAGTGGTGGTGAGGTGGTGCTGCATGATAATGCAGGTGGTGCAGGAACGGATATTCGTACCAGTTACCAAGTTGACTTCAGCGGCTTTGAAGCTCAAGGTGAGTGGAGATTAAAAGCGGTTGATAGTGTTCGCCAAGATAGTGGTCGCCTCAATAGCTGGTCACTGACGTTTCAATAAGGAGTTGCGATGAAGAAGCGAATCTACACCAGTCTTGGTTTCGTTGCTTTATTGTGCAGCGGCATTGGTGCTTGGAGCTACGCAGATAATCCTGCTTTTCCGCCAATAGACAACCGAACCGAACAGGCTAAGCAGCAACCGAGTCGATTTTTTGTCAAGTATCATTCCGGGGCTGAACAACAAACCAGAGAGCTTCTTCGCCTTCATCAACTTGAGGTGGTGGAAACACTCGAAAAACAGCAAGTGCTGGTGGTTTCTGGCCGTGAAGAGCAAATCAATAAGCTAAGCCAAAGCGAATTGATTGACTACGTCGAGCCAGAACCTATCCGAAGTTTCTACGCTCAGTAACCATTAGCTGACGTAACTAAGTACAAACGCCTCATCTTTGGGGCGTTTTTTATTGTCACCAAAGGCTTTATCATAGTGTCGGCAATGGGGGAGTACGAGAGAAAATGAGAGTAAACGGTATTGATGGTTGTAAAGCAGGCTGGGTTATCTGGCATTTGGGCGCCCATGGCCCCGAGTGTCATATTGTTGATCAACTGGAACACGCCGAACCATTGCTTGCCGGTGCGCACAGCTTAATCGATATTCCGATTGGCTTTAGTGATCAACAAACTCCCGATCGATTGTGTGATAAAGCTGCCCGTCAGTTTTTGACCATCAAACGTAGTGCTTCAGTGTTTCCGGTGCCTTGTCGCGACGCGGTTTATGCCGACAGTTATGGGCAAGCGTGTGAGATCAACGCTCAACAACTGGGCAAAAGGCTGTCTAAACAGAGTTGGTTTATTCTGCCTAAGGTCAAACAAGTGGATGCGCTGTTAAATCAGCAGCCTGACTTAATGATACGTGAGTCTCACCCAGAGGTGGTGTTTGCTGCCATCAACGCTGCGCCTTTACAGCACAGTAAGAAAACGCCCCAAGGTGTACAAGAGCGTTTAGCGCTGATCAACACCCTTGATCAGCCATGGTCAAATCGATTAATCACACAGCTCGACACAACGCCCAAAAAACACGCCAGTAGCGATGATTTAATTGATGCATTTGTGCTGATGTTGATTGCTCAGCATTGGCACCAGCTCAGGACGTTGCCCGCAATGCCGGATATTGATCCACAGGGGCGTGTGCGTGAGATAGTCTATTGGCATAATGAAAACCAGTGCCAATAAGCGCTCGTTTTTCGCGGTTAGAGTTTTGACTGCGCGCGATTAAGGCGGTCATGCACGGCGTACCAGGCTTCGTTCATCGGTGGTCGCTCAACCCAGATTTCATCACAGCCCCATTGATCGGCCTCATCTAAAGCGCGATATAGGTCATGTGAGTACTGACTAACATCACTTGACATCGGCTTCGACTTAAACAATGTGGCCTTGTTTAAAGGCGAGTAGTGGAGACAAGCGATATTGCCACCGTCGGCTTGTTCAATCTCTTCAATGCTGACTAAGCGCACTTTGGTATTCGGCTGATAATGGCTAGTGACATTCCCCGGAACCGCTACCGAGTGGGCTTTGGGCGCCTCGACTGGCATATTCAGTGTTTGTGATAGTTGGGCGGCGCTAATTGGTCCGCTGCGTAAAATTCGAAACGGTTTTTCGGTCAGATCAATGATGGTCGATTCCAGTCCGTGAGCGCAATCACCGCCATCGAGTACGGCGGCTATTTTACCACCGAGCGAGTTCAGAACATGTTTAGCCGAGGTTGGGCTGAGCTTTTTGTATGGGTTGGCAGAGGGCGCCGCGACGGCCATACCTGATGATTTGAGTAAAGTACTAAAGACATCATGCGCAGGCATGCGCAGACCGATCGAGTCTAACCCGCCTGTCACCACCGAGGTCGCTTGCGGCGCTTTTTTCAATAATAAGGTCACAGGGCCAGGCCAATAAGCGGCGGCAATCGTGTAGGCTTCTGGCGGGATATCCACTGCCCAGTCGGTCAATTGCTCGACATCACCAATATGAACAATCAAGGGATGGTTGGCAGGGCGACCTTTGGCGGCAAAGATCTTTTTTACCGCATCTGGATTCGATGCATCAGCCGCGAGGCCATAGACCGTCTCGGTCGGAATCGCAACCAGCTCACCACGGGCTAATATCTGTTTAGCTTGTTCAATATCTTGGCTGTCGTTAGCAAATAGGTGTTGCGTGTTCAATGTTTGTTCCTCGACGGAGCTGGTTGGTTTCAAAATCTAGGTCGGCTATTTTAACCATGTTTTTCAAACTTTCGATGATTAATTGCAGTTCCATGTTATCGATTGATGATCTTTTTGGGTGATACGCACTACTTTCAATTGGTTAAGCCGAAGATTAAGATGACAGTGTCTTCGCCTGAAGCGCAGCGGCACGATCAACAGACGTCAAGGAGCCAAGGATTGGATAAGATTTACGATTACATTGTGATTGGTGGCGGCATCGTTGGCATATCGACCGCTTGGCAGCTGCAAAGCCGTTATCCGCATAAGTCGGTATTGGTGCTTGAAAAAGAGCCTCAACTTGCGGCGCATCAAACCGGTCATAACAGCGGTGTTATTCATGCGGGCGTTTATTATCCGCCCGGCAGCCTTAAAGCTAAGTTCTGCCAACAAGGCGCGCGAGCAACGAGCGAGTTTTGTCATAAGCATGGCATTAAGCTTGAGAATTGCGGCAAATTGCTGGTCGCGACCACCGATCTTGAGATCGAGCGTATGAATACGCTTTATCAGCGCTGCGTGGACAATGGTTTACCCGTCGAGCGCCTCGATCAAGCGCAACTCAAACTGCGCGAGCCAAATATTGTCGGTTTAGGGGCTTTGTTTGTCAGCAGCACTAGCATTGTTGATTATCGACAAGTGACCCAAGCGATGGCTGATGAATTTCAGCAAGCGGGGGGCGAGCTTGCACTTGGTGCGCAAGTGACCGCACTGAGCGAACAGCAAGATCATGTCGACGTAACGGCCAATACTGATCACAACGTTTGCCATTATCGAACTCAGTTTCTGGTGGTGTGCTCTGGTTTAATGGCTGATCGCATGACCCGGATGATGAACATTGCCAGCGATTTTCAAATCGTCCCTTATCGCGGCGAATACTATCGGCTTCCGCGTCATTACAACCAAAAGATCAACCATCTTATATATCCGATCCCTGATCCAGACTTGCCTTTTTTAGGTGTCCATCTCACCAAAATGATTGATGGATCAGTGACCGTTGGACCGAATGCAGTGCAAGGATTTAAGCGCGAAGGCTATGGACGATTTAATTTCAGTTGGCGAGATGTGGCCGAGATGGTTTGCTTTAGTGGTTTTTGGAAAGTCACCGCGAAACATTTCAAAACCGGATTAGTCGAGGCCAAAAACTCGTGGTGGAAAGCAGGCTACTTAACGTTGGTCAATAAGTACTGCCCAATGGTGACATTGCAAGACTTAATGCCTTATCCGGCAGGTATTCGTGCGCAAGCGGTGCTCAAGGATGGAACGCTAGTGCATGATTTCTTGTTCGCCGAAAGTGCGCGCAGTCTGCATGTGTGCAATGCGCCCTCTCCGGCGGCGACCTCGGCCATTCCTATCGGCGAGTATATTTGCCAAAAAGTCGCCCAAAAACAGCGTTGATTAACTTAACCCGTTAATATCTTCGATAATGCTGACAAAGATGTCGCGCCCGATGGGGATCAGTTCATCGGCAAAATCGTAATCTGGATTATGTAACTGCGGTGACTTGACGCCTGCGCCGAGGGCAAACATCGCGCCTTGCTTTGCAACCGCAGTAAACTGACCAAAATCTTCTGACCAGCGCATCGGTTGGTCCATTAAGTGATAGGGAATAGTGGTTTTCTCACACGCGTTAACCACGCGCTGACAACCTTCTTCGCTGTTCACACTGGCTTGAAACACATCGTCATAACGGCAATTAAATTCAAGCCCAGCTTGTTGTGCGCAGCGCGAGGCCAGCAGTTCGGCCTGTTCAACTAGCGCGTTCATCCCTTGATTGGTTTCACTGCGCAATGTGGCCATCACAACCGCATCACCTGGCGCGGTACCAAAGGCGATTTCTCCTAGCTTAGCGTGAATCACCGTTAGCCAATGCTTCCCGGCTAAGTCTTGCTCTGCAAGGGTTTGAGGAAGTTGACTAAGCTGCTCAATGATCTGGCACATGGCGAGGGCAGGGCTAAGACCATCTTCTGGATGAGCTGCGTGAGAGGTTTTACCGCGCAACTCGATAATCATCCCGCGCGAGGCGCAATTAAATGTGCCAGCGCGCACCGCAACATGGCCAAGCGCTAACCCCGGATAGTTGTGCAGCGCGAAAGCGTAATCGGGGACTAGCTGACTGAATTTATCGTCTGTCACCATGTCGATAGCGCCTGTGCCAGTCTCTTCTGCGGGTTGAAAACAGAGAATGACTCGTCCATGCTGCGGACGATGCTCGGCAAGCGTTGCCCCTAACGCGGTGATGATCGCCATATGGCCATCGTGACCACATTTGTGTGAAACACCACTCACGTTAGAGCGATGCGCAAAGTCATTCGTCTCTTCTATCGGCAGCGCGTCTAGCTCACAACGAATCAAGGTACTCGGCCCAGGGAGAGTGCCACTAAACACAAAAGCGAGGCCATGTCCGCCGAGGTTACGATGAACCTCATCGGCGTGAAAGTGTTCAAACTGCCTGACAATACGCTCGGCGGTTTCTCGTTCCTGTTGTGAAAGTTCAGGATATTGATGGAGATTTTTACGCAGTTGAGTGAGTTGAGAAGTGGTCAGCATAAGGTATCCGGTCCGAGAGATTAGGCGCAAGTTTGACGGTAATTTGACCACTATACGCTTGCTTATTGAGAGATGTAAATGGTCGAAATATCAAAAGCTAGCGCTCAAATCGGACATGAGGTTTGAGCTCTACAACGTTACCTTCGGGATCTTCAAGGTACACCGAGCGACCAAAGCCTTGCGCGCCATAGCGTTTGGCAAACTCAGACGTTTTGACTTGGTGTTTAGCAAGATAATCAAGCAGTTCCTCTTCATCAAAGTCTTCAATTTGTAGACAAAAATGGTCGACGTTGCGTCCGTCTTGTTGTG
Organism: Vibrio pacinii DSM 19139; assembly: GCF_000711795.1. Lineage (GTDB taxonomy): Bacteria > Pseudomonadota > Gammaproteobacteria > Enterobacterales > Vibrionaceae > Vibrio > Vibrio pacinii. Next base: position 11,801 of record NZ_JONH01000013.1, on the reverse strand, counting down.
GGGCTTTACCGCCCATTTTTCCTAGTTCACCATCTAGTGGCACGATATCGATTAAGGCACTGCCCGCTCGGCACTGAATCAAACCAATATCTTGTTTTTCGCGTTCAACCTGGCAGCCCAAAATGGTCTGATAAAAATGAATCATCGCTTCAAGCTGGGTGGTTCGCAGTACCACATGGTCAAGTGCCACCACATGAATCGGATTGCGATTTGGCATAACGGCTCCTCTTGATTAAAAGTGTAACTTTAGTATACGACGCAGGATTTGCGAGGATCGCTTAGTGAGAGTGGCGATTTATCGATGACCATTATCTCAATGGAAATAATCGCCAAAAAAAATGAGCACATAGAGTGCTCATTGATTAATCACAGCGAACTGAATTAGCTGGCCGAGGCCACTTTAGCTACCGAACCTTGGTACTCTGGCAGTTCACTTCGCAACCCTTTGATCAGGCTGAAACACATCACCAGTAGTACTAAAGTAAACGGCAGGCCGGTTGCGACTACACCTGATTGCAAGGCTTGCAGCGCTTCTTTACCACCAATCCATAACATGACCGCGGCGATTGAGCCTTCAATACATGCCCAGAAAATTCGTTGTGGTACAGGCGCATCAATCTTACCGCCAGCAGTAATACTGTCGATAACCAGCGAGCCCGAATCTGATGAAGTGATAAAAAACACCAGAATCAACACGATAGAAAGCACTGAAATAATCGAGCTGTACGGCAGCGCATCATAGACATGGAACAGAGTCAGTGAGATATCGGTTAGTCCATTGGTGCCCAACTCACCGACTTTATTGACGACTTGATCAAGGGCGATGCCACCAAAAACCGACATCCAGATCAGGGTCACGACCGTTGGAATCACAATCACGGCGAAGATGAACTCACGTACAGTACGACCTTTAGAAACCCGTGCGATAAACATACCCACAAACGGTGACCAAGAAACCCACCAAGCCCAGTAGAACACCGTCCAACCATGCATCCAGTCGGTATCTTCACGACCATGTGGATTACTTAAAGCAACAATGTTTTGTGCGTAAGCAACCGTGCTGTCCCAAATAGAAGCAAAAGCAGTGTCGTAGCTAATCATCATGACAAAGGCGAGCAGTGCAAAGGCAATGACCATATTGACGTTACTCAATAGCTTTACACCACCATCAATACCGCGGATCACAGACAGTATGGCGATAAAGGTAACGAAGACGATGACCACCATCTGCATGCCAATACCACCCTCTAAACCAAATACATGGTTAATACCACTGGTGGCTTGTTGCGCACCAAGGCCGAGTGAGGTCGCTAAACCGAAAAGCGTCGAGAGAACAGCAAGAATATCAATGATATGACCAAGCCAGCCCCAAGCTCTATCACCGACTAAAGGATAAAAAGCAGAACGAAGGGAAAGTGGTAATCCTTTATTGAAGGTGAAGAAAGCCAACGACAGGGCGACGATGGCATAAATAGCCCAGCCGTGAATGCCCCAATGGAACATGGTGGCGCCCATCGCGAGCGATTTTGCTTCTTCGCTGTAAGGCTGCGCGTTCAATGGCGTGCCCCACCAATCGGTAAAGTAAGCCGTTGGCTCGGCGACACTCCAGAACAGCAAACCAATCCCCATGCCAGCGGCGAATAACATTGATAGCCAAGATAGGGTTGAGTGTTCAGCGCGTGCTTCTTTACCACCAATACGAATCTTGCCCAGTGGTGACAAAAGTAGGGCAATGGCGAACACGATGAAAAAGTTTGTTGACCACATAAAGAACAGATCGAAGTCGGCGATGATGCCGTTTCTTAGTCCGTTTAACGCATCACGAGCCGTTGCGGGTTCAACAATAAGAAGAGAAATAAGACAGAGAATCACAAGACCAGCGCTAATCCCAAACACTGGATTGTGGATATCGAACCCCCACTTTTGTACGTTGTCTTGGCCGACCTGATAATCAGTGGTTTCGATACTATATTTTTTTGATGCATTTTCCATAAATACAAATTAAACGTTTTTAATATATGTTCATCTCTTGCAAGAAAAACACTAAAACCGCCCTCCATTATTTTGAGTTCAAACTAAAATTTGTGACAGAAGTATAACTAAATGGCATTTTTTGTGCAAATTTAGCGTATATGAGACGATTTAATAGCAGAAAATGCTTGGGTGTCTAAAGGTTTGATGTGTAAATTTATGTTGTGTGAAGTGAGCTTTGGCTCGCCATGGCTTAGCTGTAAATCATCCGATTCCAAATTACATTAGTCTTGTTATTGGTGTTTCAACCGTTATTGTTGTTTCAACCACTGACCGGGCGTTTGTTCAAATTGGCGTTGAAACGCGCGTGAAAAGGCGACACTGCTACTGTAACCAACATCCAAACAAACGGATTTCATTGGATTGCCAGCCAACAGCAGTTGTTGTGCCAACAGTAAACGTGACTCCGTGAGATAGCGCAATGGCGGTTGACCGATCACTTGATGGAATAGGGCGGCAAAGCGGGCGCGAGACATCCCCACATGTTGCGCTAAGCTCTCGATTGTCCATGGCTGATCGGGTTGTGAGTGAATCACTTCGATCGCTTTTGCGAGCTTAGGATCAGAGAGCGCTGCCAAGATCCCCTCTTGGCAGATTTTGTTGTCGACCAGATAACGGATCAAGAGCAGTAAAATCAATTCAAGTAGAGTCGATACAACAGAGATCTGCGCGTAACGTGGCTCGAAGGCTTCGTCAAACAGCAGGCTGACGACTGAATTTAGCGTCGGCAGTTTGCTAAGCGGGATCACGATGGCACTTGGCAGAGCACGATAGAGCGGAGAGTCCTTAAAGCTCAAACTGGCACAAACAATATCGCAACCCTCTAAAGTAAGAGATTGCAGGCGATGCTTTTTACCACTAGGGAAGATAATCAGTGTCGGTTCGGTGATGGTATGAGTGAGACTGTTTTGCTCATAGAGCGCTAATCGGCCGCTGCGTACCAAATGCAGTTGCCCCTCTCCGGGATGCTCATCACTACTTGAGCTACCACATAAATTACCTGAAAAGAAATAGTTAGCTTGAGGCGCTGCATTAGAGAGTAAGGCTGACAGTGCATCCATGTTTGAGACTCTTGGTGTGTTTATTTGGACTATTAGTGATAAATCGTATCACTGGATGTGGAAATATAACAAGCGTCCATTAAATAAACTTAACTAAGGATCTTGTTATGAATCGTATTCTTCCTGTCTCCCAACCACAAAATGAAGCGGCAGCTACTCTTAGCGCGATGCGTCAACAGCTTGGAATGGTGCCAAATCTGTATGCTTCAGTTGCTCATTCACCGAACGTGCTCAACGCCTTTTTGGTTTTCAATCAAGCTTTGTCACTCGGCCGTTTAACCGCCAAGCAGCGCGAGTTGATCGCGTTAGCCGTTGGTCAGGCTAATCAGTGCCAATACTGCCTTTCGGCACATACGTTACTGGCAGGTAATGCTGGTATTGATAAAGCGCAAGTGCTCGCCGCTCGCCAAGGCAAAGCAGAAGATGCACTTGATCAAGCGCTTGTGACGTTTGCAATACAAGTGGTTGAGCAACGCGGCGCGATCAGTGATGAGCAATTTGATGCGGCTCGTCAAGGCGGCATTGACGATGAACTGATGATCGAGGTCTTGGCGCAAATTACTGCCAACACATTCACAAACTACACCAACCATGTTGTGCAAACGGAGATTGATTTCCCCGTTGTCAGCCTATCTGTATAACGCGAGGTAATATCAATGAAGCATGAAAAAGGTTACCTGATCGCGCTGAGTGGTGTGATTTTGACCTTAGTTTGGATTGGCATTTTTAAATTTACGCCAACCGAGGCTGAAGTGATTCGCCCGTTAGTAGAGAGCCATCCTTTGATGAATTGGCTCTATGCGATCTTCTCGGTGCAAGGGGTCTCTAACCTGATAGGTATTACCGAGATCATCGTAGCAATTGGCATGATTGTCGGCATTTGGAAGCCAAAAATTGGCTATTGGAGTGGTTTAGCGGCGGTGGTGATCTTTGTCATGACTCTCAGCTTTTTGCTCACCGTCCCTAATGTGTGGAAGGTGGTCGACGGAGTCATTGTCACTGAATTCTTTATTTTCAAAGACTTGGTATTTTTAGGTGTCGCTTGGTTGAGTGTCGAGCGCAGCCGTCAATATCTTTAAATGTCTCTTGGGGAGGTTAGTTTCCACACTGCCTCTAATCTCCCTACTTTTTCTAAATTGATGGTGAAAAGATGAGTCGGAGTTATCGCTACAAAGAATTTATCCAGACAGCAGCCTCAGCCGTCATTTTGCATCGCTCAGTGAAAGTCGCGCTGATCGTTGGCACAGTTCTGATGATGATTAATCACGGTGATGCCATCTTGAGGGGAGAGGTTGATTTGACGCGGGTGAGTAAAATCTTGCTGACTTACTTAGTCCCGTTTTGTGTTTCTACTCACGCGAGCGTCAGTGCAACGCTTGCTGCAAAAAAAGCGCTAGGGAGTAACGGATGATAAAGTTTTTTAACCGAACCCCTGCAGTAGATCAGGTCGTGCTCGATACCGCGCGTTACCAAGAGTTACAGCAGATAGAAATCAAGTATCAGCAATTGCTGCAAGACAACCCTTTACCCCACGCTGAACAAATCGTTGTGAATGCGGGTAATGTTTATCGCTCTTCGTCAAATCGAATGAATGCTATCAGCCACAGCTCTGAGATGGTTGAAGATTTTATTAATCAGTCGAATGACATTGAAACTTTGTCGCAGCACTCTTTTGCTGCCACTAGTGATACCGTCAGCACAGCTTCTCAATCGATTGAAAAACTGTACGGTTTATTAGATCAGATCAACCATGCAAAAAATCAATTGATTGAGTTTACTCAGTTACTTATCTCGTTAGAGCAAAATAATCACAACATAGGCCAACTGGTTGATTCAATTAAAGGTATTGCAGCGCAAACCAATTTACTAGCACTTAATGCGGCGATAGAAGCGGCGCGGGCAGGGGAGCATGGGCGCGGATTCGCTGTTGTCGCAGATGAAGTACGCTTACTTGCTAACACTGCCACCCTGTCGGCAGAAAGCATCAATAAAGAGATGAATACTATTATGGAGACCTCATCACAGATCATCGATAAGCAAAAAGAGGTTTCGAACGTGATTAACTTTAGCTCAGAGATCGCCGATGAAACGGTCATCAGTACCGAAAAGCTAATCGCAATGGCTAATCAAAGTCAAACCACCGCACAGCAAGTGATTCAACGCGTCAGCAAGCAGCTTGAAGGTTCGCACATTATTCAAAGTAACATGCAGCAGCTCGTCTCTGATACGCGCACGGCGTTATCTCTGTCTAATTCTAATCACGAGTTAGCCAAGGTGATCACTCAAGCACTGACGGTACTAAAGACCGATGAGCATAGTAGTGGTGAGCGCTAATTCAAGACTGGTTGATTGTATTAGTTCTTTAAAATTCAACCGATTAAATCGGATTGATGATTTTGGACCTACATTGAATGTTACATGAAAACGCTACTTAAAAAGCAACTGAACGCTCGCCCGAGTATAACCTGTTGCGATTAAAGGTCACTGCACTCATAGAAAAATAATCTTAAAACTAGCTGCAACTACGATTTATCAATAGGTGATCTATTATTGCCGAGCAATGAGTTTCGCATATTCGATGAGGACGGTATTAGACTAACGCTTAGACCAAAAGGCATTGGAACAAGTGAGCTAGGGGGAAGCTCACTTATTTGTGCCCCAAAATGTATAAGTATTCATTTCAGCTAGCCTCAGTTCACAGTCTTTCATCATACAAGAACTAATGTGGTAGTAGAGGCTTTAACTTTCGTTCTTACTATGAATCTCACCTTACATCCTGATTTTATAGGGATTACATTATCGACAGTGTTATCCAACGTCTTCTTATGCTTCTAAGGTCACCCGTTCAATCATAACCGTCTCTGCTGGCACATCATCATGCCCCATCCGTGATAGCGTATGTACCTCGGCAATCTTATATACGATATCCATCCCCATCGTCACTTTGCCAAACACAGCATAACCCCAGCCGTTGTTGGTTTTCGCTGTGTGATCAAGGAAATGATTGTCATCAAGATTGATAAAGAACTGCGCGGTTGCAGAGTGTGGGGCATCCGTTCGTGCCATAGCGATGGTGCCAGCAACGTTCTTTAGACCGCGATTAGCCTCATTGGTAATAGGATCGCGTGTTTCCTTTTCGTCCATCAATTCTGTTAGGCCACCACCTTGAATCATAAAGCCTTTTATCACGCGGTGGAAGATTGTGCCGTTGTAGAAACCATCTTCACAGTACTTTTTAAAGTTACGCGAAGACACAGGTGCTTTGTCTTTGTTGAGTTCGATTTGGATGTCACCAAAGTTGGTGTGAAGCGTAATCATTGTATATTGCAATCTCATTGGAATGATGGCCGCAATTATAGGGAGTGGTAGCGACAAATAACAAGTTTCTGCCCCAAAGTTTGCTAGCTATTTCGCTTACAACGTTATTACAACTAGTTACTTGGCTTATTATTTCTAATCGGTGTAGTGTTTTAGAAGTCAGTGGTTATTTGCGCTGGTGAAGATAGGTTTAGCAAGAAGGTAAAAACAATGAACATGAAAAAATTTTCGGGCGTAGTTGGGTTATCGTCTTACACTCTTCGATACTATGAAAAAATTGGTTTGCTAAAACATGTCCAAAGAAATAGCAGTGGCCACCGGGTCTACTCAGATAGAGATATTGATTGGGTGAACTTTATTAAACGACTCAAAGACACTGGGATGCCGCTAGAAGAAATTCAAAAATATGCGTCATTAAGAGATTTAGGTGTAAAGACCGTGGTTGATCGCCAAGGCCTGCTAGAAATACACCGAGAAAACTTAAAAGAACACATTAGGCAACAGAATGAGCATCTGAAAGCATTAGAAGACAAAATTAATTTATATAAAAACGGAGAAGTGAGTTGACTTAGAGTTAACTCTAACTTGTAAGGTGTGCTGGTCTTTTATTCAGAGGAGCAAGCCACATGGACAATACTCGATTTAATTCTGGGCTAGAACAGTTATCAAAAATCGATGGTGAAGCAGGGCAAAAAGTTATTGAGAGCCTACAAGATATTTGCCCTGATTTAGCTAAATTAACAATAGAATACCCGTTTGCCGATATCTATACACGGCAAGGCTTGGACTTGAAATTAAGAGAGATAGCAACTGTCTCTGCTTTAACAGCCATGGGAACTTGTACGCCGCAGCTAAAAGTACATTTGCACGCAGCCCTTAATGTTGGTTGTACAGAAGAAGAAATCAAAGAAGTAATAATACAAATGTCTGTCTATGCTGGTTTCCCTGCAGCGTTAAATGGAATGTTTGCTTTCAAAGAAGTGCTATCTGAAAGGTAGCACTAGTAGGGCTGCGCAACTCAAAGCAGCCCCAAAACTTGTATTCCGTGGCAAAAAGCAAGACCTGACCCTGATGTCTCCCTGAGGGCGGTATAGATTTTACTGGGGCATTCGAAACTAGATAACACTATTCGTTACCTTGGGGTTGAACTGGAAGACGCTCTGAGTCTCTCAGAGCAAACGGATTGCTTGAAGTACTGATACAGGCTTTCTTTACCTCTGAAAAGCCTGTGCCACATTTCGTTTTCGCCACAAAACGGTAGTCGCAACAAACGGTGATAAGTTTCGTCCAAAATTTACCATGGGTTCGACTAGAAGATAAAATGTCAGTCAACTTAACTGACTGACATTGAGTTCATTGGGCGCTCTTTTTAATTAAGCAGAGAGTTCATCGTAGAAAGTGATTTGTGGCTCTTGCACCAGTACACCCTCTAATTTGTTTAGCAGCTTGATGAAATGAGGTTGCTTACAGTGCTCATCGAAAGCATTTTGGTCGACAAATTGCTCTCGAAACATAAATAGTGCTGGGTTGCTTTTATCTTTAAATAAGAAATAACCTTCGCAGCCAGCTTCTTCTCGGGTGGGGGTTAGCATCGCAACCAACAGAGACTCGAGAGCCTGCTCTTGCCCAGTTTTAGCGTGAAATATCGCTGTTAAATTAATCATTGTGTTTACTCGCTCTGTCATAGGTATCGTCCTTGACGTTGTAGAAACTCGATCTTGTATCCATCAGGATCGGTAATAAAAAAGAATGTCGCGAGGTGGATTTGATTGTGAGCGAGCGTTTTGATATCGGAAGCCTCGATATTTAATGAGGTCATTCGCTGATGAGCTTGCTCAATATCCTCGACAGTAACGGCTATGTGCCCATAACCATTACCATGAGTGTACTGCTCGGATTGGTTATGGTTATAAGTCAGCTCTAGTTCAAAGCCTGTTTGAGGGTTGGCTAGGTAAGTTAAAGTAAAATTATCAAAAACATATTGGTCTTTGATGTCGAGCACCAGTGCTGCACGGTAGAAGTTGATAGATTCGGTAAGGTTGCTAACTCTTACCATAGTGTGGATAAGCTTCGTCATATCTGCCTCTTATTCAGTTGAGACCTAGAATAAGGGCAAGGAATGAAGTGTTGGTAGTACTAGAGTACGACAGTAAAATTAATTAGCTACTTGAGATAAGCTGTCGTTTGACTATGTCCATTACTTCGTTAGGCTGGCGTAGATAAATTAAACAAGCACAACGCAACAATGAGGTGAAATTGATAATTTCTCCGTTGTGTGCCAAAGCTTCGTTGTAGATTACACTGATAAAATGGGGCAGTTTCATTTGTTGTTGCTCAGAGATTTCGTCAAGAATTTGCCAGAAGCTCGCTTCCAATTTGATGCTGGTAGCATGGCCACCTATTCGGATAGAGCGAGCAATGAATTGGTAATCTTCTTTAGGTTGCTTAGAAAATATGTTGCACATAATAATCTGCCAATATACGAGAAAGCGATCATTCTTGTCTTTTCACTTGTGCTAAGTCAATCGTTGAGTAGTAAAATATAAAGGGCTCGAAGAGTGTATGAGAGTTCTGTTCTTGCAGGACTGAACTCTTGGTTAAGCAACTTTTGCCATACCTAACATAATTCATTAATTGCTAAATTGGCAATCTCGCTAACACATTTTTGTCCAAAAATAAGCCTACAACCCCACACCACAATCCAACTCCTAATCGAGATCAAGTAAATCAAAATCGTAGACATGGTGATAGAAGTTGTCGCACTCCGAGCAGGTGCTTTTGGACAGTTAGTTTTTGATCATTAGATTGGCTGGGTGTCGATACACTGCTTCACGTCGCTTATTGGCGGGTTGAGCAAAGGAAGGCGTAGAAGTAAGTATTGATGGGCCAATACCAGTCCATGTTGCGCGCTGTCACTGGAAACCTGGCGTTTAAGTTATTGAATATGCGTATGCACATACGTATTGATATCGTTGTTATCATTAAGTTAATCAGGCTATCAAGAGAGGGCGATCTCTGTGACGGTCAGTATTGGCTTGGCTGAGGCGCGTGCGTCAAGCTTCATCGATGAAATCAATCGTCAAGCAGATGCCAACCTTTATGATGCAAAATCACAAGGGCGAAATAGGGTCGTTGCTTAACGCAATTGAAAATCGACCTCCTGTTCTTTGATTGGGTAGCGTGCCTATTGAACTCGCTACAAAGAGGCTTTATATGCTTGAACAAGAGAAACATCAGGGAGTCGGCCTAAATTGAGATTGGCCGTTTACCATTGGTAGGGCGGTAGTAGTTGAATAGCCTTTAATGCTAAGTTTTTGATTTTGAAATATATAAGACACAAAAAAAGGCCACCCGAAGGCTGTCTCTTGATCACAAGTCTTGTTAATCAAGAGACTTAGCTAGCTCATACCCTTCAAGGATGGTTTGTAACCTAAACCATCCTTGCCATAAGGTTTTTATAGAAGCACGGCCTGTCCGCTTGGTATTCTTCCAACCTCCTAACCGTGCAATACCTCTGTAAGCCCATGATATATTCGGCGCTTCCTTCGGTAGCCTTTTTCCTTCAAGCTTTAGCCACATTAGCTTCCATGCGTTACCTTTTAAAACCTGCTCACAACTGCTCTTCGATAACTCGTCTGATTCATTCATAAACCTCAACTGGAGCAAGCGAGTCGCGATAAAAGCCAAAATGACACTAAGCCTTTCTAAGTTATCTTTACTTTGCATTCTCAGTTGCTCAACCTGAGTGCCTTCACTTTTCCAGACTTTATGAAAATCTTCTATTAGCCAACGCAGCTCATAATAACTGACGATTTTAAGTGCCTCTTCTTTGCTTGTTACTTGCTCTGAGGTGAGTAAGTGCCATGCCAGCTTATCGCTACATTCACCTTGCTCGATACACCCAACATAGTAGAGGGGGATATTATCGAACTCTTTCTTATTCGCGGGAGACTTCAATGTCACACGTGCATACTTAATATCTAGATGAGCCGTTCGAGCTTTACGACCGCCTTTTTGCGGTATCTTGAGCACTTTTGTTCCTGCTGATGATAGTGCCCAGGCGTAGTCATAAAGGCGATTATCGTGCTCTTCTATACAGCGACTTTGCATTGAGCGAACGAGAAACCGCTGCTGCTGCTCTTGCTTGTAAGTGAGGTATTCAAACAGGTCTGCTTCCCTATCGCAAACCGAAATAACATCTGACATTTTATCTCCGAGTCGCTCTGCAACATGCTGAGAGGCTTGTTCCCACTTATAACTTTCTTTTTCTTTGTATGGTCGAGTCGCGTATTGGTTTCGTTGTCCGCGCTTTTCAATATTTCGAGTCCAACGTTGTTGTTCAATTAAGCCAACAACCGTTTGAGTTTCGGGAGCAAAAAGCAAGCTGGAGTGAACGAACATAGCTCGGTGTCGATTGCCTTGATTGGAGTGTCCGAGCTCATCTCGTATGCTGCGATGGGAGTAACTTAGAGAAGTGGTATCTTCTAATGCAAGAAGGGTTTGTTGCTCTAAAGCCTCTTGAGCTGTGGCATAAAAGCCTGCTTCGGCGATATCTTCTGCTTTGATTTGCTCATTACGGATAAAGCGATAAGCGCCTTCCATATCAGCTGGTGAGATAATGAGTTTCGAAACCGGTACGCCAGGTTGCTCGGCCAGTGAGGCAGCTAGAGCAACGAGTCTTTGAGTGCGTCTTGGGTCATTGAGGTCGGCTTGACCGAATTGTTTTTGTGCCCAAAGGGTTGGCTCAATATAGGTCATCATAATCATCCTTATCATTACTTAGATGATCAGATCATGAAACCTTAAATTAGTTCAAAAAAAATCCCCAAGCTGTGGCTTAGGGATTTGTGTATAAGAGACAGCCCGAAGGTGGCCTTTTCCAAACGTTTGGTGGGCTGGCGGGAGTTGAAATGGTTTCTCACTTTTCATAAATTCACTAACTTATATCGATGTTACCAATTTGGTGTTGCATCAAATGTTACATCAATTTCCTGCTTCAAAAGGAACTGAACCCGCGTCCATGTATTACTAAATCATTTAAAAATGCTAGCTTGTTATAGCAATTTAATCTAAAGCAATAGCGCTGATACTGAGTATTTTACCCAGCCTCACCATCTATTAGTAGCGATTTTAACACATCGGGAGAAGACGGTAGCATTCCGACTTTTAAGCCAAATGGTTTGAATACCTTGTTGAGAATCTCTGTATTGTAGCTGCCCCGATCATTCTCTATATCTGAGAGTGTTTTTCTTGAGACATCGACAAGTCTTGCGAACACATCCTGTTTGAGTCCCAGTATATTAATGCGTAAACTTTTTAACGCTTGGCCTTGTGTTAGCTCTCCAAGCAATAAGTGTTTGATGATTTTGTTTGCCTCTGTTTTGCGTTCTG
>NZ_JONH01000012.1 GCF_000711795.1 Vibrio pacinii DSM 19139 | reverse complement strand
ACCGTCACGGGCACCAACGACCTTCCAGTCGCTAAAGTGGACACTGGCGCAGTGAATGAAAACAGCAGCGTAACGGTGGATGTGTTGGCGAACGACACGGACTTGGATGACGATGCTCAGTTTACATTGGATAAAGTGGCGTCGGAGAAAGGCTTGGTCACCATCGTCGACAACAAACTAGTGTTCGAAGCGACAGGTGCGGACTTTGATCACCTGGCAGACGGGGTGACAGAGCAAGTGGTGGTGACGTACACGATGAGTGATGAGAGTGGCGAACCAATTACCTCGACCGCGACAATCACCGTCACGGGCACCAACGATGGTCCAATTGCTCTCGATGATACTTACACGATAGGTAGTGAAACACTTCTGTTTAGAGAGTCATTTGAACATATGACCAATACTGGTCGCTGGACCGTTGTCAACGGTGATCAGGTAGGCGATTGGGATGCAACTAACGGCCTAGAAATCCAACGTGATGGCTTAATTGCAAAAGCTACCGATGGCAATTACATCGCAGAGCTTGATGCACATCAAAACACAGCGATTACCACTACCATAAATACCGCTGGTCAAGACAGTATTCGAGTTGAATTCGATTACAACCCTCGCCGTGATGGTGATTCATCATCCGATATGAAGTTTTCTTTTAGTGGCGAAATAATCACTGTTCATGCTGATGGGACTGTTTCGGGAGGGGATACTTCTAAGGTTAGTATCAACGGCCCAGACTCCAATGGTTGGTATAACGTTACCGCTGAGTTTGATGTGCAAAACGACAGTGCTGATTTGAGCTTTGCTGGTGCGGGTAATTCTGATAGTTACGGGGCTCTTTTAGACAATATTACTGTCACAGGCATCAATAAACCGGTTCTTACTACTGAAGAAGAAATCGCAATTGAAATCACGTTTGCTGAATTGTTAGCGAATGACACAGATATCGATGGAGACGATTTGTTGATTGTTCGTGATTCAATTATTTCACCTACCAACGGTAAGATAGAAGTTGACTACGAAAATGGCGTAATAACATTCACTCCAGACAAAGATTATAACGGCGAAGCTACGTTTAAATACGCAGTTACTGACAGTAATGGAGGTTATGACGATGCTACAGTGACGCTTAATGTCACTCCAGTTAACGATGCTCCAGTTGCCAGTGATGATCCACAAACCTTTACTGTTAAACTTGGCACGTTCGTAGCTGGAAATAGTTGGGAATTTGATCAAGTCGACATCAAGGCTGATGTTGGTAAACTTGGCGAAAATGTCAGTGATAAATCTGATCATCAACTTACCTTTACTAACGGGTACGAGTTAGGTGTTGAGGGTGACGTTAACGGTGGTCCAGCTGCTCAGCTCCAGTACAACCGTGAAACTGGCGAGTCTGAGAAGATTGCTATCAATCTTCCTAAACCAGCGTCAAGCTTTTCATTTGCCGTATCTCATCTTGTTTCAGGTGAAGGTGCAGCGGGTGAGCAAGGTATGTGGACTGCCTACCTTGATGGTAAGCCAGTTCAAAGCGGTGTCTTTAGCCTTGATTCCGGGCATGAAGGCTCATTTAAAATCGACCTAGGTGATGTTGCGTTTGATACTGTGGTCTTTGAAGCGACTGATTTTGTTGATGGCGAAGCTAAGCAGACTGACTCATCAGACTACTTCCTGGTCGGTTTTGAAGCGACCGGCACGGGTGCTTACGCTGTTAATCAAAGCGAAGGTGAAATTCGTATTCCGATCTCAGAGATTCTTTCTAATGATATCGACTTAGATGGTGACGAGATCACAATTACTGGTTTTGGTGACCAAAAAGCCTTTATCGATGGTGATTATGTTGTCTTTGATTTTGATGATAACTTCAGCGGAAAAACGTCGTTTGAATATACTATTTCAGATGGTAATGGCGGCTCTGATACGGCAAATATTACGATCATCGTCAATCCAGACGTTCCAACGGTAAATGTTGTCTCTATCGATGTTAACGCTACCAAAGTTAACGAGGGTGAATCACTGAGCTTTACAGTGAACATATCTGAAAGCTCTGCGCTTTCTCAATTGTTAGCGGTTAAGTTTGGTGTAAAACCTAACCAAGTAGGCCATGCAGACAATCAAGATGTAGATTTAAGCAATGCTACCTTTACCAATGGTGTTACTTACAATGCCTACACAGGCGAATTGTTTGTACCGCCGAATGTAGACTCTTTCGACATTGTTATCCCAACTGTACTAGATGGTGAGGTCGAGCCTACAGAAAACTACAACATTGAGGTCGGCGGTGTCGCGGCATCTGGGGATATCTTGAATGACGATCGACCAGAAGTTGACCTAAATGGTACGCAGTACCAGATCGATATGGTTTCGGAAAGTGCTAGTCATAGCAACGTGTTCGGCTACTATATCTGGGACAGCAACACAGGGACAGCTGAGCTTAATGTTCTTATTGGCAATACCAACAGTGTTGTAGATAAGCAAGCACTAGCGCTACTTAACTCTCTAGATAATGTAGAGTTTTTCCTATTGTCCGACGGAGCTAACGCCGTTGAACCAAATGATGTGTTGACGGTTGATGCAGACGGTAAGCTATTTATCAATGATAGTGAAAGTGATCAAACTGCCTACTTTAGCCATGTTGATGCACATAAATCACAATTCCAGATTTCTGATGATAAGTCTGAAATTAAGATTGAAGACCTACCAGTTAATAATGGTGATAAAGACTATAACGATCTTGTAATCTCAATACATCCAGTGGACGATGGAATTGACTACTCTACCAATTATGTTGAAGGTCAAGGTGGTGCTGCTATTGCTGATGTCGATGCGGATATCTTTGATGACAACAATCTTATCTCTTCAATGTCAATCAAACTCACCAATGGTAAAACTGGAGACCAGTTTGATGACTCGGCAGTAGATAGAAGTAAGTTCTCGGTCACTAATGACCCTATCACCGGCTTACTCGTCATTACTGCGCTAAACGGCGGTTCATTAGCAGCAGATGAGTTTGAAGCGGCACTCAAAGCCATTACATTCAGCAATACTAGTGATGACCCAGACAACACAGATCGCGTTATTGAAGTAACAGTAACTGATGATAAAGGTCAGGTTTCAGCAGCAGCGGAAACGGTAATTAGTGTTACGGATACAAGCGATGGTGGCAATAATGATGACTTACCAATAGCTAAAGACTTTGACTTAGATTCTGATCACAGTGTTGTTAAAGTGAACTTCGCGCCAAATGCCACTGATGTACAAGACGATGTGTTTGCAGACGATAATAAAGTCACGAGCGTCAGACTTGAAAGCCTGCCAACCAATGGCGATCTTTATTACAAAGATGCAGAAAGCGGCAGCTTCGTTAAGATAACCCAAGAGATGTTAGATACAAGCGATGTAGAGTTCAGAGATGATACAGAAGTTTACTACGTTGTAGACCAAGATGCTCAGGTTACACGTGCAATATCAAACTCTGAGCTAGCAGGAACTAGCGGGGTTAGTGAGCTAAGCCTCAATGGTATATTTATAAGTGGTGGTACTTTTGACGGTGGTGAATTTGAAAAAGGTAACGCTACGATAGAGTATGATCCAACCAATAAGCAAGAAGGCGTTTTTGTAAGTACCGACCACAATGAAGGCTTGGGAGAGGAAACGAGTTTTGGCGAGTTTATTTCGATTGCTTCTGATAAAGGTAATATTTCAGAAGCAACACTCCATCTTGTTAGCTTGCAGGGGTTACTTGGGACGAATTCACATGCCAAGGTAGTCGCGTACTTATTCGACAACGGTCAAAGCGTAGGTACTCCATTCGACTTAGACATAACTGTTCCGCATCCAAATCCTGACCACTCGGGAACAGCAACTGTTTCATCTTCTGTGACTTTTGATGAGGTTAGGCTGGTTGTAGTTAATACTAATAATGGTGGTCAAGGCGCTGGTTTCAATATTGCTGGTGTGAATATGGTGGTTTCCGGTGAAGTTGAAGTCAATGACGATTTCAAATACTGGGCAGTGGATTCTGACAACCAAGTGAGCCCAACTGCAGGGACTGTTACTATTGATGCATCGACTGTTTTACAATCCTCTGGCGCAGGAGGTGGTGTTGACCATGTTGCTATACGTGAAGGACATCCAGACTACCAGTGGGCATATTCGGCGGCAACAATATACGAAGGTGCAGGTCATTCGCTGATTAACTACGATGAATCAGTAGGTGCAATGATCGATACAGGTATTGCTGGTGATGATGTCCTTATGGGTAGAGGCTCCGATACAATTTACCTTGGTGAAAGTCATTCTCCAGGCCAGGATTTGAATGATACAGCTCAAACTAGTGCTATTAATGGGTTCATCAACAAGACAGTCGAGCAGCTGACTACAACCACGGAAGATGGAGCACTAACGGTAAGTGGCAGTTCTGACGCTTGGTTAGATATCGCCCACGGCGGTGGTGGGAACGATCAAATTTACGGTGAAGGTGGTTCAGATATTATCTTCGGTGGTACAGGCAACGACATCTTAGATGGTGGTGAAGGAAATGATGCTGTCCGTGGTGGATCGGGTAACGATACTATCATTGGTGGATTGGGCGATGATATCTTAGTTGGTGATGATGGCGCCGACATCTTCAAATGGGTAGATATGGCGACAGAGCATGATCGCGTTACCGACTTTGATGCAACCGAAAACGATAAACTTGATTTGGCCGATTTGTTTAACGATGTATCAAAAGAGGACATTACTGAGTTATTGGATGAGCTTGTGACTGGTTCTGATCATATTGGTGAGACAGATAGTGTTAAAATTTCGGTCACAGAAGCAAGTGGCACATCAACCATGACGATTGAAAAGGGTGCTGATACGTTAACCATCGATTTCAATGGTGCTTCCGCTACAGATATCACTAATAGTTTGGTAGATAGCTTAGAACATTTAAAGTACTAAAATAACGACAGTCGGAGTCATTTCTGAACTCCGGCTGATTTATTACGCCTATAAAAAACCACCTGATAAGGTGGTTTTTCTATATTCGTTGTTGGTCACTTGTACTTACAACACCTTACAAGCAAACCCTTTAAGGTAGAAACCCTCTGGATATGCACTGTCGGTAGGGTGGTCGGCGGCTTGTTCGAAGCGTTCGATAAACTTCACCTCGCGTCCTGAATCTAAGGCAGCGTCAGCAATCACTTTTTGAAATAAGTCGCCACTCATCAGGCCAGAGCAAGAGTAGGTCAGTAGGGTGCCGCCAGGTTTCAAGATCTGCATCGCTAACATGTTGATATCTTTATAACCATTAGCGCCTGACGTTAAGTTGTTCTTACTTGAAACGAACTTAGGTGGGTCCATGATAACCACATCAAACTGAGTGCCTTGATCGCGATATTCACGTAGCAACTTGAATACGTCGGCATTTAAGAACACGGCACGCTTTTTTGAGATATCAAATTCATTGAGTTCAGCATTGTATTTAGCGGTATCAAGTGCTGGCTGAGAAACATCGGCATTGATCACGCGCTTTGCCCCGCCTTTTAGAGCGTATAACCCAAAGCCTCCGGTGTAAGAGAAACAGTTCAGCACTTCTTTATCTTGTACGTACTTCATTGATTGTTGACGACTGTCGCGCTGATCGAGATAGAAACCTGTCTTGTGACCACCGATAATATCAACACTAATTTGGACGCCGTTCTCTTCAATAACGACTGATTTAGGAGGCTCCTGACCATGTAGAACCCCTGTCGTCTCTTGAAGTCCTTCTTTCTTGCGCACAGCCACATCAGAGCGTTCATATACACTGCATTGAGGAAACACTTGTACTAATGCGTCAATTAATGACTGTTTATTGAACTCCGCGCCCGCACTTAGTAGCTGACACACTAGATAATCTTGATACTTATCAATGGTGATGCCAGGCAAACCGTCAGACTCTGCGGCAATAAGTCGGTAGCCAGTTAAACCGTCGCGTTGAATAATGTCTTCGCGCAGCAGTTGAGCATTCTGAATACGTTTAACAAAGAATGCGGTGTCTATCGACTCTTTTTTAAAGCTCCATACACGAGCGCGAATTTGCGAGTTTGGTGAGTAAGCCGCTTTTGCTAACCATTTTCCGTCATGGGTAAAGACATCAACGGTCTCACCGAGTTTTGGCTCACCTTCCACCTTGTGAACACCACGAGAAAATACCCAAGGGTGTTTGCGGCGAAGAGATTTATCACGGCCTTTGACGAGATAGATAGCTGGAGTCATTGCACTGCTCAATTGTCTGTTTTGAAAGGAGGGGTATTTTGTAAGATGTGTCTTGGAAAAGCAAATAAAAGAGCCGCTGAGTAGCGGCTCGCTAGTTTAAGCTTTTAGCCCAGTGAGTAAGGTTTCCATTTGGTCACTCTGGCTACGAAGTTGAGTGATGTTCGAGTTGGTTGCGTTGATCATATTGTGGACATTGTCTGCTTGGACTCGAATCTCTTCAACACTGGCGGCGATGTTATCGGCAACGACACCTTGCTCTTCAGCCGCAGTAGCAATTTGCATGCTGCTGTCAGATATTGATTGGTTTTTCTCGGCCAAAGAGCCAATCTCGATATCGACTTCAGACATAAGCTGTTGGCCGTCAGCGGCGTTAGCAACCGTTGTTTCCATTAGCTTCGTCAAAGACTGGCTGTTGCGCTGCAATGCTTCTATCATCGACTGAATTTCTACAGTGGCTTGCTGAGTGCGACCTGCTAGTGCTCGAACCTCGTCTGCAACAACGGCAAAGCCTCGGCCTTGTTCTCCAGCGCGCGCTGCCTCAATCGCGGCATTGAGTGCAAGTAAATTGGTTTGCTCAGAAATACCACGAATAGTACTGACCACCTCGTCGATTTGTGCCGCATTGGCATCCAGTTCTGTGACAGCCTGTGAGGCCGACAGGATCTCTTGCGATAATTGAGAAATCGAACTTAAAGTGTGGCCCACTTTAGCTTGGCCTTGTTTCGCGACACTTCGCGCATCTTCGGTCTGGGTGCTTGAGTCGTGAGCAAGGTTTGCGACTTCGCGAATGGTCGATGCCATCTGCTCTGTTGCGCTGGCCAACGAATTCAAATGTTCTTGCTGGGTACCAGATACCTCGGCGCTTTGCTGATTCGATTGATTTAAGTCTGAACTAATTTGCTGCATAAGCGCAATGGATTCTTGAATCGAAATCACCATGTTTTGTTCACGTTCAGCGACTTTATCTATCGTAATCGCAATTTCACTGAACTCATCGCGAACTTTAAAGAAATTCATTCGACTGGTGAGATCACCATTGGCAATGGTATTTAATGCTTTGTTCATCGTAAACATCGCACCACCGATAAAGGTCATAATGTAATACACGCCCAACGCAATCAGTGACAATGTAACAAGAATGATGACGCCATGTGTGGTTGACATTGATGCCCACAAGTTCTGCTCATGCACTGCTGCAATACTGAACGCGCCATTGTTAATGCTGACAGCGCCAGCTTCAGAGGAAAACCTGATTGAGTCAGAATTATGAATAATCGCCGAAACTTGATCTCGCGATAAGTTACCTGCTTCGATGAGATCGCGCATCAAACCGAGCTCTTCTTGATAAAGTAACTGCAGCATATGATCAGCAGTGTTATCTAATACTAAGGTGAGTACAACTAAAGCAATCAATGGCAATAAGAACAGTAAATAGAATTTTTCTTGAATTTTGAGATGAATAAGATATTTATCTATCCAACGAAATGGTATTTCTTTCATAATTATTATATCCGATATGGAGACCCATCTATCCATTGTGGGTGAGAATAGAACCTGATAAATATATCATTGACGGA
Source organism: Vibrio pacinii DSM 19139 (assembly GCF_000711795.1). GTDB lineage: Bacteria > Pseudomonadota > Gammaproteobacteria > Enterobacterales > Vibrionaceae > Vibrio > Vibrio pacinii. The sequence goes on along the minus strand of NZ_JONH01000012.1, from coordinate 221,087 downwards.
TTAATTGAGGTAATGCTTATGGACCAAAGTTGTGAGAAGTTCACAGTATCTGGACATGTTCAAGGAGTAGGGTTTCGTTATCACACGGCGCATCAGGGCATGCAGCTTGGCTTAGTCGGCTATGCGATGAATTTAAATAACGGTAATGTCGAAGTGGTTGCGTCAGGAAACCCAGATAAAATCGAAGCCTTGTCAGTGTGGCTAAAAGATGGACCACGCACCTCACGAGTTGACTCAGTGGTGCGGGAGTCCATCTGTTATAAACCTTATAAGGGTTTTAAAATTCTATAGCGACAGGCAGGCTACAAGCACTTGGCTGGTTTAGGTAGACCTGCAAGTTTGGTGGCTTGCTTGGCTGGCCCTTGCTTAAAAAGTTTAAACAGATACTTGCTATTGCCTTTCTCGGGCCCGTGCGCTTTTTCCATCGCTTTCACGAGCATGCGTACTGCCGGAGAGGTGTTAAACTCTTCGTAAAACTTACGTACAAAATGCACGACCTCAAGGTGTGCGTCGGTGAGTTCAATTCCTTCTTGCTCGGCTAATATCTCAATCATGCCTTCTTGCCATTGTGTATGGTCAAGTAGGTAGCCCTGAGCGTCAGTTTCGATTTGCTTGCCGTTGTACTCAAACATCTTTTTGTCCTAAAACCAATGATACCAGTTAGGGTAGCGCAGCTTACCTTGAAGAAACAATATGACAAGTAGCAAAAAGCCCGAAAATCAGGTTTTCGGGCTTTTGATTCATCTGAAATCGACAGTGATTAGTCGTCGTTCATAATGCCTAAAATGCTTAGTAGGCTGATGAAGATATTGTAAATTGATACATACAGCGTGATGGTCGCTGAGATGTAGTTTGACTCACCACCGCGAATGATGCCCTGCGTTGTCATCAAAATAGCCATGGTGGAGAACACAATAAACAAGCTGCTCAGTGCAAGATGAAGAATCGTTGACTGAATAAAGAAGCTCGCAATCATACCAACAACAAGCACAACGAATAGTGATAGCATCAAGCCACCCATCATCGAAAGATCGCGTTTAGTTGTTAGAGCGTAAGCCGATGCCGCCATAAACGACAGTGCGGTTCCACCAAGTGCCATTAGGATAACATCACCCATCCCAGCGCCAATGTAAGCATTAAGAATTGGGCCAATGGTGTACCCCATGAAACCAGTAAACAGGAATGTGAATACTAGACCCATGCTGTTGTTGCGGTTCTTTTCAGTCAAAAATAACAGGCCGTAGAAACCGACGAGCATGATGATGATTCCAGGACGAGGAAGGTTCATCGCCATAGAAACACCAGCAACAACCGCAGACCAAAGCAGTGTCATTGACAGTAGAGCGTAGGTATTACGCAATACTTTATTCGTTTGCAGAGCACTTTCTTGTGTTGAAGTGCGGGTAAACATAGGACTGTTCATAATCTTCCTCGTAAGGTTTTATGTTTATACCAACATATATGAGGCCGATTAACCAAAAGATCAAGCCCCAACGAGATTAGTCGTTAGTAAAATAATAATAGAAATAGATGCTTATGTATTTTGAAAGATGTAACACAATATAACAACTAAAAAGGGCGACCGAAGCCGCCCATTGAGCAAACTGTACTATTAATGGTGCAGAATCTGCGCCAAAAAGTTTTGCGTTCGATCTGACTGTGGATTTTCGAAGAAATCAACCGGGTTGTTTTCTTCGATTATTTCACCCGCATCCATGAAGATAACCCGATCAGCCACTTCTTTCGCAAATCCCATTTCGTGAGTTACACAAAGCATGGTCATGCCTTCTTCTGCGAGCTCAACCATAACGTCCAATACTTCACGTACCATCTCAGGATCAAGTGCCGAGGTTGGCTCGTCAAACAGTATCACTTGTGGATTCATACATAAAGAGCGAGCAATAGCGACACGTTGCTGCTGACCACCAGAGAGTTGACCTGGATATTTGTCGGCTTGTTCTGGGATCTTAACGCGTTCTAAATATTTCATTGCCACTGCTACGGCTTCATCCTTAGGCATTTTCTTTACCCAAATTGGCGCCAAGGTACAGTTTTCGAGTACCGTTAGGTGAGGGAACAGATTGAAATGTTGGAAACACATTCCTACCTCACGGCGAACGGCTTCGATATTTTTTAAATCTTCTGTTAGCTCGTTGCCAGAGACAATAATCTGACCTTTTTGGTGCTCTTCCAAACGGTTAATACAACGGATCATCGTTGACTTACCTGAGCCTGAAGGGCCACAGATAACGATTTTCTCGCCTTGCTTTACGTTTAAATTAATGTTTTTTAGTACGTGAAACTCGCCGTACCACTTGTTCATATCCTTAATTTGGATCATGTAATCTTGTTGTTGCGTCATAATACGTCCTTGAATTTTTTGCTACCAATTTCGTCAATCAAGTCGATGACCGACGGCATTGGTACGAATTATCGTTTGTGACCGGTATGGAGTTTGTTTTCTAGCCAAATCGAATACCTCGACATGCCGAAACAAAATACCCAGAACACTAACGCGACAAATACATAACTTTCTGTTGCAAAACCTAACCACTCTGGGTCGGTATTGGCAGCCTGACCGATACCCAGTACATCGAACATGCCGATGATAAGCACTAGGCTGGTATCTTTGAACAAACCAATGAAGGTGTTGACGATTGATGGAATAGTGATCTTCAATGCTTGCGGCAGAATAATCAATCCCATTTTCTTCCAATAGCTCAGACCAAGGGCATCCGCGGCTTCGTATTGACCTTTTGGAATTGCCTGTAAACCACCACGAACTACTTCAGCCATATACGCCGAGCTAAACATCACCACACCGATTAACGCGCGAATCAGTTTGTCTGTCTCTGAACCTTCAGCGAGGAAAAGAGGCAACATTACTGAGGCCATGAATAGTACGGTAATCAATGGTACGCCACGCCAAACCTCAATGTAGATGGTACACATGCTGCGGATGATTGGCATTTCTGAGCGGCGTCCTAACGCCAATGCGACACCGATAGGCAATGAAACCACTATCCCGACTAGCGCAATGATTAACGTAACAAGTAAGCCGCCCCATTTGTGGGTTTCGACTACTTCTAGACCAAATACACCACCATACAAAAGTGCAGCAATTATAAACGGATAGATGTTAACGAAAAATAACCAAATCCACGTACGTTTAGGCGTTTTTTCATACGCTAATAATACGGTGAAGATCGCTAAGGTGGCATAGAACAGGCGAGGGCGCCACAGTTCTTCTTGTGGGTAGAAGCCATACATAAACTGCTCCCAACGCACACTAATAAACACCCAACATGCGCCTTCGCGACTGCAGGCATCACGAGTAGTGCCGACCCAATCCGCTTTCAATAATGCCCAGTCAAAAATATTCCAAAGCAAAGTAAACGAGAAGTAGGCAAGAATAATGGTAATGATTGAGTTAATCGGACCATTAAATAGATTTTTACGCAACCAACCGACAGCACCTACGGTGTTACCAGGTGGCGGAAGGTCGGGTTGAAATTGATGTACACTCATATTATCTCTCCACCAAGGCCACTTTACGGTTGTACAGGTTCATCAGCGCGGATGTGAGTAGGCTGAGTGTTAGGTACACGCCCATCGTCATTGCAATGATCTCGATTGCCTGACCGGTTTGGTTTAGCGTTGTCCCTGCAAATACAGAAACCAAATCTGGGTAACCAATCGCCATCGCGAGTGATGAGTTTTTAGTAAGGTTTAAGTATTGGCTCGTAAGAGGAGGGATGATAATACGCAGTGCTTGCGGGATCACTACCAGCTTCAACGTACGTGAGCGTGGTAAACCTAGCGACATTGCTGCTTCAGTTTGACCGTGGCTAACGGCATTAATGCCTGAACGTACGATCTCTGCGATAAATGATGCAGTATAGATACTCAATGCAAGCAATAGGGCTGCAAGCTCAGGAATAATACTAATACCACCTTGGAAGTTGAAACCCTTAAGCTCAGGGTATTCGGCGGTAATAGGAGCGCCCATGATAAAATAGATGACAACGGGCAAACCAACACACAAACCAAGTGTAATACGCCCCATCGGCGTGATTTGGCCAGTGAGTTTTTGTCTGTTTTTAGCCCAGATACCAATGAAAATTGTCGCTATCACGCCCAGTACAAATGCACCAACTACAAACGACGAACCCTGTTCAAAAATAGGAGCAGGAAAGTACAGCCCTCGAACGTTGAGGAAGATGGCCTCACCTAAACTCATACTTTGACGTGTTGATGGCAGAGCTTGAAGTACGGCGAAGTACCAAAAGAAAATTTGCAGCAACAAAGGGACGTTTCGGAATATTTCGATATAAACGGCGGCAAAGCGACTAACCAACCAGTTAGACGACAAACGCGCGATACCAACGATAAAACCGATAACGGTCGCTAGGATGATGCCAAAAAATGATACGAGTGCAGTATTTAGTAGACCGATAATAAAGGTACGGCCATAAGAGAAAGTTTCGTCGTATTCAATCAGTGTTAGGCCAATCCCAAACCCTGCTTCTTGATTGAGGAAATCGAAACCAGTAGCAATACCGCGAGACTCTAAGTTGGTAAGAGCATTGTTGATAATGTTGTAAAAGAAAAAAACAAGCGCTGCAATCGCAATTATTTGGAAGACAACCGCTCGAAAGGTGGGATTGTAAAAAAGGTTAACGTTTGAAGCCGGTCTGCTCTCCGGCTTCGTCGTAACATTAGTAGGTTTCATACAGCTATAACCTCAAATCCATTTTTTAAAAAGGGCGGCCTAGACCGCCCATTTTTGTAGTTACTTAACTAACCTATCGTTAACGGATTGGTGGAGCGTACATGAAGCCGCCAGCGTTCCATAGTGCGTTTACACCACGAGAGATCTGTAGAGGAGATCCTTCACCGACTGTGCGCTCAAAGCTTTCGCCATAGTTACCGACTTGCTTGATAACTTGGTAGCCCCAATCATCACGAATACCTAGACCTTTACCTTTAGGACCGTCAACACCAAGAATACGTTTGATGTTTGGATCGGTTGATTTAAGCATTTGGTCTGCGTTTTGCGATGTAATGCCGTACTCTTCGGCGTTAACCATTGCAGAAAGCGTCCACTTAGCAATATTGAACCACTGGTCATCACCTTGACGTACTACTGGGCCTAGAGGTTCTTTGGAAATGATTTCTGGTAATACTTGTGCTGATGATGGGTTTTCTAGGTTCAGGCGAAGTGCGTACAGACCTGATTGGTCAGTCGTTAGCACGTCACAACGTCCAGCATCGAAGCCTTTAGATGTTTGAGCTGCCGTATCAAATACCACTGGCTTGTATGACATGCCGCTGTTGCGGAAGTAATCAGCAAGGTTAAGTTCAGTTGTGGTACCAGATTGAACACACACAGATGCACCATCTAGCTCTTTAGCACTTTTCAGACCAAGCTCTTTTTTGACCATGAAGCCTTGACCATCGTAGTAGTTAACGCCTACGAAGTTTAGACCGAGTGCTGTATCGCGGTGTAGCGTCCATGTTGTGTTACGAGAAAGAACGTCAATCTCACCAGATTGAAGTGCTGTGAAGCGTTCTTTCGCCGTTAGTGGAACATATTTCACTTTTGTTTTATCGCCTAGAACCGCTGAAGCTAGTGCTTTACAGTACTCTACGTCGATACCTTCCCATTCACCTTTTGAGTTAGGGTTAGAAAAACCTGGCAAGCCAGTACTTACACCACAAGTAATGAATCCTTGTTTAGTTACTTTATCCAGCGTGCTCTCTGCTGCAGAAGCGCCTGTAGACATCAATGCAGTAGATGCAGCTACAACTGAAGCAAGAAGTGTTAGTTTATGTGCCATTTGTATCCTTCCTGTATGATCCATGTTTGTTCAGGGTTTCCCCTGATTCAACGATTGAAAGTGTTGTGTTTCATTCATTATTAGGTTGCTATTGCTCGTTATCGAGTCTTAAGTAAATCAACCAGTTATAAGCGTAGGAAAGGATTCGTGATTTCTCAAATATATAATTTAAAAAGATTTTTGAGAGAACTCACAATTCCTGACAGACACTAGAATGGCTAAATGTTGCTTAAATGTAAATAGTGCAACACTTCACAGTTCTGGTGCGACAGGATGGTGTAACAAAATTATCAATACTTATAGATTTTGAAAGTTGAATGGGTGTCACGATCTGGTTTATATGACTGCAAATAATGTGAAATTTGGTGATTAATTATGGCTATGATCGAAATCACATGAATGTCATGCCCCATTTTTGGTAGTATCGTGCGCAAAGTCGTTATTTTTAATTCAAGGAATGAAATGCAATATTTTCCACTGTTTCTAGATCTAAAGAATAAACCCGTCCTAGTTGTGGGTGGCGGAGAAGTCGCTTGCCGAAAAGTTGACAGCTTAATTCGAGCTGGTGCGGCGGTCACGATTGTCTCGCCTCAGGTTGAGCCATACTTAATGGGTTTGATCAACGATGCTCATTGTCAGTGGATACAAGGCTTTTATTCGGCAGACTTACTCGAGCCTCATTATGTGCAAGTATGGGCGACGACGGATAACCCGAGCTTAAATCATCAAGTTCATCATGATGCCAAACGCAAGCGGATATTGGTTAATGTTGTTGATGATCAACCGTTCTGCGACTTTATTACCCCCTCTATTATAAATCGTGGGCGCATCCAACTCGCGATTTCTAGCGGTGGTGCCGCACCAGTACTTATTCGCAATGTACGTGAAAAGTTAGAAAGTATTTTGCCTCAGAACCTCGGGCTTCAAGCGGATTTTGCCGCATCCAAACGCAATGACATTAAACAAAAACTCCCCTCTGTAGATGAGCGTAGAAAGTTCTGGGAGCGTTTTTTTGCGCTCGTTGACGTCGATAGAGCTCAGGCCAATAGCGAACTTGAGACGGCTTATCAACAAGCACTAGAAATGGTTGTAGATGATAAGGGGAGCGTGACTTGGATAGAGTACGGCGTTGATGTCGAATTACTGACTCTCAAGGCATTAAGATTAATGCAGCAAGCAGAAGTGGTGCTGTATGACCACTCATGTCCGTTTGGTTTTGTGGATTTAGTGCGTCGTGATGCCGAGCGTATCGAATACACGAGTGAAGCTCAGCTTTCTGAGTCCCTTGAGAGCGCTAAATCTGAGCAATTAAGAGTGGTGGTTTTTATTGCTCCGACCGCAAGCCGAGTGACCTTTATTCAAGCGAGTGATAGCGTATTGACACTAGGCAGTGCCTAACCAGTAATAAAAAAGGCTGAAGAATCAGCCTTTTTTATTTAAGCGATCAGTAGGGCTTAATCGCGGAAGTTTTCAAATTGGAAAGGTTGACCGAGCTCAGCTTCGCGGATCACTGTCATCACCGCTTGCAAGTCATCACGTTTTTTACCAGTGACTCGCACTTTCTCGCCTTGAATAGAGGCTTGAACTTTCATCTTTTTGTCTTTGATTAGCTTAACGATCTTTTTCGACATACTGGTTTCGATACCTTGCTTGAAAGCCACAATTTGGTGCCAGTTTTTCCCTGACGCCTCTTCTTGTTTGGCTTCCATCGCGTTGGCATCAACACCACGTTTGGCTAAGTTTGCGCGTAAAATGTCGCGCATCTGTTTGAGTTGAAAATCACCCTCAGCGTTCATTCTGACCGATTCGTCTTTCTGCATCTCGAATGACGCTTCTACGCCTCTAAAGTCAAAACGTGTAGTAAGCTCTCGCGAGGCATTGTCTACAGCGTTGCGCAGTTCAACAGTATCGATTTCTGAAACGATATCAAATGATGGCATCTTAGTATCCTTATATTAACCGCGTGATTTCACAGTATCCGCTAACATTGCGAGCATAGTGGCAGTATCGTCCCAACCCAAGCAAGGATCGGTGATAGACAGGCCATAAGTGAGGTTGCCGAGATCATCCATAGGTTGGTTGCCCTCAAGAATAAAGCTTTCGGCCATAATACCAGCGACTTGATTCTTACCTGACTTAATTTGCTCGCAGATGTCTTTTGTCACATCAAGTTGTTTACGATGCTGTTTCTGACAGTTAGCATGACTGAAGTCGACGACTAAACGCTGCGGCAATCCAAACTGAGCCAATTGTTTGCAGGCAGCATCAACAGACGCAGCATCAAAGTTAGGGCCGCTTTCGCCACCACGTAAAATTACATGACCATACGGGTTGCCACTGGTGCGATATACCGTCATGCGGCCATTTTTATCTGGCGAGTAGAAATAATGCGAAGCTTGAGACGCGCGGATAGCATCAATTGCGATTTTGATATTGCCATTAGTGCCGTTTTTAAAGCCAACAGGACACGAAAGAGCAGAAGCCATCTCACGGTGAATCTGTGACTCAGTTGTGCGCGCTCCAATAGCACCCCAAGTAATCAAGTCAGCGATGTACTGACCTGTGATCATATCTAAAAACTCAGTCGCCGTTGCTAGACCTAACTTGTTGATGTCTAAAAGTAGTTTACGTGCTTTATTCAATCCGGCTTCGAGTGCGTAAGATCCGTCAAGATTCGGATCCGTAATTAATCCTTTCCAGCCTACAACCGTGCGCGGCTTTTCAAAGTAAGTTCGCATGACGATGAACAGTTGATCTTTATACTGCTCTTGGACAGCGGCGAGACGCTGTGCGTAGTCGATGGCCGCGGCCGTGTCATGAACTGAACATGGCCCAACAATCACCAGAAGACGTTGATCTTCTCCGGTTAGGATATTTTCAATTTGACGACGAGATTGTGCGATACGCTCAGCGACTTCATCGGTAATAGGATGAGCTTGACCTAATTCTGCCGGAGTTGGCATGGGCCCCAAAGGTTGGGTTCTTAATTCATCGGTTTTCAGTGGCATACCACAGCCTGTTCTTTTTATTGCGAAGCGGTAAAGATAACGGAAACCAACCGAGGAATAAACTACTTATCTGGATTCTTGCTCTTGCTTGAGTGTAAAAGTGAAATTTTATGCATTTTAGTAGGTTAAAAATGCTTTTTGCTCTTGTTTTCCCTAAAGTCGGGCGTTATGTTGAGTGGATAGAAGACAATAAAACCTTTGCACGGAGCAGTAATGAGTTTAAACAGTTCAAGCAGTTTGCATCCAGCACTCACTTTGGGTCAGTCACTTCCTAGCCCTGAAGAGCCAAGTGGTGATAGTCACCTATATGTCTCTTTGTCTGAGATGATCTTAGAGCATATTTTTTACCACCCCCTACATCACGTAGGTGACTCTACTCTGAATGAGAGGGAACAAGCATCAATCAATGCAATTTTAGGTGATCGTGAGGCGGAGTCTCATTTTGTTCAAACCTTAAGTGACAAAATCAAACACGCAATTCAGCCAAGTCATCAGGCGATTCGCGTTAGTTTAAGTTGCGCTGATAGTGACAGTTTTCGCTCACTGTTAGGGGGGCAATGCGAAGCACAAGAAGCGAATCCAGCATTAGGTGTTCGTGGCGTCTCTCGTTATGCGACTCAAGCGTTAGGCCAGCAATTCGCTCTTGAGTGTCAAGTGATTAAAGCGCTTCAAGAGCAGGGGCACATTATCGATATCGTTGTGCCTTTTGTGCGTAGCTTATCTGATGCGGCGAAGATCATTGATTTGCTTGCTGAACAAGGGTTGCCACGTGGTCTTAACGGTCTTAAGGTTTTTTATCGTATTGATGTTCCTTCGGCGGCTCTGTTGTCGGAACGATTGCTGCATTATTTCGATGGTTTGGTCATCAATCTTGAAAACTTAACCCAATTTACGTTGGGGATCGACAGACTCAGCGAGCCTCTTGATTACTTGTTTGATCCACAAAGCGAAGCGGTGTTGCAATTGATTGAACAAGCGGTGACGTCAGCATTAAACACGCATAAACCAGTGATTGTAACCAGCAGTGGTCTAGTCGCTTATCCGAAATTGCAAGAGTATCTTGCCGAGCACGGTCAGGCAGATGTTGTTGTGACGGTGTAACACCTGTTCGGTACCATATCACTCTTTACACGCCCAATGTTAATGATATGTTGACATTGGGCGTTGTTCGTTATGAACTAGATTGAATCTTACTGGTCGGACAAGTTCAATGTTATCACCACTTACTAAAGCAAATCTCTACCTCAACATGTTTGGTTTTTTCAAAGTTCCTTTTATCTGGTTAGCAAGGCCAAAATTGTTACAGCTAGACTCAAACCGAGTTGAAGTAAAAATTCCACTCAAACGCCGAACTAAAAATCATCTCAATAGCATGTACTTTGGTGTACTCGCAGTTGGAGCGGATGTTGCTGGCGGATTTATGGCGATGAATAAAGCGCAACAGTGCGGTCAGAAAGTCTCTTTGGCATTTAAAGCGGTGGATGGGCAATTTTTAAAACGGCCAGAAGCGGATGTGCATTTTATTTGTGAGGATGGACCGTTGATTGATGAAATGCTTGCCGAAACTTTTAAGACTGGCGAACGTGTCAATCAAGCGGTCAAAATAACCGCTACTTGCCCATCATTACATGGCGATGAACCGATGGCGGAATTTATGTTGACTCTTTCACTGAAGAGAATGGGTGATTAACATCTTCGACCTCAATCTCCTCGACGGCAACGATTTTGCTCCGGTTTAGCACGATCTTCCAGCGATAATATTTGGGGTTGCCGTCATAATTGTTCTCGCGTGCAATCAGGTTGACCAGGTGGCGCTTTTCGACTGATTCGCGGCTGACTTGGCCATTATTATTGATATAGATCTTGTTTGAGCTTTTATCCATTAAACGGGTTATCGCGCGCATACTGACCAACATGGACTCTCGCGTTTCTTCATAACCACTCATAAACTTGGAGGTCGACATCTCGGTTTTCGAGCTGTAGTGCAATACTTGTTCTTCGCGCTGCACGACGCGCTTTTTCCGAATTTGCTTGATACGATCAGGCAATTTGTCGAACATTTTGTAGTCGAGCCATTCAAGCTTCTGTCCTACGGCCTTTTTGGTGGTGGGATCTAAGTACATCTTACGCCATTTGGGCCGACCTTTACGAATCCAACGCCACATGACATCGCGTAAATCGTCTTTAAATATCTCACGCAAGGCGTAAACGAACGACATTAACACAATAAAAGATACGGTGATTTCACCCCAGTAGTCACGAGCCAAAATTGCCGTAATGGTAACAAAAACCATCACGAAGCCTGTCGCACTGCCTTTCACCGCACGTTTCATGTTGTTGCCGAGTGATTGTGTTTTCTCTTGCAAAACGACAGGGTGTTCAATTAAGCGACGCAGCAAACGCATCTTGTTGCTTAGGCGTGTAACATCATCGCGAACATGTTTTGAGTTGTAGTTATTAAGCTTACGGTGAGCGGCCTCTTTTTCAACAATAGCGAGCAAGCTCTCTTTTAAACTCTTGTACTCACTGTCGCGCGGCATATGTGCCACCAGCGACATGAGGCGCTGACCAGTATACCAAGACAGATAATTGTCGATATTGGCATAGTAACGCTTGAGGCTCTCTTCGTATGGTATACTTCGGCGAAGTTTTTTAAGAATATCGAGTGACAGGTAGATAACTTCGTCTACCTCATCGATGGTGACCGACTCTTTGTTGTGTTTGTTTAATTCGTTGACGGCTTTATCTAACGCAATTACATATTGATATGCGAATAGGCTTAAGCTGACTCGGTATTGGGTTGAAGAGAGACGACCACGTTTGGCTAGGCGACTGTGCACCAGAGGAAGTAGAGTTTTGTCACTGTAGTAAGCACGTTGCTGTGTAATAGATTCGTAGTAAAACTCACTCTCTTTCAGCACGTCTGGTGTTAAACCCAGCTCGCCAGGAATAAAAAAGTACAGGTCGAGATCTGACTTTTTGGTGGCATCCATTGCATGTGAAATTTTAAGAGTAATGCCGTCCTGCTTATCAACAGTTAACAAAAAAGTGCTCCTGAAAAAAGTACCAAATATCTTGCGCAAGCATATCAGAGATTCGCTATAATCACCGCAAATTTAATGAGAGACAGTTGAAATGATTAAAGTTGGTCAGATTAACCACTTAGAAGTTGTAAAAAAAGCCGATTTTGGCGTATTTCTTGATGCGGGCGATTATGGCACCGTACTACTGCCTAATCGTCATGTACCTGAAGGTACTCAAGTGGGCGGTTATGTCGATGCTTTTTTATACTTTGATTCTGACAGTCAGTTAGTCGCCACAACTGAAACCCCGATCGCACAAGTAGGCGAGTGGGGTTTAATGAAAATCCAAGGAGTCAACGCGACGGGCGCTTTTGCTGACTGGGGAATTAAAGAGAAAGATCTTTTGATCCCGTTCAGTGAGCAGCGTGCGCGTTTTTCTGAAGGTCAAAACGTGCTGGTTTATGTTTACACCGACAAAGCCTCTGGTCGCATTGTAGGCACCACCAAGTTTAATAAGCTGCTTGATAAAACGCCGGCTAACTATGAAAAAAATCAACAAGTTGACTTGATTATCGCGGAGCGCAGTGATCTTGGCTACAAAGCTATTGTCGAAGGGCAACATTGGGGAATGATATTTACCTCGGACGTATTTGGTAAGCTATTTGTTGGTAAAAAACTCAAGGGTTACATCAAGAGCGTGCGCGAAGATGGCAAAATCGATCTCTCTTTGCAAAAGATTGGCGTGAGTAAGATGGATGATCTGAGCCAAAAAGTTCTCGATTTACTTGAGAAAAAAGGTGGGTTCTTACCACTCAATGACAAGTCGAGCCCTGAAGAAATTTTTGCTGCTTTTCGTACCAGTAAGGGCACGTTTAAGAAAACCATTGGCGGTTTGTACAAGCAAGGTAAAATTGTAATTGAAAAAGAGGGCATTCGTTTAAGCTAATTAAAATGAATGACTGAAAAAAAAGGCCCATTGCTGATCCTGCTTTGGGCCTAGGGGAAGGGCTCAGTGAGAGCCTGCGCTAATCATTTAATTACTCTTGCCTGTTTACATGCTTAATTGTAGTTCATTCTACTGGTTATGCGCGCTTCGACGTGTAATTCATGCCTTAGCATGACCGATTAAAATAGGTTTTTATCGCGCACGAGCTCTCGCGGTAAACCATTTTTAATTCGATTGCCAACCCATTTTCCCAATCCAATCACATCGTTATCGTAGGTGACTAGTACTTCACCTTGTCCTGATATTCCCTCAGGTCGGACATCTCGTCCCATATACCATTCACGTGCATCTTCGACACAAAGTGCTACGCACATTTGTTCTTTGCCGGTCGCTAATGCCGTTGCGACTTGGTGCTGCCAGCGGTAACCTTTTTTGTGTGTTTCAGCGATTTTGATGCCCATCCGTGAGAAACGCAGTTCACCAAGCATAGGCTCTAAAGCGGATGGGAATAACCACACATCTTTATCGCGTAGCCAAACACAGGCTTGTTCTGGTAGGTCAATATCAAGAGTGCGTTTTAGTTGCTCAGTGATCTCTTGCTGAATTTTGGCACTCGCTTTTTCAAACGGAAATTTACCCAGTCGCTTTTTAACTTTCGGTGCGTCAACGGACGCTGTTTTTCGAATGCGAGCAACGAAGAAACCCTCACAGTCATACACTTGAGGGAAAATATGAAGAAATCCTTCTTCAGTAAGCGCCTCTTTTGCGGCTGGGAATAAGTCAGCTAAACTTTCAAACTCAACCTGATCGGTAAATGTCTGTTTGAGATGATGGCAAACTTGTTGGTTCTCTTCGATGCTTAGAGTGCAGGTTGAGTAAACCATAATGCCACCCGGTTTTAAGGCGTGGAATGCACTTTCAATCAAGTCTTTTTGCGTTTCGGCGATGTCAATAACGGATGCTTTATCCCAGTTTTTCATCGCATCGGCATCTTTACGGACTGTACCTTCGCCAGAGCAGGGGGCGTCTATTAGTACTGCGTCAAACTGCTCTGGTAGCCATCCGCCGAAGACGCGCCCATCAAAATTACTCAACGCCGTATTGCGTACGCCACAGCGCTCAATATTAGCATGAAGTACTTTGACGCGACTGGCGGAAAATTCGTTCGCAACCAATACGCCGTTGTTGGCCATTTTTGCTGCAATCTGGGTGGTTTTTGAACCAGGGGCAGCCGCCATATCAAGCACGCTTGCAGCGACTCGATCTTCATCGGTAAACAGAGCCGACACTGGTATCATCGAACTGGCTTCCTGGATATAAAATAGCCCTGACATATGCTCTGAGGTATTACCAAGCGGAACTTGTGATTCATCTGCCTCAATCCAGAAACCTTCTTTACACCAAGGAACAGCTTCTAGTTCCCAGCCTTTATCTTGGGCACGCTGCATAAACGTTTCGACCGATATTTTTAGAGTATTAACTCGAATACTCTTACGCAAAGGGCGCTGACAGGCGGCGATAAAGTCATCCATATTAAGATGCTTTGGGAGGATCTCTGCCATCTCTTTCAGAAAGGCTTCGGGTAGAAAAACGTTATGATGCACGGCGGTGTCTCTGCTAGCGTGAAAGGTGGCGATTATAGCTAAGGTTCAACAAGAAATACTATGGTCAAACAAAAAAACGCAGCTTTTTTGCTGCGTTTTTCACTTGCTTAAGGTTTCGGTATGGCGGTTCGCCATTGTTTCCAACTCTCTTCTGCTTGCTCATTGAGATAGAAAGACATACCTGGCGGGGCAATCGCTTCGAGCTGTTTCTGTTCTGGTGTCGCAAACGTGATGCCGCCACGTACAATACTACCGAGCGTGCCTGCTTTGATATTGGCACCTGAAAGGCCAATAGAAATATCGACACCAGATGTATTCCAAAACACCGTATTACGTCGAACTAAATAGGCGTATTCTGGCTTAATCATTATGGTTGAAACGATGCGGTCAGCAAACTCACCAAGCTCAACATGAGTGACTTGTCCGACTTCCATTTCGCGATATAACACTGGGGTATTTTGTGTAATAGAGCCGCGCGATTCACTTTGCAACGTGAATTGAACACCATGGGCAACCTTTGGGCTCTCATTTAAGACGAAGCTTTGACGCGCTTGGCCATGACCTGGGATCACGTTGATTGCTTGAGAAAGCAAATGTCGTACATTCTTAACGCCGCTTAAGCCTACTTCGGCTTGAGGAAGCCAGAAGAAAGAACCCTCTACCGCAATCTGTTGTGTATATTCTGGCAGTATACGCGCTTTAACCTCAATACGACTGCGCTTAAAGTCAGGGATAACCAGCGTGACTTCGCCTACTTTGACACCATTATAAAGAATGTCCGCGCCTTCGGAGAGCGAGTTCTCTCCATCAAAGTAGAGGGTGATCACCTGGCCAAATTTGCGTGCGGTTTTAAAGTCTTTGTACAGTAACCACTTTTCGTTTTGCTTGTTGTCGACACCTGGCAACGAATCAAACGCGATTCCGCCTTTAATTAAGGAGGTCAGCGGGGCGGCCTTAATATTCACACCGGCAAGACTGGCATCAATCTCTACACCGGAACGATTCCAAAATACCGTCTGTTCAGTTACAAGATGACTATACTGATTTTCAATGCTCGCCATGATAATGACACCGCCATCAACGAGGTAGAAGTCCGCAATACTTCCAACTTGTAAGTTGCGATATAACAGTGGACTGCCTTTACTGATCGGCGGAAGCTCTGAGGAAAACAGGGTAAGTTTAGTCGACCCCGACATATTGTATTTGGCCAGTTCAGCGAGAGACTTACTTGGGTAAAGTTGATAGGTGACGCGTGGTTTACTTTGACCTTCACTGACAAAACTGATCGATCCAGTTAACAGTTGCTTCGCGGGTGGGACATTGATGTTGAGTCCCGACTCTGTCAGTTCTGCACTGGCACTTCCCGTTACATAGAAACGGTTGAGTGACTTAATTAAGTGGGCATAATCACTATCAACCAGCGCATCAAATTGTACGCTATCTTTGACAAGTGCAACCGCAGTTATCGATCCCACACTAATACCACGATATAAAATGCTCGCCCCTTTCTCGAGACCGTAAGAGTTATCTGCGGTTAAACGTAGTGCCACGGTTTGCGCTTGTTCGCGTTTATACTCATCTTGCCTGACCGCGGTGAAGTGGCGTGAGCGGTCGCCGTCACCGGGAGCAATGGTCAGGTAATTGCCTTTGAAAAGATTACTTAGGTTCTCAATACCAGACAGAGAGACTTTAGCCTCTTGCAAGATAAACTGACTGCCTGTGGTTAGCATGTCACTGAAAGCGGGCTGAATCGCAGCAGAGGCAAGAATACGTTCACGGCCTTGGCTAAGTTCGAGATCGGTAATTTGGCCAATTTCTATACCACGATAAACAATAGGTGCTCCAGCGGCGCTGACGTTATTATCGTCCGGTAAGGTGATTTTTATCGCGATTCCTCGCCCCGCGGTTTGGATGTCGGGGTAGAGTTTGAATTGGGTATTTTCGGCCACTGGCTCACCACCGTCAGGGGAGTCGACCGCAATTGAACCGCCAATCAAAGCACTCAAGCTCTCTAAACGCACGTCGACGCCAGCAAAGCCGATATTGGCACCAATACCACTCACATTCCAAAAACGGCTATCATCCGTGATGATGTGGCGGTACTCTTCGTCAATGCTCGCATTAATAATGACGCTTTTGTCATCAGCATCGAGTTGATAGCTGTAGACTTCACCTACCGGGATTTTACGATAGACAATTTGTGAGCCAACGGAAATGCCTCCTAGATCGCGTGACTTAAGCGAAATACTAAGGCCTTCTTTGTTTAGCAGATCAGAAGGGGCGCGTTCGAGTGCAGTGAATTTTGTTTCGGGTTCAGACGATGCAGTCGCCGGAGAAATCGCAATATAGTTGCCCGACACCAATGCATCTAATCCAGAAATACCCGAAAGACTGGCAGTGGGCTTAACCATCCAGAAACGTGCGCCTTTGGTCAGCAACTTGGTAGCTTCAGGGTAAATATCAGCATCAACATAAATACTTTGCAGATCTTCGGCTAGGTTTATGTCTTTAACCATACCGACTTCGAGCCCTTGGTAGCGAATGGTGGTGCGTCCAGCAATCAAACCTTGTGCATCGGAGAAGTAAATCTGTACCCGTTGCCCTGCGTCTTGGATTGCGCTAAAGACCAACCAACCAGCGAGCACCATCGTTAAAATTGGCAGCAGCCACAATGGCGAGACACCTTTATTGCGTTTCACTTTAGGTGAGTATGAGTTTTGCGTCGGAGAGGGGTTACTCATTTATAGGCTCTTTCTTTTTAATTGCATCAGGGTAGTTATCCCAAATTAGTCTCGGGTCCATGCTTTCGGCTGCGAGCATCGTCAATACTACGACAATACCAAATGCGACAGCACCATAGCCGGGGGTAAAGTCGAGTATTTGACCGCGATCGACTAAGGTCATCATGATTGAAATAACAAAAAGATCCATCATCGACCAGCGACCAATCCATTTGACCACAAAGTAAATTAGCATGCGGTGTTTATGATAGATCTTACGCTTGAATTGAATTGCGAGGAGCAGGTAAGACAACCCTAGGATTTTCGCCACAGGCACAACGATACTGGCGACAAAAATGATAATCGCGATCCCCGTCATGTCGCTGTTGATTAGCGATGCCACGCCTGAAAAAATCGTGTCTTCAAGTCGTTTGCCATTAGTCAGCAGAATCGATATCGGGATCAAGTTAGCTGGAAAAATAGCAATACTGGCGGCAATCAAATAAGCCCAAGTTTTTTGAATTGAACGTGGCTTTCTATGATGAATTGGGTTTTGGCAGCGCAAGCAGTGCTCACCATCAGGTTGTGACAGATGACAATGGTGACAGTGTAGCGTTTTAACATTGATTGGATAAGTGTCTTCCGGCTCGAAAACTTCCCAATAACGTCTAACATTGACACGTGTCAGCAGTAGTACTGTTGTCAGTTGCAGTAGAACGAGACCAATCAATCCGGGGCCAACAAAAATGTCAGAGTAGTCTTGCAGCTTAAAACACGAGATTGCAATGCTAACTAAAAAGACATCGATCATAACCCAAGGTTTTAATCGCTGTATTAGCAATAGTGATAATTTCAGGATGCGAAATGAATGAGTGCTTAGTGCAAAGTGGGCGGCGACAACCGCACTGCAAAGCAGCAATGGCGCAATTGAACTGCAGAAAAAAATCAACATGGCTAAGAGTACAAACCCTTCATCGACCAGAGTAAATATCCCGGATGGAAGGGTGGCCGGTATCATCACGCCAAAAAGACGAATACTGATAAAGTCGAAAAAGTGCGAAGGGATAAATAATACTAAACAGGTAATCGCCAATGCCAAGTTACCCGAGAGTGACGGTGTTCCACCTCGATAGAGCAAGGTATTGCATCGAGGACAGAAAGCACTTTTTCCGCGCTCTACGGAGACTAAATCAACCGGAAGTTCGCAACCGTGACAAAGTCGCACCGATGTGAGCCTCGATGGATGGGCGTGTGAAGCAGAAGAGTTGCTCATTGCAACTCTCCATTACTTGTTGAAAAAATATGACTAATGGTGTGATTGCACACTGCCATATAAGGTTTGATATAAGCCTTGTTGTTCAACCAACTCTCCATGCGTACCTGTTTGTGTGACTTGACCATCTTCAAGTACATAAATCAGATCGGCTTGTTTCACCGCTGACAGTCGATGGGCGACTATTAACGTGGTTCGTCCTTGTAAGAAGTCTGTCAACGCTTTGTGTAATGCCGCTTCTGTTGCGGTATCAAGTGCGGAAGTTGCTTCGTCAAGAATAACAAATTTTGGGTTACTCAATATCATTCGAGCAATCGCTAAACGTTGTCGTTGTCCACCAGATAAACGAATGCCACTGCGGCCAATTTGTGTCTCTAAGCCGTCACTGAGTTGTTTGATGACGTCTTGCATTTGGGCAATTTCGAGTGCACGCCACAGTTGTAAGTCATCAAACTCAGCGCCCAAGGTCAGATTATGCCTTAAAGTATCATTAAAGAGTATAGGCTGTTGTAATACCACAGCTATTTGCTCACGAATAATCTCAAAACTGATATCTTCGCATTTCTCACCATTAAAGCGGATAGTACCGGAATCCGCTTGATACACACCAATAAGCAGTTGAATCAAGGTTGATTTCCCCCCACCACTAGCACCAACCAGAGCCACTTTTTTTCCTGCTGGGATAGTTAGAGAGAGATCACGTAGTACGTGCGCTTCGGCGTTATACGAGAAATTGACCTTATCAACCACGACTTCGACTTCGCGATCATCATTAAACGGATTAACCTTACTGACAGGTCGAGCTTCCTCTTCTAAGTCAAGTAGGGCATTGATCCGTTTTAAAGCGGCTTTAGCACTATACCAAGAGAATTGAACCCCCAGTAACTCTTGAACCGGAGAGAGCATAAACCACAGATAACCGAACACGGCGAATATTTGACCGATGGTGAGGTCGCTAAACAGCACCATTAACATTGCGACCGCGCGAAACAGTTCAAAGCCGAGTAAAAACAGTAAGAAGGAGATGCGTCCAGCCGCTTCTGATTGCCAGGCGTATTTATCTGCATCAATTCGTATTTGATTGGCTTGCTGCTTCAGTTCACGAAGAAACTCTCGTTCACGGTTGGCAGCGCGAAGTTGATAGATGCCATCTAAGGTTTCAACCAAACGATTTTGGAACTGTTCAAAAGATTGATTTTCACGCTTTTTAAGATGTTTTACTTTACTGCCAAGTTTTCGAGAAAAGTAAATGACGATGGGGTTAACCAATAAAATAAATAAACCCAAGCGCCAGTCAAGCCACAATAGCACTCCAGCAGTGCCCAAAACGGTGAGCAAACTTATCAAGAATTTACTCAACGTCGAGCCTATAAACTGGTCGATCGTTTCAATATCGGTAACCAGATGGGCGTTCACGCCACCACTGCCGCGCGTTTCATACTGACGGATACTGATTCGCCCCAACTTATCAATCATTTGACTGCGCATCTGGTAAGTGATGGTTTTGGAGACAAGAGTAAATTGACGACTTTGCAAAATGTTGAGTGCTTGGCTTACACTGCGCATTAAGACAACCAACATCAACGTTAAAAAAATATAACCAGTCGGTGTTTGCATTGAGTCAGGCAAAAGGAGGTTCATTGCTGCAAGCCCTTGTCCTGGTTGATTGAGAAGTACCTCATCAACCATCAAAGGCATTAATAGCGGGATTGGCACGCTGATCAAGGTTGCAATCAAAGCGATTATATTGGCAAAGATCAGCTTAGATTTATGCTTTTTTACTTGAGTTATCAACCAAGAACGGCTAATAGTGTTGGGATTGTCAGTCATTATAATGAGAATGCTTACTATTTATTCTTTGTACGTATTGTACGTAGATTCATGATAGAAGTCTCCAGTTTCAAATGGAAGTAGTATGAAAATAGAACATTATCAACGCTTAACCAAGCAAGTCATCGCGTTAATTGAGTCTGAACCTGATCTTATTGCGAATTTAGCCAATATAAGTTCTGTATTGAATATGGAACTTGAACAACTCAACTGGGTAGGTTTTTACTTAATGCAAGGGGATGAGCTAGTTTTAGGACCGTTTCAAGGCAAACCCGCGTGTGTGAGAATTCCACTTGGTCGCGGTGTTTGTGGTACCGCTGCGGCGACCAATACCGTGCAAAGAGTTGAAGATGTACATCAGTTTGATGGGCACATTGCCTGTGACGCGGAAAGCAACGCCGAGATCGTGATTCCGTTCTCTATTAATGGTCAAGTGGTGGGCGTACTCGATATTGATAGTCCAAATGTGGGTCGATTTAATGAAATTGATCAGCAAGGGCTGGTATTTTTGATGGGTGAAGTAGAAAAGCTGCTTAATTCACACGCTATCAAGGCATAAATTGATTATTGAGTGTGGTTTTTCGCTTGCAGGTCACTATAATACCTCAAATATTTGTACTAAATGCTCGCGGACAAGCCGCAATAACCAGGAATCCTCATGGAAAACACTGAAAAGTTAAAAAACAGCAAAGAAGTTATCGCGTACGTTGCTGAATGTTTCCCTAAGTGCTTTACTTTAGAAGGTGAAGCAAAACCACTTAAAATTGGTATTTTTCAAGATCTTGCGGAGCGTCTATCTGACGACCCGAAAGTTAGCAAAACTCAACTTCGTGCAGCGTTAAGACAGTACACTTCATCATGGCGCTACCTTCACGGAGTTAAGCCTGGTGCAGTTCGTGTAGATTTAGACGGCAACCCAGCAGGTGAGCTTGACGAAGAGCATGTTGAACATGCGAAAGCAGCACTAGCTGAGAGCAAAGCGAAAGTACAAGCTCGTCGTAAAGAGCAAGCACAAAAAGCCCGTGAAGAAGGCAAAGCGAAAGCTAAGCCAGCGGCGAACAAGCCTCAAGGCCGTCGCTCGCAACAAAACAAAGTACAAAAAGCCAATAAGCCAGTAGAAACTCGTGCTCTGACTGCTGACGATATGACAGTCGGCAATCAAGTAAACGTTAATATGGGCAAAGGAAATATGGCTGCGACTATCGTTGAAATCAATAAGGAAGATGTGCGTGTTCAACTGTCTAACGGCCTACAAATGGTTGTGAAAGCGGAGCACTTGCGCGCTTAAAGGAGATACTCCTACGCATGAAATGCCGTTCAAAATTGTCGCTGATTGCTGCTAGCCTCTGGCTAGCAGCGTCTACCGCTAACGCGTTAGAGGCAAACATCAGCTTAGAGGACTTACCCGTTCTCTCTTCAGAAGCTCAGCATGAGACCGCAAGCAAACGTGTCACATCGCGCTTTACTCGATCCCACTACAAACACTTCTCACTTAACGACCAGTTCTCTCAAGCCATTTTCGAACGTTATATCGAAATGCTTGATTACAATCGCAATATTTTTACTCAAGCAGACATCGCCACATTAAATAAATGGTCTACATTGATTGATGACCAGTTGAAATCCGGTGACAATCAGATTGCGTTTGATGTTTATAATCTTTCGATGAAACGTCGTTATGAGCGCTTCCAATATGCCCTTCGACTTCTCGACAAAGAGATGACCTTCGACACAGATGAGTTCATTGAGTTAGATCGAAGTGAAGCGGCTTGGCCAAAAGATACCGCTGAGTTAGATGAACTGTGGCGTAAGCGAGTTAAATACGATGCGCTCAACCTTAAACTGACGGGTAAAGAGTGGGATGAGATAAAAGAGATGCTCGGTAAGCGTTATAACAACGCGCTTAAGCGTCTTAGCCAAACTCATAGTGAAGATGTTTTCCAACTTTACATGAACGCGTTTGCGCGAGAAGTGGATCCCCACACCAGTTACCTTTCACCTCGCAGCGCCGATCAATTCCAAACCGAGATGAATTTGTCGCTCGAAGGGATTGGTGCGGTGCTACAAATGACCGACGATTACACTGTTATCCGTTCACTTGTTGCTGGTGGCCCGGCTTCAAGCAGTAAGCAATTGGCTGAAGGTGACCGCATTATTGGTGTCGGGCAAGATGGTGAAGCTATTGTAGATGTGATTGGCTGGCGTCTTGATGATGTGGTACAGCTAATCAAAGGTCCAAAAGGCACCAAAGTTTATCTGCAGATTTTGCCAGAAGGTAAAGACGCCAAACCCGAAGTGATCACCATTGTTCGCGATAAGATCCGTTTGGAAGATCGGGCGGTGAAATCAGAAGTTATCGAAAAAGATGGCAAAAAAATCGGTGTACTTGAAGTTCCAAGCTTTTATGTAGGACTGGCAAAAGATACTAACAAGCTTATCTCTGAGCTAAAAGAGCAAGGCGTTGACGGTATTATTGTTGATCTACGTAATAATGGCGGTGGTGCTTTAACTGAAGCCACAGCGCTTTCGGGCTTGTTCATTACCAGTGGCCCTGTTGTTCAAGTGCGTGATAGCTATGGTCGTGTCAATGTCAATAGTGATACTGATGGTGAAATCAGTTACGACGGGCCAATGACCGTGCTGGTTAACCGTTACAGTGCCTCGGCCTCTGAGATCTTTGCTGCGGCAATGCAAGATTACGGTCGTGCATTGATTGTTGGTGAAAACTCGTTCGGTAAGGGGACAGTGCAGCAGCACCGTTCACTTAATCATATCTATGATTTATTTGATAAAGAACTTGGCTACGTGCAGTACACAATCCAAAAGTTCTATCGTATCGATGGTGGTAGTACGCAAAATCGTGGTGTGGCACCCGATATTGCCTTCCCAACCGCAGTTGAGCCGAGTGAGACTGGTGAAAGTGTCGAAGATAATGCGCTGCCTTGGGATAGTATTGAACCGGCTGAATATCAAGTGTTACAACGTAACCCTGTTCAAGTTGAACAATTAACAACGGCTCACCAAGCCCGTATTGCTCAAGATCTCGAATTTGGTTTTATTGCTGAAGATATTGCCAAATACAAAGCAGAGAAAGACGACAATGCATTGTCTTTGAATGAGAAGACACGCAAGGCTGAAAGTGAGCAGGCGGATATTCAACGCTTAGCGCGAATTAATCAGCGTCAAAAAGCGATGGGCGAAGCTCTATTTAAAACGCTCGATGATGTTCCTAAAGATTATCAAGCACCAGATGCTTATCTGGATGAATCGGTCGCAATTATGGTCGATATGCTGAAATCCTAGTAACATCATGCAGTTATCAAGTGGGCTCAATGAGTCCGCTTTTTTTTTGCCAATAATTAATGTGATTTAGATCAATTTTTTTAGCGTGTTATCGGCATGGCGCCTAAGCTTAAGAAAAAGAGTATGGAGCGCGCTATGAGATTGATGGCCTTATTTTTACTTTTGTTCACCAGTGGTGTGTTTGCGGAACAGGCGCGCGACAATAGCGATTTAACCCAATTTGATCAGCCATTCTTACTTGGTGATTGGTATTTGGTCAATACACAGCCAGAACAATCGCAAGAGAAGTTTTTAGCGATTAAACTCTCACTTGACTCCAACTACACTTTTAAAATCGATATACAAAAGCATGATTATTCCGTCGATCATTGGGAAGGTTTGTATACGGCCAATGATGATACCATTATTCTTGGTCTCAATAGTGATGAGCCACAGGTCTATCAATATTCTGCCAATCATAATCTACTTAATCTCAACGGTGTCACCTTCACCAAAGCGTTATCTAATGCACTCGCAGGAATGTGGTCCAGTGCTCAATTGGCAGGCGATGATATCGACTCAAATGATGTCAATCGGCTCGATTTGATCCTACAGCCTGATTTTGTCTTCATGTTTCGAGTCAGTAATGATGAGGGCGATGAGGCTGTTCATCGCGGTGTGTACTATACCGAAGGTGAACATTTGGTGTTGTTATACGAAAATGGTGAGCACGAAACTAAGTACACTCTTAATCGAGATATCTTGACGTTAGAAATGGAGGAAGGCGCGCTCTATGCGGTATTGAACCGTATACGATAAGTCATAACCAATTAGCGTGAACTTTGACGATAATCTAGACAAATTGTTTGAATTCGACACCAGCTGTAGACAAAAAACGAGGTATTTCTTAGCGGAACCTCGTTTTTTTGTATCGAGACAGGTAAGCTAATACGCAATGGTTCGACGTCTTTACGACGCGAGTTCAAACTGCACAAGCAGTGCGCTTTTCATCTCTAATTAGTCAGAAGGATTTAGACATGGCTCAGACTCCACAAGCCAAATACCGCAAAGACTATCAGTCTCCATCGCATACCATCACTGATATCGATTTGACCTTTGATCTTTACGATAACCAAACAACGGTTAGTGCCGTTTCCCGCGTTAAACAGCTAAAAGAATCAACAACCATCCAGCTTGACGGTGAAGCGTTAACGCTAAAAAGTATTCATGTTAACGGTGAAGCTTGGAGTGCTTTTAAACAAGTCGAGGGTGGTTTAGAAATCAATCAACTGCCTGAAGAATGTGAGCTAAAAATCGTGACTCTCATTGACCCCGAAGCCAATACCGCATTAGAAGGGTTGTACAAATCAGGTGGCGCTTTCTGTACCCAGTGTGAAGCAGAAGGTTTCCGCCGCATTACTTATTATCTTGATCGCCCCGATGTATTGGCGAAGTTCACAACCAAAGTTATTGCTGATAAGAGCCAATACCCTTACTTACTAAGTAATGGTAATCGTGTTGCCCAAGGTGAACTTGAAGGTGGTCGTCATTGGGTTCAATGGCAAGATCCACATCCGAAACCTGCGTATTTGTTCGCTTTAGTGGCTGGTGATTTTGATGTCTTGCGCGATAAATTTGTAACTCAATCTGGGCGTAACGTTGATCTCGAAATATTCGTTGATAAAGGTAATTTAGACCGCGCGCCACATGCGATGACGTCACTTATTAACTCAATGAAATGGGATGAAGAACGTTTTGGCCTTGAGTATGACTTAGATATCTACATGATTGTTGCGGTCGACTTTTTCAACATGGGCGCGATGGAAAATAAAGGTCTCAATATCTTTAACTCTAAATTTGTTCTCGCCAATGAAAAAACCGCAACGGATACCGACTACCTGGGTATCGAAGCGGTTATCGGTCATGAGTATTTCCATAACTGGACAGGCAACCGTGTGACTTGTCGAGATTGGTTTCAGCTAAGTCTTAAAGAAGGTCTAACGGTATTCCGCGATCAAGAGTTTTCTTCGGATCTAGGTTCTCGTGCGGTGAACCGTATTAATAATGTACGTATTATTCGTGGTCCTCAATTTGCTGAGGATGCAAGCCCGATGTCACATCCGATCCGCCCAGAAAAAGTGATAGAGATGAACAACTTCTACACTTTGACCGTGTATGAGAAAGGCAGCGAAGTCATTCGTATGATGCACACTCTATTGGGTGAAGAAGGTTTCCAAAAAGGCATGAAATTGTACTTTGAGCGCCATGATGGGACAGCAGCGACATGCGAAGATTTTGTCGCGGCGATGGAAGATGCGTCAGGTGTTGATTTAACACAATTCCGTTTATGGTACAGCCAATCGGGGACACCAACGGTTAGCGTGTCAAGTGAGTACAATCAGGCGGCGAAAACTTACACGTTAACGATTGAACAATCTACGGAACCGACACAAGATCAGGCAGACAAACAACCTCTACATATTCCATTCGACGTTGAGTTGTACACGAATAACGGTGAAGTGATTGAGTTACAATGTAACGGAAATCCAATCAATAATGTACTCAGTGTCACCGAGGCCAAGCAAAGCTTTGTGTTTGACAATGTTACCGAGCAGCCTATTCCTTCATTATTGCGCGAGTTTTCGGCCCCAGTAAAACTTGAATATGACTACAGCGACCAAGAGCTCATTTTCTTGATGGTTCATGCACGCAATGAATTTGCTCGTTGGGATGCAGGACAAATGCTGTTGGCAAAATACATTCGTGATGGCGTAGCAGACGTGCAAGCACAACGAGACGTTGCATTGCCGCCAGCAGTGGTTGATGCCTTCCGTGGTGTACTATTATCCGATCAGCTGGAGCCAGCATTTATTGCCGAAATGATGGCCTTGCCAAGTCACAATGAAGTGATGGGATGGTATAAACAAGCAGATATTGATGCAATTGCTCAAGTGTTGAAAGCGTTCAAAGTGATTTTAGCGACTGAACTTGAGGATGAGTTGAGCGCGCTATACCACAGCTTAAAACAAGCCGATTACACGGTTGACCACGCATCGATTGGTCAACGATCGCTACGTAATAGTGCGTTGGGCTTACTTGCGTATACTGCGCAGGGTAATCATTTAGTTAAAGCTCAGTATGACAGTGCCAACAACATGACAGACACTATTGCCGCGATGAACGCAGCCAATAGTGCTCAGTTGGCTTGTCGTGAGTCATTGATGGCTGACTACAGTAACCAGTGGAAGCACGATGGCTTGGTGATGGATAAATGGTTTGCACTACAAGGTGCTAACCCAGCTGAAAATGCGCTTGAGGTGATAAAGCAGACCATGAGTCACGAGGCATTCAGTCTGAAAAACCCCAACCGTACCCGTAGCTTAATAGGGTCGTTTTTGAATATGAACCCGGTCCGCTTTCATGCCAAGAGTGGTGAAGGGTATCAGTTTGCTGGGGAAATTCTACGTCAACTTAACAGCAGCAACCCACAAGTGGCGTCGCGTTTAATTGATCCATTACTTAAGTTTGGTAAGTATGATGAAACGCGTCAACTACTTATCAAGCAGCAATTAGAAGAGTTACGAGCAATGGATAATCTTGCTAACGATCTATTTGAGAAAGTGAATAAAGCACTCGAATCCTAATCAAGCGCAGTAAAACAGTAGCACTTTTTAGTGCTACTGGTTATTTATACAGTGATTTTGGGGCTAAGCCAATAACGTTACTTTTTTAACCAATTTATGAACCATTATTATTTTACTCTCAATATTTCTTATCAAACTTTCTTGTCACACTACAATGGTGTCGCAAGCAACATTTTAGTTATAACTGACAGTGGGTTACGCTTACAATTGCCTGCATCTCGTTTCAGGCCCTTTGTTAGTCAAATTGGTCTAAAAGGGCGCTTCAGATTAACAACTGACCAAAAAAATAAGTTTATAAAGTTGGAACTTCTGTGAGCAACTGATTTTATAGAAGTTTAAATAGAACCTTAGTCACAATATCAAACATTTCACCTCTTACCACTCCCAAAAGAATTAACTATTTATCAATAAAGCTTTTACAATGAAGCGGCATTACCCGTGTTAAGCACTATGCTTACAACATCCCTCAAAAATACATACAATTCTAATTGTGGAGTGTGATTATGACCGCGCGTGAAACATTGATGCCGGTTCTGCTTGAAAAAGTTTACAAGCTTATTCAAGACAAACTCGAGCTTGCTCATCAACCCCTAGTCACCCAACTTGCTCAACATCTCTTTAGCAACATTTCTCAAGACGATCTTATCGAACGTAATGAATCAGATCTGTATGGCGCCGTTATTTCTCTATGGCACCATATTAATGAGAAAAAAGCTGATGAACTCTCTGTACGAGTTTTTAACCCGACGGTAAGTCGCCAAGGTTGGCAATCTACTCATACCATCGTTGAGATTGTGGTACCCGATTGTCCCTTCCTAGTCGACTCAGTAAAAATGGCTCTCAGCCGTTTAGATCTTTCATCACACTTAATGCTCCACGGACCGACGCAAATTGCTCGCACTGGAAAGGGAGAGATTGTTTCAATCAATGCTGGAGAGGGCGCACTACAGTCTCTGTTCCACATTGAGGTCGATCGCCTTAGTGACAAAGAAGCCATGACGTCACTCAAGCAAGAGTTGTTAAGTATTCTTAATGACGCAGGACTGGTTGTGCAAGACTGGTTATTGATGGTCGAAAAACTTGAGCAAGTGACTTCTGTGGTCGAAGCTCAAAAGGGCAAAATAGCGATCGAACGTGATCGTTATGATGAATCTATCCAGTTCCTACGTTGGTTAGGTGATCATAACTTTACCTTTATGGGTTACAAAGAGTATGACTTAGTGACCGTTGATGGCGATACCGAACTAAGGCCAACCCCTGATAAAGGCTTAGGCTTATTTGCCAACCGAGAACGAGTGCGTACCGTTAATCTTAACGATTTTCCCGACTCAGCGCGTCTTGAAGTGAAAAAACCGTTCTTGCTGATTGTGACTAAAGGCAATCGCCCATCAAGAATTCATAGACCTGCGTACACGGATTATATCGGCATTAAAAAATTCGATGAGAATGGCAAAGTGATTGGTGAACATCGCTTTACTGGCCTATATACCTCAGCGGTGTACAACCAGAGTGTGGCGGATATTCCACTTATTCGTGAAAAAGTAGAGCGAATTCTTAACGCGAGCGGTTACCGTGAAGGCTCGTACTCTTTCAAAGCACTGCACAATATTCTTGAAAACTACCCCCGTGACGAACTTCTACAAGCGAAAGAAGATGAGTTACTTGAAGTGGGAATGGGTGTTGTACAGATGCAAGACCGCGATCTATTGCGCCTCTTTGTGCGTAAAGATCCGTTTGGGCGCTTCTTCAGCTGCATGGTTTATGTAACGAAAGATCGTTATAACACCGAGCTTCGACGCCACACCCAGCGCATTCTTAAACAGTATTTTGGCTGTAAGCAAGAAGTGGAGTTCACCACTTACTTTTCTGAGAGTCCGTTGGCTCGCACACATTACATTGTTCGTGTTGATAATAACAATATGGACGTTGACGTTAAAACGATTGAGCAAAACTTAATGGAAGCATCTTCAACTTGGGATGATCGTCTATCCGAAGCGATCGTGGCAAACTTTGGTGAAAGTAAAGGCCTACCGCTATCGAAAGAGTATTTGCGCGCTTTCCCTCGCTCCTACAAAGAAGACGTTTTGCCTGGTTCAGCAGTGGCAGACATTGAGCGCTTAGAGAAGCTCAATGATGACAACAAGCTGGGAATGTTGTTTTACCGTCCACAAGAATTAGGCGCTGATTCTAAATCAGTGAGACTCAAGCTATACCACCGTGACGAGCCCATCCATCTATCCGATGTGATGCCAATGCTAGAAAATCTCGGTTTGCGCGTTATTGGTGAATCGCCATATGAAGTGCGTAAGGCGAATGGTCAAGTCTATTGGATTTTAGATTTCTCGATGCTGCATAAGAGCGACAAAACGGTCGATCTTCGTGAAGCTCGTGATCGTTTCCAACAAGCATTTGCCGCCATTTGGGCGGGAGAACTCGAGAGTGATGGCTTTAACCGCTTAGTATTAGGTGCTTCATTAACGGGGCGCGAGATTTCTATTCTTCGTGCTTATGCTCGTTATATGCGTCAAGTCGGTTTCCCATTCAGTCAACAATATATTGAAGACACCCTTAGTCATTATCCAGAATTGGCCAAAGGGCTGGTGGAATTATTTGCTAAGCGCTTTGAGCCAAAATCTAAGGGTAGTCAGAAAGGTCAAACCGATCTGATCAATAAGATGACAGAGCAGCTAGATCATGTTGAAAGCTTGGATGATGATCGAATTATTCGCCGCTACATGGAAATGATCACGGCTACGTTACGTACCAACTACTATCAAGTTGACGACAATAAGCAGCATAAACCTTGGCTAGCACTCAAAATGAAGCCAAGTGAAATCCCTGATATTCCGCAACCTGTACCAGCATTTGAAATATTCGTTTACGCCCCCGACATCGAGGGTGTTCACTTGCGTGGTGGTAAAGTGGCTCGCGGTGGCTTGCGTTGGTCGGATCGCCAAGAAGATTTCCGCACCGAGATTTTAGGCTTGGTGAAAGCGCAACAAGTGAAAAACACGGTCATAGTTCCGGTTGGTGCTAAAGGTGGTTTTGTCTGTAAGCGTCAACATACGTTCAGTGGTCGCGATGAAATCTTTGCTGAAGGTCAACGTTGTTATAAACGTTTTATCCGCGCACTACTTGATGTATCTGACAACATCATTGAAGGTGAGGTGGTACACCCAACCGGTGTGGTACGTCATGACGAAGACGATCCGTATTTGGTGGTTGCCGCTGATAAAGGGACAGCAACTTTCTCCGATTTAGCTAACTCTGTTTCAGCAGAATATAACTTCTGGCTAGGTGATGCTTTTGCCTCCGGTGGCTCTAACGGTTACGATCATAAGGCAATGGGTATCACGGCGAAAGGTGGCTGGGAATCGGTTAAGCGTCATTTCCGTGAAATGGGCATCAACTGTCAAACCACCGACTTTACTGCGATTGGCGTGGGTGACATGGCGGGTGATGTATTTGGTAATGGTATGTTGCTTTCTAAGCATATTCGCTTGCAAGCTGCATTTAACCATATGCACATCTTTATTGATCCAAACCCTGATTCAAAGTCTGGTTGGGAAGAGCGTAACCGTTTGTTCAATCTGCCTCGTTCAAGTTGGGAAGATTACAATCCAAAACTTATCTCACAGGGCGGTGGTATTTTCTCACGTCGTGCAAAATCGATTGCCTTGACGCCAGAAATCCAAAAAATGCTCCGTACTAAGAAAGCATCAGTGGCACCGAATGATCTGATTAAGATGATCCTTTCGATGAAGGTTGATCTACTTTGGAACGGCGGTATTGGTACTTATGTTAAAGCGTCAACTGAAACTCATACCGACGTAGGTGACCGTGCCAACGATGTATTGCGTATCGATGGTCGTGATCTGAAAGCGAAAGTGATCGGAGAAGGCGGCAACTTAGGTATGACTCAGCTCGGTCGTATTGAATATGCTCTCAATGGTGGCCGTGTTAATACCGACTTCGTTGACAATGTTGGCGGTGTAGACTGTTCGGATAATGAAGTAAACATTAAGATCTTCTTAAATGGCTTGGTTGCAAACGGTGATCTTACCGTTAAACAGCGCAACAAGATCCTTGAGTCGATGGAAGAAGAAGTGGGCGAAATCGTTCTTGATGATGCCTACTGCCAATCCGAGTCAATC
Source organism: Vibrio pacinii DSM 19139 (assembly GCF_000711795.1). Classification (GTDB taxonomy): domain Bacteria; phylum Pseudomonadota; class Gammaproteobacteria; order Enterobacterales; family Vibrionaceae; genus Vibrio; species Vibrio pacinii. The sequence continues at coordinate 189,763 of NZ_JONH01000012.1, read as the reverse complement.
TCTGTGACTGAGCAGCAAGGTACGTCACTGGTCAAAGAACAAATTCGCTTTATTCATGCAATGGAGAAAGCGGGCTATCTTGATCGTGCCTTAGAGTATATTCCTGATGATGAAACGTTATTAGAACGTGAAAAACAAGGGATGGCACTTACTCGTCCTGAGCTGTCAGTGCTTGTGGCTTACGCTAAAATGGTATTGAAAGAGCAGTTAGTTCATGAAGACATTGCCAATGACGATTTCCATGCTGAGCAGTTAACTAACTACTTCCCAACAGAGTTACGCCGTAACTATTCTCAGCAGATGAACAACCATCCGTTGAGAGCAGAAATCATTGCGACAGCACTTGCTAACCAAATGGTTAACGAAATGGGATGTAACTTCGTTACGCGTCTGCAAGAAGAGACCGGGGCAAACGTGGTCGATATTTGCAATGCATATGCCGCATCTCGTGAAATATTTGGCCTAGGTAAAGTGTTAGAACAGGTTCGTGCGCTAGATAATGAGGCTACAACTCAAGCACAATACAGCATGATCTTTTATGTGCGTCGTACTCTACGTCGTTTGTCACGTTGGTTATTGCGCAACCGCAAGGGTAAACAGTCAGTTAAAGCCCTAATTGAGCTTTATCAAGCTGATGTTGATACTATCAAAACACATCTTGATCAGATGCTGGTTCCATCGGAAGTTGAAGAACATAACGATATGGCACAAGCGTGGATCGAACAGGGAATTAGTACCGAACTGGCGAATTACGTTGCTCGACTTTCTAGTCTCTACTCAGCTCTTGACATATCAACCGTGTCTCGAGAAGCAGGAAAAGGGATTGAGAAGACCGCGAAATTGTACTTCAACCTTGGTGATCGCTTGTCGTTGCATTGGTTCTTGAAGCAGATTAACGGCCAAGCGGTCGATAATAATTGGCAAGCACTTGCACGTGCTGCATTCCGTGAAGATCTCGATTGGCAACAACGTCAATTGACAGGTCAGGTATTGAACTGTGCTTGTGAACCTGAAGATCTCGATGTGATGAAAGCACTAGATGACTGGATTGTGACCAACGAAATTTCGTTGCACCGTTGGGAAAACATCCTCAACGAATTCAAAGTCGGTTCAGTGCACGAATTCGCTAAGTTCTCTGTTGCACTGCGTGAACTCATGCTGCTTAACTTGAATTGTTCAGCCAATGAGTAAACGATTGCTTTAATTCGTTGAATTTTTCGGTAAAACATTGAATAATACAGCCCCGTTTACACGGGGCTTTTTTCTTTCGGAGGCACAATGCTTTACCGTCTAGCCAGAACTGGCTTTTTCCAACTTGATGCCGAAAAGGCACATGATCTTGCAATTCAAAACTTCAAACGTTTTACGGGTACACCACTCGATCTTCTTTATCGTCAACAGCTACCACATCGCCCAGTCGAATGCATGGGGCTAACGTTCCGTAATCCGGTTGGACTTGCTGCAGGGCTTGATAAAAATGGTGAATGCATAGAAGCTTTTGATGCGATGGGCTTTGGCTTTGTTGAAGTAGGAACGGTCACGCCGCGACCTCAATCAGGCAATGACAAACCACGTTTATTCCGTCTCGTTGAGGCAGAAGGCATCATCAATCGAATGGGCTTCAATAACTTAGGTGTCGATAACCTGATTGAAAATGTTAAGAAAGCCAAATACAGCTGTGTTCTTGGTATCAACATTGGTAAAAATAAAGACACACCAATCGAAAAGGGTGCAGAAGACTATTTGATCTGTATGGATAAAGTCTATCAGTACGCCGATTACATCGCCGTTAATATCTCATCACCGAATACACCTGGATTGCGTTCACTACAATATGGTGAAGCATTAGATGAACTTCTTGTTGAGTTAAAAGCAAAACAAGCCGAGTTAGCGAAGCAGCATGATAAATATGTCCCTCTTGCTCTAAAGATCGCACCGGATCTTAGTGATGATGAGATCAGCCAAATTTGCCAGTCATTGATCAAAAATCAGATTGATGGAGTGATCGCGACCAATACTACACTAGACCGTTCAATTGTCGAAGGTATGAAACATTCGAACGAAGCAGGGGGCTTAAGTGGTCGACCTGTGCAATTACGTAGTACCGAAGTGGTTCGCCGTTTGCATCAAGAGCTTAATAACCAAATCCCGATAATTGGTGTTGGTGGTGTAGATTCATATGTTGCGGCAAAAGAGAAGATGATGGCTGGTGCAAATCTGGTTCAGGTCTACTCAGGCTTTATTTATAAAGGTCCTGGATTAGTACGAGATATTGTTAAAAACATTTAATAGTTAGTATTATTAATCGCTTAAGTGACATTGTCACTAGGGACACATACAGCAATTTTAAGCACTCGAGAAGAGGGAATGAGCTTTCATTTCCTCTTTTTTTTCGTCTATTAGCGCATAGAATCTGAGTATTGATTGGCGAGGTAATTAAGCGTTTTACCGACATTCATTACAAATAAAGAGATGGAACGATGCTTAAACCCAGTGACAAATGGACCTGGTACTATGATGACTCAGAGCAGCACTTGATGCTTGATCTGGGTGATAACATGGTATTTAGAACCAATCTTGCTCGTAAGTTGATTGTCGAGTGCGCGATTGGTATCAATGAATTTTCAGTTGATGACGCCTCTGCTTACATGACATACAAAGAGCAAATCTCATTACTGGGTCTCAGTGAGCCAAAACAAGCAGAACTGACGCTCTATTGTGTTGCTGCAAAACGCTTTCATAAACCTGTTCAGCCTAAAAGCTGGTTCTTTGATTCACTCTCCGATGGTCAGTTAAAGCCTGAGGAAGGGGACCTAATTCGTCTTAACAACTCTTACAGTGATGGCTACTTCTTAGTGCTTGAAGTGGGTGAGAGCGCCAGCTTATGTGCCTCTGTCAATTTAGAAGCGTTTTGGCTCAATAGTTCTAAGTGCCTAGAGTTTGGCCAAGCCATTAAAGTTATGCACGACCGAATTCAATTATGTAATCACCATTTCCATGTTCAACCTATCTCAATGGTTGGATAGGATAGGCGTAAGCCCAATTATCGTTCCTTTGTTTCATTTTCCGCCAGCTTTTTAAAAAAGTTGGCTTTTTTTTGTCTATCATTTACGTCCTAAATGAGACGAGCTGCTCGAATCATCGTCAGCAGCGTGTGTCTCTATTGTGAGATGAGTTCAAAATTTCACCGACAAAGCAATGTCTTTATCCTCATATCTGTCCTTTAAATCTCGCGTAATCCCCCAATAATTCCTCATTTGACGATTTTCTGTTGCTTTGTTACGTAAAAATTAATGACTGGTATAGACCAGTTTTGGCAAGAATAAGTATTCACTTCGCTCTAATTGCTTATCGAATAACAGAATTGGTTTTAGCTACTCCATTGGCATGACGTTAAAATACGACACGAGATGTTGATGATTAATTGAACGATTGAAGAGAGAAAAAGGGTGAATTAAGGGATTGAGCTAACAGTAACTAAGCGAGTCAGGTATAATGCGGGGTCATTTTTTTAAAGAATCAAAACATCACTATGCATCAATATCTTGCCGTTACCTCCAATGGCCTTGAAAACCTATTGGTAGACGAGCTGACCAAGCTTGGAATTAGCAACGCCAAACCCGTGCAAGCAGGGGTTCGCTTTAAAGCGACAAATGAACAGATCTATCGAGTCTGCTTGTGGAGCCGCTTGGCTTCAAGGTTCGTACGCGTGCTATCAGAATTCACTTGTAACAATGATATGGATCTTTACTTGGCCGCATCGGCTGTTAACTGGGTGAATCAGTTCCACAGCCGAAACAAGTTGGTTGTTGATTTCAACGGTACTAACCAAGAAATCCGTAATAGCCAATACGGCGCCATGAAAGTAAAGGATGCGATAGTCGATAGTTTTGAAAAGAAAAACCTACCTAGACCGTCGATCAGTAAAGATCAACCTGATCTTCGCATTCACGTTCGTTTACACAGAGATAAAGCGATTCTTGGTGTTGATATGGTTGGAGGTGGCCTTCATCAACGTGGATATCGTCCTGAGTCGGGGCGCGCGCCTTTAAGAGAAACACTTGCGGCGGCAATTATCCTTCGCAGTGGTTGGACGCATGAAAAATCATTCCTCGATCCGATGTGTGGCTCAGGTACTTTATTGATTGAAGCGGCTATGATGGCGGCGAATATGGCTCCTGGTGTTAATCGTCCTAAATGGGGCTTTGAAGTACTGGAAGATTTTCAACCTGAGTTGTGGGCTGAGGTTAAATCCGAAGCATCAGTACAGGCAAAACGCGGCGTCAAAAAAGTTGACGCTAAATTTTTCGGTTTTGATAACGACGAACGGGTACTCAAAACTGCACGTGACAATGCTCGCCGTGCGGGTGTGGACTCGTTGATTGAATTTGAATTGGCGGATGCGGCAAAACTAAAACGTCCAAAAGGCTTTGAAGCTGGTGTTATTGTTTCTAACCCGCCTTATGGTGAGCGTTTGGGGACTCATCCAGGTTTAATCGCGCTCTATACCGCATTTGGCGCCCAGCTCAAGGCTGAATTTGGTGGTTGTCAGGCGTCTATTTTCTCAAGTTCTGATGAATTACTTAGCTGTTTGCGAATGCGTGCAGATAAACAGTTCAAGCTCAACAACGGCGCGTTACCTTGTCACCAAAAAAACTATTCAATCAGTGAGCGTTCTTCGCAAGCAACAGGTGACAATGTCACTGAATCTTTGATTGCTCCTGACTTTTCGAATCGTTTAAAAAAGAATATCGCTAAGATAGGGAAATGGGCACGTAAAGAACAACTGGATTGCTACCGTATTTACGATGCTGACTTGCCAGAGTATAACGTTGCCATTGATATCTACCTCGATAACTTAGTGATTCAAGAGTACGCTGCACCAAAAGATATTCCAGAAGAGAAAGCCAAACGTCGCCTTACCGATATTATTCGTGCAGCGATTCAAGTGACGGGCATTGATGCTAATAAAGTGGTACTCAAAGTTCGAGAGAAACAGAAAGGCCGCTCTCAATATCAAAAGCTATCACAAGAGTCTGAAACGCTAACCGTCAATGAGTACGGTGTTAAGCTAATTGTTAATCTGCACGATTATCTCGATACTGGCTTATTTCTTGATCACAAGCTCACTCGACGCAAGTTAGGTGAAATGGCGCAAGGTAAAGATTTCCTTAACCTATTCGCCTATACAGGCTCTGCAACCGTGCATGCGGCTTGTGGTGGGGCAAAATCAACAACGACGGTTGATATGTCTAACACTTATCTCGATTGGGCCAAAGAGAACATGAAGCTTAATGGCCAAGTTGGTCGTCAGCATCGTTTCGAGCAAGCGGATTGTTTGCAGTGGCTTGAGACATCGACGGCGCAATTTGATCTGATCTTTATTGACCCACCAACGTTTTCTAACTCAAAACGTATGGAACAAAGCTTTGACGTGCAACGCGATCACATCCAATTGATGAGAAATCTTAAACGCTTGTTGAGAGCGGACGGTACTATCGTGTTCTCAAATAATAAACGTCATTTCAAAATGGATCAGGCAGCGTTAGAAGAGATTGGTTTGGTTGCAAATAATATCTCGCACCAAACGTTACCACTGGACTTTGCACGTAATAAGCATATCCACAATTGTTGGGTTCTTGCGCACAAACACTAAGCACAAACACTAATAGGTGAGCCGTGATTACATTATTCAGTACAGAGGGCTGCCATCTATGTGAGATGGCACTGACTCTCACCCAACAGCTTAATATCAACGAATCTATTACCATCGTTGATATCGCGTTTGATGATGAGTTATTTTCTCGTTACGGCGTCACTATTCCAGTGCTACATTATCACGGCAGTGAGCTAAACTGGCCGTTTGATTTACAACAGTTACAGATTTGGTTAGGAAACAATGGCATTACTTACAATTAATAATGGACTGTTAGCCTATGGCGACCATCCTTTGCTTGATAGCGCGGACTTCGCCTTACAAGAGAACGAACGCGTTTGTTTAGTTGGCCGTAATGGTGCCGGTAAATCGACGTTAATGAAAGTGATCGCGGGCGAAGTACTGCTCGATGATGGCAAACTTACCGTGACTCAAGATGTCGTGGTATCGCGCTTAGAGCAAGATCCACCGCGTAATCAAGAAGGAACTGTATTTGATTATGTTGCTGGTGGCGTTGCGGAAATCGGCAATCAAATTAAGATCTATCAAGATCTGCTCGATCTCATCGCGGTCGATCCATCAGAGCAAAATATTAATAAGCTTTCACGTATCCAAGAGCAGCTTGAGCATTCCGGTGCATGGCGTTACGAAGACCGAATTAAGAATGTTTTGGCTGCACTGAAGCTAGATGGGCATGTCAAGCTGACTGATTTATCGGGCGGTTGGCAGCGTAAGGCTGCATTGGCGCGCGCTCTAGTGTGTGACCCTGATGTGCTATTGCTTGATGAACCGACCAACCACCTTGATGTGACCACCATCGAATGGTTGGAAAATTTCCTAAAGGATTTTCGCGGTTCGATTATCTTTATCTCTCACGATCGCGCTTTTATTAAGTCAATGGCAACGCGTATCGTCGATCTTGATCGTGGTAAGTTGGCCTCGTTCCCTGGTAATTACGATAATTACATGATCGAAAAAGAAGAGATGCTTCGTGTCGAAGAGATGCAAAATGCCGAGTTTGATAAAAAATTAGCGCAAGAAGAGGTCTGGATTCGTCAAGGTATCAAAGCGCGTAGAACGCGTAATGAAGGACGAGTTAGAGCCTTGAAAAAACTGCGTGACGAACGTCTAGACCGTCGTGAAGTGCAGGGCAAAGCGAACATTCAGATTGATGACGCTTCTCGCTCAGGAAAGATCGTATTCGAAGCTAAGAATATGAGTTACTCGATTGAAAATAAATCGATTGTTAAAGACTTTTCTTTCAATATCATGCGTGGCGATCGTATTGCGCTAATCGGGCCAAATGGTTGCGGCAAAAGTACACTACTTAAACTTCTATTGAACACGCTTGAGCCACGATCGGGTACCTTGCATTGTGGGACTAAACTTGAAGTGGCGTATTTCGATCAGTATCGTGAAATTCTCGACCCTGAGAAGACGGTGATTGATAACTTAGCTGATGGGAAACAAGAAGTGATGGTGGGCGGTCGTCAACGCCATGCCTTAAGTTACTTGCAAGATTTCCTCTTCGCTCCTAAACGCGCACGTACACCAGTAAAAGCACTGTCAGGCGGTGAGAAGAACCGTTTACTACTCGCACGTATTTTCCTTAAACCGAATAACTTGCTAGTTCTCGATGAGCCGACCAACGATCTAGATATCGAAACATTGGAACTTTTAGAAGATTTGCTTGCCAACTATCAAGGTACGCTTTTATTAGTAAGCCATGATCGCCAGTTTGTTGATAACACGGTAACGACAAGCTGGATTTTCGAGGGAGAAGGTGTCATCGAAGAGTTCGTTGGTGGTTATCATGATGCTCAGCAACAGCGTGCGCAGTCTCATAAAGCGCGAGTGAACGAAAAAACAACGAAAACCGTCCAACAGGTTGAGGAAACTCCCAAAACGAGTGCAGTGAACAACAAGCCGAAGAAGTTATCTTATAAACTGCAGCGAGAATTGGAAGTACTTCCGGCCAAACTTGAACAGCTCGAAGCTGACATCGAATCTCTTCAAGAGCAAGTTAACAGCGCTGAGTTTTTCTCAAAGCCCGTCGATCAGACACAAGCCGTATTAGAAAAGCTTGCTGCTCTAGAGCAGGAGCTTGAAATTGCCTTCGAGCGCTGGGAAGAGCTCGAAGCAATGCAACAGGAAAGTTAAATTTAATGAGTCGTAATATATTAAAAGTCACCACATTAGCCGCGATGGTTGCGGCTTCTTTTAGCGCCAATGCTGCGCTTTACAATGTGTATCAGAGTGCGCCTGAAGGTGCGAGCACAGACCTGCAAACTTATGGTGTAGCAATATCGCCTGAAACTTCGGTTTGTTGGAACAATGTTTGTAACGAAAACACTTCTGTTATGGCAACGGAAGTAAAACGCTATCGTGAAGGTTTTCAGTATCGCGACGAAGCTCCGTTTTTCTCACCATTTGGCTGGAGTTATCTAGATGACAACTGGGAAGGCTTTCGTAGCTATTGTTATCGTTTCTTAGGTTATTCGGATACGCTGTGTGAAAGATGGGCAACCCAGCAATACACTAATGGCTACGCCAATGAGCAGAGTGGTAATTATGCGGGTTCTATCGCGTATCTAGATGGTGTATCACTTTACTCAGAAAATACAGTAGTTAATAGTATTGATAGCGGTTTTGCTACTGGTAACCGAACCATTGGTGGTACACCGAGAAATGTTGCGTTTACCAGTTCTGATGGCAGTACGGTTTCTGATCTTTCTTTAACGGATACAGCAAGTACCACATATGCTGAGTCGCATGCATGGAAGACACTCTATGATGGAGTCAATTACTATACTGTCGGCAGCGTTACTAGAACCAACAATCATTCTTCAAGTGATAACGACTCAAAAGCCGCTGTATGGATAAATGGAATATTGCAGCAACCAATTAGTTGGTTTGGTGGCGCGAACAATGGCGATAGACGTGCTCATGCAAGTGCGCGCGATATCATTAAAGACGGTGCCAATTTGTATGCCGTGGGGTATAACTCAGATAATGATATAAGGTTTAAGGCGACGGTCTTTAAATCAACAGACAGTGGTGTAAGCTGGACACCTGTGCAGGTTAACAACTTTCCTTATGATTCAGAACGGTACTTGAATCAAACATTGAAGGCGGTTAACGATAACAAGATAGCAATTGGTACAGCTAAGCTTGATGAGCCACTAAACGGGGCATATTCTAATACGCTATTTTATGTGAATGATTTGGATTCACCTTCATATAAAGCATTCAGTGGCAGTATCTTTTTTTCAGGCGCGAACGGTAAAGCCGGAAGTATCAATAATCATAATGATGTAGTTGGTACCATAGATTATGATCAACATCCTGAAACTAATGGTAAGCCTCGTGGGCAACGTGCATTTATCACTAATCTGGGTGTAACATCTGGCTCAGCGCCAATCGGTGGTCAAGCTCGTTATCTAGATGACTTAACATATGGTTCTGGAGCTTCCTCAGACAATAATCAATATCGTATCGTTCAAGCGGCAGATATTAATGATGCGGGTGTCATTGCGGCAACGGCATATTACTGCGCTGGTGGATGGGACAGTGAAGCGTTTAACGCCGCTTGTAGTGCTGGGGCATCATTAGTAGCTGTGGAACTTGTACCTATTCAAGATGCTACCAGTATCTCTAAACGTCCAATCGAACAGAGTACGGTAGAGCGCCAAGGTGGTACATTAGGGTTCTTAGCACTGACTCTACTCGGCTTACTTGGGTTCCGTAGAAAATAGATTAAATTGTAAACAAGAGCACAGGTTCACATTTTTGGATCTGTGCTTTTTTTTCGCTTGAATTTGGCTCTTTTTTGATCGAATCTTAAAGGTGAAGTCATAAAAGCTTCACATCTACTCGTTACGTCATTGTGTAAACGATGAATGGAGTGAGGTGTTTTAAGTAGTACGTTAAGAAACATTTTATGTATGAGGACGACACTATGAAGAGACAAAAGCGTGACCGCTTGGAAAGAGCTCAATCTCAAGGTTACAAAGCAGGTCTAAATGGCCGCTCGATGGAGGCATGTCCGTACCAACAGATGGATGTTCGATCCAATTGGCTTGGTGGTTGGCGCGATGCCAGAGAAGATAAACACTCTGGTCTCTACAAATAACACTCAATCCACATACGATATAGGAACTTAGCCCCGTAAGGGGCTTTTAAATAGCCACCTGGTGCACTATAACTAAATGCATTGTCAACAAAAAAGCGACTCTAGAGAGTCGCTTTACTATATAAGAAACAGTTAAAACGCTGACGTATCTTGGAAAAGGCCAACTTTCAGGTCCTTAGCAACATAAATCTCTTTACCGTCAACCAGTACACGTCCATCAGCAAGACCCATAACCAGTTTGCGATTAACGACACGCTTCATATGGATTTCATAAGTTACTTTTTTCGCCGTTGGCAGAATCTGGCCGGTAAATTTCACTTCACCAACACCCAGAGCTCGGCCTCGACCTTTACCGCCAACCCAGCCTAAGAAGAAGCCAACCAATTGCCACATGGCATCTAAGCCTAGACAACCTGGCATTACCGGATCACCAGGGAAGTGGCAATCAAAGAACCATAGATCAGGAGTAATGTCTAACTCTGCTAGAATAAGACCTTTACCGAAATCACCTTCTGTTTCTGACATCTTAGAGATGCGATCCATCATCAACATATTTGGTGCTGGTAGTTGTGGGTAACCAGGACCGAACAGTTCTCCTCGGCTTGAGGCTAGAAGATCATCACGGTTATAAGAATCACGTTTGTTTTGCATTATCAATTACTCCAGATTTTGATAGCAGCATGTTAGTGAACAGGTGTACGCTAAACAACTCCGATCAGTCGTTTTGTGGCCATTTTTTACTCAAACGAACCAGTTTTTGATGCGCTCCACAATTCCTTGCGGATGTTCATGTCTTTCAAAGTTTTCAATACGTTGCGCAATCTTGCTGATTACGCTTTCGTCATCATCACCACGAAATGGCTTACCCATTAAGATAGGGACGGCTTCATCAACGGTTGATACTGACCAGATATGAAATTGATTGTTTTTAATGCTCTCAACGACATCTTTGTTGAGCGCTAAATGCTTTAAGTTTGATTTTGGTAAAATGACACCTTGCTCGCCAGTTAAGCCTTGGTGTTTACAAACATGGTAAAAGCCTTCAATTTTTTCATTGAGGCCACCAACAGCTTGTACTCGTCCAAACTGATCAACAGCACCAGTAACTGCAATTTGTTGATTTATTGGGTATTCCGACAAAGCACTGACAAACGAGCATAGTTCGGCAAGCGTCGCGCTATCACCATCGACTTCGCTGTAAGATTGTTCAAAAACAACGGATGCAGAGTAGGGTAACGGCTCGTCGAGTCTAAGTGCACTACTGACGAACGCTTGCATTATCATCATGCCTTTGGCGTGTAAGTTACCACCAAGCTCCGCTTTTCGCTCTACATCAGAAATATCCCCATCGCCGAAGTGGATAACACATGAAATTCGCGCGGGTTCACCATATGACATAGGGTGACCTGGTATATCAATCACGGTTAATCCGTTTACCTGACCAACACTTTCACCTTTGGTTTCAATCAAGACTTGCCCATCGGTGATGTCAGCCAATGCCCGTTCAGGTAGATAAGCTTCTCGGAAATACTTGCTGTCTAGAGCGGCATCAAGATCTTGCTCTGACAGTACTTTACCGTTTGAGGTAAGTTTGGCTTCTTGAAACAAACAAAGATACCACAGCACCTCAATAGGCATGTAGTGTTGGTCTTCAGTATAGCGCGCACCGGCAATCATTAACCGATGAAGCGCACCGAAAGACAGGGGAGGTAACTGATGCGTTTTGACCAACCAAGCGATAAAGCCAAAATAAGCTTCTACGCTCTGCGGCGTTAAGGCAAACTCGTTTTCAACTTCAGTAAACAGGGCAAGGCCAGTATAAGCTTCTGGTTCTATGTACTCAAAGTCTGCGATTTGATGGCGGTCGCCGACAATAACAATTTTTATTTGGTAGTGGTTTACTGGCTGTTCAGTCGCAATTTTATGTGGGTTCGCATTGATTGGACTAACGCCTTGACCAAGAAGAACGGATTTCAACATCTGCCAGCTAGCTGGGTTGGCAAGTACCAAACTTACCGGAATCACTAAATAGCCATTATTCGCTTTATCTAACAGACCGACACTAGAGGTGACAATGTCACCTTTATCATTGCATGTGTAGGAGCCTAATAGAGTGGCGATGTTTAAAGACTCTGTCGAGAATACTGGCTTATTACGATCAATGCGGTTGATGCCGTCTTTTATTAACTGACGATAAAAAGAGTTATCGAGCGAGTTGACGATCAGCAAGCGGCTTAGGCCATCTAAATGACAAAAGGTTGTTAATGTATGCTTGAGTCGAGCTTGGATGTCGAAAAAATCAACCAACTCTAAAGTATCGAAGCGTTGAATCTGAGAGTCGTATTGAGAATACTGAGGGGTAACGGCGTGCCAGCTTTCTTGGTTCATTAATATCGTTTTGTGTCCGCTAAGTAGACGTGAATTATATAGAAAAAGCCAATCAGTATATATAGATAATTTATCTAATGATCTTGGTCTCTTTTCGATTACAATGGGGATTGTAACTTTCTTAGTATAGGGTTACGCTGTCACCTATAACGTTAACGGAATGGCTTCGCAATGAAATATCAACAGCTTGAAAACTTAGAGTGCGGTTGGAAATGGAATTACTTGATTAATAAATGGAAAGCAGGCGAGTCCATCACATCATACATTGATACCAGTGAAGCCGATGCCGCCGTTAATGAGCTTCGCCAGTTAGAGCATCAACCAACGAGAGTGCTGGAGTGGATTGAGTTGCATATGGCTCCCGAGCTTGAGAATAAACTTAAGCAGGCGATTAGAGCAAAACGCAAACGTCATTTCAACGCAGAGCAAGTCCATACGAAAAAGAAATCCATTGATCTTGACTATCGCGTTTGGGAAAAATTATCGTATCGAGCTAATGAGTTGGGATGTACCTTGTCGGACGCGATCGAATATCTGTTGTCAGAAGCGTCACGAAGCGAAAAAGCAAGCAAAGCAGTAACCAGTTTAAAAGAAGATTTGAGTAAGTTACTTGATTAATACGGGGGCTATTCTATGTTATATGTGATTCTAATTGCTGCAATTGTCGTCTTCTGGCTCGTTGCTATAGACAGACCGTTACTGAAGGTGGTGTTTTGCGACGGAAAAGTCACCCAAGAAAAAGGCCATTTTCCTCCGAGCTTTAAACATAACGTGCTCGATATCGCTGAGCGAACTCCGTTTAGCGGAGAACTGAAAGTTTACCAACAGCGCACCGGCACGAAATTGGTTCTTTCTAAACAGATACCAAAGAAAGTACAACAACGTATTCGCAACGTTTTTCCTCATCAAGGCTTCAGAGCCAAAGGCAAGCATAAGAATTCGCTATAAAGTAGTCAGTTTGAAAGTTTGCGCAGCATTAAAGTACGAGCAAGAACAAATGTTCCAAGCTATCACGGCTTAAATAAGCCAAACCCTTCAGTGCGTATTATCTATCTTATGTTAAATAAGGCATTGCTAGATTGAAATGCGCTGCTTTTAACGATCCTACCCTAGTTACTTTTCGCGTAGGATTGAACATAATCGTATTTACCATAAAATACCTAATAACCATATATCAGTTAATCAGAGATTACTGAATATGGTTATTAACAATCACTTCAGTCAATGAGTTTTGTATCTCAATACTACGAATTGGTTTAGAGATGAAGGCATTCATGCCAGCGTCTAAGCAAGCTTTCTTGTCTTGCGCTAGAGCATGTGCAGTTAACGCAATAATTGGCGTTTGTTGGCAAAACTGACGAATTTTTTCTGTCGCTGTAATGCCATCCATTACTGGCATCGAAATATCCATGAAAACCACATCTATACGATCGATATTCTGCTTTAGGTACTCGACGGACTCTTTACCGTTATTTAGAGTGAGTACATTGTGGCCTAATCGCTCTAACACTAGCTTAATCACCATTTGGTTCGTTTCCGTGTCTTCGACGACCAAAATGTCTAATGGCTTATGTTGATTAGTGACTTTGTCAATGGTTGGTGCCATTTGCTGACGCTGAATTGAAACTGGCAGCTCAACCACAAATGTGGCGCCTAAACCTAGCACACTGTTTACCTCGATGGTGCCATTCATAAGCTTAGCTAATCGTTGCGAAATGGCTAAGCCTAAACCGCTGCCGCCGTATTTTCTGGTAATCGAATCATCGGCTTGTTTAAATTGACTAAATATTGCTTTAAGACGTGAACGTTCAATACCAATCCCTGTATCGTCGACTTTAATCTGTAGTTTAGAGTCACTCAACTGGGCCTGAAGCGAGACGCTCCCGTGTTCTGTAAACTTAATCGCATTGCCAATTAAGTTGAACACGATTTGCATGACTCGAGCACGGTCGACCCAAATGTAGTCATGTTTATCGAGTGCGATGTGTAAATCTAACTGTAACCCTTTACTAAGGGCTAATTCACGAAAATGCTCCAACACTTGCGACAATTCTGTTTTCAGGTTAACCCACTGATATTTTATCGGAAACTCGCCACTTTCAATTCGTGAAAGATCGAGGATATCATCAATCAAAACTAGTAGAAGCTCTGCTGAACATTCCATTTTTTCCAGAATTTCTACTTGATCCTTTTGATATGGGTAACCTAATAAGACATCAATATAGCCAAGAACAGCATTGAGCGGCGTGCGCAATTCATGGCTCATCATTGCTAAAAATCTTGATTTAGCTTCATTGGCGTTCTCGGCTTTCAGTTGAGCTTTTTTGAGCTGTTTAGTGCGTATATCAACTAAACGTTGTAATTGTTCTTTGTGTTCAATATCGATCAGTGCACGCTCTAAAAGAGGTCTAAAACGTGACAGGGTGTCACTTGATTCAAGGCTAAACTGCCCTGCTCTGTGCCCGATCATGATCAATACGGAATCTGACGTGGCGGTTTGTACTCCGGTGATCAACGCACTGCTAAGCTGTTTAGTATGGTGTGATTTTAGTGAAGAAAATTCACCCAATGAAGCCGGATCGAACAACGTGATACACTCTCCATTAAGGGCTCTAATAAATTTATCACCACAGCCCCACACTGTGTGTTTGAAGCTGGGGTCAGAGCTTAATACGGTGTGATATTGGTGTTGATCGCGTGTCTTCCCGATTACTATAAAGTGCGAAAAATCAATATATAAGCCCAATACCTTTTGCAGTTCTGTAAAGATCTGTTGTTTATTCGCTGCACTGGTAATACTTGAAATTGCATCTAAAATCGCTCGGTTTTCAGCGTTCAACCTTGCTTCGCGCTCTTGACTCTGTTTGAGTTCAATCAAGGCTTCGTTGAGCTGTTCTCTAATTTCTAAACTCATTTATCGCCTAATCCGCATAAAAGGTCGCAGAAGATATCATTAAATTACCGTGTCCATTCTCGCCATTGATAAAGCGGCCTTGCTCGCCAAAGCTAAATGGACATATGAACGGTAAATCGCCTATTTCTTCTTTTATCATGTCATGGACTAACTTGATGTCATCATCTAAATAAAGCATCGCTCCAGCACAAATCACACAAACAGCGCCTGATAAACGGCCATTTTCGACAAATTGTCGCTTAGCTTCTTTAATAACGCGTGCTGGCCTTGCGATTAGCTGAGCTTTGTCACCTGACATTAAGGTGACTTGTTCGCCTGTATGAATGTCGGTAAACAGCAGAATGCCATCTGAGGGGGTGACTGATACTGGGTGAGAGAGTTTATAAT
The DNA here is from genome assembly GCF_000711795.1 of Vibrio pacinii DSM 19139. Classification (GTDB taxonomy): domain Bacteria; phylum Pseudomonadota; class Gammaproteobacteria; order Enterobacterales; family Vibrionaceae; genus Vibrio; species Vibrio pacinii. The sequence goes on along the minus strand of NZ_JONH01000012.1, from coordinate 174,286 downwards.
AAGGTTGATCATATAGTTGGCCAGCAATGCGTCCTAATGGGTAACGCGTCACTAGCTCGAATTGAAAATATTCAGGCACTTGTGTTTGGCTATGCTGGTATATCCATTCACGATAAACGTGTTGGGCAGGTTTGCCATTGATTTCAATCAGTTCACGCCCTTTAGCCTTAGTGATCACCCCGGAAAACTCGGTCGGTGAATACCCGGAACTAAAGCCTGTCGCCAGTGGTTTTGATGCAAATACCAGTTGAACGGCCAGGCCTTGATGAGTCGAACCGTCTTCGGTAAAAACCGACCATTGCCCTTTGATTGCGTTGTCAGCTGCAGTGGCACCAATGATGGGAACCGGAGTTTTGAACACCTCGTCAAATGACTTTATCAATGTCTCTTCTACCCCAGGCGTACTATGAACAACAGCAAATCTCGGCACTTCTCCTACTCGGTTTGCTTTGACCAGTGCAAGCTCAATCGCTTGTTTTGTCGCCGCAATCGATTCTGACGGAGTATCGAATGGCATTAATCCCGAGCCATAGCCTTGTGAGTTTGTGTCATAAATTGCCATGATGCCAACAACAGAGCCAAAGTGAACGCCACGTTCAGTCATCATTCCTTTGCAGGTTGAACAGCCGATGATAGATACGTTAGGTAGTGCATGTTTGAAGGCTTTTCTCAGTTTCTCGGCACCATAATTTTGCGTAAAGTAACAGACGACACTAGCCAAGTTTTTAGTACTCAAGTTCGCAACCAGTTCTTCAACTGCAAACTGCTCATTTAATTGATGAGTAATATGAGTTTTAAAATCCATTATTATTTTTTGACGATAATGACCTGATGAGTTTGATTTACTACGTTAACAGTTAACTCAAACTCATTTAATGACTCTGGGTAAGAAAATGTCCAAGTGTCGTTTTTTTGAGTCAGCTCCGAGGGTGAAAATTGTGCCTTTATCGTTACTCCTGGGGCATCGGTACGAATCTGTAACTCATCACTGGTTATTTGAGCAAAAAACCGAGAGTTATTTACAAAAAAGACACACTCTGCAGTCTCCTCACAGGTCACTGAAATTTGTGACGTATGCACGACAGTACGCCAAATAAACGCACTAATCAGTAGGGTTAACATGATGATTATTTGAACAAAACGTCCACGAGTGAGTTTTTCAGCGGCCATTTGAGGGGTTCTCCGTGTAACAAAGTTCAAAGTTTTAAAATAAAAGGTCAAAACCTGACCGACTGTAAGGTTACTACTCTGTCATTGAATTGTTAAATGCAGTATAGTTGGCGGCTGAAAATGCCACTTTTTTTAAAAATCGGCAAGAATTATTAACCGACTGATACGGTTCTATTTTTCTTTAAGGTTTGGGTGGCATTACGACATGTGTCGTGTTGGAAGTAAAGTGTAGTTAATTAGAAATTGGAAGCATGCAAATGAGCCAAGAAAAGCAGCTTGAACAAAACTACAACTATACAGTCGTCCGTCAGTTTACCTTAGTGACTATTCTCTGGGGTATTGTTGGCATGGCTGTTGGTGTTTTGATTGCCGCTCAATTAGTTTGGCCACAGCTAAACTTTGATACGCCGTGGTTGACGTACAGTCGCTTACGTCCTCTGCATACTAATGCGGTTATTTTCGCGTTTGGTACAAGTGCCCTATTCGCAACGTCCTATTACGTTGTTCAGCGTACTTGTCAAACACGTTTATTTGGTGGCCCTCTTGTCGCCTTTACCTTCTGGGGCTGGCAAGCCATTATTTTAGCAGCAGCAATTACTCTACCGCTCGGTTTTACATCGGGTAAAGAGTACGCTGAGCTAGAGTGGCCTATCGATATCGCCATCGCAGTTGTCTGGGTCTCTTATGCGGTTGTGTTCTTCGGAACATTGATTAAGCGTAATACCTCACACATCTACGTAGCAAACTGGTTCTTCGGTGCCTTTATCATCACTGTTGCGGTGCTTCATATCGTAAACAGCATGGCAATCCCTGTGTCTATGGGTAAATCGTACTCGATTTATTCTGGTGCGGTCGATGCGATGGTTCAGTGGTGGTATGGTCATAATGCAGTAGGTTTCCTACTGACGACTGGTTTCCTAGGTATGATGTACTACTTTGTACCTAAGCAAGCTGAACGCCCAGTATACTCTTACCGTCTGTCAATCGTTCACTTTTGGGCATTAGTCTCTTTGTACATTTGGGCAGGTCCTCACCACTTACACTACACTGCGCTTCCAGATTGGACGCAATCGCTAGGTATGGTGATGTCACTGGTTCTATTCGCACCGTCTTGGGGTGGTATGATTAACGGTATCATGACGCTGTCTGGCGCATGGCACAAACTTCGTTATGACCCTATCCTACGTTTCCTCATCGTATCTCTATCGTTCTACGGTATGTCTACGTTTGAAGGTCCTATGATGTCGATTAAGACAGTTAACGCACTGTCTCACTACACTGACTGGACTATTGGCCACGTGCATTCTGGTGCTCTTGGTTGGGTTGCGATGGTTTCGATTGGTTCGGTTTACCATTTAGTTCCTCGACTATTTGGTCAACAACGTATGTACTCAGTAGGTCTAATCAATACTCACTTCTGGTTGGCAACAATTGGTACGGTTCTTTACATCGTAGCAATGTGGATCTCTGGCGTAATGCAAGGTCTGATGTGGCGTGCAGTTAACTCTGACGGTACATTGACTTACAGCTTCGTAGAATCTGTACAAGCATCTTACCCGTTCTATTTCGTACGTTTCTTAGGTGGATTTATCTTCCTAGCTGGTATGTTCTTAATGGCATACAACACGTACAAAACGGTAACAGCGCCAAAAGATAGTTTAAAAGCTATCCCACAGCCGGCATAAGGAGATTTAAAGAATGAGTTCTAATTCTAACAATCGCCACGAAATTGTTGAACGCAATGTCGGTTTGCTAGCGATTCTGATCGTTTTTGCTATCAGTCTGGGTGCTCTCGTAGAGATCACTCCTCTGATCTTCCAAAAACAAACCACTGAACCAGTAGAGAACTTACGTCCTTATACTGCGCTTGAGATGGAAGGTCGTGACGTTTACATCCGTGAAGGTTGTAACGTTTGTCACAGCCAAATGATTCGCCCATTCCGTTCGGAAACAGAGCGTTACGGTCACTACTCAGTGGCAGGTGAAAGCGTTTATGAGCACCCGTTCCTGTGGGGTTCTAAGCGTACTGGCCCTGATTTGGCGCGTGTTGGTGGGCGTTACTCTGATGAGTGGCACCGTGTTCACCTACTTGATCCTCGTGAGCTAGTTCCTGAGTCAAACATGCCTGGTTTCCCATGGCTTGCTGACAATGTCCTTGATGGTAAGGACACACAGAAAAAGCTACAAATATTCCGAGATCAGTTTGGTGTTCCGTACACTGATGAGCAAATCGCAAACGCGTCTAAAGATGTCGAAGGGAAAACAGAGATGGATGCCATCATTGCTTACCTTCAGTCTCTTGGTCACGCAATGAAGTAATTAAAGGGGTTAAATTATGGATATCGGTACTATTCACAGTATTTGGACCATAGTGCTGTTTGTTAGCTTTCTTGGTGTGGTTTGGTGGGCTTACGGTAAAAGCCGAAAAGCTCGCTTTGACGAAGCCGCGAACCTTGTTTTCGCTGATGAGCAGAAAGCGCCTGAAAAAGAACAAGGAGTGACTAAGCAATGACGACGTTTTGGAGTCTTTGGATAATCATCATCACCGTCGGTACTCTTGTCGGCTGTGCTGCACTTCTGCTTTGGTGCCTAAAAGATAAGATGGGCGTTGAAGAAGGTGCAGACATGGGACACGAGTACGATGGTATTCGTGAACTGAACAACCCACTACCTAAGTGGTGGACTTACCTGTTCGTTAGTACGTTTGTATTCGCTGCGATCTACCTAACTCTGTACCCAGGTTTAGGTAGTTTCAAAGGTGTACTAGGTTGGCAGAGTTCTGACCAAACTGTGCGTTCTATTGAGGAATCAAAAGCGTCTATCGCTGCTGCTCAACAGAATAAACAGTTGGTTCAATACGCGAAAGAGCTTGATGATGCAGAAACCTACTTTGGCGAAGCATTTAAGAAACTTGCGTACGTCGATGGCTCAACTGAGCTGCGCCCTATCCCTGAAATTGCAGCGGATAGTGAAGCAGTAAAAGTGGGTCAACGTCTGTTCTTGCAAAACTGTTCTCAGTGTCATGGCTCTGATGCCCGCGGTCAGAAAGGGTTTCCTAACCTGACTGACGATGCATGGCTATACGGCGGTGAGCCGCAGGCTATCGTGACAACCTTGATGCAAGGCCGTATCGGCCAGATGCCTTCTTGGAAAGATGCGCTTGGTGAACAAGGTGTGAACGAAGTAGTAAGCTACACACTGAGTTTGTCTGGTCGTAGTGTCAACGCACGTGAAGCAGAAGCAGGTAAAGCTCGCTTTGTTGTGTGTGCTGCCTGTCACGGTACTGACGGTAAAGGTAACCCAGCTGTGGGTGCTCCTGACTTGACAGATCAATACTGGCTATTTGGTGGTTCACGAGCTGACGTTACTGAAACAGTAATGAATGGTCGTTCTGGTGTAATGCCGGCTTGGAAAGACATTCTTGGTGAAGACAAAATTCAACTTGTTTCAGCCTATGTTTGGAGCCTAAGCAACTCAGATAATAAGTAACATTCCAATAACAGCCCCTATTCAAGGGGCTGTCTTTCTTTTAAATTAAAGCCCTAATTTCTTTCATTTTTTATTGAGAACTTTTTTATGGAACAGCCTTGGTATAAGCAGTTTTGGCCGTGGTTTCTGATTACTCTTACCGTCGGTGTATCTCTTTTAACGGTAGTCAGAGTGTTAATACTCACAAATCAATCAGTTCATCTTGTTACTGAGGATTACTATAAAAAAGGTAAGGGTATTAACGTTGATATATCTCGTGTTAGCACCGCGAAAGAGCTGGGCCTGAGCGCTGCAGTTTCTTCTGAAGGCAACACAATTGTGGTCCAGTTTGAAAAGGGGCAGCTCGATCACTACCCTGCTATTACCGCTATGTTTGCCCATCGCACCTTACCCGATAGAGACTTCACTCAGCTGATCACATCCGATGCACGTGGTCATTACCGTTTAACTCTTGAGAATGAGCTGCAAGGTCCGTGGTTTATCGAGTTAACTCCACATGATGAAAAATGGTTAATTCAAGGCCGAGTAGAGTTCCCTACTATGTCATTTGTCCCACTATCCAACTAAGCAAAATCTATGTGCAAATCGTGTTATCACTGTGGTGAAGATGTACCAGCCAACACGGACTACCAAGTAGATATTCTCGGTGAAACCAGAGAAATGTGTTGCCCAGGATGCGAAACCGTCGCTCAGACTATCGTTGATAGCGGCCTCGTCTCTTATTATCAATATCGAACCGCACCGGCAGAAAAAGCCGACCTTATTCCTGAGCAGCTTCAGGCTCTCATTCATTATGATAATGATGAAGTACAATCGGAGTTCGTTCGCAACAGCGACAATTACGCAGAAGTGACATTGTCACTAGATGGTGTCTCTTGTGCAGCTTGCGCTTGGTTGATAGAAAAACAAGTGTCGACTAAACAAGGTGTCGTTTCTATTCGTGTTAATACGACGACCAACCGTGCGATATTAGCCTGGGATAAAACTCAAACTAAGCTCAGTGAATTACTCTCTTCAATTCACAAGCTTGGTTACAAAGCTGCACCATTTGAAGCGGATAAACAAGAAGCGGCCTATCACGAGCAAATGAAGCAATACCTCTATCGTTTGGGGATTGCAGGTCTTGCGACCATGCAAGTGATGATGCTCGCGGTAGCGCTTTATCTTGAAGTGTTTGGCGACCTAGAGCCTGAGTTTAAAAACTACTTTCGTTGGGTGAGCTTAATTTTTGCTACTCCGGTGATGCTCTACTCTGCCTTACCCTTTTACCTCAATGCATGGCGAAGTATTCGCAGCCGTACTCTGGGTATGGATGTACCTGTCTCGATTGCGATGATCTTTGCTTACTGCGCAAGTCTAGTTGCGACGGTGACAGAACAAGGGGAAGTCTTTTTTGAGTCTATCTCAATGTTTGCCTTCTTCTTGTTAGTTGGACGTTTTCTTGAAATGCGCGCCCGTCGTAAAGCAGCAGCGGCCAGTGGTAATTTACTGAAACTTATCCCAGCAATTGCCAATCGCCTAGATGGAGAACAAGTTCCGGTCAAGACACTCAAGGTCGGTGACCAAATTCGCGTCTTACCCGGTGAGCATGTTCCTGCCGATGGTAAGATCATTACTGGTCGTGTTCACATTGATGAGTCAATGTTAACAGGCGAATCCCTACCTGTGGTTAAACAGGTTGATGACATGGTTTTTGCAGGTACGCTTAACGGCGAGGAAGCGTTTGAGCTTGAAGTCACATCTTCGAAAATCGATTCAATGATTTCTAATATCGTCCGCTTGCAAGATGAAGCGCAGCTATCCAAGCCCAAGATCGCTGAAATTGCAGATATTGTTGCGCGTTACTTTGTCGCCATCATTTTGGTCATTGCTGCTGGTACTTGGTTTTTCTGGTATCAAGCTCGTCCAGATGATGCGTTTTGGATTATGTTGTCAGTACTGGTTGCGACCTGCCCTTGCGCGTTGTCTCTTGCGACCCCAACAGCGTTGACTTGTGCCACGTCACGTATGGGTAATTTAGGTATTTTACTGCGTAAAAGCCACGTTTTTGAAACCTTATGTAAGGTCAATCATCTTATCGTTGATAAGACTGGCACCTTAACCCATGGTGATATTGTTATTGATGATGTTCAATTACACAGCGAACTAACCAAAGACAAAGCTCTCGCCATTGCCGCGTCACTTGAAGAGCATGCGAATCACCCGATCGCTCGAGCATTTAAGCGTTACGCAGATAATGATGTAACGGTGACAGAAGTTGAAAACGTGATTGGCTCTGGTATCCAAGGCTTATTTTCTGGCCAGCAAGTAAAGATTGGCAGTGCCCAGTTTGTGTTAGACAACGCGGACTTAGCTCAAGCCAACTCCGTGTATCTATCGATAGATAATCAGCATGTCGCGACCTTCATCTACCAAGATCCGATTCGTTCAGAAACGAAACAATTTATTGAGCAATTCCAACGCGCTGGCGTTAAAGTCACATTGCTGACAGGCGATATCGAACATAACGCTAAAATTGTTGCCGATCAGATTGGCATTGAGAATGTCGTGGCTGGTGCTAAGCCGCAAGATAAGTTGACTTATCTGCAAAATGTTGATGCCAATGATATTACAATGATGATTGGTGATGGAATCAACGATGCACCAACTTTAGCGGGTGCGCACTTGTCGGTAGCAATGGGTAGCGGTACTGATGTGGCGAAAGCGTCAGCCGATATGGTCTTACTTGGTGACAGACTTGATAGAATTCTTGAAGCTCGTCAACTTGCACTGCAAACTCGTAAGATCATTCGCGAGAACCTAGCCTGGTCGTTAGGTTATAACGTACTTATATTACCGTTGGCCGTATTGGGTTTCGTCGCCCCCTATTTTGCAGTCGTTGGTATGTCTGCGAGTTCAATTATTGTAGTATCTAACTCTCTGCGTCTGCTCAAAGAAAAAGGTAAATAGATGGAAAGCCTTTATATCCTTATCCCAATCGCAATTGTATTGGTGTGTGTTGCCGTCGCAGTGTTTTTATGGGCGGTGAAGAGCGAACAGTTTGAAGATTTGGAACGTCAAGGGCACAGTATTCTCTTTGATGATGACGAAAATAAAGAGAAGCGCCCAAAATGACACCTGATTGGGTTGGTGCATTTTTGATAGGATTAGTTGGCGCTGGCCATTGTATGGGGATGTGTGGTGGCATCGCTTCTATGCTCACCATGGGACAAAAACACCCGTCAAAGTTAACGCCGCTATTCTATAACCTTGGTCGATTAACCAGTTATGCGGTGATTGGCGCTCTGGTTGGTGGTGCGGTATCAACGTTGACTGAAATTGGTCACCTTAATGACGTTTTGGCTTGGTTGCGACTGGCCGCTGCACTATTTATGATTTTGCTTGCTGGTTATATTGGCCGTTGGTGGCAAGGTTTACTGCATATTGAAAAACTTGGCCAATCTTTATGGCGGGTGATTTCTCCAGCCGGTAAATCCCTGTTGCCTCTTCGTTCACCCATCCATGCTTTACCTTTTGGTTTTATATGGGGATGGCTACCATGTGGCTTGGTTTACTCAATGCTAACTTGGTCTGCGGTGTCGGGGAGTGCCCTTAATGGCGCGTTAGTCATGTTAGCTTTCGGCTTAGGAACGCTGCCTGCAATGCTCTTGGTTGGCCACGCGGCAACCTCTTTGCATAAGTTGCAATCATCTTACACATTCCGACACATTGTTGCGGTTATAATCCTGCTCTATGGCGTTTATACTGGCTACGGCGTGCTAAGTCTATTATCAATTAACTTTTAGTTAACTGTTTTTACGGGGCTTTTTACACTACCCTTTAGGCTTAATGGGTGCTAAAATATTGATGTATATCAAATAGTGAAAGGTTGTTATGATTTCTGAAAAGCCTGCAACAAAGCGCGTTCAATCCGGCGGTTGTGCTATCCACTGCCAAGATTGTAGCATTAGTCAGCTTTGTATTCCGTTTACACTTAATGAGTCTGAGCTCGACCAGCTTGACCAAATCATTGAGCGTAAAAAGCCAATCCAGAAAGGACAAGAACTGTTTAAAGCGGGAGATGAACTCAAGTCTCTTTACGCAATTCGTTCAGGTACAATCAAGAGTTACACCATTACTGAACAAGGTGATGAGCAAATTACTGCGTTTCATCTTGCCGGTGATTTAGTTGGCTTTGATGCGATCACTGGTGATTTGCACCCAAGCTTTGCACAAGCACTAGAAACCTCAATGGTGTGTGAAATTCCTTACGAAATTCTTGACGATCTTTCAGGCAAAATGCCTAAACTACGTCAGCAGATCATGCGTTTGATGAGCAATGAAATCAAAGGCGATCAAGAGATGATATTGCTGCTTTCCAAAAAGAATGCAGAAGAGCGTCTTGCCGCGTTCTTATACAACCTTTCAACCCGTTTCTCTCAGCGCGGCTTTAGCCCTCGTGAATTCCGTTTGACCATGACTCGTGGTGATATCGGTAATTACCTTGGCCTCACCGTTGAAACTATTTCTCGTCTTTTAGGTCGTTTTCAGAAGTCAGAAATTCTTAGTGTTAAAGGCAAATATATCACTATCTTAGATCACGACGCACTAATGGCATTGGCTGGCGTGTCTAAAGAATCGTAATACCTTTCAATGATGTAGCTCGTTATTCATTTTGAAATAGAGCTACATCATACTTCTCTTATAATCCTTCAAATAATGCTAAAACTCTCCTCTTAAGTAAGCTACATTAATCATATAGCCCTCCTCGTCTCTAAGGAGAACATATGAGTATCTATAATAAGATTTTGGTCGTTGCTGACATCAATAAAGATGAACAACCTGCACTTGCTCGTGCGATGCAACTGGCGGAAAAAAGTCGCTCACCAAGTCACGTTACCTTCTTCCTCTCTATCTATGATTTTTCTTACGACATGACATCAATGCTGTCTGTTGATGAACGTGATGCCATGCGTCGTGGCGTTATCCATCAGCGCGAACAGTGGATGCACAAGATTGCCAAAGACTACCTGCTTGATGGTGTTGAATTCGATGTGCGTGTGGTTTGGCACAATCGACCGTATGAAGCGGTTATTGCTGAAGTTTTTGCCGGTGAACATGACATTGTGATTAAAGGCACTCGAAAGCACGATGTATTAGAGTCGGTTATTTTTACACCAACAGATTGGCATTTATTGCGTAAGTGCCCATGTCCTGTACTACTAGTAAAGAATACCGACTGGCCTAAAGATGCGAGCATTTTAGCCTCAGTACACGTTGGCTCCGAAAACGATACACATTTAGGCTTAAATGATGCCATGGTTGAGCAATTAAATAGCTTAACTGAACGATTAGGTGCTAAACCTTATTTGGTTAACGCTTATCCGGTTACGCCTGCCAATATAACCATTGAACTTCCTGAGTTTGATCCTGCAATGTACACTGATGCGGTTCGTGGTCATCATCTGACAGCGATGAAAGCACTACGCCAAAAACACGGTTATGATGAAGAACAAACGGTTGTTGAGCAAGGCTTACCCGAAGATGTCATTCCAGATACCGCAGAAAGGTTAAACGCGGCTATGGTTATTATTGGCACCACTGGCCGAACTGGCTTGTCTGCAGTCTTTATTGGCAATACCGCTGAACATGTCATCGATAAGATCAACTGCGATGTCCTTGCACTTAAACCACAAGGCTATGTCAGCCCTCTTGACCCTAAAACGGCAATCTAACTAAATCAATACTCCCCTTGGCCGCGCTAAGGGGATTTTTTTGTCTTTCGTTCATCAATAGATCTGGCATCTGCTTTATTTATCCGTATCATACCCCCTTCATTTTGTATTGAAGATTGACGAAGACTGCAAGCCAATGACTGAGCAAACTCAAGAGCGTACTAAAGCTCAACAATATAACTTTAATAAGCTACAAAAGCGCATCCGCCGCAATACAGGCCAAGCGATCCAAGACTTCAACATGATTGAAGATGGCGATCGAATTATGGTCTGCCTCTCTGGTGGTAAAGACAGCTTTACCATGCTTGAAATTCTGATGAGTTTGCAGAAAAGTGCGCCAATATCCTTTTCTTTGGTCGCGGTCAATCTCGATCAAAAACAGCCAGGTTTCCCAGAGCATATTCTTCCAGAGTATCTTGAGTCTTTGGGCGTTGAATACAAAATCGTTGAAGAAGACACTTACTCGATTGTTCGAGACAAGATCCCAGAAGGTAAAACAACCTGCTCACTGTGTTCACGTTTAAGACGGGGTATTTTGTACCGCACGGCAAAAGAGCTTGGGGCAACAAAAATAGCACTTGGACATCATCGCGATGATATTCTCGAAACGTTATTCTTGAATATGTTCCATGGTGGAAAAATGAAAAGCATGCCACCTAAGCTTGTCTCGGATAATGACGAGCATGTGGTAATTCGTCCGTTGGCGTATTGTCGTGAAAAAGACATCATCAAGTTTTCTGCTATGCGTGAATATCCGATCATTCCATGTAACTTGTGTGGCTCTCAGCCAAACTTACAACGTCAAAACATTAAGCAGATGCTCAATGAATGGGATAAGCGCTTCCCTGGTCGTATTGAGTCAATGTTCAGCGCTTTGCAAAATGTCGTCCCGAGTCACCTAGCGGACTTCGAGTTGTTTGACTTTAAGTCGATCGACAAAGACTCTGGTGTTATTGACGGTGGTGATATTGGCTTTGATAAAGAAGAGCTACCTAGCCAAGCGTCACCAGCGCAAGATTTAGTTCAAGAGTTTGATCCCAGCCTACAGCTCAATGTCACCAATCTCTAATTGATAAAGGGTCGCAAATGCGACCCTTTTATATAACGAGCAACGTTTCTTTTTGACTTAATTCGCTTTGGGTAAGTAAGGCAGTACACGCGAGGTTTCAGCTGGAAGCATCATGGTGCCTCCCTGGCCTATTTCCGATAGAGCGACCTGAGCTTTACCATCAATGATGGGTTTTGTTTGACCATTAGAGAACACAATTTGCGAGTTAAGCTTGTCCGGGAATTCTAGTGTCACGCCTTCGACATCTGGCGTAAACCAACTGGCGAACATTCCTCCTAACTCTTCTAAGATAGTTTGCATTTGTGGTAACAATACTTTGATTTCATCATAGCTCACGCTACCTGACAACGGCGCCTTGGTCATGACAACCATTGAAAAGTCACAACGTTGATCCATTGGCGTTTGCACAAATACCAGTGGATTAGCGGAACGTAAGTTGTCATCGAGCGGTACCAGTACTTCCTGGTAAGGCGAAACTTGTAACTCTTCGTAGTGCTCCTCTTTCTCCATCCAAGCTTTTTCGATATGACACAGTTGCTTAGTATTGGCATTTAAAAAGAAAAATCCGACTTTAACATCGTCGTGCCCCTCTTTAGCATTTTGCTTCATGTGCGAAAAAAGCTTTGAGTAGGTAAACATATATTCTTGAGCTTGCACTGGAATAACCACGGAACTACTGAGCATAGCGGCTAAAATTGCTAACGATACTTTCTTCATTGTTTTCTTTCTTATTGATTTATTGAGGGAGTTTCCCAGAACCGCTTATTTTGCCTGATCATCGCTTGTAAATCATTGACGTATGCCTCACCGCGCTCAGAGTATCTTAACAATCCATTGGTCAGCGCCATTGCAGCGTCAGTATCGGTTAAACTTTGTCCGGCCAAATGACGTTGGTAACGAATTTCACGTAACTGTTCGTACGCCTTGTTACGATTGACATTCATAAAATAGCCGTTAATAGATTGTTGGACTGAACCAAATTTAGCCACTTCATGAGTCATACCCTCGCCTCTTTGCATTGGCACTAAACCGCATCCCGACGTATAACACCATTGACCAAAATAGTTGTTTGCTTGTGTGGCAAAACGAGACGTCCCCCAAGCCGATTCATTGGCGCCTTGAACCAGAACCAAAGCCTCAGGAATGACATCTACTCTGTGCAGCATATCGTCTAGCCAAGCTTGGTTAATTCCTTGGGTTGGCAACGCAACGTTGTATAGTTGGCCAAGTCGCTTAGCGTAGTTGATATCACTTGCAGAGAGTGTTTGACTATTAAAATGATCTGCGATCGACTCCAACCACTTACGCTCATCAATAATGCGTTTGTTTTCTAGAGCAATACCAGGCCTTAAGTAATCAAAAAAGGCTTGTTTCTTCTGGTTTACATCTTTAATTGCAGCAAAATCAGGTGCATCACCAACCGACTTTTCAATCGAACCAGTCGTTGGCTCCGTCGGCGCTGTATGCTGTTGAACGTTTAGTTCATAACTATAAAAACTACAACCAGCAATGACCGCTGCGACAGCAATTGCGGCAAACTCACTCTTACGCATTGAACACTTGTGGATCGTCATCGTTATCATCTTTATTTTGTGGGCGGTCGGTTGCAACAATTTTTAATTTAATACCGAACATGTTGCGGTAAATAATCCCTTTTACATGGAAAAAGAATGGTAAAACAATGATCAAGCCAATACCGTAAGACATGGCGCTAATTACGAACATAATCGAGATAAATAAGTAGATTCCGGATAAAACAAAAATTTTCTTATTCACTGCGCGAAGCGAGAGCAATAAGGATTGCATTGGTGGAATCTTCTTTTCACAAATCAGCAAAATAGCGTTACTAAAGGCTAGCGAGAGGTAAAGGGATAGCAGGGGAAAAATCATACCCGCGATACCTTGTAACAGTAAGCTAAATAACGTGGCTAAGATGACAGGGACAGTGTGCTGTAAGCCTTTACCGATATGACGAGGTTTGGTCGCAAGCCCAGCAGCATGGCTCATCGCCATAAGGCTAATCCCAGCGTAGATTGGTGCGCTAATCACTTCATAACTGAAGTTAGCTACCATGATGGCATTGAAAATACTTGGGTCAAACGCTTCTGGATTAATAAAAGCGTCAATGATGATGCCAGGATTCCCCAATTGCAGTTTCAACGCGGCATAGAAAATGGCCAACTGTAAAGCAATCAAAATTACAATCGATGGTGAAAACGAGAGGAAGTTCTTGAGCGTATGTTGCCAAGCTTCACGAAACACCTCTCCAGCTTTGAGCTCGTAGTCGCCAGACAGTGCTCGGTCGACACTTCCGCCTAAGTTGAAGTCTTTTTCAATGTCATTGTTCATTCTTGAATCCAATGCTTAATGACAATGCCACTAAGCTAACCTGTTGATAAAAAGTTGCGAGTATTATACGTCAACCAAGCTAAGTCTAAAATCAGTTCTCGAACATCCGCTTGCTTTCCTGTCTGATTGGTTGATAATTAAGCACTAAACGCAGCGCATAAGTGTTTATATCCCAATAAAAACAAAGAGATTTTTCTTACATAAGTACGACTCTCGGTAAATAGAAAGTGTATGGTAAGGAATGTTTACTTTTATCGACAAATTTTTTTCTGTTTCAAGATGAGAAAATGCTTTGATTTCACACTATTGGTGATTATGATGCGCGCCTCGAATTTGTGTAACAATCGGTCGTTGAACTTAGGTTTCAGTGACGCCCCAAATGGGAGAAAAACAGACGTTGAACGCTACTAAACATGCAGGACAACCAGTTGTACGTCTAACTGGCATAAGTAAAAGTTTTGATGGCAAGGAAATCATCTCGAATTTGAATTTGGATGTTAACCATGGTGAGTTCCTTACAATTTTAGGTCCTTCCGGCTGTGGTAAAACGACCGTATTGAGGATGATTGCGGGTTTTGAAGCCGCTGATAGCGGTGAAATCACCCTAGCCAATCAGAATGTCACTCAAGTTCCTGCAGAGCAAAGGCACGTCAATACTGTATTTCAGAGTTATGCACTATTTCCCCATATGACCGTGTTTGAAAACGTTGCCTTTGGTTTACGGATGCAAAAAGTGAATGCTGCAGATATTGAGCCTCGCGTCATGGAAGCCCTGCGAATGGTTCGACTCGAGAAGATGGCTGCGCGTAAACCACACCAACTGTCTGGGGGTCAGCAACAACGTATCGCGATAGCGCGTGCGGTTGTGAATAAGCCCAAAGTTTTATTGCTTGATGAATCATTGTCTGCACTCGACTACAAATTGCGCAAGCAGATGCAAATTGAACTAAAGCAACTTCAACGTCAGCTTGGGATCACTTTTATCTTCGTGACTCACGACCAAGAAGAAGCCTTGTCAATGTCTGACCGCATTATTGTGATGCGTGATGGTGTGGTTGAGCAAGATGGCTCTCCACGCGAAATCTATGAAGAGCCAAAAAATCTATTCGTTGCCAAATTTATTGGCGAGATCAACGTCTTTAACGCGACGATGCTTGAACGCACCGACAACAAACGCATTCGCGCCAATATTGAAGGCGTTGACTCGGTTGTCTACTGCAATAAATCCGCCAACAGCGGTGATAAGCTGCAAGTATTACTGCGCCCAGAAGATCTTCGCATCGAAGAGATCAAAGAGTCTGAGCAAAGAGGCATTGTAGGTCACGTAATGGAACGGACTTACAAAGGCATGACGCTAGATTCAGTGATCGAACTTGAGTCTGGTATGCGTGTCATGGTCAGCGAATTTTTCAATGAAGACGATCCCGACGTGGACCACTCTTTAGGACAAAAAGTTGCTATCACTTGGGTTGAAAGTTGGGAGGTCGTCCTCAATGAAAGCCAAGACGATTAGTCTACAAAATGCGATCATTGCCCTGATTGTCGGTTGGTTAACGCTGTTTGTGCTGATCCCAAACGTGATGATCATTGCAACCAGTTTCCTTACGCGTGATGAATCCAATCTCATTGAGCTGACATTCACGTTGGATAACTATGTCCGTTTGATCGATCCGCTCTATGCCAAGGTGTTGTTGCACTCTTTTTATATGGCCATTATCGCGACGTTGTTGTGTTTAGTGATTGGCTATCCATTCGCGTATATCGTTGCAAAAATGCCGCCTAAATGGCGCCCTATTATGCTGTTCTTGGTGATTGTTCCTTTTTGGACTAACTCATTGATTCGTACCTATGGAATGAAAATAGTCTTAGGTACGCAAGGCATTTTAAATAAATCACTGATGGCAATGGAAATTATCGATAAACCGATACGTCTGATGTACACCGAAACCGCGGTGATGATCGGTTTGGTCTACATCCTTTTGCCGTTTATGATTTTGCCGCTCTATTCCGCTATTGAGAAGCTAGATCACACTTATATTGAAGCTGCTAAAGATTTAGGGGCCAATAAGTTGCAAACCATCACTAAGATAATTTTGCCTCTGACTATGCCGGGAATCATCGGCGGCTGCTTATTAGTGCTGTTGCCCGCTTTGGGGATGTTTTACATCTCAGACTTATTAGGTGGGGCGAAGAATCTATTGATTGGTAACGTGATTAAGAGCCAAGTATTGAATGCGCGAGATTGGCCTTTTGGCGCGGCGACTAGCATTGCCTTAACCATTGCGATGGCGATTATGCTTTATGCTTACTACCGTGCAGGCAAACTGTTGAATAAAAAAGCGGAGCTAGACTGATGGGACGAACAGTTCGATTTAGCTTTATGGCGTTAGTGTACGCGTTTTTGTATCTGCCAATTATCGTGTTGATCGTTAACTCATTTAATGCCAACAAATTTGGTATGAAATGGGGCGGCTTCACCACCAAGTGGTATGAAACCCTAGTTAACAATGACAGCTTAATGCAGGCAGCGTGGCATTCACTGAATGTTGCCGTTTTCTCTGCTACCGCAGCGACGATTATCGGTAGCTTGACCGCCGTAGCCCTATTTCGCTACACCTTTAAAGGCAAACGTGCGGTCAACGGTATGCTGTTCGTGGTGATGATGTCACCAGACATCGTAATGGCGATCTCGCTATTGGCTTTGTTCTTGGTGCTAGGAGCTCAGCTCGGTTTCATCACCTTGCTTATTGCACATATTACTTTCTGTTTACCGTTTGTCGTGGTGACTGTTTACAGTCGCTTAAATGGTTTTGACGTAAAAATGCTTGAGGCTGCAAAAGATCTCGGGGCAAGCGAGTGGACGATTTTGAAGCAAATCATTCTGCCACTTGCCAAACCTGCCGTAGCTGCAGGATGGCTATTGAGCTTTACCCTATCGCTTGACGACGTCATCATCAGCTCTTTTGTTACTGGGCCAACATACGAAATCTTGCCATTAAAAATTTACTCAATGGTTAAGGTCGGTATTTCACCCGAGGTCAATGCGCTCGCAACCGTGATGTTAATTGTTTCATTATTTCTTGTTATCGTCTCTCAATTGTTGGCAAGAGAAAAAGTACAGTAGTATCACGTTCGATTTCACTAAATAGGATGGCATGTCGCCATTCTATTTTCTATCTAGTGCCAATTAATGACTTTCATTATGCGGCAACGTTTGGTTTGGAGCTAACGTAAATGAAAAAATGGGCTACTTTATTAGCTGGTAGTGCATGTGCGCTTTCACTGTTCTCAGGTTCAGTAACAGCGGACGAAAACAAACAATTGGTATTTATGAACTGGGGGCCTTACATCAGCAGTAATATCCTAGAACAGTTTACCGAGGAAACGGGTATTAAGGTTATCTATTCTACTTATGAGTCGAACGAAACCTTATATGCCAAACTAAAGACGCATAATCAGGGTTACGACCTTGTTGTGCCATCAACCTACTTTGTTGCTAAAATGCGCGATGAAGGTATGTTGCAAAAAATTGATAAAACTAAGCTGACTAACTTTAACAATTTAGATAAAAACTATCTAAACAAGCCTTATGACCCAAACAATGACTACTCTATTCCCCATGTTGTTGCTATTACAGGGCTAGCGGTTAATGCCGACATGTACGATCCGAATGATTTTCAAAGCTGGGCTGATCTATGGAACCCAGAGCTTGAAGGCCAATTGATGCTGATGGATGACACACGCGAAGTGTTCCATATTGCGCTACGTAAGCTTGGCTATTCGGGTAACTCTACCGATCCAAAACAGATTGATGAAGCATACGCCGAGCTGCAAAAACTGATGCCCAATGTACTGGTGTTTAATTCCGACAATCCTGGAGCACCCTACATGTCTGGCGAGGTAGGTGTCGGTATGCTTTGGAATGGTAGCGCCGCCGCTGCACAAAACGAAGGCATGAATCTAAAACTGGTCTTCCCAAAAGAAGGCGGGATCGGCTGGGTTGATAACTTCGCGATCTCTTCAGGTGCAAAGCACGTTGACGCTGCGCACAAGATGATTGATTTCCTCCTACGTCCAGAAATAGCTGAGCAAATCTCTCGTGATACGGGGTATCTCACCGCGGTTGCCGAATCGAATGCGAAGTTTAAAGATGTTGCTCCGTTATTCCCATCGCAACACGATCTTGACCGCGTTGAATGGCAAGATTCTGTGGGTAATTTAACGGCGAAATACGAAGAGTATTTCTTGAAGTTGAAAGCCGGCCAATAAGCCGAAGTTCAGCAAAAATAGGCAGCGTTCGCTGCCTATTTTCGTTTATGGCTGATATACTAATCCGTTGCTAGGTTTGTCATATGACAAGCAGATTCAATCATCAGGCTCACTCAGAAGAGACAGGCTTTTGAGCGTTCATAGATAAAAAACGGAAATCAAATGAAAAGTAAATTCTACGCAAGTGCGCTATGCGCAGCGACGCTATTCACGACGCCTGCAATGGCGGCTGATCAAGAACTCTACTTCTACAATTGGTCTGAATATATTCCCAATGAAGTTCTTGAAGACTTTACGAAAGAGACCGGAATAAAAGTGATTTATTCCACTTATGAGTCAAACGAAAGCATGTACGCAAAGTTAAAGACTCAAGGCTCTGGTTACGATCTCGTTGTGCCGTCAACCTATTTTGTGTCTAAAATGCGTAAAGAGGGAATGCTGCAACAAATCGACAAAACTAAGCTATCTCACTTCGCCGACTTGGATACTAACTTCCTAAACAAACCTTTTGATCCAAGTAACAACTACTCTATCCCTTACATTTGGGGTGCAACCGGTATTGGTATCAACTCTGATATGCTTGATAAGTCATCAGTAACCAAATGGGATGACTTTTGGGATAGCAAGTGGGAAGGCCAATTGATGCTAATGGACGACTCACGTGAAGTATTCCATATTGCGTTAACAAAATTGGGCTACTCGCCAAATACAACCAATCCAGATGAAATCAAAGCGGCGTACGAAGAGTTAAGAAAACTGATGCCAAACGTGCTGCTATTTAATTCTGATAACCCAGCGGTACCTTACTTAGGCGGTGAAGTTTCATTAGGTATGTTGTGGAATGGTTCAGCCTACGCCGCTCGTCAAGAAGGCGCTTCAATCGACATTATCTGGCCAGAAAAAGGCACTGTTTTCTGGATGGATAGCCTATCAATTCCATCAGGTGCGAAAAACATTGAAGCGGCGCATAAGATGATCGACTTCCTACTACGTCCTGAAAACGCAGCGAAAATTGCGTTAGAGATTGGTTACCCTACTCCAGTGGCGGCGGCGCACAAGCTATTGCCGAAAACGTTCACTGAAGATCAGAACATTTTCCCACCGCAAGCGGTAATGGACAGCGGTACTTGGCAAGATGAAGTTGGTGAAGCCAGTGTTCTTTACGATGAGTATTTCCAAAAACTAAAAGTAGATAACTAAACAATTTGTTTTACACTTAATAAAGCGGCACAAGCCGCTTTATTTATATCTGGAGAAGCATGTATAGAGCGACACTCTTTTTTATTTCAATTCTTATTGGTGCGCATCTCATCATGCTCATCATTAGTCATTTTCTTGCCATTGATTCTCGCTACGATTTACTGTTTGAAACGAACACACTCATTCTGGTTATTTACCTTGCGAACATTTCATTAAACACGATTAAATCCAATGCGATGATTCTATACGGCATCGGTTTACTCATCATCAATAGCTTTTATGAGGTCGTTACCGAATTCAACTACTTCAACCAGATAGCAGACCATCACCCGATGATTGACTCATTGATGGAAGATGGGATGTTACAACTTTCCTTTTTACTTTTAGCGTTTGGCATTACTAAGCTGGTTCACTCGGCTCAAAAGAGTGCAACAACAGACGAGTTAACAGGGCTATACAACCGTAAAAAACTCCATGATGTCGAGCTCGATCCATTTGAATTGGTATTTATTGATTTAGATGGATTAAAAGCGGTCAATGATACCCAGGGTCATTTGATGGGTGACACGGTGATTGTTCGGTTTGCTACTGTACTAAAAAACTGCACCATCGATTCTGAACAAGCATTTCGCATTGGTGGTGATGAGTTTGTCGTGGTTTGTTTGCCTGAACGCGCGGAAACTTTCATTACCGAAGTGAAACAGCAACTGCAAAAAGATCCCATCGCCTTTAGTTACGGGATTGAGCACTCTACCCGTTCGAGCGTGTTTGAATCAATAGAGCGCACAGATAAGGCGATGTATGAAATGAAAAACGCTCAACGTAAGCATTAAGCGTGTTCAAAGGTGTTGTTGCCGTTAGGCATGCTTGATATCAGGCTGTTGTAACGAGAGTATTTCATCGACCAGTTTCGCCACTTCAACACTCGCTTTGCCGTAACGCTTTTCTTCAAATTCACTTTCTACCGCGCTCGGCTCTAAGTTTATCTCAATAGTATGAGCGCCGTGCATCCTCGCATCATGAACAAAACCAGCAGCAGGATAAACCACGCCTGAGGTACCAATCGAAACAAACAAATCGGCCTCTTCGAGTGCTGCGTAGATGTCCCCCATTCTCAGTGGCATTTCACCAAACCAAACCACATGAGGGCGCATCTGTGATGGGATCTGACAACAATGGCACAGGTCACCTGTGTTGATGTCACCTTTCTCTTCAATGACCTGATTAGAAACACTGCAACGTGATTTCAACAATTCACCATGCATGTGAATGACATTCACACTGCCTCCGCGCTCATGAAGATTATCAATATTTTGGGTAATGATGGTTACCTTACCCTCAAGTTGCTCTTCAAGCTTGCCTAACGCTACATGAGCCGCATTAGGCTTAATCTTTGAATCTTGCAGACTGAGACGACGCTTGTTATAAAAGTCTTGAACTAAATCAGGGTTGCGTTCAAAACCCTCGGGCGTTGCGACATCCTCTATACGATGGTTTTCCCAAAGCCCATCTTGAGCTCGAAAGGTTTGAATTCCCGATTCTGCCGAGATACCCGCGCCAGTTAAGACCACAACGTTACGATAAGGAAAGTTCATACCACATCCTTTTTAGTATTGATGTTGTTAGCTTAGCATTGGCAAGGCTCACACCCTAATAAATTGGGTTAGACCATGGTCGAAAATGGCGTAACTTAACGCTGTTTTTGTGAGGTAAACCTATTTTGTGTGGCAAACCAATAAGGCGGCTTAAACGCCACCTTTGATGGTTGTTGACTCATTAGTCTTCGTTGGTTGACGAGATTTTATGGATGGCTAAGTCGGCACCATTGAACTCATCTTCCTCTGACAGTCGTAAGCCAGACACTTTATCAATCACACCATAAACAATGCCAGCACCGATCAGTGCGATACTAATGCCGACAACTGTACCTAATAGTTGCACACTCAGACTGACGCCACCTAAACCACCTAATGCCGTTTGACCGAAGATTCCCGCAGCGATGCCACCCCATGCACCACATACGCCATGCAGAGGCCATACGCCCAGTACGTCATCAATTTTGGTTTTGTTTTGTAGATAAGTAAATAAGTAAACAAACAGAGCCCCAGCGATAGCCCCTGTGACTAAAGCACCGATAGGATGCATCAAGTCCGATCCTGCACAAACGGCCACTAACCCTGCCAATGGACCATTATGAATAAAACCCGGGTCATTTTTACCCACAATCAATGCGGCGACAATACCGCCGACCATTGCCATTAGGCTGTTCATTGCAACAAGGCCACTAATGCCGTTGAGGGTTTGGGCTGACATCACATTAAAACCAAACCAGCCAACACACAGAATCCAAGCACCTAAGGCAAGAAACGGAATATTAGACGGTGCAAAGTTGGTATGTTTGCCTGCGCGAATACGGCCTTTACGCATGCCTAAGAAAATAACCGCAACAAGTGCTATCCAACCACCGACAGCATGGACGACGACTGAACCTGCAAAGTCATGGAATCCATAACCAAATTGGCTTTCAAACCAAGCTTGCAAGCCAAAATTACCGTTCCAGATCATTCCTTCGAAGAGCGGATAAACCAAACCGACGGTAAAAAAAGTTGCCACTAAGATTGGGTAGAAACGCGCACGTTCAGCAATACCACCGGATACAATCGCCGGGATCGCTGCTGCAAAGGTCAGTAAGAAAAAGAATTTCACTAACTCATAGCCATTTCCTTGCGACAAGGTTTGCGCATCGGCAAAGAAGTTAGCGCCATAAGCGACCCAATAACCGATGAAAAAATACGCGAGTGCAGAAATACCAAAATCAGCCAGAATTTTCACCAAAGCGTTCACTTGGTTTTTATGTCTGACGGTGCCAACCTCGAGAAAAGCGAAGCCTGCATGCATCAAGAACACCATAATGGCGCCGAGTAAAAGAAATAATGTATCGGAACTTTGGGTCAAGGTTTGTACTGCTCCATGAACCTGACTGGCTGTTACGCTCATCCGTAATGTCTCCATGTTGATTGTCGCGCACTTTTTATGTGCATCAATTTACACTAATCACCATCTTGGTGAATCGGTATGAAGAGGTGTTACGGCAAGTTATGTGCCAGCGAATGACACCATTATCAACTAACATTAAGTCATTGAAATAATGTAGTATTATATTGTGGATAACAAAGATTGTTTTAAGGCAAGCTTAATTAACGCTTTAATTGCACTAACATGGTGAGACTGCACTAGATTAAAGCGTGCTTTTGTGGTGCAAAAAAGCCCTAGAGACTAGGGCTTTTATTAAGCAAATGGCATCGCTATAAATTGGGCCCTTTTGAAAAACTAAAGGGTTGATTGTCTTTCAATCGGCTCATTCCCTGATACATCCTGATAAACCAGATAACGATGGCGACTAAACCAAAAACAAAACCAACATAGGGGATGTAATAAGCGATTTGATCAATCACTGGGCTCTTGTACCAGTAGTCATTGACGCCAGAAAGCACCCCATTTGATGTCGCTACCGTGATAATAAGGACCACAAAGTAGGTTAAGTTCAAGAAGAAGGTGCGGATTAAACCATAGTAATGGGAATCGAGAATATCGCCATCTTCTCCTTTATCTAATCGGTAACCCGCATAAACAATCGCCAAAACGCCAGAGATCAAACAGGTAAACGGAGTAAAACAGCTTAGGATATACGCAACCCAAATCCCTTTATGAGGTTTGTTCATTGGTTTGTGCTCCTTTTCTCTGTTGGCTAATCTCAGAAGACTCAGTAAATGTTTGCTCTTTCTCGGCAACTTGTTGATACCAAAGATCGTGGTGTTCTTTGGCCCACGTTTCATCGACTTCACCAGTGACCATGCCTTCAAGCGCCCCTTCCATACCAAACAGACCGATATAAATATGGAAAATAAATCCACAGATAAGGATTAAGGCTGCAATCATATGGACGAGGTTCGACATTTCCATGTCTCGGCGTGTTTGACCAAAAATCGGGAAATCAAGAATCAGCCCACTTAAGGCTACAACACTGCCAACAATGATGAGCATCCAAAATAGCGCTTTTTCACCGGCATTAGAAAATTCCGCAGAGGGGTGCGTCCCTTTATGTTTGCCAACCATACCGCCAAGTTTAATAAACCAATCGAAGTCGACTTTTTTAAAGATCGATTTACGCCACCATTTGATCAAAACGCACAACAGTAAGGCATAGAAAATCGGTCCGATATAGTTGTGATACTGTTTGGCCAGCATCACAATGAAGCCCCACAGCTCGGATGGAATGTAAGGTTTAAGGAAGTGTTTGCCATACACCAACATCAAGCCACTGAAAGCTAACGTTAAGAAGGTAAACGCCATACTCCAGTGCAGTGCTCTATCGAGTCGCGACCAACGTTTGATTTTCTTCCCCGTTCTTGGGGCACTCAACATCAAAGGGCCAATGGCGACGTACATCAAAGTAACCAATGCGATACTGCCGAAGATAGCGACAGCGCCAGCGGGAGACATCCACTTCTCTTTCAGAATATACCAGGTTTGACCTGGCGTACTGATCAGAACGCCATGCTCGGCAGACTGAGAGGTGGTATAACCCTCTTCACCTTGACGAACCTGGCGCCAAAAATCCGCACCGGCTAGCTGAGTCATTTCACGTTGTGCAACTTGAGACTCGTTTTGCTCAGCATGCACAGGTAACGACAAAGCAAGCAACAATGCTGTCATTAACGACAGCATTGCGAGAGATGCACGTTTAAGTATTGAAAACATGACTCTCTCCAACTCTAACTTTTGGTTGCATCGTAAGACAGATCGTTGCCATCAGTCCAGCCAGCCCCTTTTGCGCCGCGCTCAACAACGCGCTGACGGAAAATATCAGACACTTTCTCTGCATCCCCCGCCAATAGCGCTTTGGTAGAACATAGTGACGCACACATAGGTAACTTGCCTTCAGCAATACGGTTAGCTCCGTATTTTTGACGCTCTTCGACTGAACCCGCTTCTGTTTCAGGACCACCGGCACAGAAGGTACACTTGTCCATCTTGCCACGTTCACCAAACGCTTCTTGTTTGGGAAACTGAGGGGCGCCAAATGGGCATGCAAACAGACAATAACCACAGCCAATACACAAGTCTTTATTGTGAAGAACAATGCCATCTTCTGTGTGCTCAAAACAATCTGCAGGACAAACCGCCATACAAGGTGCATCAGTACAATGCATGCAGGCGACTGAGATCGAGTTTTCGCCCGGCTCACCGTCATTCAGCGTGACCACTCGGCGGCGCTGGATGCCCCACTCTAACGCATCGTCATTTTCGTTCTTACATGCAGTGACACAGCCGTTACATTCAATGCAGCGCTTGGTGTCACATAGGAATTTCATTCTAGCCATCAGTTGACTCCTTACGCTTTGCGAATGTTACATAGGGTGACTTTCGTTTCCTGCATTTGCGTGACCGGATCATAGCCGTAGGTCGTTGCAACGTTGGCAGACTCACCAATCACATATGGATCGGTTCCTTCAGGGTATTTATCTCGTAGATCTTCTCCTTGGAATTTGCCGCCAAAGTGGAACGGGATAAAGGCCATGCCCGGTTTAACGCGACGTGTTACCATTGCTTTAACGTGGATTCGGCCCTTCTCTGCCCCTTCAACCCAGACCATTTCACCATCTTTGAAGCCAAGATCATTGGCATCTTTCGGGTTAACCTCAACAAACATCTCTTGTTGCAGTTCCGCAAGCCATGGGTTTGAACGTGTCTCTTCACCGCCCCCTTCATATTCAACCAAACGACCCGAAGTTAGAATAATGGGGTACTCGCCCGACTTGTCTTGATCTTGAATAGATTTGTACATCGTCGGTAAGCGGTAGATAGACTCACTGTCATCCCATGTTGGGTAATCAGCGACCAAGTCACGACGTGGGGTGTACAGTGGTTCACGGTGCAGTGGTACTCGATCTGGAAACGTCCAAACCACGGCGCGAGCTTTGGCATTACCGAAAGGCATACAGCCATGTTTGATCGCAACTCGTTGAATCCCACCCGACAGATCCGTTTTCCAGTTTTTACCTTCAGCCGCCGCTTTCTCTTCGCCAGTCAAATCATCCCACCAACCGAGAGCTTTAATCAGCTTATCGCTAAACTCCGGGTAGCCATCTTGAATTTCACAACCTTTTGAATAGCTATCTTCGGCGAGCAAATTGGTGCCTTCAAATTCAACACCAAAACGGGCACGGAAATTACCGCCACCTTGAGCAACGGGTTTCGAGGTATCGTATAGGATGTGGGTTCCCGGATGCTTCATTTCCGGCGTTCCCCAACACGGCCAAGGAAGACCATAGGTTTCACCATGCACAGGGC
This sequence comes from Vibrio pacinii DSM 19139, assembly GCF_000711795.1. Classification (GTDB taxonomy): domain Bacteria; phylum Pseudomonadota; class Gammaproteobacteria; order Enterobacterales; family Vibrionaceae; genus Vibrio; species Vibrio pacinii. The sequence goes on along the minus strand of NZ_JONH01000012.1, from coordinate 148,672 downwards.
CGCCTTCGGCTTCGAGTGACGTTTTGTGGAAGGTATGCCAGCTTTGTTGGTGTGCTTTAAGACGCTCTGGGCTTTGCCCTGTATAACCGATGGTCCACATTCCACGGTTGAATTCACGGGTAATGTCTTCAATCAACGGCTGATCGTTTTCAACTTTGATGTTCTTGAACAATTGATCAGCAAAGCCGAGTTGCTTGCTCAACAGATACATGATTTCGTGATCAGGTTTAGACTCAAATAAAGGCTCAACCACTTTATCACGCCATTGAATCGAGCGATTTGACGCTGTCACACTACCGTAGGTTTCAAATTGCGTCGTGGCAGGTAATAGGTAGACACCATCGGTGCGATCATTCATCACAGCGGCAACGGTTGGGTATGGGTCAACGATAACCATCATATCAAGCTTTTTCATTGCTTTACGCATTTCCACGCCACGGGTCTGCGAGTTCACGGCATGTCCCCAATAGAACATGGCACGAATGTTATCGTTTTGCTCGATGTTATCTTTGTTTTCAAGTACCCCATCAATCCAACGCGAGACGGGAATACCCATATTATTCATTGGTTTCTTGCCACGATATTCACTTTGATCAAACTGGCTTTTGACCCATTCATAATCAAGATCCCACACCTTAGACCAATGTTTCCAAGCGCCGTCAGACAAACCGTAATAGCCTGGTAAAGTATGAGAAAGCACCCCCAAATCGGTCGCGCCTTGGACGTTATCATGGCCGCGGAAAATGTTGGCACCACCACCAGATTTACCCATGTTACCGAGTGCTAATTCAAGCACACAATAAGCACGAGTGTTGTTATTACCCGTGGTGTGCTGAGTACCACCCATACACCATACGACACAACCTGGTCGGTTTTCCGCCAGCAGTTTAGCGGTTTGGTAAACGTCAGCTTCAGTAACACCAGTGACACGCTCTACTTCTGCAGGCGTCCATTTCGCAACTTCTTCACGAATTTCATCCATGCCGAAAACACGTTGGCGGATAAAGTCTTTGTCTTCCCATTGGTTAGCAAAAACATGCCACAAGACACCCCAGATGAAAGCAACGTCTGAACCCGGACGAAGCGAGACGTAGTGATCGGATTTTGCTGCAGTGCGGGTACGACGAGGGTCAGCCACCACGATCTTGCAGTTGTTCTTCTCTTTGGCAATCAAGATGTGCTGCATCGCGACTGGATGCGCTTCAGCAGGGTTCGAACCAATGAACAGCATCGATTTACAATTGTGCATGTCATTGAACGAGTTGGTCATCGCTCCGTAGCCCCACGTATTAGCCACCCCCGCCACCGTGGTTGAGTGACAGATACGCGCTTGGTGGTCGACGTTATTCGTCCCCCACAATGACGCCATTTTACGGAACATATACGCTTGTTCATTGCTGTGCTTAGCACTGCCCAACCAGTAAACTGAATCTGGGCCAGACTGCTGTCGAATCTCTAACGCTTTGTTGCCAATTTCCTCAATCGCTTGTTGCCAAGAGAGTTTTTTCCATTTGCCGTTTTCGAGCTTCATTGGGTATTTAAGCCGGCGTTCACCGTGGCCATGTTCACGTAGCGCTGCACCTTTAGCACAATGTCCACCAGCATTAAATGGGTGATCAAATGCGGGCTCTTGACCCGTCCATACGCCGTTTTGTACCTCGGCGTAAATGCCACAACCCACGGAACAGTGTGAACAAATGGTGCGTTTTACTTCAGTTTCTGCTGATGGATCCACCGCTTTTGCTTGAGCTTTCTTGATCATGCCAGGCGCAAAAAGCCCTGCACCAACAACTGCGCCGCTCGCCGCAAGCGAGCTGTTTTTCATAAAGGCACGTCGAGAAACACCCAGCTGATTCTGTTCTCTATTCACGCTATCGGAGCGTTTGACTAATTTCATGGTTTAGCTCCTATAGCGTGTCGTAATAATCACGAATGTGTTGGGTTTCGTGATAGCCGGTTTTCTTGACGTCTTGTTTTGGTTGATCCGTTTCTGATGCGTTGGCTATTTTTGTACCGCCAGCGACAACAGCACCCGCAACAGCAGCCGTCGTTAAGCCTTTAAGGAGATCCCTTCGACTTTGATTTAGCGCTTTGTTCTCTTTCATTATTGCTTCCTTACCCTTTTTGGAGGTATGACTTTCGATGTGACGTTTTAAGACTGAGGTTGCTCGTACTCAGTAACGTTCTTAACATCAATTTTTAATGTGGTTTTATTGCTTGAGTGGTGTTCACTAAACCGGACCTGCTCAACTGTCAGGAACGCGTGTGTGAGCTCAGCAACACAGAGGTAAAACGAGGCATGCTTCGCCTGTAGAATTTGTTTGATCAACGACTCAAACCATGGCGCAATGTGGGTATTGAAAAAAGCTTGTTGAAGGTTTTCTTCTTCACTCACCAGTGCAGCCATCACTTCGCACAGTGCACTGATATGATCTTCTGGCTCTTTCACTGACTCGGCTCTTTCGAAACCAAGGCGCGTTAGGTCATGTCGTATCGCCGCTAGGGGTTTTTCCATCAAAGATCCTGTGAGGTGCCATGAAGCGAAAGGCATCACTTCACCGCGCCCAATACCAATGAACAACTCTTGATATTCGTCAGTCAAGGTTTGTGTATCACTAGCCAATGCGGCGTTTTTAAGCTTGTCCCATGCGACTTTCATTGCGCTATTGCTTGGTTCAGTCTCTAATTGCGCAAGAAACTCAATCATCTCAGCGCTTGGTGCTTGGCGATATAATGTCGCCAGAACTAAGTAGATTTCACTGCGAATGCTTTGTTGTTGGTTATCCATCTATCATTCTCACGCTTAATAATTTAGTTGTTTGGTCGGGTCATCAGCCATGGCTTCGAACATGTCAACCACCCGGCAGTCTTCACACATTGCAATCCGATTTAGCGCAGCATCATCAGAGAAATGAGAGTGACCACGTAACTTATTTTGCAGCATGTCAATCATCGATTGCGGAGCGAATGGTTTATGACAGCGAACACATTCTGCCGCTTTCTCTTGATGAATGACTTGTGCTTGCTGACGACTTGTCTGCTCCCAATTCATTCTTGGCGTCATGGTTAATACTTGCTCTGGGCAGGCCTTAACGCATAAACCGCACTGGACACAATCTTGCTCAATAAACTTGAGTGATGGTGAAGTACCATCGGTATGCAGAGCCCGAGTAGGACAAACCGCTACACAGCTCATACAAAGTGTGCAGTCGTTGCTTTCGCATGAGATATTGCCGTACGGCGCGCCTAACGGCAGTTCGACCACGTTTTCAACCGGAATTCGCGCTTGTGCTAGCGCATCAAGAGAGGTAAATAAGCGCTGACGTTTATCACCTTCCAGATCGCCTAATGCCAAATCAAAGTGTTCAGTGCAAAGTGTCGGTGCCCCTTCGCGTAATGACTCTAAATAGATAATGTCGATGGTCTCTTTCGCAATCCCCAACTGTTCTAGTAGGGTTTGAGCTAACGACACTTCACTATTAAGAATACGCAAAATAGTGGCAGGCATATGTTGACTAGCGGCGAACAAAACTTGAGATGCGCCGTTAGCTAGCGCTGCAAACCATGAATCAATCCCGACCGATGGTAGCTCTTCAACCACAATTGGGATGACATGGTCAGGAAGTGCGCTTAGTGCCATCACGTTATACGATTCGTGACGAGAACTGCAGATTAAGATGATGGGATTCACCCCACCTTGAGACTCATAATTGGCTAACGTGCGTTCGATAAATTTCTGCGTATCTTGTGGATTCGGCAACGCGTAATGAATCGCTTCAGTTGGACAAGCGGTTGCGCAGGTTCCCACACCTTGGCAGAGGTATGGATTGATTTCGATTTTATGGCCCGTTTTGTCTGTACCTACACTCGATAACGCACCGGCAGGACAAGCATCGACACAACGCTCACAGCCTTTTACTCCTCGCGAGCTGTGTGCGCATAAATCGGTATCAAGGCGGAAAAACTTAGGCTTATCGAACGTTCCCATTAGTGTCGGAATTTCTTCAAGCGCTTGCGCTAATTTCGGATAGCCTCTACCCACTGGATAATAACCGGGAACGGGCATCTCTTCGCTCATACAACTGTTTAGACAAAGATCGAGCACGATATCAAAGCAGTCATGATTCAGTGCCACTTTAGCCAGGTTAATTTCACGACCGTGACTTTCGGTCACCACATCGAAGGCGCCAAGAAAACCATTAATTTGCACCGAGCTGGCGAAATAGAGATTGTCGCACGTACTGCGTTCACCATCTGTCGAAAGAAGTGTAATACTGCTCATCTGCTCAAGTTGCTGAGCGGCACTCTCGATTATTGACGTAGGACCAACGATAAGGGTGTTCCCGCCGCTTTCATAACTGACTGTCGGGGGGATCAGGTTGGTTAGCTCAACCGTGTTTTCAAAGGCATAAAGTCGCGCCTTGCCATTTTGTGTGACTGATTGTCGTAGTTGCTGTTTTAACATTGCTCTGTTCCATTAGAACCGAATATTCACTCTGGTGAGTATTAGCAATTGCTGTACCAACTTTTTAGTACTTACAAATCAGTAAATTAGTCTTGATTATTGAGTTATTCATCGTTTAAAAAATCAAGTGAGACAAAATGTCCCACTTGATAAATCACTGAGTTAGTCAAAATGTACCTATTTTTTGTGTGGTATATTTTGTCCCACGACTAAAACCGCTCCATCATCGTTTGCTACCGTTTCTAAAGGGTCTTGCACTGCATCACAGGTTGAATCAGTGGCAACGTCATCGTTTTCATGATCAAGTTGCGGTGGCGTGTCAGTCAGCGGCTCCTCTTCGGTATTCATCCAGTCACGCAGCTTCTCGGCCACCTCGCTAGAGAGTGATTTTACCGCTTTGTAGTCATGGTCGTAATCGTTGAGTCCATCGATTTCGCTAAATTCGCCAGAGAGAAATAGTTGTCTTAGTGCCGCCTTTTTTACAGCGGCTTCAGCTTGTGAAGCCAACAGGCTTGCAACGCTCGTATCACTAGCTTGGGTCTCGTCAGTTTGCTCTGGGATTAGAGGCTCTGGCGAAGATGGCGACTCTGCTATTGGAGGTACGCAATCTTGTTCAAGCTCACCCTCAAGTTTTCGCTTTGACCAACGATGGATAAAATTAGTTGCCACTGGCTCGCCCTGCCCCTTTGCGTTTCTTACGGCGCTGCTCTAACAGTTCGCCATGTCGGCCAATAAAGGCTTCGATCCAAGCCTGTACGGCGAGTGGCATATCGTTTGACAGAACCAAATAGTCACCGTCCATATACTGGCTTGCTACGCTTTGAGAAGCTGTTAAGGTCACAATGGTAGGCTGCTGGTTTGAATCCATGTCATCCAAAATTAAAAACAGCTTAGGTTGGTTAGAGCTGAGGTTGAATCGATAATCTGTGCGCTCGTCGCGGTGCAGCTGCAAAATACTAACGAATGAATTCAACTCGCTCGGTTGCAAATCAAAATGGGTCAACTGCCATTGAGTGGTTGTCCATAAACCGGTTGCAATTTCATGAGCGACCAATTTGCACTCAATAGACCAGAGCGCCTGATCTTTATGCAGTTTCGCCGTCACAGATTGTTGTTTTGACATGGTTCACCAATATGAAATATGTGATTAAATGTAAACATTGTTCTGGTTGAATTGTGCAGCACAATCTAACCAAACATTGCAATGACTTAACGATACAAAGCAAGTTTTGTACCTACAGGCCAAGAGACAGTAATATTTATCACCAACCCTCTTTTATCAATGTAGTCGAGGGTTAGATTCAAGGTTGAGAATCTCCGATCTATTTAGTTAGCGCTAAAAGTTAGGAACAGTAATTGCTTGCACTAGTCCATTAACCATCAATCCATCACTAAAACAGGAAACGTTTGTGGCCAAGCCAACGATAATTAAAACCAGTGAGAATCCTTTACAAACCATTGAAGTTGAAGTTTTTGACGAATACGGCGAACGTTTAACAAAGCAAATTGCCTGTGAACGACCTCTGACGGTACTGTTGAACTGGAAAGAAGTGGTGACTTTAATGACATTAGGGTCGCGTCCTGAATCCTTAGTCTTAGGCTACTTGAAGAATCAGAGCTTCTTAAGCGATCCTGATGCGCTTGAATCGGTGATCATCGATTGGGAATCCGATAGTGCTGCGGTGGTTACCAAGGAGGATATTCAGCAAGTCGAAGCGGCACTGAAGAAGAAAACGGTCACCTCAGGGTGCGGTCAAGGCACCATGTACGGCAACGTGATGAAACAATTAGAAGGTTATCAGGTTCCGCAAGTTAAGCTTAAACAGTCCGAAGTCTACGCAGCGCTCGAAGCCCTGACCCATTACAACGATACCTATAAAAAAGCCGGAGCGGTTCATGGTTGCGCGATATGCAAAGGCAATCAAGTGCTCTCTTTTGTTGAAGATGTCGGCCGCCATAACGCCGTTGATACACTTGCTGGTGAAATGTGGCTCAATGGTGAAGAAGGCAAGGATAAAATATTTTACACAACCGGGCGTTTGACCAGCGAGATGGTGATTAAAGTTGCTCAAATGGGTATACCAGTACTGCTTTCACGCAGTGGCGTGACGCAAATGGGGTTAGATCTTGCCCAGCAATTTGGAATCACGACGATTGCCAGAGCTAAAGGGCTGCGCTTTCAGGTTTTTACCGGTGCGACTAAGATCCAGTTCGATGTCAAAGGTGAACAGCAAGACTGAAGTCCCAGTCTACTCGCCAGGTTAATACTGTTTCTGTCATGGAGGAGGAAATATTGTCCGCTTCTTCCTCCATATACTGTATGCACTAGAAAGTTAGGCTGGAGCTCGCGTTAGGCGTCTTAGAATCTTTTTGAACGGTTGCGAAAACCAATAACGTGAAACAAACAGAGCTATCTGCACAAAAATGTACTGACGTTTGCAATAAAGCATGCAGACATAATCAAACTTGTCTGTTGGACCCTCAAATAAAATGTTGGGGTAAATGTATTTTTGCCGTTCAGCAACTTTAGGATTTTTTGCGCCACTCATGAAATAACACTTATTGGATTTATACGCCTCCCAACTGGCACAAATGAACACATAGCCTCGCTCAAAGTCAGTCAGATCTCGACTTACCCAAAGTCCGCCCCCTTCCACGATCTCTCCCTTTAGTTGTTGTAATGGATGTTCAACAACGCAGTCTGGTAAGTCGGCAAGATAAACCAAAGGCTCATGGCTGTTGATGGTAAATCCGGCACACATTTCTCCGCTATCGGTGTAAAAAGCGCATACGCATGTTCTGCTTTTAAGCTGTTCTATCGTATTCTGATGCCCTGAAACCTGTTGGTATTGTTTGATGAACTCTAAAATATCCTGATCATTAGTCAGGTGCTTGCGAGTAAGGATCACTGTTTCGCCCCCGGAATATCGAATACTCCATCCATTTGATAGCGTCCAGGCGCAATGATATCCGCAGGATCGAATGCCTTATTAATTAGGCTTCGAAGTTTCAGAGCATCTTGCTCTAGTTCATCAACATCATTAAATGGCATTTCATCCACTGAGCGACGATAACAAGGCCATTTATGGGTACGGTAAAGCACGCGTAGTGTGCTAACCAGTTCGGTTGCTTGTTTAACCTCTTTCGGGTTACTGGCATCGTAGTAAATACTGATTATGGCCTGACACATATAGGCATTGACCGCTGTCAATGTTACGCCAAATTCAAAGCCAGCATTATCAAAAGCGCGCTTGGAAAGCTGCATACACTTTCCAACTTCCTCGCCGATCATGGGTAACGTAGGGGCGATCCAAAAAAATCCTGCGCCATCATCTACCGGATTCATTTTTACAGGAATAGCCTTGCGATACCGCCAATAACAACCTTTCAGTGCCATGTCTTTTGGATTCCCTTCAAGCATATCCATCATTTCAGTAAAATCGGCAAGACTCTTTTCTAAACGTCGGTATGCGGCAATTCGGCCAAATATCAGTTTCAGGGCTTGAGTAATTTGGTTAATTTTCTTAAGCGTTGCAAGGCTGATAATATCAACTTGAGCAATTGGCTTGAGGCTATGTTTTATGCGTGCTGCTTTCGCCTTAGCGACCGCTTTCGTGCCAGTAATAACAAATGCGCCAGACCAGTTTGTGAGCCGGTATTGCTGAGATAATTGTTTGATATCATTTTTATTTGCTCCAATAGAAGGATCCCACTTTTCGAAATCGAACTGTTGCATCATGGTCAACATACGATAAGCATTACCCAGATGCGGAAGCCCATCAATTGTGCCTTCAGATTTTAATTGCCGCATGATATCTATATAAGCAGCTAGGTTGTGATTCGACTTGAGCCGAACTAAGCACCGTAAGCTCATTTCTGGCCTGCGCATAAGCTCAAACTTAATTTTGCTAATAACGGCAATATTATTTTGAGTGAACAGCTCATGTAGATTTGCCGCTAAGCCGGCTCGTCCACAGTAACGGGTGCTTTTACTCAGCCTGAGAAGCTGACCATTGGCAAGGATCAATTCACTGATCGTAAAGTGTTGGCTACGATTACCCATCACTCCATGCCCAAAGCCTCTTTCGAGTACGTTACCCATCACGCTTGTATCGGGACCTGCACCTGTGCAATCAAGCATCCACTCTGTATGTTGCAGATACTGGGCTATTTGCCCTTGGGTAACACCAGGCTCTACCTCAATGACACCTAACTCTTCATCAAAGCTGACGATTTTGTTAATTGCACTCAAATCCAATAAAGTACAACCGTCACTTGCTGGTGTTTTGTAGCCATAGCCCCAATTGTTGCCCTTTGAAATTGGGTAAACGGGTTGACTGACGGTAAATGCATGTTGAATATATTGTTGCAGTTCTTTGTCGGTCTTGGGATACAGGGTTTGGGTAACTGAACGTGAATGATAACCAAGACCACTGTACAGCGCTTTAGGTTGGTAGAATGAGATCTGCTCTGTAACAGATGACATGAGTAGCTCCAATATTTGTAATGAATATAGCTATAAAGCGCCCGCTTTATAGTTTGTTCATCTGTAGAATTAGGAGCAGAATTATCTCAGCCAAACAAATATCAAACAATATGCATATATTGATGGTGAATGCATTCAGCACCATCAAGTGAGTGATAATATGCATATTGAAGTGGCTCACTCAGGATGCATCCCCAAACATCGCGTGTATGGATTGAAAGAGGCTCATGGACAAAAAAGCCCAGCATATTTGCAAGGCTTAATGTCTATCACAACCAGATAGACTATCCGTCTATGCTGCTGCGCCGTTATCACGCACAGTAAAAATAGCTAATAAACTTTGCCTACTGGCTGTTTTTATTTGGTTCTTTTTCCATTGAATGATTTCATCCTTCATAACAGATACCTGGGTTCCGACACGTTTCTGCTACTCTTGCCAGCATTATATTATCCATAAAAATAAGCAGGCCATATGGAGTTATTTGCCCTTTCTATTCTTTGCACAATCGTTGTTTTAGCATTTTTACTCAAACTTGCACGATTGGATCGAAATCGAGTTCACATTCCGACGGTGTTAGGTTCAGACCAAGTGAATTGGCCAAGTGTTAGTGTTGTTATCCCTGCAAGAAACGAAGAGCAGAACATTGCTACTAGCTTAGGTTCTTTGCTCACACAAGATTACCCCAGAGATAAATTGGAAATTATCGTGGTTGATGATTTTTCGACTGACAATACGCGCGCCATCGTTGAACAACTGGCCAAACAGAGTCCGTTTTCCGTTCGCTGTATCTCTGGTCGCTCACTGCCGCCTGAGTGGTTAGGAAAAAGTAATGCGTGTATGACAGGCGCATTAACTGCAACTGGTGACTACTTGTACTTTATCGATGCTGATACAAAATCTGAACCCGCGATGTTGAAATCCGTCATTCAGTTCTCAGAGTCTAGGGCTATCGATCTTCTCTCATTTAACCCAAAGCAACAACTTGAATCTCGTGCTGAAAAAGCGATTTTACCGGGCGTTTTTCTCTCTATTGCCTCTTATATGAATTTTCGAGACTCTAACGATAGTTCCAAAGATGAGGCCATTGCTAATGGTCAAGCAATGCTGTTTAAACGCTCGGCGTATGAAGATGTTGGCGGGCATAGCGCAGTCGCAGATCAAGTTTCCGAAGACATCGCGTTTGCACAAGTAATGAAACTCACTGGTCATACTATTTTCTGGGCATTTGCGGATCAGTTGATGAGTACTCGCATGTATACCGGGCTTAATACTATTTGGTCTGGATTTTCTAAGAATATGAATCGAATTGTGGGTTGCCGCTCTTTGTTCGATGCCAGTGCTATTTTCATCAAAGCAAATATTATCGCATGGTCAACCCCATTGTTATTGATCATCTCATCGATGGTCTATTTTACCAACCCTTCGCTGATAAACCTTTGGTCAGTCGGTATTAATGCTATTACCGCTGTGTGCTTGTTCGTTACTTATATCCTGTTAGCAAAGGCGCTATTTGTCCCAATACACTACGCCCTACTTGTGCCCTTCGGCGTCAGCATACAAAGCGCTTTAGTGTTAAATAGTTACCGATTATCAAAAAACAAACAATTAATGTGGAAAGGCAGAGCGTTAACATGATCAAACCCATTCTCTCTTTATTTGTCATCTTTATATCATTTGCCAGCCAGGCCAGCTCTGATCAGACAGATTGGCATCTCGCTCGTGACAAACTTGGTATTGAAGTTTATAACCGCAGTATTGAAGGCAGCGACTTTAAAGAGTTCCGTTCAGAAGCTGACATCAATGCCAGCTTGACCAGTATTATTGCGCTTTTCCTTGATACATCCGTCGGGACCGAATGGGTAGAGAACATTGATCAGATGGAAGAGATCGAACACTTTGACCCAACCCACTCAATAACTAAGACTTACAGTAAAGCGCCTTGGCCAGTTGCTGACCGTGAAGCAATTGTAGAAAATCACATAAGCCAAGACGATAAAACGCTCACTGTGACGATTGAACAGCAAGGATTACCGGATTATCTTCCGCACCCCAGCGATCATAAAGTAGTTAGGATCCCGTACTTAAAATCTCGTTGGGTATTAACCCCAATTGATAGCGAGACCACGCACCTATCCTATCAAGTACTAACTGAGCCAGGCGGCACGCTGCCCGCATGGCTTGTGAACTTGGTATCCGTCTCGCAACCCTACAATACCTTACTTGGCATGCAGAAAATGCTCCATGCTGACAAATACCAAAACGCGTCCTTGAGTTTTATTCAGAATTACTAGCGTTGGCTGTTGAGGTACAAAAAAGCCCGCATTCGCGGGCTTTTTACTAACACAATCGAATCAATTACTGCTCTACACCGCGAGATTTTAAGAACTCGGCATAAGTGCCTTTAAAATCAGTAATCTTGTTGTCTTTGATTTCCATGATTCGTGTTGCGAGTGAGTCAACAAATACACGGTCATGAGAAACGAAGAACAGAGTGCCTTTATACTGCTCAAGGGCATTGTTGAGTGACTCGATAGACTCCATATCCATGTGGTTGGTCGGTTCATCCATCAATAGCATGTTAGGTTTGTGCATCATGATCTTACCGAGCAACATACGACCTTGCTCACCACCGGACAGCACTTTGACTGACTTCTTAATATCATCTTGTGAGAACAACATACGACCTAAGAAACTACGCAGCACTTGCTCATCATCGCCAGCTTGACGCCACTGTCCCATCCAATCCATTAAGTTCATGTCTTGCTCAAAGTCATGCGCATGGTCTTGAGCGTAATAACCAATGTTTGAGTTTTCAGACCACTTGTATTCGCCGTGACGAGGCTCAAGTTTGCCAGCGAGAGTGTTAAGCAAGGTTGTTTTACCCACGCCGTTCTCACCGATAATCGCAACACGTTCGCCGACTTCAAAAATAGCGCTGAAGTCACTAAACAGATCGTCGTCAAAACCTTGGCTGAGGTTTTCAACCACAAGCGCATTACGGAATAGCTCTTTTGATTGCTCAAAACGAATGAATGGGTTTTGGCGGCTCGACGCTTTGACTTCTTCAAGTTGAATTTTGTCGATTTGTTTAGCACGAGAAGTCGCTTGTTTAGCTTTCGATGCGTTAGCAGAGAAGCGAGCAACGAAGGTTTGCAAATCGGCAATTTGCGCTTTCTTCTTAGCGTTATCGGTCAGAAGACGTTGACGAACTTGATACGCAGCCGTCATGTATTCGTCGTAGTTTCCTGCGTATAGACGTAATTCACCGTAGTCCAAATCCGCCATGTGAGTACACACAGAGTTTAAGAAGTGACGGTCGTGCGAGATAATGATCATGGTGCAGTTACGTTGGTTCAACGTATCTTCCAACCAGCGAATGGTATCCATGTCCAAGTTGTTGGTTGGTTCGTCGAGTAGCATGATATGCGGGTCAGCAAACAGAACCTGTGCCAATAGTACACGCAGTTTCCAACCTGGAGCCACTTCACTCATCAAACCGTAGTGCTGCTCTTCAGGAATACCCACGGCGAGCAATAATTCACCCGCTTTGGAGTCTGCCATGTAACCGTCCATCTCGGCAAATTGCACTTCAAGATCCGCAACCTGCATGCCTTCGTCTTCACTCATCTCTGGTAGTGAATAGATGCGGTCACGCTCTTGCTTTACCTTCCACAGCTCTTTGTAGCCCATGATAACGGTATCAATAACGGTGTATTCTTCATAGGCAAACTGGTCTTGGTTCAGTTTTGCGACACGTTCATTGGGATCGTAGCTGACATTACCACCTGAAGGTTCAAGCTCGCCGCTCAAAATCTTCATAAAGGTTGACTTACCACAGCCGTTTGCGCCGATCAGGCCATAACGGTTACCTTCACCAAACTTAACTGAAATATTTTCAAATAGTGGCTTAGCCCCAAATTGTTGTGTGATGTTGTTGGTGGAAATCAATGTCAGTACCTATTTAATATCAAAAACGGCGCCACACTACTGATTACTGCGATTAACTTCAAGCTTTGTTTTTATTTCGACCTATAGATTTGTCACCAGCAATTCAACATGTGCCCGTTCCGGCAGGTATATCGAAAAGCGGCTACCCTGCCCCAACGTTGATTCAACCGTGAGTTCTCCACCTGATTGGCTTAAAATACTTTGCGATACCGACAGGCCTAAACCAGTTCCATCACGCTTAGTGGTGAAGAAAGGGGAAAACACTCGGTTTAGGTTTTCGGGTTTGATACCGCAGCCCTGATCTTGGACATGAATCACCACACCACGGACTTCACCATTATCAATCCAATCTTCACTCGTGATTGTCAGTTCGCCCTTGCCTTGCATGGCGTGGATACCATTGATCTGTAAGTTAACCAAAATCTGCAAGAGCTGATGGCGGTTGATCTCAACACAATGATGAGCCTGTAACTCAGTATGAAACACCACATCACGTTTCTTTGAGCCAGTTTTGACCAGTGTAATGCTCTCTTCAATGATGGGGTTAACATGCTGCCAAGTAATTTCGTCCTGTACACCGCCATGGCGACTGTATTGCAATAAGCTGCGGGTGATATTGCGGATACGATCGATTTGAACGTGAATCGCCTCAATTTCCTCGGCGACACGTTGTGACTCGTCCCCCAGTTCAAACTGAATCAATTCAATATTTCCTAGGATCACTGCGGTTGGATTATTGATCTCGTGCGCGATACCTGCGGTCAACTCGCCCAGTGCCGCAAGCTTTTCATTAACAACCAATTTGTCTCGCGTTTGGTTAAGCAGTTGAATGTGTAGCTCAAGTTGTTCGGTTTTCTCTTTTAAGCTGATGGTACGGTCATTGACTTTACTCTCGAGCTCACCTGCCGCGCGCTCCAACTCATTTTTACGTTGTTCTAGCAGATCAAGCATATTATCGAACTGTTTGGCCAGTTGGGCTAATTCATGATTCTCGTCTAACCCTAAGTGACCGATCCGGGTCTCTTTGTCGAGTTGAATCATTTTGACCACGCGGTGTATATGTTCAATCGGAATAAACAGATCGCGTGAGCCTCGATAAACCAGCAAACTTGATAACAACAGCAGCACTAATGTGGTCACGGATATTTCCGCCAAATTAGTCATGTACGTGGTGACAAAGGGCCACATCAAATAACCGGTATAAAGCATGCCGATGACATTGTCGTATTGGTCATACAGTGGTTTGTAAGCGGTGATATACCAGGCGTCATAAACAAAGGCTAAGTTAACCCATTCTTGACCATCAACGAGTACCGTTTGCCTTACTTCATCGGATACCCGAGTGCCGATCGCGCGCCCCAATCGATCATCACTGTCGAGTGGGACATTGGTGCTAACGCGCAAGTCATCAAGAAAAACGGTTAGCGTCCCAACAGGCCTTAGGCTGTCTTGCTTTGTCGGATAGATGAGGTCGCGAATAGCGTCGACTAAATTGGTGCTGTTATTGAGCAGTAAACCACCATCAAGAAAACCAATGATGTCACTTGTTTGGTTGTAAATGGGAATAACCGTTCGACTCACCAAACCACGCCCTTCAACCTGATGGCTGTTGAGGATTGGCGTCTGCGCACGCTTGACTAAATCGTCACCCAATTCGCTTAACTCTTGCGTCGTCAGTACATCAAAAAACGATTCGCGCCGAGTCAAATCCATAAAGCGAAATTTGCTCTCTATGTTATCAACACGATGAAAGCGCAGAAAATCAAGTTTATAGTGATGACGCTGTTGAGAAACCCAGTGTTGTAAATCACCGAGCTCAGTGACAGGGTCACGATAGCGTTTAACAAATTCATAGGAGTGAGCAAAAGCTTGAACATGATTAGCTTGTTTTTCTTGGATCAGTTCAATACTGTTTTCAGCCACACCTAGACGCTCTGAAACATCCACCAGTGCACTTTGCCACGTGTAATGTATCGACCAATAAATCGTTATACCGATTAAAGCAATCAGAGTTAATACAATCGGCGCCGAAGTCAGAATCATCAAGCGATAACGCACCATGGTTTTAAAGCGATAACGCCATTTTGACCAAAAAGTCGCGTTAATCGACATAGCTTGACTCTTCATTTTCCCACTCTTTGAATTTTCGCTCTAACGTTTTACGCGCCACACCAAGATCGCGCGCGGCCGCCGACTTGTTACCGCTGTGGTAATCGACCAACTGTTGTATGTGCGCTTTCTCAACCTCTTTAAGATCCCAATCGTTTGGATAACCTTGCTGTTGGTGACCATTTGATGTCAATTCAATCAGTTCGGCGCCATTTGACACTGTCATCGTAACCGATGGTTTAAAAGTGTCGCCATGATTGTCTCGCCAGTAATGCGCTGGGGGCTTGCCAAGTAAGATACAGCGCTCAATGAGATTTTTTAGCTCACGAATATTGCCGGGCCAATCGTATTCATTCACCGCGAGAATATCTTCGTGCGCCCATTGTGGATCCGGCATACCCAATTCTGAGGAAAGCATTTTGGTAAAAAATGGCACAAGTTCTATCAGATCGGCCTTTCTCTCACGAAGAGGCGCCACTTCAATCTTGAGCACATTGAGTCGATAAAACAAATCCTGTCTGAAGTTGCCATTACTGACTTCTTGTTGAAGATTGCGGTTGGTTGCAGCCACCACTCGAACATCAACACTGACTTCTTTTTCGCAACCAACTGGGCGAATGGTTCGCTGCTCTAACACGCGAAGCAGCGCTGATTGCATGGCAAGTGGCATTTCACCGATTTCGTCGAGAAATAAGGTGCCGCCACTGGCAACGCGAAACAAGCCTTCACGGCTCTTCTTTGCCCCAGTAAAAGCACCAGCATTATGGCCAAAAAGTTCACTTTCTAACAGTTCAGGGGCAATGGCCCCACAGTTAATTGGAACAAAGGGCCCACTGCGCATACTCGCTTCATGCACGCCACGGGCGACCAACTCTTTGCCAGTGCCAGATTCCCCTTCAATCAATACCGAAGCACGTGATGGCGCGAATTGCGTGATCAGTTGTTTTAACTGCTTGGTCTTTTCTGAGCCACCAACAATATCGGTGGTGATATGGCGGTTAAAGTCGTGTTGAAGTGCGTACTGATGACGTAACTCTAAGCGCTTATCCATGCAGCGCTGCACAGCTTGTAACATTTGTCCAAGATTGAATGGCTTCAGGATAAAATCAGAGGCACCCAGCTTAAGGGCACAGATGGCAGTTTCTAAATCGGCATAACCCGTCATAAAAATAACGTCGGCCTTTTTATCAGGATCGTTAAATGCTTCTTCCCAATCAATGCCTGAACGTCCGGGTAAGTTTATATCGAGCACGATCAGATCGTAATGATTGGCAATGCGCAGTGCCTCCGCCTCTTCAATGCTGCCGACACAATCGACTTTAGAGAACCACTTACTCAGTGCTTTGTCTAAAATCGTCTGCATTCCGACTTCATCATCAACGACGAGAACGGAAAAGGCTTGATATTGCGACGCTTTATTAGGATCAAGTGATGGAGGCATAACGATTATTTCTATTGATGATGAGTTGGGTCAGAGTGTACCAAGTTTCTTATCCGCTGACTTAATCAATGTGGGACATTTTGTCCCTCGTCATAGTTTAATGCTTTAACTTGTTGATATTTCATTTGAAACCATGCACATATTTTTGGCATTAAGATTGCTTAATATGCGTGCCAACTTATAAATCAAGACTAAATGTCGGTGAACCGTGGCATAGGCTGCGGTTTTATAAGCGAAGAAATGGAATGATAATAATATGAAAGCAACAACGATTATATTTGCAACAACGTCACTCGCCCTTGTCAGTTACTCTGCCCTAGCAGCGGATGAGAAGCCCCACGTGCGCTTAGCCACGACAACCAGTACTTACCATTCTGGATTGCTCGATTATCTTTTACCAAGGTTTGAACAAGACACAGGTTACAAAGTTAATGTAATTGCAGCGGGAACAGGCAAAGCGCTCAAGATGGGCGAGAATGGCGATGTTGATCTCGTTATGACTCATGCACCTAAAGCAGAGGCTAACTTTGTTGTGCAAGGCTATGGCATTTTGCCTCGTCAACTAATGTATAACGACTTTGTTGTTGTTGGCCCAGACGCCGATCCAGCTAAAGTAACTGAGCAAACAAACGTTACCGAGGTGTTTAAGTCGATTGCGACCAGCAATGCAACCTTTGTTTCTCGTGGTGATGATTCTGGTACAGATAAAAAAGAAAAAGCCATTTGGCAACAAGCCCAAATAGAGCCCAATTTCGGTGGCTATCGCAGTGTAGGCCAAGGTATGGGCCCAACACTTAATATGGCCAACGAAATGCAAGGTTACACGATGACAGATCGAGGCACTTGGCTTGCTTACACCAACAAACTTGACCTTAAAATCTTATTTCAAGGTGACAAGAGCTTATTTAACCCCTATCAGGTGATTTTGGTTAACCCTGAGCGCTATCCAGATATCAACTACCAAGGAGCAAAAGCATTCAGCGATTGGTTGGTCAACCCTAAAGGTCAGCAGTTAATTAATAGCTTTTCACTCAACGGCACCCAACTGTTTGTTGCCAATGCTGATGAGCAGTAATTGAAGATCAGTTTGTGGCAAACAACCCTTGATGCACTCGCTTTATTAGTCAGCTTTGATCAAGAGCTTTGGCGAATTGTTGCGGTCTCTTTTAGTGTCTCTTTGTCTGCGATCTCGATAGTGTTGTTTCCAGCTATTATTTTCTCATTTCTGCTCGCCTATACTGAGTTCAAAGGTAAGTGGGTTTTGTTGTCTCTCATCAACACTCTACAAGCGATTCCAACCGTGGTAATTGGCTTGTTGCTTTATATGTTGTTGTCGCGATCAGGGCCACTCGGCGATTGGCAAATGCTGTTTACTCAAAAAGCGATGATCGTTGGCCAAATGTTAATTGGTTTTCCTGTCTTGGTTTCAATGATGCATGGGGCATTGCAATCTAGCGACCGTCGTGCGGTAGAAACCGCCGTGACACTAGGTGCCAGCGTGCCACGTATTATCGCTACCATGATTTGGGAAACGCGTTTTCCGTTGATGGCCGCCGCGATCGCGGCGTTTTCGCGTATTGTTACCGAAGTGGGCTGTTCGACCATGGTCGGCGGAAACATCATGGGCATTACGCGCAATATTCCTACTGCCATTGCCATGGAAAGCCACAAAGGCGCCTTTGCTCAAGGTGTCGCTTTAGGCATGGTGTTACTCACGTTAGCCTTGGTACTGAATTTCTTTCTCACTAGCATGCGTGGAAAAGGCTATTTAAGGACGTAGTACATGACGATAAAAATGACTGCTCAACAGCTGTCGATGCGTTTCAAGGATCGAGTTCTGTTCCATATCCCAACGCTGTCTATCGGCCCGAATGACGCCATCTACCTCAAAGGGGACAATGGTGTGGGCAAAACGACGCTGCTTAAAATTCTATCTGGACTTATTAAGCCCACCACTGGGAAAGTCAACGCACCCAACGATAGTTGGCTACAACGTGTTTTCCCACGCAGCGGTCGCAACCAAGTCATTTATCTGCACCAATCCCCCTATTTATTTGATGGTACTGTTTACGAAAACATCGCTTACGGTATTCGCTATCAAAAAGAGCCGTTAAAAGATAAGCGAGCTCAAGTAATTACTGCTCTGCGTATGGTAGGCTTAGAAACCCTTGCTGATGAACATATTTCGGTTTTATCAGGAGGAGAGAAACAGCGCGTGGCCATGGCGCGAGCCTGGATTTTAAAGCCTTCTATTTTATTGATGGATGAACCGAGTGCTTCACTTGATCAAGAATCAATTGATCGCTTAGTCGTAATGGCGCAAGATCTATTAAACCGTGGATCAAGTTTAGTGATTACGAGTCATCAGAAAAATGCATTGACTGGCCTGTGCCGGAAACAATGGTGGATCAAAGAAACCACTTTAATAGAGGCACCGCTGCTGCAAGTCATCACCGATAAAGAGATAAAGAATAGTTATGCTTCTTCCAACGCAAACTAGTTGGGTTATTTTGGCTGGTGGTCAAGCTAGCCGCATGGGTGGCAATGATAAAGGTCTAATCCTGTTAGACAATAAACCGTTAATCCAACACGTCATTGATCGTCTTACCCCACAAACATCACAGATTTTAATCAACGCTAACCGTAATCAAGCAGAGTACGCTCAATTTGGTCAAGTGTTTGGCGATGAGTTTAAACAATACCCAGGGCCGATGGGTGGTATACATGCTGGCCTACTTAATGCGCCGACTGACTGGGTTGGATTCGTTCCGTGCGATAGTCCGCAAATTAATCACGATTTAGTTGCTCGTTTTTGTGCAGCCGTGACACCAGAGAGTGATATTTTGGTTGCTCACGACGGTGAACATCAACAACCTGTCTTTACCCTTTATCACAAACGTGTATTACCTAAGTTAACCGCATTTCTTGAGCGTGGCGATCGTAAGATTATATTGCTCTACAAAGAGTGCAATACTCACTATGTTGACTTTAGTGACTCTGCTGACTGCTTTGTTAATTTGAATACACCTGAAGAACTCTCTCAATTTGGAACGCTGAACTTATGACTTACCCATTCCCTATCCCTTTGTTAGGTTTCGCTGCCTATTCGGGTACTGGTAAAACAACATTACTCGAGGCGTTACTGCCGAAATTGACCGATGCGGGTTTGCGCATTGGTATCCTTAAGCATGCTCACCACAACTTCGATGTCGATAAACCGGGCAAAGACAGCTATCGCCTGCGCAAGGCGGGAGCAACCCAGATGTTAATTTCATCACGCAACCGCTTTGCTTTGATGACAGAAACCCCGCAGCAAGAGTCAAGTTTTGACTATCTGCTGAGCCGATTTGATTGTGATTGCCTTGATATTATTTTGGTTGAAGGGTGCAAGAATGTCGCCTTTCCTAAACTTGAACTTCATCGCCAAGCACTCGATAAACCTTGGCTGTATCCCTATGACGATAATATTATCGCTATTGCGGCTGACAGCGAAGTGACCGATTCTGATTTGCCTCAGATGGACATTAACGATCTTGAGACAATCAGTCAGTTCATTATCAATTATGTCGCGAATCATTCTTCTGAACACAACAAAATGAGTGCGACATGTTGTGATGTATTATCTCCGGCCTTTTTGTCGGTGGAACAAGGGCTGCAAAAAATCCTTGCCTTGATTGAGCCCGTCCAAGCTAAAGACAACTGTGCAATTGAAAATGCATATGGACGTGTTTTATCGACTGACGTTATTTCACCCGTCAATGTTCCTCAGTACACCAACTCGGCCATGGACGGTTATGCCATTCGCAGTACAGATATAGGCCGTGAATCTTATCAGGTTATCGCTGAGGTCTTTGCTGGGCATGCCTACGATAAACCGCTACTCGAAGGGCAAGCGGTGAAGATTATGACTGGCGCTCCAATGCCTATCAATGCCGATACTGTTGTCATGCGCGAGCAAGCTCAAAGTAAAGGTGACAGCGTCACATTTAACGCATTAATTAAACCACAGCAAAACGTTCGTCAAGCGGGTGAAGACCTTGAGATCGGTAGCCATGTATTCAAGCAAGGGCAACGTGTCACTTCAGCTGAAGCAGGCATGTTGGCTTCATTAGGATTTGCTCATTGCTCGGTATTCAAGCCGTTAAAGGTTGCGGTATTTTCAACTGGTGACGAAGTGCAAGCTCCAGGGAGTGAACAGCAAGCAAACTCAATCTATGACTCCAACCGTTTTACCATTATGGCGCTGCTGCAACAGCTTGGTTGCGAGGTCTTAGATCTGGGCATTCTTGAAGATAATCAACCAGCGATTATGTCTGCGCTTGAAAAGGCCTCTCATGACGCCGATGTGGTGATTACGTCTGGTGGTGTTTCTGTTGGCGATGCCGACTACATTAAATTGGCTTTAGAACAACTTGGTCACATTGACTTCTGGCGTATCAACATGAGGCCAGGCCGTCCCCTCGCCTTTGGTCATATCAACAAGAAACCTTTTTTCGGTTTACCCGGCAATCCAGTAGCGGTCATGGTTTCATTTATTAACTTTGTCGAACCTGCACTGCGTAAAATGCAAGGCGAAATAAACTGGCAACCACTCAAAGTCAACGCTATTGCTGAAGAGTCTCTTCGTTCTCGTCAAGGACGCACAGAGTTTAGCCGTGGTATTTATCAAATCAATCCATTGGGTCAATTAACAGTACGCACCACAGGTAAACAAGGTTCGGGAATATTACGATCAATGAGTGAAGCCAACTGCTTGATTGAAATCTCCCCTGCTATCGATACGGTTAAGCCGGGAGAAAGCGTGACAATCATCCCACTTCAAGGCAGAATCTAGCCTACTAAATGTTAGACCAGTGTGTCACTGGTCTGTTTTATTAATATCTAGGATGCTTTTTTATGTCTCGCACCATTCTCTATACCTACAAAGATGAAGAAAAAACGCTTACCTTTTCTTATCAACAACATCACTCTATACATGAAGCGGTAGCTGAAGCTGAAGGCATTGATATTTCAGGGTATTTGAAAATGGAACAGCAAATAGAAGCCATCTCTGATACCAAAGCAGTGCGCAACTATCGCGATAACCATTTTAGAAAGCTCGGCTTTAGCAAAATAACGCTTAAACAGAAAGAAAATCGCGGAGTGGGCAAGAAGAATGATTAGTGAATATTAATGGATATCTATTCACTTCTTCATTAACATTTTTTCATATCTCTGGTCACAAATCGTCAAACGTACAATATACTTCGATAGTCAATTGTGTGACTATCGTTCCTTATTTTGATGATTATTTCACCAAGCCAAGGATGACCGATTTTCAATGGAATCGCTGATCAAAAAAATCATTGATTCGAAAGATGATATGGAACTGTACCAACGTTGCCTACATGAAGTTTTTCTGCGTTACAAACCCGATCACTGTTTGATCGCAGAATACAACTTAGAGCATCGCACAGCGCAAACCCGTTGTTATCTTGTACAAGGAAAACTTGCCGACAATATCCGTTATTCTCTTGGCGGAACACCATGTGAAGAGGTGCTAGATAGCGTCGATATCTGTATCTACGAGTCCCAGATTCAACAGCAGTTTCCTCAAGATGAAATATTGCAAGTCATTGATGCGCAGAGTTATCTTGGCATCCCAATTCAATCACGCACTCACAAAGTCGTTGGTGTTATTGCTTTAATGTATAACACTGACCTACCAAATATGTCATTTGACAAAGATTGGTTAGAAACTCTGGGCTATCTGATTGGCAAAACTATCCTTCAGCAAAGATTAGGCCACCAAAAAGATCATTTATTAAACCTATTTGATCGTTCTGAACAGCTGACCAATAGTGGCTCCTGGACTTGGGATGTAGTGAACGATCATTTAACCTGTTCGCATAACCTTATCCACTTGCTGACCGCTGATCATCCGTGCCAGTTCTGTTTTGATTCATTTTTCAGCCACTATATTTTCCAAAGACTTAATGATTTTGAGCACTTCAAAGCCCAATTACTGAGCAAAAAGCCAGTCATGCCCGTAACTGTTTTCAAGGAAATGAGTTCAAGTGGATTGCAGTTAGAAATTAGTTACTCGCGTAATTATGCACTCGATGGGACCTTAACTGAGATTGTTGGCAATATAAAAAATGTTACTGACATTTCTGAGCTAGAAGCAGAGTTCAGTTTGGCGCAAAAAGTCATTGACCTATCTCCTAATGGGGTATTAATTACCGACAAGTACAACCGTATCATTAAGTGCAATACTCGCGTTGAGTCCATTACCGGTTATTCGGCACAAGAGCTTGAGGGCAAAACGCCTGGTGTATTAAGCTCAAACCTTCATCCTGCTGAATTTTATTATTCGATGTGGTCGAGCATTCAAAAAGATGATCTGTGGAAAGGTGAAGTTTGGAACCAGACCAAAAGTGGCGCGGTTTATCCAGAGCAGTTATCGGTGTTTGTCTTACGCAATTATTTAGGTGAAGTGCAAAACTACATTGGAATTTTTGAAGATATCAGTCTGCAAAAATCGATTGAAAATGAGTTATCACGCTACAAAAATCAATGTGATTTCACTGGATTAATGAAACGCGACAAGTTTATCAACCAACTTGAACACGACCATGAACGAACGATCGTAATCGTCGACATCAAACGCTTCTCTTCATATAACAACATGTATGGTGAATCGTTCGGTAATAAACTTCTGATTCATGTTGGCCAGCTTCTCCACAGTAACTTTAATAGTGACACGGTCAACATCTGTCGCTACGGAGCTGATCAATTTGCTTTGAGTATTGCCCCTCAAGTTGAACACCTACTGCCTCAGTTGATCGACCGATTAAAACACGTCATTGAGTCACCCTTTAGCATTGATAATCACGCCATCGAATTGATGGTCAATATCGGCTACTCTGCGCACCTTTCGAATATCGATACGCATCCGATCAAACAAGCGTATTACGCTTTGACTCATGCTAAAAAGGCAACCACAACCGCAACCATCGCTTACTCACATCAATTAGAACAACAAGTTACCCGTCGACATGACTTGAGTATCCGTTTGAAAAAGGCGATCCAAGAGAAAAATATCGATGTAGCTTATCAAGCGATTTACGACCTTGAGACTGACTCCGTGGTTAAACTGGAAGCGTTGGCTCGCTGGAATGATGGTAATGAGTCGATCCCTCCACATGAGTTTATCCCCATTGCTGAAGAGTTTGGTTACATCTTCCAGCTAGGTCAATTGGTGTTAGAGAGAGCTTGCCATGACTTAGTACAGCTCAAACAGCTCGGGTTCGACCAAATCTCGATCAGTGTCAATCGTTCTATCGATGAGTTAAGCCAAGAGAGCCTTACCCATTGCTCTATTATTGAGATCATTCGGCACCATGGTCTCAATGATGGTGATATTGTGATTGAAGTGACGGAATCCATTCCATTAGACGGCAAGCCTCACGTTCAAGAGTTACTCAAATTTTTAAGGCTGCAAGGCGTTCAAGTGGCGCTCGATGACTTTGGTACGGGGTACGCATCCTTTTCAAACCTGATGAAAAACACCATCGATATTTTAAAGATAGACCGATCTTTTATTGTCGACATTGAACATAACCAAGATAACGTTGTGCTCATTCAATCACTTAACTTGCTCGCTAAACAACTTGGTTTAACGGTGATCGCTGAAGGTATTGAAACGGCGCAACAACTAGAAATACTACGCCGACTAAACTGTCGTTACATCCAAGGCTATTTTATTAGCAAGCCAAAACGGATTGAAGATATCATCATCGATTTGGGTAGCACTACTCAGTAAAACACTAACGGGAGCAATGTGCTCCCGTTAGTCGTCAATTTATTACTTTCACTTCTTAATATTTAAGAAGGCTGCCCCACGGACACCGCCAGAGTCACCGTGTTTAGCTTTAATGATCTTTGGACATTTTGCTACCGATAACAAATACTTCGGCACGCGTTTTGGCATCTCTTGATAGATAAGTTCAAAGTTTGATAAACCACCACCAAGCGCAACAACGTGTGGGTCATTTGCGGTAAAGATGTTGCCAAAACAGATAGCCAGTAACTCCATAAAGCGCTCAACATGTTCGCATGCTTGCGGTTCACCCGCTTCATAAGATTTAATGATGTCGATTGCTTTCTTGTCTTCGGCAAAGTAATGGTTGTAAATAAGTTCGAAACCACGACCAGATAAGTAGCTATCCAAACAGCCTTGTTTGCCACAGCCACAACCTAATAACGGCGCATTCTCGCCTAAATGGAACCAAGCATCGAGTGGTAAACGCATATGACCCAATTCACCGGCAACGTGGTTACGACCAGAAAATACTGCGCCGTTATAAACCAATCCGCCACCAAAGCCAGTACCAAGGATCAAGCCCATCACTGAGGGTTCATCTTTAAGTTCATCATCCCAAGCTTCAGATAAGGCAAAACAGTTAGCGTCATTTTCGATTTTTACGCTGCGGCCAATTTTGGCTTCAAGGTCTGCACGTAATGGCTTACCTTTTGCTGCGGGCACGTTAACCGTCAGGACAGTCGCATCGTCAGCATCTTCCATACCTGGCAAACCAAGACCAATTTTCCCTTCACAATCAAACTGTTGATCGTACTTACTTACTAAGCCTGCAATGGTATCAACCAATAGCGCGTAATCGTCGGTTGGCGTTGGAACGCGCTCAGTTGCAACTCGTTCTAATTTATCGTTAAACGCACCAAACTCAATCTTGGTACCGCCAACGTCAAAACCGTAGTACATCTCAATCTCTCCCAGAAAAACAAAAATAAAATTCAAATAATCGAGCTATTATCCATATAGCTACGCCTACAAACTGTGACATATCACTGATTTAGCCGTGGGGTGAGCCTGATTGGACAGTGTGTGTGCAACCAAAAGCCAATAATTAGAGCGATTTCTCGTTTCTTTTTCGCTCAATAAAGCGTTGCAGTATTGGCCTGCCATCATCAGACTTCGCACGACTTTTACTGTGCATATAACTCTCTTTGAACACGTCAAACCACATTGCTAAAGTTTGTGATAAATGCGTCTCTCCCAACTGCTCAAAAACCAGTGTCGCCACTTCAGCGGTGGCTAAGTGTTGTTCGTTGTCAGAACGACGCATCAAGTAGCGAGAAACCGCTTGAGGTTCAATAGACACCACCGGCAAACGGTCGAGATAAGGCGATTTTCTAAAAATACGCCTCGCTTCGCGCCAACTGCCATCAATAAAGATCAATAAGGGGATTTTGCCTTGGCATCGTGTTATCACATTTTCCCCCACCAATCGGGTATCATCATCGACGTACTCTTTGGGAAAGATCACCAACGGTTGATAGTTAGGGTTCGCCAATAGCTCAAGCATCGCTTGATCAGGGTCTGTCCTACTCCATTGAAACGCGTAGCCTTGATGGACAGTATCTAAGATGAGTCGCCCAGTATTACTTGGTTTGAACACCTCATTTTCGGATAACAGCAACATGACTGCCAACTTACTATCGATATTGGGTTGGTGTGGACACAGGCAGTGTTGTTGTGCGACTTGGCAATATTGGCAACGTTCGATTTTGCTGCCTCTGGCGTTAAAAGGCTTGGTTGAACGCTCTAGTCGCTGCTGATAGAGGTGATGAAAGGCGTGGATTCTCATAACAGATCGTAATAATGTTAGGGTCTGCCAGTTTACTTAGCGTTACTCACGTTGCAAGGACATTATAATGCAAGATGCCGAACTGATTCGTTTGAGCTTTTTTATCACCACATTAGTTTTATGTGCGGTGTGGGAATGGAAAATGCCGCGCAAAGTGTTAACGCAAAATAAAACTTATCGTTGGCTCAATAATTTAGGATTGATTGGCTTCAACTCGCTCTGTTTAAGCTTGCTCATGCCGATTGTCGCGTTCGGGATGGCCCATTATGCAGAGCAACACGAGCTAGGGTTATTTAATCAATGGCAACTGCCCGCTATTGTAGAGATTTTCGCAGCCGTCATCATCTTAGATTTTGTTATATATCTCCAGCACTTAGTTTTTCATCGTGTCCCTTGGCTATGGCGTCTACATCGAATGCACCACGCCGATCAAGATATTGACGTCACGACTGGTACTCGCTTTCACCCACTAGAAATTCTCTTGTCGATGTGGATTAAAATCGCCTGTACGTTAATGCTAGGTATTTCGCCACTGGCCATTATTGTCTTCGAAATCGTATTGAATGTGAGTGCTATGTTCAATCATAGTAATGGCTACCTACCGCTAAAGCTGGATAAATTACTGCGAAAAATCATCGTCACCCCAGATATGCATCGTGTTCACCATTCTGTTATCACACAAGAAACCCATTCTAATTTTGGCTTTTTCCTGTCGGTTTGGGACCGTTTATTTCATACCTATCGTGCCCAACCTAAGCTTGGCCACCAACGGGTTAAAATTGGTATTCCACTCTTTCAAAGTGCTAAGGAACAGCGGTTGGATAACATGTTGTCGCAACCATTTCGCAATCGCTAGTTAGATTCTCGAAGCGTTTGGATACTGAAGCGGTGTTTGTTTATGAGACTACGTACTTATGTAGCATTGCCTGTTGGTGACCAGCAATATCCGCGACCTGTTCAGAACTTTCAACCATCGATTCGAGCTGCAGCTTAGTTTGAGTACCTTGATCCGATACCCGTGTTATCGACTCACTGACATACGCTGTGGCACTTTGTTGTTGTTCGGTTGCAACAGAAATTTGCTCGACTCGATTGCGAATATGCATTACCGCCGTTTCAATATCGACAAATGTTGATTTGACTAACTCACTTGAATCGAGCGCATTGGCCATCTCTTGACGTGACTCATCAACGGCCATTCTTGAGCGCTCAGCGGCAGCAACCAATTGATTCATCCGCTCACGTATACTCATGGTTTGACTCGAGGTATCGCTGGCGAGTTTTCGTACTTCATCGGCCACAACGGCAAAGCCACGTCCTTGCTCACCTGCCCGCGCCGCTTCAATTGCCGCGTTCAAAGCCAATAAATTGGTGCTCTCTGCGATGCCTGAAATTAAGTCAACCATCTCACGAATTTGTTTGACACGCTTATCAAGCTCTACCATCGAACCTTCGTTGGCGTTCAATGTTTCCTCTAGCCTACGTAAGCGGGTCTGATTTTCTTCAATCGCCAATACTCCGCTAGCAGAGTGTTCGCTGGCAGTAGTCGACTCTTGATAAGATTCGTTAGTGATTAATGCAATCTCTTTTATCGATGCTTCGAGTTGATTGACTGTGGTCACCATGCTCGCCAAAGATTCGTTTTGCTCGGTAAGACTTTGGTTAGATTGCTCAGCAGCACCATGGCTGATTTCAGCCGTTTGATATAACGTTTCGCAGTTTCTCGTGACTGTACTGATCGATTCTTTCGTCGACGCGATCACTTGATTGAGTTTTACGGCGACCTCTTTCATCTCTAATGGGCCAATCAATTCGACTGTCGCCGTCAAATCGTGTTGCGTCATGTGATTAAGGTTGGACAAAATATTCACTAAGCCTCGATGAATCCAACGACGCAGTAACAACCAAGTCAATACAACCGCAAACACCAGCACAGCGCCACTGACCAATAAAATCGACTTGACCAAATCCATGGTTGAGCCCACCACATGTTGACTGGCATTAATCAGAGATTGTGCTTGATAAGAGATGTGGTTTAATTGTTCGATGGTTTGGCTGGCAAGCATCGTGACCTGTTCAACTTCATTCATCTGTTGGTTGGCCAATTCAAGCTTATTAAGAATTTGATCAACGATTCCCAAAGGCTTAAAGCCCTCTTCAACCATTTGATAACCCGCCGTTAAGCTTGCAAAATCAACCACGTCAGGGTGCCATTGCTTAAAATCATCGTAGGCCAAACTCACGCCTGCCAAACGATTTTTCATTTCACGGTATTCTTGCTGTGCCTTGGTTAAATCGGTCTGCATCATTAGTTCAACAAAAGCGCTTTCCATCGAACTAACATTAGCGATAAAACGGTTGGCCGCATCCGCTGATTCTGGGTTGTCCCCACTTAAAAACGAGCTAATTCGGCTCATTTCTGGACCGATAGAACCTAGGCCATATCGAAACCCATCCAACTCCTGATTGATATCGGCTTGGCGTTGCAGCAAATCGCCTTGTGTTTTCATCACAGTCGCACTGAATTGATTAAGCTCAGTGATCCGGGTAAACAAGGTGTCTATTTGTTGGTTATCGATCGCCGTATCGTAATCACTGGCAATCAAACGCACTTGTTGGATCAATGAGTCTGTATCTTGTTTTAAACGTTCGATCTGAGTCGATATCACATTAAGTGCTGGTTTTCCGCGAGTTTGCGTTGCATAACTTAACTGTTTGACTTGCTCTAATATAGTTTGTGTCAGACTAGCGTTGGTCATGGCAAGAGGCAGTGCGCGTTGTGACAAATCGGAAAATTGTTGACCGATACGCTCTAGACCCTTAATACTGGTCGCAGAGAGTAGAACAACCAGTAAGGTAATAGTAATAAATACTGTACTGATGGTTTGAATCAATGACAGTTTAAATCGGCCTTTATTCAGCGTGTTCATACGAAATGGTTTTCCTACAGCTTAGATTCACTGCAGGCATGGTATGAGGCGTTTATTACGTTTAGATTTCATGGAAGGGATTAATGAGTCAGTGGTTATCTTGTGCGAGTCAGTTCAAAGCTTTGCTGTTATGTTCAGCATTAATCGGATGTAGTTCTCAACCGAATTTTGAGTTCACTCAGCAACACGTAATGCCCTTATCTAGTGAAGAGAAGCAATTGAAGCGCTCATTGATGGAGATATATAACGTTTGGCAGGGTGTTCCATACCGATTGGGTGGCAGCTCACTCAATGGCGTGGATTGTTCGGCGTTTGTGCAAACAGCCTATCAACAGGCAATGGGTTATCAAATACCAAGAACAACCCTAGAACAAGTCAAGATCGGACGCGAGATCTCATATCAACAGGCAAGCGTAGGCGACTTGGTCTTTTTTAAAACCTCGCCCAAAGTGCGTCATGTTGGCGTGTATATTGGTAATAAGCAATTTATGCACGCGTCAACCTCTAAGGGGGTCATTATTTCTAGGTTAGACAACCCTTACTGGGCGTCTAAATACTGGCACATTAGGCGAGTCAGTTTCTCGTTTGAACCCCACTAAGGCTGGTCGTATATCAACTAATCGTATGTCGCGACGGCAGAGTCGAATAAGTTTTTTACGAGCGCAATATATTCATCCAAAAACAGTATCTGCTCATTGGTAGCAGGTTTACCCCAAACCCCAGCAAGCACTTCACCAAGATCTTCTACTACTGAATCCGCTTCTTTTAATAATTGAAAACGAACACTTGAATGAAGTTCTGGATTTTGCTCAAAAATGGCCATGATGTTACTCGCAACCATGTCTGTCACAACATCTTCAACGCTCTCTGTCCCTGTATCACTATCTTCACGAGCAAATACATCTAAGTTAAAAGCTAAGTGCTCAATAAGAGCTAGGTAACCATCGGTTTCAACAACCACAGTTTATCTCCATTCAATACATACGTAGAGTTACACCTTTAATACTAAGACATATCAAGGACGTTACACAACCTAACCAGTTATGGTTGCTGATTTATTCGACAATTTGAGTCAACTTCCACTTACAAAAGCTAACACAACTTCCAATCAAAAGTTTGAAATTGGCAAAAATTTATCAATCTGATTCGAATAATAGAGCATTTTGGCCAATAACCAGCGACCCAAGTCACACTTTAAATGTATAACGTTTTGTTTCAGTTAAACGATTGAATTTTTTGCACTAGTAGCCATTATCTTGCTCTACGATCATCTAAACTAACAATATTGTAATCCAATGATGGAATGAATTATGTGGCAAGCTATTGCAAAACAGCTCTCTGACACTCTGCTGTTCACTTTCCAGATCAACGAAAAAGAGAAAGTCAACGGTGGTGATATTAGCGATTGCTATATGATCTCGGATGGTCAACAGCGCTATTTCGTTAAAGTAAACCAGCGTGACTTTATCAACAAATTTGAAATCGAAGCAGAGAACATCCGTATTCTACGTGAAAGTAACACGGTGTTTGTTCCTGAACTGATTATGACGGGCACGTCTAAACAACACGCTTTTATTATCCTCAATTTCTTACCCACTAAGCCACTGGACGATAATAAAAATAGCTACGCATTTGGTCAACAACTGGCCCGTTTACATATGTGGAGTGAACAGAAAGAGTATGGCTTTGATCAAGACAACTACATTGGGTCGACACTCCAACCGAATAAGTGGGACAAAAAGTGGTCTCGTTTCTTCGCCGAGCAACGAATTGGTTGGCAATTACAATTAATGCGGGAAAAAGGCATCAATCTTGTCGATATCAATGAATTTACCCAATTGATCCATGAAAAGTTAGCTAGCCACCAGCCCAAACCATCTCTGTTGCATGGTGATTTATGGCACGGTAATGTCGCTAACTCTGTCGTTGGCCCGATTTGCTATGATCCAGCTTGTTACTGGGGGGACCGAGAATGCGATCTAGCCATGACAGAGCTATTTGAAGGATTTCAGCCCGAGTTTTATCAAGGTTATGAAAGCGTTTTTCCACTCGATATTACCTACGCTGAGCGCAAAGACATCTATAATCTCTATCATTTGCTCAATCATTACAATCAGTTTGGTGGACATTACTTAGAGAAAGCCGACCAAATGATTAAGCGAATACTTTGCTTTTAATGTTAAATATTTCCTTAGCTAACAGTGATTTACATTTTGTTACATTGAACGTGTCAACTGATTTTAATCGTAAAGGTGACGCTTGATTAAGGTAAGTCGCCATTTCCTTACCTTAATCAAGGTTTATACTTAATTCATGTCTAACACAAACTTTTAGCCTTACTATTATTATGACAAGCCAATCTAGTTATTGGACTTGACGTAATTGGTAAAGATGTAGAGGACAGAATTATGAAAAACTACACAGAGAAAATGGTGTCATGCCCTCACTGTGGCCATTCAATTGGCATCACACTAGATGCATCCAATGGCAGCCAAAACTTTTATGATGACTGCCCAGCTTGCTGTCATGCCATTCACTTGAGTATGAGTGTTGACGAACAAAGAGATACCATCGAATTAGTTATCGATGCTGATGACGAACAGATATTTTAATCAATCTTGAAGGTCGATTCGTGAGCGCGGCTCTCTAAAACGCGCTCAACCGTATCCACAATCGCTTGGGTTTGCGGATCGAACTCAACGTTGACCTTATCACCGACTTTGCGCTCTTTGAACAATGTCCGGGTTAAGGTTTCAGGAATAAGATGGACACAAAACTGATTGTCTTTAACCTCACCAATCGTTAACGAACAACCATCCAAGCCAATATAGCCTTTGACTAACACGTATTTGATCATTTGTTGCGGTATCTCAAACCAAATTGTGCGGTTATTGGGTGTATCGATGATTTGTGTAATCTCACCCATCAGCGAAATATGACCCGACATCGAATGACCACCAATTTCATCACCAAACTTGGCGGCGCGCTCGATATTGATGTTATCACCGACGTTAATACCGCCAAGGTTAGTCAGTTCGAGGGTCGCTTGCATCAAATCAAAGTCGACGTGATTACCATTAATCTGTGTCACGGTTAAGCAACACCCGTTGTGAGCGACTGAAGCGCCAATCATTAGGCCTTGTTTCATTTCATCACTTATATAAAGTGTATGCGTTTGAAATTTCTCTTTTTTATCGATGGCGACCACTTCAGCCATACCTTGCACTATGCCAGTGAACATTCTCTTTTTTCCATCAGTTTTTAATGGTGTTTAGTGTGACATTTCTTTATTATCCGACACAACATCTTTCTTCTTACTAACCGCTCGTTCAAAGCGCTTTAGTTTCCCTTGTAGCTGGAGTTATCTACTTGCAACATTATAAACACGAAGCAAATCAACTGATAAAACTCGCCACTCCAGTATTAATTGCGTCAGTGGCTCAAACTGGTATGAGTTTTGTCGATACTGTGATGGCCGGTGGCGTCAGTGCTACTGATATGGCCGCTGTCTCTATTGCATCCAGTATTTGGTTGCCTACGATTTTGTTTGGGATTGGCATGCTAATGGCTTTGGTCCCTGTGGTGGCACAGCTCAATGGTGCGGGTAGACAACAAAAAGTCCCGTTTGAAATTCAGCAAGGTATTGCGATGGCACTGTTTCTTTCTGTGCCAACTTGTCTGGTTTTAATGCAAACAGAGAATATTCTTAACCTAATGGATGTAGAGGCTCTAATGGGCGCTAAGACCATCGGTTATATGGATGCGGTAATCTATGCGGTTCCAGCATTTTTGCTATTCCAAACTCTACGAAGCCTTACCGACGGTATGTCATTGACCAAGCCAGCCATGATCATTGGCTTTATCGGTCTGCTCCTCAACATTCCTCTTAACTGGATGTTTGTCTATGGTAAGTTTGGCGCGCCCGAGCTAGGCGGTGTCGGTTGTGGCGTTGCAACCGCGATTGTTTATTGGATTATGTTCGCCCTGCTATTGTTCTATGTATTGACCTCTCCACGCTTAGAAAAAGTGAACGTATTTCAACAGCTATATAAGCCAGAATTGAAAGCGCAAATCCGTCTGTTCAAGCTCGGCTTTCCTGTGGCAGCAGCGCTGTTTTTCGAAGTTACTCTGTTTGCGGTTGTTGCCCTGTTAGTGGCTCCATTAGGTCCACTGGTTGTTGCATCACACCAAGTGGCGATCAATTTCTCAACTATGGTGTTTATGCTGCCAATGAGTATTGGCGCAGCGACCAGCATTCGGGTTGGTCATCGATTGGGTGAGTCAAATGTGCATGGTGCAACGGTTGCCTCACGTGTTGGTCTCTTTGTTGCGGTCGGCTTGTCTCTTTTCACGGCACTATTGACCTTGTTATTCCGCGAACAAGTATCACTGCTTTATACTGACAACCGCGCGGTTATCGAACTGGCAATGCAACTGCTCGTTCTTGCTGCGGTATATCAAGTGACCGACGCGATTCAAGTTGTCGCTGCTGGTGCTCTGCGCGGTTATAAAGACATGGCTGCTATCTTTAACCGTACCTTTGTCGCTTATTGGGTTTTAGGCTTACCGCTTGGCTATGTATTAGCCATGACAGACTGGATCGTCGAACCTATGGGTGCGCATGGTTTTTGGATTGGATTTATTATTGGTTTATCCTCAGCCGCTTTACTATTGGGTTTGCGTTTGAAATGGCTGCATACCCAAAGCGATGATCAACAACTCGCTTTAGCCAGTAAATAAGAAAAAGGCCAGTTGTCTGGCCTTTTTTTAATTTTCAATGCTATTACGTTGACGAATGTAACGGGCAAATCTTGGAATCCCGTTGCTCGTTAGACCGTTATAGCGAAATGTGATGGAAGAGCCAAGTGGCGGTGGTGATTGCCTTTGTGCATCAGAAAGCCCACTGCCGATATAAAATTCGAGTCCAGATGCGATCTTAACTAACAATGAGCCGACTTGATTTTTGTACTTGCCTGTTCCTGTCTTGTAGCCCACCACGATCGCTTCTGCATCTTGATATTGCTTTAACTTCAAAAGATCATCACTACGTCCACCTTGATACGCATTCTCAATGTGGCGCAGCATTAACCCTTCTCCTCCCTCTGCCGTTACTGAAGCAAGTTTTGCCAATAACTCAGACTCCGTAGTAATGGCATTTTGCTCTATGACATCAATGTGCGGATTTGAATTGTTCTCAATGAATTGACTCAGTTTTGCATAACGTTGTTGATAACTGCCAATGCTATTGGGTAAATCAAATAACATTAAGCGTATCGTTTGCCACGCGGCCTCACTCGGGTTGTGGTCCAATACCGTAGTATGAACTTGAGTAAATTTACCCCTTCCTGCCCACAATTCCCCTTCTACAGGGAAACTAGGTAAGGCTGCGGTAAACCAACTAGGTGCATAAATCTCTTTACCTCCGCGAGTTTTTAGGATGCTTCCATCCCAAATTGCCCTGATACCATCAAGTTTTTCACTCACCCAATAGTGAGAAAGTACCGCCGCCGCCGAGTATTCGTTGGCAAGAGTGACGTTGATCTTCTGCAACGGATAAATATTTTCAGTGTTTGACTGCGCGCTGAAGGCCGTGATCGCCAGCGCAATACAAGTCAGGCGCATTTGCATCGCTTGTTGTCCCAATAAGCCAATAATACCCCTAGTTATTCATGACAGTGTTGTATTCTCTAGTCAAACAGTCGTAAAACCTCGTTTAACTTGATGTCTTTCATCATCATCTTACAAGCCGATTTCATTGCATGCCCGTTGCGCTCGCGTAATGCGTCAAGATCACCAGAATTCTTGTTTCAATTTGAGAAAGCGAATGTGTCAAATTGAGAAAACAACAAGGGCATTAACTAAGCCATTGAATTGTAATAACTATAATTTTGGCACATTCCATGCTCTCTGCTATAGAACAGCAAAAGGAGCAATCTCATGGAACTACGTAAAGTACAAGCAAGCGACACTAACATCACTTTATTCATTAATGGCAATTTAGATGCGGATGGCAGTCGATTTGCTCAGCCTCATATCGATGAGCTGATCGCACAAGAGTCTGTGCAAGATATTGAAATTGACTTTAGTCAGGTCCAATTCCTCGATTCTTCTGGTGTGGGTGCTATCGTTTATTTATATAAACGTTTGGTTGAACGTCAGCGGAGCATGCGTATTGAGAACGCGTCAGGTCAACCACTTGAGATTATGAACCTCCTTCGTATTAATCAAGCGATTCCGGTTAACTCGCAAACTTTTTAAAAATAATAATATTAATAAAGGACGTTGGCATGAAATTAACTCTATTACTCTTTGCTCAGATAGTCTTGATCACCGTGATTAGCGGATGCTCTAGTTATCCTGAGCAAGGACGTGGTGGCTTAGCTGAATCCTATATTCAATCAAGTTTTACTCCTATCATGCCCGATGAACCTCTTGGCCCTGAGCATGGTTTAAGATTTGATTGGCAATTGGCTAAGCTTCATCTCGACTCGCTCATTCGTGAGGGCGCGCGATGGTGCTTCCCCGCAGCCGTAGTCCAAGCGTTAGAAAAACAAAATCGTATTGCACGTGAGCTTGAGGGTGGTCTTTTGCTTGATGCGGCCAATGATCTAGTCATTCAACGCAACAGGCTCAATGAACTTGAGTTACAGCTTGATTACGTGACTTCGCAATCACGATGCGTGGCTCCTGTTGACGAAAATGCCTTCCAACAACGATTAGCCGTGATAGAAAGGCTCTATGACTTGTTGAATATCGACAATCAATTTGCTTTAAACTCAACAGAAGTAAACCCTAAATACATGGGACATTTGGCACGTGCGGCCAATGTCCTAGAACAAAATCCAACGCTCACTCTATCCGTCACCGGACACGCCGATTCAAGCGGTGATCCACAAAGTAATATTGAGTTGGCGATGGGCAGAGCCCAGCAAGTCAAACGCTACTTAACCATCTTTGGCCTTGCGCCGGATCGTATTAATACTTTATCTGTTGGTAGTGACCTACCACTATATCAAGGAGAGTCTGCCGCAACTCATTTAACTAACCGCCGTGTCAGTATCGAAGTACTTGATAGCCAAGAAAAGACCAAGGCTAGCCAACAAGGGGGCTACTATGAAAAGGATTAGCTTATGCTTAGCGCTGTGGCTGTTCTGTATGGTTACTTACGCACAAACTGAAGTGGAACGGGTGCAAATTGGCGATCTTATACAGGTGAACTTGCCCGGTGAATCGACTTTAAATAAAGGTTTTCAAGTTGATAAACGGGGCCGAATCACCCTCCCAGAAGTTGGCGCCTTATATGTCGCGGGCTATAGCGAGGTTCAGCTTGAACATGCCGTCAAAGAATCATTAGAAAAAGTCTATCGTGACTTATCCTCAGCGTCTGTTTACATCGCTCAACAGCAGATCTTGGTTTCGATACAAGGCTATGTAAATTCACCCGGAGAATATACTTTAGCCAAAAGCGCCGATATTCAAATGGCCATACATGCCGCAGGAGGGTTACGCTCTGGCGCCCAGCTCAATAATCTTTTTATCAAACGAGGAAAAGACAAACTCAACTTCAATTACAAAGCTTTTCTTGATACTGGCGACGAATCGTTATTACCGCCACTACGATCGCTTGATACTGTTTTCGTCCCTGCTTCGCCTTTAGTCGGCAACATAGAGCAAGAGTTCGACGCAAGTAAACTCGCCGATTCAGGAGACAGTGCCGATGGACGTACTGCGATTAAAGTCTTTGGTGAAGTCAACGCCCCAGGTTCGTTTAGCTATCAAGCTAAATCTGATTTAGTCGATATCATTATGCGAGCTGGCGGCGTCACTCGTTACGCCTCTGTCGAGCAAATTCGTGTCATCTCGGACAATAGTCCTAAGCTATTCAACCTTAAAACCTATCTCGACAGTGGCGATATATCACTCCTTCCGACTTTAACCCCTGGCACAACCATTTTTGTGCCTAAACAAGAAGATGAAATAAAAGCGGGTGCCAATGTGGTCTACATCATGGGTGAAGTCGCTCGGCCTGGCGCCTATGAAGGCAAAAAGAACGCCTCATTTATGGATATATTGGCCAACGCTGGCGGCCCAACACGCTACGCAGAATCACGCCAAATACGCATTATCAAGGCTAACGGTAACGTCGTGAAATTCGATCTTACCGCGTTCACCGAAGGGTTAACCAAACAAAAAACGCCAAATATCGACGCTGGTGACGCTATTTTTGTTCCAGAAAAAACCGATATGAACGAAAAATCATGGCTCAAAATTTCACCTGATCGCGCAGTAAGTGTGATTGGCGAAGTCGTGCGCCCTGGTCGAGTGGAATGGTCAGATGAAATGGACTTGATGGACTTACTGTCCCATGTTGGAGGCCCAACATTACGAGCCGACACATCAAAAATCGAGGTTGTAAGCGCAGGGAATAAGTTACATCTTTTTGACTTAGATGCCTTTATTCTTGCTGGTGCCCCATCGGCCGACTTACCGCCTGTAACGGCTGGTGCTATTGTTCGCGTCCACGATCTGCCACAAGACCCTTCTGACAACAAATCACAATGGGTACGCCAGAGTTCCGATGCTTCTATCTATGTCTTCGGTCAAATCAACGCCCCAGGTCGCTACCGCTTTACCAAAGATATGCACTTTCTCGACATTCTATCTGCCGCAGATGGACCAACCAAAGATGCTGATATACACAACATTCGCATCACTCATCGAGACAAAAAGTACGCAAAGGTCAGTAAACTTAACTTATCCCTCTATTTTGAAACGGGCGATGAGCGTTTACTTCCTAAAGTCACTATGGGTGATACGATTTACATCCCAGAAAAAGATAAGATTTGGTTAGACCGTTCTAAAGAGTCCACGGTGCGCGTGCTTGGTGCGGTCAATAGCCCAGGTCGCTATGTCTTTGATGACAACATGACGGTATTAGATATACTCGCCGAAGCCGGCGGCCCCTCTGAACGTGCCTATTTAGAGAAAATATCCATCGTCAACATGTCATGCTGCCAAGGGCAGGCACGTACCTTCGACTTAGTCTCTTTCAGTAAAACCGCTAACATCTACCAACTGCCTGTACTTCGCGCCGGTGACACCATCTATGTTCCTGACCGTAATGACAGTTTCATGGAAAAAGCCCGTGTTGGTCTCGAGGATATCTTGCGCCTCACCACCACCATCGTATTAATAGGAGCGCTGTAATGACGATTCCTGCAACGCATACCGAAATTGAACAAATTTATCTTGCCGCCGAGATGAAGCAGTGTCGCTCACTCTGTATTACGGCTTGTCAATCTGGTGACGGCGTCACTTCAGTAGTATCAGCGTTGGCCGAGCGTTACATGTTGGCAGGCCACAAAACCTTGGTGGTTGACTTAAATACATTCCACCCCGCGTTTGAAGCCGTTGACATTACACCGAATCAACATAATCAAGTTGGTCACTTAATTGAGCACTCCTCAACCCATCAGTTATTTACTGGATTAACCGTACCGAGCAATCAGTCTGCTCTGTTGGCCTACAAAGATCCCAGCCAATTAACTAAAGTGATGTCTGGTTGGCTAAATGAGTTTGACCGCATTCTTTGCGATACCTCACCGATATTGCAAATCAATCGCAGCAACATACCTGCGCAAGTTGTCGCAAGCGCCTGCGATCAAACCGCTTTGGTCGTCATGGGCGGTAAAACCTCTTCGGGACAACTGCATAAAGCGACTCAGATGCTCGATAGCAACACCATCTCACTATTAGGTTCGGTGCTAAATTTGCAACAGCAAGCAACCTTAGCTGAAGAAATGGTACGTGAGCTTAACCGTTTGCGTTTTATTCCCCTAAACTGGCGTAAGAAATGGGCCCAAAAAATCCTGACCAATGAATTTTTAGCTCAGTCAGCCTAGGAGTTGTGATGACACTTCGCTTTAAGACGATACTCGGCATTGCACTGATTGAGATTGTCGTTCTGATCACATTAGTGTTTAGCGCGATGCAATTTCTTGCTGACTCGAACGAGAAGCAGCTACTGCAACGTGCCCAATCCAGTGCCATTATGTTTGCACACGCAGCCAAAGATGCGCTCAATTCAACCGATCTCGTCACGCTTAATGACTTAGTAAACACCTTAATGGCCATTGAAGATGTGGCATATGTTCGCGTCTCTCATGATGGTCAGGATGTTGCGGTTGCAGGTGACGAAAGTTTACTCAGTAGAGCGTTCATCACTGACACAAGTTTGGCATCCGTTGACGATGGTGTGTTTGACTTACGAACCGAGATTGTTAGTGATGAGCAGGTATTTGGTTATGTCGATATTGGTTTTGCAACCTCGCCTATCAAGCAGATGTTGGCTGAAGCTAAACAAGCCATTGTCGGCCTTGCCGCTGTTGAAGTTTTCTTAGTCGCTTTAGCGTCTTTTACTCTGGGAACGTATTTAACGCGTCACCTGACTCGTTTAACGACAGCAGTAAACAATTTAGGCACTCATGGCCCCGGTTATCAGCTCGAACAACATCCCACAGACGAGTTAGGTCAGGTATCGAAAGCGTTTAACGAAATGTCCGCTAAATTAGCCAAAGATCACCAGCACCTCACTCAAGCGCGTCAAGGTGCTGAACAAGCTAACGACTCAAAAAGTCGTTTCCTCGCTTCAATGTCACATGAGATACGTACCCCAATGAATGGCGTACTTGGCATCCTCAATATTCTCGAGGAAACCAATCTCACTGCAGAACAGCGTAAAATGGTTTCAACCGCGACGGAGTCGGGCCACTTTTTACTTTCAGTAATCAATGACATTCTCGACTTTACTCGTATGGAATCTAATACACTGATTTTAGAAGATAAACCGTTCGATCTTCGTCATTGCGTTGAAAGTGTTGTTGACTCATTTTCTCCCACCGCCGCGAGTCAAGATTTGGTTTTTCATTGTTATTTCCAAGGCGATATACCGACCAAGGTCAGAGGCGACCACAATCGTATCAAACAAATTTTACTTAACCTGCTTGGTAATGCTTTCAAATTTACTCAACAAGGCAGCGTCACTGTCAAAATAGCCAGTGAAGCGTTGTCTGGCGAAAAGGTAAAGCTTCAATTTGATATTCAAGACACTGGGATCGGCATCGAAAAAAACGCACTAGACTACTTGTTTGATGAGTTTACTATGGTTGATCAGACCTACTCTCGCAGCAAGGAAGGCTCTGGATTGGGGCTTGCAATCTGCCGCAGACTTTGCCACTTAATGGATGGTGAAGTCAGTGTGGTTAGCGTGCCGGAGGTCGGTAGTACGTTTACGTTTACAATCCAACTTAAGGTCTGTGATGACCAACACGACACCATAATCGAATCCGATGCCAACCACGAATTGCTCTGCCCTAACGCCAGAATACTGGTCGCAGAGGATAACCGCGCCAACCAGTTAGTCATTCAAGAGATGTTTAAGCGTGTTGGTCTGCAGATCGACATGGCTCAAAACGGTTTAGAAGCCGTCGAGATGATACAAAACTATCAATATGACTTGGTTTTTATGGATATCTCAATGCCAAAAATGGATGGAATGAAAGCCACCGAAATGATTAGAGCGCTAAATGATCCGTCGAGTGCCAACCTACCTATCATCGCGCTAACCGCCCATTCTCTAGCGGGTGACAAAGAGAAATTCATTGCATCAGGAATGAACGACTACCTGTCAAAACCGTTGAGATTGTCACAACTAATTGAAAAAATTAATCTATTCTTAAATGAGACTTCAAACACGACATTTGAGCCATCGTCACCGAACAATAGGCAATCCATAGCCTACAGATTATCCGTAGACAAACAAGATGTTGCCAATGAGAAAGGTATTAATGTGGATTTAGTTGATGAAACCATCCTCCAGCAGATGATTGAAGACACTAGTGCTGACATCATGCCGATGCTGATTGAACATTACTTAGAAGAGTCACAACAACGATTGGCAAAGATCGCCGTGGCGATGACAAATGAAGATAAAAATGTACTCGAGTTCGAGGCTCATACTTTGGGTAGTTCTTCACTCGCACTCGGCAACCGCGCCCTATCGCTACTTTCACGAAAAATTGAACACTTGTGTCTAGAAGGTCGAGAAAAAGAAGCTTACCAGTTGAAAACAGAATTAGAGTTGACCGCGATACGCTCTTTGCAAGCCCTAGAGAAGCGTAAGCAGCAAGGATTTAGCGAGTCACCTGAACTTTAAAGATAAAAACCAAGGACGTTGGCGATGAAAGCAAAAGTACTACTCATTGAAGACTCAACTTCACTAGCCATTTTGTACAAGCAGTATGTTAAAGACGAACCATACGATCTGTTTCATGTCGAAACGGGTCGAGAAGCGATCGCATTTATTGAAAGAAATATCCCACAGTTAGTGATTCTCGACTTAAAACTGCCCGACATGGATGGCGAGGAGATCCTCGATTGGATCAACGAGAATCAAGTCCCCACTTCGGTCGTGATCGCGACGGCGCATGGCTCTGTCAATTTGGCGGTTAACTTGGTACAAAAAGGAGCCAAAGACTTTCTTGAAAAGCCCATCAATGCCGATCGATTAAAAACCTCAATAGCCCTCCATCTACAGCAGTGCAAACTTGAAAGTCTTGTCGAAAGCATTGAAAGTAAGTTTGATCGTAATCGATTCCACGGTTTTATCGGCTCAAGCTTACCAATGCAAGGAGTATACAAAATCATTGATGCGGTTGCGCCCACTTCAGCCAGTGTTTTTATTGTCGGCGAAAGCGGTACAGGTAAGGAAGTGTGCGCCGAAGCTATCCACAAAGAAAGCAAACGCAGCGATAAGCCCTTTATCGCCATCAACTGCGGCGCAATCCCCAAGGATTTGATGGAAAGTGAGATTTTTGGTCATGTTAAAGGGGCATTCACTGGTGCAACAAGCGATCGTAAAGGCGCGGCATCAATGGCCCATGGTGGCACTCTTTTCCTTGATGAATTGTGTGAAATGGAACTTGAGATGCAGAAAAAACTGCTGCGTTTTCTCCAAACAGGCACCTTTACCCCTCTTGGGGCGAGCAGAGAAAGCAAAGTGGATGTACGAATTATCTGCGCCACCAACCGCAATCCTCTAGTTGAAGTTGAAGAGGGCCGTTTCCGTGAAGATCTCTACTATCGCGTGCATGTGGTACCGATTGAAATGCCTGCCCTTCGCGAACGTGGCAACGACATCATTACGCTGGCGACCCATTTCGTTAAACTTTACGCCAAAGAAGATGGCAAAAAATTCAATGTCATTAATCGCGATGCAGAACCTGCGCTAAAACGTTACGCATGGCCGGGTAACGTCAGACAATTACAAAATATTATTCGTAATATTGTGGTACTCAATGATGATAACTCTCTGCGTCTGCAACACCTGCCAGAGCAAGTGACCTACTCCAAGCGGGCCAAGCATCCGCAACACACCAGTCGTGAAGTTGAGAGTGTTTCGCACCAACCTACTTCAGCTTCAGCGCAAAGTGGGCACAATATCTCAAACAACATTTCAAATAACGTTGCCCTTGCAGAGAACGCTAAGCCTGCTGAAATTAGACCAATGTGGCAGATAGAGCGCGAAACGATTCAACAAGCTATAGATTATTGCGATGGCAATGTACTTAATGCCGCCGTTTTGCTCGAATTGAGTCCTTCGACCGTTTATCGTAAGAAGCAAGCCTGGGAAGCGGAAGATGAGCAACAACTGGTGTGATGAAGTTTGGCTGTTGATTGATAGCCTCACTTTTGGTGGTATAGAGACCCACGTCGTTGAACTGGCCCACGGGCTCAAGCAAGCCAATGTGTCAGTCAAAGTCTTATTATTGCGTCGCTACCAACAACAAAGTTTAGTCGCTGATAAGCTTAGCGATGCTAAGATCCAAGTTGAGTTTCTTGACACTGAAGGCCACTATTTTCGCACACTCCTTAGCCGCATCAGGCAGCAGCCCCCCACGGTTATCCATTGCCATGGTTACAAAGCCAGTTTGATTGGTAAAGCAATGCGGCTATTGACCGGTGTCGCTCAAATCAGCACTTATCATGCAGGTGAAACGCCAACCGGCAAAGTGTGGCTATATGATCTCTTCGACCGTTACAGTGCCTTTATCTCTTGTCATTCCATCGCGGTCAGTAACAAAGTTGCTGCCAAGGTCAAAGCTAAGGCGGTTGTATTTAATAACTTTGTCAGTGTTGACTCAACTCAACCCGCTGATGGCGAACAAATTTCTTTCGTTGGGCGTCTTAGCTATGAAAAAGCCCCCGATCGCTTCATTGAGTTAGCACAGCTTAACCCTGCGTTAAGCTTTGATGTTTACGGGTCTGGCCCAATGGAGAACGAACTTCAAGCTTGTTGTGTCAATAATGTTTGCTTTCACGGCCATCAAAGTCATATGGATAGTATATGGCCGTCTATCGGTCTATTAATCATCTGTTCAAGATTTGAAGGATTGCCAATGACCGCATTAGAGGCAATGAGTCGTGGCATCGTCGTGATCAGCTTAGATGTCGGTAACATGAGTCAATTGATTGAACATCGTCGCAATGGGTATATTGCGTCTTCAATGGCCCAATTACAGCAATCAATCCACCAGTACTTAAGCCTTACTCCGACCGAACGACAATCGCTTAAAGACAATGCCATCACTACCGTCAATCATCACTATTCTCCCCAAGCGGTGATACCACAAATACGCCAACTCTACTCTTGTTAGCCATCGCAATGTGATTGTCATATTGAGAAAGTGACTACACACCATTTCTAAAATAAAAAATAACACTAAAATTCAGTAACTTAAACCGATGTCATTATTGGCATTGCGTTTGCCTTATCTACTACAACTAACCACAGCTCAATCGAGTGGCAAACTGAGAGGCGAGCAATGAGTAAACGTATTTTATTTGTACATTATGGCGACGACTGGATCCGAGGCAGTGAAAAATGCCTGCTCGACTTGGTGCAATATGTATCTCGTCACCAATACCGTCCTTTCGTTTGGACTAATAATCAAGAGTTGACCTCGCAGCTTGATGAGTTAGGTGTTG
Source organism: Vibrio pacinii DSM 19139 (assembly GCF_000711795.1). Taxonomy (GTDB): domain Bacteria; phylum Pseudomonadota; class Gammaproteobacteria; order Enterobacterales; family Vibrionaceae; genus Vibrio; species Vibrio pacinii. The sequence continues at coordinate 104,597 of NZ_JONH01000012.1, read as the reverse complement.
CCAACCGATTAGATAACTTCCCACTGTTACTTGGTTGGCGGGCACCAAGACTTGATATCCAAGGATGGAAAACACTCGTCAACTACGGCAAAGCGCTCATCAAGCAAAACCGCATTGATCTAATACACATTAATAGTGCAGCGCCGTGTCAATGGATGTTAGCGGCAGCCAAATGGTGCGGTGTGCCCTGCGTAACACAACTGCACTGTCCCTACCCGGCTCGTGATCGGCTCACACTTGGCATCCACTTGTCACCACACATCATTGCGGTCAGTCACCATGTGGCTAAAACACTACTTTCAGACGGCTACCCAAAAAGTAAATTGTCGGTGATTCATAATGGCATTGATACGGTTCGACTTGAACAGCAACAGTGCGTCAACGTTAAACAAACGCTCGGTATTCCTCAGCAAGACTTCGTTTTCGCCACGGTAGGTTCGCTTATTCACCGTAAAGGAGTCGACCGAATTCTTACTGCACTTCGTCATGTTGCTTTTGAATACCCTAATGTGAGCTTGGTTATCATTGGCGATGGACCTTTGAAACAAAAACTTATGCGCCAATCTGAATACCTTTATCTTGCAGATCGTGTCTATTTTACTGGAGAACAAAGTAATGTTATTGGTTGGCTTAAAGGTTGTGATGGTTTCGTCAGTGCTGCACGCAGTGAAGCGTTTGGGTTAGTTTTAGCCGAAGCGGCTTTAGCCAAACTACCCATTATCGCACCATTTGAAGGTGGGATACCCGAGTTCATCCAGCATGGCGAGACCGGTATTCTTTACCCAAATAAAGGGGCTGCTCCGTTAGCGAAGTCGATGCGGATCTTAATTAACAACCGCGTTCTTTGTGACAAATACGCCCGCAACGCCTATCAGCATATTAAGTCATATCACGATGTGTCCGTTAGCTGCCAAAAAATTGAGCATCTTTACCAAAAACTTGTCACACAACCTTCTGAAACGCGTTCTTTAATATCAACCTTTGCACCAGTCAGAACGTTTCTTTCACAGCGCCTGCCGATAGGGGGCCAACATGGCTAACACATCAACAACTCTCATTTTTGACCCGATCCCATTCAAAGGCGGCTCAAAAATTGCCACTAGTGATGCTCTTAATTGTGCGCCAGTCAGTGACACTCATTTCCTCGTTCTTACCATCGAACCTGACTTCTGGCTACAGACAGATTTTTATCGTAATCATAAAGTTAAATGCGTCCAGTTGCCTTCTATAGCTTGGCTAATGCGTCAACATCACGGCTTAGGCTACTGGCTCAATCAAGCCTATCTTTTGCTCTTGATACTCAAAACTATCATCGGATCCCATAAGGTAAAAAAAGTCATTGGCGCATCAGGACCGGGGATTGATATGGCGCTATACGGATTACAAAAACTCATCAACATTGACGTTATCCAGTTTATTCACGGTAATGTTGGGCTATCGCGTTCAATCGGCTATTGTTTGGCCAACGCGGATCGTGTTTTTTATCTGCCTTGTGCACGTGCGAGCATTCGTCTCGCGCTGCAAGCCTATTTAACGGACAAGCTCGGTATTGATGATAGCGAAGCGGTCGCAGAACACTATTTATCAGCTTCAAGTTATCAAACGTTTACCAATGGCATTCCTGCCTCTCGCTGGCCATCAAAATGTCAAGACACACTGCCAGTGTGCTTTTGGGCCGCATCTTTATTGAAATGGAAAGGCTTGGATTTACTTATTGACGCGGCCAAGAGATGTGCGCCATATCAGCCGCTACTCATCAATATCTGCTACATTCGTCCGAAAGATATCTGCCTACCAGTTAGCCATGCACCAGTCGACCTCTCGTATACCCAATGGTGGGAAGATCCTAGTAATCTTGATGAGATACGTAGTCAATCGAGTATTTTTGTTTCAACCAGTCATAATGAGCCTTTTGGTCTCTCGATTTTGGAAGCGCTCGCGGCAGGTATGTGTGTTGTGATCCCACAAGATGACGCGTATTGGGATCAACAGCTAACACATAATATCGATTGCATTAAATACCAGCCGAATGACGCTAGCAGCTTAGCCCATGCACTACTCGACGTTATCAATAACAGGGAGTTGATGTTGCGCTGCCAGGCCAACGCCCACCAACTTGCACTCCAGTATCGTGCAGAGTCGCAATACCTTGAATTTACTCACTGTCTCAACGATGCACAAATCAATAAAACGATGCGTGTTTACTCATAATAGAGGTGACATGATGAGCTTATCGAATCTAAAAAACATCAGTCTCTATGCAATGAGCCTTGTTTTGGTCAAAGGGATGTCGCTGTTCACTTTACCTTTGATGACACATTTCCTCACACCGAGTGAGATTGGTCAACTTGAGCTGTTAGGCATTACTACTGTTTTCCTCAGCTTAGTGGTTGGCCTTGCCATGCATGAAAACCTCTACCGATTCATTGGTACCATAAAATGGCCAAAATTACGCAAAGCCAAAGCCGCGAGGTTGTATAGCGCGGCGCTATTGATATCGATAGGCACTAGTATTGCGCTGCTCGGTGGTTACCAACTTGTGGTTTCGACTCACACCCCTTTTGAACACAATCAAGTCCTACTCATTGCGTTAGTGTTGTGTTTTGAAGCGCCACTTGCGATTGGTTTAGCTTGGCTGCGTTTGCACAATCAAGCGAGGTTCTTTTTTAAACTGTGCATGTTGACGGTGACTGCCCAAGTCATCCTACTCATCACCGTGTTGTACAATCAACCCGATATCACCACGATCTTTGCCGTTAATGTTTTTTGTACCTTTGCTCAGTTTTTGGTGTTGCACCGATACCTAAACTTCCCATTCACTTGGTTAAGCAGTAAACGTCTTAAACACTATTTAGCCTATTCAGCACCACTTATGCTGTCAGGTGTCGTCGCCTTTGGACTCAGTGGCGCTGAACGCTGGATCATTGCCGCAGTGGGCGACCTTACGACACTTGGCCTATATGCCATCGCGGCGAAATTTTCGCTTGCCGTTGGTATTGCAATTCAACCATTTCATATGTGGTGGATGCCAAAGCGTTTCGAAGCAATGGAAAAATGTGGTCGTGATTATGTCGCGAATACTGCCAATCAAGGCATGGTCTTGCTGTGTATTATTTCCGTTGTTGTGTGTTGGGTAAGCCAGCTATTTGTGACTTTTGCACTGCCATCTGACTATAGCAATGCGATTCCCTTTATCGCTATTACCATCATCATGATGCTGTTTAAAGAGATGGTCGAATTGACAAATTTTGGATTACTTTATCAACGTCAAACCCCTCAGTTGTTATACATTAACCTCGCCTCGACCATGACTGCTTTGATCGTCGGTATCGTCACTTTTACCTACGGGGTTTACGCTATTTTAATTGCGCTACTGATCGGTCAAATCACCCGTTTGACTCTGGTTTATTATTACAGTCAAAAATCAATTGAGCTGAACTACAGCCTTAATAAAATCATTGGTTTATTATTACTTTCTAGTTTGTTTATTATGACTAGCCACCTTGCATCACATCTTGGGCTATCCTTATTGATGCTTGCACTACAAGTCGCCATTTTGATTGGGTACGCCATTCGTTGTGACATACTCAAAGTCAATGTCGTCCGCGAGATGATAATCCAACTTCAATGCTATGCTGGGAAAGCATCATGATAAACAGCGTCCGGAGTAAAGCCATCATATTGATGACCATGCTGTGTTTCGCGTTAGCTGCCCTATGGTATCTAATGCCACATCCTGCGTTAATTGTGGTGATCTGTTTTCTACCGCTTGGTGCTCTATTCGTACTTAATCAAACCTTTTGGCTGGTTAGTTTGTTTGTGCTGTTTTCATTTTTCCGTATTCATGAAGCGATTCCTGCACTCTATTCGCTTAAAATCCCGTTGTTATTGTCACTTGGCGCTCTATCTGCATTAATGTGGCACACCCTGATCAGTCGTCAAATAAGTCCATTCTGGCATCCAAGTTTTACCTGGCTAGCCGTATTTTGGTTATTGGTCGTAATTGGCGCCGTGCTCTCTTCTAACCCAGGTTTGGCAATTACTTATTTTAAAAATATCTACTGGAAAATCATCATCATGACTCTCGCGATCGCTTGGTTAGTCGACAGTCAAATCGCAGTGAGAAAAATTGCCACGCTGATCATTTTGGCTGGTTCGTTGATTGGCATTGTCGCTCTGTATAATTCGGCAGCAGGCATAGGCTTGGTGGAAGGCAGCCGAGTGACGATTGGTCGACAACTTGGCTCGGTGCTTGGCGATCCCAACGATCTTTCCTTAGTATTGATGTTCCCACTCGCGTTTGCCCTTAGTTTTGCGACCACCAAAGGCATTGGTTTTTCGCGTCTGCTTGGCGCCATTGGTCTCGTGCTCGCCATGTCAGCGGTGATAGCGACTCAAAGTCGTGGTGGGCTGCTCGGCTCTGTCGCGGTATTTGGCATATTCGGCTTACGTTTAATTCGCTCAAAATCTTTACTCATTATGATTGCCATTATTGGTTTGTCGCTGCTGTTCGCGGTTGCAGGTATTTCTGAGCGCCAATCGGGCGGCGCAGCCGAAGAAGGGATAGACGCATCGGCGATGGGACGTTTATACGCATGGGAAGCTGCGTTTAAAATGGCCATTGATAACCCATTAACCGGGGTCGGACTGAATAATTTCTATGCTAACTATTACTTTTATAGCCCTCATTGGGATGGTCTCAATCATGCGGTGCACAGCACCTGGTTTGGTGTACTGGCCGAAACTGGATTTTTAGGCTTGGCGGTATTTGTTGGTATTATCGTTTCGTTAGTCAAAACTAGCCGTGAAAGTTTACTCTTATTAACATCGATTCAGCACCAAACTTCACCCTACCTAATGGCAACGGCCTTAGCGGTTTACGCTGGTATTGTTGGCACAATTGTCTCTGGCACCTTTCTAACCCAAGGATTTACATGGCCAATTTATATCTTGGCGGCGCTGTGTATCGCGATTTCTCGTATCACGCAAAACTATTCTCAAATTGAGAAAACCGCACAAGTATAAAATTAAACTTCTGATTTTATTGACTTTATATTATGGCACATAAAGTGAAACAACCTAATATCGTTACGTTATTAGGAAAGCACCATGATTGCACAACACCTCAGCCACTTTAAGGTTTGGCTGCAATGCCACGACAATTCATCATATCGCAAATTGTTTGTCATTTTGAAAACGATCCGAGCTTGCGATTTCCCCACTCCCAGATGGTTTAATCAACTCGTTTACGCCTGCTACAGTGTCGTGATGACAAGTGCGAGCAATTTCGTACGCATCTTCATCTATACCCCAGCCTTTAAAGGCCGCGCCACACAATGTGGCCGCGGACTTTATCTATTCGGCGGGGTTCCCTTTGTTTCTGGGCCGTTAACGATCAAACTTGGTCGCAATTGTCGTGTTTCTGGTCATACAACATTTAGTGCAAGGCCTCAATCAAATCAACCACTATTGATTATTGGCAATAACGTTGACATTGGTTGGCAAAGCACTCTGGCTGTAGGAACCCGAATTGAAATTCAAGATAATGTTCGAATTGCTGGCCGCGCTTTCTTGTTTGGATATTCTGGCCATTCACTTGATGCCCAACGCCGCGCTGCCGGCGATGGCGATTTAGACACCGATGTTGGCCCGATAACTCTTGAGCAAGATGTTTGGCTCGGAACCAATGTAACGGTTTGTCCTAATGTCACCATAGGTCAAGGAACCATCGTCGGAACAGGCAGTGTCGTAACGAAAAGCTTACCCGCATTTGTGTTGGCTGCAGGCAATCCAGCGCGTGTGATTCGCCAACTCGAACAAGGAGCAGACCATGCGTGATCTTATTGTATTTGGGGAAGATTTCGGCGGGCTCCCTTCGAGCACTCAACACCTTATCACTCGTCTTGCCAAGCAAAGGAAAGTACTGTGGGTTAACTCAATCGGCCTAAGACAGCCAAAGTGGAATCGACAAGATATTAAGCGCGCGGTACTCAAACTGCTCGGTCGCGGCAAAGGTGGTTATCGGATTGACTGCGAACTCCCGACAAATATGACTATCGTCAATATCAAAACCATTCCCGCACCGCAGTCTGGGATTGCACGGAAACTCGCACGTATAATGATGTGTCAGCAGCTTTTACCCGTGATTCAACGTCTTGAACTGCATCAACCGATTCTGTGGAGCTCTTTGCCAACCACCGCCGACCTATGTGGACACTTAGGTGAGTCATCGGTTGTCTACTATTGCGGCGATGACTTTTCATCACTGGCTGGCGTTGACCATCAAACGGTGCAGCAACATGAAATAAAGCTGGCCGCTAAGGCTGATTTAATTTTAGCCGCCAGTGCTAAGTTGCTAACCAAATTTCCTCAATCGAAAGCGCATTATCTGCCGCATGGTGTCGACATTGCACTGTTTAGCCGCCCTGCGAAGCGCGCACAAGACCTACCTCATCAAGGGCATAAAATTGCTGGCTTTTACGGCAGTATATCCAATTGGCTCGATTACTCGTTACTTGATACGGTCTGTCGCGAAAATCCGGACTGGCAATTTGTTTTTATCGGGCCAATAGAGCTCAGCCATAACCCTTTACCGTCATTAGCAAATGTTCACTATTTGGGGCCAAAACCACACAGTCAATTGCCGCGTTATAGCCAACATTGGGATGTGAGCTTGCTGCCCTTTATCAATAATGGGCAAATTGCCTCATGCAGCCCATTAAAATTACTCGAATACCTCAGTGCGGGTAGTCGTGTGATCAGTACGTCTTTTCCTGCATTGACGCCCTACCAACAATGCATTTCTGTCGTCGATAACGCGGCGCAATTTTCACAGGCACTAAAGCAAGTTGAGCAACACACTATCAACCCGACAAGCGTGAATATTTCTGATCACAGCTGGGACTATCGTTCAGCGCAACTAACGACGCTATTGGAGTCATTATGAACGACTTGAAACAAAGGTTAATCGTGCTGTTAAACGCAGCTTGGCGTCAACGTTACGTTATTGTTGTGCCGATCCTCATATTGCCGTTTATCGGCTTGATGATCGGAAAAATGGCGCCAACTAACTATGTTTCCCACACATCAATGTTGATCCAAGAAACCGCTAAGATGAACCCTTTTTTAGAGGACATAGCGGTATCAACCATGCTCAAAGAACGCTTGAATGCACTGAGCACCTTATTAAAAAGTCGTCATGTTCTTACTGCCGTCGCGAAAGAGCATAACTTGATCAACGATGACATGTCGCCAGAGGCAAAAGATTACGTCATCAATAAACTGTCCAATAACTTAACGATTGTTCAACCTGGTAAAGACTTTCTTAAAATTTCACTCTCTGCGCCAAAACCAGCTGGTATGAAAGAGATGCTTGAATCGATCAGCGACCATTTTATCGAGCAGCTTTTGGCACCGGAACGTTCGTCGATTCAAGACTCGGCTGCATTTCTGGCGATTCATATTGAGAAACGCCGCGAAGAGCTCGATGTCGCTGAAAACGAGCTTGCAGACTTCAAAAACCGCTTCGCCTCCGTAACTCCAGAAATGCAATCTCAGTCTTTAGGTCGCCTGGCCTCTCTCAAACAAAGTTATGCCGAGAAAAAAGCCGAATTAGCTGGCGTTGAGCGTAGTTTAGGTTCACTGGATCAACAGCTTTCTAAGACCAACCCTGTGGTCGGAAAAATCGAAGACCAAATCATAGAAATTCGAAGTCAATTAACCTTACTTAAGGCGCGTTACACCGACAGTCACAGCTTAATTCAGGGCAAAGATCGTGAACTGCGCCGATTAGAAAACGAGCGTAAATTACTGCTCAATATGGAACAACCTAACATCACCAGTGATCAATTATGGGATATTGCCAGCAGCAACCAGTTAGGTGACATCAGCGAGATGCAACCTCTTCTTGTCACTCAGTTGCAAAGCCTACAGCTAGTACGCAGTCGGTATGAGTCGCTAAGTGAAGAAACCAAAAGCCTCCATTCCATGATTGAAAGCCTTGAACAAGAGGCCAATCAATTTGGCGACAATGCCAAAACCATGCACCGTTTAGTGCGCAATGCAGAGCTCAAGCGTCAGTTATATGATGAATTGATTCAGCGTTATGAAATGGCCCAACTCACAGGTTCACTTGGGGTATTTGAACAAAATAAACGCGTCAAAATTATTGACCTCCCTTATACACCTAGCCGTCCAGCCAACCTACCACTGATCATTTTCATCATTGCCGGAATAGTCGCGGGAATTGGATTAGGTGTCGGAATTGCTACTTTGGTTGAATTATTTGACTCTTCAGTACGTCGTAAAGATGAAATCGAAGTCATCACTGGTGCGCCAGTTATTACCTATATTCCCAATATCGGACCTCGTCTTGTCAATTAAAACTCAATTTGACAATCAGGATAAGAATTTACCAACAAACAATTTAACTGATTGATTTTAAATAACTAAATTACTGGCACATTCCATGCAAAACTCTATATAAATAATAAGTTAGCAATCCAAAGATAACTTTCTATCAGGAGTGTCCATGATCAAATCAACCAAACTTATCGTGCACGTGGTTCAGCACCTTGCCCCAGGCGGGCTAGAGTCTTTGGCACTCGATATGCTTACCTTCTCCTCCACCGAACAACGCTGCTTGATCATTAGCCTTGAAGGAGAAAAATCTCAAGCCATCGAACATTGGCCCAGACTTAGTCAGTATCGTGAGCAGCTGATTTTTCTCGACAAGCCACAAGGTTTCAGCCTGAGCACTATCGTAACATTGCGTCAGTTGTTTAAATCATTAAACCCAAATGTGGTACATACTCATCATATTGGTCCGGTGCTTTATGCGGGAATCGCAGCGAGACTTGCTGGTGTTGCGACTCGAATTCATACCGAGCACGATGCTTGGCATTTAAACCAAAGTAAACATCGCAGGTTACAGTCCCTAGCTCTACGTATTGCCCAACCTCAATGGGTTGCTGATGCCGAACTGGTTCGCGAGCAAATCAACCAACATTTTCACCATCATTCAGTAAGCGTGATCAAAAACGGCATCGACTGTGAAAAATTTAAGCCCGGCGCTAAGCACCTCGCTAGACAATTACTCAATCTGCCCACCGACGTGACCTTAATTGGCTGCGCAGGAAGACTCGAACCAGTCAAAGGCCACGATCTTCTATTAAAAGCCATGGTCAATTTACCAGATCATATTCATCTAGTGATCGCAGGCGATGGTTCACAGCGTCATTCGTTAATCCAGCTAGCCCACCAATTACACATTCAGCACAGAGTCACTTTCACGGGTTTATTATGCGATATGACCCGTTTCTACCAAGCCCTCGACTTATTCTGCTTGCCCTCTCGAAGTGAAGGATTTCCATTGTCGACTCTAGAAGCACAGTCGTGTGACGTTGTCACAGTGGTAACCGATGTGGGTGCCAGTAAAGAGACCATTTGTCCTCAATCCGGCATCTGTGTCAAGCCAGGCTGCCCAGAGTCGTTAGCGGACGGCATCATGGCTTCTCTAAAGCAATCGCCAGTAACATCGCCTCGAAGTTTTGTAATTAAAAACAATGACATACGGACAATGATTAAAGCCTACAACCAGCTAAGCGGGGAGAAACAAGCATGAGTAGTATTATCTTAATCTCCTTATTTGGCGTCTCGAGTGGCCTGATTCTCTATCATCACCTAGTGTATCCATTGTTGCTATCTTGGTATTCAAAACAGCACCCTAACTATGATGTATTCACGTCTCGTCGTGGCTATAAGAGCGCGAAACATGATAGCGACTGCGCTTCGATTACTGTTTTAGTGCCCGCTTATAATGAACAGTTATGGATTGCTGAAAAAATTCGCAACCTCGCTTGCCTCGATTACCCTCGCGACAAATTGAAAGTCATCATTGTTTGCGACGGTTGCAGTGACAGTACCGTCGATATAGCCGAACAGACCATACAAGAAGCGATTTGTAGTGACACGCACTTTGAGATCCGAGCTTTTGCAGATAATCGCGGTAAGGTTACCGTTCTCAATGAACAAATCAGAACCATTGATAGTGATATTGCCGCGCTCAGTGATGTGTCTGCGCTTATATCTATCGATGCACTTTGGCTGGCTAATCAGCATTTCAACAACAGTAATGTTGGCGTCGTCAACGGTCACTATCAGCTATTTTCAGCCGAAGATTCAGGTGAAAATCAGTACTGGCAGTATCAAAGCCAAGTAAAAATGAATGAAGCCAAGCTTGGTTCTACTATTGGCGCACATGGGGCTTTCTATTTATTTCGCACCCATTTGTTTACCGCCCTTGACGCGAATACCATCAATGATGACTTTGTCATTCCGATGCAAATTGTTCGCCGTGGCTATGTGGCCATTCACGAACCACAAATTATGGCGTTAGAGTTAGAAGCGACGACTCAAAGCAATGATTTTCGTCGCCGTTTGCGTATCTCAGCAGGCAACATGCAACAAGCCATTCAGCTATTCGATATGTTTTTGCCTAAATACCGTGGTGTGGCCTTCGCTTTCTTTTCGGGGAAAGGCCTCAGACTCCTCACTCCCTATTTATTACTGCTCTGCTTTGCGTCATCCGCTGCGATGTTAAACAACGCGATTTTAATGCTGGCTTTTTATTGCCAAGTTTTACTCTATACGATGGCGGTTTTAAGTTATCAATTCCCCCATGTTTTCTGTCACAAGGTGTGCAAGTTGGTGCTCTATGTGGTTGCAGGGCACTGGGCCAACCTTATCGGCGGCTTACGCTACCTCTTTGGACTTGAATCAGGAAAATGGTCTCGCGTAGATCAATAAGGAACGATTATGAACAATGTAAAACGCTACTACCCTATCTGGCTTGCAAAACGCTTATTCGATCTTTTTGGTGCGCTATTCGGACTTTTATTGCTGTTACCCGTAATGCCATTTATTGCCATCGCGATTAAGCTCACCTCACCTGGACCTGTATTCTACAAACAGTTACGTGTCGGTAAATCGACCCCAGAGAAAATGGTGTTTTTTGAGATTATCAAATTCAGAACCATGTATCAGGATGCAGAGCAGCGCACTGGAGCGGTTTGGGCGACAGAAAACGATCCTCGTATCACGCCAGTGGGTCGATTTTTACGCAAAACCCGCCTTGATGAAATTCCTCAGCTGTTGAATGTGGTTTTGGGTGATATGTCATTAATTGGTCCTAGACCAGAGCGCCCGAGTTTTTATCATAAGCTAGAAAATGCGATTCCTTATTTCGCCGATCGTACCTACGGTGTTATGCCAGGTATTACCGGATTAGCTCAGGTTAACCAAGGCTATGATACTTGCATTGATGATGTGCGACGCAAAGTGGGTTATGACCACAGCTATGCCCTGTCACTATGTTCAATGAGATCATGGTTGAATATGGACTTGAGCATTATCACTAAAACTATCATCGTGATGTTTGATGGACGAGGCCGATAGTGAATGGGGCTCACTCGATATGTTCGTTATTTAAAGCACATTTTCTAGTCAGTGGCGAATAAATTGTCAACAATTCGCCTAGATATAGAGCAAACGAGTTTAAATCGATAAAAATGCACTTGCACGAATCAATAACTCTCGGTAACATCCATCTCGTTCTTAGGGAATGGGTCCGTAGCTCAGTTGGTTAGAGTACTACCTTGACATGGTAGGGGTCACCAGTTCGAATCTGGTCGGACCCACCACTCCCTAGAGTGCAGTAATGCAAGAACACAAAATTTGGGTCCGTAGCTCAGTTGGTTAGAGTACTACCTTGACATGGTAGGGGTCACCAGTTCGAATCTGGTCGGACCCACCAAATTTAGTTCCTTGTGAACAAAACAATAAAGCCCGCTTTTTAGCGGGCTTTATTGTTTTTGAATCTTCCCATTTTTGCTCGATTTAAATCTCTTCCATATCTCACTAAATTTTAAGCTTGAGAATACCCGTTTTGGCACGTGACACACATGGACACATCCAATGTTGACGCTCTTTCTCGGTCAGGCAGTTGTCTCTATGGTCCACTAGACCCTGCTCAACTTCGACAACGCAACTGCGACATTCACCACTATGGCAACTACTTGGGATAGACACGCCCTCCTCTATAATTGCATTTAACAAAGTCTGGTTGTTAGCGACATTGACTGTCAGATTCGATTGAATTAATCGCGCAGAAAAAGCTTGCCAGTTGTTCGCAGTTTGCGCTGAAAAACGTTCATATCGAATTCGGTTCGTATTTATGCCTAGCTTAGTTGCCGTTACTAACATTTCATCGATCAACGCTTCAGGCCCACACACGTAAAATACGCTCTGTTCTGGTGCTTGCGTTAGCACTTTTTGACAGTTAAGACGTTGTAAGCCCTCAGTATAGTAACATTGAATTTTATCACCAAACTCCCTTGATAACCGATCATGAAATGGCATTTGCTCTTGTCGTTTACCAGTATAATGAAGTTCGAAATTCCGCCCCTGCTCAGCCAGTTTCTGGGCCATTGGTTTGATTGGTGTAATACCGATCCCTGCAGCAACCAATACACTTGGCCGATAGTCGTTGTGCATCTCAAAATAGTTTTCAGGATGCTCGCAGTTAAGCCGTAAGCCAAGTGTGAACTGTTCATAAATCGCTTTCGACCCTCCGGTCCCATCACTTTTACACTGCACTGCGATTTCATAAATATCTCGCCGACTGGGATTAGAACAAATCGAGTATCGACGAGTAGTTAAGTCCCCAGTTTTAATAGTAATGGGAACAGAAAGATGGGCACCAGCGGATACTTCAGGCAGATGAAGATTATCACGGTGGCGAAATTCAAACGCACGTACATTGGGAGTCAGCTGTCGTATTCCTGTCACAACCAAGGGCAATTTTCCATCACCTAAGCTTTCTGTCTGTTTTTTGTCTGTATTTAACGTCTTACTTTCTGCTTGCAAAGAGGTCTGAAAATGTGAAATTTCCAACTCTGTAAACCTAGGCGTTATATATTTGGGACAATTCCAATCAAATGCTTCAACACTAATAATGAAGGCGCGTTCAATTGGTGCTGGGTAATCCGCCACTTCTAAATGCGCTAAAGTATCCCAATCGTCGTCAGCAACTTGCTCAATCCGACCACTCAATTTGAGTCGACGTTGATTGGGGTAGTCCATAAAAAAGAGAGACACCCTATTATTGCCTCGAAAATTTCCTGCACTCACGTACTGTCGATTACCACTAAAATCCGCAAAGCCAAGCTTATTATTGTCCAATACCTTGATAAAACCTTTAGGGCCACCGCGATGCTGGACATATGGCCACCCCGAACTATTTACACTTGCCATATATACGCTATCACGTTGTTCAATAAATGATGCTTCAACTTCCGAAAGAATAAAATTGTAATCTTCGCCGTGCTCCATAGATTTATAGCTAGTTCGGCTGCCCATTTCTTGTTGAAAGTGTTTAACGTCATCGGTAAACATCAACTCTGCGTACTTATGCGGCATGAGCGCCTCCTTATAAATTTTATCGCATCCGAGTTCCTAGCATCTGGGTGACTAAGAACTCGAACTAAAGCTCAACACAGCAGACTATTTTGTGTGTAAGTCAACCTTCGGGAAATCGATTTCAACTCGGCTAGCTTTACCTAAAATGTTTGTTAAAATATTCATACCGACATGCGTAATTACTTCGACAATCTCGGCGTCGCTATATCCTGCATTACGTACTTGTAACAACTCTGCAGTTGATACCTCGCCATTTTTCTCTGCTAATGATTGGGCAAATTTGACGGCAACAGCCGCTTTACTGTCTTGACTGCCCCCTTTTCTGTTTTCTTCCATCTCGCTATCCGATAATCCTACTTTTCGGCCAATAGCTGTATGAGCAGATACACAGTATTGACACGCATTTTTCTGGGCTAAGCCAAGCGCAATTCTTTCTCGGGTTTGTTCATCTAAAAAGCCCGCGCCTGCGATGGAGTGTAAACCTAGAAAAGCTTTGAGTGCTGCTGGGGAATTGGCAAAAACTTTTAGAAAATTAGGAATAATGCCTAACTGAGATTGAATCGCCGAATAAAGTTCTTGTTGTTCACTGTCGGCATGTTGTTCTAAAACGATATTGATGCGGCTCATACTATTTCCTTTTTAATCAATGGTTATACATCTAAATCACCCAAAAGGTGTAAGTGCTCGATAAGAGGTTCTCCTCACTCGACGAAAACAGTGTGTCAAAAAGTGATTGAGTAAAGAATACCCATCAAGCACAATTGATTATTCCACTTAGCGGAATAATTAATTGATTGTATGGATCAACTACATCTTATGCGCGTTTATGTCGCCGTCGCAGAAAAACAAGGTTTTGCCGCCGCAGCTCGGCATTTAAATATGTCACCACCTGCTGTCACTAGAGCGGTTTTATCGTTAGAACAACAACTTGGTGTGAGACTGTTGATTCGAACCACACGCCATGTACGAGCAACAGATGTTGGTTTGCGATATTTAGAAGATACACGTCAAATTTTGCACGATATCGAACTTGCCAATCAAACGGCTATTGGTATTAACTCTGAGCCTAAAGGTGAACTGAGCATAACCGCCCCTGTGATGTTTGGGCAAAAACACGTTATGCCAGTGGTAGTCGAGTATTTACGTCGCTACCCTATGGTCAATGTTAACGCGGTATTTTTGGACAGAACTGTCAATCTTTTAGAAGAGGGGTTTGACTTGGGCATTCGAATTGGAACCTTAGCAGACTCAAGCATGAGAGCAAAAAAAATTGGCGAAGTTAAACTGATGCTTGTCGCATCACCGAGCTATTTAAACGTTCATGGTATACCTACATCGCCCGCAGACTTAAAACAACACACACTGATTAGCTCTTCGTCAAATAACTTTCCTCGCGACTGGCAATTTACCCACAATGGTCAAAAGACGAGGCTTCATATTCAGCCTCGTCTTACAGTAACAACCAATCAATCAGCAATAGATGCCGCTAAGGCCGGATTAGGAATAACTCGAGCAATTTCCTATCAAGTCGTTGAAGAATGTGAAAATAACCATCTTGTTAACATACTTGAGTCATTCCAACCATTAGCTTTACCGATACACATCATCCATCGAGAGAGCCATTTTTCATCTGCAAAAGTTAGAACTTTCATAGATTTGATGACTCAAATGTATCGCGTTAATTAATACGCCTTAAGTGCACGGTACACGTCGTGTTCAGTTTTCGATCATTGCGGTGTGTTGATGGCATGCCGGTATAAACGGTTTCTCCCGGCCTAGGCAGTGCAACCGCAAGCCACCAAACTATTTAATCTCATTTAACGCCAGCTCAAGCTGCAATTAGCCCAACAAAAATCACTTCAAGTATTGAAAGCGCTCGTAGCCTGTTTCCAAGCTTAATGTCGTATATACCCCTAACTTGACTTCAAGTCTCTGTGCTAAATCCCCCCTCGCTCACACGATATCGTTAACAATGTTTAATCAATATCAATGCATTAGAACGTTGAACCTTTAAGACTGTGCTAATATTTTTATTCAAGGTTAAGAGTTGCATATGCTTTCTACACCACACCAAAGGTAAAGTCGTGTTTGATCATGTGTAGCGGTTAGTAGGGCTGACAACTATTACAGGAACCCTTATGAGAATAAAAAAAATCTGGTGGTGGTCTATTCCCTTGCTCATTGTGCTTGTCGTCTATGCGCTGAACACCTACAGACACAATTCTATCCGTACTGTTTATGATCACACCGCTTTCACCTTACAATCTCAAACTAGAGAGAAAGTCGCGGTGATACAACAAAGTATCTCGCGCAACATTGATCAAATACGCTTTCTTCATTCGACGCCGCCAATTTCAGGAATAACACGGGCGCAATCGAACGGTGGAATTGATAACCTTGATAAAACCACGTTAGATCAATGGCAACATCGACTCTCTACCATCTTCAAAGCACTCATCGAAAATGACGCTTCTATCGGGCAATTGAGAGTGATATCCGTCGAAGATGCAGGTCAAGAGTTTTTGCGCGTTGACAGAGAAGGCGGCAGAGTCACGATTCAACCGACCACTCGGTTACAAAATAAGAGCGAAGAGAACTATTACGAAGCCGCTTCGACTCTCCAGCCCAATCAAGTCTACGTCGGCCCGATTAACTTAAATAAAGAGTACGGCAATATTGCCTACCCTTTGCAGCCGACCTATCGCCTGGCGATTCCGATTTTTTATGCTTCGGGAGCGCGTTTCGGTTTTATCATTATGAATATTGATGCGTCACCATTACTCAGCGCTCTCAATGCTGATAATTCGGTTCTGGATGCATTTTGGGTGGTGGACAACGACGGTTACATCGTTTTTTCCCCGGTTGATGGTTTTTCGTTTACACGCCAACTTGCGCCGGAAATCACACTTGACAGTGTCTTCTCTTTAAGTAGCAGTGCTCACAGTGACATCGTAGAGATGGTGAGCAAAGATAGCGCTCAGACACACTGGTTTGGATACAGAAGTACGCTTTTAACAGGGACGAACACCCAGCAAAAACTGTTTGTTTATGGCTTGATAGACAAATCAAAAGTACTGGATCAGGTCAACCGCAGATTCAACGAAATTTTATTGTTAACACTTGGGGCGATGTCGATTGTGTTCATCGTTCTCTCGATGTTCTATCGCTCCTATGCCGCCAGCTTGAAACTTAATAAAGCCAACTTGATATTTCAAGCTATCGTTGAAGGCTCAACAGATGCGGTCATTTGTATCTCCCCCTCTGGATTGGTAAAAACGTGGAACAGTACCGCAGCTCATTTATTTAACGTCCAAGCTAATTTGGCGTTAAATCGAAACATTGAGACCTTAGTGTCATTGAATTCTCTCGATTTGATGGATCAGATTGAACGGTGCAAAAGCAGTAAATCGACAATGAAGTTTCAAGATATTGTTTTTTTCAGCAACAATCGGCATCTGTACCTCGATATCATCATCTCACCAGTAATGAACAATCACATCGATGAGATTGATTCGTACGTAATTTCCGCAAGAGACGTGACCGAGATGGTTGAAGCTCAGGAAAAACTTAAACAATACAATACCGAGCTGGAAAACGAGGTCGATAAGCGAACGCTAGAACTTCAACAGCATAGTAAAGCATTGGAAGAAGCCCGTAACAAAGCGTTAGAAGCGAGCCAAGCGAAAAGCAATTTTATCTCAACAATCAGCCACGAAATGCGCACCCCGTTAAATGGTATGGTGGGAACACTCAGCTTGATCCGTAATGATTCGTTGAATACGGCGCAAAAAAAATACCTCACCATGGCAGAGAATTCTGTCAATACCTTATCCATATTAATCAACGATATTTTAGATTTATCGAAAATAGAATCGGGCAAATTAGAGGTGCATAACCAACGATTTTCTCCCCGTGATGTTATTGAAAGTATGGTTCAGTCAACGTCAGTTAAAGCGTTTAAAAAGGGACTTGAAGTGGTGCTAGACACCACCGAAATACGCCATAAATCGATAACTTGTGATCCGAACCGACTTAAGCAAATCCTCAATAATTTAATGAATAACGCCATTAAGTTTACGCAGAGCGGCACGATTAAAATCATCGCATCAACGGAACGTTTGGATGATATGGTACGCCTCAAAATCGAAGTCGCCGACACTGGAATTGGCATTGCAAAAGAGAACCAGCATCGTTTGTTCCAACCCTTTTCTCAAGAGGGGGCCGACACCGCCACTAAATATGGGGGAACCGGTTTAGGACTGTCTATCTGCCGCCAATTGTGTGAGCTTATGAATGGATATATCGATTTTGAGTCTAAGCAAGGCGTTGGCAGTCAATTTAATTTTTATCTAGACATCAATGCCTCAGAATGTGAAGCCATGCCTTCTGAGTGTATATTAGATGGTGTAACGGTGGGAATCTCACTGGCCAACGCAGATTTAACTCAAGCGGTGGCCAAAGCGGTTGAGAATTTCGGCGGCAAATCTAAAGCCGTAGATGAACCACTGGATATCTGGCTCAGCGATCTCGATACCGTGGTCACAGAGAAAGACTCACCTCTGTTTAAGACTATTATCGAAGCAATCGAGAGCCACCGAGTCACCCACCCAGAGTTACCCAACGTTATTGAACTCAGTTCGAGTAGCGTTCTACCTCCTCATAGAGTCTCTGATCAATTGAGTACTATTTTGGTCGCCAAGCCCTTAATCAGTCATGATTTAATTACCGCATTAATCGGCGAACTCGATACATCAAACGACACTTCACATGATGACACGCAAAATGACTTCAATCCCACTTCTGTCGACTTATCAGGCGTCCATGTACTTGTTGTAGACGATAATGAGATTAATCAAGAGGTAGCAAAAGGTTTTCTGGCTCCATTAGGAGCGAACGTCAAAACAGCTGATAATGGCAGACAAGCGCTCGATTTAATCGAGCAAGCAATACTTAATAACACCCTATTCGACTGTATCCTCATGGACTGCCAGATGCCTGTGATGGACGGCTACGAATGTTCGAAGACATTACGCTTTAGCTCGCAATATTATGACGTGGTAAATACACCTATTATCGCGATGACGGCGAATGCCTTTTCTGGCGAAAAAGAGAAGTGTTTTGCTCATGGTATGAACGATTACATCACCAAACCTGTAATCGCTAAGCTTTTGATAGACAAAATTGCTCGTTGGACTCGAAAACACCCTAGCAGTAATACTACGCAGGGCTTAAACCACATGCCTGTCCACCCAGCGCCTTCACGTTTTTCAGGATGGAATAAAGAGGCGGCACTCAAGCGAATGGAAGGCGATGACGAATTGTTAGAACACATCGTGTCGATATTCCAACAATCTTCGGTTGAATACATAGAAACATTAGAGGCAGTGATTAATCATCAGGATATTGACCAAATTGCGCATTGGGCCCATAAACTAAAAGGACTATGCAGCCAAATTGGTGCTGATGAGTTAAGTGAGTTGATGGCTGAGCTTGAGCAAGAAGTCCGATACAACGAAGCGGTCAATTTTAAAACGATAAATGAGATTTTACAGCGCAGCCTAAGTGAGTTTGCTAATTTAAAAACCGCGCTTAACGACGAGTACAGTCTTGAGGCTACCGACGATATCACGGTGTCAAAAGATACCGTTTAGCCTCAAAATCGGTGACCAGTTCTCAGTTAAGATGTGGTTTTGCGCGAAGTGAAAACAACAACACGTTTCATCAACTAATGATACCAGCAACCTTACGTACCAACTGTCCCAGTTCATCCCATTGCTGATTGTCAATCAAATCACCAGGAACCATCCAGGTACCACCACACGCTAAGACTGAGGGAACAGACAGGTAATCTTTGACATTGCTTGGGCTCACACCACCTGTGGGCATGAAGCTCACTGGGTAAACCGCTGACAGTGCTTTTAGCATTGCAACGCCACCTGATGGCTCTGCTGGGAAGAATTTTAGCGTACGCAGACCCATCTCCATCGCTTGCTCAACGAGACTCGGGTTGTTTACACCTGGAACAATGGTCACATTACGTTGCTGACAATACTTCACTGTCGTTGGATTGAAACCAGGGCTAACAATAAAGTCTACGCCAGCCTCAATCGCTTCATCAACTTGCGCACTGGTTAACACTGTCCCTGCTCCAATCAACATATCGGGAAAAGCTTCACGCATGTTTTTGATCGCAAGCGCGGCGTCTTCGGTTCGGAAAGTGACTTCTGCACATGGAAGGCCATTTTCAATCAGCACTTGTGCAAGCTTCACCGCTTTACCTGCATCTTTAATAGCAATCACAGGAACTACTTTAATTTCTGCCAGTTGTTTATTGAGATCTTTCATCGCTTTTTCCTTAAATGATAGGTGCAGCTACAAGTACTACTCAGGCTGTTGTCGTATTGTCGTATCGATAACCGAGTTAACTTTTTACATCGTAGCTACAACCATTGAAGAGAATCAGGTGTTTGGTTGATTTTTTTTCTGATACTATTCGCGTTCGATTCGTTTTGGACTAAATCATGAACCGTAAGAAAAAGATCAATAGCATCTTAAAATCTAAACTCAAAAAGCAAAACGCCAAACTGCATAAGAGCAATAAACCGCGCTACATTTCAAAAGCAGAACGCGAAAAAAACGAAGCAGAACAAGCTATTGAGCAGAGTGACGTTGACACCGCTGCCAATCAAGATGAGCAACAGACACTACCTTCTGAGCAATAACTCTTCTTCGATCGGTACAAATCGGTCACACACATCAATCAGGGTTTGAGCCGTCAATCCCGGTACAGAATAAACATCAACTTTGACGCCAAAACGCTGCTGGACTCTTTCTACCAGCAGCTCAAAGTCACCGTCGCCTGAAAGCAAAATGATTCGATCTACCGTGGCTGCTGACTCAAAAACATCAAGCGCGATGCCGACATCCCAATCCCCTTTAGCACTGCCATCTTGTCTTTGGATATAGGGCTTAAGTTTGACGTTAAACCCGATACCTCGAAGAATATGATGAAACTGACGTTGTTTAGGATCTTGTGAGGCAATCGCATAGGCGTTTGCTTCCACCACTTCGACATCTGTCGTTGCCACATACCAAAACTGGTTGTAGTCAAAGTTAGCTCGATACTTGTCTCGAGTGGTGTAGTAGATGTTTTGCACATCGACAAAAATTGCGACTTTTTCCATCGTAAGCCCATAGGTGAGTGACATAACGAGCTATTCTAACAACGATTGAACCGCTTGGCAGTTAATTACTGTATTGCGATGAAAAATTACGAGCTGTCTGCTGATCACCACGTCCGTGTGGTCTCATCTAGATTCATTAAACCACTTTAATTTATTATGCAGCGACGTCACGCTACCAACCACGATTAACGCGGGGCTAAGCGCCTGTTTCGCCATCGTCGCGAGGTCTTTTAGTTCGCCAGTAAATACGCGTTGCTCGCGACGCGTTCCGTTTTCGATAATCGCGCAAGAGATTGACGAGTCTAACCCAGTGTCGATTAACTTTTGACTGATATGGCCACTTTGCTTCAACCCCATATAAAATACTAAGGTGTTATTTGACTGCGCCAAGGATGCCCACTCAATTTCACGGCCATCTTTTTGTACATGGCCAGTAATAAATTGAACACTTTGCGCATGATCACGGTGAGTTAATGGTATACCAGCATAAGCCGTTGCTCCGGCTGCTGCGGTAATTCCCGGCACGACTTCGAAGCTGATTCCGTAATCGACAAGCTCTTCAAGTTCTTCACCACCTCGGCCAAAAATAAAGGAGTCTCCTCCTTTGAGGCGCACGACCCTTTTACCTTGTTGGGCTTTTTCAACCAGAATTAGATTAATTTGCTCTTGAGGCACGCAGTGAAAGTCGAGCTTTTTACCGACATAAATCATCTCGGCTTTGCTATCAGCGAGCGCCAAAATCTCGGCCGAGACCAAGCGGTCATACACCACTACGTCAGCTTGTTGAATGACCCGATACCCTTTTACCGTCAACAAGTCAGGATCGCCCGGTCCAGCGCCCACAAGGGAAACAAAACCGTTGTTCAAAGAGTCGTGATAAGTAGTCATATCAATGCCTATCGAAAATTTAGATATAAAGAGTAACGCTCAACAAGCCAGCAAAGAGTATTACTTTTTATCGCTAAACCAATCAAAGATGAGGAGGAAGAAAAGATTAAAACGGTCCCACCTAATCAAAGGCAGGACCATAATCAATGATTATTTAGCCATAGCAGGCTGCGCATTTACTTCTTGTTCAACATTGATAGAAGGCGCCGTTTTTGCGTGCGTTAGGTAAAGTGGAATACAAGTCATCACTAAGCCACCAACAATATTACCTAAAATGGTTGGGATTAAGTTGAAGTTCAACCACGTCGCGATACCGAAATCAGCGCCTAGCAACATGCCTAGTGGGAACAGGAACATGTTTACTACCGTGTGTTCAAACACGAGCGCGAAGAAGATAAAGATTGGGAACCACATCATCATCACACGACCTGCCACTGTGCGAGCCGTCATATTACCAATCACACCGAGACACACCATCAAGTTACAGAAGATAGCGCGTACAAAACAAGTGATCCAGCCGTCCATACCCATTGCCTCGAAGCCTGCGCTACGAGCAGTAGAGGCACCAATAAAGGTTTTCGCGACACCATTGAGTTCTTGCGTAAAGTTACCTGTTAATGAAACCGCAACAAGATAAGCGACCAACAATGAGCCAATTAGGTTACCAAGCCCCACTAAGCCCCAACAGCGAAAGATACGTCCCCAAGTGATACCTGGACATCCTTCAAATTTAGCTAACGGCGCAAGACCAAATACGCCGGTTACCAAGTCGTAGCCCATTACCGAGAGAATAACGAAACCCACTGGGAACACTAGTGCACCAACAAGCCCAATTCCTGTTTGAGTAATAGCTGTAATAGCCACCACAACCGCTAACGAAAGAATAACACCAGCCATAGTACCGCGCAGTAGAAGATCGCGAGCGCTGGTGTTTGTTTTCGCTTCACCAACATTGATCATGGTTTGCACGAATTCTGCAGGTTTAAAATCAGTAGACATGAATGTGTCCTTATCCAAAAGTGAAAGTTAAAAGTTGAAATCAAATAGTGAAAGGCTCGCGGTTTCTCCTGTCCCCCGATAGTGAAACAGCAAGCCTTTAAGCTATTTAATCTCGTTTAACGCCTGTCTAAGCAGCAACTTCAACAGTGCCTTTGACAACACGGACTTGGTAAGCCTTGACGTTGAATTGCTGGTCTTCCATGCACTCACCAGTAACAAGGTTAAAGCGCTGCTTCTTCAACGGGCTAGCTACCCATAGTTGCTGGTTATGTTCAACGATCAAACCACGTGATAGCACATTGGATTGATAGAAAGGATCTAGGTTGCTGATTGCAAACACCTGTTGCTCTTCACTCGGTCTGAAGATCGCGACCTGCTCACCTTCGATTAGAGCACACACACCAGTGCCTGGGATGATTGCGTCGATATTACATACTTTGGTAAATGCCATGATGATGCCCCTAATTAAACAAGTTCAACATGAAGGATATCGCCCTTCACATCTGGGTGTTTTTCAGTAAATGTTGCTGGGCGGTGCTGCGCACGCTCTGAAACAAAAACCACGTTGTCATCACGCTCATCCGAGTTGATGAAATGTGCAAAGCGCTTAAGCTGCGTCTCATCGTTGATGGTATCGGTCCACTCACAGCGGTACTCTTCGACAAGCTTAGCGACATCCGCTTCCAGTTGATCGTTAATACCAAGCTTGTTATTCACAATCACTTCGCGAAGGTAGTCAACGCCCCCTTCTAGGTTTTCCATCCATACCGATGTACGTTGCAGTGGTGCTGCGGTGCGAATGTAGAACATCATGAAACGGTCGACGTATTTGATTAAGGTCTCTTGGTCTAGATCGCTGGCTAACAAGTCTGCATGACGAGGCTTCATACCGCCGTTACCACACACATACATATTCCAGCCTGCATCAGTCGCGATAATACCTAAGTCTTTACCTTGCGCTTCTGCACACTCACGAGTACAGCCAGAAACACCAAACTTCATTTTATGCGGGGTACGAATACCTTTGTAACGGTTCTCGATCATTACGCCCAAACCAACCGAATCTTGTACCCCATAACGACACCAAGTGGAGCCAACACAAGTTTTCGCCATACGTAGTGCTTTCGCGTAAGCTTGACCCGTTTCATAACCTGCCGCGATAAGCTTTTTCCAAATCGCTGGCAAATCGTCTTTTTGCGCCCCAAACAAGCCAATACGCTGAGCGCCCGTCACCTTAGTGTAGAGTTTGTATTCGGCGGCAACTTCCGCCAATACTTTCAGCGCTTGCGGTGTCACTTCACCACCCGCCATACGCGGAATCACCGAGTAAGTGCCGTCTTTTTGCATGTTGCCAAGAAAGTTATCATTGGTGTCGTGCAGTTTGACCAGTTCAGGTTTGAGGATGTGCTCACCCCAGCATGAAGCTAAGATTGAACCTGCTAATGGCTTACACACTTCACAGCCGTAACCTGTGCCGTACTTCGCTAACAGCTCTTCAAAAGTCTTGATCTCTTCAATACGAATGAGGTGGAACAGTTCCTGACGTGAATAAGCAAAGTGCGCACAAACGTCGTTTTTCACTTCGACACCTGCTTTTGCAAGTTCAGCGTTGAGTACGGAAGTCACCAGCGGGATACAGCCACCACAACCCGTGCCCGCTCCCGTAACCGCTTTAATATCACCAATAGTATGGTGACCATCTGCAACGGCTTGAGCGATCTTGCCTTTGGTAACATCAAAACATGAGCAGATAACCGCAGTTTCTGGCAAAGCATCCGCACCTAGAGTCGGCTTCTCTGCGCCAGCATGCGCCGGTAGGATTAGTGTGTCGGGGTGCTCAGGCAACTCGATTTCATTAAGCATTAATTGCAACAAGTCACCATAATCGGAGGTATCACCAACCATTACAGCGCCAAGCAGCTTTTTATTATCTTGTGAAACAATCAGGCGCTTGTACACTTCCTGCTCTTCGTTTTGATACACATAACTTTTGCAACCTGGAGTGCGACCATTAGCATCACCGATAGAGCCAACCTTTACACCGAGTAATTTCAGTTTGGCTGACATATCAGCGCCTTCAAATTTACTCTCGTTACCAATCAGGTGATCGACGGCTACTGTCGCCATCTTGTAACCTGGCGCGACTAACCCATAAAATATCTTGTTCCAAGAAGCACACTCGCCGATTGCGTAAATGTTTTCATCGGTGGTTTGGCAAACATCGTTGATCTCAATACCACCGCGTGGCGCAATACCGAGTCCCATTTGACGAGCTAATTTATCTTGAGGACGAATGCCAGCAGAAAATACGATAAAATCGGTTTCAAGCTCGCTGCCATCGGCGAACCGCATCACATTGCGCGCATTATTACCTTCCGCTGCGATTTCAAGTGTGTTCTTGCTAGTATGAACCTTAACCCCCATGCGTTCGATTTTTTGGCGAAGCTGATCACCACCCGCTTGGTCAAGTTGCTCTGCCATCAATTTGGGCGCAAATTCAACCACGTGAGTTTCAACACCTAGAGCTTTCAATGCACCCGCAGCTTCTAAGCCTAACAGCCCGCCACCAATCACAACGCCGCTTTTACTGTTTTTCGCACAAGCTTCAATGACTTTTAAATCTTCAATCGTTCGATAAACAAAACAGTCTTTGCTCTCATTGCCCTTAATCGGTGGAACAAATGGGTAAGAACCTGTCGCTAAGATCAGCTTGTCGTATTGGATTTCACGACCAGTACTAGAGTAAACAATTTGCTTTTCTCGATTAATAGTAATCGCACGCTCACCCACCAGCACATTGATGCCATGTTTTGGGTAGAAGCCCTCTTTCACCAAAGAGAGTTCGTCAGCGGTATGGTGTGAAAAGTAAGAAGAGAGATGAACGCGATCATAAGCGACGCGAGGTTCTTCACAAAAAACGGTGATGTCGTATTGTGAAACATCGGTTTTATCAACGAGGTCTTCGAGATAGCGATGGCCCACCATTCCATTACCAACAACGACCAGCTTCAACTTGCTCATAGTACTTCCTAAGGGTTAGGTTCTTATATCTAGGTGCATTGTTGTTTGTGAAAGAAAATTAATACATGATGTAAATCAATTACAGTTTTAAACTACTCTAAAGGGGTAGATGAAAGGAATAGATTGATAAAAGTGTGCTTTTAGTACAAATTGAGTTAAAAGTTGTCAATTTGTAATAAATCATTAATCGCTAACCAAGAAGCTCACGGCAAGACACATTGCATGCAGCCGTTTCAGGTAAGTGGATTAATATCGAAACCATTTCGACTGGCCACATCTGATCGAGGTCAATATCAGCGACTGAATGTTCACACATGACACTTTCTCTGTTCTGAAACACAATCCCACATCATTTCATTAGCTTTTTAATGCGCGCCGCGAAAATCGGTTAATTTCTTGCTATTTTGTTTTTCATAGTGTGACACTGGTTCATTTATATCCTTGATTCCATCCGAAAAAAGCATAGTATAAATCGATATTCAAGCTTGAGCATATATTCTTCAATCTAACCAAGGCGACACGGATGGAGCTAGATATTTTCAATCCTTCACGGCAATTACGACGTGCGGTGCTGTTTTGGCTCAGTACTTTATTGGCCTGCTTAGCGCTCGCGATCACGATCTATAACCTTGTCGTGGGTCGACTCGATGGGATTAACGTCCTTCTGGCACTGTTCGGTTTATTTTCTATTTTCATCGCCCATTATGCATTTAAAGGTAACACCTCTAAGTTCACGGTTTCTTTATACGTTTATAGCTTAATCAGTGTCACTTACCTCACCACCGCTATGCTACCAATTGAGTTTGGAGTCATCATGTGGGCCTGCTTATTTCCTGCCGTGTTCTACCTTCTTTTAGGGCGACGTTTTGGTTTCATCGCGACATTTTTTGGCTTTACTCTGCAAATGAGTATCATCGCAAACCTGTTTTTTTCTAATGGGTTAAGTCACTATTTACCACTTGTTGGGAACTTCATTTTTGCCTTTGTTTCAATTTGGATCATCGCGCATGTTATTGAAGTTAAGCGACGTTTATCAGAATCTTCATTAGGCCAACTGGCATCCAGAGACGCATTGACAGGTGTCTATAATCGTCATGCTTTAATGCACAACTTTGAACGTTATCGAAAAGAGAGTCGTAAGCTGCCTTTGTCTCTACTTGTCCTCGATTTAGACTACTTCAAAGCAGTGAATGACGAACATGGCCACGACGTCGGTGACAAGGTCTTGACTGAAACCGCAGCACTCATTGACTCACTGAGTGATGAACATTTGGTGTATCGAATTGGCGGAGAAGAGTTTTGCGTCGCACTACATAACTGTGATGTTACAAGCGCTCAGGAAAAAGCTGAATGCATTCGCGGCGCCATTGAGAAATCGTCATTCAATAGTGTGTCTGAACCAATATCACTTACGGCAAGTATTGGTGTTTATCAATGCGACCATTACGCGAATCTTGAATCGGTATTAAAAGAAGCCGATAAAGAGCTCTATCGGGCAAAAAAAAATGGCCGCAACCAAGTCATGGTATGCAGCCAATCTTCTGTAATCAGTTTCTCTTAACTGTTACTCATCGTCTTCAAATACGACATTGTAATTTTCGGTATACGTACAATGCGGCTGACGGCTACAGGTAAAGAAACGTCTTCCTTTATGCTCTCCCTGATACGCAATTTTAATCGTCATCGGACTTCCACAGCGTTTACAAAAACGCACCTCTTTATCAGGCTCGATCAAGTCAATATGCGCAGCCAATAGACGACGTAAACGCCCTACTTGGTAGCTGTGTTTAATATTGGTACCAATCAACGGGATATTTGCTGACTTACACACGTGCAGTAATAACTTTTGACGCTCAAGCTTACCTTTGTCGAGCTCTTTACCATTGTCGAGTTCAATGGCAACACGTACTTCCATAGTTCGAGGGTCACAGACCACATAATCAAAGTAGCTTTTAGCAATTCGGTTATTGGCGATAAACCATTGTTTTTTTTCTGTTGAAACGGGCGCCAATACATTGGCCATATTCACTTTGCTCATTACCACACCGTGATGACCCACAGCAGCAATCAAAGCGTTATAAAAGGCTGATTCTTTTGCATTAAGTAACGGCCCCTTTCTTTTATAGTGGTTGTCCTTGAGCTCATCTTGCTTCAAAAACCGCTTTTGCACTACCACAAAAAAGATGACCAAAATGCCAACGACAATAAAAACACTTTCCATTGGGCTAAAACTGACCTTAAATGAATCACATACATCAATTATTCGAGTTTACACCCAGACAGCAAGCCTGAGTTAATGTTTTTGAGAGACCGGAGAGGGTAGATCGAGATTTATCACAACTCGCTGCTCTGGTTGCAATGTTTTAAAGCTCTCACCCCAGTATTTAACAACCAATTGATCAATCAATCCGTCTTGCTGCGCGCGCAGCAGCGCTTGCTCTAAAACGGGTTTATACTTGGCCATTTGAGGGGACAAATAAAATTTAAAATCGCGCTGATAAACGAGCATAAGGTGCTTTTCAATCGATAAATGGGGATTCTGCGCCGCTTCAAGACCGATTTCGTTTAGACCACGAGG
The DNA here is from genome assembly GCF_000711795.1 of Vibrio pacinii DSM 19139. Lineage (GTDB taxonomy): Bacteria > Pseudomonadota > Gammaproteobacteria > Enterobacterales > Vibrionaceae > Vibrio > Vibrio pacinii. The sequence continues at coordinate 76,451 of NZ_JONH01000012.1, read as the reverse complement.
AAAGTAATTCACCGGTCCTTTTTCGGTCAAATTCCAATATAACGAGCGCCACTCACCATCTTGCTGATAAACAGGCAATGAATTGAAATTCCATACATCGACATCAAACCAATTGATGCCAAGACCTGCAACCAATTTAGAATCTCTCAAAGATTGAAGGCTATCGATTTTGTCAAATTGACTTTGCAAGCCTGGCGGAATCAATAGCAAACGCTTACCAATCCATCCATTGGTTAACGCTACATTAACCGATGTATACTCAGCATCTCGCTCCGGTGTCGCGATCAACCAAGTTAAACTGAGTTGATCACTTTTAACCATTTTTACCACTCTCTTTTGTGGTATATGCTCGCTCGGAACGATAATTTCGACCGAATACCCTTCACGAGTTAGCGCTTGATAAAGTAATTCATGGTAAAAAGCATGGCCATTATCAAGTTGAGAGGCGAGTGTTAGTGTCAATGAATCTTTAGCAAAGCTATGCATCGCGACAAGACTAAGAAGTATGCTCCAAAGCTTCATTTACTTTCCTTTTAGCGACCTACTCAGTTTGTCCAACTAATACATTGCACAATAAAGCAGCAATGATTGTTTAGCGTTACAGCGCCTTTAATAACATAAACAACCACATTTATTGACCATTCACTTAATAATGTAGGAGCGCTTTGCGCAATCGTCCAGTCTTCTATCGTTCGTTATTGACTGTAAACGGATTTTCGATAGGTACGTTCAGGGCGACCTACACTACCATAACTAAGATCTGCTTCTAATTGACCGCTACTAATTAAGTACTCTAAATAACGTCTTGCCGTCGTTCGGCTTGCTCCAATTTTTTCTCCCGCTTCATCGGCAGTCAAACTTTCGTGATCATTAAATAATGCTTGGATTTTCTCTAGGGTGACGCTATCAATTCCTTTGGGTAATCGGTTTTTCGCGACCTCAGGGCCATCATTGGAGCGTAACATTTTATCGACAATCGACTGGTCTAGGTCGTTAGTATGGTTAAATTGAAGTTTCTGTGCATTGTACTTCTTTAACGCAGCCTCCAAGCGAGAAAACACGACGGGCTTTAATAAGTAATCAACGACACCACCACGCATTGCCTGCTGAAGCGTATCGACATCTCTTGCGGCAGTGATCAAAATCACGTCGCAACTGAGACTTTTTGCGCGTAACGCATTGAGTAACTCAAGTCCGGTTCCATCCGGAAGATAGACATCAAGCAACAATAAATCAGGCTCAAAAATATCGAGTTGCATTTGCGCTTCCAGCTTACTAGTTGCAATACCGATCACCTGGTAACCGCCCATCTGTTCTAAATAGCGTTGATGCAGTTGAGCAATTGCCTGATCATCTTCGATGATCATCACTTGAGTCACACCATTCATATCTGTTTTTCCTTAGGCAAATACACCGCCATTCTCGCTCCATACTGCTTATTATTAGCCATCTCTAATTCACCATGATAACGAATCGCAAGTTGGTTGGTGAGATACAAGCCGACACCACGCATGGTTGAGCCTTTACTTGAGACCCCTCGCTTCACTAAGGCTTGCAAACTCAATTCATCAGGCAGTCCGCATCCTTGATCAATGACTTCTAAAATAACTTCATTACCAAAATCGCTAATCGATACTTCAATAACGCGGCGACTAAGTGGAAAGTACTTATCCTTATTAATTTCATCCCGAACCGCATCAAACGCGTTGTCAATCAAATTGCCTAATATAGTGACAACATCTTCTGGATTGATTTGCTCAGGTAATGGCTCTAAACGTGAGCCCTCTTCAACAACCAGTTCAAGGCCCAACTCACGTGCTCGCTCTGTTTTACCAAGTAACATTCCTGCGATTAAGGGCTCTTTTATTGTTTCACGTAAAAATTCGATTAAGGCTTGGTAATGCGCAGTTTCTTGGCCAATCAAATGCTGGACGGCCTCAAGTTCACCCATTTGGACCATCCCACTGATCGTATTGAGTTTGTTTCGATGTTCATGAGTTTGTGAACGTAACATCTCAGCGTACTCTTTGGTCTTAGCCAGTTGTTCAGTTAACTCTGTTAAATCATCTTTAAGACGAAAACTGGATACCGCTCCAACCACTTTCCCTTCAACAATAATGGGGCTACGGTTGGCAATTAAGCGTTTTTTGTTAAGGTATAAATTGATGTCGTGATCGGTACGTGCAGTTTGCAATACTGTGTGTAAATCGCTGTCGGGTAGCACTTCATTGAGCGGTTGATTGAGGCATTGCTCTTTCACTAACTCTAAGATGTTACAGGCACTTCTGTTAATCGAACGCAGCTTTCCCTTGTCATCAATAGTTAAAATTCCTTCTTTAAGCGTTTCCATTGTGACGTCTAGCTCGACATATAGACGGCCGATTTCTTCAGGTTCAAACCCCAATATTGCTCGCTGAAATCGACGTGAAGCATAACTAGAGATGACTGCATTTGCCCCAACAACCATGAACGCCATTAAAATCAAATAAGTAAGATAAGGTTCAATTCTATCTTGCAGTCGGTCAATTAAATACCCAACTGATACCACGCCAATGATGTCACCTTGCTGATTGAAAACCGCCGATTTCCCTCGCACTGAGTAACCGAGCGATCCTTTGGCGAACGAAATATAAGCTTCGCCATCAATCAAAGCTCGTTCATTATCTCCGCCTTTCATCGGTTTACCCAAGCGTTGGTCAAGAGGATGAATAAGACGCATACCTTGGTTATCACCAACCACAATAAAAGCAGCACCAATCAAGGTGGTGAGATCTCTAAACCGCTGCTGACTCGCTGGCGTCGTACCACTTTCGATTATTTGCACAACGTACGGAGATTGAGCCAAAAAAGAGGCAACGCCGAGTGCTTTATGGCCGATTTCATCTTCTTGCGCTTGTTTAATGTAGATAAAACCTGCGGCAACTAAAATCAAAAGCTCAATCAGCCCAGATAGTGTCATGATGATCAGCATTCTTTTACGAAAACTGACACTGCTCCATTTCATACTCTCTCCCTACTTTCGCGCCAGAATAACATCCTGCTAACAAGCAACCGAGTAGTGTCAGAACAAACTGTGAAGCCTACAAGGAATTCGCGCTCTCTTTGATTACTAAAAAAGCACTCAGCAAAGGGCAAACGATTGCAATCATTACTAATCACAAAATCATCCTTAACTCCGCCATTTCCTTTGATTTAGATCAAAGGAAGTGGCGGTTATTTTTCGTACGAAAGCATCCATTCGGTTGTATAATTATTAGGCACGCATAGAGTGTGCGTTGATACACGGCCAGTCAGACTTAACAATAAAACAACATAAAAAGTCGACTGAACAAATGTCAGAGGGAAAGACAATGAAACGTGACGTTTTTGGTATTTGTTTGTCGAAAAATATGCTGTCAAACAACCTAGCCAGTACATTTACCCACGTCAGAGCTTATGAAAAACCAAATGGAAGCGACGACCTTGTTGTCATGCGCGCTTTTCCACAGATGTCAGGGCAAGAAGTACTCAGCAATATGCACGAGTCAAACCGCTTATTCTGGCGCGCCGAGTTTGTCTGTATGGACAACAAATGATCATTGGTTAAATACAAAGCACGACGTTTATTTTTGCTTCACTGCTGTTGCCGTAAACAACAGCAGTGATTTCTCTGTGTAAATCGTTTACGAGTTTCAATTAATGGGATTTCGTGACACCCACCGCTAGCAAAGCGCCAACTAAACTTCTCGCTTTTACTTTAATCGCTCGCCAGTGTGTCGCGGGTGTTCTTGGCGCCGTTGATATAAGGTGCTGATAGACTTCATGACTCAAAGCCACCTGCCCTCCGTGCGCGACCAACAGAACTTTAGGCGCTAAGTTGTAGACGCGTTTTAAGGACGCTTTATATTGATTCGGATAGAATACAGGGAAAGGTGCCACCAGTTTTTGTTTCACCTCAACCATGAGATCCGCCACATACAGTATTTGCTGCTGCGGATGATATAGCGACAGATCTCTATCTGTATGTCCCGGAGTTTCTAATACCGTCCAATCTAAAAAGTTAGGTATTGGCTCGCCATCCGATAAGACGATATCCGGTCGTAGTTTACGTGAGTACCACAGATTTCGTTTTGGTTTACGTTTACGCTGCGCAACCCAGCGTGCCAAAGCAATATCGGTAAGATGCATTAATGCCCCATCCACACCGGAATACCAATCTCGACTGCGTTTCGCCGAAATAATTTTGCATCCCGTGAGAGTGCGCAGTTTATGCGCGGCACCAGCATGGTCAGGATGCATATGAGTCACCACTACTGCGGTCAGGCTAGAGAATGGTCTTTGCAGTTGGTGGACAATAAAATGCTTTAGGTAAGGGATATCCGCTCGCGACGCTCCATCCAAAAGCAGTAATTTATCTGGGTATTCCGCTAAATAGAGAGTCTGGATGTATCCATCAAGAGCGTGAATCTTCATGCTTGACGTCCGTTTTAACAATTTCACAACAAATGACTTTAGCAGGGATTGCCTGGCAAGAAAGAGTAATCACTCTAATTTGTGACTTAGTTGTGTTTATGTTGTGTCGCAATGCTAAGCTGTGTCAAAACCCCGACTTGTTTAAACGATACACCACTGACTAATTCTTTACTTTAAACAGTCGACCATCGGTACGATAAAAGATCAGCGCCAACAAAATTAAGGCACAACCAATCAGTTTGTTACCTGAGAGTTGCTCTCCGTACCAAGCAATACTCAAAATAACCGTCCAAATAGGCTCCAACAACATAATCAAAGCGGCGTTTGCTGGGTTGCAGCCTTTTTGTCCTAGCGTTTGCATCACATACCTTAAACTCGTAGCCAAAATCGCGCTTAATGCAAACCACCCCCAAATAGAATCGTCGATGTGTTGTGGAAACGTTTCGAATAATAACGATGCAGCCAAAGCAATAACGCCGGTGGTAAAGAGCTGAATACAGGTGAGCAATAAAACCGGGAGTTGCTGTGCAAGCTTACTATTGATGTTGAAATGAAGCGCTAACAGGAAAGCATTGGCCAGAAACCATAATTGACCTGAGGAGCTATTCCAGCCTTCGGTTAGTGAAAGCATCGCTAGACCTGAAACCGCAATAGGCATGGAGAGCCAAAACGCCCGTTTTGGCCTATCTTTAAACAACAGCCAAGCAATGATCGGCACAATAATCATCGATAGGCTGACAATAAATGCCCCCTCGCCTAAAGTTTCACTTATTGAAATTGCATACACCCAACTTAGCAGCGCCAACGCCAAAATCGCACCGCCCCCGAGAGCCTGCATAACTAACTTGACATTCAGTTGATTGAAAAACTTAATTGAGAATGGCAACAAACAGATCGAAGCGACGAGAAAACGCAAACCAACAAAGCCAAAAGGTGGTAAACCTTGAATTGCTTGTTTAGAAAATATCCAGCCTAAACCAGCCAACGCTGTGGTCGCTATCAAGATCCATGTTGCTTTTTGTTCCGCGTTCAATTTATATCTCGTTGATTATTGTTTTGTTCATTATCACTTGATAGTGTCAGATCTTGGCGTCGCTGGCTACGTAAACTGTGCTGGAAAAGCGGCAAGCAAAATCGCTTACTATCGAGAAATGCATTGATGATTATTGTTGGACACCGTGGCGTTGCTGGCCACTATCCCGAGAATACACGCGTAAGTATTATGGCAGCAATTGACTTGGGCTTGGAGTGGGTCGAAGTTGATATTCAGCCGACTAAAGATCACCAGCTTGTCGTTTGTCATGACCACACCATTAATCGTTGTAGTAATGGTCATGGCCGTGTTGATCAACACACACTAAAGGAACTTAAACAATTGGATTTTGGCGATTGGTTTGATAAGAGATTTACTGGCGAGCGTATTATGACGCTGGGTGAATTACTTAATCTCTCTAAATTACATCGATTGAAGTTAAACTTAGAAATTAAAGTCGACAAGCATGATGCCAAATTTGTCTGTCAACTGCTTACCGATGTATTGCATCAAGAAAACGTCACAACCGACAACATAATCTTATCGAGCTTTGATCCTGATGTGATGCGTCAGTTACATCAAATGCTACCGCAGTATCGACGCGCAGTTTTGTGTGGCCGAGTTTCACACAAGGTGTATGCATTGTTAGCCGAAGTGGCGGCCTTTAGCTGTAATATTGATCATCGTTGGACTAGCAAGCAGCAGATTGCAAAACTTCAATCACTCGGTTATAAAGTTTGGAGTTACACAGTAAACAACCCGCACCGTGTAAAATATTTATCGAATCTTGATGCCTTGTTTAGCGACTATCCGCAGCGCTTTGTAAAATAACCGTCCGTATACCTCTGCCATACAGAACGACTGTATGGCTCTACATTCACACTCGTGATATTTGTCACATTATCTAATCTTCGCCCTCATTCTTTCCTCAAAAGCAAATTAAATAAATTATTTAAAAATCAGATAGATAATTAAATTCATTGTTTTTCAATACAAAATTATGCTCAAAAGTTGCACCAAAAAGTCTTGATAAATTTCCGCGCCCAAACTACTGTATAAGCATACAGCATGCACAAAGGAACAGTAATCATGATTCAGGCACAGACTACAGCTCGCACTTTTTCAAAATACAATGTTCTTGCTCAACCGACGCAGCCAATGAATATCGATCCACTGACACTGAGTCGCTTAGCGGGTCTTTCAAATCAAAAGCAGTGGATCTTATTTACTGCCGAATGCCCTCGCCCTGATTATAGTCAACTGGCATCCTCGCGTATTAGCTGTAAAAAAATTATTCACATGAAGGCTTCTCAAAAACAATCCGAATTTGAAATCGTCATGAAAGCCATACAGTCAAAAAATGCGAGCGCGGTTATTGCTTCAAACAAAATTCCACTAGCAGAACAAAGCTTACTCTGCGATCTCGCCGTTCAATGCCAGTGTGAAGTGTTCTTTGTTGAGGGCAAAACTAATCAGTACCACTAATTAAGCACAGCAATCATAGACGGTCGTACACCCCTTCATTCGAGGGGTTTTCTTTTCTATCCCAACCAATAAATCATGATTCGACTCTAATAAGAAAAAATAAGCAAACGTTTGCTTTTTAACTGGCAGAGCAAAATAGTTCTGGTATCATGCGGGGCAAATAAATTATCTGACTCTGATAATTTCCATGTTGCTTAAGATAGGAATGTCTAAATGAATCTCGCAGATCAAGTACTCGCTGTAAACGACGATCTACCCATTCGTACAGATAAACCCGTTCATAGCGGTAAAGTCCGCTCTGTGTATTGGTTAACCGAGCAAGACAGTAAACGTCTGATCAAAGAAAAAGGCTACGACGTCGCCGAAGATGCGCCGTTGGCGATTATGGTGATCAGTGACCGAATCTCTGCATTTGACTGCATTTGGCATGCCGAGGGTGGCCTAAAAGGCGTTCCGGGTAAAGGCGCTGCACTCAATGCGATTTCAAATCACTGGTTCAGCCTATTTCAGCAACACGGTTTAGCAGACAGTCACATCTTAGATATTCCCCACCCTTTTGTCTGGATTGTACAAAAAGCAAAACCAATCATGATTGAGGCGATTTGTCGTCAATACATTACTGGTTCAATGTGGCGCGCCTATGCAAACGGCGAACGTAATTTCTGTGGCATTGAGCTTCCAGAAGGTTTAGAAAAAGATAAGCCACTGCCCGAACTGCTGATGACCCCTTCAACCAAAGGCATTTTACGCGGTATTCCTGGGGTTCCTGAAGCCGATGATGTCAACATTACTCGCCAAAACATTGAAGAAAACTACGCTGCATTTAATTTTTCTAAAGCCGAAGATATTGCCCAATACGAAAAGTTATTGCGAGAAGGTTTCGTTCTAATCAGCAATGCGCTGGCAGAAATTGACCAAATCTTCGTCGATACAAAATTCGAGTTTGGTTATGTCACCGACTCAGCTGGTAATGAAAAGCTAATTTACATGGATGAAGTTGGCACGCCTGACTCATCACGTCTCTGGGATGAAAATGAGTATAATGCAGGCAAGATTGTCGAGAACTCTAAAGAAGGCTTCCGCCAGTTTTTGCTTAACTATTTCCCAGATCCAGACATCTTGCTCAATAAAGAGCGAATGGCCGAACGTGAAGCACTGGCTCGCGACAATGCCCTACCGACAGACGCTTTAATGGATATCTCAACAACTTACCTTGGTATCGCAGAGAAAATAACCGGACGGTCAATCGCACTCAGCACCAATCCGAAGCAAGAGATTATCGATATTCTCGCCCGTGACTACGGACTCATTGATTAATTAAAAATAGAAGCCTCAACCATGTTGAGGCTTTTTTGATCACATATACACCGTAATTGAGTAGGCGTAGTCAAAGGTATTGTGAGGTGCCTAATTAGGAAGTACTGCCCTTACAATTTGAAAAAGTCCACTTCTTTTTTCAATTGTGCTGCCAGTGAATTAAGCTCTCGGCTGGCTTGTGCATTAATAGTCATGAACTGGATCGAATCAGCTGACATCGTAGAAATTTGATTCACAGATGAAACAATATGACTTACGACATTAACCTGTTCATGGGTCGCAGTAACAACTCCTCGGATTCGATTAAGGGTATCTTCCGCTTGACGTTCTATATCAACCAATAGCTCACTCGCAAGCGATGTTTTTCTATTTCCTTCCTCAACTTGTGGCTTGGTATCTTCCATAGCCTTAACACTTAAGGCAGTCTGTGCTTGGACTTGATTGATTAATGATTCTATCTGCGAAGTAGCCTCACCTGTACGTTGAGCGAGTTGACGAACTTCATCAGCAACCACAGCAAAGCCACGTCCCGATTCACCAGCACGAGCTGCTTCAATAGCAGCATTAAGCGCCAGCAAATTGGTTTGTTCCGAAATGCCACTAATCACATTGACGATGCCACCAATATCTCCAACTTTGGCTTCAAGAAGTTGAACTTGTTCAACCGTTCCGTTGACCGTTTTTGCTATCTGATCCATCTGCTGCGCAACAGCAAAAACTAACTCACGTCCCTCTCGAGCATTTTCAGTCGTCATCAAAGAGTTGCTTTCCGTTTGATTGGCAATATCCGCAACTTGGTCAATGCTATGGCGCATCTCCTCTAGTTGAGTAACAGTCTTGTTAGTCAATGAGGCCTGCTGTTGTGCGGAATCTAATACTTGGCTGGAACCATCTGCAACTTCCTGCGAGGAAGCGGCAATATCCTGTGAAGCCCCAACAATATTGGTGACAATATTGGTCAACGTTCGTGACATAAACGAAAGCGATTCAATAATACTGTCTTGGTAACTGGTTTTGTATGAGTGAGCCAAATTTCCTGAAGCCATTTCCCGAATAGCTTCTTGTGCTTCATATGGTTCACCACCCAGTGAAATCTGAAAACTACGCTCAATAAGCAGAGCGACAATTACCGAAATAACAAGAGCCAGACCTGACAACCAAAGCATTAAGGTCTGAAAACCTCCCGCCTCCGCTCTAACTTCTGGCGTCAGTTGTTGGTTAAGCGATTCCTGATAATCGATAAACTGATTAATCGCAGCTAACCATTCAACAAATGCTGGCCTTGCTTGATCCAAGACCATACTGATAGTCTGCTTATTCGCCTTTTTATCAGTAATAATTTTACTTATTAGTGGAAGCGTCTCTCGCTGAATATTCTCTATCTTCATCAAAATAGAACGCTCACTTTCGGTAAAGACAACTCCTGAATTGAGCATTGATTTCATCCCCATCTCAGACTCTGCATAAAAACGCTCAAGATTTTGGATTTGATCTTCCAATTGAGTTAGTTCCGAAGCATTCCTTGCTATAGCCACATCGCGAATAGCGATCGCACGGTCATGGACACTGCCTCGAAAATTAATCGCAAAACGCTGTTTCTGGGCATTAATGTCAGTCATTTGAGATAATGAAGAGTCAATTAAGTTAACTTTCTGTATTCCTAAAGTGGTTAGGAGTATCAAAAGCAGTACTAAGATACCAAAACCAAATGCTAAACGGGTTTTCACTTTTAGTCGCAGCAAAAAATTCATTTTGTTTCCTCTTCGCTTCAGCGTAATCAGAGATATAAACATAAAACTTGTATTTATCAGCTTTTACGAATGAAATGCGAATAAAGTTTTAAAAGTTGAAAATTAATTTACCAATATGACATCTAAACCATATTGCGTTCAAAATTAGAATATCTTAATTGAGTCGAGCTTTAGCATAAATCTAGGGGTACACTTGCTTAGAGAATCTCACTCTATCAATTTACAGCATAAAACGTTATAACTGCTTATTGTTGTTCGTATTATTGAACTCTATGGACTATATCACCCTTTCCCGTATCAGTTTGAAACACCTGACAGTTTTGCATGTCCTGCTAAGTACTCATAGCGTGACAGGCGCGGCCGAGATCTTGTGCGTCACCCCATCAAGCGTCAGCAAAAATCTGTCTCTATTACGTACACAACTCAATGATGAATTGTTCTATCGTGATAATGGCAGCCTGATCCCGACGCAATTTGCTTTAAGCATTGGCCCTGAAATTCACAAGATTTTATCTGCGATGAATGGCATTCTTCATCAAGGTGATTTTTCACCACAGCAATTTTCCGGTTCCATTTCTCTTTCAATGCGAGAGAGCACCTTTGAACTGTTTGCACCGAAAATCGTCCAGATTTCTCAACAACTTTCGAATTCTCGCTGTCTTAATGTGTTCGCTAAAGAGCAGTTAAGTTTTGAGGCGCTGAGCCGCGGACAAGTGGATTTTATGTTGCTCCCTCATGATGTCAGTCAACCACCAACTCGCAGTCGTGATCTTATGTGGCAACAAGTGCTTGCAGATGAAATGGTATGTTTGATGAGCCCGAAGCACCCGCTGGTTGATAAACCGATGAACATTGAACATTACTTAAGCTGTTATCACATAGGCATCTTAGACAAAGATCTGTCTGAGCCTTATTTTGAGCAAAATCTGACTCAGCAATATGGATCAAGAAAGCTCGCTTTATCGGTCGCTGATTTTGGCGCTGGTGCAGTGTTATGCCATCAAACCGAGTTACTTTTAACATGCTCAAAAATGTGGGCGCAACATGCCTTGCAAGCTAAAGGCTTGGTCACAAAATCGCTGCCCTTTGACTATGGTAAAGTTGCATACAGCTTAGTCTGGAATCCAGCCAGCCTTAACGAACCTGCACTGAACTGGCTTCATACCCAATTCACCACCGAGGATTAAGTGTAGACGCTTGGAGTAATAATGGTGTGAGAGATTCGTTGCGCCAGTTTTGCGCGCAATGATTCAATTTGCGCTTCATTGCATTTTGGCCATTCAAGCGCTTGACCAATAACGCCGTGATGTTGAAATGCATTCAGACGGATGATCACCTGCTTAGGGAATGTGCCGATCAGTTCTGCGATGGCTTGTACCTCGTCCTCGAGATCAGTAACGCCCGGAATATGAAGAAGTCGAAGTTCGTGCAGTTTGTCTAGGCTCGCCAGATAGCGTATCGATGTTATCACTCGGTGGTTATCACGACCGACTAACCATTGGTGAGTATCGTTTTGCCATGCTTTCAAATCAATCATAGCGCCGTCGAGTACCGGAGCGAGTTTTTGCCATCCGACTTGATTGAGGTAGCCGTTGCTGTCAACAAAGCAGCTAAGGTGTTTAAGTTGTTGGTTGCGTTTTATTTGCGTAAACAGCTCAATAACAAACGGCAACTGCAACGTGGCTTCACCTCCTGAAACGGTAATCCCGCTAATAAAACCGCATTGCTTTTCGATAACATCCAGCAACTCAGTGACGCTGTAACTAGATATTTTTGGATTTGATTGATGAAGACAGGTATTAATACAAATATCACAATGTGTGCACAGTGATTCATCCCATATGACGTGATTATCGTTGTCGATTGTTAACGCATGCGTCGGGCAATGCTCTACACAATCGCCACAATGATTGCAGTGGTTAATCGTATGCGGATTATGGCAACTGACACAGTTGAAATTGCACCCTTGCATGAAGATGACCAGGCGATTACCCGGTCCATCAACACAAGAAAAACGCAGTATGCGGCTAACTTTGGCGCGTTTTGTCATAATTCTTGCTCACGACGTCGTATAAACTGGCGTGCTCTCTAAGCTAGCAACACGCGGTTTTCTATCGAGAATCGCTGTATTTTTGGCCGCTTCGGTGCCGAGAAAGGTGGTGTTGTTACGTGAGCCCTGTTTGGCAAACTTCTCAATATCAGACAGTTTAACCATGTAGCCCGTAACTCTTACCAAGTCATTGGAATCGACATTAGCGGTGAACTCTCTATAGCCCATATTCAGCGCCCCTTTGCACAGATTGTACATGGCTTCGCGATTCGATTTCACCGTTTCATCAATGGTTAAGATGTCACTGATACCTGAGGTATAGTACTGGTGATGTTGAGCTGTTGCCTGAACGTAGCTAACCGGATCTGGTTCGTTTCCATATGGGATACGCACACCTGGTGTGACATCTTGATCAAGGCTTATCCCACCTTGCGCATGCAGCAACGCCTTACCATTGAGGCCATATTTCACTGGCAAACTATCAACTAACTCAGCCAGTTTAGATGATATTGTATGTGCCAATTGGTTCGCTTGTTGGTCATGACCATAGCGTCCCGATCGTCCTTCTTTTTCAATCAAAAGATTTACCGCTTCAGCCATACCATAAATTCCAAACATTGGTGCAAAGCGTGCTTCTTCAATCAGCCCCTCAGTGGTCAGAAATCCTTGAAAGAAATTCGATTTTTCATGGAGATAGGTTGAGCGCGCATCAATCAACTCAATCATAAGCTCACTGTACATCGGCAATAATTGCGTGAGGAAGTGTGCCGGGTTCTCAGCTAACTGCGCGATCTGCTTAAGGTTCATCCGCACTAACGTGTTTGAACCTCCAGCCAATGGTAAGGAGTTATAACAACTGACAATTCCGAAGCGCTTTTCACCATAAGCGGCGGCATGCATAGGATAGTTGGCAATATGGGGTTTGCTGCATTCGCATATATTGTCGGTCGCTTGACGTAGCAGATCATCTGGCGTTATCTCTGGGTCATACATAAACGTTAGGTTTGGCGCAATTTGCTTAAGCTCAGCATCAATACGCAAAATCATTCGACAAATAATATTGTCACTTGGGCCAATATTGACATGCATAAACGCATCCGGCAGGGTTCGATCAAGCATGATCCAAAAACGCTTTAGCTTTTGATATACCTGCTGCTCTGATAGGTCGCCAACATAAGCAAGTAACACATCGTCTAGTTGTCCAAGGTAAACTGGTATATTAGTCACAGACGGTACATGGTGATAGAGAATGGTCAGCAGGTTAAGTGCATCGTCAAAGTCTTGCGCTGGTTCTAATTCAAGATAGTCAGAGCCTTGATCGAGAAACTTGGCATAATCAGGCAATACATAGCGCGGCTTAAAGGGCGCATGGCCTTCAAACATATCGCATAGAATGCCTTTCTCCATAGCATTCTTAACCTGCTGTGAAACAGTCAGATACGGCAAACTTGCCTCAGCCTCTAGCGCTAAAAACTGATTTTTCTGTTTCACACCAAGGTGAGGATCGTTAACAATAGACGTAATACGCGACTGGAACGCTTGATATAAATCGGACATGGCTATAATTCCCTAAAATTTTTATGGATTTTATATCAGCCACATCATGTCCACGATTGAAATTACATCCTACTAATATTTCCAATTTGGAAACTAGTTACGATTTGGACATGATTTGCGATTAAGATATTGATGGTAATAAAAAGGCCTCACTGAAAGCGAGGCCTAGACAAGCACTAAAGTTAAACAGATTACAATTTGAAGCGTTGAATCTCTTGCTCTAATTCATGTGACAATTCGGATAGTTGAGCGGCCTGAGCGGCAGCATCGTGCGCTTCATCAGCAAGTTCATTCGATACGTCACGGATACCCACCGTATTGCGAGTGATCTCAGAGGTCACAGATGCTTGCTCTTCAGCCGCCGAAGCAATCTGCGTAGCCATATCGCTAATACGCTCAACCGCTGTTTGAATTTGAGTCAAACTCACTGCCGCAGAATCAGCATCCGACACACTGGTATCTGCCAGTTGACGACTATCATCCATAATGCCGACCGCCTTGCCTGTGGTCGACTGGAGCGTTTCAATCATCTGCTGAATTTCTTTGGTCGAAGCGTGTGTACGTTGGCTAAGTACACGAACTTCATCAGCCACCACGGCAAAACCACGACCTTGCTCACCAGCACGTGCCGCTTCAATCGCAGCATTTAATGCTAAAAGGTTGGTTTGCTCAGCGATATCTTGGATGGTACCTAAAATCGTACTAATACTGTGTCCATGTGTTTCTAGTTCTTGGATGACGTCTGTCGCTACCTGCACTTCTGTTGCCAAGTTCTTAATTGAACCCTGAGTTCGAACCACTTGCTCGCCACCGTGCACACACGCCGTTACCGCTTCCGTTGAGTTTTGTGCGGTATTGTCGGCATTACCAGCAATTTCTTGCGTCGCCGCCGCCATCTCATTAATCGCCGTTGCGACCATATTGATTTCGTCTTGTTGCAAACGAATACGCGAGCTACGCTCTTCAGCTTGCTGAGCGGTCTGCTTTGATTGTTCAGAAAGTGAGGCAGAAACGAGGCTTAGTTTAGATACCATGGTGTGCATGTTGCCAACGAAGGTGTTGAAGTTAGTTGCAAGTTGGCCCACCTCATCATCACTGCGCGGTTCAAGGCGTTGCGTAAGATCGCCTTCACCTGAAGCAATTTCTTCAAGAGCTTTCGAGACGCGGCCTAAATCGCGGAATAAGAAGCTGACCAACCAAGAAACAAGGGCAATGACAATCAACGTAATGATGATGGCCGTAACAATCAGGCTGGTCAGCAATTCACTTTGCGCCGCTTCCTCTGTTGCACGATCCATTTCAATGGCAAAAATCCATGGCGTATTTTCGACTTGACGGAAGAAGTACAACTTCTGCTGGCCTTTACGTTCAATCTGTTCAATTTTGCCCGAGTTAGCCGCATCTTCGATCGCGCGAAGCGTAAACTGCTTCGATAACGTTGTGACCGGCTTAAGCGATAACGCATTATCAGGGTGTGCAAGGAAAGTACCATCTTGAGTATCAATTAGCATTGCGTAAGCATTTTTGCCCGCATCAAGATTGATAACATCGTTGACGAGTTGGTCAATCAGTACATCTGCACCAACGACACCAACAAATTTACCATTACTACGAATAGGCTCGGCAATGGTGACCAACAACGCGTTAGTGATTGCATCTTTATACGCCGTGGTAATAATTTGCTTACCTGCGTTGTTCGCATCTATATACCAAGGACGCACACGAGGATCGTAGTCGGCACGGTTACGCTCCGGATGAGAACGGTACATACCGCCCTCTGGTGTACCAAGAAATATATCGTCAAAACCACCAGCATTGCGTGCTTGCTGCAAAAAAGGAACAACGTTCACTTCTTGGCTGTAGTCATTAAATGCAGAGGCAATATCTTCACGAATCGAGATCCAATCTGAGATACCTGCAGAAGCTGCATTCGCTAGGCTTTCTGCTCGTGCGTGAACGCCATTTTGAGTTTGTTTTTTTAGCTGATCAGCAGACAGCCAAGTCAACGCGCTTGCCATCAACACCACAGCCAACAGGCTTGAGCCGATGAGTTTTTGCTTAAGAGTGAGTTTCATAGAGTTTCTTATTGATAATAGGAACAGACAGGGCGCGAATTTTATAATCAAATAGCTGAATATGCACGCAATAATATAGGACGATTGGGTCAAGATAACTTATTGTTATTATGTTTATTTTTTGACGTCATTACTCTGTCGCCGAATGAATATTCGGCGACCAATTTCAGTCGATTTGACGTATCTATGAGCAGGTATGGATTGTTTACTAAGTGGTTTACTAAAGCGGCGTTTTATCATCAAGTCGGCGGATGAGCCTGGCTGGCGTCCCACCATACAAACAGTCTGAGGGTACATCACTATTGACGACCGAATTAGCAGCAATCACCGAACGTGCACCAATTGTAACACCTTGATTGATAACCGAGTTGCCTCCGATCCAAACATCGTTTTCAACCGTGATAGGTAAACAAAAGGTTTCCCATAAACGACGGCTTCGATAATCCAGAGAGTGACCAGCAGTATAGAACTGTACGCTAGGGCCAATTAACACATGGTTGCCAATGGTGATCTTCGCACCGTCTAACATCACGACATTCATGTTGATGAACGTGCTGTCACCTATTTCAATGGTTTTGCCAAATTCACATTGAAACGGTGGCTGGACCATACTATTGCCTATTTTCCCAAGCAGTGCCGTGAGTAGTTGGTGTCTTTGCTCTGTTTCCAGACACAAATTCAGTTGCTGTAAAGTCTTGGCGGCTTGTGTTCTGATCTGATCAACTTCGTGCGAGGCACCATCAAAGGGTTCGCCTGCCATCATTTTTTCTAACTCAGACATCTCGAATTCCTACATCTATCTTCGATACAGGTAGCATAACGCGTTGACGAGATTGAAAAAGAGTAAAAAAAGCAGAAATCCTTTCCGGGTTTCTGCTCTTGAGAGATGAGTATGATTAATTGTGCGGCTTTGTGGAATTTTTCTTAAGCCGCCGTCCCGCGTAAACGTTCAAAAAAAGAGGGGTACTTTTGTCTGATGTGGCGCTGTTGGTCGACCATAATCTTGAATGTCGGCCCTTTACGCAATTGCAGTACGACTTCATCGTTGTCAAAACGGAGCACGGCACCTTCGATGGGAATACTATGGTCACCATGCAAGTTGAGTACGCCTTTCATAGTTAACCCTTTGTACATAGAGGTAAAATTATTCAAGACCATTCGTATCCCGCCCTCAGATACTTCGGTCACTTGAAACATCTCATCAGCAAAGCGCACATATGGCCTAGCCCGCTTGGGGTATTTCAACCGGTAATATTGACGCTTCTGTTCAATGTCGCTCATGGTCGTACTCCTCGTAACACATGGCTACAGCTTATCCTTAATTATAGTCGGTTACGCGTGAACCGATAATTGATCAAATAAATCTAACATACTAAGACTGATATCGACAAATTCACTGGTTTCTTTAGTGACGTGCGTTGAGTGTGGGTATTTGGTTCACTCAGCGTAATGAATGAACCAATCTGACCTTTCGCTCCAGATTGAAGCACTTAGTGCTTAAAATACTAGGCTTTACACACGCCCGTAAACACATCGGGCACTGAGAAGTTAGTTTAGGTACTGCTGTGTAGTCAGTAATCAATCCACCCAGTCATCACGGCTAGTAAAACCATCGATATATACCATTGGCGTTATATCATTCATGAATAACTTAACTTTTTCATTTACCTTTGCTCTTTCTTCTTCATTCAAAGTATGAACATCAAAAGCATATTGTCCTGACAAGCCTTTATAGAGAGCATTATAGAAGTATTTCTCTTCAGATTCTTTTTTAGAATAAAGATATTTATATTCCACTGTCTTTGTTGAGCCCAGTTTTAACGCTATATTTATTAATCTCTCACTCTCTTCCTGTGCTGTATCCTTTAACAATGAGGATAATTTATATATGGCAGGTATATAATTATTATTGGCGGAAATTGTTAACAAATCGATGGCTAACTGGTACTGCTCTGGTGTTTTAGCTTCAGACTTACCTTTACTCGGCGAATAAATTAAAATGGTATTTACGTAGTCCATCAAGGGTTGGTAGTAATGCGCTTGTGAGAATCGAATCACTTCTTGAATATACTGAGCCCTAGTTTCTTTCGATTGGTCTAACTGTTGCTGTTTCAGTAAAAAATATTGAGCACGCAGATCGCCTTGCTCAGCGACGGCTTTAAAAAGCTCGATCGCTTTATTGAAATTTTCTTCCGTACACGTTTTTTTACCAAAGTACGCCAAGCATCCTTTGCCTAATGGTGACAATTCATAATACGCATATGGATTCCCTTGATTAGCGGAAAGCTCATACAGATTAATAGCTCTTGGTATAGACTTAACACTCGCTTGGTAAATCATTTTTGCCACCCAAAAAGGGGCTTCAGAATCGTTTTTATCAACTAAAATCATCAACTTTTCATAGGCTGACTTTGTATCTCCATGTTGGATATTAACCAATATGTCATACATTTTATCTCCCGGCTTTACGGTGCTTGAGATATAAGGATCATCCGATTTTTTATTAATATTTTCGGTAATAAATGACTGAAAAAGTGCAATATCATCCTGTGGGTTAGGCTTGCAAGCAATTAGCCCAACCATAACACTCAGCAGTAAGACAAGACGGACAAGTCGATTAAGATAAAGCGTCATAAATACTCCAATTGATAATAATTTCATCCGTTTGTACGAGATCGTAGTGATTGGGCGCAAGCCCCGTTTCTTTTATCACTTGTGCTTTTTGGCCTACTACCGGATTTTGCACCAGACCGATCGGGTAAGCAAAATACTCGGTTGGTTTTTTAATACCCGTTAGTAGGCCGCTTTGGTACGACTCATCATAACGAGTTAGCACCATGTTTTTACAAAGTTTTTCACTAACCTCATCAAAATTTCGAGAAGTTATCTTATTCTCACTTAAATCAAATTCTTTCACAAACCTAGCCAAATTAAGCCACTGCGCTTGATAGGTTTGCCATTCCACCTGATGGTCTTTTTTGCCTGCGGGAAGTTTGCCCATCGCAATCAAAGTTTCTTTCCACTGCCTCTGGTTCGCTTCCTCACCAACACTCTTATCCACCGCTAACCATTGCATAATTTGCACAATTGCTTCTGCCTGCTTCAGATTATTTTCTAATGCGGTGAAGCGTTCAGTACCTCTACTTTGCTTCTGAACTAAAGAGATAAACAAGTTACTTAATGTTTCAGGAGGTAATTGGGTTATCCATTTTTTGGTTTGATTTATGATTAACGGATCATCAGAAAACATGCGTCCTGCTAAAAACGGCGCATACTCTTTACTTAGTACCTGTTGCTTATAACCAGCCAATACAGTCACCGGCATAAGTAGCACCTGCGCCAAATTCAAACCTAAGCCTACCGCTAGAGTCATCAGGTCATTGAGTTCGTTGAACGTGTCATTGACCCCGTTGGCATCCGCCTCGCCAAAAATCGCTAAACGGCGAAAATGGCTTTGCTTTAATACCCCAAGTAAGCAACCAATAAATTCATCGGCGGCGTAGGCATCCAGATTAATCGCCACTTTACCACTACAACCTGGCCCAACAACCAAACCCGCTGAAGCGACCAAGATGATAACCCCACCTTGGATCAGCAAACGAAACTCAGCATGATAACCGGCACCAAATGAGCCAGACAGTTTACCATCAATCGAGCCTAATTTTTTCGCAGCTTTGGGTGTATTACTCTGAGTAACATATTTTACCTCAGGGGGTGCCCAGTAAACCGTTGCACCTAAAGTGCCTCCCGCTTCCACTCCAGCAAACGCATCGACAGAAACCGCAGCTTCCCCTGCATAACCAGCAGCTTTGGCACTTGCTAGGTTCGCTCCGGGTAAGGCATAGCCATTATAAACATTGGCATCTAAAAGCCCTATCGTGCTGCCTTTAATACCAAAACCCTCACTCACATCACTCGGGCCTATGGCTACCTTAGCGCTTAATTGACATGAAGCCGCCGCCAGACCATAAACTGAACCAGCAATACAAACCCGCAGATCACCGGCTTCATATGTGTGTTCATGACCGTTTTTATCGATATAAGTTAAGTTAACTCCATACCCTTTCACTTTTTCGACCTGCTCTTCCTTCACCATTTTATTTTCTGGTACAAGCGGGAGCCAAAATGAAAAACTGAGCTGACCTTGTAGGGCGGTGAACTGAGCCGATATTGCCCCTGAGCTGCCGATATCACGCCGTTTTTTGCTTAAAGTTTGATAGGAGCTTAAAGGGGTATTAAGTTCGGTCTCCGCCTTAGTTGATAAACGCAGCAACTGCGCACCAGCATCGACAGAATAGGCGGACGTTTCACCATTCGGCCCAATGCCGCCTTGGTGATGATAACTATCTTGCCAAAAGGCAGTATCAAACCCAGCACTGGCTTTTAATGGCATTAAATCTACTTTACTTTCAGGCTTGGTGAGCGCTGTGAGTGCGTCCTCCAAAGACCCTGCTTCCACAATGTTTTTTCCGTTTGATTGCGGCGCATTAAAGGTGATTTTTTCAGTAATGACTCGAACGTGCCCCGCCGCTAAGATAGACAGTGGATCGCCATTACTCTCTGGCATTAACCAGTGTGGACCCCGAATGTAGAACACTTTACCATCCGAGAGCAAACAGCATTCCACCGCTTGAATGTCGTTGGTTCCGGCTTTATTGATAAAGCCCGACTTATGCTTTTCCTTAGGCTCAAACGTAGTTTCATCCCATAACAAAGTAAGTGCCGGCGGCATCTGGCCCGCATTGCCCAACGTAAACTCTAAACTACCAGCGCCTTGCGCCGCCTTGTTTTGAGCCAAAGATTTTAGATAATTCAAGCGAGCGAGAGCGATTTTTTTAACCCAAAGCAATCGCCTAAATAACTCATCAATAGGGGTTGAGCTGCTAGTACCCAAAACTTGTGACAGTGCGTTTTTATGCTTAATTACAGTGGCATTAACAACCGCGATCAATGCTTTTGCTGTGAAATAAGACCACGCTGCTGGGCCTTTAACTATTCTATCGAGATCGACGGCCACACTATCATTATCAAATTGGTCCCCTGCGGTTTCCACATATAAGTCGTTGATCAGTTGACTGTTATTGATAATGTCTAAGGCATCCCCCGATTCTCGCCAATGCTTCACTTTTTTTAACGCTTCGGGTCCGCAGGCTACGCCTGACTCCCCTTCTAATTGGTCAATAGTTAAACATTGCTCTTTAATGACGAAACCATAGTGGTTGATGCTTTTTAGGCCCATTGCAGCTACAAACTGCTTTTGTTTATCAAGAAATGCTTGCTGCTCTTTACTATCGAGCGAAGTCATGCGAGCCCCTTGCTCTAGAGCTTGTTGTAACCGTGTTGGCCACTGCTTTAAATAAGCCCGAGAGTGTTGATAACTGCTGCGCAGCAATTGCTGATCTGATTTATCACGGTTTAGATGCAGTTGCTGTATCAATAAGGCCAATGTTTTTTGATGGGCACTGGTAAAATATTCGAGCTTTTTATCGTAAACAAATTTACTGCCGTCATCTGCAACATGATTTTTGGCCGCCTTTTCAGCCGCTTTTTCTAGTCTTTCGACCTCTTCTTCAATTTTTTTAATCACCAGTATCCGTAACTGTTGATTAATGTTTTTTTCAAACAAAGGGCCTTCGGGTGATGGCCGATATAAAGAGCTGAACTTTCCGTAGTATAAATGGGTGTTTTTTGCTTGTTCTCGATTAGATAACTTCTCGCGAGTTTCTTCCAGCGGCACTCCAATCTGTCTAGCCACTGTGATCAAATAATCATTCGGATTGGTTCCATCTACTCTGAATGCTTCATTTTTGATCACTAACTTAGCAAGCAACAGGGCCTGATATTTTTCAGCATCGACTGAAGTCATAAACTGTTCGTGAACTTTGGCGGCAAACTTTGAGATCAACCCCAACTTATTGAGATTTTTCATAGTGGCTTGTGAATCATTCTCGACAATGGCTTGCGCCATGTATGCCCTTTCTTCCTCAACCTTTTCTTTTGCTTGCTTAGTCAGTGCATACCACGCTTTTTTGCCTGTCTTAGGGTGAGCAGGAATATACAAAATATCATCGTATTGCTTGGACGGCTGACACGTATCATTTCCACCGTTCAAAGCCGTTGGCGGCTCAACCAATTCAATACGCGAACCGTCAAATTCAATTGGCTTGGTTAAATCTGGCGGCAGTCTTAAGACGTTACCTTCATAAATCAGATTAGGATCTTTAATTTGTTCGCTGTTAAGTTTGATCAACTCATCAATTGGAATATTGAAACGCTGAGCAAGCAAGCTTAAGCTATCATTTTTTAAAATCGTATAGGCATTATTGGACATGTTTATACCCACTGCTTAAAGATAGGAGAGGTCAGAGTAAATGGTTGGCTTTGCTCTGGCTTAATAGGTGAATGATGTAGAGTTTGCCGTTGATGTGCATGATTAACCCAATGAATAGCTTGAGCTGAACCCAAAAGGGTTACAATATCGATGTCATTAAGTTGCGATGCGGTCTGATTCCAAAAGGCATTGGTATAAAACCGTAAAAAACAGGCTTTATTGTCGATCTTAACTTGAAGTAATGACTGTAAATGCTCATTAAATGCTGAACCATCTTGGCTCGCATCAAGCTCAAAGATAACCGAACTTGAATCAAAATAAGGCAACGTTAACCATTTATCTAACACTGCCTTATCGCTACCCAAATTGACGACTAGTGGGCTTTGGTCATTCAAGTAATCAAAATCTGAACCCGCAAATAATACTATCGCCTGCTGAACGACCATATTCCGAGTAAGAACATTAATCGCATCAGGAATACGAATGGTATCAACCACTAACCAATAATTAGCGACCTTGGTTTTACTCATGAGACACCTCGTTCACACGGGCAATCTTCTCGAGGACATGACCCATCACTTTGTTTTTGACACATTTTTGCTATGGCCACATTCGCAATAGACAATGTGGACATGGTTGCTGCTGATAGTTGTAATGGTAATGGGTTAGGTGCAGGTGGTACCGCAATCATTTGATTCGGCAACACAGCAGCAACACCGGCATAACCAGAACCACCACCTGCGCTGCCGCCGGAGTTAAGGTTGATCGCTGATCCGACAAGGTGTACGCCTCCAGCATCCACTGTAACAAAGCTACCACCAGCTTTTATTGTGATTGCGCTGCCTGCATCAAGAACAATTTTATTGCCCGCTTTAAGATGAACTTCATCAGAGCTGTCTATCGCCGTTTTGCGCTTGACCTTTTGTTGTAATGACTCACCGATATTGATGGTTTTGTCGGCGCTGACTTGTTCTCGTCGTTCACCATTTATCGTTAGGTGACGATTGTTCTTTGTCAGGCTGAATTGATCATTTTCAACCGTCAGATGTTTATCGTTATGCACTTCTGTTGTGTGATCGTTCTTCACTTCAACTTCAATATCTTTCTGGGCATGTAGATAAACACGCTCTAGGCCAGATTGATCTTCAAAGCTCAGCTCATTAAAACCCTCGCCTTGATAAGACTCGCTGCGAATCACTGTTTTGGTTTTATGGTCGGGTAAAGGGTACGGCGTTACATTGGTCGCATGATAAGTTCGACCTGTGATAATCGGTTGATCTGGGTCACCATTGAGAAAGGTGACGATCACTTCATGACCAACGCGCGGGATCGCGACCATACCATATTGATGCCCCGCCCAACCTTGAGAGACTCGAACCCAACATGAACTGTGTTGATCGCCATTTGAGTATCTGTCCCAATGAAAATGAACTTTGACACGACCAAATTCATCGCAATATATCTCTTCGCCTTCCGGGCCAACGACAGTTGCAATCATAGGGCCATCAACCTGAGGTTTCGGGACAGGCTCTGCTTGCCAAATAACATCACTAGGAACAAGTTTAAATTCGTTGTGATAGGTGGTTGCCCCGCTGCCCCCCTCTTCTTCTAGCGCTTGCGGTTGTTTGCCAACATGTTGCGTCGCTACCACTACCCATTCTCGATTCAAGCTAGTATCACTGTGCTCTTGAAGTTCAAACTTCACTCCTGCTGAAAGTGATGGTTGATTGCTTATTCCTGTCGCTAAGCGAGCGTCTCGCCTTAGATAATCAAGCCGTGCTTGGGTGATGGTCTTGCCTGCGTCATCGCATTTAAACCGGCCTGGCGCATCAAAGTGCTCGTAGCGATTTTCAATTTGATACGCCATTTCTGTACCCTGAACGCTCTGTGCGAATGAATAAGCCGGTTTCTTAAAACTGTAATCTTGAATCTCGGCATGGCTGACTTGCGCTGTATGATGGGTTGCAAAAGTGTTGATATAAGGCGCGCCTACAACTCCGCCACCACTTAGGTTGTTGTACGGTACCGGCTGGCCAAGTTTCACCAAACTGTCATTGGCGTCACTGAACACCACGGTATGTTTATCACTGTCATGCACAATATGATAAATAATCCCCTCTTCTGCGAGCAAACGATGGGCAAAATCTAAATCAGACTCTCGATATTGAACACAAAACTCTCTTTGCGAATGATCGTTTTTTAGCACAAACGCATAGTCATTGATGTTCATCTCTTGCAGCAAGATAGAAACAATTTCAGGGACAGTTTTGTACTGGAAAAGACGGGAATTATGGCGTAATGACAGACGTTCAATTGCTGGAACAACACTGAGGGTGTAGAAAGTATGACGATGACCTGTGTCACCTTTACCAAAGTTACGCACTACACCATGCAGCCGCTGCACAACAACACCATCACGAACCACTTCAAACTGAACGTTTTTATCAACCACTTGTTGAGGCGTAATGGTGTGCTGACGACTCGCAAGTTGAAACTCATAGCGGTAACCATTACATGCATGCTCAACAGGTAAAGATTGGCGTGAAAAAGTGTCCCATCCAGAATATTCAATCACCCTTAATGTATCTGGTGCTAATCCATCGATTCGGATATTGAAGTTGAGCGTTGGCATCGGGGCTTCCTTTTGTCTTTAACCGTTGATAGAAACTATCGAGGCACAATAGAAGCAAACTTAATACCAACTTAATACTATTATATATCAGCACCTTAAAGTGAAGCTCAGAGTGTAATCAAGCAGTTTTCTACCTCACTCAAGCAAGCTTTTGCTCACGAAGAGAAAACATGCCATATAAAAAGTGAATGATGATGAATATCAACGTGGTGTAGATGGGCAAACTAGTGAGAGGTAACGTCCAGATTTGGACTAGAAAAAAGCCCCAGCAAATATTTACTGGGGCTTTTATTTACAATGCTAAGTTCAGACTACCGCTCCATATCATGCCAACCGCCAACATTGCGGTGAAACCCAATACACCAGCGCCAAGCCTTTCTCTTCCTTTAAATGGATGGATACCTTGCTCTCGTTTAGCTTGAATGTAGAAATAGAGACCTGGCAAGTAGAGCAATGCTGATAGCAGCAGGTAGTTAAGACCAGAAGCATACAGTAGCCATAAACCATATACGCTCGCACCAAGTCCAACCAACAGCAAGCTACCTCTGTTTTTCTCAGTGATGGCGATTTTCAATACAAATGCCCCAACAAGGAAGTAAGGCACTAAAATCATTTCTGAAGCGATGATCAACAAAGTATCATAAGTACTGCCAGCGAACATGACAAAAATCAGCGAAACCTGTATCCATATATTGGTTAAGGTTAGTGGTTTCACTGGGCTACCAGCCTTGTTTAACTGCGCATATTTCTTCGGGAACATTTTCTCTTTAGCACACAAGTACGGCGCTTCGGATGCCAGAACTGTCCAACTGAGAAACGCACCACATACTGAAATCAGCAGCCCAACACTGATAATGTATTGCCCCCAAGGGCCGAGAATCAACGTTAATACTTTGGCCATCGATGGATTTTGATATGTGGCTAATTCCACTGGCTTAACAACCCCCATAGACAACAAAGTCACGAAGATATAAATCGCCAGTGCCGTGAGCAGCCCCAAAATTGTCGCTCGACCAATATCTTTTCGATTTCTAGCTCGGCTTGAGACAACGACTGCCCCTTCGATACCAATAAATACCCAGACGGTGATAAGCATAGTACTTTTCACCTGCTCGAGCAGATCGTACTCTTCACCAAAATGAACACCGGTAAAATCAAAGGTGAAGGTATTCCAACTAAAGGCAAGCATTGCACAAATAATAAAAATAATTAGAGGAACTAACTTTGCGTAAGTGGTGACCATATTAATTAACGCCGCCGTTTGTACACCGCGTAATACTAAAGCATGCACTAGCCACAATAAGCACGATGCACCAACGACCGAAACTAGCGTATTGCCTTGACCAAATATTACATTGTCAGGCGTATCGAATAACATTCCTAAGGTACTAAATACAATCACTAAGTAAGAGACATTGGCTAACATCGCACTCAACCAATAACCCCACGCAGAACAAAAGCCGACAAAGTCGCCAAAACCTTCTTTGGCATACCCAAAAACACCGCTATCAACGTGAGGTCGATGAAATGCAAGTTTTTGAAATGAAAGCGCAAGGAAGATCATCCCTACCCCTGTGATCGTCCAACCAATCATGACGGCGGCTGGGCTTGCCACGGATGCCATATTTTGCGGTAAGCTAAATACCCCCGCACCGATCATCGAGCCAATCACGATGGCGGTTAAAGAGCTTAATCCGAGTTTATTATCCATTTTCATTTCCGGAGATACCGTTTTTCGAAGAGGGGATTTTACGCTGATTTGGCATCAATAGGCAGATCGAATGTGAGCCACATCTCATACTTTAGCAACTAATTGGCACTTCATTGCCACCGATCAATTGATGAATTCATTTTTAGTCAAATAAAACGCAGAAATCAAAGATAACAGCGAATTAGTAAACACCTAGGCAACAATTACAACATTTACAACTAAAATTAAAGACAAAAACGGAATATACAGCGAACCAAAAATCGACAAATATGCGACTAATTATCCCTATTATTGATAAATTAATGCATAAAAATCGCTAAACAGTGTTAATCGACTACACTGAGTATTAAACGTTCAACAGACCGTAACCTCTGTCTCTTGGCGTTATCCATTACTTCCTGTTATGTGGCCGCAGTTGCGGCCTTTTTTTTCAATCACGAAATGAGCCATCAACTTTGAGAAAGGAGCAAGTGGGTAAACTCGCGACAATAGACTGGTCTAGAATACACATAGCCTTGGATCAGATAACACTGCTCACTTTTTAACAACTCGCACTGCTTTGTATTTTCGACTCCTTCAGCAATGACACCCTTATTTAAGTTGTGCCCGATCTGAATAATAGTGCGGACTATCATATGATCCGTTCTCTCTGTAACACAGTGATCAATAAAAGACTTGTCGATTTTTATCACATCAATAGGTAACCGTTTAAGGTAATTGAGTGATGAATACGCGACACCAAAGTCATCAATCGCAATACTGACGCCTAATCGTTGCAATTTGTCACAAGTTTTCGCTACCCGAGTGTGTTTATCCATCATCGCCGTTTCAGTAATTTCTATTTGAAGCTGTTGAGGGGCAAGTTCATGTTTAACCAACAAACCTTCGATGAAAGGATAAATGTCATCATGGGTAAATTGAACACTGGAAACATTGACAGAAACACAGATTGGCTTGCCTATCTCTTGCCACTCTTTTGCTTGCTGAATGGCCTGATCAAGTACCCAGCGCCCAATGGGAATAATCTGCGCTGTTTTTTCAGCAACGGAAATAAAGTCTAAAGGAGAGACAATACCTAGATCAGGATGATGCCAACGCAGCAGAGCTTCGGCCCCAACGATCGAATTGCTTCGAGTGTCGACTTTAGGTTGATAGACCAACTTCAGTTGTTGTTTATCAATTGCGCCTTTTAATTCAACTTCAATCTGATGATCACGAATAGTGTCATTCATCAGCTCTTCGTCATACCAGCGTATTATTTCATTATCGCTGCTCTTGGCGCGGGCCACCGCGGCATCAACATTCTTGCCCCAAACATTAATATTGTTATGTGCATCACTGAGTAACGCTACTCCCCCGCTAAAAAGTAAACTATGCGAAGTATTAAAAACTTGGCAGACAGTATCATAGTGCTGAACGAGCCTATCGATGACCTGCTGCAACGGCTGTCTATCTCCTGTAGCAAATGAGACCAACACGACCAATTCATCTCCGCCAAGTCTAAATACTGTGCCAAATTCTCCTACAATGCTTTGTACATGGGTCGAAAACTGTTTGAGTAATTCATCGCCATAGCCGTAACCTAGATTGTCATTCACTGCCTTGAGGTTATCCAACCCTAACTGTATTACCGCATGATCGTTCTGCTCATCGGCCAGTAAATCAGCGGTGGTATTAAAGAAGGATTTACGATTGGGTAAGTTGGTGAGGTGGTCTGTCAAACTGGCTTTTTTGTAACGCAGAGACTGGCGTTGTGACTTTTGATAATAATAAGTCATCACAGTCGCAAATGACGCGATGAAAACCAACTCGATTGCATCTTCGACAAATTCACCAAATTTCTCAGCCGGTAGGTTGACCCAATAAGTTATGACTAACCCAATCGCAACCGCAATCGGCCATAACGCACCTGGAAACAAGAAAACATAACAAAGAGGCAGCAGGATAAAGCTCTCTTCAATTACATCAAAATTTAGCGGTTCGAAGAGTCCACCGATAAACAGAATAAGGAGTGACAACGTAGATAAATAGGCTCTCACTTTTCGGTTAGCACTAAAGAAACACACAATAAGCGCGATCGGAAACAACAGATATATCCAACGTAGCATTTTATGCTCAGAGATTAGAGTGTCCGAGATCAGGTAAACAGATATAAAAAAGAAGGCGATAAGTACTGACCGAGCAAACTTATTCATTTGTTCAGCTGTCACTGACTACCCCTCTTAGTTTCGAGCTTGTTCTCGACATCCACGCTAGATATTATCGCTTTGGTTAAGCTTTGAACCTAAACAGACACTCCTATAACTGTATATGATGTACGCCAAAGTGCATGTTTTTGTAGATATAATGCGAGTAAAAACAAAAAAAATGCCAGACATAAAGTCTGGCATTTGTTCGAACAAAGTAACGAAATTTAATTACTCTTGAGTATCATCGCTATCGCTTGGAGCCTCTGCCGATGTGTCAACGCTTGCCTCTTCAGCACTTGCATTGTCTTCATCTTGCAACAGTTCAGCTTCATCAATTTCTTCAATACGTTGCAAACCGACCACAGATTCATCTTCAGCAGTACGGATCAAGGTCACCCCTTGAGTATTACGGCCAACTTGACTAACTTCAGCGACACGTGTGCGTACCAGAGTACCGGCGTCGGTGATCATCATCATCTCGTCGCCTTCTACGACTTGAACCGCACCAACAACCGGACCATTTCGCTCGGAAACTTTGATCGATACAACACCCTGAGTACCACGACCTTTGGTAGGGTACTCATTAAGCGTCGTACGTTTACCGTAGCCGTTTTCTGTCACGGTAAGAATATCACCATCATTCGATGGAACAATCAGTGATACGACTTGATCATCATTAGCCAACTTCATACCACGGACACCAGAGGCAGTACGACCCATTGGGCGAACCCCTTTAAACTTCACTTCTGGTTGACCGTTCTCATCAAGAACTGGATTGCCATTTTCATCAAGTACAGGTGTCTCTTCTGCCTCTTTAAAGCGAACCACTTTACCCGCCTTAGAGAACAGCATAATTTCGTTTTCACCATTGGTGATATCCACACCAATCAGTGAATCATCATCACGTAAGTTAACCGCAATCAAACCGTTTGAACGTACGTTGGCAAACTGGTTGAGCGGCGTTTTCTTCACCGTACCATCACCCGTTGCCATAAAGATAAATTTATCTTCTGAGAACTCATCAACACGCAGGATCGCCGTGATACGCTCGCCATCCTCAAGTGGAAGAATATTAACAATCGGCTTACCACGCGCGGTACGGCTAGCAAATGGTAGTTGGTACACTTTCAGACGGTAGGTCTTACCACGAGTAGAGAAACATAGGATGTTATCGTGGGTATTCGCCACTAGAAGACGCTCAATATGGTCTTCGTCCTTCATCTTAGTTGCGCTCTTACCTTTACCACCACGACGTTGTGACTCGTAGTCGCTCAGTACTTGATATTTAACATAGCCACCATGCGATAGAGTCACTACCACATCTTCACGTGCAATCAGCTCTTCCATGTCGATATCATGACTAGCGGCTGTGATCTCTGTACGGCGAACATCACCATAGTTCTCACGCACTAGCTCAAGCTCTTCACGGATCACTTCCATCAAACGCTCGGTGTTTGCCAAGATGTACATTAGCTCTGCAATTTCATCAAGCAGTGCTTTGTATTCATCGAGAATCTTGCCATGTTCTAAGCCTGTTAGCTTATGTAGACGAAGATCAAGAATCGCTTGTGCTTGCTGTTCGGTTAAGAAGTACTGTCCGTCACGAATGCCGTATTGGTCTTCCAACCAATCTGGACGGGCAGCATCAGTACCTGCGCGTTCCAGCATTTCAGCAACATTACCGAGATCCCAACCACGGGCGATTAGGCCAGCTTTGGCTTCCGCTGGAGTTGATGCGCTGCGAATTAATTCGATAATGTCATCGATATTCGCGAGAGCGAGAGCTAAAGCTTCTAAGATATGAGCACGGTCACGTGCTTTCTTCAATTCGAAAATAGTGCGTCGAGTCACCACTTCACGACGGTGGTCAACGAAACACTTCAACATGTCTTTTAGATTGAAAAGTTGTGGCTGACCATTGTTCAATGCCACCATGTTGATGCCGAAAGTCGTTTGGAGCTGAGTATTGGCGTACAGGTTGTTTAGTACCACTTCGCCAACTGCATCACGCTTACACTCAATAACAATACGCATGCCATCTTTGTCTGACTCATCGCGCAGTGCACTGATACCTTCAACTTTCTTATCTTTTACAAGCTCAGCGATTTTCTCAATCAAGCGAGCTTTGTTTACCTGATAAGGGATCTCGCTGACAATGATAGTTTCTCTACCATTCTTTTCTACTTCGATATCCGCTTTCGAACGCATGTAGACTTTACCGCGACCTGTTTTATAAGCGTCAATGATGCCTTTACGGCCACTGATTAGCGCTGCGGTCGGGAAATCTGGACCAGGTATATAGTCCATTAGCTCATCAATAGTGATCTCTTCATTATTGATATATGCAAGGCAACCATCGATAACTTCAGTTAAGTTATGAGGTGGGATGTTGGTTGCCATACCTACTGCGATACCAGAAGAACCGTTGACCAATAGGTTAGGAATTTTTGTTGGCAGAACTGCTGGAATTTGTTCTGTACCATCATAGTTAGGTACATAATCAACAGTATCTTTGTCTAAATCAGCTAAAAGCTCGTGGGCGATTTTCGCCATACGAACTTCGGTATAACGCATTGCCGCCGCTGAGTCACCATCGATCGAACCGAAGTTACCTTGACCGTCGACTAGCATGTAACGAAGTGAAAACGGTTGAGCCATACGTACGATAGTGTCGTACACTGCGCTATCACCATGTGGGTGATATTTACCGATTACATCGCCAACAACACGGGCAGATTTTTTATATGGTTTGTTCCAATCATTACCTAGCACATTCATCGCAAATAATACGCGGCGATGCACTGGCTTTAGGCCATCACGCACATCTGGAAGAGCTCGACCAACGATAACTGACATCGCATAGTCTAAGTACGAACTTTTCAGCTCATCTTCAATGTTTACGGGCGTGATCTCTTTCGCTAGATCGCTCATAGAGCCATTATCCCTCTATTCTATAGATCGTATGTACAATACGCTTAAGGTGCAAAAATATAACATAGAATTCATTTGTTCGGCATCACTTTCCCTCTCCTTTTACAAGGTTGTGAGATTGGTTGTGAATCAAACGCCGACAAAATGCACATTTGGACTATATGCTGCTGATAAGTGGCTACATTTTATCCACATTTGGATAAAAGTGGCCTCATTTATCGAGTCAGGTATAATGCCTATCTTAAGGAAAGCAGTTTATTAGCAGAGTTGTTATGACCCAATCACAAAACGTCGACCCAAATGAAATTAAAAAATTCGAGGATATGGCCTCTCGCTGGTGGGATTTAGAGGGTGAATTTAAACCTCTACATCAAATTAACCCTCTGCGTTTGAACTATGTGCTCGACAATTGTAATGGTCTGTTTGGCAAAACAGTACTTGATGTAGGTTGTGGCGGCGGTATCCTTGCTGAAAGCATGGCGAAAGAAGGCGCCAAGGTGACAGGTTTAGATATGGGTAAAGAGCCTCTCGAAGTTGCTCGCCTTCATGCACTAGAAACAGGCACAACACTGACTTACATTCAGAGTACGATCGAAGATCACGCGCAGCACAATGCGGGTACCTACGACGTAGTAACTTGTATGGAGATGCTTGAGCACGTTCCTGACCCACTTTCGGTCGTTCGCTCTTGTGCAGCGTTGGTAAAACCTGGTGGCCATGTGTTTTTCTCGACCTTAAATCGAAACATAAAGTCATACCTGTTCGCTATTGTCGGCGCAGAGAAGCTATTAAAGATCGTTCCAGAAGGCACCCATGACCATGACAAGTTCATTCGCCCTGCTGAACTAATTAAAATGGTCGATCAAACCGATTTAACCGAAACAGGCATCACTGGGCTGCATTACAACCCGCTCACCGATAGCTACAAGCTCGGCCACAACGTCGACGTAAATTACATCGTCCATACCCAGAAATTTTAACCAACCATCACTCATTACTCTAAGTGATGACGATTCAGGCGGTAGCACAAGCTCACCGCCTTTTTTAGTGCTTTTTTAACCGATTTTTGTCGATTTGATTCCAATTTAAACAACCTAAAAAACGGTCTCAAATTTATCTAAAGATCAAGGTATTTTTTTTTGTTTATGGTTAGTTATAAACCGATTCTAAAACGGTAATTTTATGCAATCTTGCCAGCACTATTCTCATCGGTTAGTAGTCACTTACTGTTTTTTTTAATTTTGTTAGTTATCCACAAGTCATCCAAGATCTGTAACTTGAAAACTACCCGA
Source organism: Vibrio pacinii DSM 19139 (assembly GCF_000711795.1). Lineage (GTDB taxonomy): Bacteria > Pseudomonadota > Gammaproteobacteria > Enterobacterales > Vibrionaceae > Vibrio > Vibrio pacinii. The sequence goes on along the minus strand of NZ_JONH01000012.1, from coordinate 43,645 downwards.
GATAGCACTATCTTGTAATCCGCACCGCAGTGCACCCCTATATGTTGTGTTTGTACTACAATATATAGATAGACTTTGATCACAAAGCCGGAACGATTTTTACAAGAATTACACATAAAATCGGCTTTAATCAGTTTTGTTAGGGAAATGAAGCAGAATGAACCAACAACTTACCGTTACTAAGCGTAACGGACGCAAAGAAAGTATCGATCTCGACAAGATCCATCGCGTGATTACATGGGCTGCCGAAGGCCTAGACAACGTCTCTGTATCACAAGTAGAACTACGCGCTCACATTCAGTTCTATGATGGCATTACGACCTCTGATATTCACGAAACTATCATCAAATCAGCCGCCGATCTTATCTCGGAAGAAACGCCAGATTACCAATATCTTGCAGCACGCTTAGCGGTTTTCCATTTGCGCAAAAAAGCTTATGGTCAATATGAGCCACCAAAGCTGTATGATCACGTTACTCGCCTTATTGATAAGGGCAAGTACGACAAGCATATTGTCGAAGACTACAGTAAGGCGGAACTGGATGAGTTGGATTCGTATATCGACCACAGACGCGATCTCGATTTTTCTTACGCGGCCGTTAAACAGCTAGAAGGTAAGTACTTTGTCCAAAACCGTGTCAGCGGTGAAATTTATGAAAGTGCTCAGTTCCTTTATATCTTAGTTGCCGCTTGTTTGTTTGCGAAGTATCCAAAAGAGACTCGTCTTGACTACATCAAGCGTTTCTACGATGCGACATCTACTTTCAAGATCTCGCTACCAACGCCGATCATGTCTGGTGTGCGTACTCCTACTCGTCAGTTCAGCTCTTGTGTACTGATTGAATGTGGTGACAGCCTAGATTCGATCAATGCGACAGCGAGCTCGATTGTTCGTTACGTGTCTCAGCGTGCTGGTATCGGTATTAACGCTGGACGCATCCGCGCCCTAGGATCAGAAATCCGTGGCGGTGAAGCATTCCATACTGGTTGTATTCCTTTCTACAAGTACTTCCAAACTGCCGTTAAGTGTTGTTCTCAGGGTGGTGTTCGTGGTGGTGCTGCAACCGTTTTCTACCCAATGTGGCATGGTGAGTCTCAGGCATTAATGGTGCTCAAGAACAACCGTGGCGTTGAAGAGAACCGCGTCCGTCATATGGACTACGGCGTACAGCTGAACCGTCTGATGTACCAACGTTTGGTTGAAGGCGGTAATATCACACTGTTCTCACCTTCGGATGTTCCAGGTCTGTATGACGCATTCTTCGAAAACCAAGATGAATTTGAACGCCTATATGTTAAGTACGAAAACGATCCTTCTATCAAGAAAGAGACCGTAAAAGCCGTTGAGATGTTTTCAATCTTAATGCAAGAGCGTGCTTCAACGGGTCGTATCTATATTCAGAACGTTGACCACTGTAATACGCACAGCCCATTTGACTCTGAAGTTGCGCCTATTCGCCAGTCAAACCTATGTCTTGAGATTGCATTACCAACTAAGCCACTGACGAACGTTGAAGATGACTCAGGTGAAATCGCGCTATGTACTCTGTCAGCGTTTAACTTAGGTTCCATTAAGTCACTGGATGATTTTGAAGAGTTGGCTGATCTGGTTGTACGTGCACTAGATGCCCTACTTGATTACCAAGACTACCCACTTCCGGCCGCTTATAAGTCAAGTATGAACCGTCGTACTCTTGGTGTCGGTGTGATTAACTACGCCTACTACTTAGCGAAAAATGGTGTTAAGTACTCGGATGGTAGTGCCAACGGTTTGACTCACCGTACATTTGAAGCAATGCAGTACTACTTGTTGAAAGCGTCTGTTGGCTTGGCTAAAGAACAAGGTAAATGTCCTTTGTTCGACGAAACCAACTACGCAAAAGGTCTATTGCCTATCGATACCTACAAGAAAGATATCGATTTAGTGTGTGATGAGCCGCTGCACTATGACTGGGAAAACTTACGTCAAGAAATAATGACTCATGGCTTACGTAACTCTACCTTAACGGCGCTTATGCCATCTGAGACTTCTTCTCAGATTTCAAATGCGACCAACGGTATCGAACCACCACGTGGTTACGTTTCAGTTAAAGCATCTAAAGATGGCATTCTTAAGCAAGTGGTTCCTGAATTCACTGAATACAAGAATAACTATGAGCTGCTGTGGAACATTGGTTCAAATGAGGGCTACTTGCATCTTGTCGGCATTATGCAAAAATTCGTTGACCAAGCCATTTCTGCCAACACGAACTATGACCCAACTCGTTTTGAGAGTGGCAAAGTTCCAATGAAGAAATTGCTTCAAGATCTGCTGACTGCGTACAAATTTGGTGTCAAAACACTCTACTACCACAACACACGTGATGGTGCGAGCGATGACCAAAAAGACGCAGTACAACCACAAGATGACGATTGTGCAGGCGGCGGTTGTAAGATCTAATCGATAGCCTTATACAGTTATCAGGTTTAACAAATTATTCGCCCCTTATGATTAAGGGGCATAAAAGGAATTGAGGCATCATGGCTTACAGTACTTTTAATCGAAATAAAAATGACCAATTAAAAGAACCAATGTTCTTAGGTCAATCCGTTAACGTGGCACGTTACGACCAACAAAAATTTGAAATCTTTGAAAAGTTGATCGAAAAGCAACTTTCGTTCTTCTGGCGCCCAGAAGAAGTCGACGTTTCAAGTGATCGCATCGACTACAACAAGCTTCCAGATCATGAAAAGCATATTTTCATCTCGAACTTAAAATACCAGACGTTGTTGGATTCAATCCAAGGCCGTAGCCCTAACGTTGCACTGTTGCCATTGGTTTCATTGCCTGAAGTCGAGACTTGGATTGAAACTTGGTCGTTCTCAGAAACGATTCACTCGCGTTCATACACTCACATTATCCGTAACATTGTTAATGATCCGGGTGTGGTGTTTGACGACATTGTTGAGAACGAGCATATCCTAAAGCGTGCTGACGATATCTCTCGCTATTACGATGAGCTTATTCAGCTGACCAACGACTACCACCGCTATGGTGAAGGCACTCACCAAATCAACGGTGAAGATGTAACGGTTTCACTGCATGGGCTTAAGAAGAAGCTTTACCTGTGTCTGATGTCAGTCAACGCACTTGAAGCCATTCGTTTCTATGTGAGTTTTGCTTGTTCATTCGCTTTTGCTGAACGTGAATTGATGGAAGGCAATGCTAAAATAATCAAGCTTATCGCTCGCGATGAAGCGCTGCACCTCACTGGCACGCAACATATGATTAACTTGTTGCGTAATGGACAAGATGACTTTGCTTTCATTCAGATTGCAGAAGAGTGTAAGCAAGAGTGTTTCGATCTGTTTAAAGCCGCTGCTGAGCAAGAAAAAGAGTGGGCAGAATACCTATTCAAAGATGGCTCTATGATTGGCCTTAACAAAGATATTCTTAGCCAGTATGTTGAATACATCACTAACATTCGTATGCAAGCGGTTGGCCTAGGTACGGCTTACCCAGAAGCGACGTCTAACCCAATTCCTTGGATTAACGCGTGGTTATCATCAGACAACGTCCAAGTTGCACCACAAGAAGCAGAGATCTCATCTTATCTTGTCGGCCAGATCGACAGTGATGTTCGCGCCGATGATTTTAAGGATTTCGAACTGTAATGCCCAGTATCAAAATTAACGGAATTACAACGATTCAGTCCCACCCGTCTAATACCATTCTAGAAACTCTAGAGCGGGCAGAGCTGGAGCCAGAATACAATTGTCGCGATGGGCATTGTGGTGCTTGTCGCTGCACCTTGATTTCTGGAGAAGTTGAGTACGTTGGTTTTGCGATGGCTTACACTCAAGAAAAAGAGATTTTGCCGTGCATTTGCCGTGCAAAATCTGACATTGAAGTCAAAGATGTCAAATATACGCTCAAAGAAAGACGTGCATAATCATTCAAAAAAGGCCAGCAGAAACGCTGGCCTTTTTTATATCTGCACTCGAACACCGGATAAAAATTCATCTGCTGTCAGCATTGATACTGACTTACCACCAATCTCTCTGCCATCATCATCATATAAAGAAAGACGGTACCCTAGGCAATCGGTAGCGAGAGGCTCCTCTGGCGCCTGCAACCATCTCGAAATCAAGTCTTGGTGCTGATTATTCAGCGCTTCACCCAAAATAACTTTTTGGCTAGCCACTTGATACCAAACCAAAATCTTGGACTGATTTAACATGCTAACCTCCTTGTGCAATTGGCAACCGAATTGTCATTTTAAAGGTTATTCTGACGAATGCACGTTGCAAATCTAAGACAAAAACGTCTTCTATGAAAAATCATTCAGTTAGCTATTATATGAAATTCGAATAAAAATTAATTATCTCGCTCGATGAGTAATAAGAAGAGCTTTCATTCACTTATTACAGAACGCAAAACGGTTAGTGTTTGACAAACTTAGCGCACTGCCCTAGCTGAATTTTTATTCACTAATTACGCTACGAGGCACGAACATCTCTTTGACTCTCGATAATGAGCTGTAACCGACAAACATCGGTTTCTTACTCAAATAACGGCGCAACATATCGGCGGCGACAGTGGTTATCACCAATGCTTGCTCATCACGGGAGTAATTTCGCTTCAAGGTTAGTGTTTGTCCCCATTCACCTTCTGGCGCAGCAAGCGTAACGCAGAACGCATTATCGGTAACCTTCCCCGTCACAATCGCTACATCGGTACCGCATTTGTCCTTAGTCGCACCAACCAACGCCAACGCTGCCGCTAGCTTGTCATCCGCTTGTTCTCCAACCGCAATTCGCTCACCTAAGACCCAACCATGACCACAAAATTCTGCCGCCAAAGCATTTGACTGGATCCACTGAGAAAGCGCACCAAACGTAGATTGTTCTGCGGTCGAAATAGACATTTTTTTCTCTTGGATCAAGTAAGCAACATGTTTCTGCATCGACTCATCGACGCTCACTACATGCTCTTCGATAAGTTTAAAGATGATTTGTAGTAGTTTGACGCGATTATCCAAGTCCTCTTTGGGACCGAACAACTTTACTTCGATATAAGGTAAGTAGGAGCGATAACCAAGCGTATAACCTGGTGGCAGTTTGATCTTGTCGAGTTTGTCAGAGAGTGCTGATTCTGACGTACCGAAAGTATAAAGCTTGCTGCAATCTTGTCCTGTCACTTGAGGGTGACTTGCTTTAATGTCAGGCAGCACTTGTTGATCAATCATGAGTTTAAACTCACTGGGAACGCCAGGAGTAAAATAAAAATCGCAGTCGTTAAGCGTGAGCTTAAAGCCACATGCCGTTCCGACAGGATTATCTAGCAATATTGAGCCTTTAGGCAACATTGCTTGCTTGCGATTACTTTCTGGCATGGTAATGCCGCGGGCAGCAAAAAATTCCTCTAATGTCTCTAACCACTGTGGAAACAGCACAAGTTCAGTGTCTAGCGCGAGCGCTGCCGCTTGAGCACTCAAATCATCTGATGTTGGACCTAGTCCACCGTTCACTACCACAATGTCACAGTTAAAACTGAGCATTAATAATTCTTCAATTAACGCCGCCATTTCATCACCGACGGTTGAACGTTTGGTCATGCTATAGCCATGTTCAAAAAAGCGTTGCGACAACCAGGCAGCATTGGTGTCAACAATATCGCCGTGAAGGACCTCTTCCCCAGTGCTGAGCATTGCTATCTTTAACATTGTTATATCCTTTGTGGGAAATTGTCACATATTTGTAGAGTTTAACTGATAATAATCATGCGTTTTGGTGAAAAATGGACCCAGTTTCTTATTTAGGACAATTTCAAGTTCCCATTATGCTGACTTTGTTGGATAATTGTGAACCTGATCATCAAAAAATAATAACGATGGAGTCTTTCGTGTTCCAAAAAAGCATTTCCGCTTTAATGTTGTCAGCTTGCACTTACGCCAATGCCAATGTTTATCAGTCGAATCAACATATTGAGCTTTCGTATCAAGTAGATCAAGCGCAACCTGACAGCATATTTCACAACTCCTATCAGTATCAGATCAGCGATCCTTATTCTCTAAGTCTAACTGAGAGCACGTTTAAATTAGAAGCACCAGGCTTACCAAAATATTTAACCATGTCTGAGGAGAAGGATTGGGATTATTTAAAAGGTCAAACCTACACCATTTTAGGTTTGAGCGTCGCAACCGTCGGATTGATGACACTTCTGCCAGAATCTATCACTAAATGGGATGAAGAAGACCGTAACTTAAGTGGTTTAGGCTCAAAATGGAAAGACAACGTCACCGCAGGCCCAGTTTGGGATCGCGATGAACACTTTCTCAACTACGTTATGCACCCCTATTTTGGTGGCGTGTATTACACGGCAGCGCGCCATGCCGGGTTTAACGAGTTTGAATCCTTCCTCTACTCTGCCACCATGTCTACTTTCTTCTGGGAATATGGTGTAGAAGCCTTTGCTGAGATCCCTTCATGGCAAGATCTCTTTATCACACCATTCTTTGGTGCGATCGTCGGTGAAATGATGTTCGAAGCCGAGCAAAACATTGTCAACACTGGTGGTGAAGTCATGGGCTCGGAAACCATGGGCGATATCACACTCTTCTTCTTGAACCCTGTCGGGCATATTCACGGTTGGGTCAGTGGTGCTTGGGGCGGCAGTGCAGAATTTCAGTACAGCAGCAATCCTTGGTTTGGCAATCAAGATGCAGCCAAATTTGCCCTTGATGCGGGTGCGAGCTACGACGATATTTTCTATGGTGTAGAAATGAAGGTCACCTTCTGATCGCCGTAACAACAGATTTTGGTGAAATAAAGGCGCTTGATGCGCCTTTTTTGTGCTCGCGGTATAATATTGGTAAGACTGACAAGGCATTAGGTTTAAAAGTTGATTTACATCAAACCTTAGCCTTTGAGCTCTTCTACACTGAGGTTAGGCACCAATCCGTTTTTCGACGCTGAAAAGATTGGTTTGCAATATCTACTTCAGCGCTAGGAGGCCCCACTATGAACAGTACATTTATCGTAAACTTTGTCGGCCGAGCAACCCCGACAACCATTAAACAATTGGCGACCATTACTCACGAAAATGGTGGTAAATGGCTTATCAGTAAAGTTAACTTTATTGAAGACCAAGTTGCCGCGGTGATCAAAGTTGATTTGCCGACAAGCAATATGGATATCGTGAAAGAGGCGTTTAGTTCACATCCAGAGTTGATGGTTCAATTTACCGATTCAGATACCACAAGTCACAATGCCGATACCATCTATCAAGTTAGAGTCGATTCTAACGACAGGGCTGGTATCGTTAATGAAATTACTCACGTCCTTGATGACCAAGGCATCAGTATTCTCGATATGGACTGTCAACGAGTCTTTATCGCAGGTGGCGGTGGCGTCAGCTCGAGTCTATTTACTGCCAGCTTAGCCATTCGTATTCCCCAACAAGTTGACATCAACGATGTCGCTAACGAATTAGAGTCTCTTAGCGAAGATACCCGAGTGATTGTTGAAAGCTAAAACCGCGACTTGGCGAATACTGCAACAACAAAGAGAGCGAAATGAACGCTCTCTTGTCATTTTATCCCGTTATGTCACAGACCACTGCGATAACGAACGCTTAAAATCAGCATAGTCAAACTCGTTAAGTTTTTGAATCTCACCGCTTGAACGTTCACAGTAAACCGACGGCATGCGCAGACCGTTAAACCAGTTTAGTTTCACCATGGTGTAACCAGCGCTATCAAGAATGTGCAGACGTTGACCGATTTCTAATGGCTGATCAAAGTTCGCCACACAGAACTGGTCACCCGCCAAACATGAACATGAGCCGATAACGTACTCGTGTTCACCATTATCAGACGCTTCTAGAATCGAAGCCGGCTCATTGTAAATCAGAGTATCTAAACGATGTGCTTCAGTGGCTGAGTCAACAATTGCCGTTTTCTTCACATTTTCAACCACATCAACCACAGTCACGACCAGATCAGTGGTTTTAGTAATAATAGCTTCACCCGGCTCTAGATACATTTGCACGCCATGCTTTTCAGCGAACGCTTTCAGCGCTAAACCAAGCTTGCTGATATCATATCCAGGCCAAGTAAAGAAGACACCGCCGCCCATGCTGACCCAATCAAGTTTGTCTAAATACTCACCAAACTGCTGTGAGATGGAATCGAGCAAGCCAATAAACGCATCGACATCTTTGTTCTCACAGTTCATGTGAAACATCACGCCATCGATATCATCGAAAATTTCTGGCTTGATGTGATCAGCCTGAACCCCAAGGCGAGAGAACTGACGTGCGGGATTGGCTAAATCTTGCCCCGCATAGCTCACGCCAGGGTTCAAACGAAGGCCAATCGATGCTTTACCTTCCACAATGTGACGGTGCGCTGCGAGTTGAGACTGTGAGTTAAAGATCATTTTATCGCAAATGTCTGCCACTTCACGCACGTCATCTTCACTGTAACCGACACTATAAGCGTGTGTTTCACCACCAAAGGTTTCATGGCCAAGCTTAACTTCAAACGGGCCCGAACTCGTGGTGCCATCTAAATATGGCTTGATGATGTCAAATACTCCCCAAGTTGAGAAGCATTTCAGCGCCAGAACAAGCTTTACGCCAGAGATCTCTTTGAGTTGTTTGGCTTTCTCTAGGTTCTCTATCAACTTATCTTCATTAATCATGAAGTACGGAGTTTTAAGTTCGTTGTGTTGCATTTAAATACCTTAAGCTCCCTCGCGTAAACGAAGGCACTATAAATATAAAATCGAACAAAGCCGACGCAGGTGCATCGGCTTACATTTAGATTTCAAATAAGAGCAGTGACGTTCTTATTTCAACTTGTGGATCACAGGCTGGCTCGGATCTAGTTCTTGTACATGCCAATCTAGGCCGATAGCAGGCATCGTTTCTAAGAACGGATCTGGGTCTAGCTGTTCCATGTTGAACACGCCTTTGTCTGCCCACTTGCCGCGGAAAAATTGTAGTGCCGCCGTGATCGCAGGAACACCAGTGGTGTAAGAGATCGCTTGGTGCTCAACGTCTTCATATGCCACTTCATGGTCAGCGTTGTTGTAGATAAATACGCTGCGCTCCTTGCCGTCTTTCTTACCTTGAACCCAAGTACCAATACACGTTAAGCCTGTATAACCCGGCGCAAGAGACGTTGGGTCTGGAAGCAGTGCTTTAAGAACGTGTAACGGCTGAACCACGGTACCGTCGTGGAGTGTGAGCGGATCAGGGCTTAGCAGGCCGATATCACGCATTACATTGAAATAGTTTAGGTAACGGTCACCAAAACCCATCCAGAACTCGATACGTTTTGCCGGAATAAACTCTTGCATTGAACGCACTTCGTCGTGTGCCATTGAGTAAACTTTGTGCGAACCACAGTTCGGGAAATCAAACTCAAGCATACGAGAATGACAAGGCACTTGTTTCCACTCGCCATTTTCCCAGTAGAAAGAGTCGCCTTGGATCTCTAACATGTTGGTTTCTGGGTCAAAGTTAGTCGCGAACTTCTTGCCGTGGTCGCCAGCGTTAACGTCCATGACGTCAATAGTATCGATTTCATCAAACAGATGTTTTACAGCATAAGCGGCAAATACGGATACCACGCCCGGATCGAAACCGGCACCTAGAATACCTGTGATGCCTGCTTGTTCAAACTTCTCGCGGTAGCCCCATTGCCAGTCGTACGCTTGTGGTACTTGTTGGCCTTCGCTGCACAAGTCGACTGCAACCGAAGTATCTAGGTAAGATACCTTAGCTTGGTAACACGCTTCCATGATTGACATGTTGACCCATGGAGGACCTGCGTTGATCACAAGATCAGGCTGAACTTCTTTAATAAGAGCAACGAGAGAGTCAACGTCATCGGCATTGACTGCACGAGCTTCTAATTTCTTCGATGGATCTTTCAGGTTGTTTTTATTCTGAATAGATTCAATGATTTTTTCACATTTGCCCACGGTACGTGATGCAATGGTGATATCACCCAGAACGTCGTTGTTTTGCGCTGCTTTATGTGCAACTACCCAGCCAACGCCGCCTGCACCAATTTGTAGAATTGCCATAGTTTTCGTTACCTTTATTTCGCTAGCTCAACCGCTAGAGTATTAATTTTATTTAGCAAAGATTCGAAGTCCGAGATCTTCAAGCAAGGGTTTAGTATTGTGAATTTAAGGGCCGATTTGCCATCCACAACAGTTTCTCCAAGTACCGCTACACCACGTGTTAGCGCTTCTAGTCTTAGAGTTTTATTGAGTTCATCTAGGTCGGTATTCCCATGCACTGCGCGGAACAAAACTGTCGACAAAGCAGGTTCTGCCAATAACTCCAAACTGTCATTACTGCGCACTAAATATGCCACTTGCTGAGTTTGGGCCAAGAGATGATCGTACATTTCACCTAAAGTGTCTGGGCCAACATTCTGCATTGTCATAAACACTTTCAATGCATCAAAGCGCTTAGTTGTCGCGATAGACTTGTCGACCAAGTTTGGCAGCTCATCATGTTCACGGTTCAAGTAATCTGCATGGTGCAGAAGAAACTTGAAGTTAGCTTTGTCGTTGACCAGTAAAGCACCGCAGCTAATTGTTTGGTAAAACAGCTTGTGGAAATCAACGCTTACCGACGCTGCGCGCTCAACGCCTTTAAGACGATTCTTGTGGCTACTTAGAATTAATGCACCACCGTACGCGCCGTCAACATGCATCCACATCTGATGCTTGTCAGCCATATCAGCGATAAAATCAAGATCGTCAATCGCTCCGTGATCGGTTGTACCAGCGGTACCCACGATAGCAAAAGGAATCAAACCTTCAGCTTTTGCCTGTTCAATGGCTGCGTCAAGCTGAGTGACATCCATCGTACCGTCTACGTTGGCATCTACTGCTAAAATCGCTTTTTCACCTAATCCCATCCAAGAGGCGGATTTTTGTACCGTAAAGTGAGATTTCTTTGAACACACAATACGCAGTTTGTCTGCATAGTCAGGAAGACCAAGCTTTTGGATCGAATGTCCCGATAACTTATCGGCAATCCAGTCGCGTGCGAGCATGAGTCCCATTTGGTTACTTTGCGTGCCGCCACTGGTAAAAATACCGTCTGACTGCTCGCCAAGGTCGTACTTTTCACATAGCCAGTCGGTGACTTTCTGCTCGACATAGGTCGCTGATGACGCCTGATCCCAAGAGTCCATCGATTGGTTTAACGCCGCAATCATTGCTTCCGCTGCCACGGCTGGCATTAACGGCGGAGTATGCAAATGCGCAATACAGTTGGGATGTTGGGTAAAGATAGCATTCTTCGCCACAAGATCTGCTGTTTCGCCAATCACATCGATAAGCGAAGCATTCTTGTTATCGAGGTCAACGGCGTTGATCGCACTTTGCAAAAGCTTAGGATCAAGACCAGAGTATGGCGCGTCTACTTGTTCAAATACCGACTTCATTGTCGCCGTGGTGTGGTTCATCACCTTAGCAAACTCGTGACTTCCCATCTCTCCGGTATGGATAAAGTGCTGCTTCCAACTTTGATTGGCCTGCTCAGCATCGACTTTATTGGCGCCTGAGACTAACATAGCCTCTTCAATCACACGCAGTGCAAAGTCGATCTGCTCAAAAGAGATAATCAAAGGCGCAAGGAAACGAATCACCGAGCCGTCACGACCACCCTTTTCGATCATCAATCCACGCTCTAGCGCCGCACGTTGAATTCTTAGGGTAAGCTCACCATCCGATGCAGGCTCTCCAAACTTGTTCAGTTCATTGCCCGGCTTACGGATTTCAACACCCAGCATCAACCCTTTGCCTCGGACCTCAGCAATACAGTCAACACGTTTTTGGATCGCTTCAAGACCATGACGTAAATATTGACCAGCAATATTGGCATGCTCAACAAGGTTATCACGCTGAATAATTTCAAGAGCCTTGGCGCCTGAAACCATCGCAAGTTGGTTGCCACGGAACGTACCCGTATGCTCACCAGGCTTCCACGTATCATGATCTTTTTTAATCACCAATAGCGACATCGGCATACCACCGCCGATCGCTTTCGATAAGCAGAGCACATCGGGTACGATACCTGCTTCTTCGAAAGCGAAGTTGTAACCTGTTTTGCCAACGCCACACTGAATTTCGTCAAAGATAAGTAGGATGCCATGCTCATCACAAATGCGGCGCAACTCTCGCAGCCAGAACGCTGGAGCAGGGATAACGCCGCCTTCGCCTTGAACGGGCTCTACCACGATAGCGGCAGGCTTCATTATTCCTGCTTCATCATCGTGAAGAAGACGTTCGATATAACGAATGCTCGCTTTAGCGCCTTCATCTCCGCCTAAACCAAACGGGCAACGCAAGTTATATGGGAATGGCATAAAGTGGACGTCAGACATCAAACCTGTACGACGTGCTTTTGTACCTAAATTCCCCATCATTCCCATGGTACCATTGGTCATACCATGGTAGGCACCACGAAAAGCAAACATGGTATTACGCCCAGTCGTCTGCTTAGCCAGTTTAATCGCTGCTTCAACCGCATCTGCGCCTGATGGGCCACAAAACTGAATCACACAGTGATTACCCAATTGCTCAGGCAAAAAGTCTTTAACGGCCTTAATGAACTTGGTTTTCGCTTCAGTGGCGATGTCCAATGTTTGATATGGTAAACCGCTGTCAAGTTGGTCTTTAAGCGCTTGGTTGATCTCTGGGTGGTTATAACCCATTGCCAACGTGCCAGCTCCAGCCAAACAATCGAGAAATAATTGACCACGCGTATCTTCCACGAGCGCCCCGTATGCCTGTTTAATAGCAATAGGGAGTCGACGAGGGTATGAACGAACGGCAGATTCATGCTGCTCTTGGTCAAGAAGAACCTGGTCTGGAGTAAGATCGTAAATACCTTCCAGAACGGGAACCTGAGTAGAAAAAGGTGTTGCGATAAATGAATTATCGACTTCAAAGGCGGTGCTCATGATGTAATCCCTTGAAATAGTTTTATTTCCCTATTCAGAAACCGATTCTAGAATGAGGGCAAAGCAAAGAGTCACGCACTAAAATAAAGTAGCGTGTACGACAAATCGCTCCATCAAAGATGGACTATATACTGGTAATTAAATCAAGGTTCAGTAATGCAACTGTCTTGTAGAACAGGGCATTGAGGAAGAACGAAGCTGATTAATGGTTGTTTTTTATGTGAATTCAATGTTGGGTTTCCCATTCACATGCCGCTAAGCGACATTAGTATCCCGTCTATCGACAAAAGGACTTGTCGATACCTACCCTACGTGATGCTCACTCAGCCCGAATGTCATCACGCGTATCCCCCAGAATATCTTTTCGACTCATCTCCGAGATTGCGGCGAAAATTATCATAAAATGCGACGCACTGGCAATAATAATTTGTAGTCAAGAAGCAAAATTTTTATCTAACTATCAAAACAAAACTGGCCTAATTGAGGCCAGCTTTTGTTACACTTTGCCGTCGAGATTACACAGTATCAGTCTTTAGAATTTGCGTTAACATCTCCATCTCGTTAAGTGTGCCGTTATCAATGAAGACAGCGAAACTTGGATCACTTGCAGCACCGTCAAGTACAATGCTTTGTTCCACCTCATTGTCGATAACCGTTAACACGATATCGCCATCAACGATTTCGCTATCAATCTTGCCAACCAGATCTTCAAGATCAACACTCTCCGCCTCTTCTAAAATCCCGCGTAAGTCGAGTAAGTCTTCTCCGAGGATAAAGTTATCGACCACATCACTACCGTTATCGATAATGTCATCTAACCAAACAAATACATTATCTTGCTCATCACCTAACATGACTTGATTACCAAGTTCAGCGTTAACCTCACCTGTATCATCAGCACTAACAACACTGTATTCAGGCGAATCAGAGACATCAATGAAGACTGAAGATTCGTTACTCACTGCTAAGTCTGAATCTACGGCAACATAATCGAAGCTGTCATTTTCAGTTATCTCCTGAGTGCCTTGAAGATAGCTTAATACCCAGTTGCCACCTGTCGATGTCATTTCCATTTCGACAACTGGATTGTCTGGTGATGAATAGCTAAATTCGTACAACGTTTCACTGTTACCTACATCACCTTCATCTTTTTGGTAGTGTTCTATATGAGTAGAACCGTCGGCCAAGGTATAAGTGACCGCAACATATACTGCACTGTTAGTAGTAAATGAGCCTCCTAGGCCATCTAGTCCGAAGGTAACAACGCCTAGAGGATTATCTGACAAATTTAACACCAGTGTTTCTTGCATATTCAGGCCTTGGCCGTCTTCATCACCAATACCGAATCCGGTGTGTGGTGTACCACCGAGATATTGAACTAGCTCCTTATCGTTATTGTCGAGTAATGCTACGCCGATGGTGTTGCCATTATCGAGTGTTATCAGGCGCTCGGTATCGCTAACGTAAGCCCCCCAGTTATAAAATCCATCATCATCAAGACTACCAATGATGGTTTCAGGATCGCCACTGTAACCAATTTCGAACGGTTCTCCTTCTCCGGGTACGTAGGTGAAGTTATCCGGGTTAAATAGTTTAGCCGCATCAATCTCTTGTCCTACTACATGCAAGTCTTCAGTGGTGATCACACGGCTTTCGCCGAAATCATCGGTGTAGAGCAAAGTGCCGTATGTAGGTAAAGAGGTGATCATGACATTCAAATCAACCTTATTAAAATCATCATCCTCATCTGAAATGTGGTCAAGGGCTGGATCATCTGAATCAAACACAATCGGTACAAATACCGCATTACCCGCATCAATATTGAAATCTTCCGACACTGGCAATTCGTTTACGTTTTCTTCTTTGAGCGTAACGTTGATCAAGGTGTCGTTGACCCCGTCACTGGCGACCACGGTTAACCCATGCTCATTCAATACATTGAGATCTTCATAGTCATTGGTGAACGCTTCGGCGCCCGCCTCAGTGAGAAAAATATTGCCGTTGTCATCAATCATGAAGTAATCCGCGAGTGGATCACCTTCAGCAAAATCTAATCGATAACTAATTGTCACTCCTTCAGGATCGCTTGCTGACACAGACGCGATTCGAGTGCCCTCGACATCGTTCTCATCATAGGCTGGGCTATTTTCCGGATAGCTAAACACATAGCCTTGCTCTTCATCTTCAGGAGGCTGGAACGTCGGCGGCTCATTGACATCGGTTTCTCTTAACGCCACGTTGATCGAGGTGTCGTTGACCCCATCACTGGCGACCACGGTTAACCCATGCTCATTTAATACATTGAGATCTTCATAATCATTGGTGAACGCCTCCGCGCCCGCCTCGGTGAGGAAAATATTGCCGTTGTCATCAATCATGAAGTAATCCGCGAGTGGATCACCTTCAGCAAAATCTAATCGATAACTAATTGTCACTCCTTCAGGATCGCTTGCTGACACAGACGCGATTCGAGTGCCCTCGACATCGTTCTCATCATAGGCTGGGCTATTTTCCGGATAGCTAAACACATAGCCTTGCTCTTCATCTTCTGGAGGCTGGAACGTCGGCGGCTCATTGACATCTTGTTCATTGAGAGTGACAAGCACTTGAGAAATGTTATTGCCATCGCTTGCTTGCACCACTAGCTGGTGCGTATTGATAGCGCCTTGATCTTCAAAATCATTGGTGTAAGCGGCAGCGCCTGCTGATGTTAGAGAAATTTCTCCCGAAACAGGGTCGATGGTAAAGAAATCAGCAAGGGGATTACCGTCTTCAAAAACGAGTGAGTAAGTAACACTATCCCCTTCAAGGTCGGTTGCGGAAACAGTGCCAACAACAGCACCCGCTAGTGAGTTTTCATCATAGGAAAAGCTGTAACTGTCTAAATCAAATTGCGGAGCTTCTACTTCAGAGATCAATTGCGCCGTGACGAGATCCAATACGGCCAAACTTTGTGTCTCTGACAGCCCCTGTGACTCAAGCCCCGCGGTGTCAAACTGAGTTTGCGCTAAGGTTTCTGCCCCTGTTCGCTCAATCGCACCCGTATTGGTAGGACTCGACCCATTTTGTCCTCCGGCGGCAGTGGCAAATTCATCATTCTGAGTTGGATCGACCCCTTGTTCAATTTGCTCAATTATTGACGCAATTTCGTTATCGAGATCTAAACCAATCCCATCAACGTTATTACCAAATAGCTGAGCATCAATCGTGCTTCCAACTTCTGCTGTCGTATCTTGTCCCACCGTTACGACTACTTCTCCCGGCGCTGGCACCTCACCCGGAAGTAGCGCGCGGATTTCCCCGTTTACATCAATAACCACGCTGGTATTAGCGAGCATTAATGTCGCTAGACTTTTCGCATTCATAACCCAGTTCCCCTGCTGCGTCTATGCTAAATAGTTCCTTCTACCCTATGAGAATGAAAAATTCGCATACCTCTACATGCTAAAAACTAGACCCGTTACTAATGACAATCTAGTTAATAACAAGAAAGTCCTAACGAAATGTGTCGCGGGTTTAAAACTTTTAGAACATTTTATTGACAACAAGCTCACAAAACATCCCCAAGTCAACTAAGATCTTTTTACCTAGCCAGCTTCTTTTACCTAGCTGGCTTTGGGGATTTCTCTGCCCTCATTAAAGCGGACTAAGTCTTGGCACTATAGTAAGGAGGCCACCTTGAACTGGAAAAAGTCACTTGTAGCATGCAGTGTCATTATGGCGACTCATGCGCCATCGTACGCGCAAACACTCGAACAAGCCGTCGCTATTGCCCTAGCAACCAACCCCGAAATTAAAAGTGTTTATAACGAGTTTAAGAGTGCGGTCAAACAAGCCGATGCCTCCAGCGGTGCTTATCTTCCAAGCCTAGACTTAGACGCCGGTATTGGCTATGAAGGCATTGATCCTGCTTCCTCGACTGGGCGCAACGACACAGACTTAACTCGAAAAGAAGCAACTATCAGCCTTACCCAATTATTGTGGGATGGTAACGCCACCTTAAATGATATGGATAGAACCGCCGCAGACGCCGAGTCAATTCGCTATCAACTTTTATCGAATGCGTCCGATCTTGCGCTGCAAATTACTCAAATCTATCTTAACGCAGTAAAGGCGACTGAAGTACTGGCGCTTTCAGAGAGTAACCTCGCTGTGCATAAAGATATCTATCGCGACATCAAGAGACGAGCGACTTCGGGGATTGGCTCAACAGCTGACGTAACCCAAGTTGAAGCCCGTATTGCCAAAGCGCACGGTAATCTTCTGGCCGCGCAGAATAACCTCATCGACACTCACACCCAGTTTAAACGTTTGGTGGGACAAGCCCCACTTGGCCTTATTTATCCTCGTGCCGATGAGTCTAAACTGCCGCTGTCATTATCGGACGCATTAGTCGAAGCCTTCGATAAACACCCTGTTATTCGTATCTCTATGGTTGATGTGGATGCAGCCCGCTTCCAATATAAGCAATCAAAAGGCAACTATTTTCCAACATTCTCAATTGAAGCCAGCCAGACATGGCGCGATGATGCAGGCGGTGATCGAGGACAAAGTGAAGAAACCTTAGCCATGCTTCGAATGCGCTACAACTTGTACAACGGTGGTACTGACAGTGACTTATCTGAAAGATCAGCCTACCAACTTAATAAAGCGAAAGATCTCAGAGACGACGCTTATCGACAAGTTGAAGAGAGCCTAAGACTGTCATGGAGCGCATTAGACTTAACCCTACAACAAAAGAACTTCCTTGCTGACCACGTCGATTCGGCATCAGAAACCGTTATTGCCTATAAGAAACAGTATGGTATCGGCCAACGTACCCTACTGGATCTACTTAATACCGAAAACGAACTTTTTGAAGCGAGAAAAGACTACCTTGATGCGCATTACGCTGAGCAATATGCAAAGTATCGTGTGATGAACGCGAGCGGCGGGCTGCTTGATGCATTATTGGTCGACACACCAAAAGAATGGGCAGAGCCAGTGGAGTATTAACATGAAAATCAAACAACTGATTCCTTGTGCACTTATCGCAAGCATACCGTTCGTTATGGTGAACGCGAAAGATGAGTACCGTTATATAGAAACACCCATCGCTGACCAGATTTCTGATCTTACAGACGATGATAAAGATGGCGTTGTTAATGCGCGCGATATCTGTCCTGGAACACCAATGGGTGCGCAAGTTGATAACGATGGTTGTGGTGCTGCGGTCAATGCGCAAGAGGAACGTGAACTAAGAATTCTTTTTGCTAATGATTCTTATGAGATTAATCCTATCTTCGCCAACCAGATCCAAACCATGGCAGAGTTTCTTGAAAGGTATAAATCCGCTTCAATCCAAATTCAAGGTTATGCCAGTCAAGTAGGTGACCCAGATTACAACCTTGAGCTATCGAAGAAACGCGCACATGCGGTCGAAGATCAACTGCTCTCTTATGATGTTGCTCCCAAACGGGTGACCATTGTTGGTTATGGCGAAAATAGGCTCGAAGCTCAGGGTGACGATGAAACCTCTCACGCTCTAAATCGAAGAGTTACAGCAAAAGTGGTTGGACTGAAAGAAGAGGTGATAGAAGAGTGGACAATTTTCACTGTAATCGAAAAATAAATCATAATGTTCATTTGAAAATAAACAAGCGCTCCAGTTGGAGCGCTTGTTTCGTCTAGGAATTAGCACGATGATTGTTGCTCGGAACTACCTACTGAGCGACATTAACGGCTTTCTTTGGTAGTGACAATCGTAACAAGCAATAACCAAGCACGGCAGCCGTCGTCGATCCCATCAAAATACCAAGTCGAGCATAGGTATCAAACTCAGCGTTCGCTTGGCCAAAGGCCAGTGAAGAGATGAAGATTGACATCGTAAAGCCAATACCACACAGCACAGATACCGCAAAAATATGCTTGAAGTTAATCCCTTCAGGTAACTTAGCGATACCCAGCTTCACTGCCGCCCAACTGAAGGTATAAATACCTAATGGTTTACCAATCAACAGGCCAAGCGCAATACCGATAGGCAGCGCAGCACCTAAACTATCAATCGAAATGCCCTCAAGAGAAATACCAGCATTAGCAAAAGCGAACAAAGGTAAAATACCGAAAGCGACGTAAGGGTGCAGCGCATGTTCCATATGTTTAAGCGGCGAGTGCTCCCCTTCCTTGCCTTGCAATGGAATAGAAAAACCAATCACAACACCCGCTAAGGTCGCGTGCACACCAGATTTGAGAACCGCGAACCAGAGAATCGCACCGACAATCATATACGGAGTTAACTTAGTGACTTTTTTGTTATTGAGTAAAACTAACGCCGCCGTCATCGCGAAGCCTACCGCAAGCGCTGTGGTAGAAAGATCACCTGTGTAGAAAAAGGCGATAATGACGACCACACCTAAATCATCAATGATCGCAAGCGCGAGTAAAAATACTTTTAAACTAACAGGAACACGATTACCTAGTAATGCCATGATACCAAGTGCGAACGCGATGTCAGTAGCTGCTGGAATTGCCCAACCTTGAATGGCTTGTGGATCGTTATAGTTAAACAGAACATATACGAGGGCCGGAGCCAACATACCGCCGACTGCGGCAATGGCTGGAAAGATTGCGGTTTCCTTAGATTTTAACGCCCCTTCGAGCAGCTCTCGTTTTACTTCCAAGCCAATAAGTAAGAAAAACACAGCCATTAAGCCGTCATTAATCCAATGAGAAACTGACATACCCAGTAAGTAAGTGTGCAGAAAACCTTGGTATGCATCGTTGAGATCAGTATTTGCGATAGTCATTGCGATAGCCGCAGCTATCACAAGAAGTATGCCTCCGGCAGACTCCATTTTGAAAAAATCGCGAATAGCATCAGTCATGATATTGCCCTTATATTAATTATTTACATAAGCGAGTAGCAAAGAATAACTCTGAGTGTATAGAGTAAGCCACCTTGATAATAATCGCTTGTTTAGAGTTGTAACTTCGGAAAAACCGATACAAACAACTTTAAACCACTTATTTTCTTTCAGTAATTATAGGCAATATTGACCATTTTCCCTAGGCAAGTCAAAAACCACTTGTCATTTCCTGACCTGTGGCTCGTTTAAATACTGCTCTACAACGTTGTACTAGTAACCAACTAGCTGCATAAAGCCTTGCGCTTGGTGACTGCCTTGCGTTTCGATGGGGCCTTGCCAATAAGGAAGGGCAAAAGGTAGCCAAAGCTCGTCATTCAGTGTCGTCGCCTCGACATTAATTCCATACTCAGGTACAGCAATTTGCCACTGAGTGGGAATCGATTTTTCGTTAGCGATAACCGTTGTGTTAAGAGGTACGATAGTCAATTGTTCATTATTAAGTTCAATCACTTTACCGTCGTTGCTGGCAAGAGTCCCAAACAGATAGGGTATCTGCTTATCTTGTCTGTACCGACTGACAGATAATGTGGTTTGATTGTCTAAATTGATAACAAACCAATCCCATCCTTGTTGCCCTTGACCAAGCAGACCACTTCCCCACTCTTTGCTCATCCATGCTTTGCCTTCCACTTGAAAAGGTTGGCCGTCATTCAGTTGCAGTTCACCACGTACTGACAAAAAGGGCGCGGTTATCGCGTGCGACGCCACGGGCAGCAAATCGTGTTTCTGTACATAGCCACGCTCTCCAGGTACAACCAAAGGACCCGATGTTGAGGTATGCAAACTTAATTTTAACTGGTCGGTCTCAATGCTCAGCATGCCAGGGAATGGATTTAAACCAAGTGAGCGCCAATACCAATTATCAATCCATATCTTGAAAGGTTTCTGTGACATTCCCGCTTGTCCAATACCACCTCGGGCAATTCTCTGCTCACGCCATACCTGTTGTTGGTTTGATATCACAACGTTAGCAATATAGAGCTGTGAATTTAACCACCCCTTAAGGTTAGTATCATGATTGGCAATCCGGAAATAACTCCATTGCACTGAGTATTGATTACCTTGTTTATCAAACACGTTAGCAAAAAAGTGCCACCAGCTATGTTGATATTCATAATGAAAAGCGAAATCACGCGGTAGAACGACAGGATTATCAGGTAAAACCGGCTCGAATACATTGCCATTAGGTAGGTAGATGTCTTCATTGACAGCAGTGTCGTGACTTTGTGCAAAGAGATCAAAAAAGCGCGATTGAAAAGCGGCAGCGATTAAGACGATGATGGTTATCACAACCAAGGTGGATACTAAACGCCTCTTCACCACAACCTCCATTTACAACGAGTCTCGCAGAGACTTCATGGGTGTGTTTCGAACCATTCTTAAAACGGGGATTGCACCTGCCAGCATCAAAGAGCCCATCGCTAGTGTGACCGAATAAAAGTACTCTTGAGGAATAAATTGCAGCTCAATGGTCCAACCAAATGAATGCTTGATGATAATGTCGACCACAAGGCTCGCCAAAGCCAGCCCGAGAGGCATCGCAATCAGTATTGAGATTGCGCCAAAGACAAACAACTGCAAACTGCCCATCACGATCAGCTCTCGTCCAGACATTCCCAAACAGCGCAATAACGAAATATGCCGTTGACGCGAGATTTCCCCGGCCACTGTCGCAAAGAAAATACCAAACACCGCAATCACCAAAGTAATGTTGCCCAAAGAATCTGCGATAGAGAAGGTTCTATCAAATACACGCATTGCTTGATCATGAATGTAGCCAGTGTCAAAAATGCGTTGAGAGTCGATTCTGAACAGGTTTTCGAGGCGGTGCTGCAATGCTTTTGTCTCTGCTTTAGGGTCAAGCACAACACCTAAGGCAATACTGCCAGTGCCACCAAAAGCATAAAGCCAATTCCGATGAGAAAGCAGTATTTGGTTATAGCGGTTACCATAATCGTAATAAACTCCGCTCACCAACCAGCCATCACCCAACTCACCATTGAGGTTAATGATATCACCGGGACGTATGTCCATTTTAAGCGCCATCGATTCACTGATCATCACGGCTTTGGCTTGATGAAGATAATACCAATAATTAGGAATTCCAAGCTTAACCGTTAACGAGTCAAGTTCGCCTTCTGATGGTCCAGTGCTCACCGCTTGCAACAAACCTTTATCGGTTGATATTTCTTTCTCCCAGCGCCACCAAACCGAATTAACTTCAGGTTGCTCGGTTAACCAAGCACTTATTCTTGTCGCTGATTGACTATTTGGATAGATATACAAGTCGGCAGCTAAACGCTGACTCAGCCATTTGTCGGTTGTATCTCGAAAGCTCCCGACCATGGTTTCGATACCAATATTGGCTGCCATCGCCAACATAAAAGCCATCGTCGCAACCCCGCGATAACTCATGCTCGCAGCCGCATCACCAAAAAACCAACGTGCTTTAACCCAACGAAGCGAGTAAGAAAAACCTTCAAATACCCGCCAGATAATGTAGGGCGTAAACAGTGCCACACTCAGCAGCATCAGCACGATGATTACAAAGCCCAACTCCTGGCTTCTTGGCGCCTGATAGATAGCCACCGCTGAGACACAAAAAACACATGCGAGTAATGCTTGGAAGGTAAACTCTTTACCAGTAAAGCGAGTCAGCGACAGCCTTGTGGTTAACCGTGAAGGCGGTGAACGCAGCAGACGAACCAATGGCCATGCACAAGCGGTTACAGCGCCCAATGCCGACATCGCTAGACTATACAAACTTGCGTGCCAACTCCAAGCCACTGACAAACCGACATTGGCATCATAGAGATCGGCCAAGCTTGCCGATACAGAAGGAATCAATTGCTTGGCGAGCAACATACCAAACAAATTACTGCACATCCAACTGACAACGACCAACACAATCAGCTCTAAAAACAGCGCCTGAGCAAGCTGCCAGCCTGAAACGCCCATTTGTCTAAGTAAGCCGACCAAACGCTGACGTTGAGTCAAAGAGAGTGATATTGCTTGATAAAAAATAAACAGTCCGACCAGAAATGCCAGCATCCCCATCGCACTGAGGTTGATATGAAAAGCTTGGGTAAGAGACTCAAGCTCCATACGCGAACTATGGCTGATCTCTATCCCGTTTGGCAACATAGCTCTAAGCCTTGCCAACTTCTCTTGTGGCATTTCACTACAAGCAATAAAAGAGATACCAGCACTGCGCTCTATCATGCGTAGTAGTGCAATATCCGCCACGATGCGGGTTCCAGAGATCACGCCTTCCGAATCAATGACAATAGGGCCTATCATGCGACCGTCTTGCAATTGGATGGCGTCATTTGCCTTCCAACCCATATGCGCAGCTAACTCGCTACTGACCATAATGGGATAAGGAGGGCGCATCAAAACCAAAGACTTAAATTGACTG
Source organism: Vibrio pacinii DSM 19139 (assembly GCF_000711795.1). Taxonomy (GTDB): domain Bacteria; phylum Pseudomonadota; class Gammaproteobacteria; order Enterobacterales; family Vibrionaceae; genus Vibrio; species Vibrio pacinii. Next base: position 20,345 of record NZ_JONH01000012.1, on the reverse strand, counting down.
AGTTGAGCCTCTTGCTTGAAATGCATCATGGCCGCAGGGTCAATACCCATTAGAGTAATATCGGTCCCATCGACGGTTTTAACCCGAACATTATCAAACGGCACGCATTGCTGGAAACCATCGCGACGTAGTTGAACGTAAAAACCTTGAGGTATTTTGTTAGGAGAGTGCTTAGAACGAATTCGGTAAGGAAGAGGGTTATCAAACAGTTTTTCACCATGCTCATAACTGGCACGAGCATGGTCGTTAATTAAAGTAACACCAACAAGCAATGAGCCGCCAAGTGTCAAACCCAGCCACACCAGCAATATTTGCAACGGATAACGTCGATAGTGACCCAGTAACGCCTTAAGTACGGGCCATAACATGCAATTGCCCTCCTTGCAGCCTCACTTTTCCTTCCATGTGCTCTGCCACACGTTGGCTGTGAGTAACCAGTAACAGTGTGCAATTAAGCTGTTTGGTTAGTGATGTCAACAAGCGCATCACTGCTTCGGCATTACGTTCATCGAGACTGCCAGTAGGCTCATCCGCTAATAGCAGTTTGGGTTCCATATACAGTGCGCGTGCAATCGCCGCTCGTTGTTGCTGCCCACCTGAGACTTCTTCAGGATAACGACCCAGCAGCGGCATCAAATCGAGTGAGGAGAGAATCTGACGCCCTAAGCCTTGATCTTCAGGTAGCCCTTTTAACTGACGACAAAAACGAATATTGTCTGCGATATTCAAAGTCGGAAGTAAATTAAACTGCTGAAAAATAAGACCAATATTATTTCTTCGATAAGCTGTACGTTTGTTTTCGGTGACCTGATGCATCGAAAAGTCCGGAAACAGCACTTCACCAGAATCGACCGTATCAAGACCTGCGATCAAGTTAAGCAAGGTACTTTTACCTGACCCACTTTCACCCATCAAAGCGATTTGCTCACCTTGCTTCAAAGACAACTCAGCACCTTGTAAAACTGGGTGGAATTCTCCCCCGTCTAAATAGCCTTTACATAGGTCTGTCAGTTGTAACATTGAAACTCTCAATAACGTAAATTTAGGCTGTGAATCTACACTAAATCTCACTCTCAAGAAAGTATTTTGGACTCTAGATCACAGGATATGCACTCAAGTGATATAAAATCACGCCTAACGTCTAATTTTCAATCAAATTTCGAATCCATTTGCGAGTACGGGTGCGATAAAGTGAACCAAACCACTTGATAAGCTCTTCGGTTAAAAACAGCAGATAAATCCACTGCGGCTCCCAACCTAGCCCGATCGCGGCGAACGCCGCTAATGGAATTCCGATCAGCCATTGCGCAACCAAGTCTTGATAGAGGCAGAACTTCACATCGCCGCCAGCACGCAATATGCCAACGATAGTCATCATTGGTACGGAACGCAGAATAATACTCAAGCTCAACACAATCATAAACTTTTCAGCCAGCGCTCTGGTTTCAGGGGTTAAGGCACTAAAGGCATCCAACACGCTACCCTGCACAAAATAGAGTATTACTGCGACCACAATACCGACGATTAAGCTAAGTAACGTCACACCAATCGCTTGGTAGTACACCGCTTCGTAATTTTTGGCGCCAATCTGATTTCCCACTAACACCGCAGCAGCATTAGACATACCAATCAAAAGTGCCAAGGAAATCGACTCAACCGGAGTCATTACCGACAGTGCCGCTAAACCTTGTACACCCGACTGCCCCATGATCGCATGGTAGGCAAACAACCCTCCAGCCCAAGCAAGAAAATTAAACGTAGTCGGTAGCGAGAGTTTAAGAAATTTAATCACTCGTGGTAACTCAATGACCGAGCGAATATCATCAAGGCCAAACGCGAGAAGATGTTTTTTAGCGTACAGATAGCCAAAAAGTGTCGTCACTTCTATCGCGCCACTCAATACCGTCGCCATCGCAGCACCTTTGATTCCCATTGCAGGTATACCGAACTGACCGAAGATCAATACCCAGTTGAGGAAAATGTTCGATACAATCCCGATACCACTAAAGAAGGTGCTAATACCAGGCCGATGCATAGCTCGTAGCCCAACAGACATACTGGCAACACTCGCAACTGCAAACATTGTCACAGAAGTAATCACCAAGTACTCACTGCCTAAGCGATTCACTTCAGGATCGTTGGTCGCAAGCCCCATTATCTGTGTAGGGAACAAAATAAACAAAATCGCTGTCAACGCGGCAAAGAGTGTACAAACTAACCAAGTGAGCGCCGTACTTTCACGAACCCCTTGACGATCGCCGGCTCCCCAATACTGCGCCGTCAGCATTGCACCACCTGTGGTGACGCCGACCAGCATAATGGTCGTCACAAACGTGGCTCGAGCGGCTACCCCAACGGCGGCAATTTCAGCCTCGCCGAGCTGACCGAGCATTAAAACGTCAACCAAACTACGGCTCGAAAACATAATGCTTTGTAGCGTTATTGGCATCGCGATCGCAATCAAACGGCGAATAAAATCACCACGGGTGTGGTGTAACACTTGTGAAAACATCGTAGTGACCGTACCTTAAATTGCAACAGCATGAAAAAAGAGAAAAAAGCGGCCGACTATTATATGATCACTCCTGATATGAAACCAATAAAATAACAGAGGGTCGTGATGAAGAATGTGCTGGTTTTAGGAGCTTCTGGTTATGTCGGCTCGCAATTGCTTACCCAACTGTGCGCCCAAGGTTACAATGTCACGGCTGCCGCACGTCAAATAGACTATTTGCGCGCTCGGGTTGTTCCTCATCCGAACCTGCAACTGAAATATCTTGATCTAGCCGACAAGCAAGCTACTCAAACGCTTATCCAAAACTTTGATTTAGTTTATTTCCTTGTCCATGGCATGGCCCATGGACATGATTTTCTCGACTACGAAATCTCACTCGCAGAGAACTTCAAACAAGCGTTGCTGCAAAGCTCGGTTAAGCACGTGATCTACCTTAGTGCGATTCAACCGCAAACTGGCGATTCTTATCATTTGAAAGCTCGGCGTATGACCGGTGACATCATCCGCCAAGCCAATATCCCTATTACAGAACTTCGCGCTGGAGTGATCATTGGTCCTGGCTCGGCAGCATTCGAAATAATGCGCGATTTTGTTTATAACATGCCGATATTAATCACACCGAAATGGGTCGACTCTAGAGCCAATCCTATCGCCCTAGAAAATCTTAATCACTACCTTCTTGAAATCGCTCAAGAGCAGCCGTCGACTCATCAGCTATACGAAATCGGCGGTCCTGACACCCTTAGCTACCGCGATCAATTTAAAGTAATCGCTAAAGCGGTCAATAAGCCGATCACGATTTGGCCAACATCACTACTGACACCTAAAATGGCATCACGTTGGTTGGGGATTGTGACTTCGGTACCTTCCAGTATCGGCGCTGCTTTGTTGTCAGGCCTAGAGCATGACTTCATTGCTAATTGCGAAGATATTCAAGCTAAATACCCACAGCCTTTGATTCGATTCGAGCAGATGGTCAACAACAGTATTCAGCGCGAAGGAACCTTTGTTCGCAGCAATGTCTGGGGGTTCGACCCTGCAGCATTTTCACGTTGGCAACCCGGATTTGGCTACTATCCAAAACAAACTGGTGCTGAAATAACCACGGACTTAACGGCGAAACAACTATGGCAAATCGTGAAAACAATTGGTAGCCGAGAACAAGGTTACTTCTTTGCTAATAGCCTCTGGCGCACACGTGAATGGCTCGATATTTTCTTTGGCGGCGGTAAACCTATCAGACGCACCCCGCCAGGCCCGGAACTAAAAGTGGGCGATTTTATTGATTCGTGGAAAGTTATTCGTTGTGAAGACGAGGCATTTATCTCACTCTTATTTGGCATGAAAGGGCCGGGGCTTGGCCGACTCGAATTCACTATTCAAGATCTTGGCGATAAAAGAACGTTGAATGTCACCGCGTGGTGGCACCCACAAGGCTTTAAAGGATTACTTTATTGGTTTGCGATGATGCCAGCGCACCTGTTTATTTTTAAAGGTATGGTTAAAGCCATTGTGCGTAAAGCAAAAGAGCTTCCGTAATGGAAGCTCTTTTATCGTTTCAGCTAGACCGTTAAGCTCAGGGGAATTTCAGCTAACTGGTTACCGCGGTTGGCAGGAAAAATCAGGTACTCACCATGATATTTCACATTTGATTTGTAGTCGGTCACTTTATGCACCATAAAACCTGCCGCTGATGCTTTTTCAATAAAATCAGCATGGTGACCACGAACAAACCAATTCATCGGTTTGACCAGTTCTTCACCATCAAAGCAGTCGTCACATTGATCCGAGCAAAGCGCCAACGAATTAGAACCTTCGATAAATATCTGCACCTTGCCACAGCCAACCAAAGGCTCTGACGTCGACACTTCCCAACCGTTTGCTTCCATCATATCGAGAAAAGCATCGATCTCTTTATCTTTGATCACACGCTCTGGTTCACCTTGCGGGAAAAACTGCTGATAATAAGTCGAGATCCGTTGGAAGGTTGTCATCAATCCGGCCTGATCGCCTTTTGAGCGACCCATTTTTTGCCAACGAACAAGATCATCAACAACAATACGCGGAAACTGCTGCGATTTAATTGCTTTAGTCACCCAACGTACCAGATAGAGATTGTTAGCCACCGAGCCATTGCTTAGCCTGCCCGCTTTATGCTCTTTAGCAATATCTTCTAGTGCTTGATCCACGAGTTTTTGTATTTCTACGGTATATTGCGACATCACGCCTTTCTTCCATACATCCAATAACACGCGGCCGAAATAATCGAACACGCGCTCATAACTAATACCATTGGCCATGTTACACCGCCTGGCAACCATGCGACAACGGCACCAATGATCGAACCGGTACCAAAACGCAATGTGCCTGCCAGTGAAGATGCTGTGCCTGCCATGGTTGGGTATCCGCTCAAAAGTAGCCCCATACTGTTGCTACCTATGGTTGATAGTGTGCCAATAAACATCACAACAAAAATCACGGTCCCCCACAGTCCCCAATCAAATAACCATGTCGCGAACAATCCGAATCCGGCCAACAATTGCACCGCTAAACCAAAGCGCAACATGGTATGTGAGCCAACCTTTTTAACCAAACGTCCATTAATACTTGTCATCACGATCATCGCAATGATGTTCATACCAAACAGGTAACCAAACTGGTCAGGACGCACGCCATAAATATCAATATAAACAAACGAGCCCGCCGTTAGAAAGGCAAACATACCTGCAAACGAAAACGCCCCCGAGAAAATCAAACCAAGCGCTTGAGGGTTTTGGAACAGACGTGAATAGTTTCTTAAGGTATTTCGCAATCTGAACGGTTGCTTATTCTCAGCGCTCAATGTTTCTGGGATCTTCCACAATACCAAAGCAATCACAACCAAAGAGAAGCCGGCTAATATCCAAAAAATGGCTCGCCAACCAAACCAAATAGCAACATAACCACCAATCATTGGCGCGACCAAAGGAGCAAGCGTGACCACTAAAGTGACAAATGACATCGCTCGTGCAAAGTCTTCGCGATCAAACATATCTCGTACGACCGCTTGAATCACAACGGCCGCGGCTGCTCCTGCAAAGCCTTGCGCGGTACGAATCCACATCAATGCTTCAATACCCTCGGTTGTTGCACTGACAACGGATGCTAAAGCAAAGAACAGTATACCTAAAATCAATACTGGGCGTCGCCCGTAGCTATCTGCAAGTGGGCCATGAATAAGCTGCCCAATAGCAAAACCGGCCGTATAAGCGGTCAACGTAATCTGAACAGCGCCTTGTTGCACACCAAGATCGCGAGCAATCGTTGGCATCGCTGGCAAATACATATCAATCGCCAGAGGCGTTAGTGCACCGATGGCACCGAGAACAATAAATAAAAGCAAATTGATTTGTGGCGCATTAACATTAGATGGCGGTGAGGTATTCTCGGACATAAGTCTCCTACTCGGCTGTGGATTAGGTGCAGCCTCCTTGCTACAACCAAACAGAATGGAATCACGGTGCCGTGTATCTTCATCGCGAAGACACATGACGATCGACACCTAAAAAAGATATTTGAGCGTTCTATCCTCAAACATTTAAAGCAAAAAGACTAGTTCCTATTTGGAAATAAACCATTTCCTAAACCTAGAATTATTTCCAAACAGAGTCGATTTCATCTTGAGTGAGGTAGCGATATTCACCAGGCTCTAGAGAATCACATAATTCGATAGCACCAATTCGCTCTCGGTGTAAATGCTCGACCTTATTGCCCAATGCCGCGAACATACGCTTCACTTGATGGTACTTACCTTCGGTAATGGTCAGTAATACTTGGTTCTCTTCACGATCCACAATCTCAAGCTTGGCAGGAAGCGTCAGATCTTTTTCGCTCCGCAGTTGAATGCCTTCGGCAAATTTTTCGACGTAATCATCTAATATCGGGTCAACAAGCCAAACACGGTAGGTTTTCTCACACTTGTGTTTTGGTGATGTAATACGGTGTGACCATTGACCATCATCGGTAATTAAAACCAAACCTGTGGTATCAACGTCTAATCGTCCAGCAAAGTGAAGTTCGTCCATTTTCACTTCATCTAGCAACATAAATGCCGTTTGATTGAAGCCATCTTCATGCGAGCACACAAAACCATCTGGTTTAAATAACATGATATAGCGCGGACCCAGTTTGTGAATTTCTCTGCCCTGCCACTCTACGCAGCAGTCATCGGTCACTTTGAACGCCCCACTTTTTTGCACGACGTCGTTCACCGTGACTTCACCACTTTTAAGGATTTTTGTTGCTTCTTTTCGCGTCGCACCAAGTGCGTCGCATAGATATTTATCTAAACGCATGAATACCTCATCTTTCTTAGGTGAGGTATTATAGTGCGACTGGACCAAATAGTTGAGCTATTTCACACAATTTATGTATACACTTCGCCCATACCAAGCTGACTCTGTCAAAGCTGTCATCCATTACTTTCGTAAACACTCGACACCTGCGGTATTGGTGCTTCCTACCGGAGCGGGCAAAAGCTTAGTGATTGCAGAACTCGCCCGGCTAGCCAAAGGACGCGTGCTTGTTCTCGCCCACGTCAAAGAATTGGTGGAACAAAACCACGCAAAATACGAAGGGTATGATCTTAAAGGGGCCATTTTCTCGGCTGGACTTGGCCGCAAAGAGACCGATCAACAAGTGGTCTTTGCCTCGGTTCAATCGGTCGTTCGTAACCTTGAACAGTTCAAAAATCAATTCTCATTGCTGGTGATTGATGAGTGCCACCGCGTTCCCGATGACAAAAACACCAGTTACCAGAAAGTCATTCAGCATCTCAGCGAACAGAACCCTGGCATCAAAGTACTCGGTTTAACGGCCACCCCTTATCGCTTAGGCATGGGATGGATTTACCAATACCACACACGCGGCTTAGTGCGTAGTGAAGAACCTCGGTTTTTTAAAGATTGCATTTTTGAACTGCCGATTCGTTACCTGCTTGACGAACAGTTCCTGACGCCCGCGAAAATGATGGATACTCCCGTGTTAAGTTACGATTTCTCGCAGCTTAAACCTGCAAGCACAGGACGCTACAAAGAGGCAGAACTCGACATGGTGATCGACAAGGCCAAGCGAGCCACCCCGCAAATTGTTGAGCAGATCATTAGCATGGCTAAAGAGAAACAAGGTGTGATGATTTTTGCCGCTACCGTCAGGCACGCTCAAGAGATTTATCAGCTTTTACCCAGCGGCCAAACAGCCATTGTTATCGGTGATACCCCGACACCCGAACGCGATAGCATTATTGACCAATTCAAACAGCGTCAGATTAAGTTTCTGGTTAACGTCTCAGTACTGACGACTGGGTTTGACGCCCCCCACGTTGATCTCATTGCTATTTTACGCCCAACCGAATCAATTAGCCTCTATCAGCAAATTGTTGGGCGTGGATTACGGTTATCTCCCGGAAAAAAAGAGTGTTTAGTGCTTGATTATGCGGGTAACAGTTACGATCTTTATCAGCCTGAAGTTGGCGATCCCAAACCCGATTCTGACAGCGAAATCATTACCATTCCCTGCCCTGCTTGCGGGTTCAATAATAACTTTTGGGGCAAGCTTGATAGCAACGGTTTTCTTATCGAACACTTTGGTCGTAAATGTCAGGGCTTTCTCGAAGACGATGAAACGGGAGAGCGTGAGCATTGCAACTACCGTTTTCGCGCCAAATACTGCGGTGAATGTGGCGCAGACAATGACATTGCCGCGCGTATATGTCATGAATGTGACGCAACCTTAGTCGACCCTGACAAAAAGCTTAAAGAGGCATTAAATCTAAAAGATGCCTTGGTTTTCGAGTGCATCGAGATGGATTTAACCGTGCATAAAGATGACAAGGGAAAAAGTAGTCTTAAGGTTTGTTATATCGGCGAAAATCAGGCTAAAGTCAGCGAATTTTGGTCACTCACAACTAAAAATCAGAAACAGCGCTTTAAAGATCAGTTTGTTCGTCCTCATCTTGCTGACAAACACCGCCCATTTGAAGACGCTTCACCAACTAAAGTGGTGAACAATCAACACCGCTTTCGACCGCCACAATTTGTTATTGCCAGAAAATCTGGCCGATTTTGGAAAATGCGCGACAAAATCTTCGCCGATGAGTTAACCCAGTAATCGATAATTCACTTGGCGTTCATATTTGAGTCCATATACTCATATTGAGAAACTTTAAAGGGGTACCATTGTGTCTAAACGTCCAATTACACATTTTATAGTCTTGATGGTATGTACACTGTTCGCTTGGCCTACGATAGCAAAAGATCACGACGACTATGATGGTCATGCATTAGTTCAAGACGTCCACAAACCGGGCACTCGTATTGAATTCGATGAGGACCAAGACGAAGTCTACGACGCCGTAAAAAAAGGCTATATTCAGCCATTTTCTGAAATGTACGCCGTGGTTGAGCGCGACTTGCATGGTCGAATTATTCAGGTTGAACTTGAAGAGGATGATGATATGTGGATTTACGAGCTAAAACTAAACCACAATAACAACATTCTGAAAGTTGAATACAACGCCCAGACGTTGGAAATGCTGCAAATTAAAGGCAGAAACATCAGACAAGCACTTAAAAATACAGAAGACTAACGCTTATGAAAATTCTTGTTGTTGAAGATGACCCACGTTTAGGCCAACAAATTATTGAGTCACTGGAACAGACGGGCTGGGTGCCAGAACTTGCCCAAGACGGCATTGATGCTTTATACCGCGCGACATCTGAAGAGTGGGACGCGATTGTATTAGATCTTGGGTTACCAAAACTGGATGGTTTAACTGTATTAAATGGCATTCGCGATGAAAACATCAATACCCCAGTGATTATTTTGAGCGCCCGTGACACCTTGACTCAGCGCGTTGAAGGTCTCAATGCTGGCGCCGATGACTACCTTACCAAGCCATTTGAGATGGTCGAACTCACCGCTCGTATTCGTGCTCAACTGCGCCGCGCTTCAGGCAGTGCTTCACCTATTCTACAAGTCGGCAACTTGAGCCTAGATACTCGTACGTCAAAAGTAATGTGGCAAGGACAAGCGGTAAGCTTAACCGCCTTGGAATATAAAGTTGTTGCCTATTTTATGCATAACCCAGAAAAAGTCATTTCACGCACTGAGCTCGTCGAGCATATCTATAAACAAGATTTCGATCGTGACTCAAATACAATTGAAGTCTTCATTGGCCGAATCCGAAAAAAAATCGCCCCTAAAGTAATAAAGACTGTCCGCGGTTTAGGGTATCAATTGAATGCCAAATAAAATACGTCCAACTCTCAAGCGCCTGAGCCTTAAAAGTCGCTTAGTACTGGCTGCCATTGTGTGGCTAACCGCGATGGTTTTTGCTGCTGGAATCAGTGTCCCGAACCAAGTACTCAACTACATGGTCGATGACACTAAAGGACAATTAAATCTATTTATCGACGAAATATCCGCGTCGATTGAGGCGGATGAAACCGGCAATATCACACTGGCTAATGCGCTTTCTGATCCGCGTTTTAATCGACCTTACAGCGGGCTTTATTGGTCTGCTCAGACTGACTCTGATTTACTGCGTTCGCGCTCATTGTGGGATAAAACCATGGTGTCTGAACGTAACGCTAAAGAGATGCTCGGCGCGCGCGGTGAGACACTAATTTTCGTCAAAACGAATCTCTATTACCCCGATTACAAAGGGCCAATTCAAGTACTAATTGGTATCGATGAGCAACCGATTAAAGATACGGTGCGCGACCTTATGAGTCAGTTGTGGGTCATTCTTGCGCTACTCTATTTTGGCGTACTTCTCGTCATCATGTTGCAAGTTCAGTGGTCGCTGAGTCCATTGACCAAAATGCAAAAAGAGTTGGCTCAACTGCGCAGCGGAGATAAAACACGCCTTGACCAAGACTATCCGAAAGAAGTCTCGCCCGTCGTCTCTGATCTCAATGCGCTACTGTTCCACTATCAAGAGTTACTCGAACGCGCTCGGCATCATGGTGGTAACTTATCCCATGCATTAAAAACGCCCCTTTCGGTACTCAAAAACGAAATCAATAACTTGGACTCTAATACTCAACAGCACTTACTGCCTTCTGTCGAACAAATTCAAAGCCAGATTGATTATCATCTTGGCCGAGCCCGCATGGCAGGATCGAAGAATATTCTTTCCGTGCGTAGCAACGTAGCATCAAGGGTCGATGCGATTTCGATGGCATTTGACAAGCTCTATGCGAACCGTCAAATCACTTTGGTTAACGAGTTAGATTCTGAAATCGATGTCGCTGTAGAGCAAACCGACCTAGATGAAATGGTCGGCAACCTACTTGAGAACGCCTACAAGTGGTCGAATACGATTATTCGTGTTTACTCCGAGCCCGGTGAAATCGGCGACATTAATATTATTATTGAAGATGATGGACCGGGAATTCCTAACGAGGATGTTAATCAAGTCACGCAGCGCGGTGTCAGGTTAGATGAAACAACACCCGGCAGCGGTCTTGGCCTCAATATTGTCAGCGAAATGGCTCATAGTTACCGTGGTAAGCTGTCGCTTTCTACGAGTCACTTAGGTGGACTAAAAGTCACTCTATCATTGAAGCTTCCGCCTAACCACGAAAAGCACTGCCGAGACTCTGATTAACTAAATGAACTTAACTAGTTGATGTCTGAGTAGACTTTATTGACTTTGTCCCAAGGGATGGGATCTATCGACACACCCGCTTGTTTAGCTCTTTCAGCAATTCTATCGCTGTAGTTCGCTTTATAAATTTCAGCGTTATTGCCAAAAGTATCAGCATCAAGCTCAGCATCTGGTGTTATCTCGGTGATGTATTTATATTCACCACAACCACGCAACCAAACTTTACTGTTCCCGTTGGGCAAAAAACCAAAAATCATATCGGTGCGATAGCAATCTCTCACAACACCATCCCATCTGGTGTACGTTTCTTTGGTACTCATCACCGTCTTGATATTGGGTGACAAATCCCATTTAGTCGTGAAAAATCTTTGGTTTGAAATGGAAGCCCAGTAAATGTAGATACTGTCCGGTAATGTTTGGGTGCCAGCGACCTGACCAATCTTAGTTACAGGTGTCCCTAGAACTAGACCAAAACCATCATAATCAGCTATATCTTGCCTTATCCTACTCAACTCTGTTCTGCGCATATAGTGCATATCGTTGTGAACAAACGATGTCCAATCCTTTTCCTCATTCACTCCATAAGCTTCGGTTATTTTTGCCGGATACAACGAAGACATAGCATATCCAATACGCCATTTAGGCATATCTTCAGGAACACTCGGTACTTTTGTAAATGCATAAGAGGCCATCGGCAACATCACCAACACGCTAGACAATAATTTTTGCACTATCACCACTTTCGGCAACCCGATGAGTAACCGGCTACAACACATCAGTTTACTTGTTTGATTTTTTCGCTGAAGTACACTTTGTTCACTTTGTCCCATGGGATTGGGTCTAAAGTCTCACCTACTTCTTCTGTTCTTTTAGTAATTCGTGCGCCATAGTTAGCTTTGTAAATTTCGGCATTGTTACCACGCGAGTCTGCTTCAAGCTCAGCATCTGGCATTAGTTCTGTTACGTATTTATACTCGCCGCAGCCATCTAACCAAACCTTAGTGTTTCCATTGGGCAAAAATCCAAAAACAATGTCATTTTGATAGCAATCTAGGACAGCACCATCCCATGTAGTCATTTGCCTTTTTGTAACCATCAATGATTTAACCTCTTTTGTTAAGTCAAATTTAGTCACAAAGAATCTTGCATTACTTATTGATGCCCAATATATAAATACGCTGTCTGGTAGTGTTTTGGTCCCTGCTACCTGAGGAAAGATCCCAACGGCCGAACCTAGCGGAATACCAAAGCCATTATAGTTTGGTAGCTTACCTAAAATTCTATCCAATTCTGTTCTACGAATAAATTGTAGATCGTTGTGAATTAATGACGTCCAATCAGCTTCATTATTAACACCATAAGCTTTAGTCACCTTTGCTGGATACAATGAAGACATGGCATAACCAATGCGCCATTTAGGCATGTCTTCTGGAACGCTAGGTACTTTTGCAAATGCATTGGAAGCGACTGGCGCTATGAGCAGCATTGTCGCCATTAATTGTTTCATCTTAGCTTTCCTTTTTGCATTCAAATATTTCACGAACAAAGGTATCTCCAGATTTGTGCGGTTTATTGGCTATAGAACAATCAGCAGAGTGATGAATCAAATTCGCTTTCATAAAACTCGACATAATAGCGCTATCTTTTACTTCTTCAACACTCTTCACGTTTAGCGCACTTAACATCTTCCCACTCTTGGCTGCAGATAACGCTTTTTCACAGAGCTCGCCAAATTCATATCCACCTATTATTTTTGGAACCGAGTAATAGCTGTCTCCTTGCTCATCCCAAACTTTACCTTGTTGATCATCCAGAGGAACTTCCGCATTTTCAGCAAGACCAAACATAACACGCAGATATAAACGCGATAAGTCCCCTTCTACAACTCGCTTGTTGTGAAGTGTCCCTTCCAAGTAAGTTTGATCGTTGCCCCCTCGGGCAACTGTCTTGTAGTCAATGATATAATCATTTGCATTCCAACCTAAACACAACTCATGGTCGATAACTTTTTTGAACCTTTCATCTAGTGAAGCTTTGACCTTATCGTAGTTCCAACGATTGACATTTCGACGCAATCTTTTAATCGGTTTTTTCTCTAGTAGTGGTAGTTTGTATCGGCCTTGGCTTTGTCCGGCGAGTGTGTCATAGGCCAGTGTGGACTGGTAGCCGCCACCAAGATCAGAATGAGCACCAGGAACAACATACTCATCAAACTTTCCATTCGGATTGACTTTATTTAAACAGAAGTTATATCGATACTCGGTTTTCTTATGCGCGGTCATGTGAACTACTTTGTCAATCCGTTCAGGGTCGAGCCAAAGCCTTATGTCACCATTGTTATCATTGTGTGGGGTAAAATCGCCGCTCCATGGGTCAAAAATAGCGGCAACAGTATCAAACAGACCAACAAACTTAATGCAACACGATTCATTATCCCCCCAATCAAATCCCGCTTTCATATCGATTGAGTTTGCTTTACAAGCCTGAGTAAATTTAGTCGCAAATGTTCCTTTCTCACCATCCACTACATCATTACTAAAGTGCCTCGCTGCTGCCGCACCTCGACTAAACCCAAAAACATCGAGTTCCAATTTAGATATGCCATCAGCCATAGCTTCCACATAAGCTTGAGATTGACGAATCTGATTGAGGTTATCGCACAGTGCACTTATACCAGTATCAACTTTTGCTACTACGCCATAGTCACCCGTTCCAAATGCCTGTCCTGGCACAACGGATTCGTCTGAGGGCTGAGTATTATCAACTTCGTTCCCTGTACCTATACCTGTAACATATTCTGGATGAACAAATGTTCGGCTTTCTTTTAGGTATTCGTCCCTCAAATACAAATCATGTAACTTCTGGATGTTCGTCAGTTCATTTGCTGCACTTCCGTCTACGACAAAGTCCTCTTCCCAGAAAAAATGAAACTTTTCGTCGTCAGGGTATTCGAACATCTCATCCGGCCACTCAGTGACTGGTTTATCTTTATGTACAATGTGCTTGTTACGCCACTTGGTATAGTATTTCTCTAACTGCTTTTTACCCCACTGGGCGCTGTACGTATTGTTACCGGTTCCATCAAAGAACATCCCTACACGGAGAGTAATAAAGTTAAAGCCGCGTACTTGCAGTACATAACTATTATCTACTACCAACTTTAAGCTGTCTGCTTTACCTTTTTGATGGCGAGAAGGCAGAACTTCCCCTTCCGCAAGTTCGGTTACATCTCCGGCGGTTATCTCGACGTATTTTGGTGTAGAATCTTGATGTCCCTGATATTCACTGGCGAACTCTTTTGTCGGATTGGCTTCTGAATTCGGTGTGCGCTTGTCACCTTGGGCTTCAATCAACCAAGATTGACTGTCTAGCTTAAGAGTGGCAACACCCGCTGCGAGCTCTTCCAATAAAATTGGGGCTTCACCTAGTGATATTGGAAATTCATTACCAGCGCCGTCAGTTAAAACGCCACTCACGCCTGAAAAGGGCTGATTGAACTCATCCCGAACAAGGATTTCAATCCAGTGATTACTGTTTTCACACGGATAGCAGTAAGGACTGGTTCCTGTTTCACTACTCACGACCAAGTCTCCTTAATGCTTTGTAATGCTTTAAGCTCATCAAATGTTAAACGAAGGGGCATTGATAGTTCTGAAAGGTGTAGATTCGCTTGTTTAGCCACTTCAATGATCACGCACGACTCTAGCTGCGACTTTTCATAGTTGCGTTCAATAGCACTTTCAAGCGCATGAATGATCACATTGGATGGACTATCGAATTGCGCTAACGCATTGGGTATCAGTTCCCACAGACGTCTTTCAAGAATTTTTGCATGGTTTTGAACGTCGTAGAGCGCATCCATATGATGCGGCAATAGACGCCACCAAACGTCCACATTGAGCTCAAAAGGCTTACTCGCGTTATTTTTAAACTCATGAACTTCTTGCTCTGCGAGTATCATAGTGTCGATATTGCCCATAAATGCATAACGTTCACTTTCATCCATGGCTTGAAGCATCGCGAGAAGGACCTTTTTATCGTAATAGCGAAACATGACTTCTTCACCGTCTAACGATGCGATTAAAAGGCTGCGTAGGTGATCAATCACCTCATCAACTGGCCTTTCACTTCGTAATAGGATACCTAGATCCAATACAACATCATCCAATGACGTGACTTGCTCGGTTACGGGGATCAACCAAGGTGATAAGTCCATCGCTGGCGCAAAACTCTCTCCAAAGAAGAGTGGTACCGCCTCATCAAACCCGAAACCAAGCGCTTTCACAGCAAGACGATGCGTTTTGCTATCGACTAACCAATAGGCGTTACTGTCACTCCACGGTAAATAAGCGGCTAACATCAAACATCACCTGCTAATGGACACATTTTCACCGCTGGAATACTTGACTCTTCAGCTTGTAAAAGAGATTGGTAACGGATGGTTTTTGCAACTTCAGGAACTGGCGGCGACTCTACATCAATCGGTAGTATTGGCTCGCTGCCACTATAGACGCTGCCTGAACTTGCACTGCCTCCAGAGTTTAGATTGATCGCAGGACCAACTAAATGAACACCACCGCCATCAACTTTGACGAAACTGCCACCGGCCTTGAGGGTAATTTCAGCCCCAGCCTCTACAACGATTTTGGCGCCACTCTTGAATGAAATTTCGCGCCCCGCCTCGGCTGCGAATAAGGTGCCAATTTTTTGCTCAAGGTTACTCTCGACTATTTCCGTGTTTGAGCCTACAACGGTCAGCCTTGATTCAGCTTGTGTCACTGCATGATAGTTGTTAGTGATTGAGTCAAACTGATCATTATCAATTTGAACATGGAGGTCATTGCGGATATGGGTTTTTGCGTCATTGAGAACTTCAGCTTGAAAGTCTTTTTGTGCATGCAAGTAGATTTTCTCTTGGTTGACTTGGTCTTCAAAGCTCAGTTCATTAAAACCACTTCCTTGGTGTGACTCAGTTCGAATCACCGTTTTGCTCTTGTTGTCTGGCAACGGATAAGGCAAGGCGTTGGTTGCATTGTAAGTTCGGCCAGTAACAATCGGCTGATCTGGATCGCCATTTAAGAAAGAGACGATGACCTCTTGCCCCACTCTTGGCAACGCAACCATTCCATACTGAGAACCCGCCCAACCTTGAGAAACCCTTACCCAGCAAGAACTATACTCGTCGCCATTTGAGTAACGATCCCAAGGGAAATGTAGCTTCACTCGCCCATATTCATCACAATAGATTTCTTCAGCTTCTGGGCCAACGACTAGGGCAACACAAGCACCATCGACTTTAGGTTTCGCTTGCGGCTCTGCTTGCCAAATAGTATTGGCTGGAATCAAAATAAGTTCATTTTGGTACGTTGTGGCACCATTACCTCCCTCTTCTTCAAGAGCTTGAGGTTGGGTTCCGGTCACGACAAGATTAATCACTTGCCACAGGTTAGTAGAAAAGTTTTCTAATTGATCTTCAAGTTGAAACTTGAGCCCGGCTTGCATTTGTAAATGGTTACTCTGAGCAACCGCTGAATGCGCCATCCTGCGTAAATATTCTAAACGAGTACGACTAATCGCAGCACCGACTAACTCTTGTTTGTAACGTCCCGGAAAATCAAAGTGCTCGTAAAGGTGACTGTTTTGATATTCAACTTGCGATGCTTGTTGATCTTGTAAAAAGCGATAAGCTGGCTTTTTAAAACTGTAGTCGCCGGTTTGAACGTGACTTACCTGTACACGTTTGGTTTCTGCCAAGCCAAAAACATGCGCAATATCTGCAGAGCCACCAGAAACTGCATTATAAGGAATCGGTGTCTGATACTCGATTAGACACTCAGTGGCATCACAAAAAACAACATTATGCTTGTTATCTTCATGCTGGAAGTAGTACGTGATGCCCTCTTCGGCCAACAGACGATGAATAAACGCCAAATCTGTCTCTCTGTACTGCACACAGTATTCTCGAGTTGCATACTCTTTCTTTAGTGCAAAGCCGTAATCTGAAATTCCCATCTCTTGCAAAAGGATAGAGACGATTTCTGGCACCGTCTGCGATTGGAATATGCGGCTATTATGTCGTAACGACAAACGCTCAAGAGCGGGAACAAGAACAATCGAGTAAAAGGTATGATGATGGCCAGTATCGCCTTTGGTAAAGCTTCTTACCACGCCATGTACAACTCGCTCGCGAACATTATTACGATACAGCTCGAGCTGTACATTTTGATCAACAACATCATCTTGATGAAGAGTATGACGTCGGCTGGCTAAATCAATGTTGAAACGATAACCACAGCACTCTTGGCCAGATTCTAAACGCGTCGAAGATAACGACTCAGTACCTGAAAACTGTCGAACTACCAGCGAATCATCGTCTAGCCCTTCAATTTTTATCCGGTAATGCAGTGTTGGCATAACGCTTCCTTTCTTTGCTCGCAACTCACGAGACCATTTAGTGAATCTACGCGATGTTGCAAAGATAGCGCCAACAAACAACTTGTGCCTATTGCTGATATCCAGCGCATGAACCGCTAAAATCAAGCAAGGTTTTGCCTACTTTCAGGCAGCATTTTACTCATAGGCAAGATTTCTATTATCAGAGCGTAATACAGACAGTGCTTTAGACTTAACCAATTGATAGTGCATCGCCTTAAAACAAAGGGATTAGAGGATTTTGAGTTGCGGCAAAAGAGAGAGAATGTTAGTATCCGCGCTCGCTTATGGAGTTACTACCAATTTCTCTTGAGCGTTCAATGTCCGCGAGGTCGCATTGCGGACGTATAAATCAATTTGTATTTTTAGAGAGTCATACTATGAAATTTGAAGCAGTAGTACGTACTGAACTAGGTAAAGGTGCGAGCCGCCGCCTACGTCACGCTGGTAAATTCCCTGCTATCGTTTACGGTGGTGAAGCTGCGCCAGTATCTATCGTTCTTAAGCACGATGACGTTATCAACCAAATGGACAAGCCTGAGTTCTACGAAGGTATCGTTCTAGTAATTGACGGCGCTGAAGTTAAAGTTAAGCCACAAGACGTTCAACGTCACGCGTTCAAGCCAAAAGTTGAGCACATGGACTTCATCCGTATCTAATTCCTACCAGGAATTATTCGGATAAAATCCAGCCTTTTGCATATAAGATAATCGGAATTACCAACCGAGAAGTCTAGAAATTCGAAACCCCGATGCTACCAACATCGGGGTTTCACCGTTTTTGAGCCCTCAAAAACGCTCTCAATTCTCTTCAACTTACTGAAACTTCGCCACTTTACGTGAACCGACAATAACCACATCATTTCTGGGTGGATTAAGTGTGGACGAATAGTGGACTTATACAGTAGTTTCTCTCTCATCTATCTTAGACCCATTTTCACTACTACTCAAATCGCAGCCCCACTCCCCCTACTTTATTCTTTCGCTCTAGAACATATCTGAAAGAGCCTCACAGAGCCCCTGTCAAGCTTCAGAGTAAATCCCATATCAGTGATATACTTCCTATTAAATCGCTTACTGGTGAGGCTACAAAAATGGATAAAAAGACTTATACCGAACAAGAGCTACTCGAAGGGTTAGATGCTTATACTGCGCATGTTGATGAGTTAGCGGAGTTGGTTGAGGCAGAGATGGATTTAGATGAAACTGAAGAAGAAGGTAGCTACGAGTAAAGTGCTCATTCGCAGCTGATTGTCTTTAAATTGACCTAAGGGCTAACTCATTTTTGGACAACTCTATGTTACATGCATAGCTAAATTAGCATTTAGCGGATTACTTGACGTATGGCAAAGCCTCTAATGTAGAGGCCAGATTCACTTAGCTTAGCCACTACACAGAGAGCCCATTCACTATTTAGTGATGGACTCTTTCAATAAGCAGATAATTAAACAAGAACACGAGCTCCAGGGACATAGCCACCAAATTTCGCAATTCTCTGCTTCAGTTTGTAGTTTGAGTCTGAAGGTAACGCACACCATTTACGCACCTTCTCGACACTCGACCAAAGTGCCGATGCATTGAGGTTTTCGATCACAATCAAAAGGTCCTCAGAGTCTACTTCGGCTATCTGGAACAATTCATCCATATAAGCAGCATTGTCCCCATACTTCTCAACATCTAGGTAGGTAGATATGTTACGTTTAGGTGAGAGTTGGATGAATAGGTGGTAATTCATTTCCTCGCTAAGGTAGAACTCAACACGTACGGCTTGCCAAATCTCTGGTTTCAATGAATCGGGGTAACGGTTAAGAGAACCAAATTTATCTAAAACTGGCTCATTTACGGGTCGAAGCTCACCTTCATTACTCATTAACAGTACTTTTTCACCAGTCATTATGATGTCTTCACAGTGGCTGAGCTGAGCAATGTTATGAGGCTCTTCATTACATAGGTAAAAACTCGTTTCGCTTTGCACAAGAAACCACAGTTGATAGAGTAAATGGAAGGCCTTTTTATCATCCAAAACCACATCTGAGTCCATGAACTCCATTTTTGGTTGTCTTGCTCCATCCTCCTCTCTTAGCCATGAGCTGTATCGCTCAAAAACTTCGTCTGCTTCATTGGATCGAATCAACTTATCGATATCTGAAAGCTCGATATATCCCTTATCGTTGAACCTACCATTTTCAAATATATCGAAGCTAGCTAGTAACTTACTTTGTACCTCTTTGCTCCGTAATTGAGTTAACAGATTATTACGGTAGCGGCTCTCAACAAACTCTCCATAGACATCAAAGAATCTATCAAGACTTTCAAAGTAGTAAGCTCGCTCATAACGTCCTGAGTTGCGTCTAGGGCTCCCGCAAATATCAATAATTCGTTGCCGCTCAGAAGTGGTTAACGCTCTCTTACTGTAGTGGCATAGTGAATTTGGTCACTTAGTTAGAGGTGATATCATCACCTCATAAGTTAACAGGTGACACTATGACAAAACGCACAAGACGACTATTTAGCGCAGAATTTAAGTTAGAAGCAGCGCAGTTAGTCCTAGACCAGAACTACTCAGTGACTGAAGCAGCCCAAGCCATGAATGTGGGTAAATCCACGATGGATAAATGGGTTCGCCAACTTAGAGGAGAGCGCCAAGGGAAAACACCGAAAGCTTCTCCTATGACCCCTGAGCAAATAGAAATTCGGGAATTGAAAAAGAAGTTGGCTCGCCTTGAAGAGCATAATGAAATACTAAAAA
>NZ_JONH01000011.1 GCF_000711795.1 Vibrio pacinii DSM 19139 | reverse complement strand
TTTTTAGTATTTCATTATGCTCTTCAAGGCGAGCCAACTTCTTTTTCAATTCCCGAATTTCTATTTGCTCAGGGGTCATAGGAGAAGCTTTCGGTGTTTTCCCTTGGCGCTCTCCTCTAAGTTGGCGAACCCATTTATCCATCGTGGATTTACCCACATTCATGGCTTGGGCTGCTTCAGTCACTGAGTAGTTCTGGTCTAGGACTAACTGCGCTGCTTCTAACTTAAATTCTGCGCTAAATAGTCGTCTTGTGCGTTTTGTCATAGTGTCACCTGTTAACTTATGAGGTGATGATATCACCTCTAACTAAGTGACCAAATTCACTATGCCACTACAGACCTCCAGTTAGCGAAGAGTAAGCTCGAAGAGAGCAACAAGCGGTTAGAAATTATAGAGAAGCGTTATCGAGCGGGCAAAGTAAAATCGATTGACGTTGAGGAACTGCGTGCAACTCAAGTCTCTGACAAGGTGAATATTTTACGTGCTCAAGCTGACTTAGAACAAAACAAGGCAGAACTTGCGGCTTTGATTGATCAGATGCCCGATAAAGTAGATCAAATACGTACTGACTCACTGGTGAAACCGCCTATGTTGGTAGAGTCTCGGGAGCAATGGCTTAAACTAGCCAAAGACAACAGCCCTGCGTTATTGGTGGCTGCGCAGAAGGTCAAAGCGAGCGAGTTTGCTCAACAATCGGCTCAGGGTGGTTACTACCCGACAATCAAAGGTAATGTCGACTACAGGAACAGTGACTGGCACTCCAATGGAGAATTAAGTGCGGGTATTACTCTGAATGTCCCGATTGATCTTAATGGCGCGACACGTGCTAACGTTGACGAAGCGGCGCTCAATGTTCTCAGTGCTAAGCAAGATATACGCCTAGTTGAGAGCGATATTCACAAGCGCATTATCCAACGGTTTACTCAAGTCGCTATCAACTGGAACCAGGTATTGATGGCAAGCGAGTTGGTTGAGTTGCGAGATAAGATCCTACGCAGCAAAGAAAAGCTCTACGATGCGGGCAGGCTTGAAGTGTCAGATGTTATCAGTGCGCACAATCGTCTGTTTGAGGCGAAGCACAGTCTGCAAACTCATTTTTATAATTACTGGCGCCAGCGAATAGGCTTATTGCAGACGGCTGGCAAGCTAGATGACAACGCTATGACACGCATCTCGCAGGCTTTTAATTGATGGCGAGTCTGTTACAGCAAATTTGGCAAACGCTGAACGCGCAACGGATGAAAAGCGCGTTAGCTGTCATCGCCATTGCCTGGGGCATCATATCGGTGGTGGTGTTGCTCGCGTTGGGAGAGGGTTTTTATCGCCATCAGGCACAGTCGCTGTCTTTTCTTGTCAACAATGTGCAAGTGGCTTTTCCATCAAGCACCAGCAAATCATGGCATGGGTTACCCTCAAAACGCCAGATCTCTATTTCTCTAGACAACATCGATATGATCAAACAGTCGGGTTTTGTCAGTGATGCGTCGGGTGTTTACGCCAAGTGGGACGCAAATGTCACCAACATTAAAGGGCAGAGCTTAACAAATGCTGTGAGCGGCATCGATCCTAGGTACTTTGCTTTAACTCAACGTGTATTGCAAACTGGTTCTCGCAATATTTCTTTTGGCGATATTGCCAATCATACTCGTGTGGCGGTACTCGGTGATCAAATTGCAAAAATGGGGGGCGTGCGCATTGGTGAGAGTATCAAGGTCAATAGTATTCCTTTTGTCGTGATTGGTATCATCAAAGGCGAGGATATGAGTATTTCCTTTGGTGAAAGTCGTAAAGTGTTTATTCCACAAAGTACTTATCTTGATGTGTGGGATGCTAAGTTGCAGATGCTATTGCTCAAGCCTATTGACGGAATCGCCCCATCGTTATTTAGGCACAACATTATCAATTTTTTCGCTCAGCGACTGTATTTTGATCCGAGCGACAAAGACGCCATCAAGCTACCTGACTTTAGTGAAGGTGCCACGCGCATTACTGGGATATTTCGAGGTATTCAGATCTTCCTAGGAGCTAGCGGTGCTATGACCATGGCCGTTGGTGCGCTGGGAGTTGCAAATATCATGTTTCTTTCGGTGACTGAGCGCACACGAGAAATTGGTGTCCGCTTGGCCATCGGCGCAACGCAAAAATCGATACTCAGTCAGTTTGTGCTAGAAGGAATGCTCTTGGTAGTAGTCGGCTCCGTACTGGGCTTAATAGTCGCCTATGCTGGGGTATTTGTACTCTCGACCTTAACGTTACCAAGGTGGATAGGTTCGCCAGTTATTACCTTAGTTTCGATAGTCTGGTCGTTATTAGTCACCTTCATTTTGGCATTGATGGCTTCTTATTTTCCTGCAAGAAGAGCATCGCGTCTTACCCCTGTGGCTGCCTTGAGCTCGAGGGCTTAGTCATGCAGTTACCGATGAGGCAGATCTTTCAAGAAATGATGGCAGAAAAACTTCGTCTGGGGCTGACTATCTTCGCGGTCGCGTGGGCAACGTTTTGTATTGCCTCTATGCTAGCGGTGGGTGAGGGGATTCGTATTGGCGTCTTGAAAATTGCACAAAATGGTAATGGCAATTTAATCTATTTGACTGGAGGCATGGCGACAGTTGAGTACGGCGTGTTTTATAGGGGTAAGTCTTTCACCCTTAAAGCCGAAGATGCAGAAGTGGTTCAAGCCTTGCCGGAAGTGAAACGAGTTGCGCCAACAGCGAGATGGAATGGACCCATTACTTTAGGCAATCGGACTTCATGGCAAGATCCGTTAGCCGTGACAAGCGAGTTCTCCAAGATGACCAATCTAGCGCCGCTTATTGGAGGACGATGGTTAAACCCACTTGATCAACAACAGAGGCGTAAAGTTATAGTTTTAGGCTACTCGCTGGCGACGGACTTGTTCAATTCTGCCGATGATCTTAATTGGTTTTCGCCAGTGACCTTACAAGTTAATCCGGTCGGAAAAAAGGTCAGAATTGGTCAAGAAGAGTTCACCGTGATTGGTGTGTTAGAAAAGAACAGCGCTAGAATTGAGCAAGGCGACCAAATTAACTACTCAAGTTTTGTGCCGTTAGCAACTTGGCAACGATTCCATACCAACGGTGATATCAGCGGAATCAACGTAGAGCCGCAAGCGAAGGCAGAACGAGTAAAATTAGCCAAGACAATTCGACAAGTGATCGCTCGCAAACATGGTGCCAGTGTCAATGACGAGCAGGTTGTTCAGGTCGACGATAGGTTTATTAAGCAAAAAAGTATGCAGCAGTTTTTGATTGGTCTACAAAGTTTCCTTGGAATTATCGGTTTCGTAACGTTAGCCGTGGCTGGTGTTGGGATTGCCAACGTCATGTACGCTACGGTCACTCGAACAGCTAAAGATATTGGTGTGCGCATGGCGGTCGGTGCCACACCTTTGGCCATTCGTTTACACTATTTGATTCAATCGCTGATCACCATGATGATGGGTGGCGTGCTTGGTTTGAGCGTGACTTATTCGCTGGCTCATGTCATCAGCTCTATTCGCTTTGAAGACAATGCCTTTTATGAGCAGTTGGGGAGACCTGTGCCCCAGTTATCTTGGGCCGTTGTCGCGATTGTGATTGTCAGCTTGGTGGTCATCGGCGTTATATCTGCTTGGTTACCAGCACACCGAGCCGCAAAAATAAGTCCGCTGGAGGCGCTGCAAAGTGAATAATAGCCATCATTCGCGACAGACAATGTCGGACAAACCGCTGGTTGAACTGAGTAAGATTTGTAAATACTACTCAAGCGGTGAGACACAAGTTCGTGCTTTAGATAGTGTTGACCTCACGATTAAGCAAGGAGAATTCCTTTCGATTCTTGGTCCGTCGGGGTCAGGAAAATCGACGTTGATGAACATGCTAGGCTGTCTAGATACACCCACGGATGGAGAGTACCTGCTCGATGGTCAAAACGTTGCCACTTTAACTGCAAATCAGCTGGCCGCGATTCGTAACCAGAAGATTGGCTTCGTGTTCCAGAGTTTTAATCTACTTGAGTTCGCCACTGCGCTCGATAACGTGGCTTTACCTTTGGTTTATTCTAGCCTTAAAAGGAAAGATTGCCGTGAGCGTGCAGCTACGCTACTTGAACAACTTGGTTTGGGTGATCGCCTTAATCACAAACCGAATCAGTTGTCTGGTGGTCAAAAACAGAGGGTCGCTATCGCGAGAGCCTTGGTAAATGACCCACAAGTGATCTTGGCTGATGAACCAACGGGTGCACTCGATTCTCAATCTGGCGAAGAAATCGAAGCATTATTTAACCAACTTCATGTTGATGGCAGAACGCTGATCATTGTCACTCATGACGTTGCGCTCGCGCAGCGTACCAAGCGCATCATTACTCTTAAAGATGGCCACGTTGTGTCAGACCGAGAGCACAAAAGCAAAAAGACGCCCTAGGACGTCTTTATCGTATATTCCGCTTATACCATGATTAAACTTTAAAATACTTAAGCTGATCGGTGAGGTGTTCCGCAGTAAGTAGTTTTAATAGTGGCAGTTTTAGGGGGGGCGTTTTGTTTGTTCCTTATTCAACGAACGGTCAAAGAGCGCTTTAATTTCTACGAGCAAATTATTGATGCCATTCCTCACCCACTTTCTGTCACAGACATGGATATGAAGTGGACTTTTGCCAATAAAGCAGCTACGAATCCTTTGGGCGTTACACGAGAAGAGATTCTTGGTAAGCATTGCTCGAACTGGGGAGCCAATATTTGCAATACAGAAAATTGTGGTGTGAATTGTCTGAGAAAAGGCAACCCTACCACATTTTTTAATCAATGGGGTAAGGACTTCAAAGTTGACACGAGTTACATCATGGGGCTAAACGGCAAAAAGGTAGGCCATGTAGAAATCGTGCAAGAAATCTCTGAAAAGGTTGCGCTCAATGGCGTTTATCACCATGTTGAGGCAATCAGTGAAAATATTACCAGTGGTGCACACAACTTGAATGATGCAAGTCATGCACTCACAGTGGGTTCTACCCAGCAAGCCGCCTCGGTCACTGAAATTAGCAGTGCAGTAAACGAAATTCTTGTGCAAGCAAGTGATAATGCAGAGAGAGCAGCCAAAGCGAATTTGGTCTCTGTCGAAGCTCAATCTGCAGCAAGTCATGCCGTGAATGAAATGCGGGAACTTGAGAAAGCGATGATTGAAATAAATCAGTCAAGTGGTGCAATACGAGAAATAATCAAAGTCATCGAGGACATTGCTTCACAAACCAATCTACTTGCTCTCAATGCATCCATTGAAGCTGCCAGAGCCGGAGAGTTAGGCCGCGGGTTTGCAGTGGTAGCAGACGAAGTAAGACAACTGGCTGAGAGAAGTAGTAAGGCAGCGAGTGAATCTGTGCAACACATTCAAAGCTCTATCGGAAATGTTGTGAAAGGCAATGAGGTATCTCAAAAGTGCGTTTCTGCTCTGAATCAGATAGTGGTTCAGGTCACTGAAATATCCAATACAGTAGAAGAAATAGACAATGCATCTCAAAGTCAGGCAGAAGGCCTAAGTCAGATTAACCAAGGAATGTCAGAAATTGATGAGGTGGTTCATTCAACGGCGGCTTCTGCTGAGGAGACTTCTCTTTCAGCGAGAGAGCTATCGAGTCTTGCGACTAAGCTCAATGTACAACTAGAGGGTATTCGTAAAATAGAGGGCTTACTTGATGAATCACATCTGAATATATCACCCGATATTTACGTAAAGAATATTGATTAGGTGAGAATTCAACTTGATGGCAAAAATCCAATTGGGACTTAATATAAGAGATGAATATGATTGAATTATCTTTAGTAAAGAAGATGACTTCTTTAACCATTATTGTTTTTTTACTTACGTTGTTAGTTGGTTACTCAGTTAATACTGAATTAAATTTGATTGTAGTAATCTTCTTGTGTTTTTCTTTAGCTGCGATTGCTTTCTTTATAATTAAGAATGTTCATGAAGATGTTGAAAATAAATATTTTAGGTATGAGCAGATTTTAGACTCACTTCAAACTCCCTTGTCAGTTACTGATATAGATATGAATTGGACCTATATCAATAAACCTGTACAAGACCTGTTTCACAAACCCAGAGATAGCTTTATTGGTAAACCTTGCAATAATTGGGGTGCCCCTATTTGTAAGAGCGATAAATGTGGTGTTTGGCGGTTAAGGAAAGGAATAGATGAAACCTATTTTTCTCAATTTGATAGAGAGTTTCGTGTGAACACAAGATATATTTACAATCGTAAAGGAGACCCGGTGGGACACGTAGAAATCTGTACAGATATTACGGCTATAATCGGTTTAGAAAAAGCCTCACAAATAGAGAAAGAAAATAGTAAACGTCTAGAAGCTGCTTACGAAGAGCTAAAAAAAACACAGGAAACGTTAATCGAATCTGAAAAGATGGCCTCACTTGGATCTTTAGTTGCAGGTGTTGCTCATGAAATTAATACTCCCATAGGGATATGTGTTACGGCCTCTTCATTTATAAAAGATCAGTTATTTGAATTACAAAAAAGCTTGGATAGTAATCAGTTGTCTCAAGACGATCTTGAACGGATTATAGATATCATCAATGAATCGAATACTATTATTGAAAGCAGTATGGCTCGTTCCATTGACTTAGTTAAAAGTTTTAGGCAAGTAGCTGTTGATCAAAGCTCGGAAGAACGTTATCAGTTTCGTATTAGTGAAAATCTACATAACGTAGTTACGTCTTTGAAGCACGAGCTTAAAAAGTATAACGCTAAAGTAGAAGTGTCTTGTGACCCTGAATTGAAGATAAATAGTTACCCTGGGGCTTTAGCTCAAGTTTACTATAATCTTATTGTCAATTCACTTGTCCATGGTTTTGATGGAAGTGATGGCTCAAATAACATTTATATAAATGTGACATTTGAAGATGACATTATTCATATTGAATATAAAGACGATGGTTGTGGGATCGAACAAGATATTATTCGAAAGATATTTGAGCCTTTTATAACCACTAAACGTGGTGATGGAAGTTCGGGCTTAGGTGCCCATATTATCTACAATCTAGTTACTCATAAATTGGGCGGGAATGTTAGTTGTCAAAGCGAGATCGGTAAAGGTTGTCAATTTGATATTAAGCTGCCTGTTGAGACTAAAGAAAGTTAGTTAGGTATCGAGATACATATGTTGTCTAGCAGTTAGTATCAAATGTAAACATACTTGACAGCGTAGGTTGCAATCAATCAACTTGTAGTTCGGTAAAGCCAGTTTTTGCATCAAACTGGCGCGAGAAGCTCAAGTCATGGTAGTGGTGTAAGATCAACTCAGCGGTGGTATCAATAAGCGACCCTTCAAGCAGATGCCCGCCAATGACATCACCATTTTGTTTGGCAACAGACAGATGAATGTGCTGATGTTCTGCCGTCAGCGTACCCATAATCGAGACAATTTCTAGCGGTTCGCACAGTTGGAGTGTTTCGGTTGCACCTGCTAAGCGAATGTTGAGCTGGGTAAAACAACCGACACAAGAGGCGATACTACCTGCGTGAATGTGATGTTGAGTGACTAATTGTTGAATCGTCTGTTTAAGGTCGTCACCTTTGGTTAGTCGGGTGGCAATAGGGGTAATCAAAACATTCTCACATCATTAATGGATTAGTGGGTTTTATAGCTTTTGGGCGGCACTTTGTTAGGCTCTGGTGTTTGCTGGGCCTTCTCAAGCTGACGCCACATCAGTGCGCCATTGGTTTCAAACTCTTTTGCGGCGGCGCACACCATGTAGTAATCGCCTACTTGGATGACGGCCCCTTCAGAGTAGGCCTGATCTTGATAATAGCAGATGCGTTTAGTCATCTCACTGGCGTTAATCCCGATCACAGGCCTTGCTGGTGTGGTAATAATACTCGCCACTGATGGCTGAGCAATAAGACTCAGCAACGCGAAAAATATCGACTTCATAAGCTCTCTCCAAAGTTTGAACCAAACTTTCGCTCGTAGCGAGGTAACATACTTTCGTTGCCAAGCAGCCCACCTTGATGAACGTATATGATGGTTTTGTCTTGATTGTCTTTATACCATGATTGTAGACACTGCCACATCATAGGATCGTACAGTAAGTCGAACTCAACGTCAGTCTGTTGTAGAAGCTGTTGCCAGATGCGAAAGTCCTGCTGATAAAGTTTTCCAAAGTGGTGTTTGTAATCCAACTCAAGAATCTGTGGATAGTCGTTTTCGCCTAGCTGTTTAAATTGGGTCAATAAGTAGTCTGTGCCTCCAACGCAGGGGCAGGTGAGTACCTCAATTCCGTGCGGTTGCAGATACTTATGTAAGTATAAAGCGGTAGTCCCCGTACCTGCGGGTAGCGCGACAACAAAGGTTTGGTTTGATTCAAAGCGCGTCCAAGACAATATCTCGCTGGCTAACTGTTTCACGCCTTCTTCAGCCGCTGTAGACCGACCGCCTTCAGCAATAAATAAGCAGTGATTGTCAGGTTGACGTATTTGTTCAATATAGTCGAGCGGATGCAACTGGTGCGATGTGGTCGCGATCACCTTAGCGCCAAGTTCTAATGCGCCACGATAATTACCCAATGGCTTTTCACTGAGCCATTTAGGGATATGGTCGACATAAAACTCCAGTTGCCAGCCTTTTATCGCGGCCAAAGCCGCAAGAGAATAGAGTGAATTGGCTTGGGCGCTGCCATAGCTAATTAAGGTGTCAACCTCGGGGTAATCTTGCTGTAAAAACGCCATAAACTTACGTGCTTTGTTACCACAAAAATGGCTATGCAGCTGATCATCGCGTTTAACAAAAAATGTCATACCAGCGAATGTGTGCTGAGTCATTGGAGTATTCGACAGCTTCATACAATCAATCTAATCGGAATTGGGCGCCTATCTTAACGTGCTAAATCGTTCGCGCATCATTTTAGATCAAGTTTTCTTTTGCGAAATGGTGACAAGGGGGTGAATTACGCAGATAAAAAAAGCCCAGAGCAAATTGGCTCTGGGCATATACAAATAAACATAGGAGTTAATAAGAAAAAGCAGTGTAAATTAGTAGCTTCAGTAAGAAAACAAGTTTGACGGCCTGTAAACTTTGCGGGTTGTCCAAAACCCTTGAATGCTCTGCTAACTACACCTATTGAGACCGAGTGATTGGCAAACAGTTCCAATTAATTTCAAAAAAATTTATTTTCCACCAATTCAGCGAGTTAATTCCGTTTGTTGCCTGTCTGGTCGGACCAATGCGCAAAAGTGTGATGTTAACAACTTGTTGTCTTTGTGTTTCGAATGTATATTTCAAACAGTTGTTTAATACGAGTGATTGAAATGTCGGCGAGAAATTCAACCAAAGAGAAAATCCTAGATGTTGCAGAGGCCTTGTTTGCAGAGCACGGCTTCAAAGATACCTCTTTGCGCACAATTACCAGCAAAGCGGGCGTGAATTTAGCCTCGGTCAACTATCATTTTGGCGATAAGAAAACCTTAGTAAGAGCCGTGTTGAACCGCTATTTAGAGGCGTTCATGCCTCCTGTTCAAGATGCTTTAATTAACTTAAATCTCAACGATAGCTATCAAATGGCGGATGTCTTTGAGTCGTTGCGTGGCCCGCTGCGCAACCTAAACGATGTCAGACCAAACGGTACTAGCCGCTTTATGTTGCTAATCGGCCGAGGCTACACCGATGTACAAGGCCATCTGCGTTGGTTCATTACCACCCGCTATGCCGACACACTGGCCCTGTTTACTCAATCGGTGTTAAAAGCCAACCCAGAACTGACGCAAGAGGAGCTGTTTTGGCGCTTGCACTTTACGCTTGGGACGTGTGTCTTCACCATGGCATCAAGCCAGGCGCTACTTGAAATAGCAGAAAACGATTACGGCAAAGCGATGGATGCAAAATCTGTTGTTGACCAACTGATTCCATTTTTAGCAGCGGGTGTCGCTGCGAAATAATAAACCTCGACCTACAAAAATAACAACATTGAACCACCACAGAACAAAAGGATCTGATCATGGGCTCTCTAAGAACAAAATGGGTCAGCGACCCAGCTTTCAAACTGTTTAAAAAAGTACTACCGCCACTGTCTAGCACCGAAAAAGAGGCGATGGAAGCGGGTAGTGTGTGGTGGGATGGAGAGTTGTTCTCAGGAAAACCTGATTTTACCAAACTTCACCAATACCCAACCCCGTCACTGAGTGATGAAGAGCAGTCGTTCATCGACAACGAACTTGAGACTTTGCTCGATATGCTCGATGACCACAAAATTGTTAAGCAAGATCGCGACTTACCGAAAGAAGTATGGGACTTCTTGCGCAAAGAGCGTTTCTTCTCACTTATTATTTCTAAAGAATATGGTGGCCGTGAGTTTTCAGCACTAGCCAACTCAACCATCGTTTCACGCATTGCCACGCGCAGTATAAGTACCGCCGTTTCAGTCATGGTTCCGAACTCGTTAGGTCCGGGAGAGTTGCTGTCTCATTATGGTACCCAACAGCAAAAAGATTATTGGTTGCCACGTCTAGCAGACGGCACTGATATTCCGTGTTTCGCTCTGACTGGGCCGGAAGCTGGCTCAGATGCCGGTGGTATTCCTGATGAAGGGATCGTTTGTTACGGCAAACATGACGGAAAAGAAGTGTTGGGTGTGCGTCTGAATTGGAACAAACGCTACATTACCCTTGCGCCGGTTGCGACCGTGCTAGGCCTAGCATTTAAGATGTATGACCCAGAAGGGCTAATGGGTGATAAGAAAGATATCGGCATTACCTGTGCACTTATCCCAGCGGATCACAAAGGCGTTGAGATTGGTGAACGTCATGATCCATTAGGTCTTGCGTTTATGAACGGCCCGACTCGCGGCCAAGATGTTTTTATCCCGATGGAGTGGCTGATTGGCGGACAAGATTACGCCGGTAAAGGTTGGCGTATGCTGGTGGAGTGTCTGTCAGCGGGGCGCGGTATTTCACTGCCTGCACTCGGCTCGGCGATGGGTCATCTCACTGCACGTACAACGGGTGCCTACGCTTATGTTCGTAAGCAGTTCGGAATGTCGATTGGTAAATTTGAAGGGGTTGCCGAAGCGCTCGGTCGCATTGGTGGGTTAACCTATCTACTCGAAGCAACACGAACGCTGACGACGACCTCGCTCGATTTGAAAGAAAAACCAGGCATAGTGACAGCAATTGCTAAGTACCACATGACCGAAATGGCGCGAACCATCCTCAATGATTCAATGGATATTCATTCAGGTCGTGCGATTCAAGATGGCCCAATGAATTATCTAGCGGCGCCTTATTTAGGCATTCCGGTTGCCATTACGGTTGAAGGTGCCAACATCTTAACCCGTAACTTGATGATTTTTGGTCAAGGCGCAACACGTTGTCACCCTTATGTCTTAAAAGAGATGGAAGCGGCGGCCAATCCAGATGAAAAACAAGGTGCGAAAGAGTTCGATGAACTGCTCTTTAAGCACATCAAACATGCGATGGGCAATACGTTTGGCGCGTTTGGCGCAGCGCTAACTGGCTCGCGTTTTATTAAAGCGGAGATGAGCGGTCCTACTCAACATTACTATAAAGAGATGACCCGACTAAGCCGTTCTTTGGCGGTCAGTGCTGATATCGCAATGGCAACGCTAGGTGGCGATCTTAAACGTAAAGAGATGATCTCTGCACGCTTAGGTGATGTGTTGGCTTATTTATATATGTCATCTGCCGCGCTTAAGAAATACGAAGATGAAGGGCGTCAGCAACAAGACTTAGATTACGTTCATTACGCAGTTCAATACTGCTTATATAATGCTGCGCAATCACTAGAGCAGGCGTTTAACAACTACCCACAAAAAGCGGTAGGTCGCTTGTTGAAGGTGTTGATCTTCCCTCTTGGCAATCGTTACACCAAACCGAGTGATGATCTAACAGTCAAACTGGCGGATAGCTTAATGACGCCAGGAGCGCATCGTGATCGCTTAACTCATCTCTGTTATGTAGGTAAAGGTGATGATGACAGTGTTGGCCTGATGGAAAACGCTTTCCTTGCGATGTATAGCGTTAAGAGCCTAGAGCGAAAACTAATACGCGCAGCAAAAGAGGGTAAAATCGCTCGTAAAGGTTTACTTGCAGACCGATTGGCACAAGCACTTGAGGCGGATGTATTGACTCAAGAAGAAGTCGACAAAATTGTTGCGGCAGACCAATTGCGCTACAAAGCCATTCAAGTTGACCACTTTAGCCATGATTTCAGTGAAGTTCTCACCCATGATAAAAAAAAGCGCAAAGCTAAGTTGAACAGCGCCGCGTAAGCTGCAAAACGTGTTGAACAGTTCAAGGCACCGACTCAGGTGCCTTTATTTTTTGCGTAAACTCAAGCTATCGAGTGAAAGTGCTCCAACCACTTGCATTTTAGCGCTGTTTTGACAGAAATTAGATGCGATCCACTGGCGAACCTTTTATCCTAGCGGGGTTTTTTAAAGGAAGTTGAATATGATCATCAAACCTAGAATTCGTGGATTTATCTGTACCACAACGCATCCAGTGGGTTGTGAAGCTAACGTAAAAGAACAAATCGCTTACACTAAAGCGCAAGGTCCAATCAAGAATGCACCAAAACGTGTGCTAGTGGTTGGCGCATCAAGTGGCTACGGTCTATCTTCTCGTATCGCGGCTGCATTCGGCGGTGGTGCTTCAACTATCGGTGTGTTCTTTGAAAAAGAAGGCACAGAGAAAAAGCCCGGCACGGCAGGCTTTTACAATTCAGTGGCATTTGAAAAACTGGCTCGTGAAGAGGGCTTGTATGCCAAAAGCTTAAATGGTGACGCGTTTTCAAATGAAGCCAAGCAAAAGACCATTGATCTGATTAAACAAGATCTTGGCCAGATTGATATGGTGGTTTACTCGCTGGCATCTCCAGTACGTAAAATGCCAGAAACAGGTGAGCTAGTGCGTTCTGCACTAAAACCGATTGGTGAAACTTACACTTCGACAGCGGTTGACACCAATAAAGATGTAATCATTGAAGCGAGTGTTGAGCCTGCAACAGAAGAAGAGATCAAAGACACCATCACCGTCATGGGCGGCGAAGATTGGGAACTGTGGATCAACACACTTTCTGAAGCGGGTGTTCTTGCAGACGGTTGTAAAACCGTGGCATACAGCTACATCGGTACTGAGCTGACGTGGCCAATCTACTGGGACGGCGCACTGGGTCGTGCCAAAATGGACTTGGACCGCGCCGCATCAGCGCTAAACGAGAAGTTAGCCGCTAAAGGTGGCAGCGCAAATGTTGCAGTACTGAAGTCGGTTGTGACTCAAGCAAGCTCTGCGATTCCTGTTATGCCACTTTACATTGCGATGGTCTTCAAGAAGATGCGCGAAGAAGGGGTACACGAAGGGTGTATGGAGCAGATCTTCCGTATGTTTAGTCAGCGTCTATATAAAGAAGATGGCAGTGTACCTGAGGTGGATGATCACAATCGCCTGCGTCTTGATGATTGGGAACTGCGTGATGATATTCAGCAATATTGTCGTGAGCTATGGCCACAAATCACGACGGAAAACTTAAAAGAACTCACCGACTACGTTGAGTACAAAGAAGAATTCCTGAAATTATTTGGTTTTGGTATTGAAGGCGTCGATTACGATGCTGATGTTAATCCAGCAATTGAACACGACTTTATTACCATCTAATTGATGATGAAGTCTAAAAAAATCCGGTGCACTGACACCGGATTTTTTATTTATAATAATGGCAATCGAGCGTTGTCGTTTACTTAAACGTTGACCATATTGGGGCGTGATCTGACGGCTTTTCAATCCCGCGTAGCTCATAGTCAATATCCGACTCAATGCATTTAGCGGCCAGAGGTGGTGTTGCCAGCACGACATCGATACGCAGGCCGCGATTGTCATCAAAACCACGTGAACGATAATCAAACCACGAATAACGCTCACTTGCTTCGGGGTGAATGTGGCGGAAGGTATCGACAAACCCCCAATCTAGTAGCGTTTTTAGCCATTGACGTTCTTCTGGTTGGAATGAACATTTGCCTGTTTTGAGCCAACGCTTACGGTTTGGTTCGCCAATACCAATATCGCTGTCGAGTGGGCTAATGTTGATGTCTCCCATCACGATTAGTTGTTCATCGTTGCTGTGGTACTCGTTCAGGTAAGCCATCAAATCTTTGTAGAATTGGCGCTTATAAGGGTATTTTGTCTCGTGATTGATGTTATCACCTTGTGGAAAATACCCGTTTAGAACCGTGACTTTTTCACCATGCTCATCTTGCAACGTCACCATAATCATACGTTTCTGATGTTCATCGTTATCGCTCGGGAAGCCTTTTTGAACAGAGATCGGCTCTTGTTTACACAGCATAGCAACGCCGTAATGCGCTTTTTGACCATGAAAGTAAACCTTGTAACCCATCGCTTCGACTGCGTCGAGAGGGAAGGCTTCATCATGAACTTTGATTTCTTGTAAACCAATCACATCAGGCTGGTGCTTATCGATAATAGCTTGAAGTTGGTGAAGGCGAGCACGTAGGCCATTGATATTGAAAGAGATGAATTTCATCTAGATTCCTTTTTTACTGACGGTTCGTTTTTTAGCTGATGTCATACTAACATCAATTAATTAAGCGAGTGAAACTCG
Organism: Vibrio pacinii DSM 19139; assembly: GCF_000711795.1. GTDB lineage: Bacteria > Pseudomonadota > Gammaproteobacteria > Enterobacterales > Vibrionaceae > Vibrio > Vibrio pacinii. The sequence goes on along the minus strand of NZ_JONH01000011.1, from coordinate 228,578 downwards.
GCGTCAAGACAACGCTTTTGTTAACATTATTTAAACTTTCGATTGATAAATCGGCGAATTATGATGTAATTCACGATGTTATTTAGCTTTGATACAAAAGCCATCAACCACGTTTGCTAAAAGGATGTAGTATGCGAACCTTATCGGTGCAATGGAAAATTACCTTATTGGCAGGATTCTGTCTGCTCGTCACTTCTCTATCGTTAATTGGATTCTCTGTGTATAACGCAGTGACGAATCAGGATCAAATCAAAGCGCAAAGCGCTGAGTCAGTCAGTGACAAATCTGAGCAGATTGTGGAGACGCGGGCACTACTGAATGCGACCGAAGTGTCGGAATACTTGAATGAAGCGTTATATCGAGCCGAAATGTTGGCGTCGAGTGCGATGTTCCAAAAGACCCTCAGCGAAGAGAACTTTGGCGATAGCGAAACATTGCGAACTGCGCTTGATGAAATGGTCAGGCGAGCGGTAGTCGATTTTGATGCAATTCAAGGTGCCTATCTGGTGTTTAAGCCAGACTTGCTTGACTCAGAAGATAGCAACTATATAGATGCTGAATACGTTGGTTCAAATGAAATCGGTCGTTTTGCGCCATATTGGATGATTGCTCAAAACGGTGAGAATGTGGTTGCGAACGTTCTTTCTGAGGCAACCCTTACAGATAACTCTAACAGTGAGCGTTTCTTTTGTCCCATCGCTTCCGCAACCACTTGTATTACCTCGCCTCGTATTGTTAACCAAGATAACGGACGGTTTCTTGCAACTTCAATTTCAGTTCCGCTGTTGATCGATGATATTGCGATTGGCTTCTTTGGTATTGATTTACGCCTAGATAGTCTCGTCAATGTGGTCGCGAACTCGGATAAAGAACTTTTCTCGGGTAATGGTAGCGTTAATTTAATGAGCTTAAATGGGACGCTGATCGCGAGTGATTCGAGCAAGACTCAAGTTGGCCAGCCATTTGTTACTGATACGTTATCTAATCAACAACTGACCGATTTATTGTTTGGCCAAGAGGTCAGCACTCAGTGGAGTAAAGACGGTCAATGGTTGCAGGTGTTTGCCCCTATCGTGATTGCGAATCAGACTTGGGGGATATTATTTGATATGCCACGTGATAGTGTATTAGCTGACGCTCTCGCGCTGGATGCAACAATTAGCCAGCAGGTTGAATCGAGCATCGCGACTGAGCTATTGGCTGGAATAATCTTAGTCTTATTTGGCTTGGCGACAATTGCCGTGTCTGCATCAAGATTGGTTAAGCCAATTCGTCAGGTGGTGACTCGATTAGAAGATATCGCATCGGGAGAGGGCGATCTTACTCAGCGTCTAGACGTGTCATCACAAGATGAAATTGGTCAGCTAGCGCAAGGGTTTAATAAGTTCTTAGACAAACTGCAGTCGATCATTAGTGATGTCGTTGATACCACGTTACAGATTGGCACCACTTCACAACAGTCGACGATTGCGGCTCAGCAAACGCGAGCAAGTAGCGACTCTCAATTCAAAGAAGTGGATTTGGTTGCCACCGCGGCGGAAGAGATGACGCAAACCGCCAGTCTAGTGGTTCAGAATGCCGAAACCGCGGTGAATGCTGCGGAGCTGGCAAATGAAGCCGCGGGTAGTGGACAAAATGTGGTTGAGCAGTCGCAAACAGAAATGGCTCGCTTGGTTGAGCGCATGACCGCAGCAGTGCCGGTTGTTGAAGAGCTAGCGAATAATAACGCCAATATCACTGAGATTTTGTCAGTGATTGAGGGGATCTCTGAGCAAACCAATTTGCTTGCCCTCAATGCCGCGATAGAGGCTGCTAGGGCAGGTGAGCAAGGGCGAGGATTCGCGGTGGTGGCTGACGAAGTTCGTAACTTAGCCAGTCGAACACAAGACTCGGTTGGTGAGATTCGCCACGTTATTGAAAATGTGCAAAAAGGGACTCGAGATGTGGTGCAGGCGATTCAAGAGGGCAATGATTTAGCCAATGATTCAGCCAGTCATGTGAAAAGAGCCGCTGCAGAGCTCAATCATATTTTTGAAGCGATCGCCTCTATCAACGATATGAACTCACAAATTGTCAGAGCCGCTGAAGAGCAACAATCGGTTTCGGCGGAAGTCAATCAGAGCGTTAGTAACATCCGTGACCTTAGCGCGCAGATCCTTTCTCAAGCAGAAGAATCAGAAACGGTTAGCTCACAAATTGGCGCTTTATCCAATAAACAGCAGCAGTTAGTGAGTCAATTTAAAGTCTGATCGTTTACGTAACAAAAAAGGCGTTTCGAAATCATCGAAGCGCCTTTTTATTAAGATTTATTGTTTTGCTGGATCAGTTTCTCTTCCAGATCCGCGCTGACAATTTTTATTGCGGCCAAAGCGACCTGCGGGTCAACGTCATTACTTTCTAGTAAGTAGATAAGATCAACCGCGAGCTTTATTTCAGTCGGGGCATTTTCTAAGCCAGTATTGTTTGTTGTCATGGCTGATTCCTTTCTCGATAAGTGATCTGCTTTTCAATCTTTAATTTAGATTCTTGGCAACGTTTGAGTCTTTGCTCGGTGGCAAGTAACGATTGCTGCGCTTCTTGTTGCTGGAAAGGAGGCGCGTACTGCATCGCGAGTTCTTTATCCCTGACCATTTCTAATAGTCGACGTTCCCATTCTTGATGTTGCGACAGTTGCTGATACAGTTCATTGATCGGCTTTAGAAAATAGCTTTTGTGTTTCGGCTCGTGCTTACGAATGTTTGTTGTCGCAAGCTCGCGCTGGATGGCAGACACTTGAGCAAGTAACCGTTCCGTTAAATATTCAGCGCGCATTGGTGTCAGTTTTTTCGCATCTTCTTCACGCACAATACTGCTCAAGGTTGCTTGTGTTTCTTTAACACAGGGAACCAATAGTTTTGCTTTCGAGTGAAACAATCGTTCATCAAACAGCGGAAGATGGTGTTCACCACGCTGACGGTCAAGGGCAGCAGCGTCAATAGCGAGTCGTTCTAATGTCGATTGTAGTTGACGAATATTACTCATTGCAGAGACTCCCTTTACAGTGAAACAAACCAGGCTTCATAGGCAAGCTTGACGGCAAGAATACTCACGACAGTGACAAAAACCGGCCGAATAAACGTCGCGCCGAATCGTATTGCTGAATGAGCACCGACAAAGGCGCCAGCCATTAAACACACACCCATGGTTAAACCAAGTAGCCAGTCGATATGGCCGAGTAGCGCAAAGGTCACTAGTGATGTGAAATTGCTGGTAAAATTCATTGCTTTGGCTAAGCCTGATGCGAGCAAAATATTGAGCCGATAAAGCGCCATAGAACTGACCGTCCAGAATGCGCCAGTGCCAGGCCCAGCCACGCCATCATAAAATCCCAGCGACAAACCTTGGATATATTGCTTCTTATTTAGTGTCGGACACGGTTGAGGGGTGGCGTTATCGGTCGTATTTGGCGTTTTGTGCCAAATAGTATAAATAGCGGCCGCCAAGATAACCAATGGCAATATTTTTTCAAGCCACTCCGTTGCAATTAAATCGACCGCTAGGGTACCTAAAATCGCTCCAGTTAAGGTGGAGACAAAGGCGCGCTTCCAGCATCGTGGTTTAAACAGTCGTTTTCGGTAATAAGTGAGAGCGGCCGTTGATGAGGCAAAAGTAGCCGCAAGTTTATTGGTGCCAAGGGCAATGTGCGGTGGCAAACCTAACGATAGCAGTGCTGGGACCGTGAGCATGCCTCCTCCGCCAGCAACCGCATCGATAAAGCCTGCAGCAAACGCCACTAGTGCCAACACGACAAGTACGCTTGGCTCAAATAATTCCATATTTAATTCTTCTACTTATGTCTTCGGAGTGTTATTCAATCACGCGTTTAAAAGGTGGCAGAGAGTCAAGTAAAGCGCTGCCATAACGTTTGGTCACTAAGCGACGGTCGAGAATGATGACTTTACCAGAATCCCGTTCCTTACGCAGCAAACGACCTACCGACTGGATTAACTTTTTGCTCGCTTCCGGTACGCTGATTTGCATAAACGGGTTACCACCGCGACTTTCGATATACTCTGCATGAGCTTGTTCTACAGGGGATGTCGGAACCGCGAAAGGGATCTTGGTAATGATTAAGTTTTCGAGCAGCTCTCCCGGCAGATCTAATCCCTCTGAAAAACTCCCAGTACCGAAAAGTACGCTAGTCTTTTGACATTGAACCAAGGTTTTATGTTTTTTTAGTATTTCTGAGCGAGATTGTTGTCCCTGTACTTGAAGTGTCCAACCTTTTTTTTGCATAGGATTCGACAAGGCTTGCGCGACTTGATTCATCTGCCAATAGGAAGCGAATAAGACTAAGTTGGCTTTCTTATCTTCGATTAGATCAGGCAACGCCTCAATAAGATAATCAGTGAACTGGGGCATTTGGGGTTCACATTTAGTTTTGGGCAGGTGTAACTCTGCTTGAGCGGCATAATCGAACGGTGATGCAAGAGCTAAGAAGCGCACACCGTCATCCGCTTTTTCACTGATGCCAGCTTGGCGACAGAAAAAGCTAAATGAGTTTAAGGCGCGTAAAGTTGCAGAGGTAAGTACAGCGCCAACACAGCGGCTCCACAGTTGTTGATCGAGTTGCCAACCGACTTCTAATGGCGAAACGTTGACGGTGAAATCACCCTCACGTTCAGAGCTAACTTCCAACCAACGTGCCAGTGGGGCACCTTTTTCACGCATGGGCTCCGCCATTAATCGCCAAACCTGCGCAAGGTTATCCATACGCTGAATGTAGAATCCCAACTCGGCGAGCGCCGGTTCTGCAAGTCGGTTCGATAATTCGCCATCTTTTACACGCTCGGCAATAAGATCAGCAACTTTCGCCACCGCTTGAGCGCCTTTACTGGTTAACTTTTTGAGATCTTTCGCCTCTTCGTCAAGCCAACTCGGCAGTTCACCATTTTCAAATCGATAGATATTGTCGTTGAAATGAGTGGGATCAAAGCGTGTGGCGAGTTGAGATAACGAAGGAATCAGTTGCTGCACCGAATCTTGTAATTCATTGCGAAATCTCGCGACGCGCTTTTCCTCGGCCATATTGGCAAATTTACTCACCGACTGGTTGAGTCGTTCAAGCCAGCTGGCCGCACCTTTGAGGCTAGCAGAGGCTGACGAGTGGTCGCGCGCAACATGTGGAAGATGATGCGCTTCGTCAAATATATAGAAGGTGTTTTCTGGTTCAGGCAGAATCACGCCCCCACCTAAATCGGCATCGGCCATCACCAAACTGTGATTCGCAATAATGACGTCTGCTTTATCTATCTCGGCGCGCGCTTTTTGGAACGGACAATCACGGTGCGCAGGCATGCTGTTATTACAGCTATGTTTATCGCTCACAATGTTCTGCCAAATTTCATCTTTTATCGGTTTTGGCCAAGCGTCGCGGTCACCATCCCACTTACCCTGCGCAAGCGATTTGTACATGGTTTCGAGTTGTTCGATATCCTTCTTCTTCGGTTTGCTTTCAAACATAGCGAGCTGACCACCGTCAACGCCACTGACTGACGCCAACTTCTCAGCGCAGCAATAACGCTGGCGACCTTTGGCAAGCAAGAAAGAGAACTCAAAATCAGTCAACCTTCTATATAGAGGTAAATCTTTATTGATCAACTGCTCTTGCAAAGCGACCGTCGCGGTTGAAATGACGACTTTACGTTTGCTGAGCACGGCAACAGGAATCGTTGCCATTAAGTAAGAGATAGACTTACCAATTCCGGTGCCTGCTTCGGCAACGATAATACGGGTTGATTTGTGATACTCCCCGCATAATGTTTTGGCTATCTCTGCAACAAGATAATTCTGAGCTCGACGAGGTACAAAGTTATCGAGCTGAAATTGAAGGTTTTGATAACTAGCACGAATGGCTTGCTGGGCTTTACTGGTAATCATACGGTGGCCTAAATAACGAGTGCGGCATCATAGCACAGTTTGCTAAACACTACTTAGTTCACGAAATAGAATCCTTTATTGCCAAAGGTGGATCTTGTTCACAAAAAAAAACTGAACCTTCAGTTACTTACAATTAATTCTAAATATAAAAAATATATCACGCCACTGGTCATGATTTGCCGTTCAAATATGTTGTAATTATAATATATAACACTTTTTTTTGGTGTTTTATCCTGTTTTTGCGTTGTGCCGCATTTGGTTGAATAAGGTGGAAAATGACATGAAGTTGGTCGAAATTTACGCATGTAACAATGTAAGCTATTGTTTTTAAATGTTTTTATGTTTTTTTATGTTGTAATTTTAGAACATTTGACACGCAGGATAATCTTTTGCAATCTAGACCTCGAATTTAGTGGCGATGACATCCTACTCACAAGAAGTAAGAGTTATCATCAAAAAACATAAGGGAACCGGACAAGGAATTCCCATTCTATAGAAAAGGCAGTGGATTATTATGAAAAAGACTCTAGTAGCTCTAGCAGTACTTGCAGCAGGTTCAGCGCAAGCTGGTATCGAACTTTACAACCAAGACAAAGTGTCAGTTAGCGTTACAGGTGACATCGAAGTTGTTTACGTTAAAGACACAGCAGACGGTTCTGAGTTCACTCAAGAAATCCAAGATGCAGATTTTGGCTTTGACGTTCGTTACGCTGTAAATGACGCAGTTAGCTTTGGCGGTTACTGGGAATTTGATGGTGCATCTAGCGACGTAACTGACGGTAAAGATACTTACGCTCAAGTTGGTGATGCTTACATTGCATTCTACACAACTGAAGGCGGTACTATTAAGTTCGGTCGCACATGTGGCGCTCTAGATGACGCTGGTGTTGGTGCAGATTTCCAGTTCGGTGTAACGTCTTTCTTCAACAACGACAGCTCTTTCTGTGCTGACGAAATGATTCGTTACGACTACGACAACGGTTCTTTCTACGCGACTGTTGCTCTTGCTCAAGACCAGAAAAGTGCTGACCGCATGGGTAAAGATGGTGGTTACGTAGATGGTAAGATTGGTTACCGTGTATCTGGTTTCGACATTACAGCTTACTACGCTCAAGCTGATCTTAGTGCAAAAGGTGCTTCATCTGAGTGGCGTCTAATTACTGCTGATGATGTTACTAAGGGGCTAGACAACGGTAATACTGTTGGTTCATATGGTGATGCTCTTGTTAAAGGTCACGCTCAAACTGACGAAACTCTTTACGCTCTAGAACTACGTTTCAGCCAAGTTGAAAACCTAAATATTGAACTTGGTTACTACGGTGTTGAAATTGATGCTGCAGGTTCTGCGAAAGTTGATTCTTCTGCAATTGCACTTGGCCTAGACTACACAATCGACGCAGTGACTATCGCTGGTGGTTACAGCATCGGTGATAGCGATGTTAAAGCTCTAGAAGAAGACAACTGGTTTGTTAACGCAGGTTGGGGCTTCGCACCAAACACTACAGCTTACGTAGAAGTTGGTGGTACTGACGCAGACAACAGCGAAACTGGTGTTGCTGTAGGTGTTAAAGCTAGCTTCTAATTTGAACTGGCTAACATAAAGATTAGAAAGCCACCCTTATGGGTGGCTTTTTATTTTTAGCGTTATTAACGTAGATACATTTTTTGGATATTATCCGTTCCCAGGTTGTTAAAAAGGAAATATGAAGTGAACAAACTATCAACTTTAATGCTCGTGTTGCTATCATTGCCGCTTTCCGCGGCGGAGTTGACGTCGATGAAGGGTGTATCAGTACTTGCTGTAAATGGCCAAGAGGCTGAAAGCAAACTTGGTTCGAATCCGTTAAATGATGGGTTTAATCAGATTGTTGTTCGAATGGACAAGGAAGTAGGGCGTGGTAGCGGCAATAAAGTGTTTACCTCTAAACCTTATGTCATATCCTTCGATGTAACTGGTGATGTCGTTAAAATCAATCACCCGACCGCAAGAAGTATTGCGGAAGCCAAGAAAGCGTTTGCGGAATCTGAGCCGAAATGGATTCTAGAACAAGATGGTAAGGCGTTAGAGTTTTCTCAGCAAATGTTACCTGGCAAACAAGGGCTTTTTCCATACATGGATTTAGATGAGTTGGTGTTAGAGTATAATAACCACAATGGAATCTACTTTGATAACGGCCAATTAGTTGATAAGCCAGTAGAGGCGGTAGTAATCGCGACAACATCAGCGGTGGCAGTAAGCTCTTCAACTGTGAAGCCTACAATGACCGAGAACAAAGAAGTCGGTGAGTCCCACGTATCTTCGTCATCTTCAAATGTTGAGCAACTCAAAGCTTGGTATTTAAAATCTTCGACAGATGAGCGCAAAGCGTTCCGTCGTTGGATGATTGACCAAGAGTAATAGAGCGTATTAAAGAATTTTAAAAATCGGCTTCTTTTCGGAAGCCGATTTTGTATTTAGAGAAAGCATTTAGGTTTATTTAGCGCACTTTCTATTACGTTAACCAGTTTTTCAATATGCTCGGGTTGGCTAATATAGGGCGGCATTAAATAAATCAGCTTACCAAACGGTCGAATCCAAACACCTTGGTCAACAAAATGAGCTTGGATGGCTTCCATGTTGACTGGGGTCGTTGTTTCTACAACGCCGATTGCACCTAGCCAACGTACATCTTTAACCAATTGATATTTTTTGAGTTTAGGAAGCTGTTGTGAAAATAGCTGTTCGATTTGTTTGGTTTGTTGTTGCCACTTACCTTGTTCTAGTAACGCCATACTTGCGGCGGCAACAGCGCAGGCCAGTGGATTTCCCATAAATGTTGGGCCGTGCATAAAGCAGCCCGCTTCACCACCACAGACCGTATTTGCCACTTCACTGCTGGTTAACGTTGCCGACAAGGTCATGTAGCCGCCCGTCAGCGCTTTACCCACACACAAAATATCTGGTTCTATCTGAGCATGTTCACAAGCAAACATTTTACCAGTGCGGCCAAATCCTGTTGCGATTTCGTCAAGGATCAACAATACGTTAAATTCATCGCAAAGTTGACGCACACGTTTTAGAAATTGAGGGTGGTAGATCCTCATCCCTCCGGCTCCTTGAACAATCGGTTCTAGAATTACAGCCGCAATGTCGCGATGATGCTCTGCTATCTTATGCTCGAAGTCCTCAATATCTTTCTCGCTCCACTCTTGCCAGAAACTCGTTTGGGGAGAGCGTGCGAAAATGTGTTCCGGTAAGAAGCCTTTGTACAGTGAATGCATTGAGTTGTCGGGATCGGTGACCGACATGGCAGCAAAGGTGTCACCGTGATAGCCATCTCGTAAAGTTAGAAATTTTGGTCGAGATTCGCCTTTGGCATGCCAGTATTGCAGGGCCATTTTTAAGCTCACCTCGACCGCCACGGATCCAGAATCTGCAAGGAATACATGTTGCAAGCTCCCTGGAGTGAGTCCAATCAGCTTTTTACATAGATCAATCGCAGGTTGGTGAGTAATACCGCCGAACATCACGTGAGACATAGCGTCTATTTGTTGATGAGCGGCTTGGTTTAAGTGTGGGTGATTGTAGCCATGAATTGCTGACCACCATGACGACATGCCGTCTATCAGTTCTCTGCCATCCTCTAACTTAAGAAAAACACCTTGGGCTGAAGTGATTGGATAGCAGGTCAGAGGTGTTAAGGTCGAAGTATAAGGATGCCAGATATGACGGCGATCGAAGTCGAGATCCATGATAAATCCTAAATTACTTGTGGTTAATTAATGACCACTTGTCAATGTTGGTGTTTTTGATTTGTTGACAGTTTACATCTCGGCGGTAGACTAGCCAAGCAGTCAAACTAACAATAATCAAAGGAAGACAAGTGGAAGTTCGTCACAACTGGACCGTTGAGCAAGTTCGAGCGCTTATGGACAAGCCTTTTATGGATCTGCTTTTTGAAGCGCAGCAAGTTCATCGTCATTATCAGCAGCATAATCACGTACAAGTCAGCACCTTATTGTCGATAAAAACCGGCGCGTGTCCGGAAGATTGCAAGTATTGTCCTCAAAGCGCACGATATACCACAGATATTGAGAAAGAGCGTCTGATGGAGGTTGAGCGGGTTCTGGATGCCGCACAAAAAGCGAAGCAAGCAGGATCAACGCGTTTTTGTATGGGCGCCGCGTGGAAAAATCCTAAACAGCGAGACATGCCACATCTGACCGAAATGATCAAAGGGGTCAAACAGATGGGCCTCGAAACCTGTATGACGCTCGGTATGCTAACGCCGCAGCAAGCGCAAGATCTCTCACAAGCTGGGTTAGATTACTACAACCATAACCTGGATACCTCACCTGAATTTTACGGCAATATTATTACCACCCGAACCTACCAAGATAGGCTTGATACCTTATCTCATGTACGTGATGCCGGTATGAAAGTTTGCTCTGGTGGAATAATTGGTATGGGTGAAAGCAGCAGCGATCGCGCTGGGCTATTGGTAGAGCTTGCGAACTTGCCAACTCACCCTGAAAGTGTGCCGATCAACATGTTAGTCAAAGTTAAAGGCACACCATTAGAAAAGGTCGAGGATGTTGAGCCATTCGATTTTATACGTTTGATTGCGATTGCCCGCATTATGATGCCCAAGTCAGCAGTGCGCCTTTCTGCTGGCCGTGAACAGATGAATGAGCAAATGCAAACACTCTGTTTTATGGCAGGGGCCAATTCGGTGTTTTATGGTTGTAAGCTATTAACCACACCTAATCCTTCTGAGGACAAAGATTTGCAGCTATTTAACAAGCTAGGAATTAATCGTCAGTCAGTATCGCAAAAACCCGATGAGATAGAAGAAAACGAGTTGCTTGAACGTGTTGTGGAACGTGTCGCAGCAAGACCAACTAAGGATGATTTGTTCTACGATGTCGGCGCTTAATCAACGAATAGAGCGCGCATTATCTCAAAGGCAACATCAAGGGCTAGAGCGTAAGATCGGCTGTGTAGAGGGCGGTAACTCACGGCAGTTGTCACAAGCTAATAGAGAATATCTCAATTTTTCCAATAACGATTATCTCGGTTTGGCAAGCGATAAGCAGTTAACTCAAGCTTGGCAGCAAGGGCTCGATAAATATGGTAATGGCAGCGGAGCTTCTCCATTGGTGACGGGGGTTTGCTCCGCTCATCAAGCACTAGAAGAAACACTGTGTCAGTGGTTGGGTTTTGAGCGCGCGGTTTTATTTTGCTCAGGGTTTTCGGCCAATCAAGCACTACTATTCACACTGTTAGAAAAACACGACTTGTTACTGCAAGATAGGCTCAATCATGCCTCTTTGCTTGAAGCTGGGGTGTTGTCGCCTGCGACAATGCGGCGCTTTCGTCATAATGATGTTGAGCACCTTAAACAGTTACTGAAACCTAACTCCTTGGTGGTGACTGAGGGGGTGTTTAGCATGGATGGTGACCTTTCTCCCTTAGCTGACATTTCTCTTGCTACTCAACCACACTCTTGGCTAGCTGTTGATGATGCACACGGCATTGGTGTGTTGGGAAAAGAAGGTGCTGGTAGCTGCGCTCAAGCTGGAATAAAGCCCGATATCTTGGTCGTTACTTTTGGTAAAGCTTTTGGACTGTCTGGAGCTGCGATCATGTGTAGCAAGTCTGTGGGGGACTATTTAGCCCAATTTGCACGTCATCATGTCTATTCAACAGCAATGCCACCAGCTCAAGCTTATGCCCTGCAAACCGCGGCTCTCATGATACAACAGCAAGATTGGCGGCGAGAAAAGTTACTAGAGCTGTCGCATTATTACGATCAGCAACTCGCTAATGTTGCCGGATATCGTTATACGCCAACCGCGATCAAACCTTTCATTATTGGTGATGCCGATAGCGCGGTTCAATGTTCAGCGCAACTTAAGCAAAAGGGGCTTTGGGTAAGTGCGATTCGCCCCCCCACGGTCGTTAAGGGTAGTGCGCGCTTAAGGGTGACGATAACCGCCGCGCATAACCAACAAGATATCTTGCTGTTAACTGAGCAGCTAAAGCGCATCGGTAAGGAGAGTGACTAATGGAAACGGCGCTATTAATAGAGTTGTCACCGCACAGCGATAAAACCCCAATTGCAGAAGCCTTTAGTCGCGCTGCAAAAACGTATGACCAGCACGCCGCTTTTCAACGCGATGTTGGCGAGCGTCTACTTGAGTATTTACCCCTCGACTTGAGTCATAAGACGGTCATCGATTTAGGTTGTGGAACGGGATATTTTTCGCAAGAGCTGCTTAAACGCGGCGCTAAAGTTATCTGTTGTGATTTGTCTGGGCAAATGTTGGCGAGCGCAAAGCAGCGTTGTGGTGATGATGGCGTGAGCTATCTACAAGCAGATGCGGAATCTCTGCCATTGACTGATAATAGTGTTGATTTGGTCTTTTCCAGTCTTGCCCTGCAATGGTGTGAGGATCTGTCGCTGCCATTGCGGGAAGTTTCTAGGGTGACAAAACCAGGGGGACAAGCGTACATTTCTACTTTGCTTGAGGGCTCACTATGTGAACTCAAACAGGCTTGGGGAAAAATTGATTCACATCAACACGTCAATGACTTTGCCTCTATCAATCAGATAAAAGTTGCGTTAGCGCAATCTGGGTGTACTACCCATCAACTAGACTTACCCGCTATTACCGTTTGGTACAACTCAGCGTTTGCATTGATGCGCGATCTAAAAGGCATTGGTGCCACCTATGTTCATGGTCGTGCGCAAGGGCTAACCAGTCGACGTTCATTATTGGGTGTTGAACGTGAGTACCAAGTTTTTCGAAACCGTCAAGGTCTTCTACCTGCAACATATCAGGTTTGTTTAGGGGTTATACATCTATGATAGATGCATTTTTTATTGCGGGTACGGATACCGATGTTGGAAAAACAGTCGCTTCAAAGGCGATTCTTAATGCTTTAGCTCAGCAAGGACTGCGCACAATTGGCTATAAACCTGTTGCGGCAGGAAGTGATGAAACAGAGCTGGGCTTTCGTAACTCTGATGCGCTTTATTTGCAAAATGCGGCGACCGTTGACGTCGACTACGATGATGTCAACCCATACGCACTAGCGCTGCCAGCTTCGCCGCATATTGCTGCTAAGCGTGAAGGTATCAGCATTGATTACACGCGGCTGAGTGACAAGTTGGCTCAGCACAAGCGTAATTCAGACATTGTGCTTGTTGAGGGGGCCGGGGGATGGCGTGTACCCGTCTCTGACACCGAGTGTTTATCAAGTTGGGTGCAACAAGAACAACTGCCAGTAGTGTTAGTGGTGGGAATAAAGCTCGGCTGTTTAAGTCATGCGCTATTAACGTTAGATGCCATTAAAGCCGATGGGTTGTCTGTGGTTGGGTGGGTGGCAAACCGAATCAATCCAGGCACCGAGCACTACGCGGAAATCATCGCTATGTTAGAACATAAGATTGATGCGCCGAAAATTGGCGAGATTCCTTATGTACCGAGTGTTAAGCGCAAGGATTTGGCAAAATACATTGATGTGACACCACTTATCAAATAATCCTGTTTATTACACATGCAAAGGGCTGCCAAAATCTGGCAGCCCTTTTTTGTTTGTGTTGAGGTGGGCTATCGCTCTTGACTCAACCCCATCAACGCTTGTTGAGTTTCTGCTATACGCTGTTGAGTTGTATTGTCGGCAGAAATACCAAGTTGTTGCTTCGCTTCTTCTTCAGAAATACCGAGATGACAGCGCAACAGATCAATTGCCATTTGATAGTCGTTAGTTTCAACCATGATTTTGTTCCTTATCCCTTGGAATTTCTCATCTAGCCCAAATTTAGCAGCTTTGGTGTGACTGGCAATACGACCAAAGTCTAACGATAAGTGGTTTAAGTTTAGCCAACACGAATGAAGCTCAATGGTACTTATAGGTAAAAGAAACACATCTTATTGAACTAACTAGAAAACAAATGTTTCAATTTACTGCTTAACCTTGTAAATAAAGGGAATACACTATATCTATAAATAAACGTCAAACCTAAGCGATCTTGCTTGGGCAGTTAAATACTTGCGTATTTGGAGAAAAAGTAAATGAAGCGAGTTATGTTATTTTTGGCAACAAACCTAGCGGTTGTGCTGGTACTGAGTGTTGTCCTAAATATTGTATACGCAATGACAGGTATGCAGCCGGGAAGTTTGTCTGGGTTACTTGTGATGGCAGCCGTGTTTGGTTTTGGTGGCTCGTTCATCTCGTTAATGATGTCTAAGGGTATGGCGCTGCGCTCTGTGGGTGCAAGAGTGATTGAGAGCCCACGCAATGAAACCGAACATTGGCTATTGCATACGGTTCGTCGTCAGTCAGAACAAGTCGGGATTGGCATGCCAACGGTTGCTATTTATGACTCGGCGGATATCAACGCTTTCGCCACTGGTGCCAAGCGTGATGACTCGTTGGTGGCTGTCTCGACGGGATTACTGCATAACATGACCCGAGACGAGGCAGAAGCGGTATTAGCCCATGAAGTGAGCCATATTGCCAATGGTGACATGGTCACCATGACGCTGATGCAAGGGGTAGTAAATACCTTTGTCATCTTCTTATCTCGTTTTATCGCCAATATTGTGGCCTCGAACGATAATGAAGAAGAAGGCGGTAGCAACATGATGGTCTACTTTGGCGTCAGTATGGTGCTCGAACTCGTCTTTGGCTTCTTAGCAAGTTTCATCACGATGTGGTACAGCCGCCATCGTGAGTTTCATGCCGATGCAGGCGCGGCACAACTGGTTGGTAAGCATAAGATGATTGCGGCACTTGAGCGTTTGAAAATGAGTCATGAATCTCAACTCGAGGGATCTATGATGGCCTTTGGTATCAATGGTAAGCGCTCAATGACTGAACTACTGATGAGTCACCCACCATTAGATAAACGTATTAACGCACTACGCAATTCGTAATCTTATCGTCTAATATATTGAAAAGGCTTGGTTTATAACCAAGCCTTTTTTGATCTGTTTTAAAGTTCTCAACGTACAAAAATCACAAAAGTTATACAAAAAAATATTTGTACAACTTTTAAAAGTCATCTATGGTTTATTGGTTGTACAAAAAAAATGTCTGTACAACCTTGTAAGGAGAGCGTGAATGGATGTTCAAACGGTGAGTCAAGTTTATCAGCAGCTTAACAAATCGAACCTGCATTTATTATCAGACGTTTATCACCAAGAGGTGGTATTTGAAGACGCAGCACATCGTTTGGAAGGTTGGCATGCATTAGAACGTTACTTCGACGCTTTATACACCAACGTCAAGCGCTGTGACTTTGATGTTATTGAGCATCAGCAAAGTGGCGACAACGGTTTTATTACTTGGCAGATGGCGTTGGAGCATCCAAAACTGTCGAAAGGGGCGGTGATCAAAGTCAACGGCGTCAGTCATCTAAAGTTTCATCAAGGCCGAGTCATTTACCACCGTGACTATTTCGACCTTGGCGAAATGTTATATGAACATTTACCGGTTCTCGGTTCGGTGATTAAGACAATCAAACAGAGGCTAGGGCAATGAATAGCGTACTTATCACTGGGGCAACATCCGGGATCGGTCGGCAGTTAGCCGAAGATTACGCTAAACAGGGCACACACGTTATTGCGTGTGGTCGCAACACCGATGTGCTCAATGAACTCACTCAAAAGTTCGCCTGTGTAAGCGCGTTAGCGTTCGATTTGACGGATTTAGAACAGTCAAAGCAGGCGCTGAGCGGACTGGAAAACGTACCAGATTTATGGATATTCAATGCAGGTGATTGCGAGTATATCGATGATGGGCAAATTGACGCTGCGTTATTCAAACGTGTCATGGACATCAATGTGCTCGGCTTAACCAATGCCATCTCAGCGTGCCAAGATCAGTTTAAGAAAGGACATCGCTTAGCCATTGTGGGGTCGATAGCCAGTGAAGTGGCCTTGCCGCGGGCTGAAGCTTATGGTGCATCAAAAGCTGCGGTCAGCTATTTAGCGCGTGCGTTGCAAGTTGATTTGAAACCGCGTGGTATTAACGTGTCGATAATCTTTCCCGGTTTTGTTCAAACACCGCTAACTGAAAAAAATACGTTTGAGATGCCGATGCTGATCACCACCGAACAGGCCTCACAAGCCATTCGCACAGGGTTAGCTAAAGGGAAATCGCATATCTACTTCCCCAAACGATTTACACTTATTCTGCGTTTGATTGGTGCTTTACCTTACCGTTGGCAAAATGCACTAACGACAAAATTACTCGCTCAAGGTTAGGATTTACTCGATGAAAATAGCAATTATAGGAACAGGAATTTCTGGCTTGACGTGTGGCTATTATCTGCATAAGCAGCACGATGTTACTCTTTTTGAAGCCAATAACTACATCGGTGGACATACTGCCACCGTTGATATTGACCTTGATGGCACCCAATACGCCGTTGATACGGGCTTCATTGTCTACAATGACAGAACCTATCCTAATTTTATTGCCTTGATGAAGGAAATTGGGGTAGAAGGCATCCCGAGTCAGATGAGTTTTAGCGTTCGTAATGATGCTAACGGCCTTGAGTACAATGGACATACGATCAGTACATTGTTTGCGCAGAAACGTAACTGGATAAATCCCAAGTTTTACTCGTTTATTTTCGAGATATTACGCTTTAACCGTATGGTTAAAGAGATCGCCAATCAGAAACAGCAAAGCGAGAAAACGCTCGGCGACTTCTTGCAAGAACACCGTTTTAGTGACTTTTTCTGCGATAACTACATTTTGCCAATGGGCGCGGCGATCTGGTCTTCAACTTTGGCAGACATGCGTGCTTTCCCGCTGCCATTCTTTGCTCGCTTCTTTCTCAATCATGGGCTGCTTGACGTCACCAACCGTCCACAGTGGTATGTGATTAAAGGCGGTTCAAGAGAGTATATTAAACCGTTAACTCAAGGTTTCTCTGAGCGTATACGCCTCAATAGCGCCGTGGAAGCCGTGGTTCGTGATGCTGCGGGGGTGACACTGCATGTTAATGGTCAGTCTGAACGCTTTGATCAAGTGATCTTTGCTTGTCATAGCGACCAAGCTAAACAATTGTTAACCGATGCAGGGGCAATAGAGCAGCAAATCCTCGGCAATTTGGCTTACCAGGCGAATGAGGTCATCCTACACACCGACGACAGCTTGCTACCCAAACGTAAAGCGGCGTGGGCGGCATGGAACTATTGGCTTGAGGGAAGCGATGACGAGCAATCGCGCGCGCCAACCTTGACCTATAATATGAATATATTGCAACACATCGACGCACCACAAACCTTCTGCGTGTCATTAAACAGTCGTGAACAGGTTAATGCCGACAAAGTGTTGCGTAGCTTTGTCTACCACCATCCTGTGTTTAATCGCGAGTCAATTGAAGCGCAAGCAAGACGCGATGAAATTAATGGTATGTCACGAACTTGGTTCTGCGGCGCCTACTGGTATAACGGTTTTCATGAAGACGGTGTACGCAGTGCATTAGATGTCGTGCGCGGTATTGAGCTGGTGCAAAGTGAGCTTAACACGCAGGGAGCGGCTTAACATGTCACAGCAATCCCATAGTCGATTATTGGTCGGTAACGTGCGCCACAGACGTTTTACGCCTGTTGAGCACGCATTAGAGTATGGGTTGTTTATGCCATGTTTGGATCTCGATGAAATCGAATTGCTCGAACAGCAAGTGTGGGGGTTTGGCCGTCGCTGGTGGCATTGGGCTCGATTCAAGCGTAGCGACTACCTCGGTGACGGCAGCTTAAAAAGCGCTGTGTTTGAAAAAGTCTTTGATTTGTCAGGAGAGCGATTAACCGGGCGGGTTGAAGCGGTTATTCATCTGCGTTATTTCGGTATCTATTTCAGTCCCGTTAATTTCTATTATGTGTACGACGACAACAATCAGTGGCGCTATTTACTGGCTGAAGTTAGTAATACGCCATGGAACCAACGTCATTACTATTTACTCAATGCCAATGATGAGTCGACATGGCACCATCAAAAGGCCTTCCATGTTTCGCCGTTCAATCCAATTGACCAACAATATCAGTGGAAAATAAAGCCGCTCAAACAGCGATTATCGATACATTTAGAATGTCATCGAGACATTAAAGAGTTTGATGCTACGCTTAAAATGAGTAAACACCCCTTTAACTCGAAAGTATTACTAAAGCAGTTGATCGCAACACCCATTATGGCAGTAAAAGTAACCATCGGCATCTACTGGCATGCGCTAAAACTTTGGATTAAGAAAGCCCCATTTTACTCGCACCCTAAATACCAACCAGGTACGAGTAAAGGCTCAGAAAAGCACGAAGCAGAACAATAACAAGGAGCTTTGGAGATGATAAACTCGCAAACCTTACCGTTTCCCCGTCAACTGACATCAGTACAAAAGACCGCTAGGAATATCGTATTCTCATGCCTTGGCAAATTGCAAGTTGGCTCTCTAACGGTTATCGAGAATTTCGTCGATGATGCCAGTCAGGGAGTAAGAGAAAACTTCGGTAAGCCTCAAGATGGTCAGCCAAGCGCGATCATTGAAGTTAAGAACCCCGCTTTTTACGCTCGTTTGCTCAAAGGCGGTAGTATCGCTGCCGGTGAAGCGTATATGGATGGGTGGTGGGAAAGCCCAGATTTAACCAAGCTTATGGAGCTAATGGCGCTTAACCTCTCAGCTTTAGATTCGATTGAGAGCCGTTCAAGCTTGCTGTCGAAGCTGATGTATCAAGTTACCCATTGGCTCAACCGTAATACACTTGTTAACTCGGCGAAAAACATCGAAGCGCATTATGATCTAAGCAATGAACTCTACCAAACGTTCCTCGATGAAAAAATGTTGTACTCATCGGCAGTGTTTACCAATCCAAATGATTCGTTAGAGCAAGCCCAAGTCAACAAAATGGAGCGACTTTGCCAACAGTTAAAACTGACAAAAGATGATCACGTGATCGAAATAGGCACTGGCTGGGGAGCCATGGCGATTTATATGGCCGAGAACTATGGCTGTCAGGTCACGACAACCACAATATCAGAGCAGCAATATCAATATGCCAAAGCGCAAATTGAGCGCAAAGGTTTAAGCGAGCAAATTACCTTACTCAAGCAAGACTATCGTCTGTTAGAAGGCCGTTTTGATAAACTGGTTTCAATAGAGATGATAGAAGCCGTGGGTAAGCAGTACTTAACGTCTTATATTCAGAAGTGCCAGTCATTACTTAAAAGTGGTGGTTTGATGGCGATTCAGGCCATTACCATCGCTGATCAGCGTTACGATTACTACAGTAACAATGTCGATTTTATTCAAAAGTACATTTTTCCTGGTGGTTTTTTGCCCTCAATTACTGCTGTGACCCAAGCTACGACTAAGCATAGTGACTTAGTGATGCGTGATCTATTCGATATAGGCCAAGATTATGCCCAAACGTTAAAACAGTGGTATATCCGGTTTAATCAACAGCACGAGAGGGTGGCGCAATTAGGTTTTGATCAACGTTTTGTCAGAATGTGGAACTATTACTTTTGTTACTGTGAAGGCGGTTTTAAAGCGCGTTCAATCAGTACCGTTCACATGACTTTTGAACGACCATAAGGTAGAGACCCCAGTGTCTATTAAGCGACTGTTATTGGTATCAACTTGGTTTCAAATCATCTGGTTATTGGCCGTTGTTGGTAATGACAATTGGCAGTGGCTAACCTTGAGTCTAGTAACTCTAACTATTGTTATCAGCTATCTGTACGCCGGTTTGCGCCTGCTCAAACCGGCCTTTTTGGTGTTACTTGGTATCACCCTCGATTACCTTAATTTGTCAGTAGGGCTATTTGAGTTTGGTGCAACAAGTTTTCCTCTCTGGTTAGTTGGATTGTGGGGCATCTTTGCTTGGTATGCGTTTTATTTACACTCTGTTTTGACCCGTTATCCACTTTATCTCGTATCACTAGTTGGAGGTGTTGGCGGAGCATTGAGCTATGTTGCAGGGGCGAATCTTGGCGCTGTGACTTTTGGTCTGCCTTTACCTTATATGCTTGCGATCCTGTTTTTGCAATGGTTCGCAGTGGTCTATGTGATTATGAAGGTGTTGGGTCATGAGAATCGCGATACTAATAGCGACGTATTTGGTGTGGATGAATAGTGCACTCGCTTCTACCGTTTTATCGTCTAAAAGTGACTGGCGAGCATGGCCTGAAGTTGGTCAGGCGCAGTTATCAATGCTGTTCTTTGATATTTACCAGTCACAGCTTTTAACCCCTAACGGTCAATATCAACTCAGTCAAGATGTCACGCCGCATCCTCTTGCTTTATCGATTACTTATCAACGCGACATTAGTCAAAAACAACTATTGGAAGCAACCCGAGAGCAGTGGCAAAAGTTAGGCTTTGATCCGCTGCAAACCAAACAATGGATCGATGAGTTGACGACAATTTTCCCCAACATAACCCAAGGCACTAATCTGACTTATGTGACGGATGGTCAGCAGGGGCAGTTCTATTATGCCGGTCCACAATCAAGTTCGCAGCTCATTGGCCAGATCGCCGATGAATCTTTTAACGATGCGTTCGTGGCTATATGGCTTTCCCCACAAACGCAGTACCCGAGTTTACGAGCAAGCTTAATAGGAAACAATCAATGAAAAAGTGGATGTCATACTTACTCGCTTCAGTCGCTATGATGATTGGCTTACTAGGCTGTTCGGCGGATATTGATGATTATCATCAAGCCCAGCCTCGTTTTGACTTATTTGAGTATTTTCAAGGAACGTCGACCGCTTGGGGCATGGTGCAAGACTACACTCATCAGCAGACCCGTCGTTTTGAAGTTGACATTGTTGGCACGATTGAGGGAAATACACTCACTCTCGTCGAGGATTTTATCTTTGATGATGGAGAAAAAAGCCAACGAATTTGGACAATTGAGCGATTGGGTGATGGTCAATATCAAGGTCAGGCTGATGACATCATTGGTGTTGCCAAGGGGCGAGAAGTCGGTAACGCGTTGCAATGGCAGTACGATTTTGAGCTCAAGATGGAAGACTCATCGGTGGTGGTAACCTTTGATGACTGGCTCTATCGTCAAGACGAACAGCATATTTTTAATTTAACCAAAATTAAGAAGTTTGGGTTAGAAGTTGGACGCATTACGCTGTTTTTTCAAAAGCAATAAGGTGATTGAGCTTTGTCATGATGATGGCAAGGCGCAAAAAAAAGGTTGACGCTTTGACGTCAACCTTATGCTAGCTTTTAAGCTTTATTACAGCTTATCGGTCAGCTCGATGGCTTGGCCAATGTAGTTTGCTGGCGTCATCTCTTTTAGACGAGCTTTCTCATGCTCAGGGAGCTCAAGACCATCAATGAAGACACGCATAGCTTCCCCATCGACACGCTTACCACGAGTTAGCTCTTTGAGTTTCTCGTATGGCTTTTCAATACCATAGCGACGCATAACCGTTTGTACTGGTTCAGCAAGTACTTCCCAGTTTTTGTCTAGCTCGGCAAGAAGTGCTTCACGGTTAACTTCAAGCTTGCTGATCCCTTTTAAGGTTGAAGTGTAAGCGATCACCGCGTAGCCAACACCCACACCTAGGTTACGAAGAACCGTTGAGTCCGTAAGGTCACGTTGCCAGCGAGAAATTGGTAGCTTTTGCGCAAGGTGGCCAAAGACAGCGTTGGCAAGACCTAAGTTACCTTCAGAGTTTTCAAAGTCGATAGGGTTGACTTTGTGTGGCATGGTTGATGAGCCAATTTCACCAGCAATAGTCTTTTGTTTGAAGTGACCTAAAGCAATGTAACCCCAAACGTCACGGTCGAAGTCAATCAAGATGGTGTTGAAACGTGCAACAGCATCGAACAGCTCTGCGATGTAATCGTGAGGTTCGATTTGAGTGGTGTAAGGGTTCCAATTAACGCCAAGAGATTGAGTAATAAACTCTTCACTGAACTGGTGCCAGTCTAGCTCAGGGTAGGCAGAAAGGTGAGCATTGTAGTTACCCACAGCGCCATTGATTTTAGCTAGAATCTCAACATTTTCGATCTGCTTATATTGACGCTCCATACGGTACGCCACGTTAGCCATCTCTTTACCCATCGTTGATGGAGAAGCTGGCTGACCATGAGTGCGCGAGAGCAGTGGGATGTCACGGTACTCAACAGCAAGAGCTTTAATCGCATCAATGAGAGTACGAATTTCTGGAAGAATTACTGTCTCACGCGCTTCTTTTAGCATCAGAGCGTGCGAGGTATTGTTAATATCTTCAGAAGTACATGCAAAGTGGAAGAACTCATTGACGGCATGCAGCTCAGGAACATCAGCCACTTTTTCTTTTAAGAAATACTCAACCGCTTTTACATCGTGGTTGGTGGTGCGCTCGATCTCTTTGATACGACGCGCGTCTTCCTCAGAAAAGTTGGCAGCTAGGTCGTCTAGGAATTGGCTTGCTTGTGCGCTGAATGCGGGCACTTCAGCGATTTCAGCAGTAGCAGCAAGCTTTTGTAACCAACGAACTTCAACGATAGTACGGTACTTTAATAGACCGTACTCACTGAAAATCTCGCGTAACGCAATTGTCTTGCTTCCGTAACGGCCGTCTACTGGTGAAACAGCAGTCAATGCTGACAGTTCCATGATGTTCTCCTGAATTGGGTTTCTAAATTTCGTGAGCTTTATACCAATAACTACGGCAATTGTCACGAATATTGCGCAAACGTTTGCGCGGGTTTGATGTTGTGCAAAAAAAATCAGCTCGAGAGTTATCACGAGCTGTTTTTTATAAAGTTTACATGCGAGCTAACAGGATCTGTGCCTGTTCTACCATTTTTTTACGACCAAAGATGAGATGACGACGTTTACCACCGACCTGTCGCCATAGCACAGCACTGCGAATGCCTGAAAGCAGTAAAGCACGAACCTTGTGTTGGCTTGAGGTTTGTTGCAACACTGAAGGGGTGCCAGTGACTTGAATTCTTGGGCCTACTGGGCTTATCACATCAAGATAAACGCTGGCTAAGTTGCTGATCATTTGCTCATCAAGCAACTCAAAGTGTTCCAGTTGGCGTTCAAGCATTTGCAGACGATCACCAAGCTGCGACATCGCGTCATTACGGCTTTGCAGCTTACGCTCCAATGCCAGTAAGCTAATGATATAGCGAGTAATCTCACTGCCACTTGGGGTGCTGTCGATCCCTTTCACTAAGCATTCTAAGCCGAGTTTTAAATCTGATTCTCGGCCATAAACACCAACGGTATTAGGAGGGTTGGTGTTTAAGATTGCTTTTAATGAAGTTTCAAACGCGTCAGAGTCACAGTGACCGTTTTTGGCGACTTGTTGCACTAAGGCAACCGCTTGGCAGATTCCAGCAAAGGCGATAGTACGGTCATAAAGTGTGTTAGCCACGTAGTTCTACTCCTGATGGTTACTTAAATGCGCGCTTCAATGATACCGCCACCTAGACAGACTTCGCCTTGATAGAAGACAGCGGATTGTCCTGGTGTTACGGCAACTTGCGGCTGGTCAAAGATAACTTTAATGTTTTCATCGTCAATTGGGATGATAGTACATGGGATATCTGTCTGACGGTAGCGCGTTTTTACACTGCATTGTAACGGTTGTTTAATTACTTCGCGATCTACCCAATGCAACTGAGATGCGAGCAGCCCCTGTGACTTCAGTAACGGGTGGTCAGCGCCTTGAACGGCAATTAACACGTTGCGTTTTAAGTCTTTCTCTGCAACGTACCAAGGGTCTTCGTGACCGCCACCGCCTTTTTGTCCGCCAATATGCAGACCTTTACGCTGGCCTAAAGTGTGGTACATCAAGCCTTGGTGTTCACCGATAACTTTGCCTTCAGGGGTTTCGATCTTACCTGGTTGAGCGGGTAGGTAGCGCGAAAGGAAGTCGGTAAACTTACGTTCACCAATAAAGCAGATACCAGTCGAGTCTTTCTTCTTGGCCGTGATCAAATCTTGTTCTTCAGCAATGCGGCGCACTTCAGGCTTCTCAAGCTCTCCGACTGGGAACAAGCTACGGCCAATTTGTTCGCTGCTAAGCGTGTATAAGAAATAGCTTTGGTCTTTGTTGCCATCAACGCCGCGTAGCATTTGCGGTTTTTCACCATTTTGTGGAAATGAACGGCGTACATAGTGACCCATCGCAATGTAATCAGCATCGAGAACTTCGTCTGCGAACTCCAAGAAAGCTTTAAATTTGATCTCTTTATTGCACAAAATATCAGGGTTCGGTGTACGACCTGCTTTGTATTCTGCAAGGAAGTACTCAAATACATTGTCCCAGTATTCTGCGGCAAAGTTAATGGTATGAAGGTGAATGCCTAGCTTGTCACAAACCGCTTGAGCATCGGCAAGATCTTCTGCTGCTGTACAGTATTCTTCGTTGTCATCTTCTTCCCAGTTCTTCATAAACAACCCTTCGACTTGATAGCCTTGTTGCTTAAGAAGATAAGCCGAAACGGATGAATCAACACCACCGGACATACCCACGATGACTTTCTTTTGACTGTTATCAGTACAGTTGTCAGACATTACTAAACACCACTTAAATTAACCGGACGCAAATTCTATCAGAAAGCATAACGAGGGGACAGATCCGAGATCATCCTCACATTTCGCCAACGGCCATTGTTTGATCAAGTAACACGACAAAATCACGCTTTATTGTCTATAGAGTTTGTATATATGGCATAGTAAGCAAAATTCAAGATAGGCAAGGTAAATACAATGAGTGATGAGAACTCGATAATCGAAGAAGCTCAGTTGATCGAAGTGATTGAAAATCAACTTGAAGATGGCAATCCGGTTAAAGTTAAAGAGACCTTGATGCGCCTGATGATGACGGGTAATTCAAAAGAAGATGCAGTGGCTATGATGGCTTGTGCCGTGGCGATTGAAATATTTGATGTGTCAAAAAATGACGGCCAGTTCAACTTAAAACGCTACAGTGACAACTTAGACCGTTTACCTGACTTAAGCTTTATGGAAGGTGAGTAAGAGCCTTTATTTGCCGATTATTATGAGTTTACAGCCAGTAGACTCATTTTTGCATATTGGAGCAACTACGGTGAAGCCTTGAACCGTGGATAATAAATTAACGCAGCAAACGTTTGCTATAATTCCTGATATTGCCGCACTGAAAACGGCGATGTAGAATCCGGCATCCTTTCATCCCTTATTCAGAATCAGCAATATGAAATTTCCTGGTCAACGCAAATCCAAACACTATTTTCCGGTTCATGCTCGTGATCCACTGGTTACTCAAGCGCAAGATAGCAAGAAGATGTCACGAACGCACATTATTGGTATTGACCAAACTTTGGTTGATATTGAAGCCAAGGTGAGTAGTGAGTTAATCGAGAAATACAATCTGAGTAAGGGACACTCATTAGTTATCGATGATGAAACCGCAGAAGCGCTTTATACCGAGTTAAAAGAGTACGCTTTAATTACTAATGAATATGCGGGCGGCACTATAGGCAACACACTCCATAACTATTCGGTTCTTGCTGATGACCGTTCGACCTTATTGGGCGTAATGAGCCAAGACATCAAGATTGGCAGTTATGGCTACCGTTATTTATGTAACACGTCTAGCCGTATGGATCTGAACTATTTGCAGGGCGTTAACGGTGCGATTGGACGCTGCTTTGCACTGATTACTGAAGATGGTGAACGTACTTTTGCGATTAGCGAAGGTCAAATGAACCAACTCCACCCAGACAGTATTCCTGAGAAAATTTTCAAAAATGCTTCAGCGCTCGTCTTAACCGCTTACTTGGTCCGTTGCAAAGCAGGCGATCCAATGCCCGAGGCGACAATGAAAGCGATTGAGTACGCCAAGCAGTATCATGTCCCAGTAGTGTTAACCCTAGGCACAAAATTTGTTATTCAAGACGATCCTGAATTTTGGCAGGCATTTTTACGCGATCACGTCAGTGTTGTTGCCATGAATGAGGATGAAGCGGAGGCGTTAACCGGAGAATCTGATCCATTAGTTGCCTCTGACAAAGCACTAGAGTGGGTAGATTTAGTATTATGTACTGCTGGGCCACTGGGGTTATTTATGGCGGGCTATACGGAAGAGGCGGCAAAACGTGAAACCTCATTACCGCTTTTGCCAGGTAGTATCGCAGAATTTAACCGTTACGAATTTAGTCGTCCCGCATCGAAAGCACTGTGTGATAATGCAATTAAAGTTTACTCACATATTTCACCTTATATGGGGGGCCCTGAGAAAATTAAAAACACTAATGGTGCTGGCGATGCGGCACTCTCTGCCTTACTGCATGATATGGCCGCTAATAAATACCATAGAGAAAATGTACCTAATTCGAGTAAACATACTCACTCATACCTGACTTATTCATCTTTTTCTCAAGTATGTAAGTATTCAAATCGCGCAAGCTATGAGGTTTTGGTACAGCATTCCCCGCGTCTTTCAAAAGGGCTGCCAGAGCGTGAAGATAGCTTGGAAGAGGCATACTGGGAGCGTTAAATCGAAGCCCCTTGAACGATACTTAATTTTATCGTTTAGAGAATAATGGTGATTGAAATTTCATTTAGACCTCATACTTATGAGGTTTTTTTTATTCCAGCCACAAAAAAAGCGCCATTCAGGCGCTTTTTAAATAATACAAAATGGTTAGATTAGGAACTCGTCGAGTGACTTACCTGCGTCTAATTGCTCTTGGATTGATGATGGTGTACGGCCTTGACCTGTCCAAGTTTTTTCTGCGCCTGAAGCATCAACATATTTATATTTAGCTGGGCGAGGAGCGCGTTTTGTTTTTGCCTTGCTTTTGGTTTTTGACTCTCCAGCAAGAGCAGAAATTAACGCTTCTACATCAATTCCATCTTTAGAAATTTGCTCTGCAATCGCAGCCAGTTTCGCTTCTTGCTCAGCGGCAGCGGCGCGCTCAGCTTCTTCAGCTTCTTTACGCTCAGCAACCACAGTAGTTAATTTGTCGAGTGCTTCTTCAAGCTGCTCTAGAGTCAGATCACGAGCAAATGCACGTAGACTACGAATATTTAATAGTGTTTTTGTTAGTTCCGACATTTATTCATCTCTTCATATATAAGTTGTCGATGCAAGAATCATAAACCTCTATTTTTAATAATACAATCCAATAGAGATAAATTTACATAAAATAATCATATTTGATGGAAAAGATAAACATAAAATGACTATTTCAATTCAATGTTAGTGGTTAAGCTAGAAAATAGGTAACTGCGTTCCATCCATTTCATAAAGATGTGAAACCTATTATAAAAATCATTATATGAGCGGCTTAGCATATATTGTTCACTTTAACTTATAGGTTTGTTATTGCCAAGGAGGGTGTGGCATTAGAAATAGTGAATTTAGTCACTCATATAAAGGTAGCGGCTGTTATTGAACTGGATGAGTATTCAAAAGATATTCAGTAATGGATTAAGCGATTGAACCATAAAAATTAACAATAAAACTTGGAATAATCTGTTGAATCGAGTGCTGAGTTAAGTACAATGAACGCAACCTAATGCGTTGTGATGGTTAAATTATTGTTAAATTGATTTTTCGGTAGTTTAAAGTTTCATCACTCGCGGTAGAGGCGCGGGATAAATAAGTAATGTTTGTTGGGGTGATGCCAATGAACAAGCAGGAAAGGTTATTTCGCCGAAGTGAGTTGCCCTATCAAAGGTGCTTGCTGGGGTTACACTCGAAAGGGGTAACACTGCCATAGTCTATAATTTGTTAAACTATGGAGCGCTACTGTAGGGCTGGGTAAAGCATTCGCTTACCTATCGCTTATTTCAACTCAATTGTTTGGAAATGAATTCCTGCAATTAGTCTGCAGTAGATCTCTAACCATTTATTACTGGTTTTTGAAGATCATGAATTTAATTGATTTTGCATTATCTCCTTTATCTCTTTTGCCACCACTTGTGGCTTTGAGTTTAGCTATCATTACTCGCCGTGTGCTGGTTTCGCTTGGTGTTGGTATCGCACTTGGCGCGGTTTTGCTTAACGACTACTCGCTAACCAATGCTGCTGGCTACGTTGGCACGACCGTTTCGAGTGTTTTTATTGAAGACGGTGGTATTAACACTTGGAACATGAGTATTGTCGGTTTCCTTATTCTGCTTGGAATGATGACCGCTTTACTGACATTGTCAGGCGGTACTCGTGCATTTGCCGAATGGGCACAAACTCGCGTTAAAAGTAAGCGGGGCTCAAAGCTTTTGGCTGCGTTTCTTGGCGTGTTTATCTTTGTCGATGATTACTTTAACAGTTTAGCTGTGGGGGCGATTTCTCGTCCGGTCACTGACCGTTTTTATGTATCACGAGCTAAACTCGCGTATATTCTTGATTCTACTGCAGCGCCTATGTGTGTGATCATGCCAGCATCAAGCTGGGGTGCGTACATCATGACGATCATCGGTGGCATCTTAGTTTCTCACGGTATAACTGAGTACTCTGCGCTTGGCGCGTATGTTCGATTGATCCCGATGAACTTCTATGCAATTTTTGCTCTATTGATGGTCTTTGCTGTTGCATGGTTTGGCCTAGATATTGGTAAAATGCGCGACCATGAGATCACCGCTTCGCGCGGTCATGGCTTTGCCAAAGAGCAAGCTGATGATGCCCAAGAAGCTCATGAACTTAATGAAGAGCTTGATATTGTTGAGAGCGAAGGCGGTAAAGTTTCAGATCTAGTGTTACCGATTGTATTTCTTATTGTAGCCACTATCGCCTCGATGCTTTACACCGGTGGTCAAGCATTGGCCGCAGATGGCCATCAATTTAATCTACTCGGCGCGTTTGAAAATACCGATGTTGGCATGTCACTGATCTACGGTGGTTTAGTTGGCTTGGCGGTTGCGCTATTTACGGTGATCAAACAAGGGATTGCCACAGGCGAGATCACACGCACGTTGTGGATTGGTGCAAAATCTATGTTCGGTGCGATTTTAATTCTTGTCTTCGCATGGACAATCGGTTCGGTTATTGGTGACATGAACACGGGTAAATACCTATCATCACTAGTTCAGGGTAATATTAATCCACACTGGTTACCGGTGATCTTGTTCTTATTGTCCGGTTTGATGGCGTTCTCGACCGGTACTTCATGGGGAACATTTGGGATTATGCTTCCTATCGCTGGTGACATGGCGGGCGCAACCGACTTGGCTCTGATGCTGCCAATGTTGAGCGCGGTGCTGGCTGGTTCGGTATTTGGTGATCACTGTTCACCCATTTCAGATACCACCATTTTGTCGTCAACGGGGGCGCGCTGTAATCACATTGATCACGTCGCTACTCAGCTACCTTATGCCTTGTCCGTCGCGGTTGTATCGTGTATCGGCTTCATTACCTTAGGTATGACGGCTTCGGTCGCGATCTCTTTTGCGGCTGCAACGGTGAGCTTTATTGCGGTTTGTGTACTGCTTTCGGTTCTCTCTAGATCAAAAATGGCGGTGTGTAGCGACGCCTAACTTATTGTCATTCAGTCGTATAAAAAGGGAGCGTTAGCTCCCTTTTTATTTGTTATATACAAATTGAAAAAAGTTTAAATAAATAGTTGAAAAAAATGTCCGCCTTAGTTAGTGTGGATATCAACCAAGCGAAACTGAAGAGCTTATTAACTATGCGCCTAATCGGAATGAACATTCATCACCATCATCACCCAATCTAGTCTTTCGGGAGATGCGCGCATACCCGGGAGATAGGAAACTCCCGGAGGCTAAAATCGCAAATTACAAGATTTAGAACCCTCGGGAGATACACTCTTCCGAGGGTTTTTTAGTTTTACAGTTTAGAAATTACATATTTGAAAAATTTGCACAGGGATAAAGTCATGCAGACACAACGCTTAAGAATCGCCATCCAAAAGAAAGGTCGCCTAAGTAAAGAGAGCCAAGCTCTGCTTAAACAGTGTGGTGTGAAGTTTAATGTAATGGGTGAGCGTTTGGTCGTCCACGCTGAGAACATGCCCATCGATCTGCTATTAGTGCGAGATGACGACATTCCGGGTCTGATTATGGATGGTGTGGTTGATTTGGGGTTCATTGGTGAGAACGAGCTAGAAGAAGTTCGACTTGATCGTAAAGCTCTTGGAGAGCCAAGCGAATATGTTTCACTGCGCCGTTTAGATTTTGGTGGTTGCCGACTCTCTATCGCACTGGATAAAGATGAAGAGTATCAGGGCCCTCAAGATTTGGCTGGTAAGCGAATTGCCACTACCTACCCACAATTACTAAAAGCCTATATGGATAAACAAGGCGTGCCATTTTCGACTTGTATGTTGACGGGCTCTGTCGAAGTAGCGCCGCGAGCAGGTCTAGCGGATGCGATTGCTGACTTAGTCTCTACCGGTGCAACTTTGGAAGCAAACGGCCTCAAAGAAGCCGAAGTGATCTTTGAATCAAAAGCCACGCTAATCCAGCGACTGGGTGAGTTTGATGCAGACAAGACCGCGTTGATTGAAAAACTGCTTACTCGCATGCAAGGCGTTCAGCAAGCAAAAGAATCTAAATACATCATGTTACACGCGCCAGTTAGCAAGCTTGAACAAATTAAAGCACTCCTGCCGGGTGCGGAAGACCCAACCGTTTTGCCTTTGTCGAGCGATCAAGAAAAAGTCGCCATTCATCTTGTCAGTACCGAAAATTTATTTTGGGAAACCATGGAACAGTTAAAAGAGCTAGGGGCGAGTTCGATTCTAGTCCTACCAATTGAAAAAATGATGGGGTAAGCGCGATGAGAACGGTAGTTTGGCAATCATTAAGTGAATCGCAGCAAGCGTCGATCCTTGAGCGTCCAGCAATCACGCAAGGCGCAAACATTACGGCGGCAGTGGCCGACTTGATTGGTCAAGTTCGTCAAGATGGCGACTCGGCGTTGCTTGCGCTAACTGAAAAATTTGATGGCGTAAGGCCGCAATCGATTCGAGTTTCAAGTGCCGAGATAGACGAAGCGTGTTTGCGTTTATCCACCAAGATGAAGCAAGCGCTTGAACAAGCGTATGACAATATTGCTAAGTTCCACAAGGCGCAAAAACCACAGCCGATCAAGGTCGAGACTCAGCCGGGCGTGATGTGCGAACAGGTAACTCGTGCGATTCAGAAAGTCGGCCTCTATATCCCAGGGGGAAGTGCTCCACTGCCATCAACCGTACTGATGCTTGGGGTTCCGGCGAAAATTGCTGGATGTCGCAAAGTAGTGTTGTGTTCACCTCCACCGATCGCCGATGAAATTCTTTATGTCGCAAAACTGTGTGGTATTGATGAAGTGTATAACGTCGGCGGTGCTCAAGCCGTTGCGTCTATGGCCTACGGAACCGAAACCGTCGAGAAAGTCGATAAAATTTATGGCCCTGGTAATGCGTACGTAACAGAAGCAAAACGTCAGGTCAGTAATGATTTCCGCGGCGCCGCGATTGATATGCCGGCGGGGCCTTCTGAAGTTCTTGTGCTTGCCGATGAAACCGCCGATGCCGACTTTATTGCCGCCGATTTACTCAGCCAAGCCGAGCACGGGCCAGACTCGCAAGTGGTGTTAGTCACGCCATCACCAATTATTGCTGACCAAGTGACCGATGCGGTTCAGCGTCAACTGAAACTGCTTTCGCGCGCAGATATTGCCCAGCAAGCCTTGGCATCGAGCCTGGTTATTATCGCGGAGTCTATCACTCAGTCGGTAGCGATCTCTAATTACTATGGCCCTGAGCACCTGATTGTCCAGACCAAAAATCCGCGTGAACTATTGCCGCTGCTCGATAATGCCGGGTCTATTTTCCTAGGCGATTGGTCACCAGAATCTGCGGGTGACTACGCATCAGGTACTAACCACGTACTGCCTACCTATGGTTATACGCGTACTTACTCAAGTTTAGGGTTAGCGGATTTCTCTAAACGGATGACGGTGCAAGAGCTGACGCAACAAGGGCTGAAAAACCTTGCCCCTACGGTAGTGACGATGGCAGAAGCGGAAGGGCTCGATGCGCACAAACGAGCCGTGACGATCCGTATTGAGAAACTTGCTGCCAAAGAGAATGCGTAAGGATTGAATGAGATGGAAAAGCTAGCACGTAAACAAGTACAACAGTTAACACCTTACCTTTCTGCGCGCCGAATTGGTGGCAGTGGTGATGTGTGGCTCAATGCCAATGAATCACCTTTTGCGAATGAATATAAAACCGATTTTGCGCGTTTAAATCGTTACAGCGAGTGCCAACCTAAAGCACTGATCGAAGCCTATGCCGCTTATGCAGGTGTGTTGCCTGAGCAGACTTTAACTTCTCGAGGCGCTGATGAAGGGATCGAACTGCTGATCCGAGCGTTTTGTGAGCCAGGCCAAGATGCGATTCTCTACTGCCCTCCCACCTATGGCATGTATGCCATCAGCGCTGAAACGATCGGTGTTGAGCGTAAAACCATACCATTAACAGCAGATTGGCAACTGGATCTGGCCAGCATCGAAGCAAATCTCGATAATGTAAAACTGGTTTTTGTCTGTTCTCCGAATAACCCAACGGGGAACTTGGTAAAGCGCGAAGACATCGTCTCTTTGCTTGAAATGACCAAAGATCGCGCCATTGTCGTGATGGACGAAGCCTATATCGACTTTTGCCCTGAGGCATCAACCGTCGATTTACTAGCACAGTACCCAAATCTTGCCGTTTTACGCACGTTGTCAAAAGCGTTCGCGCTTGCAGGGTTGCGTTGTGGATTTACTTTAGCAAATCAACAACTGATAAACGTCTTGTTGAAGGTTATTGCGCCATATCCTGTGCCTATTCCTGTGGCGGAGATTGCCATTCAAGCTCTGTCTGAGGCCGGTTTAGCCCGCACCAAATTTCAAGTATTGGATCTCAATGCCAATCGCGCTTACTTACAAGTTGGGCTAATGATGATCCCTGGCTTGCAAGTTTTTGAAGGGTGGGGTAACTACTTATTGGTTAAATTTCCTGATGGCGATGCTTTGTTTAAAGCGGCGTGGGAGCGAGGGATTATTCTGCGTAATTCGCCTATTGAAGATTGCGTTCGGATCAGCGTTGGCAGCCGAGACGAGTGTGAGAAAACACTCGGCTTTATTAGAAATTATTACAGCTAAAAAGAATCTTTGGCACTGACGATGTTTCTCAGTGCTAACCAATTTGAAATAAGGAAGTTCGAGTGAGCAAACAACAAAAAATCTTATTTATTGATCGTGATGGCACTTTGATTGTCGAGCCACCAGTCGATTTTCAAGTCGATCGCTTAGATAAACTCAAATTAGAGCCATTGGTCATTCCAAGCCTTTTAGCTCTGCAAGATGCAGGTTATCGCCTGGTTATGGTTACCAACCAAGATGGCCTAGGAACAGACAGCTACCCACAACAAGACTTCGATGCACCGCATAATATGATGATGGAGATCTTCGAATCGCAGGGAGTTAAATTTGATGACGTTCTTATCTGTCCGCACTTTGAACAAGATAACTGTGCCTGTCGTAAACCCAAGCTAGGCATGGTCAAAGAGTACCTGCAAGGCGGTAAAGTTGATTTTCAACATTCAGTGGTTATCGGTGACCGTGTAACGGATTTGCAGTTGGCCGAAAATATGGCGATTCGTGGTATACAGTATCACCCTGATATGATGAATTGGCCACAAATCCTCAAGGATTTGACCGTAACAGCGCGTGTTGCTGAAGTGGTGCGTACCACTAAAGAGACCGACATACGCGTCAAGGTTAATTTAGATGAGCAAGGCGGCAATAAGATTTCTACAGGCCTAGGCTTCTTTGATCATATGTTAGACCAAATTGCGACTCACGGCGGCTTTCAAATGGTTTGTCAGGTCGAAGGCGATTTGCATATCGATGATCACCACACTATCGAAGATACTGCTTTGGCGCTTGGTCAGGCTTTAAAAGAAGCGCTGGGTGACAAACGCGGCATTGGTCGTTTTGGTTTCAGTTTGCCTATGGATGAGTGTTTGGCTCAATGTGCGCTTGATTTATCAGGCCGTCCTTATCTGAAATTTGATGCTAAGTTCAGTCGTGAGCAAGTCGGCGACCTGTCAACAGAGATGGTAGTGCACTTTTTCCGCTCTCTCACCGATACATTGGCTTGTACTTTGCACTTATCGTCTGCTGGTGACAACGACCACCACATTATTGAAAGTTTGTTTAAAGCGTTTGGTCGGACATTGCGTCAGGCAATCAAAGTGGAAGGCACTGAGTTGCCAAGCAGTAAAGGCGTGCTGTAGCGGGGCGAAACTATGACAGAGCAAAAAATTGTAATTATTGATACTGGTTGTGCCAACGTTTCTTCGGTCAAATTTGCTATCCAACGTTTAGGCTATCAAGTCACCATTTCAAAACAGCCGCAAGTGGTACTCGGCGCTGACAAACTGTTCCTGCCCGGCGTTGGTACTGCTAGCGAGGCGATGAAAAATCTTGCAGAACGTGACCTCATTGAGCTCGTTAAACAAGTAGAAAAACCGTTACTTGGTATTTGCTTAGGTATGCAGTTGCTTGGCAAAGTGTCTCAAGAAAAAGGTCAGAAAGCGGATGAGCAAGTTGATTGCTTAGGTTTGTGTGATGGTGAAGTAAAGCGATTGCAAACTCGAGATTTACCGCTGCCACATATGGGGTGGAATACGGTCTCGGCTAAAGAAGGCAATCCACTTTTCAAGGACATTGAACAGGGTGAGTATTTCTACTTTGTCCACAGTTTTGCCATGCCTGTTGGTAGTTATACCATTGCTCAGTGTGAGTATGGCCAACCGTTCACGGCAGCCTTGCAAAGTGGCAACTACTACGGTGTGCAATTTCACCCCGAGCGTTCTTCAAAAGCGGGCGCGAAGCTGATTCAAAACTTCTTAGAATTATAAAAGGGATTTAATGTGATTATTCCAGCTCTCGATTTAATTGAAGGACAGGTGGTCCGCCTTTATCAAGGTGATTATGGCCAAGTAACAGAATATAAAGTTGACCCAGCAGAACAATTTAATTTGTATCACCAAGCGGGAGCAAATTGGCTGCATTTGGTTGATTTAACCGGCGCGAAAGACACAACAGCGCGCCAACTTGATTTGATTGCAAAGCTACTCGCAAGCACGCCTGCTAACATCCAAATTGGTGGCGGAGTGCGTACAGAGCAAGATGTGGTTGATCTGTTAGAAGCAGGAGCTCAGCGCGTTGTGGTCGGCTCTACTGCGGTAAAACAGCCCGAGCTTGTGAAAAGTTGGATGGAAAAGTACGGCGCAGACAAGATTGTTTTAGCGCTGGACATTAATATTGACCAAAATGGTACTCGTAACGTTGCTATTTCTGGGTGGCAAGAAGATTCAGGCATTACGATTGAAGCGCTGATCGACAATTTCCTCACGGTGGGTTTAACCCACGTACTTTGTACTGATATTTCTCGTGATGGCACGTTAGAAGGTTCAAACGTAGAACTTTACGTTGACCTATGTAAACAGTACCCACAAGTTGAGTTTCAATCTTCCGGCGGCATTGGTTCGCTAGCTGATATCGAAGCCTTGAAAGGCAGCGGTGTTGCAGGGGTGATCGTTGGTCGCGCGTTACTTGATGGTAAGTTCACTGCACAGGAGGCATTTGCATGTTGGCAAAGCGAATAGTTCCATGTCTTGATGTCCGTGATGGGCAAGTGGTGAAGGGCGTTCAGTTTCGTAACCATGAAATCATCGGTGACATTGTTCCTTTGGCCCAGCGTTATGCTGAGGAAGGCGCAGATGAGTTGGTTTTTTACGACATCACGGCATCCAGTGATGGTCGTGTTGTTGATAAAAGCTGGGTTGCGCGCGTTGCAGAGGTCATTGATATCCCGTTCTGTGTGGCTGGTGGCATTAAATCAGCACAAGACGCCGCGCGCATTCTAGAGTTTGGTGCGGATAAGGTTTCGATTAATTCGCCAGCACTAGCGAATCCACAGTTGATTACCGACCTAGCCGACAAATTTGGCGTTCAATGTATCGTTGTTGGTATCGACTCTTACTATGATAAAGAGACGGGTAAATATCAGGTATATCAGTTTACTGGCGACGAACAACGTACCAAAGCAACCCAATGGGAAACATGTGATTGGGTTGAGGAAGTGCAAAAACGTGGTGCTGGTGAAATCGTGTTAAACATGATGAATCAAGATGGTGTGCGTAACGGTTACGATATTAAGCAACTCAATATGGTTCGAGAGGTGTGCCATGTGCCGCTTATTGCATCTGGTGGTGCAGGAACGATGGAGCACTTTGCTGAGGCTTATCAACAAGCCAATGTCGATGGTGCACTTGCAGCGTCGGTGTTTCATAAACAAGTCATCAATATTGGTGAGCTAAAACAGTATTTAAAACAGCAAGGCATTGAGGTGCGACTATGAGTTTGAAAGCCGCCGAAGTAAGTTCGCTATCCGAGCGAATCGATTGGAGCAAGGTGGATGGTTTAGTTCCTGCCATTGTACAAGATTACCAGTCAAGCCAAGTGCTGATGATGGGCTATATGAATAAAGACGCGTTGTCGAAAACAGGGGAAACGGGTCAAGTGACGTTTTTTTCTCGGACTAAACAACGTCTTTGGACTAAAGGAGAAACCTCGGGTAACGTATTGCAACTGGTGAATATGTCACTTGATTGCGACAACGATACGTTGCTGGTGAAAGTGAATCCCATTGGCCCTACGTGCCATACAGGTACCACAACCTGTTGGGATGGCGATGCACAAGAAGAGTCACAAATGGTGTGGCTTCATCAGCTTGAGCAGCTATTGGCTGCCCGCAAGAGTGCCGACCCAGATTCCTCTTACACCGCCAGTCTTTATGCTCGTGGCACCAAACGTATTTCGCAGAAAGTGGGTGAAGAAGGCGTTGAAGTCGCGCTTGCGGCGACGTCGGGTGATAAAGCGGAGTTAGTCTGTGAATCCGCTGACTTGATTTACCATTTAATGGTGTTATTACAAGACCAAGGCTTGTCGATGAATGATGTGGTGAACAAACTCAAAGAACGCCATAAATAACCCTCATTGATGAGTTTGAATGATGAAAAAGCCCATTGTTGAATGGGCTTTTTTTTAATTGTATCGATGCTACTCGTTATGAACTGGAATCAAGGCATCAAATCGCGGATTACCATGCAGACCTTCTAGGTCGGGCTCGGTATCAATAAGATCGCTAATTGATGGGCTAGCTTCAATGGCTTTTTCTAGATCTTCTATCGCTTGCTCTTCAACTCCGAGACGTGAATAGGCACAAGCTCGTTGATAAAGCGCAGGACCATTGCTGGTATCAAGATCCAAAACACGGTTACATAAACTGAGCGCCCAGTGATACTCTCTAATTTCCATTGCCGCATCAGCTTTATAGGTCAAAGCTTCAAGATCACCTGGTCTGATAGTTAAAATTTCATCAAAAACATCCATTCTCTGCTCTGGGGTTGGCATACTTTGCGCCCTTAACCACAGGTTGTGGATCTCATTGATTTTCTCAATCTCTTTGTTGTTTTCACTGATAATACGTGTCTTGCGTTTCAGATCTCTTTCAAGAGCGCCAAATTTCTTTTCATACACACTTGCAATTGAGTCGAGACGTTTATCGGCCATCTCTGTGGTGTTGTTTTTGAATTCACGTAATGACTGCCAACCGACTAAAGCAATCAGTGAAGCAACACCTGCAATGATGTAGAAGAAATAGGTCACGGTCACGTTGGCATAATTGAGCGACTTGTCAGCGACGCTAAGTTCTCGGTCGGTAATTTGCACGATTAGTCTGCGCTCCAAGTCTTGCTGGTCTTGGCGAAGCGCTTTTAACTCATCAAGAATGTAGCGTTCCATTAAAGGTCGGTCGAGTAGTTCAGAATCTGAATAGGCTGTTTGCTCAGCCAAGCTCGGTGTACTGAAAAGAACCCACAGCAAAGAGGTGAAAGTTATCCAAAATCGCATATCCGCGTCCATTTATCTATTTGTTTGTTCAAGATAAACCTTAACAAATCTGTTATCGGTTTAATACGTTATCTTGACAATTAAGCTCGCCAGAAACGCGCGGGCGCTAACTGTACCATGTCTGAATTCACATCAAGGATATATTTAGGCCACTAAGCAATATTTACGCATTTTATGTGATATTCGTCACATTTTTTGCCTGTATAACCGAATTGAATTTGATTTGTTAGTGGGGTTTAGCGGATATTAAATGCAGAAATTGTTTAGAGTTCAAAGGAAATGTTTTTATATATGATTTCTTCAGCACCTTGGGTTATCTACCCTGAGATACAGGATACGCTTCAATCAGAGTGGGAACTCTCTCAGCCTTGTGCTGAAGATGGCGATGGCGTTGCACAATTAATTGCGGATTGCCCGCCGTTAGATGTCAATTCTTCGTACTGTAACTTTCTTCAGTCAACTCACTTTAGTAATACCTGTGTTATCGCTAAAAAAGAGGGGCAGGTTGCTGGATTTATTTCCGCTTATTTAAAACCGCAACAACCTGACACGCTCTTTATTTGGCAAGTTGCTATCGGACGTGATTTTCGTGGTCAAGGGTTGGCATTTACTATGCTGTCATCGTTGCTTGAACGCAATAACTTAAGCCATATAACGGCGATAGAAACCACTATTACTAAAGACAATCAGGCGTCTTGGGCGCTATTTAACAAGCTCGAACAACAAAAAGGCCTCGACGGTGAAGTAAGTAAATTTCTCGATGAACATCAACATTTCAAAGGGAAACACGATAGTGAATATTTGTATCGTATCCCACTAAACCAAAATCAATAATCAGGAGTTAGAAACGGTATCATCATGGATATTTTTAAAAAGCAGGAATCAAAAGTTCGCTCTTATTCAAACAGTTTTCCAGTGGTGTTTAATAAAGCCAAAGGCTGCTGGCTTGAGACAGAACAAGGTGAACGCTATCTTGATTTCCTAGCTGGTGCTGGTTCACTGAACTACGGCCACAATAACCCTGTATTAAAACTCGCTTTGCTCGATTATATCGAAATGGATGGGATCACCCATGGCTTAGATATGCACTCGCAAGCAAAAGCTGACTTTCTGACCGCGCTTAAGAACTACATTCTGGCGCCACGTGACCTTAACTATAAAGTCCAGTTTACTGGCCCGACAGGCACCAATGCTGTCGAAGCAGCACTTAAACTGGCGCGTAAAGTGAAAGGTCGAGAGTCCATTGTTGCTTTCACTAATGGATTCCATGGTTGTACTGCTGGCGCTTTAGCCGCAACAGGTAACCAACACCACCGTCAGGGTGCGGGAGTCAGTCTAAACAATGTCACCCGAATTCCATTTGAAGGCTATGCCGATATCGATGGCTTAAAATTGTTTGAAACCATGCTTGATGACAATTCTTCTGGTATCGACAAACCTGCTGCTGTTCTACTCGAAACCGTTCAAGGTGAAGGTGGATTAAATGCTGCTTCTAATCAATGGTTGCAACGATTACGAAAAATCTGTGATCAGCATGACATCTTAATGATTGTTGATGATATTCAGGCAGGTTGTGGTCGTACTGGTACCTTCTTCAGTTTCGAACCTGCAGGTATCACGCCTGATATCGTCACACTTTCGAAGTCGATAGGTGGTTACGGTTTACCGATGGCAGTGGTTTTACTTAAGCCAGAGCTTGATGAATGGAAGCCTGGTGAGCATAACGGTACATTCCGCGGTAACAACCACGCTTTTGTCACGGCAGCCAAAGCTTTAGAGATCTATTGGGCTGATGACCAATTCGAATCTCATATCGGACTGTGTGCTGATAAGGTCAGTGACGTGATTCAACGAAATATCAAACGCTACCCTGAACTGTTTTTACAGCAAAAAGGCCGCGGGATGATGATTGGCGTTGAATGTCATGATGGCGAGATCTCGGATGAAATCACAACTGCCTGTTTTAACAATGGCATGGTGATTGAAACGGCAGGCCCGAATGACGAAGTAGTGAAGTTCTTCTGCCCACTTACCATCACGGAATCAGAGCTTGAAGAAGGCCTAGCCATCTTTGAAAAGTCAGTGGATCAAGTTGCCGCTAAACACATCAAAAAAGCATCATAAGATTAAGGATAACAGATGATAGTCAGAACATTAGACGAGTGTCGTAACAGTGAGCGTAGAGTCGTCGCCGAGACATGGGAAAGTGTTCGCATGTTGCTTAAAGATGACAACATGGGTTTTTCATTTCATATCACGACGATTTATGAAAATACCCAAACGCACATACACTACAAAAACCACCTTGAATCCGTTTATTGCGTGAGTGGTGAAGGTGAAATTGAAATCGTTGGTGGTGAAACTTACCCAATTAAACCGGGTACTCTGTATATCTTAGATAAACATGATGAACACTATCTGCGTGCCTACAAAGATACCCCTATGGTTATGGCGTGTGTATTCAATCCGCCTATCACTGGGCAAGAAGTGCACGATGACAATGGTGTTTACCCTCTCGTCGACTAGCTTAAATGACTAGCTGAAATTTAGTGGGGCTAATTGCCCCACTCATTTGCCATAAACCCACATTTAGAAACCCAAAAGGTTCTTATATGACTTATACCGTAGAGAAAATCGGCGGTACTTCAATGACAGCATTTGATGCTGTTCTCGATAACATTATTTTACGTCCCGCTCCAGAGAAACGATATAACCGAGTCTTCGTCGTGTCGGCTTACGGCGGTATGACCGATTCACTCCTTGAGTGTAAAAAAACCAGTAAGCCTGGTGTTTATCAACTGATCGCAAAACGCGATGACAGTTGGCAAGAAGCGCTGTCCTATTTAGAGCAACGAATGTTATTAACTAATGAACATATGTTTGCTGACCCGATGAGCCGTCATCGCGCCGATA
Organism: Vibrio pacinii DSM 19139; assembly: GCF_000711795.1. GTDB lineage: Bacteria > Pseudomonadota > Gammaproteobacteria > Enterobacterales > Vibrionaceae > Vibrio > Vibrio pacinii. The sequence goes on along the minus strand of NZ_JONH01000011.1, from coordinate 187,828 downwards.
AGTTTATTCGCTCGCGCATCGCTGAAGCGAAAAACTGTATCTCCAATATTCTTGAAACATGTGAATATGGCCAGTTCTCGTTGCGTCATTACCTGCCGCAAATCCGAGAGTTTTTAGCATCGATAGGTGAAGCACACAGTGCGTTTAACACCGTGTTGAAACTGAAAAATATTGGTCTAAATGCACGATTTGTTGATTTGTCGGGGTGGACCACCACCACGCCAAAAAATTTAGATGAGAGTATTCGAGATGCATTTGCTGATATTGACGTGACCAAAGAGCTCCCGATTGTGACTGGATATGCGTCATGCTCTGAGGGCTTGATGTCAACTTATGACCGAGGCTACAGTGAAATTACTTTCAGCCGCATTGCCGCCATTACGGGCGCTGACTTGGCCATTATTCACAAAGAATATCATCTAAGCTCGGCCGACCCACGCGTGGTTGGCCCAGAGAAAGTTCTGCCTATTGGTCAAACCAATTATGATGTAGCCGATCAGCTAGCGAACTTGGGGATGGAGGCTATTCACCCTAATGCAGCTGCAGGGCTGCGTGATAAGAGTATTGAACTACAGATTAAAAATACCTTCGAGCCGGATCATTCGGGTACGTTAATCTCAAATGATTACCAGTCGAGTGCCGACAAAATTGAGATTATCGCTGGTAAAGAAAAGGTGTTCGCGCTGCATTTATTCGATCAGGGTATGGTCGGTAACGTTGATAACGTGAGCTACGATCTGATGGAAATCATCTCTGATGCACACGTAAGTCTGATTGGTAAAGAGATGAACGCTAACTCTATCACTTATTACTTAGGTGGCAGTAGCGAGAACCTCAATAAGGTGCTTTACAAGGCTGAAAAAAAATACCCAAATGCAGAAATCAAAGGTCGTATGGTGGCATTGATTTCCGCCATCGGTGCGCAAATTGATACCAATAAAGCGCTAGCACAAGGGGTGTTTGTATTACTGAATCAGGGGATCACACCGGTTGCGCTGCACTCATCAATGCGTAACGTCAATGTCCAGTTTGTGGTCAGCGATAAAGAGTACCAGCAAGCGATTTTTGCTCTGCATGAGGAGTTCTTTGCAGATAGAAAAACAGCCGCAACCACCACCAATGATAAGTCTGCGACGAAAAAAGTAGCGTAACACGATTATTGGTCACTCCCTCCTTATTTGCGCCCTCTAAACCAGGGCGCTTTTTTGTTGTCTTTGACTCTCATCGTTCAAATAAGAAGTAGTAGCTGTAACCGACTAAAAGTGCGGGCAGGGCTGAGTATAAACTTGCGACGAGCGCAGCTTTAGGGGCCAAAGCAATAGCAGGAAACAGGGCGTCCCCGTCGTTTGAAATGGCATTGGCGAGTTGTGCTGAAAGAGGGGCAACGCCAGAGAGGTAAAGGCTAGTGACCAATATTTGTGGCCCACATCCTGGCAGGAGGCCAATCGCAAGCCCCATCATCGGCATCCAAGCTCCGCAGTTTGCTAGTGTTGTGCCTAAATCAATATTTGCGGCGAAAGTTATCAGCTCAAATGCAATAAACGCAACGATGACCCAAGCGGTAACAAAGTTGGTGTCTTGGGCAGCCTTTTGCATTGGATGAGACGCCGTTGTTTTATGGTCTTCAGCGACCGTCGACTCATAGTCATTAATTTCTTTTGTCACAGACCAAAGTAACATACTGATAATAATCAATATAGCGCCAAGCCATTCGATACTTTGGTGCGGTAATGCGAGCAATTGGTTTACATCAACTTGGAAAGTATTGACGCTGGCGATAAGCGTGGTGGGCACAAGCAGCCACTTCCAAAAGGTGCCTTGTAGATTTATCGCCGTTTGTTCGATATGGCGATCTCGATTACGACAGCATCGCGCTAATAAGGGCTGGTGAGTCTGTACTGGCCTTAAAAAGTCGTCTTTGTGTATTGCATTGATAGCCCAACCGCTAAGGCAACCGACCACAATCCCAATGGCAACTACCAAGATACCAATATCAGGCTGACTCGCGAGTAAAAGAAATGCAGCATCACCCATGGTTGATGTCAACACGGCCACCAAAGCGCCAAAACCGACCCGACCACTGACAAACTGCGTTGTCACAATGATCGCGCCGCCACAACCAGGAAGCGCCCCAAGTAGCGCTGCAAACATCACTTGATAGTGGCGAGAACGATGATACATAGTCACCAGATAGTGTTGTCCGCTAAAGAAGCGTGACAGATAGTGATAGAGTGCCAGAGTCAAGGCCACATAACTGGCAACTGCCCAAAAAGCATCTGACAGCGATATTAACACTATCTCTCGTGTAGCTTCAGCGAGTAGCAATACTATTAGACTGATAGGTAACAATAAGCGTTTATAGGTCAGCCTAAACTGAGCGAAATTTAGCCAAACTAGGCGTTCTAACTGAGGCGTGGTACTGTTCATAATGCGCGCCGTTGCAAATGGGAATCATTATCATTATATGGTAATGAGAATTATTTGCAACAATGGCTCGGGCTTGTTGAGTTATAAGCTTGGACTTATAACGAAATTTTCTTTAGCAGCCGATGACAAATGGCTAAAAAAGGGTAAAATATCAGCTTTGTGAGTAATTGCCCAAGTTGGGTAGAATAAAGTCAGATAGGAAAAAAGATGATTCTAGTTGTAGGTCACAAGAACCCTGATAGCGATAGTATCTGTAGTGCACTGGTTGCAACTGAGCTACTAACTGCGCGTGGTGTGGAAGCAAAGCCGATTCGCCAAGGTGAAATTAATCGTGAAACTCAACACATTCTTGAAGTCGCTGACGCACAAGTACCTGAGTTACGTACTTCAGTTGCGGGTGAAAAAATCTGGTTGGTTGACTACTCAGATTTAGCTCAGGCTCCTGATGATGTGGCGGATGCTGAAATTCTTGGTATTGTTGACCATCACCGCCTTGGGGATGTGATGACAGTTAACCCAATGGAAGCTTGGATCTGGCCTGTAGGCTGTACTAATACAGTGTTATTCAATATGTTCAAGATCGAAGGCCATGAGATCAAGCCGCAAATCGCCAAGCTGATGATGTCTGCAATCCTGTCTGATACCGTTGGTTTTGCTTCACCAACTTGTACTCAAAAAGATAAAGATGCCGTTGCTGAACTGGCTGAAATCGCAGGTGTCACTGATCTTGATACTTTCATTAAAGATCTACTGATTGCGAAAACTGACATCGAAGGCTTGTCTGCTGCTGAGCTAGTTGAGAAAGACTTAAAAGGCTATCCATTTAATGGTCGTGACGTTGTTGTCGGCCAGGTAGAGCTAGCGACACTTGAACAAGTTGATGACATGATCGAAGCGCTTGAAGCGGATCTTGAGCGCCGCTGCGCTGAACAAGGTCTTGCGTTTGCTGCGGTAATGCTTACCGATATCACCACGGCGCAAACTCGTCTACTCTACAAAGGTGAGTGGGCTGATAAACTGGTTAAGCACGAGAAAGATGGCGTGCTAATGATGGAAAACACACTCAGCCGCAAGAAACAAGGCTGGCCTTGGCTACAAGCTGAACTGGCGTAAGTCGTTTTCAATTGATATTTTTAAACGCCCATGGTTATGCCGTGGGCGTTTTATTTAGGGGGTTCTTATGTCACAACCACTAACGAAAGAGCAAATCGAGTCAGTCGATAAAATGCGTCCAGAAGAACGCTTTAACTTCTGTATTAAAGAGATTGCGCAGCAGCGCAAGGTTTGGATTCTAACCGATGAGCATGGCAGCGTGATGCTGAATACCGAAGATGAAGATTGTGTTCCTGTATGGCCACATCAAGAGTTCGCTCTGCAATGGGCAACAGGAGAGTGGGAGCATTGCACGGCTGAGTCTATTTCGACAGCAAAATGGTTTAGCCGCTGGACGCGTGGCTTGGAAGATGACGAATTGGCAGTTGTTGTGTTTCCAAATGACAACGAAGAGGGCATGGTGCTCTATCCAGATGAGTTTGAATCTGAGCTCAGAAAGCGCGGTGCTTAAAGGTTAATACCCGATCAGTTGAAACAGTTCACCGCTGGTGGATATCGAGACGGCACTATTTAATGTGCCGTCTTTTTTATAGCGCTGTATTAATGGCCGGATAACGTCTCTCACTTGTTGTTCGTTCATCCCCGGTTTGAGTTGCGGCTCGTACAAAAGTTTGAGCAACACAACATCTAGCGGAGAGAGCAAATCTTCGGCGGTTTCGTCATTGAAGATTGAAGGGTAAGCGTACTCAGAGTCATTCGGGAGACCGAGCACTTGAGTGATCTCTTCGACAATACACGCGAGCAGTTTACCGTGCTCCCGAGCTTGATCGACTGGAATTATCACGGCCGCTTGAAAAATAGCACCATCGCCAGAGACTTGATAGCCTGCTTTACAGATCGCCCCATAGACATGCTTAAGAGCCGAGGCACCAAACTGCGTTTTAATATCTTGACGCCAAGTCGATTCACGAGTGTAAATCCAAGTGACGTTTGCTTGGTCGGGTGAAGTGACGCGACGTATCAAATGGCCAGTGATTTGCTCTAAATGACGAATATGAGCGTTAGTGAGTTGATCATGTAACGCTTGATCGCCAACCTTATGTTCAACCCATACCTTTATTGGCTGTCGCCATTTAACCAAAGGTTTTTGGCCGGCAGAGTATTCATTGCGCAGTGCAACGTTGATAAAAGCAGTCTCGATAAACTGGGGATCAAGCCAAGTCTTTTGATTTCCACCGCCATACGCATTGATGGCGATCAAGAGTGAAATAAGCCCAATCAATCTTGTCTGCCACATTGCGATCACCTGAAACGGGCCACTTTGTTAAAGTGACTTTCCACCAAGCGTTGAGTGATTGGATGCTGAGGATAGGTGAGAACTTGATGAGTTTCACCGCTCTCTACTACATCACCTTCGTGCATCACCATCACTTTATCGGTGATGTGTTTGATGATACCAATGTGCTGAGATACATATACAAACGATAGCCCCATCTCTTCTTGAAGCTCTAAAAACAGGTTGATGATTTGTGAACGCATCGCCATATCAAGACCATTGAGCGCTTCATCAGCCACAATGATTGAGGGTTGCAAAATCAGAGCACGGGCCAAACATACGCGCTGCTTTTGCCCTGTTGCTAACATTTGCGGATAAAAGTAGGCATGTTCAGGTAGAAGTCCAACACGCAGTAGTGTCTCTTTGATACGTTTAATGCGTGCTTGAGGAGGCATGCTAGTATTTCGTTTCAATGGCCCATCAAGAATTTGGCCAATTTGAATACGCGGGTTCAAAGACGTGTTGGGGTCTTGAAAAATCATCCGAATAAGCTTGCAGCGCGTCTCATAGTCGCGATGTTCTAAACGCTCGCCATTAACACGTATTTCGCCAGAGGTTGGCTCTACAACCCCAGCGAGCATCCGCGCTAATGTGGATTTCCCTGACCCATTTTGACCAATAAAGCCAATGGTTTGTCCTGCCTCTAAGCTGAAGCTGACCGGTTTGACTGCTTGGTGGACTTTCTTGCGTAATAGCCCAGGCCGAGTCACAAAAGACTTAGAGAGATCGTTGACTTCTAATAGCGCACTCATGCTTGTTTCTTCTCCGTATTGAGAGGGAAGTGGCAGGCAAATTTATGGTTTTTAATTCGTCTGGTTAGTGGTATTTCGACACATTGACGCTGCGCATAAGGACAGCGTGGACCAAGACGACAACCAATTGGTAAGTGCTGCAGTGGTGGAATGGATCCTGGTAGTGAGTGCAGTTTCTCTTTGTGTGGTATCCATTCATTAAAATCTGGCATCGCTTTGAGTAGCGCGAAGGTATAAGGGTGCTTAGGTTTGGTCAGAATCTTTTGGGTATCAGCCGATTCTACCGACTGGCCACAATACATCACGGTAATTCGTGTTGCCCACTGTGTAATGGTATTCAAGTCATGACCGATAAGCAGAATTGAGGTGTTATGGACTTGATTCATTCGGCTCAACAGACGTAAGATCTGTGATTGTGTAATCGGGTCGAGGTCATTGGTTGGCTCATCAGCAATCAGCAACTTTGGCTTGGCCGCAATCGCCATAGCAATCATGATCTTTTGGCATTCCCCATCAGTCAGTTCGTAGGGATAGCTACTCATGATTTGTTGGTGGTTTTTAATGCCGACTTTATGCAGCAGGGCGGCGGCTTGTTTTTTTCGCCATTTGAATCGTTGCCACCACTTGCCATCAAAAGAGCGGGCAGGAATTGACTCAATAAGCTGCTTACCCACCTCATCGGATGGGTCTAAACAGGTTGATGGCTCTTGAAAAATCATGGCGATGTCACGGGCGATTACCCGTCGGCGCTCTTTTGGCGTCAATTGCAGTAAATCGATATTGCCCAAGCGCATTCGATCGGCAGTCACTTTCCAATTGTCTTTACATACACCGACAATCGCTTTTGCTACCAAGCTTTTACCTGAGCCAGACTCTCCCACCAGACCACGAATTTCGCCCTCGTTGAGGGTTAAGCTCATACGATCAACCGCCTTCATCATGCCTTGCGGTGTCTCGATTTCAATCGTTAAATGGCGAATATCTAATAGCGGCATTATTCGATCCCCGCGTTAAGTGCTTGGCGAACCCCTTCACCAACGAGGTTGATGACCACAACGGTAAACATAATTGCCAAACCAGGTAGAGTCACTGTCCAAGGGGCGAGATAAATAAGCTCCACAGAGTCACCAAGAATTGCCCCCCATTCCGTGCTAGGAGCTTGTGCGCCTAAACCTAGAAAACCGAGTGCGGTAATGTCGAGAATGGCGACAGAGAGTGCAAGGGTGATTTCAGAGGCAATCACCACCAATATATTAGGAATAATCGAGTTCCACAGCAGATAAATATCGTTCGCTCCATCTAGGCGTGCCGCCATGATGTAGTCTTTCTCGACTTCAGCATGAATGGCGATATAAATTGAACGAATAAAGCGCGGAATTAAGGCTAAACAGATAGCCAATAAAATATTGAATTCGCCAAAGCCAAGAAAAGCGACAAAGATGATCGCAAGGAGCAGCGATGGAATTGACATTACCGTATCAAGTAAGTGGTTGAGGGTACTAGAAAGTAAGCCCTTGGTCATACCGGCAAGAACCCCAATTGCGCAGCCAATCACAGTGGCAATCAGAGTGATAATCAGCGCGGCGCCAAACGTGAAGCGAGAGCCATCAATCAAACGCGACAGGATATCTCGTCCGAGATCGTCAGTGCCGAGGAAGTACTCGACGGTACCTTGTGGGTTCCAAGAGGGTGGTAGCAAGAGTTCACTCGACTGAGCCTGAGGATCATGTGGTGTAATCCAAGGTGAAACCAAGGTTAACAGCACAACGAGTATCAGACACCAAAGCCCAAACATTGCCAGGTTATTGGCTCGGTAGCTGCGCCAAAAACGCTCTAACTGAGTCGGAATGCGATCTTCTTGATAAACGTTATCGGTTAGCATACCACTCTTTCCTTACTAGCGGGTTGACCATAGCGCCAATCAAATCAGACAGAATATTAGCAGTGAGAACCAATGAGGCAACAACAATCACCCCAGCTTGGATAGCAACATAATCTTGGTTTGAGAGCGCATCAAGTAACCAACGGCCAATACCCGGCCAGTTAAAAATCGACTCCGTTATGATTGCTAGCGTTAACATACTTGACAGCTGTACGCCGATCTTTGGAATAATCGGTGGAATAGCGTTACGCAGTACGTGTTGAGTCACAATCTCATGCGTCGATAAACCTTTGATTCGCGCGGCACGAATATAGTTTTGCCCCATGACCTCAGATACTGATGCGCGCATCAGACCAATAACTTGAGTGGTGGGAGCCAAAGCCAGAACCAGACATGGCAAAATTAAATGCTCAATCACGCTTTGTAAGGCGTGGGCGCGGTATTCACCACTGGCAAAAAAGGCATCGATCAAAGCAAATCCCGTCACATGTTCGATTTGGTACAACAAGTCGTAACGACCTGCAACTGGAAACACTTCCAAGTGAAGTGAAAACACCATAATCATTAACAACGCAATCCAAAATAGGGGCGCAGAATAACCCGACATTGAAGTGAATGAGATGGCGGTGTCAATCCACTTACCTTGTTTCATGCCAGCTAAGGTGCCGATTGGAATGCCAATAAGTAGCGAAATGATAAAGGCGAGTAAGCAAAGCTCAAGTGTGGCAGGGAAGACGGTTTTCAATTCGTCAACAATCGGCACACCATTTTTTGTGACGCCAAAGTTGAGTTGCATCAGTTCGCCTAAATAGGAGAACCAACCGCTCCAAAAGTCTTGCAGAGCCCAATGCGAGTCTGGTTCAAGGCGCAAAATACTGAAACCAACCATGGTCAGAATCAATAGTGTGATAATAAATAGGTTGAGTCTACGTAGACTATAAAACAGCATTATTTGACCCTCTCGACGTTATCAAAAGGTTGCACATTGAAAGGGCTGACCTTGAAGCCAGTTAAAGATCGGTGCTGAGCTTGCAGTTGCATGCCATGGTTGAGTGGGATGACCGGAAACTCTTCGTTCAATATATTTTGTGCTTGCTTATATAAGTTAAGTCGATAGCGCTGTTTATCGACTTCTAGCGCAAGATCGAGCAAAAAGTCGAAATCAGGGTTGCACCAGCTAGAAACATTCAACCCGACGCGGTTGGATTCACAAGAAAGTAACGGTCGAAGGAAGTTGTCAGGATCTCCGGTGTTTGCAATCCAGCCGGTTAAAAACAGATCGATATTATTGTCACGGTCGCTTCGATCAAAGCGATCTTCTGTGATGAGATTTAAGGTAATGCCAATATCGGCAAAATTCGCTTGGATGAGTTCTGCGGTTTTACGCGGACTCGGGTTATAGGCTCTTGGTTCAAGGGGGACCAACATACTGAGCTCTAACCCTTGACTGAAACCTGCGTCGCGCAACAGTGCCAAAGCATAGTTACGATCATAACGAATTTGTACCACATCCTTTTGGTAAGCCCATGAGGATGGAGGCAGAACAGAATAGGCTTGACTCCCCGTACCATAGTAAACAGAGTCCAGAATATTGTGTCGGTTAATGGCGTAATTGAGCGCTTTTCTCACTCTGGCATCACTGAGGGCCGGGTGAGAAGTATTCACCGCAACAAACGAAATATTCATGGCGGGTTTGGCCATCAGTTCAATGTCACTGTTTTGATTGATCACAGGTAACTGGCTAGAAAGCGGAGAATTCAATACATCACACTCTTTGCGCAGTAATTTGGCTAACGTTCCGGTGCCGCGCTGAGAAATATCGAACACGACTTGATTCATTTTTGGAGCACGTTTCCAATACCCATCATGTCGCTTTAGACGAATTAAATCGTTAACTTGATATTCAGCAAGGTAGAAAGGGCCGGTGCCAACAGGGTGACTGTCTAGCATGCCTTTATCATCTCTTAGCTCAAGTTGATTGGCATACTGTTTAGAGTGGATAACCGCGTGACTGGTAGCAATATTGGATAGAAAACTGTTATCCGGACGGCTAAGAATAAATCGCACTTGGTTGTCTGAAAGTGCCACCACATCAATCACTAAGTTCTGAAAGTCGACCCCACTAAACCAAGGGTACAGTCCGTTACCAACATGGTGAAACGGGTTGGTCTTATCAAGAATACGACGAAAGCTAAATACCACATCAGACGCGTTCATTGGTCGTGACGGGGTAAACCACGCGGTGGTCTGGAATTGGACATGGTCACGCAGGGTGAAGGTGTACTCAGTACCTTGAGTATTGACCGTCCAATCGCTCGCTAAGCTAGGAACTGGTTGGTAATTCTCAGAATCGAGCGTCAACAAGGTGTTAAAAATCTGCGGGCTCAGGGTTTCTGTAGTGATGCCACTATCAACCAATTGAGGGTTAAATGTCGTGGGGCCACCTTGACCACAATAGACAAACCCCTTTTGACGGATTTTATCGTGGTCGAGCTCTTCACCACACCCGGTGATTAGGGCGAGACCGACTAAACTTAATGTAAACTGAATGAATGCTTTCATAGAAAGAACAATTGTCTGAGACAAAGCAGAAATGAACGGGTCATTATGCCTTAAGATGTTAATAATTTACCACTAATACACAGTGGTAACAAAAGTAAAACCCTAGAATTTATAGGTTCGCCTATCTTGTTGCCCGTCAACTCAGTTTGGTTAAGTCATATTTACGCACCATTCCTCTGAATTGATGGTAGCTTAATCCCAAAAGCTCGGCGGCTTTACGTTGATTGTATTGACTGTGCTTTAACGCTTGTTTAAGTATGAGCTGATCTTGCTGCTCCTGCCACTGTTTGTAATCCAGTGGGAAGTCAAAACGTATCTCAGCGTCTGTTTGCGTGTCATTGCAAGACAGTGGTTCGTCACTCCAATTCGATTTAAATGGGTCAAAGACTAGCTGCTCGATTGGTGTGTGCTGAGCGCCATGCTGGTAGACGGCGCGCTCAATCAAGTTTTTCAGCTCGCGGATATTGCCGGGCCATGGGTAATCGAGTAGATCTTGCTCGGCCTGTTGGCTAAAGCCGACAAAGTAATCGAACCCAAGCTCACGGCACATTTTAATGGCGTAGTACTCGGCCAGTAACAAGATGTCTTCGCGACGTTGTCTAAGAGGGGGAAGGTGAATAACATCAAAAGCTAAACGATCGAGCAGATCGGCACGAAAGTCGCCTTGTTGCGCCATGGTAGGTAAATCGGCATTGGTTGCACAAACCAAGCGCACATTAGCACTGAGTTGTTGGTGACCACCGACTCGTTCATATTGACCATATTCAATCACACGTAGCAGTTTTTCTTGTACCAATAAAGGCGCTGTGGCCAGTTCATCGAGAAACAGAGTACCGTTTTCTGCACGTTCAAAACGCCCTTTGTGGCGACCTTTTGAGCCAGTGAATGAACCTTGCTCATGGCCAAACAGTTCAGAATCAATCAAGCCTTCACTTAAGCTTGAGCAATTAAGAGAAAGTAACGGTTGATCCCAACGCTTAGATAAGTAATGAAGGCGTTGAGCGATCAATTCCTTACCTGTCCCTCTTTCACCAATAATTAGCACCGGTCGCTCAATGGCGGCGAGTTTTGAAACTTTATCGAGCACCGATAGAAACAGCGGCGACTCGCCAATCAGATTTTGTTGCATCAAGCACTCCGTGGTGAAATTTACCAACCCTTGGTCAAATTCATCACACATTAATCATAAAAGCAATGCCAATTTATTTAAATGTCTGATTTTTAAGTTCTTTTAAATTGGCACGCTACTTGAAATGAATTAAGGGTGATTCAATTTATGAGGGTGGAAGTGTCCATCCTCGGGGAAGCAACAAAGGAGCCTCACTATGGGTATTTTCTCTCGATTCGCAGATATCGTAAATTCAAACATCAGTGCTCTCTTGGACAAAGCCGAAGATCCTGAAAAAATGATTCGTCTTATTATTCAGGAAATGGAAGACACCTTGGTCGAGGTGCGGACCAATTCAGCAAAAGCGATTGCAGACAAGAAAGAGTTGGCGCGCAAAGTTGAGTCAATCGAACACGCGATTGATGAATGGCAGCAAAAAGCGACATTGGCACTGACCAAGCAGCGTGAAGATCTGGCTCGCTCGGCATTAATCGAGAAGCAAAAGCTGCAAGATATGCTCAAAGGGCTGCACACCGAACAAACGCTAGTTGAAGAGACGATCGATAAGTTGACCGGAGAAATTGGTAAGTTAGAAACCAAAATTACCGAGACTCGTGCCAAGCAACAAGCTTTAGCGATTCGTGGTCAAAGTGCGTCTAATCGTCGTGATGTGCAAAAGCACTTACATACTTCTCGTACCAGTGAAGCGATGGCGAAGTTTGAGCAATACTCGCGTAAAATTGATGAAATGGAAGCGGAAGCCGATGTCTATGCTCAAAGCGGTAATGCAAAGTCACTGGATCAAGAGTTTGCTGACTTACAAGCACAAGATGAAATTGAAAAAGAACTAGCAAAACTAAAACAACAAATGGAAGATAAGAAATAACCATTTGGGTCAGTTGTTGGTCACTAATTTTTGTTAGTTTAGTTGGGCAGATAGCTTGCGGGGAGCATGGCTATCTGTCTGTTAAAGGAGTCAAATATGTCCTCATTTCTTATCGCCGTTCCGTTGAGCGTCTTTATGATTTTCGTCGCGCCGCTGTGGGTGTTTTTGCACTATCGAAGTAAAAAGCACGCCAGTACAGGCCTATCGCAAGATGATCTAGAGCGGTTAGAATCTTTATCGAAAAAAGCAGAACAGATGCAACAGCGAGTCGACACCTTAGAACGTATTTTAGATGCAGAAACACCGACATGGAGGCGACGCTATGAATAGAACAGAGCTGTACCGTGACCCCATTAATGGCAAGATTTCCGGGGTTTGCGCCGGGTTGGCTAACTATTTTGCGATAGAGGTGTGGTTGGTACGTATCTTGTTCATCTCGGCATTTCTGCTTGGCGGCAGTTTTTTAGTCTTGTTGACGTATGCGGCGATGACATTAATGATTGAAAAACAACCAGCCAATTATGTTGAGTCGATTAAAGTGCAGCAGGAGCATAAACTAAAGAACAAACCATGGCAGCAAGGTCAAACGCCAGATTCACTGCTTAACACGATAGAAAAAGACTTTCATCAGTTAGAGGGACAAGTCCGTGATCTAGAGGCGTACGTTACGTCGGACAGGTTTAAGGTTGACCGAGAGTTTAAATCACTATAATCGCTGGTTCTAAAAATGCGACTTTTCACTCAGAACAAGGGCAAATGACTAATTTGCATACTAATTTGTCGTACGTTTAGTGGAACTCCTGAGCCCATTCATCTATGTTGTAACTAATCATTACCATTGGATGAATCACTATGTACAAACTGGCCTTGTTACTTGCCACAAGCGCCGCTCTGAGCGGTTGTGGCAAGGAACTTCCTCCCGTCCCTGAGCCTGACTCGCGTCCTGCCAAACTGTTTACGGTTTCTCTCGGCAATTCACAATTTCAACGCAGCTTTCCTGCGAATTCAGAAGCCGGAGATAAAGTTATTTTGGCTTTTCGTGTGCCTGGCCAAATGCAGTCTATTGAAGTACTTGCTGGTCAACAGGTTCAAAAGGGAGAGGTATTGGCGAAGCTCAATCCTGATGAGTATTCACTGCTAGCCAAACAAGCCGAAGCACAATTTCGCTTAGCCGATGTCCAATATCAACGCTATACAAAGTTGCGCGCAGATAAAGTTGTGTCAGAGCAAGACTTTGACCAAGCGAAAGCCAATCATAATTCCGCTAAAGCCACGCTTGAGCAAGCTCAGGCGAACCTGAAATACACACAATTAGTTGCGCCGTATGATGGCACGATATCGTTAATCCCGGCGGAGAATTATGAGTACATCGCCGCCAAGCAAGGGGTGATGAACATTCAAACCAACCAATTGATGAAAATCATGTTTTTGCTTCCTGACCATCTTTTGAATCGTTTTTCTCGCGGGGTTAACTTAACCGCAATGATGACGTTTGATGCCTTTCCGAATCATCAATATGAGCTGTTATTTCAAGAAGTCGATACAGAAGCTGATCCAAAGACTGGTTCTTATAAAGTGACGATGATCATGGAAAGACCGAATGATGTGGGGATCTTGCCTGGCATGGCAGGAACGGTCAATGTGACTGTTGAATCAACGGGGGCAACTAAGATACCGCCATCAGCATTAATGGAGCAAGATGGTGCCTATTACGTTTGGCGTGTTGATTTACAAGGAATGGTCAGTAAAGCGCAGATAACTCTTAATGAGAAAGGAGAGGTGAGTAGCGGCTTAGAAGAGGGTGACCAAATCATCATCTCTGGCGTTGAAGGTATCGAGCCGGGAATCAAAGTGCGAGAGTGGATCAAAGAGCGAGGATTGTAAAATGAAGCAATGGTTTAAACTCTGCGCTCTCTCGACTGCGGCGCTTATCGTAGGTTGTGGCGGAGAGCCTGACTACATCGACTTTGGTTTGCCAAAAGTCAAAGTTGTTGATCTTTCTAACAGCGAAGAAAGGTTAGACAAACTCTACTTCCCTGCCGTTGCGAATGCGGCGGAACGTTCGCACCTTAGCTTTCGTGTCGCAGGAGAGATCAATAATATCTATGTGAAAGAAGGTCAACGCTTAACCAAAGGCACTCTTATTGCTGAGATAGACCCAACTGATTATCGTCTTCAGGTCGATAATGCCGCGGCGCGCTTTAGTGTCGTAGACAGTCAATTTAAGCGATCTAAACCTTTGGTTGATAAAGGTCTGTTAGCCAAATCTCAATTTGATGAGATTGATGCCAATCGACAAATTGCGCTTGCTGAACTTGAGCTCTCGAAGTTGCGCCTCTCATTTACCAAGCTTTATGCCCCAGTCGATGGCATTATTTCTCGCGTCAGCGTTGACCAATTTGAAAATATTCAAGTTGGTCAGCAAGTGGTCAATATCCATAGTATTGAAAACGTCGAAGTACTCATCCAACTACCCGATCGCTTATACACTAGTCAGCCCAGCCATCAAGAGATGGAAGCTCTCGAGACCTTTGTTAAAGTGCCAAGCGGTAACGTGTACCCAGCTACCGTCAAGGAATACACCACCGAACCAGACCCTGCGACAGGTACTTTCACTGTAACGCTGTCACTGCCAATGCCAGAGCAAGAGTTTATTCTGGACGGTATGGCGGTCGAGGTTACAGCGAAAGGTGGCCAAGCTGACATCAATTTCACGCAAGGTGTACAAGTGCCAGTTGGGGCGTTATTTAACGATGACGGCGCATCAATCGAGCGAGAAAACAAGTTCGTCTGGCTGGTTAATCCCGACAATACGGTGACCAAGCGAAAAGTCGTGACTGGCAATGTGAGTCAAAATGTAGTGCAGATACTGGATGGCTTAAAGCCAGATCAGAAAATCGTGATTGCCGGAATCTCACCGCTAAGGGAAGGAATGAAAGTGCAAATCGTAAACCAGGAGGCAGACAATGAGTGAGCAACAGACCAATTCGCCTCAAAGTGATGACAACATTACCGGCATAGCGGCTTATTTCATCCGCAACCGCGTGATTAGTTGGATGATTTCACTGATTTTCTTGATTGGTGGTACTGCGGCGTTTTTTGGATTAGGCCAACTAGAAGATCCAGCATTTACTATCAAAGATGCCATGGTGGTCACCTCTTATCCTGGTGCGACACCTCAACAGGTAGAAGAAGAGGTTACCTACCCAATAGAGAAAGCGATTCAACAGTTGACCTATGTCGATGAAGTCAACTCGATTTCAAGTCGGGGTCTGTCGCAAATCACCGTTACGATGAAAAACAATTTCGGGCCAGATGATCTTCCCCAGATATGGGATGAGCTGCGTAGGAAGGTCAATGACCTTAAAGGTCAGCTGCCTCCGGGAGTCAACTCGCCACAAGTTATTGATGATTTTGGCGATGTGTACGGTATTTTGCTTGCGGTCACGGGGCAGGGCTACAGCTACAAAGAGTTGCTCGATTATGTGGATTACTTGCGCCGTGAACTTGAACTCGTTGATGGCGTCAGTAAAGTGTCAGTTTCTGGGCAGCAGCAAGAGCAAGTGTTCATTGAAATTTCGATGAAACGCTTGAGTAGTTTAGGGCTTGCGCCGCAAACGGTGTTTAATTTGCTGTCGACACAAAACGTAGTATCGAGTGCCGGAGCGATTCGAATTGGTGATGAATACATACGTATCCACCCAACAGGCGAGTTCCAAAGCGTCGATAAACTGGGTGATTTAATCATTACTGAGAGTGGTGCTCAAGGACTGATCTATTTAAAAGATGTGGCAGAAATCAAGCGTGGCTACGTTGAAGTACCGAGCAACATCATCACTTTCAATGGCAAGCTGACCTTGAATATGGGCGTGTCGTTCGCGCAAGGCGTGAACGTAGTCGAAGTCGGCAAGCGATTTGATCGACGTCTTGCCGAGTTGAAGTATCAGCAGCCAGTGGGTGTTGATATTGCAGAAATCTACAGTCAGCCAAAAGAGGTCGACAAATCCGTCAGTGGCTTTGTTGTCAGCTTAGCTCAAGCGGTTGCGATTGTGATTATCGTATTACTGTTTTTTATGGGTTTACGTTCTGGGCTATTGATCGGGCTCATCTTACTGCTTACCGTGTTGGGTACCTTCATTTTCATGAAGTATTTTGCCATCGATTTGCAGCGTATATCGTTGGGCGCATTGGTTATTGCGCTAGGTATGTTGGTAGACAATGCCATTGTGGTGGTCGAAGGCATATTGATAGGTACCCAGAAAGGCCGTACTAGGATGCAAGCGGCAACTGACATTGTTACGCAAACCAAATGGCCGCTTTTGGGGGCAACGGTGATTGCGGTGACTGCCTTTGCGCCAATTGGTCTGTCTGAAGATGCGACAGGCGAATATTGTGGCACTTTATTTACTGTGCTGCTGATCTCTTTAATGCTTAGCTGGTTTACCGCAATCTCGCTTACCCCGTTTTTTGCCGATATTTTCTTTAAAGGACAAAAGTTTAAGCAAACTGGTGAAGAGAGCGATCCTTACAACGGGATGATCTTTGTTGTCTACAAGAACTTCCTAGAGTTTTGCATGAAGCGCGCTTGGCTGACTGTGATTGTATTAGTTTTAGGCTTAGCTGCCAGTATTGGTGGCTTTACTCAAGTCAAACAGTCTTTCTTCCCTTCGTCAACAACGCCGATTTTTCAAACGGATATCTGGTTGCCTGAGGGAACCGATATTCGCGCGACCAACACCAAGCTTAAAGCGCTGGCGTCTTGGTTGTCTGATCAAGACGGCGTTGAACATATCACCACAACGGCTGGTAAAGGCTTGCAACGCTTTATGCTGACTTACGCGCCAGAGAAAAGCTACGCCGCCTATGGTGAAATCACGACCCGAGTGACCAATTATGAGCAATTGGATCGTTTAATGAGTGATTTCAGGCAGCACCTAGAACAGGGCTTTCCTGAGTTAAATTACAAGCTGAAAAAGATTGAACTCGGTCCAGGTGGTGGAGCAAAAATCGAAGCTCGAGTCATAGGCTCGGACCCTACGGTGCTGCGTGGTATTGCGCGCCAAGTGGAAGATATTATGCATGCAGACCCAGGCGCGACCAATATTCGTCACGACTGGCGCGAGCGTACTAAGATCTTAGAGCCTCAATTTAACGAGAGCCAAGCTCGACGTTACGGCATCACTAAATCCGATGTCGACGAGTTCTTAGCCATGTCTTTCTCGGGCAAAACCGTGGGTGTCTATCGTGATGGTACCACCTTAATGCCGATCGTGGCGCGATTGCCTGAAGATGAGCGAATTGATATTCGTAACATTGAAGGAATGAAGATCTGGAGCCCGGCATTAAGTGAATACATTCCGCTGCAACAAATTACCTTAGGTTACGACTTACGTTGGGAAGACCCGATTATTGTGCGTAAGAACCGTAAACGTACACTGACTATTATGGCGGATCCGGATATTCTTGGTGAAGAAACCGCAGCGACACTGCAAAAACGCTTGATGCCATTGATAGAGGCGATAGAACTTCCACCAGGTTATTCATTGGAGTGGGGCGGAGAGTATGAGTCGTCTAGTGACGCTCAAGAATCTCTGTTTACCACCATGCCGATGGGTTACTTGTTTATGTTCCTAGTAACTGTGTTTCTGTTTAATTCGGTTAAAGAGCCAATCATTGTCTGGCTTACCGTGCCTTTAGCGATTATTGGTGTGACGACGGGATTATTGGTCTTAGATACGCCATTTGGCTTTATGGCGCTGTTGGGTTTCTTAAGCTTATCGGGGATGTTACTTAAAAACGGCATCGTGTTACTCGATCAGATTGAAATAGAAATGCACTCCGGCAAAGATCCTTATATAGCCGTTGTGGATGCTGCGCTCAGCCGTGTGCGACCTGTTTGTATGGCGGCGATTACGACGGTGTTGGGTATGGTGCCACTATTACCCGATATCTTCTTTAAACCGATGGCGGTGACAATCATGTTTGGTCTTGGCTTTGCTACTGTCCTGACACTTATTGTCGTGCCTGTGTTGTATGGTCTATTTCACAAAGTGAAAGTACCTAATTAAATCAAGTTACTACGATTACGCCTCTGACTTTGTCGGGGGCGTTTTTTCAGGAGAGTCAGTATGAGCCAAGACCACACTTGTGCATGGGCAATGAATCATCCATTAGAGCGCAGCTACCATGATAGCGAGTGGGGAGTGCCTGTATATGATGATAAGGTGTTATTTGAGTTTATCACCCTTGAAGGAGCTCAAGCAGGGTTGAGTTGGATCACCATTCTCAAAAAAAGAGCGGGTTATCACGCGGCGTTCGAAGGGTATGATTTAGCCAAGTTAGCCACGTACGATGAGTCGCAGGTTATGCCTATTATTGAGAGTTTTGATGTGGTTAAACACAAAGGTAAGATTGCCTCTGTGTTTAGTAATGCGCGTGCAGCGCAGGCGTTAATCGAGCAATATGGCAGCTTATCCAAGGCGTTGTGGCAGTTTGTTGATCACAAGCCTGTGATCAATCATTGGTCAAAGATGAGTGATGTGCCGACCTCAACTGAGCAGTCAAAGGCGATGAGCAAGTTCCTTAAGAAAAACGGCTTTAAGTTTGTCGGCGAAACCATCTGTTACGCCTTTATGCAAGCAGTCGGGATGGTTGATGACCACTTAGTGACATGCCCTAAAAAGTCATCTTAAGGTGCCTCGAGTAAACCTTGGTCGTAAAGTCGCTCCAATGCTTCCACACGCTTGAGTTGTTTAGTGGCGAAGTGTTGCTGTCTAAGCTCGTTTAACTGAACTTGAAGTGATGGATCCGTGATTGATGCACTGGTGAGTAATTGTTGCCTGATCGCCAGGTAGTGCGTCAGCTCGGTTTGGAATGTTGCGCGCTGTTTATCAAGAGCGGCTAAGCGTTCAGCGCCTTGTTGGCCGACTAATTCGATGCTTGTGGTATAACGCTGTTGATTGTTGTGCTCAGGTAAACGATTTAACTGAGTTAACAGTTGAGTATTGCTTTCGGCCCGTTGAATGTAGTCGGGCATTGTTAATAGCTTATCTTCTAGCAGTTGCTGTTGCTGTTCATTACTCAAACTGCTCTCAGCCGCCCACGCTTTTTCAATCGCCAATTGGCGTAAATGGTTCTCATCGGTAAACAATAAGGCTATTTGTTGCGGAGTAAAAAATTGGCGTTGCAGTGTCAGGATACCAATATCCAACTGCTCAAGTGCAAGCGCGTTAATTGAGTCAGAGGGCAATGGGTCAAGTTGCATCAAAGCACTTTTATAGTCTAAATAAAGCGTAAATAGCTCGGGTGTAATGGAAACCATGTCATTGTTGTTGGCTTGTTGACTGACATGCTGTTGTATTTGTTCAATATTGCGTTCACCAAGGCTTGACAATGCGTAGTCATAAAAAGATTTCTCAGAACTGGTATCGGGTTCGATATCATACTGAGAGGGTGCAAGTGTGATGGGGGCTGAGACAAGTGGTTCTTCAGTAAAGAAGGCGATCGCGCTGAAGTAAACACTCAGCGCAATCACTAGGCTAACCAATGCGATCTTTTTCATTATCAACGCTCTACAAGCCTTGCAGCTTTAAGCGATTAGCGTGCTGTCGATACAAGGTGACCGGATCCGTTTCAAACAAGTGGTGAATGCCGAGTAGACCATTAATCTCATCAAGATGATTCATGCGATAGTCATCGCGAATCACCTTGCCTAAATGGGTACTGCATGTGCCGACTAGGCCATCATTAGGCTCATCAAAAGCCAATCCTAGCACTGTCATGGCTCCATCGGTTGGATCAAGTAAATTGGTAAACGTAGCGGCTCCCGTCCATGAGTAATAATAAACCCCATTACTTGCGAGCCAATCGCCATCACCACAGGTACTGGTTGGCACACCTTCAGGGTAATGTTGATTAAACGCCAATGAGCCTTGAGTGGTTAGAGCGTCAAGGGATGCCAAAGCATCTTGTTCTAAGCCTTGGCCGCCAGAGAGCAGGTTAATCAATGAAGTGAGTCCGTCGGCAAGTTTGACACCGAGCGCTTCTAGCCCAGAGCCTTCACGAACATTGGTTCGCACTAAGTCGGCGAGCTTAGAGCCTTTATGCACTCCGCCGATGCTCGTTACTGACGCGACGAGATCAGGTCTGACAGAGGCCACATAACGCGCTGTCGGCCCACCATGACTATGCCCAATCAAGTTGACTTTTTCCTCACCGGTGGCTGCGAGTATTGTTTCTACTTGCGATAGCAGTTGCTCGCCGCGCACTTCGCTACTGTTGGTTCCAGACACCTGAGCGACATAGACCGTTGCTCCATCCTTGGTGAGCGCATGAGGGATACCATAGAAATAATCGACTCCTGCGAGCTTATCAAAACCAAATAAGCCATGAACTAACACAATCGGGTATTGGGTTTGCGTATAATTACCAGCGTGGGCCTGAAGCGCCATAAAAGGCTGGGCCAAAAGCAGTGTACAGCTAAGTATAAGTGAGTAGGTGAGTTTCAAAGCAGGTTCCTCTGGTTAGACCTCTTGTTGAGAGTTAAAAACTAGAAGAAAAAAGGAGAGATAAGAAATAGTAAGCGTTAATAAGATGTTAAATAATGAGTTTGTGTCAAAATTCAACAGCAATATTGAACATGAACGTGGATGAGGTGTTGCGGATTGTGGCAATAACAGCCTCGCGAGGCGAGGCTGATGATTTATAAGCTTTGTTAAACGCTAACGGGTTTTTCTAGCATCACGGCATTATATCGCTCTAGGCCCGCTTTGAGGTCAGCGATCAGATCGTCAACGTTTTCTAGGCCGATATGTAAGCGAATTAGGGTTCCATCAAAGTTTGGATTGGCGACAGTACGAAGACTTGTGAAGCTTTTTGGTTCGTTAGCCAAAATCAAACTCTCGAATCCCCCCCAAGAATAACCCATACTGAAATGTTGCATGCTGTCTAACAAAGCGGTAGTTGCACGTGGATAACTGGTTTTAAGTACGAACGAAAACAAGCCATTACCACCAGTAAAGTCACGGACAAAAAACTCATGACCGGGACACGTTTCAAGAGCAGGATGACGGACATGGTCAACTTCTGGACGGCTCTGTAGCCATTGAGCGATCTTGAGACTGCTTTCTGCATGCTGACGTAAGCGCACATCGAGGGTTCGAATACCACGCAAGCCAAGGTAAGCGTCGTCTGGTGAGACGCACTGACCCATTAAATAACTTTGCTCGCGTAATTGCTCCCAATAAGGTTCACTTGCCACCGCGGTGCCAAGCATGACATCAGAGTGACCGACAATGTATTTGGTTGCTGCTTGTATCGAGATATCGACTCCGTGATCGAATGGAGAAAAATTCACGCCGGCCGCCCAAGTGTTATCTAGCATGACGATAATATCATGCTCATGAGCGATACTGGCTAAGGTTGGGACATCTTGAACTTCCATGGTAATTGACCCCGGAGATTCAAGAAACAGCACTTTGGTATTGTCTTGAATCAGCTCGCGGATGCCTTCACCGATCGTTGGGTCGTAATAAGTCGTCTCCACGCCGATTTTTTTCAGCATGATTTCGCAAAAATCACGGGTAGGTTCATAGCACGTATCGACCATCAATACGTGATCGCCACTTTCAACAAAGGCCAAAATAGCATTTGAAATAGCCGCAGTACCACAAGGGTAAAGGGCACAGCCAGCGCCACCTTCAACTTCAGTCATGGCGTCTTGGAAGGCAAAATGAGTATGGGTGCCACGGCGACCATAAAAGAGCGTTTTATTGGCACGATTGACGGTGGCGTGATGCTTTTCTGCCACCGTATCGAAAACCACGGTTGAGGCTCTTTGCACGGGTGGGTTAACCACACCGTTGGTCCACTTTTTGTCGCGACCTGCGGTGACATACTTAGTTTGCTTACTTTGTGACATTGGAAGTCCTTATCTAATAACGCGTTGCCTTATTTAAAACATGGCAACGCGTCAATAGCAAGAGGGATCACAGCAGTGGATTAAATAGATAGAAGACTCGCTCGAAGAAGCGTGAAAAGATGGTGCGTTGTTTCCATTGAGCTAGCTCGACAGGGTGAGCTTGATCAATATAACTTTGCTGTAGCCAATACATCTCTTTGGTAAATGCTGGGTCGTCAATCGCCAATGTCAGTTCAAAATTGAGCCACAGACTGCGCATATCCATATTAACCGTGCCGACTAGGCAAAATTCTTTGTCGATCACCACCGATTTAGTGTGTAGCAGACCACCATAGAATTCATAGATTTTTACTCCTGCAGTGAGTAGTTCACTGTAAAAAGCGCGTGATGCCCATTGAACCATCATGGAGTCATTTTTGTGCGGAATGATCAATTCAACCTCGATTCCCCGCTGGGCGGTCATCTTTAAGGTTTCCAATAAGTCAGAACTTGGTACAAAGTACGGTGTCGTGATGCGTACCGAGTGGTTGGCTTGATTGATCGCTAAGGTCAATACCTGAGAAATAAGGTGCTCAGGCATTCCTGGTCCTGATGGAACCACCTGTACTGGCTGTTTAGGTTGATTGGTTTCAATCTGACACTCTGGCAATTTAGGAAAAGTGCGCGAGCCCGTCTCGACCTCCCAATCCCAGCAGTGAATGGCCGAGAGTACGTTCACCGTCGGTCCTGTGATCCGTACCATGATATCAATCCACTGACCCACACCTGAGTTTTGCTTGAAGTAGGCAGGATCAACCATATTCATTGAGCCGGTATAGGCAATTTCTTCATCAATCACAATGATTTTTCGATGCTGGCGCAGATCGAGCCTACGCAGAAAAATACGCAATGGACTTACTTCCAGCGCTTGCACCACTTCAATACCCGCACCGCGCATCATTTTGTACCATTCACTGCGAAAAAAGCGCGGGCTGCCAGCGGAGTCGAGTAATAACTTAACGTTGACACCTCTTTTAGAGGCTTGAATAAGGGCGGATGCAACTGAATCTGCAAGCCCGCCTGGGTGCCAAATATAAAAGACCATGCGAATACTCGATTGAGCATTTTCGATATCTTGAATGATTGAGTGGAGAATTTGTTCAGGTGAGTTTTGCAGTGACAATGAATTACCGGACAGTGCCGGTAAACCTAAACGGTTGTTACACAGCTCATCAATACGATAAATATGCCGACCAAAGCTTTCGGGTGAGTGCGCGTTGCAATCATTTAGGTTGGAAAACCACTCCGCAAATGGTGCGAGCATCTCTTTGGCGCGCTCTGCTCGGGTTCGGCCAAGATTCAGTTCACCAAACAAGAAGTAGCAAGCGACACCGACGATCGGGATGATGTAGATGATCATCAGCCAAGCTAAAGATACGCTGACAGCCCGTCGTTTGAGCACTACGCGAATAGTCACCCCAGCGACCAGTATCCAGTAAAAACCAATGCTTGCCAGTGTTAGAAAGTGATAAAACTTTTCCATTCAGTAACCTAGATAAAAATATGCTCCTCAATCTTAGAACCGAGAGAGGGTGAGAACAAGCATGATTTGTAAGAACAAGGTCAGTAAGTGCAATTGTCTGCAAAAAGAACAATAATGTTATAGGAATGTAAATGATGGTGCATAGTGGATGTTAAAGGCCAAAAAAGCAGCATTTAAACATAATAATTACATTTGTGGTGGGAAAATGCACTAAATGGGCTTCCAATTTTAATCCTAAACTGGTTTACTTGCCATAACGTTAGCGTCGTTGATAATTCTATTAAGTGTAAAAATAATTATACGCACATTTTTTAGACGCCTAACAGAAGCAAACACAACTTAAAAAAACGATTTAATGGAGTAACCGTGGCTACAAGTACAAGTGCACAGCCCCGTGATACGTGGGGGTCTAAATTAGGCTTCGTTATGGCCGCAGCAGGTTCTGCTGTTGGTTTGGGCAATATATGGAAATTTCCTTACACAGCAGGTGAAAGTGGCGGCGGCGCGTTCGTTGCAATCTACCTCATTTTTGTAATTTTTATCGGCTTTAGCGTGATGTTGACAGAGTTCGCTATTGGTCGTAAGACAGGTCTATCAGCAGTAGGTGCCTTTAAATCGACCGATCGTCGTTGGACATTTACTGGTGTGATGGGGGTTCTCAGTGGCCTACTGATTATGGGTTTTTACCCAGTGGTAGGTGGTTGGGCTCTCGCTTATATCTTCAAAGTGGGCGGCGGTTTATTAAGTACCCCTGAAGCGATTGGTGATAGCTTTGGCGGCTTTATCTCTGATCCAGTTCAACCACTGATGTGGATGGGTATTTACTTGATGCTTAACATCGCTATCGTTATGAAAGGTATTTCAGGCGGTATCGAAAAAGCGGGTAAGATCCTAATGCCACTGCTGTTCTTGATCCTGATCGTGGTATCAGTCAAGGGTTTGATGCTTCCGGGCGCGATGGCAGGTTTAGAATTCCTATTCATGCCGGATTTCTCTAAAGTTGACAGCAACGTGGTTCTAGCGGCGCTTGGCCAAGCCTTCTTCTCTCTCTCTCTTGGTATGGGTTGTATGATGACCTACGGTTCTTACCTGAAGAAGAAAGAGAACCTAGTCCAAACGACGGGTATGGTGACGGCAATGGATACCGGTGTCGCTATCCTTGCTGGTGTGGCAATGTTCCCTGCAATGTTCGCATTTGGCATGGAGCCTGCGGCAGGCCCAGGTCTCGTCTTCGTAGTGGTTCCACAACTGTTTGCTGAGATGGGTGGCGTTATTGGTCTACTATTGGCTCTGATGTTCTTCATCGGTTTGACAGTAGCGGCGTTGACCTCTTCAGTGTCACTGTTGGAAGTTGTGGTCTCTTACTTAATTGATGAGAAAGGTCTTAAGCGTTCGACAGCGGTTATCAGTGCTAGCGCTGTGATGGCATCACTGTGTGTGTTTGCTTCTCTATCGCTTGGCGGTGTTGGCCCTACCTTATTTGGTACTGGTGCGTTTGATATCTTCGACCTACTGACGGATAAGATCTTCCTAGCTGTTGGCGGTATGTTGGTATGTATTTTTGCTGGCTGGCGTCTATCTCGCTCTGAGCTTGAGAAAGAAGTGACCAATGATGGTGAAGTTTCTTTCCCACTCTTTGGTCTATGGTACAGCCTAGTTAAGTACATCATTCCTGTGGCAATCGCAATTGTTGCCTTTATGGGGATCAAGTCTGGTTTCGACAGCGGTAAAGGCGAAATCATGTTACTGGGTATCGGCATTATCGCTTTAGCGGGTATCTTCTCTAAGAAGCTATAATTCGCCAAGTAAAATGTTACCGAAAGCCTCCTTCGTTGGAGGCTTTTTTATGGGCGCTAGTAAGATGTATTTTGCTGAGTTGCCCTCAGCGTGAACTGGTTTTCAGCGTGAGAAACGGTATACTCTTGCCTCCGAAACGGAGCCATGCCAATGTTTGATATTTTACACACTCACCGCGATTTTTTGGTCATTAATAAACATCCTAATGTTTCAGTACACAAAGATGATGGCGAAACGATGTTGCTGCAGGAAGTCGCCAAAGAGAGCGGCGATCAGCAGCTTTATTTGATTCATCGCTTAGATAAAATGACCTCGGGAATTTTGTTACTTGGTCGCAATAACAAAGCAGCGCGAGAATTGAGCGAGCAGTTTGCCAAGCGGCAGGTCGCCAAGTTTTATCTGGCGATCGGCAGTAAAAAACCGAAGAAAAAGCAAGGGCTAGTGAGTGGCGATATGCAACGCTCTCGCCGCTCTGCTTGGAAGCTTATCAACTCTCATGACAATCCTGCTGTGACACAGTTTTTCTCTTTGGCATCTGAGCCGGGAGAAAGGCTTTTTTTATGTAAGCCCCATACTGGCAAGACTCATCAAATACGAGTCGCACTGAAGTCGGTGGGCTCTGCGATTGTAGGCGATCCGATTTATAACCCGTCAAATATTGCCGATCGTGGTTACCTACACGCCTTCGTGCTGCGTTTTCAATATCAGCAACAAGAGTACTGTTTTGTTTGTGATCCTCGCAACTATGCTGATCTGGGCGAAAAATGGCATCAAGAAAATACCAGTCAGAGCATTGAAACCTGGCTTAAACCATGGGAGTTATCATGGCCGACGATAAACAAATAGACGCTGAATACGCAATGCAAGCGTCACAATTACCACTTTTTTTTCAACAGTTGACTCAGCAACTCGCCATTGCGCCCAATGAGGTGCGCCGCTTGTTTCATGGGCGTGGCCGCCGTTTTGCAGGATTAGAACAATTGACCTGTGATTGGATTCAAGGCCAATTGATCGTCAATGTATTTAAAGGCGTTGACGAGACATTCGTTACCGCGCTGAAACAAGGTCTTGATCAGCTGACTCAATCCAGCCTATGGCAGGAAAAAAATGGTCGTGCGATTGTTGTACAACATCGATATGCACAAGGTGCGCCCTCTGAAATCATCTGGGGTGAGCTTGACAATCGTCCGGTCGTCGAAGAGTCAGGGCTTAAGTACCAGCTTGATATTGGTCGCAATCAAAACTTCGGTTTGTTTCTTGATATGCGCTTTGGACGCGATTGGGTCAAAGTGAATGCGAGCCAAAAAAATGTTTTGAACCTGTTTGCTTACACGTGCGGGTTTTCGGTTGCCGCCATTGACGGTGGTGCGGATCAGGTCGTCAACGTTGATATGGCGCGCTCGTCGTTGAGCAAAGGGCGTGACAATCATCATTTAAACCAGCATAACCTTAACCAAGTGAAGTTTTTGGCTTACGATATTTTCCGTTCATGGGGCAAGATCAAGCGTTTAGGGCCGTATGATTTAATCATCATCGATCCACCCTCGTTTCAAAAAGGCAGTTTCGCTTTAACTAAGGATTACAAACGGATACTGCGTCGCCTTCCAGAGTTGCTCTGCGATGGTGGGGAAGTGATCGCGTGCGTGAATTCGCCTCAGGTGACGAGTGACTTTTTGATTGAGAGTATGCAAGAAGAAGCGCCTCAACTGAGTTTTGTCGAACGCTTAGACAATCCGCCAGAGTTTGCGGATATTGACAGCGAAGCGGCGCTTAAGGTGTTGCGTTTCAAATAATTAAGGCGCCTCAGGGCGCTTTTTTATTGCGTTTAAACTTAACTAGCCAAGTTGCACTTTGACATCGGATTCAAGTGATGATGAGCAAGCTAATACGTACCCTTGTTCAAGTTCTTGCTCAGTCAGTGTCTCTTGACTGGTTGATGTCACCGCACCTTGGCTGACTTTGCATTTACACGAGCCGCAGATCCCGCTGCGACAAGCTACAATCAAAGGCAGTCCAGCATTCTCCAATACATCCGCTAGCAGATCGCCTTTATTGGCTTCAATTGACGTAGCCAAGTCAGGTACTTGAACCATGACCTGTTCACTACTGACCTCTTGTTGCGTCTGTTGTGTTGGTGTGAAACTCTCTTGGAAAAAGTGCCTCATGTCGAAATCGAGATCAGTGAAATAACGTCGCACATCTTGCATAAACTGGTTTGGACCACACAGATAGATCGTCCGCTGTTTAAAGTCTGGCACAAGCTGTTGTAACCAGACGGCGTTTAAGCGTCCTTCAGGGTAGTCCGTCGCTTCGCGATTTTTCAATAGCAAGCGCAGGTGAAAATGATCGTAGGCAGCGTGATAGGTTTCGATCAAATCGAAGTAAATTGTCTCTTGTTGTGAGCGGGCAATATGCAGGAACTCAATATCCACCAACTCATCACTGTTTAACCATTGCTTTGCCATTGCCATAACGGGGGTGATGCCGCATCCAGCGCTAATTAATAAAGCTTTCTTTTGCCCTTGGTGAACGCAAGGAGGGTGATCGATACAGTTAAAATCCCCCTTCGGTGGAAGGACTTGCAGTGTATCTCCGACCATCAACTTATCAAGGATGAAGTTAGAGACTTTACCACCCTCTACTCGTTTGATCGTGAGTTGGAGGTGGTCATCGCCTGATTGCGAGCAGAGTGAATAGGCACGAAACTCTGTCTTGCCGTCGATGTCGACGCCAAGAGTAATAAATTGTCCGGCTTTGAACTCAAATAGAAGCGACTCAGATAAATCTGCCAGCTTGATACTGACTGCATCGTTAGTCTCGTAGTACTTGTCGATACAGATCAGTGTGACAGGGTGATGGTCTTGCCATTGAAAAAACATAAGGATCTCTTTGCTGGTTTTATCTATCGCCCCCCAGTTTGAGATTAGGGGGGCGTACAACCTATGGTGTTATGCGGCTAGGATGGTTTTTAAATCCTCTTCTACATTGCCAATGCTGCGCATATCAAACTTGTCTTGAATAATCGCTAGCAAGTTCGGTGTTAAGAAGGCCGGTGCTGTCGGGCCGGTATAGATGCCTTTTACGCCTAGGGCAAATAGGGTAAGTAGTATGACGATCGCTTTTTGCTCAAACCATGACAGCACCAATGTCAGCGGAAGATCGTTGATGTCGCAGTCGAACTCTTTGGCGAGTGCCAGTGCCAGTTGGATGGCAGAATAAGCGTCATTACATTGGCCGACATCTAATAGACGTGGAATCCCGTTGATCTCACCAAATGTGTTCTTGTTGAAGCGGAACTTACCACAGGCCAAAGTCAGAATCAGTGTATCTTCAGGAGCTTGCGCTGTGAAGTCTGTGTAGTAGCTTCGTTCTGCTTTGTCGCCATCACAGCCACCGACCAAGAAGAAGTGCTTGATGTTGCCTTGTTTGACTTGATCAATCACGGCAGGGGCGGCATTCATTAGGGCGTTGCGACCAAAGCCAACGGTGATGTGATGCTCAATTTCGTCGTGTTGGAAGCCCGGTAAGTCGAGCGCGCATTCAACCACTTGGCTGAAATCGTCACCCTCGATATGAGCCACGCCCGGCCAGCCAACAATACTGCGTGTAAATAAACGATCTGCGTACTGGCCAAGATTAGGATTAAGCAAACAGTTCGAGGTCATAACAATCGCACCAGGGAAGTTAGCAAACTCTTTTTGCTGGTTTTGCCAAGCGCTACCGTAGTTGCCCACCAAATGAGAGTATTTTTTCAACTCAGGGTAGCCGTGCGCAGGAAGCATCTCACCATTGGTATAGACATTAATACCTTTGCCTTCGGTTTGCTGAAGGATTTTCTCGAGGTCGTGTAGGTCGTGACCGGAAACAAGAATACACTTGCCTTTTACCGGCTTGACGTTAACCGTGCTCGGCTCTGGGTGACCAAAAGTCGCGGTTTCGCCGTGATCGAGCATTTCCATCACTTTGTAGTTCATCAGACCGATACGCATTGAACAATCAAGTAACTGGCCAAGATCTTGTGGATCGGTGCCAAGCCACGCCATAATTTCATGGTACTCGGCATAGATGTCATTGTCAGTTTGCTCTAAGACGCGTGCATGCTCCATGTAAGCCGCTGCGCCTTTCAAACCATATAAACACAGTAGGCGCAGACCAATCACATCTTCATGAACTTGGTCTTTACCACGATTGACGGCTACTTGAGGTGCTATCGTTAAAATTTGCTCAGCATCTGCAGGAAGTTCAAATAGCGCAACCGCAGGAAGTGTCCCAAGTGTCTCGTCGTTCAGCGTTGCCGCGCTGATGACTTGCTGCTTGAGCGCTGCTTTATAAGTCTCTGCGATAGAAGTGAATTCAAGCACACGCTGAGGGTCAAAGTTAACGTTGGTCAACGTTGAGAAGAAGGCTTTTGGTGCCCATTGATTAATTTCATCATTGACGATATTAAAGTCGAGTGCTTTCGATGCCCAAAAAGAAACCCCTTGCAGCGTATAGACCAACACGTCTTGTAGATCAGAAACTTCAGATGTTTTGCCACACATGCCTTGAGTAAAAGAGCAGCCTTTAACTGTCGGGGTTTGGATTGTCTGTTCACATTGAATACAGAACATATTGGGTTCTCCAGTGGTTGTGGTATTAGTTGTTTGTGGGTCACTGGATAGCAGGTTATGTGCCAGGTTTTATCTTGTTGAAAAATATAATCTTTTTTAATTATTTTTGGTGAGTTGATGTATTTTTACAACGGCCTTGATGTCAATAATACATCGCGCAAATCAAGCTTGGCGATAAAGCAGACAGTTGTCTTTCATATTGATGGAGCGTTTGTTAGCCACTGATTAAAAAGGATTATCGCCAATATGTCGCGTTGTTGACGATAATCCGTGTTGATTGTTACTGCATGGTGAATCAGGTGCGGTGAGAGCAGTCGCTAGGCTAGGCCTTAATCCCGAGCTTTTTACCCATGCGATAAAGGTTGCCTCGGTCCATCTGCAAAAACTCAGCGGCTTTCGCCCAGACTCCGTCAGCTTGCTTTAGGGCATGCTCAATTAAATCGCGTTGATAGCATTCAACCAACTCACGCATCGGTTGGCTTTGCGTCGGTAAGTGCTTTGATGTGTTTTTTACATCATTGACCGTCAGCGAGGTATCAAAATGATTGAGCATGATGGTATTGGCGTCTTGCTGAATTGCATATAACGCCGCGCGGGTTAAGGTGTGTTCAAGCTCGCGAACATTGCCATACCAAGGCAGTGATTCGAGCTGGTTCAACACCTTAGGATGGACGTGGAGGTTGGGCGCATTAAATTGTGCGCGCACTTTTTCCAATAAATAGCCTGCGAGCACCTCGATGTCACCTTCACGATGTCGTAGCGCTGGCACATGGATCGGAAATACATTTAAACGGTGAAACAGGTCTGCGCGAAAACGGCCTGACTCGACTTCTTGCTCTAATTGACGGTTAGTCGCAGCGATAATTCGCACATCGACTAACAGATGTTGGTCGCTCCCGACCCGTTGCAGTTCACCTTGCTGAATGACTCGCAATAACTTGGCTTGAAGCAATAGCGGCAGTTCTCCCACTTCATCGAGAAATATTGTGCCACCATTGGCCAGTTCAAACTTTCCTGTTCGATGACTATTGGCTCCGGTAAATGCCCCTTTTACGTGTCCGAACAGCTCGCTTTCTGCTAAGCCCTCTGGCAGTGCGGCGCAATTGACGTAAATCATCGGTTTATCGCTGCGATGGGATTGGGCGTGTACGGCATGGGCGACTAACTCTTTGCCGGTGCCGGTCTCGCCGGTGATCAGCACGGCATAATCGGACTTAGCAACTGTGGCAATATTGTTGCGCAGCTGATTGATTTGCGGACTTAAGCCCACCATTTCGCTGTGCTTTGAACGAGCTTGCTGAATTAAGGTCTGAGTAACGTTTTTTTGCTGACGATGCTGCGCCTTCAGTGCTTTCACTTGTGAAATATTACGCAGTGTCGCCGCCGCGAGTGCCGCGAAGGTATCGATAATCGTTGGGTCAAGGTTATCGAAGGCACCAACAGTAAGGGCATCTATGGTTAAAGCCCCAACTAACTGTCCTTCAACAAATAAACTAAAACCCATA
The DNA here is from genome assembly GCF_000711795.1 of Vibrio pacinii DSM 19139. Taxonomy (GTDB): domain Bacteria; phylum Pseudomonadota; class Gammaproteobacteria; order Enterobacterales; family Vibrionaceae; genus Vibrio; species Vibrio pacinii. Next base: position 156,469 of record NZ_JONH01000011.1, on the reverse strand, counting down.
CAGTCATGCACATCGATACAGGTGTCATGGCTGACTAAGCTGCCATCGAAAGGGTCGGGCAGAGGAGAGTTCGCATCAAAACGTACAGGCTGGTGGCTTTGAATGATCGCCTCGAGTCGTGGGTGAGCTTTAGGAAAGAAGCGTCGACCCAATACGGCTTTGGATAGCCCTTTGACTGCCACTGGAGTTAAAAAGCCATCTTGGTCAAAAATGAACAAACAACTGGCATCACAGGGAAAGACTTGCGTAACGCCATCAATCAAACTCTGGTATTGCTGATCGTGTGAACGACTGGAATTGAGGTTAAGAGCGATATTGAGCAGAACGTGGTCTAGAGTGGGCGACATGACAATCCTTGGCTGATAAGCAATGGTGTTATGCTATCAAGCTGATGTCATTTGAACATCAAAATGGAATTTAGTTTGATGTTTGGTTGACGACGATCAATGGTTTGTGTGCCGATACTGATGAATAAACCTAATCAATGGCAATTAATCTACATTCTCTATTGACCTCAACTTAACTTGAGCTTTTATCTTGGTCTTATTGAGGTCCAATAGGAGAGGGTAAATGCACAATACCTATATAAAAGAGCTAGCAGTAAAGAGCTATCAAGAAGAGATGCCCACGCAGGTATATCGCCATAAGCAAAGCCGTTGGCATTTGCCAAGTTTTGTTGCTGGGTTGCTGATGACGCTTGTTATCAATAACTTGCTGGTCTAAATAGAGCGGTCAGCTCAGATGAAACTGACCGCTCTACAAATTTATGAGTTGAGAGTATGAAACCCTGAGTAGATGCGAGTGAAGGTGGTAAACCAGCACGCGGCGCCAAACAGATAGGCGATGAGGGCAAAGTGGTGTGGAAATAGGCAGAAAAACACAAAACAACCAATGGTTTCTGTTCCTTCCGTCAGACCGCTCATGTAATAAAGTGATTTATTTTTATACACAGGGTTTTCAATGCCGCGTTTACCTGCCATCACCGCAAACGCGAGGAAACTACAACCTGTGCCAATAAAAGAGAAAATCAAAAACGCGCTCGCGACCGCATTCTGCTCTGGATTGGCTAAAGCAAAACCAAACGGGATCAGAGAGTAAAATAGGAAATCGAGGCAAATATCGAGGAATCCGCCTGCGTCGGTGATGCCTTGAATGCGGGCCAGAGCGCCATCCAGCCCATCACAGATTCTGTTTAAGACGATAAACAACAAAGCGACGAGATAGTGTTCCGTGACCACAGCTGGAAAAGCGCATACCCCGAGTGCAAAACCAAACAGTGTGGTTTGGTTGGCGGTAGCCCCTAAACGGTTGAGTCCTTTAGCAGTCAAAGCAAGGGGAGCACGAATTAGTTTGATACTCACTCTATCAAGCATGGTTATTCTCCCATGGCCACGTTAAGCAGCGGCTGCCATGAGCAATATCGGCTTCATCGTGAGTGACCATTAACGTTGGGATATTGGCTTGTTTGAGTTGTTCTACCACCCAAGTTCGAAATTGAACCCTGAGATCTTTGTCCAATTTACTGTATGGCTCATCAAGTAAGGCCGCTTTTGGTTCTGCCAATAGCATGCGTGTTAATGCAATTCGCGCACGTTGACCGCCAGAAATTTGTTCGGGGTACGAGTAAGCAAGCTTGGTTAAATTAATGTTCTTGAGTGCTTGTGTTGCCCGTTGTTGGCGTTCGGCGCCTTTCACGGAGTCTGGTAAAGCGAATGCGAGGTTCTCCCAAACCGATAAGTGTGGGAAAAGTAAATCGTCTTGAAACAGTATTCCTACTTCACGTTTGTGTGCCGGAACACTATCTAGCTTGATGTCGTTCAGCGTGATTGCGCCCGAATAGCGAAATTCAGCACTCAGATGACCTGCAATCGTATCCAATAAGGTTGATTTTCCGCAGCCACTTGGCCCCATTAAGGTCACAATTTCTCCTGGTGGCACTGTGATATTCAATGCAGGGAATAATGGGTCACCATTGATTTTATGGATGGTGAGGTTTTCGAGACACAGACTCATTGGACAGTAAACCTTTTATAGACAATCGGCGATATTTGGCCTGTAAACGGCTAAGCAAAATCGCAAATGAGAAAAACAGCAGAGGCAACAACGCTTGCCACAGAGCGTAAATGGCGGTGACACGTCGATCAAAACCGCTTGATAACGCAACCGCTTCGGTTGTAATGGTGCTGATGCGTCCTGCGCCCAACATTAGGGTCGGGAGGTATTGTGCCAAACTAACACTGATACCAACCGCCCACGCAAAGGCAACGGCAGGGAGTAGCAGTGGCAATTTGATGTTAAACCAGACTTGAAGTGGAGATTTGCCCAAACTTAAAGCCACGCGAGTTAAGCCGTTATCAAAACTTCGCCATGGCCCATCAAGCGATAAATAGACAAATGGGAAGGCGAAGAAAACATGCGACCAAATAACCCAAAATAAATAGTTGCCACTACTGACATACAAGGTCGCGACTTGCATACCAAACAAAACCGATAGTTGTGGAATTAACATGGGGATAGCAATGACATAGCTGGGTATACGCCAACGGTGACGAAGGTGGTATTCATGAGCAACCAATCCGAGTATTAACGCGATGCTGGCACTCATCATCGCGATCAGCATGCTTTGCTGTACGGTACTTGCGACACTGTGCCATTCGTACTGCCAAAAGCGTAAACTGTACTGGCTTGGGAGTAAATCTGGAAAACGCCAACGCTGGGCAAAGCTCCATATAATTAATAGCGGTGCCATGAGTAACGTTAATAACGTAATGATACTAAATAGACTCTTGCCTGGTAAGGCGATGCCGCCACGACCAGAGGTTTGCCAACTTCGCCATCTTTTGGTGATAAACCACTCCACCGAGCGAGTAAAACCAATCAGTATTGAGGCTATTAGAAACAAAACCACAGCGCCGGAGGCAGCACGAGGCAGCAGTGATAAGTCTGGATCGTTAAACCACTGCCAAACGAGAACGGCAAAGGTAGGTGGATTTGTTGGTCCAATAATTAACGCGACGTCTACTACCGAGAGGCTATAAGCGATCACAGCAAATAGCGGAAAGCGAAGTTTAGCCAACCATTGAGGGAAAATGCATTTCCACCAAGTTTGAGCGTGACTGTAACCCAATGAGTGACTCAGCTTCTCATATTTATCAACATTTAACTGGTTTAAGATAGGAATACTCATCAATAGCAAAAATGGCACTTCCTTGAGTGCGAGCATAACGATCAAACCAACGCCAATGGGATCTTTAACTAGCCATGCTAACTGCTCAACGGATTGAGTATTTGGGTCATAATCGAACAATTGGCTAAGGGTTCGAATCCCCATGCCTGTCGGGGCAAACAGAAACGCAAATCCAATAGCAAACGCGACGTGTGGCATGGCGAGAAGTGGTGCCAAGCTCACTTCTACTTTGCGCCAAAACTTGCTGTGCCAAGTCGCCTGTAAGACAGCGAATGTGATCATACAGGCAAGGTAGCAACTCACTAGGGTGGTATATATTGTTATGGCAATGGATTTTTCTACCCCTTGCCAATCGAATACGGCATAAAAGCCGTCAAAAGAGAATTGGTTTAACCCAACCGGGGGAATGTAACCCAGTGCAGAGAAAACCACCCCGAGTAATCCCGGGATGGTCGGAAGGATGCAAACGGCGATAAGAATCCAATACAACGTTCTTAACATGGTATGAGCTAGCTTCCGTAGCGTTTCAACCACTCTTTCTCAAGAGCGGCTTGCCAGCTTGGGTGCGGTTCGTCAATAGACTTGAATTGCTGCGTCTCTTTCGCCGAACCCGTTAAGTATTGACTACTCAATACTGATGGATCTCCCCAAATATTGAGGTCACCTTTACGTGACTGGGCTTCAGGACTGAGTAAAAAGTTAATCGCGACTTGAGCACCCGCGGCAGCGTTGGTATTCCATGGTATGGCAAGGAAGTGAATATTCGACAATGCTCCTTGCTCCATAGCGTAGACTTGAGTGCTCGGTGCCAGTGTTCCGTTTGCTTGTGCGGAGTAGACGGAGTTAGGGTTGAAAGTGAGCGCGAGATCAATTTGACCATCATCGAGCAGTTGTATTGACTCTGATGTACCGGCTGGAAACTGCTTACCGCCACGCCATGCGACAGTGTGAAACTGATTAAGGTAGTTCCACAAAGGCTCCGTCACTTGTTGGAAGCGCTCGGGGTCAACGGGTTCTGAAAGTGCTTGGTCATAGTCCGTTAGTTCAATGAGGAGCGCTTTGAGAAAACTGGTGCCATGAAACTCAGGTGGACGTGGGTAGCTTAGACGGTTTGGGTACGCTTTGGCATAGCTGAGCATTTCAGAAAACGAACGTGGTGGGTTATTAAGCGATAGCTTATCGTGAATAAATACCAGCTGACCTACCCCCCATGGTGCTTCTAGCCCTTGTGTCGGCTCGGTGAAATCGACGTCTACAGGTAGTGATTTATCGACATATTGCCAGCTAGGCAGGTTTGCAACGAAAGGGCCAAACAATAGTTGGTTATCCTTCATTGATTTAAAGTTTTCACCATTAATCCAAACCATATCAACGCTGCCACCGCGATTTTTTCCTGCGGCTTTTTCGGCAATTAGGCGAGTGGTTGTTTCGGCGATATCGGTGACTTTTACATGTTTAAGTTCAACGCCATAGTTGGCTTTAATCTCTTGACCAGCCCATTGAATGTAACGATTGATTTCTTGACTGCCTCCCCATGCGTGAAAGTAGACAGTTTGCCCTTTGGCTTCGTCAAGCGTTTGCTGCCAACTTTCTGCTGCTATGGCAGAGAAGGAGAGTGCAATGGAAGAGAGTAAAGTGATCAGCCTTGTCATAATCGTCCCTGTTAATTGAGTTATTTATATCGGTTAGGTTACTAGACCGGGGTAGTTTAGTTATCTATTCATTATGACTTAAAAAAGAGTGATTTATTATAGATTTGAGAGGAATGTTGTAGAGATGTTTGCACAGAGATGAATGAATACAAAAAAGCAGCCACTTGGGCTGCTTCAAAACGAGATTTATAACGATCAGTTTTTCCAGTCGTTAAGTTTAAAAGTCAGTGTATGGATGTCGTTTTTAAGCACCATGCTATCCTTGGTCAGTGACATATCACTCCAGTTAGACAGTGTTTGTGAAAAAGCTTGCTCAACATCCATCAGATCGCCGACGCACATCTTCATTGTCATGCCCATTTTTTCGATGCGAAATTTATTTTCATTCAGTTCCGCTTGACCGAAGAAGTTATTACAACCTGCATTGCCATTGGCGGTCATTTTTTCGCCGACCTCTAAACGTGGCGCAGTCTGGTTTTCTGTCAGTTTAATCGGGTTACCATTAATACTCACTAGCTCCCAATTATGATGTTGGAGGTCCTGTGCCGTAATTTGAGGGGTGTTGTCACCGTTCGAGGTACACGCAGTAACAACCCAAGGGAGGCTAATTGCGGCAAGTAATATTTTTGGGCTAAGCTTCATATTGTCAACTCCAATAAATTGATAAACACACCACTATGGATGGCGCAGTGACAGCAGTATAGTGAATAAAAGTGTATTTTTGTCAATAGCAAGTCATAGTTTGGTCTGGGTCACATATTAAAACTTATTGATAAACATGAAGTTATACATGACGTAGAGTGTTTTTATCGCATCAACCTATAGTGAGAAATTGTTTGGAACAATTAGAGTTTTTCACCGTCCCTAGCCCCTGTGTTGGCGTCTGTACCGTCGATGACAAAGGTTATTGTCAGGGTTGCATGCGCAAACGGGAAGAGCGCTTTAACTGGCTAGCAATGACCCCAACACAGCAACTGCATGTGATTAAACTCTGTCGACAGCGTTATTTGCGTAAAATAAAACAACAGCGTGCTGAAAACATACCACCTAACCTTGATGATAACCCGCAACAAGATCTTTTTTAAAATCAAAAGGTTTACACTTTCCTCTCTATTAGCTATAGCTTAATTATCGTGTACTTTATTGGTAGGTTTACTATGACGATACCAAGTTCATGTGACAACCCTTGCATTGGGGTATGTCAAACGAATAGCTCGGGGATGTGTATTGGCTGCGGTCGATCAAGAGAGGAGCGTTATCAGTGGTATAAACTACCAGAGCATCAACGTAGAGAGATTCTGTTTCGTCTTGAGCAAGAACCTCTCATCGCGATAGATTTTACTCAACTTATTTAAGTCCCCAATGGTCACTGACCCAACCACCAGCGTGTTCATCAAAGTGACAACCAGAAAATCGGTGATTGAGCTCGCTGGTTTTAACATCGTGCCGTTCATCATCGAGAAGGTGTTGAATATAACTCGCCATCTGATCCGTGCCTTTGAGCCGTTGTTGGCGAGTGGCGACTTCTTTAATCATTTGTAGACGGTACGAGTTGCTTGCGCGTTTCATGCAGTGATCCTCCTAGTTGTGACACTAATATGAAAAGTTAGGAGTTGAACCCGCAGGCGTCAATGTGTTTTGAGTAAAAAGTGAGCAATTTGACATAAAAGACAGTTACAAAAATTCACAGTCGAAATAATTTGAAATCTATCGTTTTGATTTGACGAGGATTGTGTTGATGGGGTGGGTAACACAATGAAATAAAAAATTCACAAAGTGGTGTTGCAATAACGCCTCGCTGTACGAGGCGCTGTTGGGACTACATACCGAAGTTAATGATTGGGAAGCATGGTAAGAAGCCATTGTCAGCACAGTTGATTAAACCGATTTGAACGCCTTCAATTTTGGTTGTTTTATTGAAAACACCAACTTGTACTGTTGATTCACTAGATAAGTTTACGGCGCCAACGTCAACCATAGTGTTGCCTTCAGAATAATTAACAAAACTCACGTTTGCACCTTTAACGTCTTTGGTGAGGTTAACGGCTCCCAAGTTGACACCGGTTGTTAGGCCTTCGTTCCAGTTCAGTAGTCCGAGAGACGCACCAGTCATCTCTTGATTGACTTTTGAAGCACCTAAGAAAAGGCCAAAATTAACACCTGTCGTGGTATTGGTTTCAGATAAACCAATAATAGAGAAATCGACACCTTTAACACTGTCTACTTTGCCGTGAAGAGCCGATAGACGAACGCCTGCCACTTGAGTGTTATCAGGCGCATTGAAATCGTTAAGTGATGAAAACATAACGGGTGTTGCGGCGATAGCAAACGAAGAGCTTAACGCTGTTGTGATAGCCACTGCAGTAAGAATCTTTTTCATAATAACTCCGAAGTTGTATTGATTAGCTGAGAGTTAGTCAGCATATGCTTATGATAGCTTACTTTGGTAGTATAGAGTCAATGTTAAATCGAGGTTAAAAAGCAATAGTAATATATTGTTCTTTAATGTTTTTACTATCAAATAAAGAAAAACCTTGTCGCGACAAGGTTTCTATTAGGATTCTCTATTTACAGCTTACTGACTTTGTTGGCTACATCGTTGAGACGTAATGAGCTCATCGGCCATCAGTTGACCACGGCTATTACGCATCTTGATGCGATAACTTAAACCCACGTCGAGGTTTTTCTTAGTTTCAGGATTGTCGCAGTAAGCACGAATACTTGTTTTAAGTACTTGATCGATCGGTTTCGCCCCTTTAGCTTCCTGATTATATACCATCATAATTTCAATGGTTGTTTGGTTAGCTGTTGCTCTAAGAATCGACAGAGGGCCCGCTTCAATCGGTAATTCCGAAGCGAGTAAACTGGCGCGATTTTCTGCAACCATTGAAAGGTGGTGTTGTTTCTCCATCTCTGTAGATGAACATCCTGCGAGAAGAGTGACGAGTATGGCTAATAGTGCTGATGTTTTGACTGAGGAACTGATCATTAGAATACTTTCTTAAATGGTTTTACGATAACACTTTGATAAACACCTGCTTCAATATAAGGGTCTGCATCGGCCCACGCTTGTGCTTGCTTGAGTGAATCAAATTCGGCGATTACCGTTGAACCAGTAAAACCGGCTTCCCCAGGGTTGTCGGAATCAATAGCTGGCATAGGCCCCGCAGTTAATAAACGACCTTCATTTTGCAGATCTTGCAAACGAGCTAAGTGAGCTGAGCGTACACTAAGACGCTTTTCAAGAGAGTTTTCTACGTCTTGGGAAAAGATGACGTACCACATAGGTGACTTCCTTTTTACTAATACTAGTGACTGTATGATTACTTTACCCTAATCGACGCGATTGAAAAGCGCTGAACGTTAGATGTTGCGATAACGTTAAGGGTTTACACGATTGGCCTTGGTCTACCATCGCTATCGATCGCGACATAATTAAACGTTGCGTCGCAGACCATATAACGATCTTCCAGTCCGTTTTCTTTGACAGGTTTAACCCACACCTCAAGATCAATGCTCATCGATGTGCGACCAATTTTAGTACATTCGCCGTAACAACATACCACATCGCCAACACGCACAGGCTTTTTAAACGTGATGCTTGAAACAGAGACAGTCACGATTCGGCCTGATGATATTTCTTTAGCCAGAATGCCACCAGCAAGATCGAGTTGTGACATGATCCACCCACCAAATATATCGCCATTGGCATTGGTATCTGCGGGCATGGCGAGGGTTCGTAGTAGTAGTTGTCCTTTGGGGGTCTGCTTTTCTTGGTTCATATTGACATCCGCGATAAGAATACAGCGACTAAGTTGGCCGCTAGAAAAATAAGATTGTAGCAAAAAAGTGAGTTTAATCGCTAGAGCTAGCCTCGTTGTCCTGCTTAGGCATATGTCGGTAGATATAAATGCCCGTGACCAGTGTCCAGCCGAAGGTAGCGGCAAGTAAGCCAAATACTTTGAAATTTACCCAAACATCAAGAGGAAGTTCGAAAGCGACATAGACGTTAAGCCCTGCGCATAGAGTGAAGAATACAACCCAAGCCCAAGTTACCTTGGCCCAAACGACATCGGGGAGGGTTAACTCCTTACCAAGCATGCTTTTAACTACAGACTTTCCGATCAGGTGACTGATAGCCAGACCGAAGGCAAAGACCAAATAAATGATGGTCACTTTCCATTTGATAAAGTTATCGTCGTGTAGAAACAAGGTCATACCACCAAAAATTGCTACCATCACAAAAGTGACTAATTGCATTTTTTCGACTTTTTTATAGATCAAATAAGTGATGATAAGTTGAATTGCCGTTGCAACGATAAGAGCACCAGTTGCGGCATAGATATCGTGCATTTTGTACAATACGAAAAAAATAATTAACGGTATAAAGTCGAGCAGTTGTTTCATGGTGAAGGTCAACGTGAGGAAAGCAGCCCTTAGTCTAACCAAAACGTATGGATTGACAAAGGGCTCACTGATCTTAAATGGCGAGTTAGTTGGATGAAAAGTTCAAGATACGCTTGCAGTCTTCTAGGTAACCCTCATCGCGTAAGCTATCTACTGTAAATTGTAACTCTTCATCGCTCATCGAAAAACAGCTTGATTTGCCCGTCATACCACTAAGATATTGATGGTATTCCAATTCAGTGAAGTGGCCGACACGTTCGACGAGTAAGCTTTTAATACCGTGATGGATAAGTCGGTAATAGGTGTGGCGTTGAACTTCCATAACGTACCTCTCATGCCGCGGCCGTTTGTTAGTTTGCCGCTAATGTTTGATAGCTATGACTAAAGCATATTTGATGCCATTCTAATAATGACGTTGTGATACTCAATTGGCTTTTAATTTTAGTTCGAAAATACAATGTCTTGCGAAAGAAAGAGTTTGGCAAGGGACGCTTTCTTTCGTCGACAGACTCAACTTGAGTGGCAAAATGAGGCCCAAAATGCCACGATTTTGACTTTAATCAGTTTCTAGAGTGAAGATTGACTCGAGTATTGAATTCAAAGCTTGCTTGGTGGTTGGTTTGCTCAACCGTCCATCCATAAGTTCGCTCATTCGTTGAATATCTTTCGCGGCCGATTCTCCAGAAAGGGCGATAATAGGAATGGTTGGATAGTTTTGTTTGATGATACTTGCGGCTTCAAAACCATCCATTACAGGCATTTGGATATCCATAAAAACGAGATCAATAGGGTTGTTGTGAATGATTTCAATCGCCACTTTACCGTTGTTAGCCAATATTACACCATAACCTAGCTGTCCCAGATAGAGCTTAACCAGAGCGCGTTGAATTTCTTTATCGTCAACCACCAATATAATTGGTGATAAGGCTAGGTTTGGTTTTGTTGGCTGCGCTGCAACTGTAGTAGGCGTTATGCAGGCGTTCTCGACCGACTTTGAATAAGTGATTGGTTCAAAGGGGGCGACTTGGTCCAAACTCATATTGGTTGCAGGGAACGACAAGGTAAATTCGGTATATTTGTTAGGCTCGGACTCGCAACTGATAGAGCCACCAAAGGCATTCATGACACGTTGGCAATAGCCCAACCCTAAACCACTACCGCCGCTTTTGTTGTGGCTGAAAAAATCATCGAATATTCGAGTCAGTAAGTTTTCAGGGATGCCAGGGCCTGAATCACGGAACACTACATAGTTTTCGTACTGCGCTTTTTTTGTATAAATTTCTATTTTACTGTTTGGATAGGAATCAAAATAGTAAATGGCGTTACGCAGTAAGTTAAACAGAACGAAGTTGAATAGGGTGTCATTGATTTTTACCACGAAGTCTTGTTCAGTCAATATGGATATACGCTTAAGATCATCATCATTATCGAAGCCATATTGATTGATCGCGGTATTAATTGCGTGAGCAATCGATGTCGCTTCTGACGGCTCTTGGTCGAGAGATGAACTATTTACTTCCCGAAGAATAATATCAATCAGCTGGCGACCACGTTTAACGGCCTGTTTGCCTTTACTGACGTGTTGCAGCAAGTTGTCGGCGTTATTTGGCGATAGCAGCTTTTGGTGAAGTGATTCAAATTCAAATTGAACTTGCGCGAGTGGGTTTCTCATTTCATGAGCGATCGAATTGGCCAATGCCTGTGATTGGCGAACTTTTCTCTCGTAGTTGATGTGAACTTGTACCTTTTCGAGTACACGCTCCATGGCTTTGAGTTCTTCGAATGAGAAATTAACTCCGCCTTGTTTGTGACTAGAAACCAATACATGAGATAACTTGTTCTTTCCTTCATAGATCGGCAGAACTAAGGCAGATTCCATTTGGTTCATGTTTTTATGCAAAGTAGAAAGTTCTTGGTTGCGCGTTTGCTCGATGGCGTCTTCTAGCTCGTCAATAACGAGTGGTGTTCTGTGGCTTTCAAAGTAAGAGCGATATATGTTCGCGCCTTGATAGTCGTCCAATAGCTTTAGTTTGTCACTGGGTACCCCTAAGTACGTTGCAAGAGACTCCATTGCCCTGCTGGGGGACTTTTGGAATTCATCTTCCAATTGAGCAATTTTTTCTGTTGGAGAGACTCTTGACCCATATAGAGCACAACTTAGGCATGTTCTAACCATTTTTGATGTATACGGCCAAGACAAGCCAATCGCCATGATAGTCAGTACTATCGCGGTAGTATTGATATAATTTAGTGGGACAAACAGCCCGACAGCAAGGGTGTAAGCCGCGGCTGTTATCAGCAGAGACAGAGAAATGAGAGATAGGTACCTTAAGCTATAAAAGCGAGAAGCCAAAATCGCGTAACCCATAAACAGCATTTCGCTCACCGACAAAGCGGGCGGTAACCATGTCAGCGAAAAATTATTGAAGAAGTAGGTAAAGCCCATCTGGATGACGGCTGTGGAAGCCATGAAAATGGTCATTCCAAGAATCATGTAGTTGATTCGTGTACGTCTAATGCGGTTACTACTTTGTTTAATTGAGAGAAGGTTAATAAAAGTCATACCGAACAGTGTCGTGAGTCCGATAAAAAAGGGCCTTGTATATTCACCAAATTCCAATATGAATTGACTTGGGCCGTTGATGATTACGCCTCGGATCATAAGATCAGGAACAAAATTAATCGCGACACAAAAGAGTATGGTTGATCCGGCGATGACATGTTGCCAAAAACTTGAACGTTTACTCGTGTAATGATTTTTCAACTTAATAGAAAAATAATACGCGGAGCTAAACGCGAGCAGTGCAGACAAGTTAGCCACAATCGCCATTTTTGCGCCGACCTCTGCCCCCCACTCAACAAGTAGTCCAGTATGGAAATACGCATTGCTCAATATCCAGATAGAGAGCCCTAGAGTATAGGAAATATAGTGTCGATATTGCTGTAAGCTATTAATTCCCTGTTTTTTGGCCAACGCCGTGCAGAAGTATCCAGCCCAGACAAAGACAAGTATTGCGGTTAGGAGCAAGACGATTGCTTTAGGATAAAATAGTTGTTCAGCAAGGTAACTAAGCATAATTAAGCTCTTGTCTATGTTGGCGATGTCGCTTCAGTTGAGTAATTGCACCCGTTTTATAATTGCGGTAATTACATTCAGATAGCGCTTGGTTAAGTTGCTCGATAAACCAAAGGCCTTTAAAGGCTGCAAAACCTGAATCCGATGTTTCGCTGTAGCTTAATGGCAAGTAAGCGCATTCTTGTATGCTCTGGTAGTAATGCACCATAAGTGGTTGTTCAATTACAACGAAAGCGATCTGGAAGCCGAGAGTTTGTAGTTGCGCCATCAATCTTTTTTGCGATAAATACAGGTAGAATATTTTGTGATTTTGTTTGCCACTGACGGTGAGTCTGATGATCTCACAGCATTTTTCATGGTCAGTGACATTTTGCCACAAAGCATTTTCATAATTGGCAGAGGAAGTATCCGGTATATAAGCTGCTGAAGACAAGAGGTTAAGCTCAACTAATCGATTTTTTACACTATCTTGATTAATTAATTGCCAGCAATTGGTTTGAAAGAACGGTGAGAAATAGAGCCAATTGTTAGCGTCAGTGTTCTGATTTACTTTGGCGGTTGAAACAATCACAGGTAATGGCAGTTTGGCAATCATTTGTGCGAGTACAAAATGAGTCCCGCGTGCAGACACATCTATTTCGTAAAGCATCTCATACCAATGTTGTTCCCAAACAAAAGTACTGAGATTAATGAGCATCGCTGCATCAGGCAATTCCAAGGCGTATTGACAGTGAAGGGTATAATACAGGTTTGTGTGGTTCTCTATTTCTTCAATGACGCAGTCAACGTAATCCCCTTCACTTTGACTAAAATCAGGTGTGGCGTTTAGCCGTAAAGCGTTAGGCTGCTGTTGATATTTTTTCTCAATTTGCCATATGCTGAAAGCACACCAAGCTTGTGCCCAATCGTCGAACAGCTTTAAAGCGCTTATTTCCAAGTGGTGCCATTGAGTCGGTGTATTTACTAATGGGTGGTCAACACAGGCGTAATAATGAGGGGATTTGAGTTGCGTCGCGATGTTTTTAGAGCGAAGTGAGCTGTTTTTCACACAAACCTGAGACAGGCGCTCATTCAACACATGTTTGAAAAAGTGGTTACTGTCTACACCGAAAAGTGTTTCAATTTGCTCGAATAGAGCATACTGCTCATTCTTGACCCCGTATTCAGCTGAGGTTGAATTATTGAATCTAGCCATACATCTGTTGTTAGTAAGTTTTTATAATTTAGGTGGTTAGTATTCATGGAGAACCGTTTTTATGCAACTCTGTTTCTATAAAAGAATCACTTTGATAAGGCCAATATTTATATCAGTGATGTGATGCACATATTTTCGTCATTCTCAGTTTTTTACTTGAGGCTAGAATAGTTTTAGTAGGTAGATTGAAGAAGTGAAGTTTCTCCGGCTATTTTCTATTCTTTAGACTTGTTGTATGGTGATTGGGTTGTCAGGCGTAAGTTGAGTTTTCTATTCCACATCAAGGCCTTATTCGCATGATCACTATTTTTTGGAAGAATGTATCGACTATTTTATCATTAGCGCACTAAAGTTCTGGTTTTTAAGTTTCGTTATTGTGCTAATCGCTTAAAATCCTGCTTTAATAGTGAACTATCCTTTTGTTTTTATAGCGAAATAGTGCTCATTGTATAAAAAAGTTGGCGAAAATCATAAGCTTGTCATACACTTTCCAGAGTAAAGCCGATATGTTGTTGATTGGCTTAGCGAAAGTTAGGGTGTCGCCTTGAGGTGACAATGTTTAACACAGCTTTGAGGAAAGTTTTATGGCGCTCACAAAGGCCGATTTGGCTGAAAACCTGTTTGAAAAGCTTGGTTACAGTAAACGGGATGCCAAGGATACGGTTGAGGCGTTTTTCGAAGAAATTCGTAAAGCACTAGAAAGTGGCGAACAGGTAAAACTGTCTGGTTTTGGTAACTTTGACCTTCGCGATAAAAATGAACGCCCAGGTCGAAATCCTAAGACCGGTGAAGACATTCCAATCAGCGCTCGTCGCGTTGTGACCTTTCGCCCAGGTCAAAAATTGAAAGCTCGCGTTGAGAACATTGAGATTAATGACTAACGATTCTCAACGTGACAGGTTTGTTTGTTAATCTTTGACGGCAAACCTGCTAGATACTTAAACGCCCCAGCTATTGCCGGGGCGTTTTGCTATCTAACACCTTGACGGCTAGTCACGCTTCCAAAGTGCATGGCAGAATTTATTCTCTGGGTCACGGCTAATCAGCAGACGTGCAAAAACATCATCCAAGACATCATCTTGTTCATTAACCAAACCTACACGAACTTCAGCATAGGTCTCTTTGTTGACCTCGAAGCCCACCTGCTCTTGCCAGTCATCGCCAGTTTCGACTAACTCTGCAGCGCCACGCTCTTCGAACTGCGCGGTGAAAAGAATAACATCAGCAGGTTCTAGGTTGTCCGGTGCCATCTCCAAGAAGATATCGTAAGCCGTATCAATGGCTTCGTCGTAAGAGATCAATTCCGCCATCGTTATGCTCGGCTCATGTATTTACGTTCTGTGGTATTGATAATGACACGATCACCAGTAGCAATATACTCAGGGACTTGTACCGTCAGGCCCGTTGAAAAGCGCGCAGGCTTGGTACGAGCAGAAGCTGAAGCGCCTTTAATTGAAGGGTCGGTCTCTTCAATTACCAGCTCTACAGAAGCAGGCAACTCAAGACCGACAGCCTTGCCGTCAACCAAGATAATGTGAAGGCCTTGAATCTCTTCGGTAATAAACATTAAATCGTCGGAAATTTCATCTTGTTTGAAGGTGTATTGTGTGAAGTCTTCATTGTCCATAAAGATGTATTCGTCACCATCAACGTAAGAGAAAGCCGATGCACGTTTAAACATATCCACGGTGTCGACCACATCGTCAGATTTGTAACGTTCATCAACGCGCGCACCAGTCGTTAAATCAGTGCAGCGAAGCTTATAGATTTTTGCGCCGCCACGGCCACCAGGAGTCGTCACTTCAATATCTTTGATTAGTAGCGTTTTGCCGTTTGATTCAATCGCAAAACCTTTTTTCAGTTCACTCGCCTTTGGCATGAACAATTTCCTTCGTATGTGAGTTAGTCTGAGTATTATATATCGAGACAATAACGGAAGGAATATCTTGATTGATCAATCGCGCTGAGCGAACATAAAAGCACGTATTCCCGATTAATTTGTTAACAATCAAATGCATCTATCCACCATCGACACCAATGAAGCCTTTCAACCTCAGTACCAACCAGTGATTGACGCCTTGGTGAGCTTTATGGTGAGTGGGTTGGGGGATAATCTACATAGTTTATATTTGTATGGCAGCGTCGCGCGTAAAACCGCTCGACCTGGTCAATCGAACCTAGATGTGATCGTGGTAACTCAAGGTGGTTTCAGCGACATAAAAACCACCTTGTTCAACTCGATTCGTTGGCGTTTTCAAAAAGCGTATCCTTTTGTCACCGAAGTTAGTTTTAAAACAGCCTTGGTCAGTGAAGTCGCGAGTCTCGATAGTATTTTTTCGTGGGGGTTTCAACTGCGCCACTGTGCGGTCTGTATCTATGGTGAGGATCTTTCTGAATGTTTTGGTGATTATGAGCCTAGTTGGGAGATTGCTAAGCAATGGAATATGGATGTGGAAGATTGGGTCGCGGTGTATCGCAATCGAATTGCTCGAGCAGATAAGCCTGAAGATCAGATTAAAGCGCAAAAAATCATCGCCAAGAAGCTACTCAGAGCCAGCTATTCTTTAGTGATGTACAAAGATAAACGTTGGTTTGAAAATCCCATCGAGTGTGGCCAAGTTTTTTTGCGCTACTACCCTGACAAAAAGGTCGAGGTGGATCGCTTAGCCATTTTGTTGTCAGGGCGGCTAGTCGCCAAACGCTCGGTGATAGGAATTTTGGATGGCTTTGGTGACTGGTTAGTTAAGCAATATAAAAAAACAGAATTTAGAATCGGCTAGTATTCATTTTGTTTTTAATTTATACCGTTACTGGATTAGAACAGCCCGAGTTGTGGCTCAGTTAAGGTTGTAAAGTCTATACCGATGAAGGGCAAGATCGCTTCGGCAACGGGTTTGAGTTGTTTGTCGATGTAATGTTGATAGTCGATAGCACTTTTTTGATATTCACTTGGCTCTGGTCCTGAGATCGTGATGACATACTCAATACGTCCTTTATTTTGGTATTGCAGTGGTCGTCCAAGTTGCGCATTGATTTCATCGGCCATGCGTGCGGCGCGCACTTGCGGCGGAATGTTCTTTTGATATTCATGCAATCGTCGACGCAAACGTTTTTGATAGATGAGCTTGTGATCAAATTCGCCTGTTTTTGTCCGCTCAACAAATTCGCGAACATAATCACTTGGGTTTTGGTCGTGAAATATCATCGAGTAGAGCTTTTGTTGAAACTCTTGCGCCAGCGGTGTCCAGTCGGTGCGAGCGCTTTCGAGGCCCTTAAACACGATCCGTTCAGATGCGCCTTCACCAATAAGCCCGGCATAACGTTTTTTTGACCCCGTCTCTTGGCCCCGTATGGTCGGCATTAAAAATTTCTTATAGTGCGTTTCATACTCGATCTCTAATATCGATTTAAGGCTGTACATGTCGGCTAAATGAGTCGTCCACCAATGGTTGATATAGTCGACCAATTCATTGCCAACCGCGTCAGCTTGTTGTTGCGAGTATTCGCCGCCAAGAGACACAAATGTTGAATCAGTGTCGCCGTAAATCACTTGATAGCCACGCTGCTCAATAAGTTGTTTGGTTTGTTTCATGATTTCGTGACCCCGCATCGTGATACTCGACGCCAAACGTGTATCAAAGAAGCGGCAGCCAGATGAGCCTAGCACACCATAAAATGAATTCATGATGATTTTTATCGCTTGGGAAAAAGCCTTCTCGTTGTTCTTCTTCGCCACATCTCTTGCCGCCCATAAGGTTTCGATCATCTGCGGCAAGAAATGGTGTTGGCGATGAAACTGACCGCCACGAAACCCTGGTACTGCTTGATTCTCTTCTTTTCCAATCTCTAGCTGTAGCCCTTCAATAAGGCCCATAGGATCAATTAAAAAACTGCGTATGATAGAGGGGTAAAGGCTTTTGAAATCTAGCACTAACACTGAATCGTATAAGTTAGGGATCGAGTCCATTACATAACCGCCGGGGCTCGCTACCCAGTTCTCAGACTCTAGGTTCGGGGCAACGTAACCTGCGCGATGAATCTGTGGCAAATACAAGTTAGTAAATGCGGCGACTGAGCCGCCAATACGATCGAGCTCGACGCCGGTAAGTTTAGAACGTTGAATTGCAAATTCGAGTAAGTGGGTATGATCAAAAATTCGATTGACCAACACACAGTCCTGCAGATTGTATTTCGCTAGTGCAGGCTTGTCGTGACGATACATATGATTGATTTCGTCCATGCGGTCATGCACGTTATGAATTTGTTTTCCTTCACCAAGCAATTGTTGAGAAACCGACTCCAGTGACCAACTTCGAAAATGATAAGTCGCAGTTTTTAACGTGTCGATGCCATCCATCACCACTCGGCCGGGAATGGTGATAAATGCTTGCTGAGTTGATTTAGAGGCGCGGAAAAAGCTGTTTTGCTTTGCACGACCAATTGCCAGCTTAACTTGATTCCACTCAGCACGTTTATGCAGTAATCGGAAATCAAAATCAATGACGTTCCAGCCAATGATGACATCTGGGTCAAATTGAGCAAACCAGTCCACAAGAGCCAGCAAGAGAGCTTTCTCATCGGTGACCCATTGGATAGGAGTGTCGTCGACGTGTTGTGGGCTACCAATCATGATCACTCTGCTGTCCATCGGACTATCGAGACCAATCGAGTAAAGCACGCCTTTCTCGGAGCATTCTATATCGAGCGAAACAACGTTGAGTTGTGGGGTGAAATCGCCACTACGGCATTTAGGCTGGGTGATTCGCGTATAGCCAGAACGATTTTGCGTGTTGCCAGTAAATTCAAGGCTTCCCTTAATGAAGCGCTCCATCAAAAAGCGATCAGCCAAGCGAATGTCATCTTCAAGAACGACAATATGGTGTTGTTTGAGTTGCTGGCTTAACGATTGAGATTGTCTAATTGAGGTCGTATAACACGCCGTCAATGGCGTTGCGTCAAAGTCTTTTAGTTCGAGTGCCACAAAGGTGGCAGCAATACCTTGCTGTTGAGCGATAAACTGAGCTTGCGCCTGTGCACTTTGTGCGATGAAAAAAACCGGTTTTTCTCCCTCAATGATCAGTTGAGCTGGCCCTTGCTCAGTGATAAGCCATAAATCAATTTGAGTGGTAGCCGAAACATCACGTGCTTGACGAGTAAGTAAGAAGCCTTGGTTAATTTTCATTTAGTTACTGTAAAATAAAAGCGAAATTCTAACACAGTGTTTCGCTTTTTGAGTCTAACATATTGACGACTAGTAGTATAAGCACCCGATGACTCTATCGCAGGCCACTGATCGCTTATAGGTAGCGTAAGCCGTTAGCTCATTGCCTGCGACAATCAATACATATAAACCAATGCATTTAATAAGTGAAAATCTGACTAGATGTGACACCCTTTCAATCAGATGTTTGGTGGAAGTTTTCCACTAAAGTATTGATTGGTATGTTAATATCGTATTAAGCGTCAGTTCTGAAAATAAGTACTTGCTAAAGTTTGCGTTTCAGCACATATTCAGATGAAGCTAAATTTTAATTTTTTAGATAAACTAGGCAGCTATGCTGTAAACCACATTTTGTGGGTGCAGGGCCAATTAGAAAGTGTGGAGATACAAGTTTGATAAATGTTTTCCTTGTAGATGATCACGAGCTGGTTCGCACAGGGATACGACGTATTATTGAAGACGTCCGTGGAATGAACGTAGCAGGGGAAGCTGACAGCGGTGAAGAAGCAGTAAAATGGTGTCGTAGTAACCACGCAGACGTCATTTTAAGGGATATGAACATGCCAGGTATTGGTGGCTTAGAGGCAACCAAGAAAATTCTGCGTTTTAATCCAGATGTTAGAATCATCGTGTTAACGGTTCATACGGAAAATCCGTTTCCAACTAAAGTGATGCAAGCAGGCGCCGCAGGCTACCTGACTAAAGGCGCGGGTCCAGATGAAATGGTCAACGCTATCCGAATGGTGAACAGCGGACAACGCTATATCTCACCTGAAATCGCACAACAGATGGCGTTAAGTCAATTTTCTCCGGCATCGGAAAACCCATTTGCTGATCTGTCTGAGCGCGAACTACAAATTATGTTGATGATTACGAGAGGTCAGAAGGTGACGGACATCTCTGAGCAGCTGAGCCTCAGCCCCAAAACCGTCAACAGCTATCGCTACCGTTTGTTCAACAAACTCGATATTAGTGGTGACGTTGAGTTGACTCATCTCGCGATTCGTCATGGCATGATAGATACTGAGACTCTCTAAGGGGCTAGTCCCCAAATGTTTTTTATGGTCCTGTTGAAAGTATAACCATGCCGCGATTTGACTCTGCTTCTTTCTTGAGAACTGTCACTAATCAGCCCGGCGTTTATCGTATGTATAACGCCGATGCTGTGGTGATCTATGTTGGTAAAGCTAAAGATCTTAAAAAGCGTCTTTCGAGTTACTTTCGCGCTAAAGTTGACGGCGAGAAGACGCGAGCCTTAGTCAGTAATATTACTAAAATTGATGTCACGGTGACGCACACCGAGACAGAAGCTTTGATCTTAGAGCACAATTACATAAAACAGTACTTACCTAAGTACAATGTGCTGTTACGTGATGATAAATCCTACCCGTATATCTTTATCAGCGCTCACAAACACCCCAGATTATCGATGCATCGAGGGGCGAAAAAGCGCAAGGGAGAGTACTTCGGACCTTACCCAGATTCTGGTGCGGTGCGTGAAACGCTTCACCTTATTCAGAAAATATTTCCAGTAAGGCAGTGTGAAGATACAGTTTACAGTAACCGTACTCGTCCTTGTTTGATGTACCAAATTGGCCGCTGCGCAGCCCCCTGTGTTAGCACGATTATTTCCGACTCCGACTATGATGAGTTGGTGGGTTATGTGCGGCTGTTTTTACAAGGTAAAGACAAACAAGTGCTGGCTTCGTTGGTAGAAAAGATGGAGCAGGCAAGTCAAAACCTGCACTTTGAGCAAGCCGCCAAATTTCGCGATCAAATTCAAGCAATTCGCCGTGTTCAAGAGCAGCAGTTTGTCTCTGAAGACTCAATGGATGATATGGATGTACTCGGTTTTGCTCAGGAGAACGGCATTGCGTGTATTCATATTCTAATGATACGGCAGGGCAAAGTGCTGGGGAGTCGTAGCCACTTTCCTAAAATTCCGAGTAATACTACATCGCAAGAAGTGTTTTATAGCTTCCTTAGTCAGTATTATTTGAGTCATAACGAAGCGCGCACGATTCCGACTCGGATCATTTTAAATCAAGAGTTGACCGACGAAACGCAGCCTATTGCTGATGCGTTGTCTGAGATAGCAGGGCGCCGAGTCACATTTCAGGTCAATCCAACCGGTACACGTGGGCGATATCTTAAGTTGGCCAATACCAATGCACTGACCGCCATCACGACCAAGATTAATCACAAGATGACCATTTCGCAGCGTTTTAAAGAGCTTCGACAACTGTTGGGTCTAGAAAATATTCTACGTATGGAGTGTTTTGATATCTCACACACCATGGGCGAGAGTACGATTGCGTCATGTGTGGTGTTTAATCAAGAAGGTCCGGTCAAACAAGAATATCGTCGCTACAACATCTCAGGTATTACCGGAGGGGATGACTACGCCGCAATGGGGCAGGTGCTTGAGCGACGTTATTCAAAACAGTTAGATGTTGAAAAAATCCCAGACATCGTTTTCATTGATGGTGGTAAAGGGCAGCTTAATCGCGCTCATGAGATTATCGCGCGCTACTGGAATGACTGGCCAAAGCGCCCAGTATTGATTGGTATCGCTAAAGGCGTGACACGTAAGCCAGGTTTGGAAACATTGATTACCCTAGAAGGGGATGAGTTCAACTTACCCAGTGACGCGCCCGCGCTGCATCTGATGCAGCATATTCGCGATGAAAGCCACAATCACGCGATTGCAGGTCACAGAGCCAAGCGCGGAAAAACCCGTAGAACCAGTGCACTAGAAGGTATTGAAGGTGTTGGGCCAAAACGTCGTCAAGCGCTGCTTAAGTATATGGGCGGTTTACAAGAACTTAAGCGGGCGAGTGTTGAAGAAATCGCCAAAGTACCTGGAATCAGTCTATCTTTGGCAGAAAACATCTATCAAGCATTGAAACAATAGCAAAAATCCCGCAACATAAGACGCTGCTTGGAAGCAGCCAACCGAGCCATACGCAAACAAAAGAGCCTTAAAAAATATGCGTTTAAATATCCCCAACCTTTTATCTTTGTTGCGACTATTCTTAATTCCAGTCTTTGTCGTTGTGTTTTATCTACCTTACAGCTGGTCTCCTTTCGCCGCAGCCATGGTATTTTGGGTCGCCGGCTTTACCGATTGGTTAGATGGCATGTTGGCTAGGAAGTTGGGGCAAACTTCTCGCTTTGGTGCGTTTATTGATCCAGTAGCTGATAAAGTGTTAGTAGCCACGGCACTGATTTTGATTACCGAGCATTACCATTCTATCTGGATAACGATTCCCGCCGTGACCATGATAGCGCGAGAAATTATTATCTCTGCACTGCGTGAGTGGATGGCTGAGATTGGCAAACGTGCGAGTGTGGCTGTTTCATGGGTTGGTAAAGTCAAGACCGTTAGTCAGATGTTTGCACTGTGGGTACTCATTTGGCGTTACGATGACTGGATGATTTGGTTAGGCTACGTGGCATTGTATGCAGCGACCGTATTAACCTACTGGTCGATGGCGCAATACTTGTTAGCGGCCAAAGACGATTTGCTCGATAAACAGCATCATTAATGAAAAAGCCCATCACCGATGGGCTTTTTCATATTCAACGCCTTCAGTTAAGCTCACAAAATGAAGATTAATCTTTGCGATATGATTGATAGGCGCATAATCCTAGTTTGAAAGGGCGATGTTACCTCGATATAGAACGATCTGTTGCCTAGGTTTGTTGGGGTAATTAAGTGTTGCTAGCATCATTGAGTGATGAGAAATAACGATTTTTGTTCGTTTTGGCGGTAAATTAGACAAACGATTTAAAAAATTAAAAATAGTGTTGACGAACAAGTTCGAATCCGTAGAATGCAACCCGTACCCAAGAGGAACGCAGAGAAATCAGCGCGAGCCTTAAGGGATATTGAGGCGCCTTGGCAGAGTGGCTATGCAGCGGATTGCAAATCCGTGGACCTCGGTTCGACTCCGGGAGGCGCCTCCACTTGCGACACTAGCTCAGTTGGTAGAGCGCAACCTTGCCAAGGTTGAGGTCACGAGTTCGAACCTCGTGTGTCGCTCCAAAATATTTTTGATAGTGATTCAATTGAATCGGTATCTAGATGGTGTCTCCATCACAAATTTAGATTTGTGTGCCCTGGTGGTGGAATTGGTAGACACAAGGGATTTAAAATCCCTCGGCGTTCGCGCTGTGCCGGTTCAAGTCCGGCCCGGGGCACCATCTAATGCGACACTAGCTCAGTTGGTAGAGCGCAACCTTGCCAAGGTTGAGGTCACGAGTTCGAACCTCGTGTGTCGCTCCAAATATAAGCCCCGGCCTTAACTGGTCGGGGCTTTTTGGCGTTTAATGGACTGTAAATAAGACATAAATTGTAACTATTGCACCTTACAAACGTGTCTAACAATAGGTTATTTGGTTATAGAATTGGCGTTTCGGTCATGTTTATTGAAGGTTTATGCGTATGATACATTTTAGACTGTTACATCGTTTGGCCGCATTGATGGGTTTCACAATGTTTAACCCTGCTTTAGCAAGCAACGGCCTAGAAGTTGAGGTAGGTGCCTATTTTGCAAGTGCCGGAACAAGTATTGAAGTCTATGACCCTTTTCACAACAAGTTCATTGATCTTAGTTTTGAGTCTGAGTTAAATCTACCAGATAGAGAGATATTGCCGTATTTTGACCTTGAATATAGGTTTAAAGATAACCATCAAGTGTATTTTGATTGGCGAAAACTGGATCGTTTGGGACATCAAGCTTATGTCGCAAGACCTTTTCAGCTAAAAATTAATAATAGTATCTATACTATCGGTGGCGAGGCGGACTTAGATACGACATTGAATATTGACATAATGCGTTTGGGGTACGGTTATCGTTTTTTTCAATCAGAAAAATTAGATGTGCATTTTTTGTCAGGTTTTCATGTCACGCACTTAAAGTTCGGAATGTCAGGAAAGATCGATGTTGATTTCGACAAAACACCACTAGCCAAAGGTGAGGTGGGCTCTGCACAGTTTGATACTGGTGTAACGGCGCCTTTACCCAACGTGGGTTTTTTGATTGAACATCGAATTCGTAATGATATTTTGTTAAAAAGTCATGTTCACGCCTTTTACATGTCTTACGGTGAAATTTCGGGATGGATGTATGAGCTAGAGATGGCGGCTCGTTATTACATTACAAAGGACTTTAGTGTGACTTCCTCCTTCAATTATTATGACCTAGGCGTAGGGTATGAAGCTGAACATACCCAACTCAAAGTCGACTATCGCTTTTTTGGTCCAATGATCAAGTTTGCCTACAATTTTTAAAAAATGACTTGATGGTACAACCTGCTTATCAATGGCCGTTATGTACAGTTTTATACCATTGCCTCAGCCTAATATGCTTAGTTTTTATCGGTATCTAATTGCCTTTTAACAGCTGATAGATTTTTCCGCTATCGGTACTAAATAGAATTTTACCGTCAGGTAGGGCTTCAATGTCCCTGATCCGCTCGCCAAGCATTTCAAGAATCCTTTCTTCACCAACCACCTGATTATCTTCTATTGTCAAAATGTTGATGTGGGTAAGTTTTAATGCACCAGCGAGCAGTTTACCGGACAGTTCGGGGTGCTCTTGGCCCCGATATAGAATCAATGAACTCGGGGCTATTGATGGTATATAGACTTTCTTTGGCGAGACAATCCCTTCTTTTTCTTCAGACTCACCGACATCAATTGGCCCCCAATACTCTTTACCATGGGAGGTGATAGGCCAGCCGTAGTTGCCACCTTTGACTATTAAGTTAATTTCGTCTCCCCCTCGCGGACCGTGTTCAACTGACCAAAGCTGCTGCGTCTGATTGTCAAAATAGAGGCCTTGAGGGTTTCTATGCCCATAGCTCCAGATCTCATCAAGCACATTTTCATTATCGACAAAAGGGTTGTCAGCTGGAGGGAGTCCATTTGTATCAACTCGAAGAATACTGCCAGCGTGGGTTGTGAGATTTTGCCCGTTTTCTCTTTTCCCTCTATCTCCTATGCTAAGGTACAAGTACTTTGAGTCAAAGGTTATCCGACTGCCAAAATGTCGGCCAGTATCGGATCCAGAGCGAGTCACTAACAGTTCCTGCCATTGTGACAGTTGATTATTATCGTAAGTTGCCGCCGCTAGCGTTGTTTCTATCGCTTTGCCCGAAGACTTCGAGTAAGACACGTAGATTTTCTGCGGATTGAATGGTGAAGCTGCAATGTCGAGTAGTCCTCCTTGACCATACTCGATCGCATTTGGAACTTTCGCGATGCGAGTGTAAGAGGCTGAAGAGAGGTCCAAAATACCAATATCACCACTTTTCTCACTCACCAGCACGCGGTTTGCATCAATTGCACTCAGCCCCCACGGAATAGTTAACCCCGAGACAATAGGCTCAGCACGCCAATGCGTGGAAGCCGAAACTTGGCAGGCTAAGCCAAGCAGTAACCCGAACAGCAGTTTATTCATCGTTATTTCCTTGTCACGTGTATAAAACAGATTAGCAGATTAAGTCATTTACCGCGGTCATAAATGTTCTATGCACAAAGTGCATGAGATGATCAAAAAGAAAACTCAATGCGATGTAAGAACAACGGCACGATAGGGTGATCGATCAAGGTATGTGCATGGGGGCTGATCTAGCTCCCTATTATTTGCTTGATCACTTAGCAATCACTAATAATGCATGTAAAATCATTATTAAATTAATGGTAATTATACATTGCGACTATTTGACCTAGGTGGCAGTGAAATATGGACTGGGGTTAATGAATTCATTCGAGTGGGATAGTTGTTACGAGACGGGGTTAGATGATGTCGATGAGCAACACCAATATTTAGTAGAAGTGATCAATCGTTACGGTGGACTGATCGCGCAGAACAACATTTCTATGCATGATATCCGTATGGCGTTGTTTGAGATGTCCCGTTACGCCGAGTTCCACTTTAAGGAAGAAGAGAATTTAATGCGTGAAGTGGGTGTTTATCAAGGCCACATCGACGAACATATTCAAGTCCATCGTACTTTTATGGCTGATATTGTTAGCATGCAGGCGTTTATCAGCGAAGAAAATAAGAAATCGTCAGAACATTTATTAAATTTCCTGATTCATTGGTTGGCCTATCATATTCTCGGTATTGACCAGAATATGTCACGTCAAGTTAAGCAGATTAAGCAAGGTGTAGATGCGAAAGTTGCGTGGCAAAATGAACAGACCAAGCAAGACAAGTCGACAGAGCCTCTGCTTAAAGCGCTAAATGGTTTGTTTGAGCAAGTCTCGGAGCGCAATAAAGAGCTGTTAGAGCTTAACCAGAGCTTGGAAGACAAAGTGCTTGAGCGCACCAAGCAGTTATCAAAAGCCAATAAACAACTTGAAGAGCTATCACTGACGGACTCTCTCACTAAGTTGCCTAACAGACGTTGTGCGATTCGTAAACTTAAAGCTTATTGGACAGAGTCATTACACAGCAATGAACCACTTGTTTGTATCATGATCGATGCAGATTACTTTAAGCAGGTCAATGATAGCGCTGGTCACGATGCTGGTGACAAATTGCTCATCGATTTAGCTCAGACATTACAGCACTCGTTTCGCAGCGATGACTTAGTGTGCCGCTTAGGGGGTGATGAATTCTTTGTTATTTGCCCAAACACCGATTTACAAGGTGGGGCTCATATTGCGGAAATGACCCGAGATAAAGTCAATCAGATGTTAGTCCCCGTAGGAGACAGTGTGTGGCGCGGTAGCATCAGTGTGGGTGTAGCAGAGCGGTTGCCAGTGATGAAAAATTATAACGACCTTATCAAAGCGGCCGACAACGCCGTTTTTGAAGCTAAGGCTCAAGGTCGTAATAAAGTCGTATTAGCAGAGAACAACATCACCCTAGAGAATTTTTAGCATCCAAACATCGCAACGGCTGTGTTCAGTTCCATCGAGTGGTTTATCTAAGTGGTTAAAACCGAGCTTTTCGTATAACAGGATCGCTGATGCCATTGAGGTGAGTGTATCCAAATAGCATTGAACATAGCCCTGTTGCTTGGCGAAGTCTAAGCATTGCTCGGCGAGGGCTTTTCCCAACCCTAAACCACGACTTTGTGGTAGCAAGAACAGTTTTTTTAATTCACATGTTTGCTTGGATTGAGCAAATGGTGCAATGCCACATCCCCCGACGATGTTTCCGTTCAGTGTCGCGACTAAATAAAGACTTTTGTTATCTTGCGAGTAGTGTTGACTCATCGCGAGCACTTCAGGGTCGGAAGGGCCAAACCCTTCGCCTACTGCACCGAATTCTGCG
Organism: Vibrio pacinii DSM 19139; assembly: GCF_000711795.1. Lineage (GTDB taxonomy): Bacteria > Pseudomonadota > Gammaproteobacteria > Enterobacterales > Vibrionaceae > Vibrio > Vibrio pacinii. The sequence continues at coordinate 129,437 of NZ_JONH01000011.1, read as the reverse complement.
CCAACGGCTTTAATAATTGCGCAGATCGCTTCGTCTTGCTGTGACTGGATCGGCTCTATGTTGACTGTCATTACTATTCCTTTTACAACGTATGAATACTGATTAACTTGGTGCAAAAAACATAATTATCAAGTGTTGAGGTGAAATTTTACCCAAAGGCGGTAAATAAGCTGATTTCAGTTTGGATTTGATCTTGTCATTCGTTACTATGTACAGCTATCTATAGACCAAAGATCCCCGTCGGGTAGTTGCTGTGAGCAACTTGCCCATAATGGACACTACCACTTATGCCTTGCATGTAGGTATAGGTAGATGAGGAAACGATGCAACATCTAGAAGAGATCATTGCTAACGCGAATGCTGCGATTCAAGCGGCCAGTTCGTTAGTCGCACTTGATGAAGTGCGTGTTCAGTATCTAGGTAAGAAAGGTGAGCTAACGACTCAACTTCAGAGCCTAGGTAAACTACCACCAGAAGAGCGCCGTGAAGCTGGTCAAGAGATCAATAAAGCGAAGGGTGTGGTTCAGCAAGCTATTGCTGCGCGTAAAGATGCACTACAGCGTGCAGAGCTTGAAGCGAAGCTAGCCGCAGAAACTATCGACGTTACTCTGCCAGGACGTCGTATCGAGAACGGTGGTCTGCACCCTGTTACTCGTACTGTTGAGCGAATTGAACAGTTCTTTGGTGAGTTAGGCTTTAACACTGAATCTGGTCCTGAGATTGAAGATGCATTTCACAATTTTGATGCACTAAATATCGCAGAAGATCACCCAGCACGTACTGATCACGACACCTTCTTCTTTAATCCAGATCTAATGCTACGTACACACACGTCTGGTGTTCAGATCCGTACGATGGAAAATGGCAAACCGCCATTTCGTTTTATCGCGCCGGGCCGTGTTTACCGTAACGACTACGACCAAACGCACACGCCAATGTTCCACCAAGTGGAAGGCATGCTGGTTGACGAAAACGTAAACTTTGCTCAGCTAAAAGGTATCCTGCACGACTTCCTATGTAACTTCTTTGAAGAAGAAGTTGAAGTTCGCTTCCGTCCTTCTTACTTCCCATTCACTGAGCCTTCAGCAGAAGTGGATGTAAAAGGTAAAAACGGCAAATGGCTTGAAGTTTTAGGTTGTGGCATGGTTCACCCGAACGTACTTCGCAGCGTAGGTATCGATCCTGAGAAATACTCTGGTTTTGCATTTGGTATGGGCGTTGAGCGCCTAACTATGCTTCGTTACGGCGTAAACGATCTTCGTGCGTTCTTCGAGAACGACCTTCGTTTCCTAAAACAGTTCAAGTAATCCAAGGGATACATCACTATGAAATTTAGCGAATCATGGCTTCGTGAGTGGGTAAACCCTGCGGTATCGACTGACGAGCTTACACACCAAATCACAATGGCGGGTCTAGAAGTAGACGACGTACTACCAGTTGCTGGCTCTTTCACTGGCGTTAAAGTTGGTAAAGTGGTTGAGTGTGGTCAACATCCAGATGCTGATAAACTGCGTGTAACAAAAGTAGATATCGGCGGCGAAGAACTTCTCGACATCGTTTGTGGCGCTTCTAACTGTCGTCTTGGCATTAAGGTTGCCGTTGCAACAGTGGGCGCGGTTCTTCCAGGTGACTTCAAAATTAAGAAAGCCAAACTACGTGGTCAACCATCTCACGGCATGCTGTGTTCATTCTCTGAGCTAGGTATCGACGTTGAATCTGATGGCATCATGGAGCTAGCACAAGACGCAGCAATCGGTACTGATTTCCGCGAATTCCTAGGTCTTGACGATGTCACCGTGGACGTAGACTTAACAGCGAACCGCGCGGACTGTTTTAGTATCCGTGGTATGGCGCGTGAAGTTGGCGTTCTAAACCGTGCTGACGTCACTGAGCCTGCGGTAAACGCAGTAGCACCAGCTATCGACGACACTGTTTCTATCGAAGTGAAAGCGACTGCAGCATGTCCACGTTACCTTGGTCGCGTGGTTAAGAACGTTAATGTACAAGCTGAAACACCACTTTGGATGCAAGAAAAACTGCGCCGCTGTGGTATTCGCTCTATCGACCCAGTGGTTGATATCACTAACTTTGTTCTTCTAGAGCAAGGCCAGCCAATGCACGCATTTGATCTTGCTAAGATTGAAGGCGGCATCGTGGTTCGTATGGCAGAGCAGGGCGAGAAGATCACTCTTCTAGACGGCAACGAAGCTGAGCTAAACGCAGATACTCTAGTTGTCGCTGACCACAATAAAGCACTGGCTATCGCCGGTATCTTTGGTGGTGAAGAGTCTGGTGTAACCTCTGAGACGAAAGACGTACTACTTGAGTGTGCATTCTTCGCCCCAGATCACATCCGTGGCCGCGCCCGTAGCTACGGTCTACACACGGATTCTTCAATGCGTTTTGAGCGTGGTGTCGATTTCGCCCTACAAACGAGCGCAATGGAGCGTGCAACAGAGCTTCTTGTTGAGATCTGTGGCGGTGAAGTAGCACCTGTTGTTGCAGTAGAGTCTGAAGCTGACCTACCAAAAGCAAACACAGTTGCGCTTCGTCGCACTAAGCTAGACAGCCTACTAGGTCACCACATTGCAGACAGCGATGTTGTTGAAATCCTAGAGCGTCTTGGCCTAACGGTTGAAACAACCGAGGCAGGTTGGACAGCGACTGCGCCAACATGGCGTTTTGACATTGCTATCGAGCAAGACCTCATTGAAGAAGTCGGTCGCATCTACGGTTACGATAACATTCCTAACCAAAGTCCAGCAGCTGCACTTAAGATGCATGACCACGTTGAAGCGAACATTCCGCTAAAACGCGTTCGCAACCTACTGGTTGACCGTGGTTATCAAGAAGCGATCACTTATAGCTTCGTTGAACCAGAGCAGCAAAAACTGGTTGTTCCAGGTGTTGAGCCACTAATCCTGCCATTCCCAATCTCTGCGGATATGTCAGCAATGCGCCTAGGCCTAATCCAAGGTCTATTAAACACTGTGGTTCACAACCAGAAACGTCAGCAGCCACGTGTTCGTCTATTCGAATACGGTCTACGTTTCATCCCTTGTGAGTCGGCTGAAAACGGTATGCGCCAAGAGCCTATGCTTGCGGGTGTTATCGCTGGTACTCGCAGCGAAGAGCACTGGGACATTGAAACCAACACAGTTGATTTCTTTGACCTTAAAGGCGACCTTGAGGCGGTTCTTGAGCTAACAGCAAACGAAGCGGCTTACTCATTTGCCGCACTTTCTGCTGAAGAAAAAGCGGCGAACCCTGCGCTTCATCCTGGTCAATCAGCGGCTATCATCGTTGATGGTAAGCAAGTTGGTGTGATCGGTACGGTTCACCCAGAGCTTGAGCGTAAGTTTGGTCTCAATGGCCGTACTATCGTGTTCGAAGTGGAATGGTCAGCAATCAACACTAAAGTGATTCCAGAAGCGGTACAGCTGTCTAAGTTCCCATCAAACCGTCGTGACATCGCAGTGGTTGTTGATGAAGCAGTTGCTTGTGGCGACATCGTTGCAGCGTGTCTTGAGCAAGGTGGCGAATTCCTAAAAGGCGCGAAACTGTTCGACGTTTACGTTGGTAAAGGCGTTGAAGACGGTAAGAAGAGCTTAGCGATCGCACTGACGTTACAGTCAGTTGAGCGTACGCTAGAAGATGCAGACATCGCTGGTGCGGTCGATGCTATTGTTGCTCACGTGTCTGAAAAATTTGGCGCTGCATTGCGCGACTAAGGTCACGCGATAAACGCACTGCTTTAGACTAAAAAACCTGCCAAATCGGCAGGTTTTTTTTATTGCAACATACTGTCTTTAGTCGTTGTTTGGCCTAGGCATTAAGACGTAAATCAAAGTCAATATGATGAAGATAGCAAAAGTATAGGCCTTCATTTGACCGTTCCACGAATTGGCCCACATAGAAAACCATTCTGCCCCGATCACGCCGAAACCGAAGTACCAAACACCCAGTGCGACAGTCGCTCCCAACACATAAAAAGCCTGACCTTTGGAAAACCCTACGCTTTCACGTTTGAAAAACATGATAACGGCACCGATTACACACAAAGCACCGGCTAAAAACTCAAGGGCGATAATCAAATGGTAAAACATAGAGTGAAGCGTTGGAGAGGTGATCGCACGTCCATACAAATTGTCACCGGTGAAGAATGACTTCATTTGATCCATCGCTAGAACATGTTCTACAAATTGGAAGTTGGTATTGTAGTCAATCATATTGTTATAGCTAACCAGTACGCAGAATAAACCCACATACATCGCGATGACGGCTTTTGAAATATCAAGAACCAAGTTTAACCTCATAGTACAACCTTATTTACAGTTATTGTTTGTTTTGAAAGCGTAATTTTGTTCATGCCGATATGATCATTTCTGTTGTATTGAGCAATTGAATGATCAAATCCATAAGAGGTCGCTGGTGCCATATATTGCGTTACCCCCTCTTTGGTACAGGTAATGTAGTCATGACCGTGACCACAAATCACGTCTGTGACACCTGAACGTTTAAGAATATTGAATATTTTGTGGTCGTTCTCCAAACAGATGGCTTGCATCCATTCGGAGCCAACACGGATGACCGGGTGATGAACAACAACAATCGGTTGCGTCATTTTACGGACCTGTTTTTTTAGATGGGCGATACCGCGGTTGTCGACCCTGCCTGAGCCAAGCGGGTGTCTTGAGTCGATGTTTTTATGACTTGAATCGAGGAAAATAAAGTTGCGCCCAGCAATTCGGCATTTATCGACGACTCGAATCAATGATCCTTTGAGCTCTGTTTTCATTAAAGCAAGGTCATCGTGGTTACCAGCGATTGCGAACACCTTTTTATTCTCGATTTGGCGGGCAATAAAAATCAGCAGCTTGTTGTAATCACCTGGCTTCGGATTACAACAGATATCGCCAGTCAACAATATCGTGTCACAAGTCTCATCCGCATTTGCGTGAATTAGTGCCTTGTTAAGGTTATAAAAACTAGACTCATCACTTAAATGACAATCGCTAATTTGAAACACAGTACTCATTTCGGTTCCTGATCAGGTTAATGACTAAGATGGTTGGTCCAAGCAATATAAGCTGTGCAACCAATTTTTTAATGCTGGCCCAAAACATGATATCGAAGAGTAGATTGCTATCTTTAACCCCCCAGAAAGCCAACAAGAGAAACAGATTCACATCGGCCAGCGCGACAAAAAACGTAGCCAGAGTGATTTTGGTGGCAACACTGTCAATTTTGAGAGAGTTAAATAGCACGCCAAACGAGAGCATAGAGACGAAGTAGGCGCAAAGTGATGCCAAGTAAACTCGGTAGTTACTAAGGTTGTAGACGAGATCAAAGCTCTGGTTGTAATTCGATTCCGCGTTGACACCCGGTAAGGTTGCCGCAATGTACATAAGGCTGATGAACGACAGATAAGCGAAATAGGCAAAAGTAATGCACTTGAAATAGACGTCAGGTGGACGCGTCGCCATAATCACAGAAGAGAACAGATAAACGAAAGGATAAGTAAAAAAACCAGCCGTAAGATGGATACCAAAGAACTCGACCGCTTTGGCAGAGGCCATATTCGACGCAGTTAGGAAGCAGAACAGCCCAAGAGTTGCAAGCATGGTCGATTTTTCTAGTACGTTCATTACTTATTGCTCCATTTGGCGATAAATAGCGACAAAATTTTCGTTACTGATTTTTAGCTTCTGCCTGATCGCAGGACGAAGTAGGCTTTTCATCGTTACCGTGACAGGAATATCTGAAATTTCCATTTCTATGGTCTTTTCCTTAATATTTATTGTATGAATACGTTTGTCTGAGATGAAATACTTGCCACGATGAAGCTTGATGTCGTGTTTATCGATGTGGGCGTGTCTAAACATCTCTTTATCAATAAAGCCAACTAATCCATCGATAGAATATAGTTGTGATTCTTTCTTTCTGATTTTAAATAATTTAAATTTTGACATTCTTAAGTTGCATTATTGGTTTGTCATTTTCGTGAATAATCCGATTTGAAGATATTAATATGACTTTATTGTCTTCTTTAATCGCTTTTCTTAATACAATACCATCTGATTCTGTGGTGCAAATATAGTGATTTTTGTTTTTCAAAGGTGAGACAAATTTTTCAAAAATCAGCTGGCTGCATTTGGGTAAATTATCAATTAAGTTATTGTTTGTAATGAATATATCAATATCATGACGTTGAGAAAGTGCGATGATTTCTGCGTTCAGGGTGTCAAAACGATGCGGGACTTCTGTTGCATCGGAGAGATCAGAAAAGGTGATGTTGTAGTAATCACAAATCTTTCCAACGGTTTCAATGGTGGGGTTATTGTTCTTGCCAGAATACAAACTGTAAAGGGTGCTATACTTTATGCCCATTTCCTGAGAAAGGAGTTTGATACCACCTGTGTCATGCTTACTTTCAGTTATAAGTTTTATTATCTTATCTATCATCTAATAGCCAATTAAACGTGACATGATTCATGGTTGTGTTTCATTAAAATAAATTTCTTTGATTTATTTTAATGTGATGTGTAAGTTTCTTTTGTATCCCGAGAATCTAAATGTTTTTGAACTAATAATCCATAGTTTTTAGTTAATTGATCGTATTAGATTTATTTTCTTAAGTCGGGGTTTAATTATATTCTTGTCAATTTATTGGTTTTAGTTGTACCAGTGACCCGCTCTTTAGCGGGTTTTTTTATTTATTTTCTTGTTAATTTGTTCTTGTTAATTGGTATCTGGCTCGATTTTGAGACTTTTACCTGAATCCGCGATGAACCAAAAAAAGCCCCACCAAAAGGTGGGGCAGGAGTCAAAACGATGTTTCGACGAGGGGGAAGTTTTTCTGTGCCGTTATGCAGTCGCCGCTTTACTCGCTTTCACTCGTTCACGAGCACCGAATACTAAGGTTAGGCCAAACGCGACAGCGAATGAAATCGCCATGCCAGCGACATAATAGGCAATTTTGTCTGGAGTTATGGAAATTACACCAGGTAGACCTGCTGCGCCGAGCGCTTGGGCTTTAACATTAAATAGGGTGATAAATGCACTCGCTGAAGCCGCGCCAATGATAGCGGCAATAAATGGATAACGAAGTTTTAAGTTAACCCCGAACATTGCAGGCTCAGTGATACCAAGTAGGGCAGTGACTCCGGAAGGCATTGCAATTCCTTTTAGTTTGGTGTCTTTGGTGGTGAAAGCAACCGCGAGAGCAGCAGCACCTTGAGCAACGTTCGACATAGCTGCAATCGGGAAGATAAACGTACCGCCCGTGACAGCGATATCAGCCAATAGCTGTGTTTCGATAGCAATAAAACTATGGTGCATACCAGTGATCACGAAAGGTGCGTAGATAAAACCAAACAGCGCACCACCGACAAAGCCTGCTGAGTCATACAACCAGCTCAAGCCGTCGCCAAGTAGGAAACCGATATCACGAGTAATAGGGCCTACAAGCGTAAAAGTGAGAAAACCGGCGATAAAAATTGCCAGCATTGGAGTAAGCAGGTTATCGAGCACAGAAGGGATAAACGTACGCAGACCATTTTCGACTTTCGCTAAGATGAAAGCAGAAACGAGTACTGGTAGAACCGAACCTTGATAACCGACTTTCTGGATCTCAAAACCGAAAATGTTCCAGGTTGGAATGGTGCCAGCAACGCTTGCGCCACCAAATCCCCAGCCATTAAGTAAGTCTGGGTGAACCATTAACATACCCAGTGCAGCCCCTAGGAATGGATTACCGCCAAATTTTTTACTGGCTGAGAACGCCAGTAGCACAGGCAAGTAGACAAAAGGTGCGTTTGCAAAAGTGTTAATCATACTTGCGAGGTCGGCTAGGCCAGGATTTGCCTCGATTAGCGATTGACCGTCAATAAATAAGCCTTGCGCGGTTAATAGGTTAAAGATACCCATTAACAGACCACCGGCAACGATCGCAGGAATGATAGGTACGAAAATATCAGACAGACCTTTCACCGCGCGTTGGACTATGTTTTGTTTTTGTGCTCCAGCGCTTGCGACATCGTTAGTCGACATGTCACTCATGCCAGTCAGCTTTGCCATTTCGGCGTGAACTTGATTGACGATGCCAGAACCAAAAATAATCTGATATTGACCTGCCACTTTAAATTGGCCTTTAACACCGTCTAGATCGCTGATCGCATCTTCATCGACAATACTGTCATCTTTAAGCGCAAGACGTAAACGTGTCGCACAGTGGGCAAGCGCTTGAAGGTTATCTTTACCTCCAAGCAGCGCTAGCAGCTCTTTTGCAATTATTGGATAGTTCATTCCAAACCCCAGTTGTTAGGTTTAATTATGTTAGATGATTAACGCTCTTATTTTGTTGGGAACGTTTGCAAGATTGATTTTTCGCCAATCTCGCTATTCAGTCAAAGAATAGTGGGAAATTATGTGAGATTGATCTGCTAATCTTTTTTGCTAAACCGTTTGAGCAAAGTGGATTTTGTTGAGGGATATGCTATTTTTGCAAACAATCCCAATAACTTATCATGAGTCTACTATGGCTAGTTTACACGATGTGGCTAAATTGGCAGGCGTGTCAAAATCGACCGTTTCTCGCGTTATCAACGATGAATATGGGGTTAAAAAGGCGACCAAAGTCAAAGTAATGAAGGCGGTAGAGGAAGTGGGCTATGTGGTCAACCAAGTTGCCAAGGATCTTAAATCACAAAAAACAAATTTGGTCGGAGTCATCGTTCCACGTGTTTCGTCGCACGCAACAGCGCAAGGTGTCGATGGCCTAAGTCGAATCTTTGAGTACGCTAACAAACAAGTGCTCCTCGCCAGCACTCAACAATCAGATGACAAAGAAATTCAATATATTCAATTATTTAATCAGAAGCGTGTTGAAGGAATTGTCTTATACGCAACGCATATTGACAAAGCATTAGTCAAAGCCATTAATCAATCTCAAGCCCCGGTCGTCTTGGTTGGCCAAGATGGGTCGTTGTTTAATATCCCCAGTATTGTCCATGATGACCTAAGGGTCGGTTTTGAAGCGGGTAATCGTTTGTTGGCGGCTGGATGTCGTCAGATTGGTTTTATTGGTGTCAACGACGAAGATTTAGCCGTCGATAAGCTTCGCTCTGAAGGCCTTAAACAAGCGTTAGAAATGGAAGGGAAGTGCGATCTACTATTCCATTGTCATGGTGAATTCAGTATCGAGTCGGGTTATGCCAATATGAGGCGTCTACTTGAAGATTACCCGCAAGTAGACGGTGTGTTTTGTGCCACAGATAGAATCGCGGTCGGGGCTATCAAAGCTCTCAAAGAAGCGGATATTGATGTTGGACAAGGCGTTAAAGTGTTGGGAGTGGGCAATGACGAGCTCGGTTACATCAACTCGCCAGGTCTTTCTACATTTAATTATGCCTTTGATAAAGCAGGAGAAAGTGCTGCTAAGATACTATTGGACCTCATTGATGGTACTCCTGCTGTGATGAGTAAAGTCGTTCTCACTTTCCAAAATATTAACCGCGAGACGTGCTGAGTACTCCTTTAATGTTGAGTAAAACCTGACCAATGTGTCAGGTTTTTTTTGTTGGTTTGATCGCGAGACTGAAGAGCAGGATGTGGTTTTAGCTTGTAGTTGAAAAACAGATAGAGTATTTTTGCAAACGTTCCCAATTTTTTAGGTGAGTGGCAATGTCTGTTGAACGATATATTTCTATCTGTGGTGGTATAAGCAATATTCAGCGCGTATTAGCGCCGCAAGACACATTGATTTTTACAGTGCGAGATTACCGCTTAGTTAGCGATAGTGAATCGATTGTATTACTTGAGAATGTATTAGGTGAGGATCAGGTCACTTTTATTCGGCCCAATACCGTTGGGGCTGATGAACTGTTATCGATCGGGCGTCTTATTGAATCTCAACAGCGAAAGCATTTGGCTCCTTGTTTACCAGCGCAGGCGTGCCCGTACCGACCTAACTGGCATGTTTCCCCACCACAAGGCCTCCTAAATGATCCGAATGGTTTTATCTACCATAATGGTGAGTACCATCTTTTCTACCAATGGTACCCATACGCGTGCGAGCACAAAGATAAACATTGGGTGCACTTAACCAGTTTAGATTTAGTTAATTGGCATTGGCAGTCAGTGGCGTTGACACCATCAGATTGGTTTGACTCTCATGGTGTTTTTTCCGGTCATGCGCTGAGTCACAATGGTGAACTGATGCTATTTTATACAGGCAATGTGCGTATTGGTCAGCAGAGAGAGCGACACACCACTCAATGTTTAGCTACATCAACCGATGGCCGTCAGTTTACGAAACTTGGTCCGGTGATTGATGCCCCTCCTTTAGGAGTTACGGCGCACATTCGCGATCCAAAAGTGCTACGAAACCATGACCAGTGGATGATGCTACTCGGTGCTCAAACCTCTGCACTCAATGGTCGTTTGGCCGTATATCGCTCAGATGACTTACATCAATGGCAGTTTGATGGCCTATATGGCGATGAGTTCGGGTCGTTTGGCTATATGTGGGAGTGTCCAGATATGTTCGAACTGGACGGGCAAACCATGGTTGTCATTGGTCCTCAAGGTATTGACTCTCCTTCAAAGCACCATCATGTTCCTCATCACAATGGCATTGCTAAGGCTAAGTGGGATAATGATACTCACTTTAGCCTGACGGAGTTTGAGCATCTCGATCATGGTTTTGATTTTTATGCACCTCAGACGTTATTGACGCCAGATGGACGACGTATAATGTGTGCCTGGATGGGGTTACCAGATGAAATTGACCAGCCGTCAGTAGAAAGTGGTTGGTTACACCAACTTACCGCAATGCGGGAGCTAACCTTAAAGCGAGGTAAGCTTATTCAATGGCCTGCAAAGGAGATAGAGCGATTATACCAACCAGCCCAAACGATTTTGCTCAGCGAGAAACGTCACCGATTAGTGAACAACGCATTTGATATGACCATTGAGCTAGAGTGGGGCGATAAACTTTGTCTGTTTGCCGGAGATAATCAACAGCTTACCCTCGAAGCACAAGTCAAAAGTCGGCTTTTAGTGTTAGATCGCTCGCAAACGTTAAACAGAACGGGTGACAAATTACGTGAATTGCATTTAGCCAGTGATCGTGTTCAACTGCGTATCTTGGCCGATACTTCATCAATAGAAGTGTTTGTCAACGAGGGAGAAGCGGTCATGACCTCGAGAGTATTTGTTGAACCATCTTCAACAGGGATTTCATTGATAGGTGTACCGAGAATCGCTCAAATTCGAGCTATCAATAAATCCACTGAGCCATTTTCTTTGCCAGTGGTGTGAATTTAAGAGGTAAAGGGTCTTATGGCAACAGCCCGCTTACACAAGCCTGTCGACCAAGAGAATATCGCGTTCTCATTTGTCGCGCGCCAGCCAATATTAGATCAGCAGCAAGAGTTAATTGCGTTTGAGCTTTTGTATCGTGATGGAGAAAAAAACGCTTTTCCCGTCGACATCAGTAGCAGCCAAGCCACCAGAAAGCTTCTCGCTGAGCAGTTGTTGGGTTACCAGTCAAAAGTTCTTGGCGAGTGCCGAGGGTTTGTCAATTTCAGCTATGACTGCTTGATTGAGGGAATTCCATTCGATTTTCCAAGCGATGCGCTGGTTGTCGAGGTGCTTGAAACCTGCGCACCAGATGACAAATTGTTTGCTGCATTAATTGAGCTAAAGCAAGCGGGATATACCATCGCACTTGATGATCATATTGAGAGCTCAGATTGGCATCGTTTCTATCCACTAGTTGATATCATTAAGATTGATATCCAGCAAACTTCATTGCTCAAGGCACGAGGATTAATGGATAAACTGGTTGATCACGATATCTGCTTTTTAGCTGAAAAAGTCGAAACGAATCAAGAATTTCAACGTGCTAAAGATTTTGGCTTTGAATTGTTTCAGGGTTACTTTTTTACTAAGCCCGAGATAATCAAGAACCGAAAAATTAATACCTCATTTAATGATCTGGTCCGCTTAACCCAATGTTTGGCCGAGCCGAAAATTGATTTTGATGAAGTCAGTGTTATTGTCTCGCGCAATCCGGTGCTCTCTCATCAATTACTCAATTTTGTCAACGCGTGCAGCGCTCTCAATACGCCGATAAAGTCGCTCAAACAAGCGGTAGCGTATTTGGGTGAAGACAAACTGAAGAAGTTCGCCTCCTACGCTGTGATCTCTTCATTTGCACCAGGTAAGCCGAGTGCCCTCTACTTGCTGTCACTTCATCGAGCGAAGATGTTTCAATTGATGATGGCTTACCTTAAGGGGCCTGAGTTAGTCAACAGCGCTTATTTGTGTGGATTATTATCGTTGATCGATGCGATTCTCGACGTTGATCTTAAAACCGCGTTAAATAAGATTAAACTTGATAGCAGCATTAAACAGGCGCTACTGCAAGGTGAAGGTATGTTAGGTGAACTATTGGCTCTAAGTCAGTCAATTGAAGCCTCACAATGGCAAGAAATAGAACACATTCGCCACCAACTCGGCGTCAATGAACAAGAGATTATTGCCTGTAACGTTGAGGCGGCAATTTGGTTAAAAGAGTTACACCTTAACCTTTAATCTAGTAATTAGATCTTTACAACCAGCATGAATGCAACCGTCAATGAGCCCCAGATTATTCGTGGGGCTTTTGCTGAGCGGTTAAATATAAGCTTTGAGCTCTGCTTGAGTTGGCAGTGCTGTCATTGCGCCTTTTTGTGTGGTCGCTAACGCACCGCAGCCGTTGGCCCATTGAACGGCCAATTCGATTGTTGCGTCGTTTTTCCACTCGTCGGATTGAGACAATTGCGCCAGCAAGCCGCCTACAAAGGCATCGCCAGCACCTGTGGTATCAACCGGCTTGACTGGTTGGCCTGAGATCAGGCGCTGGGTGTTGTTGTACACAACCAATGCGCCTTTAGCTCCTTGAGTGACAAGCACTAAGGTGTTGCGGTACGGTTCGATAGCCGCAAGCCCAGCGTCTAATGAATGAGTATCAGTAAGGTACATCAGTTCATCGTCAGAAAACTTAATCACATCAGCCAGTTCAATCGCTTGATGCACAACCGACTTTAACTGCTGTGGCTCAGCCCAGACTTCTTCACGCAGATTTGGGTCAAAGCTGACATAGCCGCCCGCTGACTTGATGCGACGCATGGCTTCTAGTGTCGTGCTTCGGCTTGGTTCATTAGCCAGTGCGATTGAACAGACATGTAGCCACTGACCAGTTTTAAAAGGTGGAATGTCTTGTTCAACCAAAAATTGATCAGCGCTGGGTTTAACCATGAAAGTAAAACTGCGTTCACCATTGTCATCTAAATCAACGATCACCGTCGAAGTGCGTTGCGCGTCGTCGAGTAACATAAACTGTGTATCGACGTTTTCTTCACGCAGAGTTTGTTGCATGAAGCGCCCAAGTGGGTCTTGCCCCACACGACCAAAAAAGGCGCTCTGCCCACTGAGCCTTGCGACTGCGACCGCAACATTTGCTGGCGCACCCCCCGGACATTTTAAATAAGTCGATGGTGACTGTGGAATTAAGTCGACGACTGCGTCGCCAGTAACCCAAACTTTGTTCATGTGGTTGCCTCTAATGTTCAATAACAATAAGCTAATTATAGAGCTAAAACGGTTTAGCCTGCTACAAGATCGACGCTATAATCTCTGAGCGAGCGACAAGTTGTGATCCAAAGCGATCTTTTTTAATTTGGTTTGCAGCGGACGCGCTATTGAGTTTTTAAAGCATTAGAATTCTTGCCTAATGGCAGTAGAATAATGCAGAAGAGCAACGCCATCATTACCCAAATAACGAGCGATAACGCAGGAAAATAATGACAATAAAAAAGGTTAAGCTAGCAGATATCGCAGAGCTTGCAGGCGTTTCCAAGTCTACGGTTAGTTTTGTGCTCAACGGTCATGCCCAAAAGCATCGCATTAATGAAGAAACCGTCAAAAAAGTGCAAGCTATTGCGAAGGCGAATAACTACTCGCCCAGTAGTTACGCTCGGGCATTGAAGTCTAAACAGACCTACACCGCAGGTTTAGTTATCCCAGATTTGACTAACATGGGTTTTGCGACCATTGCGAAACACCTTGAGACTTATTGTCGCGCGGCGGGCTATCAACTGTTAATTGCTTCATCGGATGACGATCTTGAGACCGAAATGGCGGCGATCCAGAGCTTAATCGCGAGACAAGTCGATCTACTATTGGTTGCCAGTTCGATGACAGATCCAAGCTATTTAGAGCAAATCGGGCAAAATACGCCAGTGATTCTGTTTGACCGAGTGATAAAAGGAACGACATTATCCAGTGTGACAACAGACGCTGCCGCCGCAACTCAACAGGTGGTGGAAAAGCTTGTTCAGGGCGTCGACGAGTGTATTTATATTGGTGGGCAACTTGAGTTGTCACCGAGTATTGATCGTTTCACTGGTTACCAAGCTGGATTGAAAGGCGCGGGTTTAGAGTTTAAAGCGGCTCATGTCTTTAGCCAAGATTATCAGCCGCAATCGGGCTATCAAATGCTGGCTCAGGCGTTCCAAGAATTAGCCAGACCGCCCCAAGCGATTTTCACTGCGTCTTATTCACTGCTTGAAGGGGTATTGCGTTATCTCACGGAGCACAACATGCTGCAAGCGGACATTCGCCTCGCAACCTTTGACAACTACGATATTTTAGATTGTCTACCGTTCCACATTCACTCGGTCGAGCAGGACTGTCAGCTTATTGCCCAGACGCTGTTTGAGACCAGCCGAGCGTTAATACAAACACCGGATCGTCGATCGGAAACGCGGGTTCTGCCGGCTAAAGTCCATTTTAGAAGTCGCGCGCAGTCAGTGTGATGCCACACTGACCAAATTGCCACTGCGCTGCTTACGGATAGCTATCAATAACTGCACTAACAGCAAGACTCCCGTAACGCCGAGACCAATCCCAATTCCAGCCCAGATGCCTGTGAGTTGGTAGCCGGGCATCAGTAGCCAAGCGGCAGGCAAACCAAACAACCAATAACCGATGGCGGTTAATAGTGTTGGTCTCATTACAATCTTCATTCCACGTAATAGGTTAATCGCTAGCAACTGCCAAGCATCAACAATAAATGACAGAGCAACAACCCACAGAACGAGATTGAGCAGTGTACTGAGTTCACTATCGAGGTTGAAAAAGTGTGCGATCACCTCTGGCCATAAGATAAAACCACCAGCAAGAACAACACTCAGCAGTGTGGTAATACCGAAGCTGCGAAGTGCGGTTTGCTTAATTCCCTGATAGTTTTCGGCCCCAAAATCTTGCCCGACCAAAATAGCCGCCGCTTGTGAGAAACCGAAATTAATATTCCAAGTAAAGCTTAAACATTGCAGTAAAATCTGATGCAGCGCGAGCGCAGCAATACTGATCGTTCCCGCCATCAATGTTCCGCCATAAATCAAACCATGTTCAAGTAGCGCTGCCATTGCAATAGGCAGTCCCATCGCGAGCAGTGGCGTCAATAAAGACCAAGAATACTCCTCGCGGTTGTGCCAAGGGGCAAAAGAGAGATATTCCGGACGTTTAAACACCCATGCGCCGTAACCAATGGTGACGATCAACGCTGCCAATGCGGTGCCAGCGCCAAGCCCAGTCAGACCTAAATCTAGGCTAAATGCGAGTACGTAGCTAATCGGAACATTAAGCGTGACAGTCAGAAGTGACATCACCATGATGGAGCGAACATTGCCAAAAGCGCTGGTCAATCCTCGCAATACTAACAGCAATAGAGAAGGCAACATGGCCCATTTCAAAGCGTTGACATACTCCATCGCAGGTGCAACCAGTTCGCTCGGTTGTTTTGTCGCAGCCAGCAACTGTGGCACAAAAGCAAAGCAGAGGCTTAGAATCACACTCAGGATAAAGGACAGCAAAACGGCGCCTTTAATCGCAAGGCGAATTTGTTGATTGCCGAACTCGGGGCGCGCTACACGCTGACCATAGGCGATGGCGACTAAGTTAGCGACGCAGCCGACGCTGCTACCCGCGATGATAAAAACAAAAGAGTAGATAGAGGCACCCAAACCACCTGCTGCAAGGGCTGACACACTCAGGCGTGACATCATCCAAACGTCGGTTAGAACCAACGCCATTGAGATCATCTGCGAGATAATTAACGGAACGGCGAGTGAGAGAATTTTCTTCATTGTTTGCCTCGTGATCATTATCACATAAAGGTAAGGTTTCTCTCTCTGGTGTTCAAATGACATTTATGCCACATTGGCATGAGTTCAAGTTATAGGAGATAGGTGTGAGGCCTTATTCAAATCTACCTTACTCACACAACAGCTTAAAAGTCTTTGAGGCTGTGGCGCGATTGATGAGTTTTACTAAAGCGGCTGATGAGTTAAATGTCACGCAAAGTGCGGTGAGCCGTCAGATTAAGCAGCTCGAACAAGAGTTCAATGTTGTGCTTTTAATTCGCAAGCATCGAGCGATTGAGCTCACTGATCAAGGCCGCGATCTGTTCGAGGTGTTACGGCAGCACTTCCATAACCTAGATGCATTAATTGCCCAGTGGAAAGCGCCCGCCAAAAAACGCATTGTGATCAAAAGTGCGTTAAGTTACGCCACCCGAGTTTTGATCTCCCATGTCGCGTTTTTAAACGAGAAATATCCCGAACATGAAATCGTCATTATTCCTTCGATTGAGGAAGCCCCGGTCCTGGAGCAAGAGGATTGTGACTTGTTGATCATCAATACACGTCAGCATGAGCGCTATTTACATAAACCGGGAGTCACGTTTTTGCGCGCTGAATATATGGCGCCAGTCTATGCTGAGCTGCTTTCAAAGCGAGATCTACGCATTCAAGACGTTTTGGCTTTGCCTCATTTGCATGCCACATTGGATCATCAAGACTGGAAGTTATGGTTGGCGAACGCTGCACTAGAGGGGCAGAACAAAGGTCGAGATACGGTGTTTTTTAGTCTAGATCTTGCCCTTAGTGCTTGTCTGTCGGGACAGGGAGTGACGGTTACCGATCTGCTTTTAGTCTTACCTGAGCTTAAACGCCAGTTTCTCAAATGCCCTAAAGACATTGCTCTTCAGCACAGCGATTGGCATTACTATTGCTATCAACGTAATCACTCGCCTGTAGCGAATGAGATCAAGCAATGGCTCCTTGCGCAAACTGAGGCGGACATTGCCGAGCTAAAACGGCTGAGCGACAAGTTTGCGTGGAGTACTCTGGATGTTGAGTTCTAGTCGGGGGGTGACTGTTAGCTCGCGATGTCGAAACTGGGTAGCAAACCAAACTGCTGTTTGAGCTGGGTCAGAAACGCTTCATCTTCACACATCGCCTTTTCTGGCTCATCACTTATTTTTGCCACCGGGCCATCACTGCAGCGCGTCATTTTCACTACCATAGAGAGCGGTTGATACGTCACGCCATCAACCGTCCAGTCGCCCATATCATTGGCGAGAAAGGTTCCGATACCGAAGCTTACCTTAGCTTTACCTGCAAAGTATTCTGCAATATCTAGCGCTCGGTCAAAATTAAGGCCATCAGTAAAAATGAGTACCTTAGAGGTTGGATCAATACCGAGCGACTGATAATGGGCGATGATTTTGTCACCCCAAGTGAATGGGCAGCCTGAATCGTGACGCACGCCAGCATAAGCCGCGGCTCGTTCGAAAGTAAAATCCTTTAGAAAGGCTTCAATACCGATGGTGTCGGTCAAGGCGATACCTAGTTTGCCATCAAATAGTGTTTGCCAATGATCAAGCGCGGCCTTTTGTGAGTCGCGAATGTTAACCAGTTGCTGGTGGGCCATAAACCATTCGTGCGCCACAGTACCAATCGGCGTTAAGTTAAACTCCCGCGCTAGGTGATCGTTACTGGTGCCAGAGAGTAGGTCGGGCACATTATGGCGTAGGTAGTTGACCACTTCACGCTGCACCTGAGCACTGAATCGGCGTCGGCTACCCATTTCAGAAAACTGAAAGTGGCCGATCCCACGCTGAGCTAACTGTGATGTTAAATGAGTGATTTTACGTTCAAGCACATCGGCAAAATGAGAATATGAAATATCAGCCCAAAAGCGGCGACTGCGCACTTCAGAAATGATGCTCATCACCATGGTTTCGTAAAGAATGGTTTGATGCCAAAGGCCTTGGATAGAAACACGTAACTGGCCACTCTCTGTGGTGGTCACTGTCACTTGCTCACTAGGTTTAAAGCGAAACTCAGCTAAGTAATTCAAGAAATCCGCATCAAGGTAATCGGCTTGTTGGTTTAAGTAGTGAATATCATGGTCACTAAAACGGCATTCTTCAAGTTGGGTAATCTCAGCCTCGACTTGTTCGGCTAATGCCGCCAAGCATTCGTTTGACCTTACGATTAGCTCGTAACGAACCTGCGTACGCGGATAAAGCTTAAACGCGCCAAACATCATATTGATCTTATACACATCCAGATCAAGTGCGCTTTGGATAATTCGGTCATTAAAAAGCACGGCAGTCATCAAGCCAGTCCTATTACATTTACAGGCGATCAATAGGTCAAACTTTAAGTAATGCTATTTAGTTTGTCAAACTATGTTACTAACTAGATGTGTAAAAACAATGTTTCGCTTAAGCGTTATACTTACTATTAACTCTAGTGATTACAGTGTGTAATACAGTGACTCCTAGATTAATGATAAGGTTAATCACAAATGGTTACTTTCTATTTGACCTTGGCTAAGGCAATGATAAAGTAGGTCACACGTTAGGAAGAAGAGAGCAATAAATGATCGTCACGATCGACATGATTTGTCTTCGACTCGCAGAGCAAGGTCTGGAAGTTTTGCTCATTAAGCGCAGCAACCCGCAAAGGCCGCATTGTGGTATGTGGTCGATCCCGGGTGGGTTTGTGTTCGAGCATGATTTTGTGAACCAAGGTGGACAACCCGCCGACCAAGATTTTGATGCCGCACGCAGACGGATTTGTCGTCAAAAAATTCACACCTATCCTAATTACATCAGTGAACCAATGGTTGACGGCAACCCCAAACGCGATCCAGACGGTTGGAGTGTGTCCATCGCTCACTATGCCTTACGCAATCGCGCCAACATCGATCAAATCGACAACTGTGGTCTGTGCCAGCAACAGCTGCGTTGGTTTGAACTTAAACAGATACTTTGTGATCAGGTTGAGCTTGCCTTCGACCATGCAGAGTTAATTAAATTGGCATGGACAAAGCTCAGAGCTGCGATTGAATATACTTCGGTGGCGCTTTTTGCGCTTGAGCCTGAGTTTCTCGTCTCCGATATTATTGCGGCTTACGCAAAATTTGGCGTTGAAGTAAATCGCATGACCGTCAAGCGTCGTCTGATTGAGACCGGCGTGATTGTCAGTGCCAACAAACTTGCTTCAACCAACAAAGGCAAAGGGGGAAAGCCTGCACAGGTTTACCGTTTGGCCGAAAAACGTGTGAGTTACTTTCAGACTTGTCTGCGTTAACAGCAAAGGAGTAGATAATGCCAATACCAACCATAGTTCTTGACCAAAGCAAAACCGCTTCTATTGATGTTGACCCACAGAAAGGGTTTAGTGAGTTGTGCCCCAATGAACTGCCTGTACAAGGTGCGTTAGAGATCGTTGAACAACTAAAACGTAACCACACCATGGCCAGTTTAAAATTAGTTTCACGCGATATGCACCCGCCGGGCGCGGCTTGGGAGGCCACATCGCCTGATCAAATGTTGCAGCCTGTTGGTCTGCCAGAAGTGGATATTAAGTGGAACCCTCACTGCGTGGTCGGTACGCCGGGCGTTGAGCTACTTCCGGGTCTACCTGCGATTCGTGACTATGACTTTCAACTCAATAAAGGCATAGATCCTGACGCTCACCCTTATGGTGCGTTTTATCATGATCAGGCTGATACGCTTTCGACCGGTGGGATTGAGTTCTTGCGTGCTCACCAGATTGAGACCGTCATTGTTGGTGGGCTTGCGCTCGAT
Organism: Vibrio pacinii DSM 19139; assembly: GCF_000711795.1. Taxonomy (GTDB): domain Bacteria; phylum Pseudomonadota; class Gammaproteobacteria; order Enterobacterales; family Vibrionaceae; genus Vibrio; species Vibrio pacinii. Next base: position 109,444 of record NZ_JONH01000011.1, on the reverse strand, counting down.
TTCTGTGTTAAAAAATCGGTTGAGCAGTTGCTTGATGCGGGTTTTAACGTCGTGCTTAACCTTGCATCGACTCGAGCAGTGTTTGCTGACAATACTCAAGCCGTTGTCGCCGAACTAGAGCAAAAGGGCGCTGTGGTCGTCGAAAGTGCCGAGGCATTACGCTAACCACCTATTTTTTGCATTTTAATGGCGCCTTAAGCGCTCCGTTGGTGCTCTTGGGTAATTTGTTAACCATCTCGTTATTACTGCTAAGTAATATTTCTACAATGTCTAAATCGACTGCTGTGGCGTTAAGGTGGCTTTGACTTGCGCTTTTAACCAACGCAGCAGATCACGATAACGATCTGTTTGAGCAAAGCTTGCTGGGCATACCAACCAATAGCCAGTTTGTAATTTCACTGGCGGGCCAACGGCCTCAATAAAACCTGCCTTAAGATCTTGTTCGATTAACAAGGTTCGTCCTAGTCCTATGCCCATGCCATTAATCGCGCCCTGCAGCATAAGGTCGGCGCGATCAAACTGGTAACGATGTTGTTTGGTCGAGTAGGCAATGCCAAGTTGCATAAAGTACTCACGCCAATTAAATCCCGTGCCGTCGTCTTTGCCCCGGCGATCTTCTAGTAGTTCAAGCGCAATGTCAGCCAAATCTTCTATGTGCTTGATACTTGCGGTTAGGTTCGGCTTCGCGACAGGTTGTAACTGTGAGTGACATAAACGCACCGCGTGCAAGCCAGGATAAGGCCCCGAACCATATCGAATTGCTGCATCAACTGCGCCACTGGCGAAATCAGCGTGATCATCTTGTACTGTCAGCGCGACATCGACATCATCATTTCTATGAGCGAGCAAAGGGATCAACCACTTCATCGCGAGTGATGAAGAAACACTAAGACGAACTTGTTGGCTTACGTTTAACTGCTCTAATTGCTTAAGTGCCTGTGGCCACAAAGAGACAGCTTGAATGGCAGCTTGACATACAATGTCTCCAGCTGGCGTTGGTTTGAGTTGACGAGTGGTTCTTTCGAATAAGCTTAAACCTAACGCCTTTTCAAGTGAGCGAACGCGATGACTCACTGCAGATTGTTGAACGCCAAGTATCTCTGCGGCTTTAGTAAAACTTGCCTGTTGGGCAATAACAGCCAACATAGGCGCGGCTTGTGTTAGGCGGTGAGTGAGTTTTTCTTGGTCGTTATTCATGAATTAATCTCATGTTTAGATGAGTGTCTATAATAGCCTTGTATCATTATATTTAACAAATATTCAATCGATACTAGGAAGTAAATAAATGAACTCAACTCATCAAACAGTCAATGTAAATATCGTTAACGGCTTTGTTGCTAATGGCAAAGGCGGCAATCCGGCCGGAGTGGTGCTCAATGCGGATGGCTATTCTGAGCAGCAAATGATGTCGATTGCTAATAAGGTCGGATTGTCTGAAACGGCGTTTGTGTCCTCATCACAAACTGAAGGGTTAAAATTGGATTTCTTTACCCCAAATCGACGTATCGCCCATTGTGGTCACGCCACTATCGCCGCTTTTTCTTACCTAGCAGAAACAGGCGTTGTGGGCGAAGGCGAAACCAGTAAGGAGACTATCGATGGTCCGCGTAAGGTTGTGATTAAGGAGGGGGCGGCCTACATGGAACAACTGGCGCCTAGCTATAGTGATGCGCGTGATTGGCACCAGTGTGGAGTGACTGAAAATGAGGTACTAGAGGCATTGAATTTGTCGCCCAGTCAACTGGCTAAGGATATGCCAGTGACGCTAGTTAATACTGGCAACAGTTTTGTCATCATAGCGGTCGATAGTGTTAACACTTTGGCGAGTATTGTGCCAGATTTTGCAAAAATTACGGCGATCAGCGACAAATTGGACTTAATCGGTGTGTACGTGTTTACCATCGACACCCCGCAGCAAGTGGATGCAACGACGCGAATGTTTGCGCCACGTTTTGCTATTGAAGAAGAATCGGCAACAGGAATGGCGGCTGGGCCATTAGCGTGCTATCTCTATGATGTAGTTAAAATGAATAAGGCTCACTTTGTCATTCGCCAAGGTGAGTATATGCAGCCAGCGTCACCCAGTGTGATTAATGTTGAATTGAACCTTGATGCAGAGCAGATCACCAGTTTAATGGCGGGTGGATTTGGTAAGTTGATGGACCAAAGAAGCGTCGTCATTTAGTTCAGCGGCTTTTACTACATTGTTATGGCGATCAATAGGGAGAACAAAGCGATGTTACACAGAGCGAAAACGGGTTTAGTGATTGTAGATGTGCAAGGCAAGTTAGCTCGTTTGGTCGCCGACAGCAATGAGGTGATAGACAACTGTGTAGCATTGGCGCAAGCCGCGCAGATACTAACGCTGCCTATTGTGTGGTTGGAACAAAACCCAGAAAAGCTTGGCGCAACCGTTGACGAACTTGGTTGCCGTTTGGTCGAGGAACAACCAATAACCAAATTCACCTTCAGCGGTTGCAAACAACCAAGGTTCATCGAAGCGGTCGAACGCGCTGATGTTGATACGTGGTTAGTGTGCGGTATTGAAGCGCATATTTGTGTTTATCAAACAGCGCTTGGTCTGCATAAGCTCGGCTATCAGGTTGAGTTAGTTACAGATTGTGTCTCTTCACGCACATTAAGCAACAAACAATTGGCTATTCGTAAACTTGAACAGCAAGGAGTCATGTCGACCAGTCTTGAGATGGCTTTGTATGAGTTGATTGAAGATTGTCGCGACCCAACATTTCGTTCCATCCTCAATCTAGTCAGATAACGCTACCTTATCGCAGATTGCTCATTGATCGGCCACGGGCCACGTTGTTACCGTGTGACAGATAACGTCGCTGTGAGAGCCAGTATCCGGTAGTAATCAATCCTTCCAAATAGTGACCATTTGCGGCGATAGCATCCGCGGTAGTGGTGCCAAATATGGCGAGAGGAGGTCGACTCCATCGCTGAACAACTGTCATTCAATCGTTAGTTTATCGAGTAGTGTTCAAAATAATCCACTTATGTTAGATGATCTTTTTATTCGATCAGTTTCTTGTTCGATCAGCGATTATCTCTATGTTTAGACTATTATCAATAAATACCATGCATAGGTTTATTTTTTTGAGCTACGTCTGATGTTGCACAATTGTTTCACGCTATGCTGACACCACGTTGAAGTAAAAAGGCCATCGAATGGACTTGAAGGATCGTTATTTTACCGTCTTAGATTCATTGCCTGATTATGTATTTATTTTTTCACAGTCAGGGTTATACATTGACGTCTATGGTGGTGAAGAGTGTGCGACAGGTTTTGATTGTAAACCCTTTATAGGTCGCTCGCTTTACGATGTTTCACCGCCAGAGATGGCGAAGCAATTCCACTCTTATATCACCACTGTCTTAGATACTAATCAGACTAAAGTTGTTCGTTATAAATTTGATAGCCAAAATATGATTGAATTACCTGATCATGTTGTGATTTCACAAGAGTTATGGTTTGAGGGGCTCATCAAACCGCTCGATTTCATTGAAAATGGCGAACGAACCGTGGTTTGGACGGCGAGAAATATCACTCAGAGACACTGGTTAGAAATGCGTCTTAAAGAATTATCCGAGAAAGATGATCTAACGGGTATTGCCAATCGGCGCTCTTTCACCGAATCCTTATTAAAGGCGATAGAGGATTTTCATCGAGATCAACGCCAGTTCTCTTTGCTGATGCTCGATATCGATCATTTCAAACGCGTCAATGATTCAATGGGGCACAGTGTTGGTGATGAAGCGATTCGCTCGGTCGCCCAACTGCTCAATAATCAGCTTAAAAATAGTGATTGTTTTGGCCGGATTGGCGGTGAAGAGTTTGCCGTCATTTTATATGATACCGACTTAGCGACCTCAGTTTTGGTGGCCGAAAAGCTCAGACGATGCTTAGAGAATGCATCGTTTGATATCGATGGGTATCAAGTGGCATTGACCATCAGCATTGGCGCAACAGAAGTGCTGGCAAGTGATGTGGCAATTAAAAGTATTTTAACCCGTGCAGACGATGCGATGTATTGTTCGAAAAACTTAGGCAGAAATCGTGTCAGTTATTAGAGCTTGACGTTTGACTGAGCCATTTTCTTTAATCGGTGCAAACAAAACTATAAATTCACTATCTTGGTTCTGTTACACTGCCGATTATCAATAACTCGGTGACGTTAAGAAGAGACTCATATGAGCCAACAGCAACCCAATAACCCTTTGCACGGACTAACACTAGAACAAATACTAGTGCGCTTACAAGAGCACTACGGTTGGAAAGGATTAGATACAGAAATAAAGGTGAATTGCTTTTATAACAACCCATCAGTTAAGTCTTCATTGAAGTTTTTACGTCGCACTCCATGGGCGCGCGCGAAGGTTGAAGCACTCTATATTCAAACCTTTTGTCAGTAAAAACTGAACTCTAGGGGGAGGTAAGTTTAGTATGGTCGATAAGCTCATTTACTCTTGCCAATTGGCGAAGTAATTTAATAAGAACTCAATCGCGAGTTTTGCTCTTTGTGGTAGAAACCTTCGATTTTGATACACGATCCAACTGCTAGACCCTTTCCCCCAATAAGGTTTAAGTACCGGAACTAATTCCCCTGTTTTAAGCTCCTCGATAAAAGTGCTTTTGGGCATGTAAGCGATACCCAAGCCTTCTTTACACGCTTGTACAACCGCGTTGGCATTATTGCTGCGCCACCTGCCATATACTTTCACACCACTGAGCGGCTTTTGGTCTTTGTCAAACACCCAAATATCATTATTGGCGATGATGCAGCTGTGATGTTTTAGGTGTTCTGGATGAGTTGGTGTACCAAATTGATCGAGATAGTGTTGGCATGCAACCGCGGCCATGGGGCGTTCGATTAATTTTCTTGCGATCAGACCAGAATCGTTGAGCTGACCATAGCGAATGGCGAAATCAAAACCGTCTTCGATGAAGTTAACCATTCGCGTGTTAAAACTCATTTCTATGGTTAAGTTTGGGTGCTCTTTGGCAAATGTCATGAGTGCAGGGGCAACATGATTCTCGGCAAACGCTCCTGCGGCACTGACACGTAAGGTGCCACTGAGCTGAGTCTGTTGAGAAGTTAGCTGCTCATTGGCTTGCTTTAGCGCCATGATCAACTCTTTACACTGTTGATAGTAATTGTGCCCGGCTTCGGTGAGGTTGACCATACGGGTAGAGCGAGCCAGCAATTGCGTACCTACTCTTTCTTCTAATCTTGTCACTTGTCGACTCACGTGACTTGTGCTGCAGCCAAGCTGCTTTGCTGCCGCGGAGAAGCCATGAGTCTCGGCAACAGCAACAAATTCATTGATACCTTCAAAACTGTCCATATTTTTATCTTTGCTATATAGAAATAATGTTTTGCTAATGAAGGGTATTATCACTCGTTTGGTTTTTAATTAGTATGGTTAGAGTCAAATAACACCCGACCAAAGGAATAAATTATGAAGAAAATACTTGTAGTTGTGACCAACCATGCAACGCTCGGTAACACGGATCAAGCGAACGGTACCTTCGCTCCTGAACTGACCCATGTTCTAAATGAACTGATTACCGCAGGTTACGACTATGACATTGCTTCGATCCAAGGTGGCAAAGCGCCATTGTATGGAACCGATATGGAAGGGGACACGGTCAATGCCGATATTCTTGCAGATGAAGGCTTCCTAAACCGCATCAATAATACCATTCCGGTTTCTCAAGTGAATGGTGAAGGGTACGATGCTATTTTCTATCCAGGTGGTTTCGGTTTGTTGTCTGATCTTGCGACTAATGAAGAGTTTGCGCAAATTTCGGCCAATCATTATGAAAATGGCGGTGTGATTGCGTCGGTATGCCATGGCCCAAGCGCTCTGTTACCGATTACGTTGAGCACTGGCGACAAGCTACTTGCGTCAAAGTCAGTGACAGGATTCACCCGCGAAGAAGAAGTGGATTTCGGTACCATCAACGATATTCCTTTCCTGTTGGAAGAGTCTCTGGCTCGCAGCGCGGCTCAATACACTAAGGTTCAGCCTTGGCAAGAACTTGTCATTGTCGATGAGCGAGTTATTACTGGTCAAAACCCAGCCAGTGCTCACGGCGTAGGCAAAGCGTTGGTTGATCTGTTGGCGTAATCTCATCAGTACCAAGAGCGCAAATCGTTACTTTTGCGCTCCAAACGTTATCAGAAGGTCACATATTTATGTGACCTTTTTTGTCTGACAAGAACGTCGTCACTTTTCGCTAGTGTTTGATTACAAGTAGCGGTTTTTCAAATGATCTTGAAAATGCTGCGCATTAAGTGTTTCCCCAGTTGCCGATTTCACCAATTCGTCGGTAGTTAGTAAACTTCCTTTGCACCAAATGTTGTCTGACAACCAAGTGAAGATTGGGGTTAAGTCGCCACTTTGAATAGCGCTATCCACATCGACGGTTTGCTTCATTGACGCCATAAATTGAGCCGCATACATTGCGCCCAAGGTGTAACTTGGGAAGTAACCAAACGCGCCGTCCGTCCAGTGAATGTCTTGCATGCAGCCATTTTTGAAGTTGCCTTCGGTTGATAAGCCAAGGTATTGCTGCATTTTCTGGTCCCATAATTCAGGAACGTCAGTGTGCTTGATATGACCATTGATCAAATCACGCTCGATTTCGTAGCGTAAAATGACATGAGCCGGGTAGGTAAGCTCATCAGCATCGACACGGATAAAATCTTTCTTTACTCGAGTATAAAGCTTTTGGAAGTTTTGCTGAGAAAACAGCGCCGAGTCATGATCGGTAAAGTGTTTGCTTGCCAGTTGAGATAGGTGGGCGATAAAAGGTTCGCTGCGGCCAACTTGCATCTCAAAAAATAGTGACTGTGATTCGTGGATCCCCATCGAACGAGCTTCACCAGAAGGCAGGCCCGCCAACGACTTTGGTAGCCCTTGTTCATAGCGTGCATGTCCAGTTTCATGAACGATGCCCATTAATGACTGAACAAACTCACTTTGGTCGTAACGCGTGGTGATACGCACATCGGTAGGAACGCCGCCACAAAAAGGGTGAACACTCTCATCCAATCGACCATGATTAAAATCGAACTGAAGAAGTTTCATGACCTCTAGACCAAGGGCTTTTTGTTTCTCGGTGTTGAATGTTCCTTGCGGCGTCATGAATGGCTCTGACGCTTGTTTATCGATCACTTGGTCAATCAATTCCGGCAACCAAGTTTTCACTTGACCAAAAATGTTGTCGAGGGACGCTGAACTGGTACCAGGTTCATAGATATCAAGCATGGCGTCGTAGGGTGCTAGCCCATTGGCCTCTGCGCGGATTTGAGCCTCTTCTTGCGATAATTTAACCACCTCTGCCCAGTTTTTCTCAAAGCCTTGCCAATCGTTGTCACCGCGTTGGGTTCGCCACGCGTGTTCACATTTTGATCCCGCCAGAGATTTTGCTTGCACTAGTGACTCGGGGAGCAAGTTGGCTTGTTGCCACTGACGTTTGAGCTCTCGCAGGGTGGCTTGTTCAGTGCCATCAAGGTTCTCATTGTCAGCTTGCGCAAACCACTCTTCGAGTTGAGGTTGAGTTTGTAATGAGTGAAGGTGCACTGACAGCTCTGCCATCGCTTCACTGCGCGCTTGGTTTCCGCCCGCTGGCATAACCGCGGCTTGGTCCCAGCCACAAATTGCTGCTAGGTGATTAAAGTGAGAGATTTTTTGTGCATGTGCTTTTAATTGATTGAATGCGCTCATCGTTCGCCTTCCGTGACTATATAAAACCTTGAGTCTATCAACCTATTGCGGTAACACCAAGCCGCTCAATCGCGATATTAATTCCCTTAATTAATAGGTTAGATAATAGTGTCGGTAATTAAATGATTGACCCGTTAAGCTAAGTATGACAATAAAGAGTGAAAACAAATCAGGGAAGTAAGCTGCTGTGATAGAAAATTTTGAAGCGTTTTTGATCGCCATTACTATTTTAACGTTAACTCCGGGGTTAGATACTGCGTTGGTATTACGCAATTCATCGCGCGGTGGTTTTGCCGATGGTTCAACAACCAGTTTGGGCATTTGCTTGGGGTTATTTGTCCATGCCACTTTTTCTGCGATTGGTATTTCGGCCATCTTAGCGCAATCGGCTGAACTATTTAATGCAGTAAAAATGGTGGGTGCGGCGTACTTGATTTGGCTTGGCGCAACAACACTCAAGAGTGTTTGGAAGGGCGAACTTGGTACGGTTAATACGCAAGCCCAGCAACGTCAATTGAACTTAACGCGTTCACTACGCGAAGGTTTTCTGTCGAATGTACTTAATCCGAAAACGGCCGTGTTTTATCTTGCATTTTTACCACAGTTTATCAATCCAGAAGGCTCAGCTTTTTTACAGTCATGCTTAATGGCCAGTATTCACTTTGTCATTGCGATGGTGTGGCAGTGCGGTTTAGCCGGGGTGCTTAACTCAGCCAAGAACTTATTGCAAAGTTCAACCTTTATGAAGCGTATGGAAGCTACCACGGGTGTTGTGTTGGTGGGTTTAGGCGTGAAGTTGCTGATTGAGGAATAACTTTCTGTATTGAGCATTGATTGCAAACAGCCAGAGTTTTCGCTCTGGCAGTTTAGTTTGGTTATGAAAGAGGGAGCTGGCGAATCACACGTTGAATATCATTGCCATACTTGATTCGTTGACGCGTTTCTTCCAATGCATACATCTGCGTTTTCTTGGCCGCGGGGTTGGCGCTTCTTCCTTCCATCACGCTATTGCCAGTCGAAGATTTTTCATCATCCAATCGTCCAGGAATTGTCTTCACGCTCGACCAGCCAAGGCTACCAATCGATCGCGCTGTCATGATTCCTTGGTAGATGGTATAACCTCGAGCACTGACTTTTACCTGGCCAAGAAGAATTTTAGTGTAGCCGCCGTGAATAGGTGCAGGGGTATAGGTCATGGTTTTTCCTCCCTGAATCATTTTTGTTGCAATAACTTGGCCTTCAGAGTTACCCAGTCGCATCGCAGGGTTAGTTTTGCGCGCCCATTCTAAGTTGTAGTCTCCAGAGGGACTGATTTTATTCCACAGCCGCGAGCCAAGACCAGGTTGAGTGACGTCGTCTAATGCGCCTCCTGCTTTAATCCAACGAAGATTTTGTACCGATTTGTACGCTGAGTACCCGCCGCTAACAATGCCAATGATATCGAAAGGAATCGTGGCAATATCTAATTTGCGTGATATGTCGCCGTCATCGATGACTCCCGATGCTATTTGAAGAGCACCACCAGTCGCGCCAGCAAGACCACCAATAATGCCGGCAGCCAATACTAAGCTCGAACCACCAGTTGGTGCCGCTAAAGCGATACCGATAATGCTAGTGACAACGCCGAAAACGCCGAACAGTATTTTACTGATATTGAGATGACCACTGGGGTCGGTAAAGTTAATAGGATCGTTATGGCAGTAAACGTAAGCGTTATGTCCACCTTGGTTAAAAGGCGCTAAGCTATCGGGCGCGTTGAAACGCATCAGTTTCGGCTGATAGATACGATAACCTTGCCCTAAGTGGTAGCCTTCAAGAATAGGGTCGAGCCATTCGCCATTAAATCCTAATCCATAAGGTGAACGGGTCATTGACTGTGCCATCGCCAATCGAACTGAGGTAGGAAGTAAAGACACACCCCCAACCACTGCTGCCGTTTGGCCTATCTTGACTAAGAACTCTCGTCGGTTTAACGGAGTAATTAACATCGATTCGTTATGCTTCATTGTTATTCTCCGCTTGGTCGCGTTGTCCGAAAGGAGAGTAGCGGTACACTGCACCAGTTTGCCCAGGTGCGTTGTCTGCCACTACTGAGCCATTTTGATCGGTGGCTAACAGAGAAACTGCGCTGCCTTGCTGTGACCATTTAGGTAAGCCATCGTGATAGACGTAGTTTGTGACGTGTCCATTGTGTTTAATTGAGCAAAGGTCGTTCCACAGGTATTCAAAATCGCGAGATTCATTGCTCGATCGCTGATGCACGAGGCGGTCATTACTGTCGTACTCGTAGCCCCAATCAATGCCATTTGTGTTGACGTTTGCCAACCGGTCAAAGTTGTCATACTCAAGCAGTCTTCCCTCGGCATCTTGAATCATATTGCCATTCGCATCGTAATGGATGTCAATTGATTGGGCGAGCGTTGGGTGTGTGTGGCTAATACGTGTTAACTGGCAAGGATCATCAGACTCATAGTAGAAAGTGGCGAGATCTTGTGCTTCAGCGGTTTGGCAACGCTGAGTTTGCATATTACCTAACAAGGCATAATCCCATTCAATACAAGTGAGGGGTTGACTCCAATCACTCATCGGGCCATTACCCAGAAAGGTCACTTTGGTCAGTTGGTTTAGCTCATCGTAGGTGTAGTTTTCGGTGACCTCACCGAAGGTTGCGCATGTTTTGCTGCGAGAGGCGACCAAGCCAAGATCGTTGTAAGTTTGCGATTGCTCAAAAATATAGTGATCATTTAGCGCGACAGCCCGATTGATTTCTCTGCTGTAGTTATCCCAATCAATTTCGGTGATTTGAGTTTGGCCTGCTGAGACCAGTTGCTCGACGATGATACGGTCAAACTGATCATATTGATAAGAGAGCGTAGCAGCATCAGTACTGAGTTTAACTAATCGACCGAGCTCATCGTAACGATACTGACGGTGTTCGTCGTCTGTTTGGATAGATGAAATTACGCCTCCCGGAGAGTAGGTGTATTGTCGAATATTATTATTGTTGATCTCTGTTTCTGGTAAGCCCGTTGGGCTATAAGTAATACTGCTTTTACTGCCGGCGTTATCAAAGCTTTCGGTAGGCAGTCCTGAGATTTTATCATAGCGATATTCGGAGCTTTGACCACCACAGGCTTTGCTACTTAGTTCGCCTAACTGAGTATCTCTGGTAAAGGTTCTCAATGGTGATGATAAGCTTGATTCAAACTCTGGAATATTGCTGCTGTCACTATATGTCCATTCTAGAGAGGGCAGAGGGCTTGAACCACGGTAAAGCGAGAGAGGGCGGCCTAGACCATCCACGTCGCGCCATCCGACAAGTTGTTCGCCAATTTTGACCTTTGCAACTTGTGATTGATCGGTGTGCGCAGCATATGTAATTTGTTGCGACACTTGATTAGCTTGCTTGATGTTAATGACGCGATCAAAGTGGTCATATGAGTAGTGAGTGGATTGATTGAGTGGGTTCGTTTCTTGCTCTAATCGCCCCCATTTGTCGTATTGATAACGCCAGCTTTGGCTACCTTGTTGTTTGTGCTCTTCTAACCCCCAGTTGTTCAAGGTACTGACCGTGAGTTCCAGGCCTTCAATGCCTTGTGTTTTTTGTCTACTGGCGAGGTTGTTAAATTCAATCTGACGACATCCGTTGGCAAGTACAGTGGCCTTTACTTGTCCCCAATCATCATATTGATAGGTTTCGGTCTGTGTCACGGATATTGTGCGATCATTTATATCAGGAAGGGTATCGAAGGTACTTTTGCTTTTAATTCGACCTAGCTCATCGTACTCTTTCTGCCAGACTAACGTGTTGCCTATCTTGGCATTGAGCTCTCGACCCTGGCCATCCCAGCTTTGTTCGCATTGATTACCTTTACAATCTGTCAGCACCATGATCTGACGCGCATCGCCAGTGTCAATCGTGTATTGATAACTGCGTGAAGCACTGCCTTCAATGCTTTCTTGAGTGATACGGCGCAAAGAATCATATTGAATTGAACTGCGGATGCCATCTGCGTCGATGTGATGTGACAGTTCACCAATGTATAGGTAATAGCCAACGACTAAGTTAGTTTGGTTGTCGTCATGACAGATTAATTGTTGATGCTCTTCTATTGTTTCGCTATTCAATACATATTGGTAGTTCGTGGTTGTTGAGTAGCGACCGTTTGGATGAAGAATGTCATTTTTGATTGAAGCCAGTCGGCCCAACGAGTGTATTTGGTCACTTTCGGTATGATAGTGATAATGACTTTGATAGCGCTGGTGGGCATCTTCGAAGATCAATACGACATTGTCATGCTGGTTTGTTCCCGCAATCGTGGTGTACTGGTAAGAAATTTGGCGTGTATCTGTGCCATTAGTCAGCATTCTAGATTTTACAAAATTGGCCATGCCAGATGGGGACGCAGGGCAACCCGTTTCACCATCGGGCGCATAGTATTGATACTGTTCGGTGATGTTGTTTTCGTCAGTAAATAACAGCATATTTCCATACTTGTCATAGATCCAGAATCGAACCTGAGTATGACTGTCATTATCCATTTGCCATGTTTGTTGCTCTGTATCGATTAATGCGTATTGAGCAGGTTGATCGGCAAACGATGTGTTATCGAGCGCAGGATAACCGAGCTTTTTACAATGGACGGTTTGACGGTTAACAATGCGTTCTTCTTCAATCAGCAAATGGAACTGGTTGTAGGTTTGTTTAGTCTTTATCTCACCATTCTCTATTTTGCTAATTTGGTAAGTGTAAGCAACCCCTCTCTCTAATAGGTTATCGATGCCTTCACTTAAACTTCCTCCCGATACGCCAAAACCCATGAAGTTGTGATCATCTCCTCCGACGCTATCATATTGAGTGGTGATAACAGGTGAGTTACGCGTAAGTACGTTATGTTGCGTGACGGCAGGTAGGTAGCTGTTGGCATCGACTCGAATCCCATCGGCGACATAGATGAGTTGTTCTTCCAATCCGCATGGATGAGTAACATTTTTGATCAGGTTAAAGCTGCCGATAGATTGATAAACAAAGTCATAACTTCCCACGTCTTCAGGTAGGTGACATTGAACCAACTCTTGATTACTTAAGATAAGGGAGAAATAGGCTTCATGAATAGTCCCCATATTGGTAAAGAAATTGACTCTAGAAGTGTTTGGGTAAGTGATCAGTAGCAACGGTGAAGCTTGAGAGGTTCTATCGTCCCACACTTTACTTAGGCGTTTACCGTCGCCGATATTCAGCCACAAAAAATTCAGCGCATGACCATCGTTTTGGATGATTTTTTTGATATAGCCCTTGCTGTCTAGAATGTCTTTGCGGCCATTACGATAGGTAATTTGGTAACCATTAGTGTTTGCTGAAACCGTGAAGTCTAATAACTTTTTATAACGAATGTTGAGCTGATAATTTGCGGTTAATTCTGCGCGATACGATTGCCCGTTGGCAAGGTACAGCTGCTTTTGCTCGATATCATAGCGAGGAAGATTCAACGTCCAGCCTTGGCCAAAGCCGAGATTTTCGCTGCTGTAGGGTGAAAACTGAATCGAAATATCTAAGTTCGGCCCTTTTAACCAATTGCCGAGTAGCGAGCCCAGTAATATTTGATAAGAATAGCTTCGCGTTCTCTGATCGACGCCACCTAAGCAATAACTGTCAAAGTTAAATGCATTTGAAGTCCAATTAGACATATTTTATCCTTTAAATAGAGGGAATTAGCCCGGTTCTTCTGGGCTAAAACTAGTGTTCCCAGCAATTGTTATTGGCTAACGAGGTTCCATTGGGTGTAGTCCCAACGTTGACCACCGTCAGTAAACTCACTTTCTGGATAAGTCAGTTTTAAGGGGGCTTTATTGCCATATTGGTCAAATGCGATAAAGCGATACTCACTTTGAGTGTCGTTTTGAGAGGTATTCTGAGTTGAATAGAGAAGTTTGCTTAGGGTGACCGAGCGAAGCTTTTGGTTGACTCTCCACTTTGCAGTGCGGCTTTCACCTGCGGCGCTGTTCCACACATATTCGTGAGTTACGGTGCGTTCCTGGCCTGGTGTAAATAGGAAGCCTTTGACAGACTTAAACCCCTCTGGACAATCACTGTAGCAACCAAGCCATTGGTCATTTAAAAATTCATTATCGTGGTTTGACTCTTGCCAATTATCTGTAGAAACCTTAACCAGTCGTAAAGATGGGTCGATAGGGGTAATATAGAAATTACGAACTTCGGCATACGAAAAGTAGAAATCATCGTAGTCTTCTTCTTCCCATACTTTTTCGCCTTCACCTAGTTCAGCGAAATCATTCGCTGTGTATACAACCGGTTGGACCGCTTGATAGATAGCATTCTCATCGTATGGATGTGCACAGCTGTCATAAGTTGTGTTGTTGTCAAATTGTATTCGAGCGCACACGGCTCTGTATTGGGCGACTTCTGTACTGTATACCCAAGCCGTGATCAGGTTCTGCGGGGTAGATAAGAGGCGTGAAGTTGGTAGGCTCTTAGCGTATTGGTAACTAGTGCCCATTTGGTGAACGTAATCATTTTCACTGTAGGTGTACCCCCAACAATCGCGACGGTAGGAGCAGTCTTGGTCTTTGGTCAGTTCGATATTGGTACTTTTTATGTAAAATGAAAGCGAGTTTCTTACTTCTTCATCGTTAACGCTCACCGGATTGCCGTAGCCATCAGAAAAACTGACAGTAACGTTCAACTTCGACTGCATTTTCCCGTTAGCAAAAAAGGGCATCGGGACGTTGTTGCTTTCGCTGTGGTCCGCTGATAAATCGAGTTCGACTTGATAGTCACTATTGATAGCAGCGAAAGTCGAGTTTGTGAATAGAAAGAGTATGAGTAATAAATACGGTTTTAAATTGAACATTGGCGTTCCTTTTTTTTGTTTGGTTTGTATTGTTATCAAATTAGGTCGTTAATGTTTTTATTTCAGTGGTTCGGATAAATGTTGACTATTTTGACTTGGAATATAATTAGGCTAAACGCAAAGAATAAAATTGTAAATTAAATGAAAATAATGCCGTTTGATAAGGTTTGTTGATTATTTTATTTAAAATTCAATTGGTTAATAATTTTATCAGAAGTAATTCAGATGAATTCAATAGTTTTTTGTTGATTTCTTTTTTTAGTCAATTTTTTTCAAATGTTTTTATAAATATTTATATGATTTTAGTTCGCTATTATCTACATATGCGAAAATCTTTTAGGTATAAAAGATAGAGTACTATTAAAAAGTTAGTTTTTAATATATTGAAAAAATTAATGAGGATTTTATGAAGTGATTACTATATGTTAATGTAAAAATCGTACTTCCATATACACGCAAGTAAATGTAAAGAGAGGTTTTTAATAATGTCTCATTTATCAATGTCTTATTTAGTATAAGTTTTATTAGGATTGTCTGTTATTTGATTAGCTATGGTTACACCCTTGCAAGTATGAATAAATGATTAGATTCAAGAAGACTAGGAAAGCTTGTCAAGAAGCGTTTAGTACTCCAATTAAGTAATTTCGATGTGCTCTTGCCAGAAGTTTCAGACTCGTTGTCATACTGAATTATGTGTAATTTTCAGTGACTGAACTCGACACCTTTAGTTAAACTAATCTACCGTCTGGCATATAGCATCGTCCTATCATTGTTCGAGTTCTTTAATATCATAAAGACATGGTTTGAATATAATATTTTGATGTTGAATTGCTTTGGTTCATCATTGAAGACTAGATAAGGCGAGAGCATTTTGTCATAGAGGGCTGGCTCGAGTTCTTGAATAGAAAGTAAGTTGACCGTACCAGTTACAAGAAAACTGGAATCAGATTGAAGCAGTGAAATTCCTTTAAAACTAAGCATGATGGGAGTGGCTAGTGATTCATCTTGCAAAGAAGTAAGTTGAGTAATTTTATTATTGTTGACACGTGTCAGGCCGTCGCTACGTAATATATGTTCGCGAGGAATCATGTCGACCACACGGTGGTAGTACTGCACATCTTGTACTTTTGAACCATACGGCCAAAACCAGATGGCCGCGAAAAGTGCGCTAGAAGCGACAATAGCCAGATAAGGCTTCATAATTGTTCACTAGCGATGAATTGTTTTATGCTGCTAGACGCTTGTGCAAACTTTTCTTGAGTGTAAAACACATTGATAGATTTTTTTGTCTGCTTATTTAGCCATGAAATCGAGGAATATTGTTCGTTTTCTTCAATATAAACAACACATGGGCATTGGTTTTCTTGCAATAGTGATCTCAGCTCGCTTGAGATTGGTAGATTGGGCTCCGTGTAAACTTCAAGTGAGCCAATGGCATTGGATACTAAGCGATTGTTATGCTCTATATCCTCATAGTGTCGATAAAACTTGCTCTGCGCTAAAAAAGTCGCACCAATCAGCAGCGTTAATGCAATCAAGTAGCATAAGAAATCACTATAGTGTCGAAGTGAGAGAAAGGTTGGGTGGGAGAGAAGGCATTTTGATTGAGCAATGGATGAGGTCACGGTAGAAGAGGCGGCGATATCAGATGGCTCTATATAAACCGTTCCTTCAATCAGTCGATAACCGACTTTTGGCACTGTGACAATCGGTGACTCTTTTACTCCCAATCGGATAAATGCTCGCCTGATAATACTGATACTTTTAGTTAATGATGTTTCACCAATCATTTCATTTTCCCATCCATGTAACAGCAAAGTTTTCTTTTTTATAAGATTGGGAGAATGGTTAATCAATAAATTGAGTATACGAGATTCTCTATAGCCAACGAGAACCGAGTTCTGTCGATTGGAAAGCGTACTCTTAATAGGGTTATATGTAATCATGTGACGTTGCTCTAATTATAATTATACTAAACAATGTGTTTAGTTTCGCGGATAGTAAGTGCTGTAGTCAACCATAATTAGGCATAGTTTTAGTGTTTGCTCCAATATTATAATTGCTGTGATTAATTAGGAGCCATGATAGATGTATAGTCATGTGGTCTGAGTTGGCTGTATTCTGATAAGAGATAAGAGATAAAATTTAAATATATGCGTCAGCTTATTATAGACAACAGCCCTAAGCCAAGCTGGCCTAGGGCTGTAAAATATCAAAGACTCGCTATCGAATAAACTGTCATACTGCTGTGTTTAATGAACCATCGTCATTGGAACCATAGCGTATGAGAGCGTGATGGAATTCAATGTGCATCTTACACTTTCACTGGCTCAATATTCTTTGATGATGACACCGATGAAAAGAAGCATTTGGTTTCCTCTATTACAACATGACGAAGGGCAATCAAACCGATCAAGTTTGGAATCGCCATTAATCCGTTGACGATATCGGCAATGACCCAAATCATATCTAAGTGAAGGAATGCGCCAGATGCGACTAAGCAAACATAAATCAATTTGTAAGGTAACACCGCTTTGGTGCCTAATAAGTACACGACGCAACGTTCGCCATAGTAGTTCCAGCCTAAAATAGTTGTGAACGCAAAGAACATTAACCCGATGGAAACTAGCGTTGGGCCAATGGTGTCTGAATTTAAGCCCACGGCAAAAGCATGCGTCGTCATTGCCGCACCTGCAAACTCACTCTGCCAGGCGCCTGTTAGGATCAGAGCAAGGCCAGTCATAGTACAGATGATAATGGTATCAAAGAAAGTCCCCGTCATTGAGATAAGGCCTTGCTTAACACAAGAGTCTGTTTTTGCTGCGGCTGCTGCCATTGGCGCGCTGCCTAGACCAGATTCATTGGAGAATACGCCGCGCGCAATACCCGATTGAATCGCGAGCATGATGCTTGCCCCCAAGAAGCCGCCAGTTGCAGCTGTCGAAGTGAAGGCTGAAACTAGCACCAACTCAACCGCATCAAACAGTTTATCGGCATTCATGATGATGACACTTAAACAGGCCAGCACGTAAAACAGTGCCATGGTCGGGACAACTTTGCCCGCCACCTTTGCGATGGATTGGATACCACCTAAGGTGACAAATGCCACGAGAAGAGTAAGCACCGTCGCTGAGATCTCACGTGATAGTCCAAATGAAATCTCGCTTGCATCAAGGATAGCGTTAACTTGCGGGAAAGTACCAATACCAAAGCAGGCAACCCCCAAGGCAAAGACTGCAAACATCACCGCCAGTGCTTTAGAACCAACACCATACTGAAGGTAGTACATCGGGCCACCGATCATCTGACCTTTGTCGTCTACTTTGCGGTATTTGACTGCCAGTAAGCACTCAGCATATTTGGTTGCCATGCCGAACAAAGCCGCTAGCCACATCCAAAATAGGGCGCCAGGGCCGCCGAGTTTAATGGCAGTCGCCACACCGACGATATTTCCCGTTCCTATCGTTGCTGATAGAGCAGTACAGAGCGCAGCAAAGCTTGATACGTCACCTTGTTTATTGGAATCGTCTTTACTAAAGACCATCTTAAGGGCAGTAGGAAGGTGTCTAAACTGAAGTAAGCCTAAACGAAAAGTGAAGTAAACACCGGTTCCGACTAATAAAATCAGTAGTGGTGGGCCCCAGACAAAATTGTCGATGGTAATAAGTAAAGTGTATAGGTTATCCATGATTTCCCCTTAATTGATAAAACTAAATTTAAGGAGAAGAGGGAAAGCGCAGAGATCGGGATCTCTGAAAAGCGATAGACAGGCTAAGCCAACTAGCGGATTAGATCTTTCCACTCCTCTGTCCTTTTGCCTGAGAGTTTCACTTTACGGGCGTAAAGCTTGCTCCTTCGGCGACCGATTAAACGGTTCTCTCCAGAGGTTCCTCCAACAACAGTCCACGCTACCTAGGTAGCACCTGAAAGATTTACTTCTTCGGTAGGTTATTCTGATCAAATGTTAACATTTGGTTAATAACCACTCTCCTGCTGTCTTCATCGGAACAATTGCTCGAAATGTGAGCAAAAGTTGGTCAATAGCGCTACAACGTATTGACCAGTGAACTTTATCACTTTTTATTATGTTTTCAACAAAAAGTTTGAACTCAGTCATGATTTTTGATGATCAAAAAAATAGCGCCATTTAGGCGCTATTCTAGAGGTAACTTTGCCACAACTGGTTAGAAGTAATTGGCGTCCATCAGTTCGCTGGCGTTTGCTGTTTTTACTTCTGCGCGCGCTTCTAGCCATGCAATTACTTGCGCTTTTTGTTCTTCAGTGACGTCGACATAACGCTCTTTCGCACACAAAAAGCCTTCAAACACTTCTAGGCCGCCGCCGCCGAAGCAAAGGTCTAGGCTGTCGATATAATCAATGAAATCATCGACAAATACATCGTAACGCTCAAAGTCGTTGATGTTTGTTTCGCAGCTAACTTCAAAGCCCAACATAGCAAATTCGCCTACGAAGAGTTTCTTTTGAATACGACGTTTTTTATTGTCTGTTTTAAATGGTTTCATGACTTGGCCTCACTATGATTTAGCCGCTCTTTATACATGATATTGTTATCACAGCCAAACAAAATGCTAGCAGCTTGGTGTGATGCGCTGGTTTTTTAGCCATGGATAAAATCAACCTGACGGTATGTCACCTTTTGAACCAATTAATTTAATCATCACCAAGGGTAAAACTACGCTACCCTGACTATTTTTGCGTAAAAATGGTATAAAGTAGAAACAGTGAGCCGAGCTAAGGAGAGTTTATGACCAGGTTGCTTGCAATAGTATTTCTAGCTGCAATAGCATTTGTGTTAATCCGGTATCGCACCAGTGAAAAATTACAAAAATATGTCGTGATTACACTCATCTCAGGCTTTTTAATTTATGCCGCAACATTGATGATCACCGAACTGATACGTTAACCCTCAGGAGTGTTTAAGTGAACCAACAGACAGACAACCAAGACGATGAAAATGTGGTGGTAATAGAGGAGCGCGATAACAAAACGCTGCTTTATATCGTCATTGCTGGTGTTCTTGGTCTTGCTCTGGGTGGGCTACTCGGTTCTACCTTAACGGCTCAAAAGTGGCAATCGACCTACTTGACGCTTGAAGAGCAATACCAGTCTCTGGTTAAAGATAAGCAGCAGCTGGTCGCCAAAGTTGAACAGAAAGTGGCTCAAGTCGATAACGAAGTGGAGCAAAAACTGCAGCAAGCGATCATCGATCAACAGCAGAAACACAAAGTCGAGGTTGATAATCTTCAGCAGCAGTTGACTGAGTTAGAAAAAGAAAACCTGTCACTGGACGAACAGGTGAATCAACAAAAACAACAGCTGACTTCGGTAAATTCACAGAATACTCGTTTAAATCGACAAGCTGATATGCAGGTTACTCTGCTTGAGCGTTCACGAGAATTGTTTCAACAAGAGCTAAAGGTAAAACAAGAGCTAGAAGCCTTAGAGCAAGAGCGTGAGTCCTTGGCTCCGAAAATTATCCAACTAAAAAAAGAATGTGACCTTTTTCTAGAGGGGACATCTTGGGATGCCAAATCAGATGCATGTGATAAGCAAGACGAAGCATCTTCACGCTTGAGCCAAGTAGAACAGATGATCCGTGTTCACCAACTCGATTTAAAACAGATCGATGCACTTTCGGAAGAGCTCGGTTTGTGAAAGGAGTCGCTGAGTAAAAGCGACCTTATCTGAGTAAAAAACGTCTCACTTTTGAGGCGTTTTGCTTTTTTGCAACACAGAATTCTGCTTTTCAGCCAGACACTGTCTCAAATTACGCTACTGTTTATAGTAATGCACAGTTGATCAAGGCAGGACATGCAACTGTTTAAAGTATCTGAAGGAATGCAATTGATAGCCTATATCGCCTATTTAGTGGTGGTAGGTCTAATGGCGTATGCGCTCTTATCTCAACCTCATCCGTGGCAAATGGCCTATTACGCCTTCCCGTTTTTTTTACTGTTTGCTTTGTACACTCCAAACGTATCTTTGAAACATGTCTTCGCATTTGCCGCTGTTGCACTGTTTATGTTGGGCGGATTGATTCAACCCTTCCAGCTTAGCGTAGTCAGAGAGTGTCTATTCTTTTTACCGTTATGTTATATCGTCCTTTTCCCAGGTTCGTTGTGGCCCATTGCTGTGTGCGCAGCTCTGATTAACGTTTCCCTTTATCAACTGCCAGTGTCTGACTTTGAATGGTTTGTATCGACCTCAATAGAAGTCACTGTCATTACGGTATTCGCCACGTTAATGACTTACTTTTATGTTAAAACACGTCAGCAAGCCGATAAGTTTAAAACAGATAGCCAAACGGACTACTTAACCAAGTTACCTAACATGAATGCCTTCATCGAAGATATTGAGCGAGTTAACGCCGATAGCGCTGCCAACTTCGCTTTGATTCAGGTTGGTCTTGAGGGGTTTAAGAGTGTCAATGACCGACTTGGCTATCGTTACGGCGACGATCTGCTAGTGGCGTTTGCTCAGCACGTGAAAAACATTGTTGCGGACAGTGGCAGAGTGTACCGCTTTGGCGGGGATGAGTTTGTGATTTTACTTGAGAGCCACGAATTGGCGCACAAGTTAGATGAGGTTGTCGATGAGTTAACTCGTTATGATCGTCTTATGTTCCAAGTTGATAATACCTCACATCGTTTAGCTTACTGTCTTGGGGTTGCCCTAGCGAAAGATGCACTCGGTAACCATGAGGTATGGGCTAAAAACGCCGACTTTGCCTTGTTCAAAGCTCGATCGGAAGGGGCGGGCGCGGTGTGTTGGTTTGATGATGAGTTGCTTAGTGAAATCATTCGTCAGCATCAGATTGAGACAGAGATTAAATCGGCATTGATCAGTAAGCAGTTCGTGCTGTTATATCAGCCGAAAGTGTCAGTCCAGAGTACGAAAGTGGTGGGGGCTGAAGCGCTTTTGCGTTGGAACCACCCTCAACTTGGGCCGATTTCGCCAGCCGAGTTCATTCCTATCGCAGAGAAAACCACGCAAATTGTTCCGGTTGGTCACTGGATCATTTATGAAGCGTGTCGTCAGGCCAAACAGTTTAGTGATCAAGGGTTAGCCGTATGTGTTGCCGTGAATGTTTCTACGGTGCAATTTGCTCACTCCGATCTGTTTGAAGTCGTGTGTAAAGCGCTCAAAGAAACACAACTTCCTTCACATTTACTGCAGATGGAGATCACCGAATCGACGTTAATGAGCGACCCACAGCACATCACGGATATTTGTCGTCAGCTGCGTGCGATAGGGGTGTCGATTGCTATTGACGATTTTGGAGTTGAGTACTCAAGCCTTAAGTATTTGAAGCAGTTACCGGTTGATGTGATTAAAATCGACAAGTGTTTTATCGATCATTGTGCCTCTAGCCATTCGGATCGTGTCTTGCTACGGACAATCATACAAATGGGTCGCAGTTTGGGTATCAAGTTAGTTGCTGAAGGCGTCGAGCATCAACAACAACTGGATGTATTGCGCGAAGAGGTGTGTGATCAGTATCAAGGCTACCTCTTTTCTCGGCCACTGAAGTTTGAAGAGTTTGTTTCAATGATGAAAGAAGAGGCGCGCCAAGACCGACGAGTTAAACTGACGAAAGAGTAAGGCTTACAAGGATGGATAAACAAAAGCCGCCTCAGTAGTTAGGCGGCTTTATGATTGCAACAGTCAGCTTATGGCTTAATGAGTCAGGTAATGCTCAACGAATTGGGTGATTTTCACCATGTCATCGATAGCAATAAACTCTTCAGTAGTATGAACTTTTGCCATTCCAGTTGAAATGTTGACCGTGGTTAGCCCTTTGGCATTGAAGTTATTGGCGTCACTACCGCCGCCAGTGCCTTTGGTGAACGGGGTGGCACCTATGGCTTCGAAGGACGCTTTAATTGTTTCGATGTGTGGATGATCATCGGCAATGACAAAAGCGTTATAAGCGCGGCTCGAGTCAATATTGACCTCGGCGCCATGTTTGATAACTGCAGCTTGGAACGTTTCCACCATATGCTTGACTTGCATACTTAGCTTATCATCATTGAGAGAGCGCGCTTCTGCGACCACTTTAAGTTCTGGCATTACAATATTGGTCGCATTACCGCCTTGAACAATACCAATATTAGCCGTGGTTTCTTCATCGATACGTAACAATTTCATTTGTGAAATAGCGTCAGCTGCCACCTGAATGGCACTGATACCTTCTTCAGGAGCCAGACCTGCATGGGCAGGGCGGCCGATATAGTTAGCGACAATCTTTTGTTGTCCCGGCGCTGCATTGATTATCGTACCAATCGGACCGCCACTATCGAGTACGATGGCTTTGTCTGATTGGATATAAGACATATCAAAATGCTGTGAACCAAACAGCCCACCTTCTTCGTGAACGGTAAAAGCGATTTCTATCGTTTTGTGATTAAGATTTTGCTCTTGGATCGCGCGCACAGCTTCGATGATGGCCGCAATACCAGATTTATCGTCGCCGCCAAGAATGGTATTACCCTTAGAGCGAATAATCCCATCTTCAATGACAGGTTCAATGCCAATGCCCGGAGTTACCGTATCCATATGACAGCTGAAAACGACACTATCAGGTCGCTCACCCTCTAGGCGTGCGTAGATATTAAAACCGTTGGAAATCGCTTCAGGTACAGGCAATTTGTGGACGTCAAAGCCAAGTTCACCTAACTGCTCAGCCAAAGCTTCACCAATACGTTTTTCGTTGCGAGATTCACTGTCAATTTTGACTAACTCAAAGAAGTGATTCATCAGGCGTTGGCGATTAATGGTTGTCATTGTTCTACCTCATTCAGGAACAGAGGCCAATAACATAGCGATCTGCGGTACTGGAGAGCATGCGCTATATCAATCTATTGTTGCTTTTGGCGCTGTTTTTAACAAGCGATAGCAAAGGTCAATATTGGCTCGTGGAGTGATTGATTGGGGCAATGACAGCGCTTTCAATCAAGCAAAGAGTGACGAAATGGGCAGGATGTAAGTTGAGCTAAAGTAAATAAAACAGCGTAAACGACCAAGTCGATGTAATTGTAAAAAAATCGTTACTCGAATGGTGTTGTTTAAAGTTTTGATATTTAGCGATATTTAACCGATTGTTGCTTGTGTTTTACACTTTAAAATAACATTTATTTAACAGTAAATTAAACGTGATAGGTTCATTTTTTCACCCGCTTGAGCCAAATTATGAGGAGTGGACACGGCAGTGATTTCAATCATAAGGGAATAAAAATGAACGAAGTGTATAACCCATTAGGTACCGATGGATTTGAGTTTGTCGAATATACGGCCTCTGATGAGAAAGGAATCCAAGATCTTAAACAGTTATTTGGCTCTCTGGGGTTCGCTGAAGTTGCTAAGCATCGTTCAAAAGAGGCCTGGTTATATCGACAGGGGGATGTGAACTTTATTGTCAATGCACAACCACACAGTCAAGCGCATGAGTTTGCTAAAATTCACGGTCCATCAGTGTGTGGTATGGCATTTCGTGTCGCTGACTCGGCGGCTGCGATGCATCACGCGATAGCGCATGGCGGTGAACCGTATGTGACCGAAGTTGGTCCAATGGAATTGAGCATTCCTGCTATTTACGGTATCGGTGAAAGTTTGCTTTACTTTGTCGACCGCTATCAAGACGGCAGCATCTATGATGTTGATTTCCGTTTCTATCCTGACGCACAACAGCGTTTAGCGAGCATGGATGTTGGCTTGCTTGAGATCGATCATCTTACCCACAACGTTTGCCAGGGCAACATGAGTGTGTGGTCTGGGTTTTATGAACGTATTGGTAACTTTAAAGAAATTCGTTACTTCGACATCGAAGGCAAACTTACTGGCCTCGTTAGCCGCGCAATGACAGCGCCATGCGGCAAAATACGCATCCCAATCAACGAGTCTTCCGATGATAAGTCGCAAATCGAAGAGTTCATTCGTGAATACAACGGCGAAGGTATACAACATATCGCATTGAGTACTAATGATATCTACAAAACAGTGCAAACTTTGCGAGAGCGTGGAATGGCATTTATGCCAACACCTGACACCTATTACGAGAAGATCAACAGTCGCGTCGAAGGGCATAGCGAAAATGTAGATAAGTTGCGTGATCTGCAAATCTTAATTGATGGTGCCCCGATGAAAGATGGCATCTTATTGCAGATTTTCACTCAAACCGTGATTGGTCCGGTGTTCTTTGAAATCATTCAGCGCAAAGGCAATGAAGGTTTCGGTGAAGGCAATTTTAAAGCGCTATTTGAATCGATTGAAGAAGATCAAATTCGCCGTGGAGTACTCGATAATGCATAAGTGGATTACATTCCCTCATCGGGAGGGAGTGTGCTCCAAGCAGGCGCATGCTGACTTCCCGCAACAAGCGATTTATGAACGAGAAGCAGGGCGCAGTGGCTTTTTTGGCCCGGCGTCCCACTTTCACCATCAACATGCGCCAACAGGGTGGAGTGAATGGCAGGGCGAATTAAAACCGCGCGCGTTTAACTTTAATCAGGTCGAGCAGTCAGTGCAGAGTTCGCCTTGGGCAGTTCCTCATCTGCTGCATAACACAAACTGTAAAGTTCGCGTGTGGAAGCTCGACACTGCGATGGATCACTTGGTGCGTAATGCTGATGGTGATGAACTGCTGTTTATCCATCAAGGCAAAGCCGATCTTTTTTGCGATTATGGTCACCTAGAGGTGGTTGAAGGGGACTATGTGATGATTCCTCGTTCGACCAACTGGCGCCTTGAGCCTCAACAGCCAATGTTCGTACTGATGATCGAGAACACCGATGCGGCGTACACCTTGCCCGAAAAAGGCATGGTCGGCAATCACGCCATTTTTGATCCTGCCGTGCTTGATGTGCCCTCAATCGATCAAGCGTTTAAAGATCAATACAGTGAACAATCGACCCAAGTTCACATCAAACGTCATGAGCAAGTCAGTGTGGTGACGTACCCTTTCAATCCTCTGGATGCGATTGGTTGGCATGGTGATTTGTCGGTTGTGCGTGTGAACTGGCGTGATATTAGACCGCTGATGTCGCATCGCTATCATTTACCACCATCGGCGCATACTACCTTCGTTGGTCAAGGGTTTGTGATCTGCACATTTGTCCCGCGGCCGATTGAAAGTGATCCGGGCGCGTTAAAAGTCCCGTTTTATCATAACAACGATGATTACGATGAAGTGCTGTTTTACCACGCAGGAGACTTCTTTAGCCGTGACAATATTGAAGCCGGAATGGTGACCTTCCATCCTGCTGGCTTCACGCATGGGCCGCACCCCAAAGCGTTCAAAGCAGGTCAGGAATACAAGAAAAAGTTCACTGATGAAGTGGCGGTGATGATCGACACTCGCCATGCTCTTCAGTTTAGCGAGCAAGCCAAACAAGTTGAAAACAAACACTATGTGTATAGCTGGCAAGCAAAATAACCAAGGGAATGAGTATGAAGTTAGCCACCCTAAAAAATAATAGTCGCGATGGCTTGTTGGTCGTCGTCAGTAAAGATTTAACCAAGTGTGTCGCGGTGCCAGACATCGCGCAAACCATGCAATACGCCTTGGACCATTGGCAACATGTTGAAGCGCAATTGAGTGAAATCTATGTCGCGCTCAACAATGGTGAATTGCTCCATGAAATGACGTTTACCCCTTCGTCGTGTGAATCGCCACTGCCGCGTGCTTACCAGTGGGCTGACGGTTCGGCTTATGTTAATCATGTCGAGTTAGTACGCAAAGCGCGTGGTGCTGAGATGCCGCCAAGTTTTTGGGAAGATCCGCTGATGTATCAAGGTGGCTCGGACGCATTTATAGGGCCTTACGATGATATACCTGTGGCGAGTGAAGAGTGGGGGATCGATTTCGAAGGTGAAGTCGCGGTGATTACCGATGATGTTCCTATGGGAGTGTCGGCGCAAGATGCGGCTAAATCCATTCGTTTACTTATGCTCGTTAACGATGTTTCGCTGCGTGGCCTTATTCCGAATGAACTTGGTAAAGGGTTTGGCTTCTTTCAATCCAAACCGTCGTCGGTATTCTCGCCAGTTGCCGTGACACCTGATGAACTAGGGCAAGATTGGCATGGTGCGAAAGTGCATCTGCCGCTACTGAGCTATTACAATGAACGTCCGTTTGGTTGCCCGAATGCTGGTATCGATATGACGTTTGATTTTGCGCAGCTCATCGCTCATGCAGCGAAGACGCGACCCCTTTGTGCGGGGGCGATTATCGGCTCAGGAACGGTGTCGAACAAACAGGGCACCGAGTATGGTACGGCGATATCCGAAGGGGGCGTTGGTTATTCATGCATTGCCGAAGTGCGCATGATAGAAACCATCCGTGATGGTTCACCTTCAACCGCGTTTATGAAGTTTGGAGACCGGATTAAAATGGAAATGAAAGATCGCCATGGGCACTCCATTTTTGGTGCTATCGATCAACAGGTTGTGAAGTATGAGTGAGCGGATTCTCTATGGCTATTGGCGCTCATCGGCTGCCTACCGAGTCAGAATCGCGCTCAACCTTAAAGGTTTAAGTTATGAGCAGCGCAGTGTCCATTTAGTTAAAAATGGTGGCGAGCAACACAGCGGCGCGTTTAAGCAGCTCAACCCGAATCAATTGGTGCCAGTGTTAGTCGATGGCAAACTATCGCTTAATCAATCACTGGCAATCATCGATTATCTTGATGAGACCTATCCTCAGGCATTGTTAACGCCAACTGACCCCGCGCGCCGTTATCTGGTTAAGGCGTTGGCGCAGGATATTGCAGTTGATATCCATCCTCTCAATAATTTACGCGTGTTGCAGTATTTAGCGGGAACATTGGAGGTGTCTGACCACGACAAGTCTCAATGGTATTCACATTGGGTTGAGTTGGGGTTTGAAGCGCTTGAAAAACGACTGCAAACCACGCACGGACATTATTGTGTTGGCGATGATGTCTCTTTAGCGGATGTCTGCCTAGTGCCTCAGGTTTACAATGCTAGGCGCTTTAATATCGAATTAACAGCGTATCCGACCATTTGTCGCGTTACCGTGTCACTTAGTGAGTTGCCTGCTTTTGCCAAAGCAGTGCCAGAGCAACAGCCTGACGCCAGTGAATGATAGCTTGTGTCAAAAAAGCAAAAAGCCACCGATTCGAGGTGGCTTTGTTCGTCTTTGTTTCATCAACAGTGCGAGTTAGCGTGATGCGCTGATTTGGCGCTCTCTGTGTTGTAACTCAGCAATGTTAAATTGGCGCACATCCAGTGTCGCGAGATCATTACACTCTTGGCAAGAGTGGTGACTTTTACCGTCCACATAATTGTGTTTGGTCAGCATACTAGGTTTTTTACACCAGTCGCACATACCTTCAATCTTAAACATAGAACTCTCCCCACCTTTATTGATTAGGTGTTCATTTCGCGACGTATTATGCCATGCCACCGCTTATTAAGTTAATTGTTTGTTATCGGTAATGGGAGAGTGATCGATTGCGCTGCCTTTTAATTTCGACTGTGCCGGAAAGTTAATACAAGGGAAATGCGAATTTGTAACTATTTGTTAACGTTTTTTAGGATGATTTTTAAAGCTTGGTTCAAACGCTTCATCTCGTCTTCACTGCCTTTCAAGTCAGGATGATAAATTTTGCTGAGCTGCTTATAGCGCACTTTTATCAGTTTTTCGTCGGGGATCTGTGCCGGATGAAAACCAAATACCGCGCATGCGATGTGAAGCGGATTGTCTTTGCTAGGCGCTGTTGACGTGGCTGAACTGCCTGCAGTCTGGAGTTTCTTAATGTGGCGATATAGGGTTTCAAGTTGACGCTTTTGTTGAGCCAGAGTTTGGTCTTTTCGTTTTAAATCGCGTTCCATTTTTAGCTGTTGGCGCTGCTGGTCATTATCACTCACATGGACGGTTTGTTTGAGTTTGTGGTTGCTTCGCAACAAGCTGACGACGGCAATAGCACCAAGTAGCAGTAGCGAGAGCAACGCGTATAACGTGGTATTTTCGCTTTGTTGGCTGTTTGACACCGACTTGGCGTTCGGGCTCAGCTCTATTTGCTCAGCGTCGAAGGCCACTTCCAATTGGTCTAAAGTGGCGACTTGTTGTGCGCGGCGGTCATTAAATTGCTGCTCAAGTACGCGCGCGTAATCATCTTCAGCTTGAGGATTATTTTTTGCCGCTTCTTGATACCACAGCTCGGCGAAATCTAAGTGATTGGTTTGTTGAGTCAGTTGTTCATAAACTTGACCAAGTAGCGCTGGCGCTTGGTCATTGCCTAGCATCGCCGCTTTAGTCAGCCAAAAAATCGCACTTTCCATATCTCGGTTTGTGCCAGTACCATCAAGATAAGACTGACCAAGGTTTAGTGCAGCCGTTTGACTGCCATTGCGCGCGGCTTGTTGATACCAATAAAATGCATCGCTATCGGATTGTGCGACACCTTGTCCGCGATCATACTTCTCGGCCAGCTCTAGTTGTGCATGAACATTGTTGTTTTGGGCACTTTGCTGCAGTTCCTCCAAGGTTTGAGCAGCACTCGATAATGAGAGGGTTAACAGCAGGTAGGGAAGTCGTCGCAATGTAACCTCAGATGCTAAAAAGATAAATTATCTGTTTAGTATATCAACTCGCCCAGTAAAATAGGTATAAGGTGTAAAAAAATGGCTTCCGAAGAAGCCATTTAGAGATTATCTTTTTTACACTTAACTATTTAAGCGGCAAAATTTGAATTTCGACACGACGGTTACATGCTCGACCATCCGCAGTGCTATTGCTGCAAAGTGGGTAACGTTCGCCATTACCACGCGCAACGGCACGGCCTGTGGCGACACCTTGTGACACTAAGTATGCGCGTACCGACTCAGCACGGCGCTCAGATAGAATTTGGTTGGTCGTATCGCTGCCTGTGCTGTCGGTGTGACCATCAATCACTAAGCTTGTGTCTGGGTATTCGACCAAGATACGCGATACACCGCGCAATGTTTTATGAATGCTAGTGTCTAGTTGGTAAGAGTTAGTTTGGAAACCGATGCCGTTCTCAAGCCGAAGCAGCAATTGGTTTTCGCCGACGCGCTCTACTTGAACGCCTGAATCGAGGAGTTCTTTACGCAGAGCCGCTTCTTGTTGGTCAAAGTAGTAGCCAACACCGCCACCGACAGCTGCACCACCCGCAGCACCGATCAATGCATGTTGACGACGCTCTTTTGCATCATCACCTGTTGCAAGGCCTACTGCCGCGCCTGCAATGGCACCCAGTAAAGCTCCTTGAGCGGCAGAATTGGTTTCTGTCTCACCTGTTGTCGCGTTTTGGCGTTGTGTTGCCTGACAACCAGAAAGGGCGATAGCGACTGCTAGTGCAAGCGTAATTTTTTTCACGTTAACATCTCCATGTAGCATTTTAGTTTGACCAATACCGAGTTTGATCAATGTGTTCCCTGAATAAAGCGGATGCTATATCTATTGTCAATTGATGAATAGATTAATTGACAATAGATTAACGTTTGATGAATAAAGTTTGTACTATCTCAGCATTTTTGGCGCTTGTGCACCATTAATAGGGCGGTTAACTGAAACCGTACGCCCTTTTTTAAAACCAACTTCATAATCGTCAGTGAGGTTTTTCATCGCCTCTCTAAGCTGTTGCTTAAAGGTTTCACGATCGATGTTCTGAAATTCTTTATCGATATAATCGTCGATTTTTTTGGCGGATTCGTCGTCAGGGCTAATAATCGGTAGTTTTTCGATAGCACCTTCAACCCAACCCGAGAGAAATGAATTAACTCGGCGAGTAACTTCAGTCGTTGGTGTGCCAGTGCCAGCAAAACTATTACGGAACCGACCAGTTTGTTCGTTCATTTCACGGTAAATAATGTCAAAGGCAAACGCGGCAAAGATGGCGCGATCTGCTTCACCGATATATTCAACGCGTTTAAGCCCTTTATGGTTGAGCAATACGGCCTCAACGCCAAACTTAGTATTAATACCACGAATAATGCGCAGCAGAGTGGAGCTCACGTTGGCAGGGAGTAAGTGAGTCGACTGGGTTTTTCCCATCTTAATGAACTCGATATCGTCTTTATCCAGACCATATTTAATCATTAAGCTATGGGCCATTTTAATCGCGTTGGCCGCTTCGTTAATGTTGGCTGAATTACCGAGTTCTAGACATTTCGCAATTTTTTTGAGGGCTTTTTGTTTATCCATCGACCGCATCAAATCTCACTAAATTGACAAAGTCGCACATTTTACCGTTTTCAGAGCAAAAACGGAAATCGGATATGTGTTTTAAACGGTATTTTTAGTAAACAGTAAAGGCTAACGAAAGTTACGCTAGCCTTTATCGCATCGATATAGTTGAACTTTAAGGATTAAATACCCAGCTCGTCAAAAAGATCGTCCGAGTTATCTTGTTTCGCCGCTGGTGGTTTTTGTTTTTGCTTCATCTTTTGCTGAGCTTGCTCGAGGATATCATCAGGACACTCATCTTCGGCAATGTCAAACTCTTCAAGTTGAATGAATTCAGTTTTGTCCATGGCAAGCTCAAGGTAGAAGATATGGCCTTTCTCAGTAGAGAAGGTTACGCGACGTGCTTGCGGGCGGTCTAAATTGGTATCAACTGACAAATTGACCTGTTTATTCAAAGAGAGCATTTTGGGTTGGTTCTGGGTGATATGCGTTTGCAGATCTTTGCGTATTTGGTTGGTAAAGTGACCCACCAGTTGGTTCATCAGTTCACCCAACACGTCAGCAACTTCGTCTGAGGTATGCGATACCGCAAGTTCATCTTCAGGCATACCCATATTACGCATGTAATTGGTGTATACCTCTAATGCGGCTTTTGAAGTGAAGTTAATGACAACAAGACCCGAAAACCCACCATCGAACAGCACAAAACAGCCGAAGTCCGGCTTAAGGCTGGTTTTAGTAATTTTCTGCACCATAGCAGAGTAAGTAACGTTCGAACTGGTGGCCGAAGTGAGCACACCAGAAACAGACTGGCATAACTTTAAAAGAATATCTTCTGTGGTGACTACTTTATTTCTTTTCATTGGTGATTCGCTCATAGAGATACTTACAAACAATAGAGATAGTTATAAGTGTGGGAAAAAAATGCGAGTATTGCCATTGTGACATTACATTTCTGTTTTGATCACCCTTTTAAATGTTGTACAGTGACTTGATTCAAATAATAGTTTAAACCACACGAACCCAGTGCTGATAGGATCAGCGTCGTAGGGGCAGGAAGCAAATGTTACCAAGACTACATTCTCAATCGGATGTTGATCCGATCGTTCTTACCTTTCTGGAAGAACTCAAAAATGCCGGCTTTAGTGGTGATATTGAAAGCCAATATTCTAGCCGACTGGCCGTTGCCACTGACAATAGTGTCTATCAACAGCTTCCACAAGCAGTGGTACATCCGAAATCGACTCGCGATGTGGCGTTAATCGGTAAGCTCTCGACGCAGTCTCACTATGAGCGTGTAACCTTTTCACCACGTGGCGGTGGTACCGGAACTAACGGTCAGTCACTGACCAAAGGTATCGTGGTTGATTTGTCTCGTCACATGAATAAGGTATTAGAAATCAACCAAGAACAAGGTTGGGTTCGTGTGCAAACGGGCATCATCAAAGACCAACTTAATGATGCGGTGCGTCCTTTTGGCTATTTTTTTTCGCCTGACCTATCAACCAGTAACCGCGCGACACTGGGTGGCATGATTAACACGGATGCGTCAGGACAAGGGTCACTGAAGTACGGAAAAACCTCTGACCATGTGTTGTCTCTGCAAGCGGTGTTTGCCGATGGTTCTTGTTTAGAGTCGGATCTTTCCCATGGCATGCCAACCGAAGGCGAGTATGCGTTTGATGCCTACCATACCACCGAGCAAGTGTGTCGTGAAAAGCGCGCTCAAATTGAGCAAAAATTTCCGCCGTTGAACCGCTTTTTGACAGGCTATGACTTAAAAAACGCTCTGAATAGTGAAAGTGATCGTTTTGATTTGACCCGCGTGCTGTGCGGCGCTGAAGGATCGTTAGCCTTCATTACAGAAGCTACACTTAACTTAACGCCGATTCCTAAAGCGCGAACTTTGGTTAACATCAAATACAACAGTTTTGATTCAGCGTTGCGCAACGCACCATTAATGGTTGAAGCGCAAGCTTTGTCAGTGGAAACAATTGATTCGAAAGTACTCAATCTTGCTAAACAAGATATCGTTTGGCACACCGTAAGCGACTTGTTAACTGATGTTCCTGGCAAAGAGATGCAAGGCATCAATATGGTTGAATTTGCCGGCCAAGATGAGCAAGAGGTGAATCAGCAAGTCAGCGATTTATGCCAGCGTCTTGATGTGATGCTGGCTGACAATCAGGCCGGTATCATCGGCTATCAAGTTTGCAGTGAATTGGCAAGCATTGGCCGTATTTATAATATGCGCAAAAAAGCAGTTGGTTTACTTGGCGCGGCGAAAGGGCGTGCTAAACCTGTCGCGTTCGCCGAAGACACTTGTGTGCCACCAGAAAATTTAGCAGATTTTATTGCTGAATTCCGAGAGCTGCTTGATGCGAAGTCACTTAATTACGGTATGTTTGGTCACGTGGATGCAGGGGTACTGCATGTGCGTCCGGCTCTCGATTTGTGCGATCCACAACAAGAAGCATTGATGCATCAAATCTCTGATGAAGTGGTGAAGCTGGTTGCCAAATATGGCGGCTTGATGTGGGGTGAGCATGGTAAAGGCTATCGTTCTGAGTATGGGCCAGAGTTTTTTGGTCAAGAGCTCTTTACTGAACTACGCCGGGTCAAAGCCGCTTTCGATCCGCACAATAAAATGAACCCGGGTAAAATCTGTACACCACTCAATAGCAATGAAGAGTTGGTTAAAGTGACAGACACCAAACGTGGTTACTTTGATCGTCAGATTGATGTTGAGGTGCGTGATAGTTTCAAACAGGCGATGGAATGTAATGGTAACGGCTTGTGCTTTAACTACGACACCTCATCGCCAATGTGTCCTTCGATGAAAGTGACTGCTGACCGTCGCCACTCACCGAAAGGTCGAGCAGGGTTAGTACGTGAATGGTTACGCCAGTTGACGGAGCAAGGGATTGATGTTCTTGATCTAGAAAAACAGGCGCTTGAGAACAGTAGTTCGATTAAGTCGATGATTGATCGTGTGCGCAATACTATCAATAAACGTCATGAGTATGATTTCTCGCACGAAGTGTATGAAGCGATGAATGGCTGTTTAGCCTGTAAAGCGTGTGCGAGCCAATGTCCGATTAAGGTTGATGTGCCAAGTTTCCGCTCGCGCTTTCTCAACCTTTACTACTCGCGTTATCAACGACCAGTTAAAGACTATTTGGTCGCCAATATTGAAACCATGTTGCCAGTACTTGCTAAAGCACCAAAACTGGTTAACGGAGCGTTAAAGCAGCAATGGGTGCAAGATCTAACGGCGAAAACCGTAGGTTATGTCGACTCGCCGTTGTTGTCGGTTCCTACGCTTAAACAGCAGGTCTCTGGGCTCAAAAAGTTTGATTTACAGCAGCTGGCTGCACTGTCTAAGCAAGACAAAGCCAATCATGTGGTGATTGTTCAAGACCCATTCACTAGCTACTATGATGCTCAGGTGGTCGCTGATTTTGCAGCTTTGATCACCAAACTGGGTAAAACGCCGGTATTGTTGCCATTTAAGCCTAATGGTAAGGCGCAACACATCAAAGGTTTCCTGCAGCAATTTGCCTCGAGTGCTGCCAATACCGCGGCGTTTCTTCAGCAGGTTGCTGATATAGGCATTCCGCTGGTTGGGGTAGATCCTGCATTAGTGCTTTGTTACCGCGATGAGTATCAAGAGGTGCTTGGTGGCAAGCGCGGCGATTTCCAAGTATTGACGGTGCATGAATGGTTAGAGCCAAAACTGCATGAGTATGAGGTGCGCGAGTGTGCGGATGAGCAACCTTGGTATCTGTTTGCCCACTGTACTGAAAAGACCAAAATGCCAAATGCCGAGAAAGAGTGGGGCACTATTTTTAGCCACTTTGGTGCGCGATTGAATACGGTTGCGGTTGGTTGTTGTGGAATGGCGGGCACATTTGGTCACGAAGTCGATAAACTGCAAATGTCGAAAGACATCTACGGACTCAGTTGGAAGCCTAAACTTGAACCCTTGGACAAAGAGCGTTGCTTAATCACGGGGTATTCGTGTCGCAGCCAAGTGAAACGTTTTGAAGAGGTTAAAACTAAACACCCTCTTCAGGCGCTATTGCAAATACTCTAATTTAAATAGCTCAACCGATTCGGTTGAGCTATTTTTTAGTAATACTATGGCAACTAAGGTCGTTAAATGGGCAAGCTTGAAACAAAAATACCGCCAGTGGCACTGTTTGTTCTGTTTATCGTTGCGATGAACTTTATCAATCGAGAGTTTTTGGTGTTCCACCTTAACTTGCCATTGAATGGTATGGTTTTTTTACTGTGCTTTATCGTTTCAGGCGTGATTGGCATTGCAGGGGTATATCAGTTTCGTCGTGCGCAAACCACGGTGAATCCAGTCAAAGTAGACGGTGCTTCAGCTATGGTCGAAAGCGGTATTTTTGCGTACACACGCAACCCGATGTATCTCGGTCTATTTCTGTTGTTGTTTGGTTTTGGCTACTGGCAACAAAACCTACTTTCAATCGTCTTTAGCTTTAGCTTTATCCTCTATATGAACCGCTTTCAAATCCTCCCAGAAGAACGGGCGCTTGAAGCCATTTTTGGTGCGCAATATATTGATTACAAACAGCGGGTAAGACGTTGGATATGAAAACGGAAGGTCTTGCCTTCCGTATAGAATTGACCAAACTTACAGTTTGATTTGTTGCAGAGTTGGTTTCCACCTTGCTTGAGTGGCTTCCGCCTCTGGGGTGACCCCAACATTACGGCCATCTATAATATTTAGAACGTAACGTTGATTCGTTCCATCTACATAGCGGCTGATAAGTTTATCGCCTTCCCAGAACCATTTCTGAGCAAGGTTCGAGCTACAGGATTCCACGGTTATCGTTCTATTTGAGGACACTGTTAGGCAACGATCTGGTGCGATGCGACTGCGATAACGTTCATTATTATCTAGACCCCAAATCTGATTCCAGTCACCGTGGCAACTCCAACCATCCACTGGACTGCCTTCTTCCGTTTTGCTGCCGTATACATCCAAGCATAAGTCATTGTTGCTTAGTGATTGTAAAGTGACATGAGCTTCAGCTTCAAACAAAGGGTGACTCCAATCTATGCGAACTCTGCGAGGAATTGACCATCCAGTAGATGCCCAAGCCTTAGGCCCATAGGCTGAAAAAAATGCGGAGGGTAATACTTCTCCATAACGAGCTTTGGCGACAAACTTAGCACCGATTTCGAAATCCGTTGTATCTGCTTGAGAAACAGGTGCTTCGTAGATGACATCGTAGTTTGGCTTGAAGTTAGCGTATGAAATAGGGTTGAACTTTGATTTATCAAATACCCAGCCACTACCCCAGTGTGCTGACGTGAAATAACAGCCTAATTCTTGGCGGCGCAATTCATCACACTGATCAAATTCACGCTCAAAGGAAACTTGAAAGTCGCTTAATGAGGAGCGGTTATTAACGCGATAGTCTTTGGTATCAAAGACTAATGTTTTTTCATTTTTGTAGCTAAATGAGCCACTCACTTCTGCACTGGCTTTAGGGCCATCTTTACCAACTTCCGCCCCAACTGAGCCATTGATGCCAATTGAGTAGCCGTGTGTATCGCGATGCTGGTAGTTTTTGTTTTCGTTATGGGGAAAGTCGCTGACTTTTTTGGGTATATAACCAGAGACAGGCTTGACCCACAAGTCATAACTGCTAGCAAAAGGACCAATATAAGTACGACGGTTAGCCCAGCTTTGGAACCAGCTATGACCCTGTTGGAGAGTGTCAACTAAGTGAAAACCTGTGCCCGGTTTGTTTGCATCGACAGTAAAACGAACGATTTTTGCATCAGCGGTGAAACCTTGTGATGTCGAAGATTGTACTGAGCGCATCTGTGTTACATTGACACGAATGTCTACTGACGCGCCTGCATCACACCAGTCCCGCTTAGTCTCAAAGTCAGCACTCTTGTATAGATTACATGTTAGTTTCGAGCTGGTGATATAATAGACTTTTTCAACGATCGGCACATAATCTTCGGCGATAGCATTGACAGAAACAGCGAGTAGCGAAAGGGTAAAAATGGTAGACGTTTTCATATTACTCACCTCCAAAATTTAGGCGATCAAGAGCGTGAACCAATGATTGATTGAGGCTTTCCAGCTCAGCTGCTGAATTCGTGATTGAGTCGCCGTTTTCGTTTCGAACATCGGCAACGATTGAATTAATGATGTTATCTCCTTGATAAATGCCAGTGATAACAACAGGTGCATCGCTTCCAAGTCCGGTTATTTTTTGGCTTTGCTCTATTTTGTCTTCGTCGCTTGCGAGCAGCCTAAGGTCGACGATGACTATTTCTCCTTTAACGACGTGCGACTTCGCGATGTCAATGTCTTGGCTAGATGCTGAGCCTACATTGATGTACAGCGCATCTCTTGCTGTTAAGATTCCGTCATAGACACGCACTGGTTGCTGATAGTGCTCTGCGACTAACTGTGAGATTTCACTTTCACTACCCAACAACTGAATATCAGAAAAAGCGTGACCAGCAAGCAGTGAAGGTAACAGAGTCAGTGCCCTAAGAATGACTGTAGATTTATTTGGCATGTTGAGTTCCTTAATAATGGTTATTTTTTATTCAACAATGTATGTATTTGTTAGTTTTGTACTGATTTTTTGTTTTCCCTAATAAGTCATAAATGCTATTCAGGATTAATTTATCTTGTTAATCATTGTGTTTGTAATATTTTCTAACATGATAATTATATTTTTGTGAAGAAGTTTATAAGCAATATTTTTGAATTAATATTCTTAAATCAATACACATAACGTGATTATGGTTCAGTTTTTATAATTATTCTCGCTCTAAGAAACTTGATATCGATGCATGTATTTGTTTGATTAATGATCTAGTTGCTAGATTTATCACTATTCTAGACGGTTTTTTAAAGCTCATTTTTCTATGCTTGATAAAGCTAATGAAATATTAGTTGTTGTTATATAAGTGTTTTACTATTATTAAGGTGTGGGGAACGTTGAGATTACATTCAATCAAGAATGGAAGAGGGGATAGTTATCACCTTACAAACTACAGACTTAAAAATAGAGTAATTACACTAATTTAAATTCAGTTTTGTATAATGATATTTAAATAAATATTAAACCAAGATCACTATTTAATATTTATCGATATTTATATTTCCCACTGGATTTTATGTTAATTATGAGGTGTTGATGTGTTGTTAAGTTAAATAATAACGATGAGGGTTAATAGATAGGCAATGACTAAATAAGTTAAGACTAAATTAATGAAGGTAAAATTAATCTTTGTTAATTTAGGTTTTATTAATAAATTTTTTAATGAAGTGATATAGGCTATAAATAATATTTGGATAGGTTATATAGACATCGTATTAAAAAAAATTAACGCCGCTCACTTATAAGCGAGCGGCGTTAACACTTTCTTAGACATCAATTATTGCTTGTTACTAATCCACAACAACACTAGGCAGTAGCGCTTCTGGCATCAAATGGTTATGAACGGCAAGCTCTAGCAGTGAGTTGGCCGCTTCGATATCAGGCGCAAAATATCGATCCTTGTCGTAGAACGTGACTTTTTCACGCAGAATCTGCTTAGCCTCTTCAATGCGTTGCGATGACTTGTTCGGTGCGCGAAAATCTATACCTTGCGCGGCGGACAAGTATTCCACGGCCAAAATTCCACGGGTATTTTCTGCCATATAACGCAAACGGCGACCAGCAAATGTTGCCATAGATACATGGTCTTCTTGATTGGCCGAGGTTGGCAAACTATCTACTGACGCTGGGTGGGCCAAGGTTTTGTTTTCACTGGCAAGCGCCGCCGAGGTGACTTGGGCAATCATAAAGCCTGAGTTAACGCCACCGTTGTCAACAAGGAAAGGAGGCAGTTTCGACAGTGCGCTATCAATCAGCAGCGCCATACGACGCTCAGATAAGCTGCCGATTTCAGCAATGGCTAACGCTAAATTATCCGCCGCCATTGCCACTGGTTCAGCGTGGAAGTTGCCCCCAGAGATGATGTCACCATCTTCAGCAAATACCAATGGGTTGTCTGATACCGAGTTGGCTTCAACTTGCAGGATTTCTGCAGAGTTACGAATTTGCTGCAAACATGCGCCCATTACCTGAGGCTGACAACGTAGCGAGTATGGATCTTGTACTTTTTCACAGCCAGTGTGTGAGTCGCCGATTTCGCTGCTGGTATCGAGCAGGTGGCGATAAGCCGTTGCTGCATCCATTTGACCACGATGACCGCGCACGCGGTGAATCCGTGGATCGAATGGACGGCGACTGCCGAGTGCGGCCTCTACAGACATTGCGCCACACACCGTGGCAGAGGCAAAGAGATCTTCTGCGGCAAACAGACCTTCAAGCGCAAACGCCGTTGAGGCTTGTGTGCCGTTGAGTAGTGCTAAGCCTTCTTTTGGCGCGAGAGTGATGGGTTCTAGTCCCGCGATTTTGAGTGCCTCTTGGCCAGAGATTATCTCGCCATTGTGACGCGCTTGGCCTTCACCTAACAGAACAGTGCTCATATGTGCCAGTGGGGCTAAGTCGCCTGATGCGCCTACTGAGCCTTTTTGTGGCACACACGGGTAAACTTGCGCGTTGACCAGATCGATCAGCGCTTGAATGACTTTTAGACGAATACCAGAATAGCCGCGTGATAAGCTATTGATTTTAAGTACCATCATTAAACGCACGGTTTCATCGGACATAAACTTACCGATACCGGCTGCATGAGAAAGCACGATGCTTCTTTGCAGCGTTTCAAGATCTTCAGGTGCAATTCGTGTATTCGCCAGTAGGCCAAAGCCTGTATTGATGCCGTACACAGTGCGATCTTCGGCAATGACTTGTTCAACAACTTGAGTGCTCTCATCAATCGCAGGTATCGCGCTAGGATCAAGAGAGAGCTTGAGCGGTGAGCGACTAATCTGACGCAATACCGGTAGGCTCAATTGGCCTGGCTTAAGAGTGAGGTTTAACATCTAAATAATCCTTATTTAAGCTTGCGCAGTTCTTCGTTTAACATCGGTAAGTCTAGGCCTTGTTCGGCGGCGCAGCGTTTTGCAATATCGTAGCCCGCATCAGCATGACGCATAACACCAGTGGCTGGGTCATTGTGTAATACGCGAGCAATACGCTCTGACGCATCGTCACTACCATCACAACAAATGACCATTCCTGAGTGTTGTGAAAAGCCCATACCAACGCCGCCGCCGTGGTGCAATGAAACCCAAGTGGCACCGCCAGCAGTGTTTAATAGGGCGTTAAGCAGTGGCCAATCTGATACGGCATCAGAACCATCCATCATACCTTCTGTTTCTCGGTTAGGGCTAGCAACGGAGCCAGAGTCTAAGTGGTCACGACCGATCACAATGGGTGCTTTCAATTCACCATTTTTGACCATCTCGTTAAAGGCTTGACCTAAACGCTCACGATCTTTGAGCCCAACCCAACAGATACGTGCAGGCAGGCCTTGGAATTGAATCCGCTCGCGCGCCATGTCGAGCCAGTTGTGCAAGTGCGGGTTATCTGGGATCAACTCTTTAACTTTTTGGTCTGTTTTGTAAATGTCTTCAGGATCGCCTGACAGTGCTGCCCAGCGAAACGGCCCAATGCCTTCACAAAATAGTGGGCGGATATAAGCGGGAACAAAGCCTGGGAAGTCGAAAGCATTTTCCACGCCCTTTTCTAGAGCCATTTGACGAATATTATTGCCGTAATCCAGTGTTGCCGCGCCGCGAGCTTGTAGCTCTAACATGGCGCGAACCTGAATCGCCATTGACTCTTTGGCCGCATTAACTACCGCCGCTTCGTCTGTTAAGCGTAATTGCGCCGCATGTTGCATTGACCAGCCAATTGGTAGGTAACCATTGAGTGGATCGTGCGCTGAGGTTTGGTCTGTCACTACATCTGGCGTGATATTTCGTTCAACCAGTTCTGGGAACACATCACCAGCATTGCCAAGCAAACCAACCGATATTGGAGTGTCTGATTCGTAAACCATTGATAGCGCTTCATCGAGGCTGGTGGCTTTTTTATCGACGTAACCAGTTCTGAGACGGTAATCGATACGTGACTCGTCACACTCAACAGC
Organism: Vibrio pacinii DSM 19139; assembly: GCF_000711795.1. Classification (GTDB taxonomy): domain Bacteria; phylum Pseudomonadota; class Gammaproteobacteria; order Enterobacterales; family Vibrionaceae; genus Vibrio; species Vibrio pacinii. The sequence goes on along the minus strand of NZ_JONH01000011.1, from coordinate 68,518 downwards.
GATCATCGAAAAACCCGCCATTGTTGCTGCGAGTGGTTGCGCGCCACCCATACCACCAAGTCCGCCAGTAAGCACCCAACGACCGTTGGCATTGCCATCAAAATGCTTCTTGGCAACGGAGACGAAGGTTTCATAGGTACCTTGCACAATGCCTTGTGAGCCGATGTAAATCCAACTACCCGCAGTCATTTGGCCGTACATCATCAGACCTTGCTTATCGAGCTCATTAAAGTGCTCCCAGTTTGCCCAGTGTGGCACAAGGTTAGAGTTAGCGATCAGTACACGAGGAGCGTTTTTATGCGTTGGGAAGACGCCCACAGGTTTACCTGATTGCACCACTAGGGTTTGGTCATCTTCAAGACGTTCAAGTACCTCAACAATTTTGTCGTAACATTCCCAGTTACGCGCCGCGCGGCCGATACCACCATAGACAACCAGTGCATGCGGATGTTCAGCCACATCTGGGTCTAGATTGTTCATCAGCATTCGCAGAGGGGCTTCTGTCAGCCAAGATTTCGCTCTCAATGCTGTGCCGTGAGGGGCACGAATGGTTCGACTTGTATCGAGGCGCATCTCTTCAACTTGGCGCTGTGTCATGGTAATACTCCTTGTGATTGACGGTATCTAGGCTAAACGAGGGGTAGAGGTTACTCTTGTTCCTCGTTGTTTCTGGCCTAGGTGTTATTGTTCTGAAAAAGCGTTGGCGATATCCCAACACAACCTTGCAGCAAGGCGGGCGGTTTGACTGTCGACATCGTAAGTAGGGTTGTATTCGGCGATGTCGGCGATCACTAATTTGTGTTTGTAATGTAAAATTCGCTCCATAAACGGTGTGATCATATCGATGCTGACCCCTCGCGCGGCTGGAGCACTGACGCCCGGCGCTGTGGCTGCTGGGAACACATCGAGGTCGATGGTGAGATAGAGGTAGTCACAGTTATCGAGAAAGTGCTGCAATTGAGTCAAATGATAAATATGGTTGTGATGAGCAAGATCTTTGTCTTCGATATACCAAACGCCCAGTTCGTCGGCTCGAGTGAAAAGGGCTTCAGTATTACTCGCTCGGCTTACCCCTAGACAGGCGTAATGGAAAGGCCATTGGCGCTGTGCACAGTAGTGTTGAATTTGATTGAACGGTGTACCAGAGCTGGGTTTCACTTCGGCTTGTTGGCTTTCAAATGCGCGTAAATCAAAATGCGCATCAAAATTGATGATGCCGATTTTAGGTGGCTTGGCGACATTGAGTGACTCAAAGTATTTGGCTAAGCCTAAGAACGATGCCCAAGCCACTTCATGCCCGCCACCAAGCGTAATCACAGGCGTCGATTTTAGCGCAAGGGCAATAACCTCAGCACACTCGGTTTGACTTTGTTCGAGCAAATCATCGTCACAAATAACATTACCCAGATCGATCAGTGAGTGTGGTTGATGCCAAGCCATATTGGCCAGAGCGCGGCGGATTAAGTCAGGTGCGTGCTTGGCCCCAATACGACCTTTATTGCGCGCGACGCCAGCATCACTGCAAAAACCAAGTAGGCTTACGGCGTTGCTGTGTGATGGAATCTGCTCCACTTGCATTTTCTTGACTACATGATGCACGCGTTTGCCATGGGCACCATCTTCAGCGTCGTGGCGCCCTTGCCAATGGAAATCTTGGTGAGTCTTGACTGGCTTAGACATAATCTAACTCTCCTGCAACTAAGCGCGCCGATAATCGTGGCGCACCTTGGAAATAGCTGAATTCAGCCGGATGTGAGACTTCCCAAATCGCCAAATCAGCATCAAATTTAGGCTGAATTTGACCACGAGAGTTACCATAACCTAAAGCCTGAGCAGCATGACAGGTAACGCCGCGAAGTGCCTCTTCCGGGGTCAGACCGAACAGAGTACACCCCATATTCATCATCATGGTTAAATCGGCAAACGGCGAGGTGCCTGGATTCAAATCGGTTGCGATCGCCATAGGTACTTGGTACTGGCGCAGCAGTTCTATCGGTGGTTGTTGCTTCTCTTTGAGGAAGTAAAATGCACCCGGAAGCAATGTAGCCACGGTACTCGAGTTTGCTAATGCTTCGACGCCAGATTGATCAAGATATTCGATGTGATCAACTGATAACCCCGAGTATTGCGCCGTTAATGCGCTGCCACCTAAGTTTGACAGTTGTTCGGTGTGACCTTTGACTTTTAAACCATGTTCTATCGCCGCTTGGAACACCTTTTCGGTTTGCTTAAGGTTAAACCCGATCGACTCACAAAAAACATCAACACTGGTCGCGAGCTTTTCCTCGGCAACCAATGGAATGATCGTCTGACAGACGTAGTCAATGTAAGCATCGCCGCGACCTGTAAACTCAGGGGGTAAAGCATGTGCGGCTAATAGTGTCGTAGTGACGCGAATTTTTCGATGGGCTTCAAGCGCTTTGGCGGCGCGCAACATCTTTATTTCATCATCAAGGGTTAGGCCATATCCCGATTTAACTTCAACGGAGGTAACGCCTGTGCGGATTAGACCATCAAGACGAGGTAGAGCAAGCTCGGTTAATTGCGCTTCGCTGGCATCACGAGTGGCTCTGACGGTTGAAAGAATGCCGCCACCTTGTTGGGCAATTTGTTGGTAAGGGACACCGTTGAGACGTTGCTCAAATTCATCGGCACGGCTACCAGCAAAAATCAGATGCGTGTGACTATCAATAAAACCGGGGGTCACCAATTTGCCTTGGCAGTTAAAACTGGAATGCGCCTTGATGGGAGCCTGGCTAAGAGTATCAATACGACCTTGCTTAATGCCAATATTGCACGGTGCTGATACCGTGTAACCATTTGCACCTGGCGCCATAGTGACCATAGATGCGTTGGTTAATACTAGATCATTGATAGAACTCATCACTGTTACTCATAATTAAATGTATATACAATTATGCTTTCAGAGATAGAATTTGTACAAGTGTAATGTTGCAAAAATGTGATCAGTGAGTAGTATCTGTGGTGGAACCGCTTTTTTAACTTTAGTTTATTCTGCTGGGTATCAACTTAGCAGTACTTTAGAGCTTAACTTGTAACGTGTACCAGGATGATAAAGCAGTGCAGTACTAACGAGTTTATCGTCACTCCATGTGCGGCGATTGAGTAATAGGCACGGCTCACTAACGGCTAACCTAAGAGCGACGCGCACAGCATCGCCAGCGACTATTGCTTCGACAGTGTGCTCAATTGCACTTAATGGGCAGTTCTCGGATAGATATTGATTGGGTGTCATTTGAGAGAAGTCTTGCTCCAAATAATTTGGAGCGTAATGGGCATTGACCCAGCGCATTTCCAGCTGGATAGGAAGTTTGTCTTCAAAGTGTATTATCTCACTATAAAAAACATGGCTTCCAAGCATGACGCCAAGCTTCATTGCCACCGCATCATCGGCAGTGAGTGCAATTTGCTTGATGACTTTACTGCTGTAAGTCTTTCCGCGTTGTTCGACTTCTTTAGCGATATTACGAATATCGAGCAGCGGTGACTCTGCTTTATCATCTGGGGCACAGACAAACGTCCCCAATCTTGGCCTACGTAATAGCCGTCCTTCTGTTACCAGATCGCGGATTGCCTTATTGACGGTCATACGACTGACATTAAACTGTTTAGTCAGCTCGATTTCGGTGGTAATTCGATGGCCGACGGGCCAAAGGCCACTGTCGATTTGGTCGGCAATATAGCGTTTGATCTGCAGATATAGGGGCGACTGGCTCATTTTCTTATCGTATATTAAATTGACTATACAAATGGTTATACATTTACCGTGATAATGCAAGCAATCTGATTTAATCGTGAGACTACGTCACAACCTTTTACGTTTAATACATTGCCTAGCAGAAGTTAGCCTTTGATTAAGTATCTACGGCGATCAGTGGCTGTTGTTTTCGCTTCACCGTGATGCTGAGGATAATGAGGTTAAACCTTGCTTATTTAAGACTCACCAGCACCAAAACGATAACGAAATGTGACGCCGAATGCGATATCGGTACTATTGTCGGCGTTAAACATGTTTTCGACCGCGGTTATCTCAACCGCTGAATTTTTTAATCGATAGCGATAGCCAAAAGTGAACTCGGTTGATGGCTTAGAGAATTCACTCTCGTCAGTGGTGATTCCCTGATGAACGGCAAACTGGCCAATCAAGGCGTGATTAGGTAACCATTGATAGCGGTAACTTGCGCCTAAAGACCAGTTGCTGTTGCGATATGGTATCTGTTTAAAAACCGTTGGTGTGTTGCGAAAAGTGATGGCAACACTGGTATCGAAGCCATGTTTTTCGCGCTGATAACCATAATTAATCTGCAACGCTTGTTCAAAGTCCGATGAGCTGAAAATACCGTGGTTTGTGTCATTGTAGTAAAGCGAAGCCCCTATCGAGACCCCATGATTGCTATGAGTCATAATTTGATATTGCAGGTAACCCGTCAAGGCATGGCTTAGGGTTTCGCTGCGAAAGCCTTCTAATTCAATTCCGTACTCGGGCATATTGATCACGAAGCGATCATTGTTAACTTCCGTCCGGCCGTTTTGTTCGAGTCCAACCCAATCATGAAAAGCAATTGTTAATCGATCGAGATGGTTATTGCCCGCGTAATTCCAACGGTAATTAAGGTCTACCTGCCAGCGCTCGTTCCACTGCCATTTGCCTCCAATCGCGAGCTGATTTTGATAATAATCGAGTTCATATTGCTCCGTGACTGCCCAGATACTCGACACGACACCTGATGCGTAAACTTCACTGTGGTCAACAGGCATCGAAAAACCAGAGCGCAACTGTGGAGAAAGGCTATTGGTATGAAAAGGGGATTGAGTATAGCTTTGCAATGGTCCATAGCCGTCGTTGGTATTGGCATTCGTTTGATAGGTCAGCAAGATAGCCAGTAGGCAGATCGCTGTGCGCCAGTCGATGGTCATTATATCCTCCAAACTATTTGATTATCCTTTTGATATAAATATAGTTTGAAAGATTAATGACCGCTCATTAAAACCAGCTACCTAGGCTTAGGTATGCACAGAAAATCGTTATGCGGCAGAGAGATGCGTTGTGATATAAGGCTGCCAAGCATTTTGGTACAGGGCTTCAGATTCACGGCGCATTGAGCGAATTTGTGCAACTTCAAAGTCATTCAATTCACGGTTTTCACGTGCGGCTTGGCGCTCAATTTTTTGTACGTTCTCATAAATGTCGTGTTCAGGGCCGCTTTTAACATCAGCAATAGCTTTGAGGTGGAGTTGGATTTCTGCAATTAAACCAGTTTTAGGTAATTTGACTAGGAGATTTAAATCGCGATAGCCAGAGGCTGCGGGTTTTTTAAAACGGTTTTTCGCTTTAACTACCGTGGTTTCGCGGTTTAATACTTCGTAAACAGACATCAGACTTTCGATATCATCAGCGACAATCGTGGCACGAGCAAGGTCAGTGATGCGTTCCACTTGACCGTTCAATTCATGGGCAATCTTGTCTTTGGCGCGCTGAGAAGCTTTGATGCCAGCAAAATAGGCGGTGGTATCAGTCAAGAGAGCAGTACTTTTACACAAGGTTTCTAGTTCGGCTTGAGCCTGGTGGGCTTTGCTATAAAGGATGTCAAAATCACTATAAGGCTGAAGAGGCAAGGTAGGCATAGACTGGATGCCATACAGGCCGCTCAAGTTATGTTTGAACGCTTGTGAGCAGACTTGGTTTTGGTTAGTCGGATGATTTTGTTGCTCATCGGGAGCCGTCGGAATAGCGGCAAATGCAGGGGCTCGGCTGAGCATCAAAAGCATTAACGCCGTGGTACGCAAGAATAGACTCATGCACTCTCCTTAGATATGTAGGCTGGGCTAAAAGGGGCCAAACAAAGGTCTACCGCTTGCGCTACTTATCTCTGATTAATAAATGGGGCTTTTATTTCGCTTTACCAATCCTCACTTTGAACCTTGATTAAAAACTTTGAGCCTTATCTCATTTTGTTATCATTCAATTAGAGTTACGGCCAAAATTTAGGTTCAACAGCAATGTGTTACTGAATATATCGTATTTATATGAACGTAATCTGAATAACAGAAAAGCAATCGGGGATACCCAGACGCATGAGATTCCGCTAGGCTAGGTGTGATTAAAGCCAGTAACCGAGAAAAAAGATGAGAGACCCAGAATTTTGGCACAACAAGTGGGCAGCGAACCAACTTGGTTTTCATTTAGACGATGTCAATCCCTTATTGGTAGAGTATTGGTCCAATACAAAACCGGACTATCAGGATAAAGTCTTTGTCCCTTTATGTGGTAAATCGGAGGATTTAGTTTGGCTTGCCGCCAAGCATGGCGACGTTCAAGGTGTCGAGCTGAGTAATATTGCCGTTCGAGCTTTTTTTGCAGAGCATTTTTATACTCCGATGGTGGTGCCGATTAATGGTCAGCATGAGCTGTTTCAATTCGATGAACTATCGATTTACACCGGAGACTTGTTTACCGCGCCAATAAAACCAGTCGATATTGTTTATGATCGAGCATCGTTGGTGGCGCTGCCACCCGAGATGCGAGTTGATTATGCCAATAGAATCAAGTCATTACTGAATCCTGGCGGGCGTATTTTGCTGGTTAGTTTAGATTATCCGCAACACGAAATGGCAGGGCCACCGTTCTCAGTGGCAGAGCAAGAAATTCACGCATTGTATCCTGAATTTAAAATAACCAAGCTTTATCGTGATGAGGCGAATGAAACTCACCCTAAAATTGCCAACAAAGGTCTGTCTCGATTTGCTGAAGAAGTCTATTTGTTAGAAAGTAACTAGTCGTCGTTGGTCAAAGTGGAATAGATAGAAAAAGGCTTGGTCTCGAACCAAGCCTTTTTCGTGTCTTTGGGTCAATTAATAGATGATTTTAATCTGAGCGGCGCTAGTGACAGCATCTTCAACGGCTTGTTCAACAGTGTCTCGGCGAGTGATTGCGACACCTAAACGGCGGCGACCATCAATGTCAGGTTTGGCAAATAAACGCAACTGGGTTTGTGGCGCCGCTAGGGCTTTATCGAGGCCGTCAAATTGTATGTTGTTTGAAGTACCTTGGCCAAGAATAACCGCTGATGCAGATGGTCCATACTGAGTAATGGCCGAAATCGGTAGACCAGTAAACGCGCGAACATGAAGCGCAAACTCTGAACTGTCTTGAGAAAGTAAAGTAACCAAGCCAGTATCGTGTGGGCGCGGAGAGACCTCATTAAAGATCACGCTGTCACCTTTGACAAACAGCTCAACGCCAAAAATTCCGTATCCACCCAAAGCATTAACCACTTTACCTGCGGCATCTTGAGCGGCTCTGAGCGCGATATCAGACATCACTTGTGGCTGCCAAGATTCACGATAGTCGCCATCTTCTTGACGATGGCCAATCGGCGCACAGTAATGAACGCCATCAACGGCACGTACAGTCAGTAGGGTAATTTCGTAGTCAAAATCAATAAAGCCTTCAACAATAACGCGTCCGGCACCAGTACGGCCACCTTGTTGGGCATAATTCCATGCTTTTTCAATGTCGTCGGTGCATTTGATTACGCTTTGCCCTTTGCCTGACGAACTCATCACGGGTTTACACACACAAGGCATACCTACGGTTTCGACAGCGGCGCGAAACTCTGGGTAGTTGTCAGCAAAGCGATATGCCGATGTATTAAGGCCGAGCTCTTCAGCCGCGAGGCGACGAATGCCTTCACGGTTCATCGTCAGTTTGGTCGCTTTCGCAGTTGGGACGATGTTGACACCTTTCGCCTCCAGTTCAACCAGTTTATCAGTGGCGATGGCTTCGATTTCAGGCACGACATAGTCTGGTTGCTCATTATCAATGATGGCTTGCAGAGCGTCACCATCAAGCATATCAAGAGTGTAGCTACGGTGAGCAACTTGCATAGCGGGGGCGTTTTCATAACGATCACAAGCAATCACTTCAAGGCCAAGACGTTGACACTCAATCGCGACCTCTTTACCCAATTCACCCGAGCCCAATAGTAAAACACGTGTAGCTTGACTTGCTGTTGCTGTACCAAACATTTTTAACCCTATCATCTTAAAGGAATAGAAACTGAAGAGAATGATACTGAATATCAACCAAAAAGCAAACGTTTGCTTTTTGCTGTAATTGGTTTTTTTGGGTACAAACGAATGTTGTTTATGATATGACAAAGGCGCTCGTTTGAGCGCCTTCGATGTTAAAACTGATCGCTTAAATTTCTAGGTATGACATTGGAATATCGGGATTAAGGGCTTCCAATGTTGATTGGGTGGTTGCCAAGTGGCTGATGGTACCTTCGGCAACTTCTACTAGTGCCGCTGACTCGATATCCTCAAGGGTTTGACGATCAAGAAAAAGTTGAATTAAGGCCACTTGTAGCGGAGGTAAACTTGGGTTGAACGCGGCGTTTTCAGCGTATGCGCCTTGATATACTTTGCCATCGCGCATTTTTAACGCTACGCCACTTAAGTTATGGGTATAAGGCGCATGACTACGGTTAAGTGCAGCAAGCGCTAACTGAATAAATTCGTCTTGATCGTCACTGTGTTTACCATGATCAACCTGCGCCATCAGAGCGGATTTGATACCGAGATCTGCCGGACCAAATGACTCAGGTAAATACGCTTGCAGCTTTTTACCATCGCGTTGTGGCAGTTGTATTTCAAGCTGATCGGCGGTCGATAGCTCGTTCATGAATTGGCGGCAGTGGCCACAAGGGCTAAAGTTAATCGTGATGTCTTTAACACCCTGTTCGCCTTTCATCCAAGCGTGGCTGATAGCTGATTGTTCCGCATGCACGGTTTGACCCAACTGCACGCCCAAAAATTCAACATTGGCACCAAAATAGAGTTTGCCGGATAGGCCACGAACAATGGCGCCAACATAAAAGTTTGATAGTGGGGCATAAGAATAAGCCGCCGCAAATGGCAATAATGCAACACGAAGATCAACGTCTTCTAAGCCAGATATTGTCAGTAGTTGCTCAAATTGCTCTGAAGATAAGGTCGCGTCAAAATCGTCAGCAAGAATAATAGGTGATAGAAAATCAGCGACGTTTTTTGGCACTTCAGATAGCGCCTGTTCAATGCGGCTTCTCATAGTGAATCCTTTAATCTGCATAATGGATATCTAGAGTCTATACCTTTAATTGGATTTAAACCCCGATACTGGTATTTCATTTTATGTAACGAGAAGATTAAAGCAGAGATGTAGATCACAACAATGAATGCAATTTGAGTGTTTGTTGCATAATTAGAGTGAGCTCACACATGATAACGATTACAAAAGTACATCACTGAGCGTAACGAGCCACGCAGGGTGGCTCAAACGGACTTAAGCTGAAATCCAAAGTGCTAAAGAGAAGAAAGATGGAGCAAGTATTGAGGTAATCACACCACATACCACCAGCGCCAAAGAACTGAACGCGGCATCTTGAGGATCTTTCTCTGCGCACGTTGCGGTTCCCAGAGCATGAGAGACCGTGCCCATGGTTAATCCCCTGGCAATCGGGTGAGTAATATTTAAGACGTTGTAGATTGGGTAGGCCATGATCGCGCCAAATAGACCGACGATCAGCACCAATATTGCCGCAATCGCAGGTTCTCCACCTAAGTGGCTAGAGACTTCCATTGCAATCGGTGTCGTGACCGATTTTCCGAGTAAACTGGCAATCAAGCTTAAATCAGCCTGCATATAGACCGCAATCATACTGGCGCTTAGCATCGACATGACACTACCAACACCACACGCCAACATGATAATACGCCAGTTCGCACGGATCTGTGGGAGTTGTTCATAAAGGGGAAAAGCAAGTGCCACGACAGCGGGTTGCAGTAGATAGTTAATCCAAGTGTTGTCCGAGTAGTAGGTCTCAAAAGGTACCTTGAAATAGGTCAGTATTGGGATCAAGACTCCAAGGCTAATCAACAGTGGATTCATGAAGGGGCTTTTGAATTGCTTGCATAACCAACGTGAAGCAAAAAAGACAACAATAGTAATAAGTAGCCACATTATTGCTGCCCTCCTTTCAATATCCGGTCGAGCATTAAGCCCAACAGTACCAAGACAATCAAAGTACCACCAACGGCACTGGCTAAAATTGGCCAAGCGTTGGCTAACAACATATCAGAGTGCTCCATCAAACCTACGCTGATAGGAACAAAAAGCAGCACCATATATCGAATAAATAGCGTCGCGCTAGGTCTTACCCAGTCAGGTCGCACTAAGCCACTGGCCATCAGACCAAATAAGATCAGCATACCGATAATACTGCCGGGGATAGCGGTGTCGAGTAAGTGTTGAATATTGATGCCAGCAACAAGGCATAAAAATATCAGCGCCATAGAAACAGCGTACTGAAGCACGGTTTTGGTCATAGTAAATTATCGTCCAACGTCTATTACCAAGTTAAATAAGCAGTTATTTAAACAGGTACAAGCTTTGACATTTAGCGCCAAAGCTTTTATTTATCAATTACCTAACGCCTAATAATTGATTTCGTTGCGGTCGTCAGGATTTGCAGTAGGGTGCAGGACTTAGTACTAAGAAATATCTAGGATACTCGTTTTTCTACATATTGGTAGATGGATTTTAAAATAGCCATCTTACTTGCGTCACTCTCATGTTCGTGAACTAAGTTTTCTAAATTCAGCATGTACTGTTCAATACGGCTTTCGAAGTAGTCACGGCAGTGGTTCGCCCAGCGTTGTTGCTCTGCTTCATCCAATGTCCAAGGGTAGTGGCGAGCACGATAGCGAAACAACAGGGGTTTAATGCGAGGATCGTTAAAGCTGATATCCAAAGCCGCTAAATGATTAGGATCGGTTTCACGAATAATATCCATTGCCGCTTTATCAGCCGGAGAGAAGAAACCGTCATAAAGTTGAGTATCGACATCAGTACTTTTCTCGTATTCACGCTCAATCGTGTAAACACCGATGAGTTTTTCACGAATTTCTGGATGTTGACGTAAACGAGCGAGATTCTCTAAACATTTTTCTCGATCAATGCCAATGGCTGCGGCATTTTCAGCGGTTAATGTTTTGGCGGGTGCTAAAATCGGGCATTTATTTAAATGCACTAGCTTGACAGGAACCGGCAATTCATCGGGACCAAGTTCAGAGCGCTTGGTATATAAGCGTTGATTGAGCGATTCGACGTCTAGATCGAGCAAGGCTTGCGGATCTTTGGCTAGGTCAACACAAATGACGGCGTTTTGGTTGGTTGGATGCCAAGCAACAGGAACGATCCAACTGGTGTAACGACACTCTTTCCCCAGCATGCCTGATACGTGCATTAATGGGGTCATATTAACGATATCGATAAGCTCGTTGAGTTTACGCTTGTGACGCATGCTCAAGAAATAGTCGAACAGTTTAGGTTGTGCGGCTTTCACTTTTTTAGCCATTTCAATCGTGGCGATCACATCGGCCATCGCGTCGTGAGCGTTGGCGTGTTCAATGCCGTTGGCAACCGAGAGATGCTCAAGCTTGAAGCTAATAAATCCCTCGTCGTTTTCTGGCCAATTAATGCCTTCAGGCCGCAGTGCGTAACAAGCACGCATCACATCAAGTAAATCCCAGCGTGAATTGCCATTTTTCCAACTCCATGCGTATGGGTCGATAAAATTGCGATAGCAGGTATAGCGTGTTACTTCATCATCAAAACGAATACTATTGTAACCAAGGCTAATGGTGTTAGGCGTGGCAAGTTGTTCATGGATTTTGGCGATAAATTCTGGCTCGATAAGGCCTTGGGTCTCTGCCGTTTGTGGTGTAATGCCGGTAATCAAAGCCGCTTCTGGGGACGGTAAGTAGTCTGCAGGCGGCTGGCAATAGATAACAAGAGGCTCGCCAATGATATTAAAGTCCATATCGGTGCGCACGCCAGCAAATTGACAAGGACGATCTTTGGCAGGGCTTGTTCCCCACGTTTCGTAATCAAAAAAGAAGAACGTAGGTTGTTGCTCTTGTTGCATTATCATTTTACCAACGGTTGAAATTCACTTGGGTATTAGACCATTGCTGTTTCGACAAGGCAAACCTGTTCGCGGTTTAGGCGGAAGTTAGATAAAAAAATGGCCAACGTAAGTCGGCCATTGAACAATGTGTTTGTGATTTAAGCTTGCTGTGTTTCGAGTTGTTCGTCGCTGAGTTTTTGCCCCATCAAGCGACTCGTAATCGTACCAGCGGTCATTGCACCGGATACATTAAGTGCGGTGCGCGCCATATCGATCAGTGGCTCGATAGAAATAAGCAGCGCGGCAATGGTGACGGGTAAGCCCATCGCAGGCAGTACGATCAGCGCGGCAAACGTCGCGCCACCACCAACCCCCGCAATACCAAATGAGCTGACAACAATGATGGCAATCAAAGAAACAATAAAGTTGATATCCATAGGATCAATGCCAACTGATGGTGCAACCATTACGGCCAACATCGCCGGATAGATACCCGCACAACCATTTTGACCTATGGTGGCACCAAATGAGGCCGACAAATTAGCAATCGCCGGTGGTACTCGCAACTGATTGATTTGTGCCTCGACATTCAATGGAATGGTCGCCGCTGAACTGCGAGAGGTGAACGCAAACGTCAGCACGGGCCAAATCTTCTGGAAATACTCTTTTGGGCTTACACCAACGAAAGAGACTAAAATACCGTGCACAACAAACATAAGCGCAATAGCAACGTAAGACGCAATGATAAAGCCGAGAAGATTGAGAATATCAGCAGCACTTGAGGTCGCGACCACTTTCGCCATTAGTGCGGCAATACCATAAGGCGTCAGTGCCATGATCATCTTAACTAAGCGCATAACGATAGATTGCGCCGCGTCAACGAAGGTGCGGATAGGTGACTCTAGCTCTTGCTTCTCTGCCATCACTTTGCGCGCCGCAATGCCAGTTAGCACACCAAAGATAACGACCGCAATAATCGATGTTGAGCGAGCGCCTGTGAGATCGGCAAATGGATTAGTAGGAATAAAGCTGACTAACATCTGTGGAATACTAAGATCGCTCACTTTGTCAGCGCGGCTCTCAAGTGCAGCCATGCGTGCTGTCTCACGTGCGCCTTCCGTTAAACCTTCTGCGCTGAGACCAAAGGCTTGAGTAATGACAATACCAATCAGAGCTGAAATGGCTGTTGTTGCCAATAATACTGAAATGGTCAGTCCAGATATCTTACCCAGTGCACCACCTTTTTCGAGTTTAACCACAGCCGCAATCATTGAGACCAGCACTAAAGGCATGATCACCATTTTTAATAAGCCGACATAGCCACGGCCAACCACATTCACCCAGTCTAAGGTTTGGCTAATCGCTGGATGACCTTCGCCCAACACCAGCTGAAGCGCCAAGCCAAATGAGCTGCCGAAAACTAAACCGAGTAAAACGAGACGTGATAAAGAGTTCTCTTTATTCTGCTGTGTGTAAAGAAACACCAGAATGCCAAGAAATATCGCAAGTGAAGCGATAACTGCCACTGACATATGAGCCAACCTTATTTATATAGTGTTAAATATTAGTTAATTGTATTTATTCGAAATTAGATTCGGCTGGCAGGGTAAAGGTTTGACGTAACTAAACAAAATGATAAATGGCTATTAAATATAGCCATCAGTTATGCATGCGGTGTCTTGCTGAATACGTGAACAAGAGTCGGCTAACTCTTGAGCTATCGGTATCGATTGAGCTCATTTCTCATCTTGACACTGTCGAGTATTTCAAGTTTTTTGTTTGAATGGGCAAACAGACCATACTGCATCGCTTGAGCAACGTCAGAAGCGTCTATAGGTTGGAAGTTCGCTAAGCGGCCAAACATTATCGGTTTCAACATCCTCGCAATGGCCTGTACGATCATTTCATCTTTGCGCGGCTGCTCTCTTAGTCCTTTGAGAGGACCGGGCCGAACAAACACCACACGATCGAACCCCATACGTTCAATGGTGAGTTCCATACGGCCTTTACATCTCAAGTAATGCGACAATGAACGTATCGACGCACCATAGCTTGAGACGACGGCAAGTTTAGTCACCCCCAGCAGTTTCATCTCTTGGGCGACATCGCAAACCAATTGGTAATCGACGCTTTCTAAGGCCTGTTTTGAGCCGGCTTGCTTGAGCGTCGTGCCAAGACAAATAAAACCATACTCAGGGCGAGGATCTTCATCTTGCCATTGTTGGACGCGCAGCTGTGGATGCTCGATGACGTTTAATTTGGAGTGGAAGAAGGGTAAAGGACGGCGGCTTAAGGCATAAATTCGAGCAATAGGCTGCTGTTCGAGCATCTGTTTTATTAGCTCGTTGCCGATCAAACCCGTGCAACCCGCGGTAATCACGCAGATGTCTTTTGATGAGTTCAATGGTCTGTCCTTTATTAGCGCAAGCCTGATTGAAGCTTAGCCATGTCACTGCAATCTCAGTGATATGACAACTATGCGATTGTTGTATGGCTAGTGAGCATAGCAGAGGCAATCAAAGCGGAACTTGAGAAAGCTCAAACTAACGGTGGTAAGTCGGCGGGTAGATACGCTAGACCTCGCGCGTCGGCGAGGTCTGATCCTTCACTAGGTTAACGAGAGTGGAACTTTATTGTTCTTTCTCTGTTGTGGTTTGGTCTGTTTTTGTTGTTTCGACTTTTGATTGGCAAACATACAACCTCCTTGCACTATCAAATGGGAGAACACGATGTCACGACAAAAAAGAATGCACAGTTTGTGCCGTTGTAAAACTTCTCCCTAGTAGTAAGCATACGTCAAATTTGATAAAACGGTCACTTTTCCTGTCAGTTTAATCTTTAATTAGGTCAATAATTGTCGCCAGTGAATCGGGATAAGGGATGCTAAGCCGCTGATTTCACGATACACTCGAGTAAAGGATTCGAGATAAAGGATGAGCCATGAATATTGAGCTGAGCACACTTGCACCGACCCAGATCTATCATCTGATGACGCAGACGATGATTCCACGCCCAATCGCCTGGGTACTCACTGACTCAGAACACGGCAATTATAATCTTGCGCCATTTTCCTATTTCACACCCGTTGCAAGTAACCCGCCATTGTTGATGTTTTCTGTCGGTAAAAAACCGTCAGGTGATGTCAAAGACACCACGCGCAATGTGTTGGAAACTAGGCGTTTAGTGGTGCACATTGCCTCGCAACAGATGGCGGATGCTGTCACTCAAACCGCGGCGACGCTTGAGCACGGCGAGTCTGAAGTAGAAGCGTCTGGCCTAGAGTTAGTCGATTTCGATGGTTTTGAATTGCCACGAGTTAAAGGCTGTCCAATTGCGTTCGCCTGTAAACTTCATGAAGTAAAGGAAATCGGTGCAACGCCGCAGAGCCTGATTTTTGCTGAGATTGAAAAGATTTATATCGATCCACAAGTGGTTGGCGAACGCAGTGACCGCTTGGTCGTCGATGCGTTAAGCGTAGACCCTCTCTCTCGTCTCGGTGGTAGTCAATATGCCACTCTTGATAAAGTTTTCTCAGTCGCAAGGCCGAAATAAATTATGTTAGATCAACGTTATTCAGATGCCATTTGGCATCGTATTCATCAAAAAACCAAACCACAAGGTTCGCTCGGTCAGCTTGAATCGCTAGCACATCAATTAGCCTTGATTGCTAGTAATCGTCATGGTGACGTTGTCACTAATATCTCAATTCATCAACCGACAGCTATTGTGTTTGCCGCTGATCATGGTATTGCCGATCAAGGCGTCAGTATTGCGCCAAGTGCGGTAACTCAGCAGATGGTATTAAACTTTTTAGCAGGTGGTGCGGCGATTAATTGCTTTTGCTCTGTTAATGACGTCGCGCTCAAAGTCGTCGACTGCGGCATTCTTGTACCGATTGAATCGGACCATGAACACTTTTTGATCCAACGACTTGGTGAAAGAACCGCCAACTTTGCCGAGCAACCTGCGATGTCTCTGCTTCAGGTTGAGCGCGGTATTGAACTGGGCAAACAGTTAGTGACTGACATTATTGCGTCGGGTTCAAACATTGTGATGTTTGGTGAAATGGGCATCGGTAATACCAGCAGTGCCGCGGCATTGCTGGCGGCACTTTCTGGGCGAGATGCCAGCGCCTGTGTGGGCAGAGGCACCGGAATTAGTGATAAGCAGCTAGAGAAAAAAATCGCGCTGGTTGCACAAGGCGTCGCTCGTTGCCAAGGAAAAAAAGTCAGCGAGATCCTCGCTGAAGTTGGCGGCTACGAAATTGTGCAAATGGTCGGTGGCTTTCTTGCCGCAGGAGAAAACAAAGTGCCGGTATTGGTTGATGGCTTCATTGTTAGCGCCGCCGCTTACGTGGCAACGCTTATCGAACCTAGTTGCCGTGAGGTGATGATTTTTGCGCATCAGTCTCATGAAATCGGCCATCAATATTTATTGGCTGAATTGCACGCTGAGCCTTTGCTTGACCTGTCACTACGCTTGGGTGAAGGGACGGGCGCGGTGTTGGCGTTGCCTTTAGTGCGCGCAGCGGCTGAATTTTACAGCAATATGGCCAGTTTTGAACAAGCTGGCGTTGTGGTTGACTAATGGCAGCGTTGAAATACCAAATCCAGCTGTTTATGTTGGCGTTAAGCTTTTTCTCACGCCTGCCAATACTCGCTTCAATACCGTATAGTCGCGAGCGAATGAATCAAGCTGGGCGTTATTTTGCCCTAGTCGGCGCTCTGCTAGGTAGCTTGTGCGTGGCATTTTTTACCGCGGCGCAATGGTTATTTCCTGATACGATTGCGCTGTTTTTGATGATGGTGTTTAGCCTATTATTGACGGGGGCTTTTCATGAAGATGGCCTAACCGACATGGCCGATGGCATTGGCGGTGGTATGAGCGTAGAAAAGCGCTTATCCATCATGAAAGACAGCCGGATAGGGACGTATGGCGCAAGCGCATTGATCATGGCGCTGTTAGGTAAGTTCCTGTTTCTAAGTGAACTGGTTCGCCTTGATGACTTTGCGTTGATCGTGATTTGCGGTTATACGCTAAGCCGCGCGATTGCAGCTTCGCTTATTTTTGATATGCCTTATGTCAGCGACACCGATGCCAGTAAAAGTAAGCCTTTAGCTGAGCGCCAATCTCGCCGTGAAGTCATATTCTTGCTATTGACTGGAATAGCGCCGTGTCTGTTTTTACCTCTTGAGCATATTGTAGCGTTGGTTCTAGTAATGGCCGCCTTTCGATGGCTATTTAAAGCGTGGTTGATTAAACGTATCGGCGGTTTTACCGGTGATTGTTTAGGCGCTGCGCAGCAAGTTACTGAACTTTTGATCTACCTAACTCTGATTGCATTTCAGATGAGGACGCTATGAGTATCGAGTTAATTTTAGGTGGTGCTCGCTCGGGTAAATCGAGCCTTGCGGAATCTAAGGTGATAGCACTGAGCCAAAATCGTACTAAACATTATGTCGCGACCGCCATCGCTTTTGATCAAGAGATGCAACAGCGGATTGAACAGCATCAACAATCTCGTGGGCAAGGTTGGGTCGAACATGAATGCCCAGTGGATCTGGCCACGCTTGTTGCTCAATTTCAATCCGACCAAGTCGTTCTAGTTGATTGTCTGACATTATGGCTCAACAACGTCATTTACAATCAAGGCCAAACATTAAGCGCACCCGATATAGAACGTAATGTTGCCGGTTTGGTTGAAGCGTTGAGTGCGACTCGCGCAGATATTGTTTTGGTCTCGAATGAAGTTGGCCTAGGCGTTGTGCCACTCGGTGAAATATCAAGACTGTTCGTTGATCACGCCGGGTGGATGAATCAAGCCATTGCTAACATTGCCGACAAAGTGACCTTGGTCGCCGCCGGGCTGTCATTGGTTTTAAAACAGTGAGTGTGATTGATGAAGCAAGTAACAACCATTAACGTCTATCTGTTGCGTCATGGTAAAACGGCTGGATTACCTGCGTTGTATGGTCATACCGATATTGGCGTTGATGATGAGATTCAAGCGGCGATTTGTCAAAACCTGTTGGCACAATCTCGTTCTTTTAGTGCGCTACAAACATCGCCTTTAAAACGCTGCCAAGATTTGGCTAAACGGCTTGTTAGCAATCAAACTGGGCTAAGTTATCAGATCAATTCACAGTGGCGCGAAATCTCATTTGGCGATCTTGATGGTGTGCCATTTGAGCAGGCAGAGCATGCTTGGCCATTACTAGAGGCGTTTTGGCAAGATCCTGCCAATAACCCTTTACCGGGAGCGGAAAGCTTGCAAGAGTTTCACCATAGAGTGAGCTTGCAATGGCAGGAGTTTTGCGAAGCTGCGCAACAAGACACGCTGATTATTTGTCATGGTGGCACGATCAGAATGATAATAGCGAACGTATTACAGTTAGATTGGCGTAATCCTACGCTCTATTCTGCGCTATCAATTGGCCACCAGACACTGACACATATTCAAATTACTCGGGCCGAACAGCTACACACACGCGTATGCTCTATCGGCGCACCGTTGACGGGACAGTAAAGGAAGTATCATGACCGCACCAAGTTGGAACTTATCGATCGCGTATCAAGATCTCAACGATCCAAGAATCGAGCAAGATATCGATCTTATCAAACAATGTATTCAAGCTTTAGGCGTACATGTTGACAATCGTGATACACCATCAGTGACCCAGAATGCGATACAAACCAGCGAAGCGGCAGGGCAGTTGTTGGCCACTATCAATACCTTTGCACAATGTTATGCCTCGGTTGATGCCATCAACAGCCAGGCCAAAGGGCTGATTGGGCGTGTTGCTAAACTCCATTCTGAGCTGTCACAAGCGTTTGCACCCTATGAGAATACCTTAACAGTTGCCCCAGAGAGCTTCATTGCAGATGTTTTAGATCACCCCAGCGCTGATGTTGCAGGTCAGGCGTTTCAAATTGAATGTACAAGAAAACAGGCAACAACTAAGTTGTCGGTAGCTGAAGAACAACTTCTGACCGCGATGCAGGTCGACGGGCGAGATGCGTGGGGGCGTCTGTACGACAACATCACAGGTTCAATGCAAGTCGTGTTTAATGAGGGCGAGCAGGAAACCAAGATCGGTTTGTCGCAAGCTGCAAGCCTTCTTTATGGCAGTGATTTTTCAAAACAAGAGCTAGCTTGGCGAGGCATTCAACAGGCGATGCAAACTCATCAAGAGTCCTTTGCCGCGATTTTAAATGCGCTAGCGGGTTGGCGTTTAACTGAGTGCCAAAAGCGCTCAAAGCTAAACGATGTCCATTTTCTTGATCCGAGTTTGCATCAAAGCCGTATTGAGAGTGCCACTCTCGAAACCATGATATTGGTGGCTAAATCTAATCGTGTCATTGGTCAAAAAGCTGGCCATCTCATGGCGCGAGTGCATGGTCTAGATAAAATGCGTCCATGGAACTATTTGGCAGGTATGCCGAGCTTAACCGAAGCCGAACCCAAGCTTTATGATTTTGACGAAGCGATTGAGATCATTCGCGCGGCATTTGCTCAAGTCCATCCTGAAATGGCCGATTTTGTCGACTTGATGGTTGAAAACGGTTGGATAGATGCTCAACCAAGTGAGCATCGACGCCTGGGAGCTTATTGCACTAAATTCGCTGCGACAAGAACCCCCTTAGTATTCATGACTTGGGGTGGTAGCCGTTCTGATTTACTGACTCTGGCACACGAGTTAGGGCACGCTTTCCATAACTGGATCATGCGCGATATGCCGCTGTGTCAAACCCGTTATCCGATGACTTTGGCGGAAACGGCGTCCATTTTTGCTGAAAACGTTGTGCGTGATTATCTGCTTGAGCAAGTTGAAAGCCGCACGGAAAAGCTTGAAATGCTGTGGGAAGAGCTATCAAGCTGCTACGCGTTGATGATCAATATTCCAGTTCGCTTTGAGTTTGAGCAGCGTTTCTATCACCTGCGCCGTGACGGAGAACTCACTCCTGCCGAGCTGTGTCAATTAATGAGTGAAACTTGGCAAGAGTGGTATGGCGACTCGATGACAGAGCCTGATCCCTATTTTTGGGCAAGCAAACTGCATTTTTCTATCTCTGAAGTGAGCTTTTACAACTACCCATACCTATTTGGTTATCTGTTTAGTATTGGTGTCTATGCACAGCGAGAGAGTAAGGGTGAGCAGTTTTACCCAGATTATGTCAGCTTGCTAAGAGATACCGGTACAATGATGGCGGAAGATGTCGTGCAAAAGCATCTTGGTATGGATTTAACCTTACCTGATTTCTGGCAGCAGAGCATTCAACACGTGAAAGCGAAAATTGATCAGTTCGAATTGTTGCTAGATCAAGAATAACTAACATTAAATCATGGTATTATCAGTTGGCCGAGCAAAAGCTCGGCTTATTTGCGCAGTGAGAGACTTCGAAGTCATCGTCATTTTTTGACAACGTGATAAATTACAATGAAGCACACGGTTCGTGTCGATAAGTGCGATCCCATCTACATAATTTGTCTGAACAATTCATTAACATACCCGCTGTGCAATAAAGGAGTAGCGCATGACGAAAACCCTGTTTCGCCAATCTTTTCTTTTTGACAGCTTAGACCTACAACAAGCAGTGCCGACAGGCCAAATTGTGGTTGCAGGTGGTTCTGTCTTTAAATCACATCAACGTGGCGTGCTTGAGGTTATTCCAAAGCAACTATCACCAGATAGCAAGCACATCATTATTTCGTGTGGTATTCATGGCGATGAAACCGCACCGATGGAAATTGTCGATAAGATCATTCACGACATTCAGTCAGGCTTTCAACCGTTAAAGCATCGACTGCTATTTATTAATGCTCACCCAGAAGCAACTAATGCGCACACGCGATTTATCGAAACCAATCTGAATCGTTTGTTTGACGACAAAGCGTACCCACCTTCGAAAGAGCTTAACATTGCTAACAACCTTAAACAGGTGGTTAGGGATTTCTATCAAGGAACACCGGTAGAGCAGCGCTGGCATCTTGATTTGCATTGCGCGATTCGCTTATCTAAGCACTATTCGTTTGTGGTTAGTCCTAGGGTCAGACATCCTGTTCGCAGCCAAGCGTTGATGGAATTCGTCGCGAGCGCCCATCTTGAAGCGGTGATGTTCTCTAATGCCCCTTCGAGTACGTTTAGCTGGTTTAGCGCAGAAAATTTCGCCGCCCAAGCGTTGACTATCGAACTGGGGCGGGTCGCAAAGATCGGCGAGAATGAGCTTGAAAAATTGGTTGCCTTTGATTTGGCTTTACGTGACTTAATTGCTGAAAGTAAACCAGAACACTTGCCACGCCAGCCGACCATGTATCGAGTCAGTCGTACTATTGTGCGTATTCATGACGATTTCGACTTCTTATTTGACGATAACGTCGAGAATTTTACCGCGTTCAAGCACGGTGAAGTGTTCGGTCATGATGGTGATAAACCGTTGATGGCCAAGAATGAAGGCGAGGCGATTGTCTTTCCGAATCGTCGAGTCGAGATAGGTCAGCGAGCCGCATTAATGGTTTGCCCAGTCAAGACTCGTTACGAAGAGGGTCAAGTCGTTTACGACTGATGACGTTATTGTTATCGAATCACTTTCTATTTTAGTGGCTTAACGGTATCGTTAAGCCACTATTCGTTTACCCTAAGCCCGACCATTTTCAATGGAATTTACTCAGTTACTTAACCGTCGCCGTCGTCGTTGGACCCGTGTCGCATTGCTATTTAGTCTATTGCTGCTACTAACAAGCACGGTCTACCTCATGGTGGGTGAATTGTTCATTCATCCTTTTCAGCCGTTAACCACACTGCAAGAACAACTTGTACTGCAATTACGGCTTCCTCGTTTGCTTGCGGCGATTGCGGTTGGCGCTTCGCTTGCGGTCTCTGGCGCGGTGCTGCAAGTACTACTGGGGAACGTATTAGCCGAGCCGGGCGTGATCGGTATTTCCGGCGGCGCTAGTGTGATGATGGTGATCGTGCTGTTCTTTTTCCCCCTGTTGGCCACGCCGCTAGGTTTTATGCTCGCCGCAGTCATAGGATCTTTGATCTTTACTCTTTTGTTGGTCTCTATCGCGCAAAACATGCGCTTAACAACGACAAAGCTGTTATTGGTTGGAGTGGCACTCGGTATTTTGTCTGGAGCGGTTGTCACGTGGGCATTTTACTTTAGTGATGATTTAAGCTTACGCCAATTGATGTATTGGTTGATGGGCAGCATCGGCTCCGCCAGTTGGTATCACCATTTATTGACGTTAGTTCTGTTGCCTGTGTTGGTTTGGATCTGTTGCCGCGGTGCGCTGCTTGACAGGTTAATGATGGGTGAAGTGCATGCCAAGCAATTAGGTATCGACATTGATAAAGTGCGTTGGAAACTCATTTTAGCGGTTTCTGTGCTAGTGGGTGGCGCGGTGGCGCTTGGCGGTGTGATTGGTTTTGTTGGATTAGTGGTGCCCCATCTTTTACGACTCGCGTTTGGCAGTGAGAATCGTTATTTACTGCCGATGTCGGCTTTGGCTGGCGCAAGCTTAGTGGTGTTTGCTGATTTAGTGGCGCGTACGGCGTTAAATTCCGCTGAGTTGCCGCTAGGTGTTGTGACCACGTCGATTGGTGCGCCAATCTTCATTTGGATGTTGGTGAGTAATCATGATTGACGTTAATAGTTTGTGCGTTGGCTCGCGACTGCTACCCCTCTCGTTCAAGGTTAAACGAGGCGAAGTTGTGCACGTTATCGGCCCTAACGGCAGTGGGAAAAGTACCTTGTTGTCAGCACTTGCAGGTTTGCTCGATTTTGACGGGCAAGTGCGTCTCGGTGATGTGGATGTTGCTTCTAGCTCTATCGAGTCGCTGGCCCATTCGCGCGCGTTCTTAAGTCAAAATGATCGACCAGCGTTCAATCTAGATGTGGTTCACTACCTTTCATTGTCGCTGCCTTCATGGCTTGATGTTCACCCACAACAGCTTGAGTCAGTGGTGAATGAATTAGCACAGTTATTAGACATCGATGACAAATTACATCGCTCTATTCACCGCCTTTCTGGAGGAGAGTGGCAGCGCGTTCGCCTTTGTGCCATCTGTTTGCAGGTATGGCCGACATTAAACCCCGATGCTAACGTGTTGATTCTAGATGAACCCGCAGCGCCGCTTGATATTGGCCAAGAGAGCTTATTGTATAAATTGATTCAACGTGTGGCCAAGATGGGGATCACCGTCATCATGTCGAATCATGATCTGAACCGAACACTGAAACATGCTGATCAGGCGCTGCTGCTTGATAAAGGTGTCTTACAGCAGTTTGGCGATGTCGATCACGTGCTCGACCCCGTGCAACTTTCTGACGTATTCAATACTCAAGTCACCAAAGCGAGCTTTGATGGTGTTGAAGTACTGTTGTTTGATTAGATCTTGCTGCTAAGCCGTTACTTAGCATCTCTGTAAGGATTACATGATAGGGATTATATTGGTGCGCGCTGCACTTTTATCGATCACGTATAGCGGCAGGTAGTGAAGGGAAAAAGATAAAGTTACTTTAAAATCAACGATTTAAATTATTTTAAAAACTGGCACGTAATTGGCAATAGTATAAGGGATACATTCTCGTTCTTGTTAGGCGGATTTGGTCTTAGCTGCTGCTAATTTAGGTGGGCAGTCAGTGAAAGATTGATGAAGTCATGTTTATGTTTTGACTATGGCAGCTTACGCCACCTGAGGGTAACCAAAGGTGGCGTCTTTTTATCTAAGATTTACTTATTTTGTTAGTGGCGCAAGGTCTGCCGGGCGGTAGTAAACCGATTTTAACACTTTGCCCTGACGAATGGTTTTGCCTTCAGAGACAAAATCCTCAGCACATTTAGCAATGATGTAATCGCCTTTTTGTACTGCCATCAACTTAATACCTTGCTGGGCATAATGTGCTTCGGTATCGGCATACTCTTGCTCGTTACGGCATACTTTACTCATATTGCTCGAATGTACTTCATCCCAACACGAAATAAAATCAATCTCACGATTGGCTGCAACGTTGAGTAACAGATCGATTAAGTAGTTGATCGCCTCGTTGTCTTCGATTTTGTCGTTACCGAGGTGAACCAGACGGCCCATCAACACATACACGCTATCGACGATAGCATCCGCTTGCTCTGATTTACAGTCAGCTTCGGCCAGTTCGGTAAGTTCTTCAATCGCAAGAGAGGTGTGCAGAGTGTCTGCTTTGTCATCCAAGCTTTCAGGTGACGCGACAGGGAGATCAAACGTACTCCGGAATTCAGTAATGTCGCGATAAAGATGATTAAAAATATTGGTGGTCAGTTTTGAAAGGTGCATATCCAATTAACCTGGGTAACAAAATAGAGTGGGCCAATATTACCAAAGCATCACTGCTCTCGCTATTGGCCGATGAGAATATTAACTAAATAGATACGGAAACAGCTTGCGGCGCTCTTGTGCAGTCAGTGATTCGACTCTTGCGATATTGGTGTCAGGAATCGCCTCAGGGTTTGGGTAGTGCTTGAGGACTCGCTCCATACTCTCTTCGCGAATCAAATGAAACACCGGGTAAGGTGAGCGATTGGTTAGATTTTCATCGTCTTCGGGCTGGGCGCCGCCAAAGCAATAATCAGGGTGAAAAGTCGCAAGTTGGAAAATACCGTCCCACTCTTGTTGGCGGATTAATGCCTCAATCCAGTCAATAAACAGATTGTAGTCATAGAAGTCACTGAGCATATTCGGTACAGCAACTAAAGTGGTTTCTAATTGCTGCGCTGAGCTCGATTCAAGCTCTAATAGCTGAGTCAAGATATCGTTGAGTAACGTCTCCTCGTCGCAGGCCTCACTGACAAAAATTTTAATCTGCTTGTTTCGTTGCGGTTTGGCCGCAAAAGGGCACAGGTTGAGTCCGATCACGACGTCGTTTAGCCACTGAGATACAGCCGCTTCAACGTGCTGATGATCATCTTGAATTGAGCGTGGGTCTGTCATTTTGCTTCCCAATTAGTATTTGGCGCAAGAATAGCAGAATCTGGTTGTTGCGGTGTTAGCAAAGAGCGATTTTCGCAATTTTTTAGCAAGCGGCACAAGATGAATATCATCGCGTATAGAGCGCTGCCGCCAAGTATCACGTAGCCCCATCCTCCGTGTTGCCAGCAGTAAAGCAGGAAAAACCCTCCGATACTGCCGCCGATATAATAGTGAACCAGATAGAGCGCAGTTGCGGTGGCTTTGGCGTGGGTTGCCTTCTGACTTACCCATGCGTAAGCGAGGGTATGAGTGAAGAAAGCGCCAAAACTAATCAGCAACAAGCCTAACATCATAAACGCGAGTGAATCGATATAAGCGATAACCATACCGAGCAAACTTATCACGCTACCAGTGGCCATGCCTGATACGCTGTTATGACTTTTACGCCACACTGAGGTGAGTTTCGAACTGAGCGTACCGGCTAAATAGCACAAGAAAATCAGCGAGGCTAAACCAATAGGAAGGTTGTGCGGATCCGCGACCAAGCGAAATCCCATCACCGAATAAAGGTTAACAAATAGCGCAAAGTTGACCCCGCCTAACAGCATCGCCAGCCAGATAGTACGGTTTTGTAGATGTTTGACTAATGCGCGGTTGTGGTAGCGCAGCATCCCTCGTTGCGGGGTAAAGTTTTTTTGCTTGGGCAGGCTAACCATCACCACCAACGTGGCGACAAAAGAGAATATCGCCATGCTGATGACGGCTTGTTGCCAGCCCAAAGCATCAGTCAGTGAGCCACCAACAATTCGCCCGGTGATCCCGCCAAGTGAGTTGGCGGCAATGTAACCACCGATCGCTTGGCTAAAGGCTTTTTCTGACAGCTCTTCGACCATGTAAGCGACGGCAACGGAGGCAAATGCGGCAAGAGCGACTCCCATAAGCGCACGCAGCATGACCATTGCTACCAGTGAGTCACTTACCAGCATTGCCAACCCTATCAGCGGCATAGCGATTAAACCCAACAGCATGACGCGGCGTCGTCCAATGGATTCAGAGGCGACCGCCCAAGGCACTAAACAAACCGATAAAGCCAGCGTACTTGCCGCAAAAATCCAGTTTACTTGAGTTTCTGAAACCGAAAAATGGACCGCCATGTAGGGCAACATCGGTTGAAAAAGATAGAGATTACAGAAAACAATAAACGATCCTAGCGCTAGGCTGTAAGTCACGCGTCGATATTGAGGGCTAGCGAGTTCAATCATAAAACTGCACGGTTTGTAGGTTATGTGAGCAAATTATCAATTTTATGATGATATATAAAATATATTAAAAATATCATACCGATATATATTTGTTATTAAGATAATGGATTCAAAACAATTACGCCATTTCGTTGCTGTTGCTGAGTTACAACATTTTACTCAAGCGGCGAAAGCGTTGCATATCGCCCAACCGGCTTTAAGCATTTCAATTAAGAAGTTGGAGCAAAACTTGGGTGTTGCGCTATTTCGACGTGAAGATCGCAAAGTGTCACTGACCCGTGAAGGGCTGGTGCTGTTTGAACATGCTAAACGAGTGGTGCAGCAGCTTGAAGACGCCCAGTTGGCGATTGATGAGTTGAAAGGGCTGGAAAAAGGAGAAGTGAGACTGGGCGCTCCAAGCATGATGGGTTCTTATTTTTTTCCAGAGGTATTAATGGCGTTTAAAAGCCGTTATCCCAACTTACGCTTAACATTAGTCGATGCCGGGACGCGAGATATTCGCCAAATGTTACTTAATGGTGAGCTCGATATTGGGGTGATCGATGATGAAAATGTACCTGTGGATCTAGAAACCGATCATTTATTCCAAGCGGAGATGGTGGCGGTTGTCGCCAAAGAGCACCCGTTTTGCCAACAAGACACGGTGACGTTTGATGACTTCTTCGACCACGAGTTAGTGATGTTCAAACCCGGCTATTTCCATCGCAATTTTATCGAGAATCAGGCCAAGTTATGCGGCAAAGAGATGCAGTTCTCTTTCGAAACCAACTTATTGCCGATGATTTTGAGTATTGTTAAGCATGAATTCGCGATTACCGCGCTACTAGAGTTAGTGACTCAGCATGAGAAAGACGTCGTTGGCATTCCTTTTTCGCCCGCGGTAAAAATTGACTTGGCTTTAGCATGGCGACGGGATGGATATTTATCGATTGCAGATAAGACGTTTATTGATTTTGTTAAGCAGTATGCCTAAGAGAGCGTTGTCACGTTAAAGTTCACAGTTTGTTATTTGTTGATCGCACCGAGCCTCGCTTTGCAGTAACTTGATTAATCGACCATTAATGACGACAAGGTAGGCAAATCTAGCTATGCAAATCAGTATTCAACAACTGAACATTGAGTTGAGCGCCAATCAGCTTAACATCGAACAATGGGATATTGCCAAAGGGGAGTCGTGGGCAGTTTTTAGCACCGAAGGTGATATTGGATCGCTATTGGGCTCACTGCTTTGTGGTGAGATCAACGAGTCGAGCCCGCAGTTAACCTTGGCGACAAACAAGGTTGCTCAAGTCTCACTCGTCGAACAGCAGCGCTTGCTCGATGATGAAATTGCTCATGACGATACTGACTTTATCGACAAAATTGATACTGGAACGTCGGTTTATCAATTGATTCTGGCCCAATGTGACTCATCGGCATTGACCGAGCAGTTAATCATCGATCTTGACTTAACCCATCTGGCTGACAGTGGTTTTCGGGTGCTATCGACAGGTGAAACACGCAGAGTGATGCTCGCACGTGCACTGGCCACTCAACCAGAATTGATTGTTTTAGATAACCCTTTTAGCGGTCTTGATGTTGAGCACCGCGCTGCACTTGCTCGCTACCTGACTGCACTGGCGAAAACCACGCAAATGATTGTCACCTTTAACCGCGAAGAGGACTTTCCCGACTGGATTGAGAAAATTGCGCTGTTTAATCATGGCAAACTTGAAAGCATCATGGATAAGCAAAGTTGGCAATCTCATCCGATCATTTCTCAAATTAAGGCGCAGTCGCAACAACAAAGTGAACAAATGCTGGCGCTTATTCAGCGTTATCAACATGCGCAGCACTTTGCTGATCCGCTGTTCGAAATACGTC
The DNA here is from genome assembly GCF_000711795.1 of Vibrio pacinii DSM 19139. Taxonomy (GTDB): domain Bacteria; phylum Pseudomonadota; class Gammaproteobacteria; order Enterobacterales; family Vibrionaceae; genus Vibrio; species Vibrio pacinii. The sequence goes on along the minus strand of NZ_JONH01000011.1, from coordinate 40,477 downwards.
AAGGTCAGGTTGTCTATAGTGATAAAACCGTTTTTACTGGCCTAAATTGGCGTATCGATAACGGTCAACACTGGCAGGTGAAAGGACCGAACGGTTGCGGGAAAAGTACCTTACTTGGCATGATCTTTGGTGACCATCCGCAGTGTTACTCCAACGACATTGATATCTTTGGTAACAAGCGCGGCTCAGGTGAGTCGATTTGGGAGATCAAAAAGCACATTGGCATGGTCTCTTCGGCGCTCCATTTACAATATCGGGTCAGTTGTCGTGCCATAGAGGTGATCTTATCAGGTTTTTATGACTCAATTGGTTTGTATCAACAACCGAGTAAAAAACAGATTCAGATAGCGCAGGAGTGGTTAGCGATTTTGCACATGTCTGATTACGCCAAGAGGCCTTTTAAAAGCTTAGAATATGGCCAGCAAAGGCTATTACTGATTGCTCGAGCTATTGTTAAACAACCTGCATTGTTGATTGTGGATGAGCCATATCAAGGGCTTGATTATCTTGGTCGCCGATTGGTAAAAAATACCTTAGAGCTGGTGGCACGTGAGAATCTATCTCAACTGCTTTATGTCTCCCACTATGATAACGACAAGATAACAGCGATCAAAAATGCATTGCAGTTTGTCTATTCCGAGCAGCATCAGTGTTACATCCCTAAGGTGGTGAGTGAGGTTGAGTAAAGTGAAAACAGCACTGGCGTCTTGTTTGACGAAATGCAACCAATCGCGAGTAAACTGGAAATTCGCCCTTACTCTCCTAAGCTAATGATATAGCTATTATTCAAAGGTTAGGTATAAACATGATTCGATACGCGCTTGTGTTGTTGCTGATGTCGTTTGGTCACAGTGCGATGGCGACCCCTGAGGTGTTAAAAATTTATCTCGATGCGGATCGTACTGGACATTTTGCATCGGCTCGGGCTATCGAGCAAGGTGTCAAGGTCGCCTTCTCTGAAGTAGACAACAAGCTTAACGGTATTGCGGTCGAATTTGTTACTACCGACCATCGAGGCAACGTCAAGCGCAGTAAAAAAAATATGCAGCGCTTTCTCGATGACCCTAACGCAATCGCTTTTGTTGCTGGCATACACTCTCCACCTTTAATTAAGTATCGCGACTATATCAACCAATCAGAGATCTTAACGTTAGTACCTTGGGCGGCCGGCACGCCAATCACGCGCTACCCTGATGGTGAAAACAACTTTGTTTTTCGCCTCTCTGTAGATGACTCAAAAGTCGGTAAGCTGTTGGTTGATTTTGCGTTAGACCAGCAATGCCAACAACCCCATCTAGTGCTTGAAAATACCGGATGGGGAAAATCGAATTACAAAGCGATCATGACGGCTTTACTGCCCGAGATAGACTCTGTGGTCAAAACGTCGTGGTTTGACTGGGGGATTCAGACTTCAGACGCGCGGATTATTGTTCGTGAGGCCCAACTTGAAGGCGCAGAATGCATATTGCTGGTTTCGAATGCTCGTGAAGGAAAAGTAATTATTGAAGCGGTATCAGAACTCGGTGCCACTTTACCTATTTATAGTCATTGGGGGATCACGGGCGGACAATTTGCGACCAATGTGCCTTACCCAATCAGAGAAAAAGCACGGCTTAGATTTGTTCAATCGTGTTTTAATTTTTACAGCTCTGAAATGAATGATTTCCGTCGTCAAGTCTTTGCTCATGCGAGTAGCCTGTTTGCAGAACAGTTCGCTGAGCCCAATATTGATGCCCCAGCGGGGTTTGTTCATGGTTATGATTTAACCAAAATATTCATCCAAGCAGCGCAACAGGTTGAGTTAACGGATGATATGGCAGTTAACCGACGCTCACTAAAGCAGGCGTTGGAAAACATCGATACGCCAGTACAAGGGTTAATCAAGCAGTATCGTCAGCCATTCTCATTATTCAGTCGTGATAATTATGATGCTCATGAAGCACTAAATACCGCCGACTATTGCATGGCCTCCTACGATGAAAACAATGCGGTAAAACTGATGTCTAATTTGGCGGATGTACAATAAGGCTGCACGATGATCAAATTTGATAGAAAAAACGCCATGCATTTATTTACTCTATTCATCGTTGTTGGTGCGGGGGTGTTTTTAGCGACCAGTCTTCTATTTGTTCAGCATCAGGCTCAACAAACCGCTGAGTTGGTCATTAATGAAAGTTTAAAGAGTAAGCTCACAACGGTTGAACGTTATGTCAAAGAGTACTTTGATGCGCGTAAAGAACGTTTAGCCAATATTGTTGAACATCCGTTGTTACTAGGTGCTGTCTTAGAAGGTGTTGATAATTCGCTGGCTTTTTATGATCAGCTAGCACGTTTTAAGCCTGTAGGGGCTCAATCTTTCGTTAATGTGTATGATTTTGCAGGTGAAAAAGTCTACTCCGAAGTCGCGCTGCCACAAAGAGTCACTCAATTTATCGTTAGTGGCGCAGAGAGTGAACGCTTGCTCGAAAGCGTGTCATGCTCGATGTTTAATCAACAGCAAAGTGATTACCTTATTGTTACCTTACCGGTCAAATATAATGGGTTATCAGAAGGGATTGCGGCCTATATCACTCCTCTTGATAGAAGTGATTTTTTTCAGGGGTTCGGTAGTGACTCATCGTATTGGTTTGGCTTGCAGCAGTCGCGTTTTTCATGGGCCATGACGTCACCTCATTCGTGGCCAGTTGAGCAGTTCCCAATTGAAGGTAACGACTTTACCTTGCTCTATTCATATTCTCCGGTCTTAGTTGCAGATACCAAACGTGACTTTATCGAAAGTCTTTTCTTCGGCATGGTGTTGTCTACGTTATTTGCCTTAGTCGTGCTGTTTGTCTTTGGCCGCAAAGTGTTGGTCTCGCCATTTCAGGCCCTTTATCACTCTGAGCAACAACTGATAATGCAGTCGGCCGAGCTCAAACGTAAAGAAGCCGAATCGGCACGTCTAGCGCGAGTCGTGAAGTATATGCGCGATGCCGTGGTATTTACTGATCTTGAAGTTAACATTGTGTGGGTCAATCGCGCGTTCGAACAATTGACTGGTTTTAAAGAAAGTGAGGCCATCGGGCGTAAACCCAGCGATTTTCTCCAAGGTGAACGAACCGACAAAGAGGTCACCAAACAAATTCGTCGTGCGATTGATCAACGCCAGTATGGATTCTTTGAGCTGATGAACTATAAGAAGTCGGGCGAAATTTATTGGATAGAGCTTGCCTTAACGCCGCTTTATGACAAAGAAGGAGAGCTGGAAGGTTTTATGGCGGTTGAACGTGATATTAGTCAACGTATTGAATTACAAGAATCATTGGAGCAAAAAGCCATCGAGGCAAATGCAGCGAATATCGCGAAGTCAAAATTTCTTGCGGCAATGAGCCACGAATTGCGTACACCGATGAACGGTATTTTAGGCGTTGGAGAGTTGCTGCAACATACCGCTATTGATGATGAGCAACAAGAATATGTGGAAACCTTCCTTAGCTCCGGTCGGCATATGCTAACGGTACTCAATGATATTCTCGACTTTTCTAAAATAGAGTCGGGAAAGCTCAAGCTTGAACAAAGCCATTTTTCGCTGCAAGCGATTGCCACCAAACTGACTCAAATGTATAAGCCCTTGTGCGCCGAGAAGGGGCTGAGCTTTGATTGCCAATGCGATTTTGAAAGCCACACTCGTTTGTTGGCCGATGAGACGCGCGTTATGCAAATCTTGCAAAATCTACTTAATAATGCATGGAAGTTCACCATCAAAGGTGGAATTACGCTCAATCTACGGGTCAAGAAGAAAGCCGATGGAGTGTGGTTAGAGATGACAGTGCAAGATACTGGTATCGGGATTAGCCAAGAGAAACAATCACTGATTTTTGACCCTTTCAGCCAAGCCGAGACGGATACCACCCGTCGCTTTGGTGGCACGGGGCTCGGTTTGGCGATCATTTCTGAGTTAGTCAAAGCGATGCAAGGTGAGGTGAAAGTCGATAGCATGCTGACATTAGGCAGCACTTTTGTCGTTAGCATTCCTGTCTCTATTTCAGACAGTACAGCTGAAACGCCCAATCTTATCCAGCAAACGTTTGATGGCACGGGAATGTCAGTGTTGATCGTTGAAGATACACGCGTCAATGCGATTGTACTTGGCCGATTCTTAACGAAGAAAGGCTTCGAGTATGACGTGGCAGAAAATGGCTTACAAGCACTAGAACAGATACAAAAACACACTTATGACTTTGTGCTAATGGACAATCACATGCCAATTATGGATGGAATTCAAGCCACAAAAGCGATTGCCAAACTCACTCTTGCGTCTCAGCCTATTATTATCGGATGTACCGCAGATGCCTTTGAAGAGACTCGACAAAATATGATGGCAGTGGGTTGCAGCGAAGTGATCACCAAGCCAATAAGCTCAGCTAAACTTGACGAAGTATTTTCGCTCACTTGGTCACAATCAGGTCAACAGCCCAATTCGGAACGAGGCGCATTGGGCTGATAGGCTTAGTTGGAGTGATACATTTTCTCGAAGTTGCTAGGGTTCCAGCCAATCAGATAGCGGTCTCCAATCTTAAGTACGGGTAAAGAACGTGCACCAATGGCATCCAACTCTTTGCGTCCACGCTGCATTTTTGCATTAGTTAAACGGTACTTATAACCCTTTGAATCTAAGTAGCGCTGTGCATCTTTACAGTGTGGGCATTTATCTTTGACGTACAAGACAAGTCGTTTCATGAGAATTTCCTTGGCGATTATTAGTCGCAGAGTTTAATGAAAAGGCGGTGAATGGCAAGTCGGAATGGGGTAAACTTACGCCCCTTTATTTGAGATGACTGGCACATATAGCGATGAATCCGAGCCTAAGATACATTCAAGGTTACCCTCAACATATTATTGAACCAGTCACGCAACTGGTCGAATCAGGTAATTTGGTCCAATGGTTCGAACAGCGTTACCCGCAACATCACAACATTAAAAGTGAGAAAGCGCTGTTTGACTACGCGATAGCAATTAAAAACCGTTACATGAAGAAGACTGCGCCACTGAGTAAAGTGGTGTACGACAATAAGATTCATCTCATTAACCATGCGCTAGGGTTGCACACTTATGTAGCCAAGGTTCATGGCGGTAAGATAAAAACCAAAAACGAGATCCGTATTGCCAGTATTTTTAAGCAAGCGCCTGAGCCACTGCTGAGAATGTTAGTGGTTCATGAGTTAGCCCATCTTAAAGAGAAAGCGCACAATAAGGCTTTTTATCAACTCTGTTGCCATATGCAGCCGGATTATCACCAACTTGAGCTCGATGCCCGACTGTTTATGATTTACCTTGAAACTGTCAAACAGAAGTGACTATGAATACGCGCACCAAAAAACAGCTAGCTATTGAAAACAACCGTCATGACGCCAAAGTGTCAGTCCCTAAAATGGTTGTTGATAAAGTTAAATCAGGGCTGCACAAACACAACGTTCATCAAGGCCGATATGATTTTCCTAAACTTATCGCGGCGCTGCCTGAACTTAAACAATATGTCATTCGCAACCCGAAAGGGGAGATGAGCATTTCGTTCTCTGATCCGGTGGCTGTAAAGCTGCTCAACAAGGCACTGCTGGCTTATCATTATCAAGTGACGAATTGGGATATTCCTCAAGGGTTTTTGTGTCCACCGATTCCGGGGCGCGCTGATTACATCCACCGTTTGCATGACCTAGTGACCAAAGATTTACCCAAGCTCAATCAGACCAAATTGTACGCCCTAGATGTCGGCGTTGGGGCTAATTGTATTTATCCTATTGTGGGTGTTACCGCGTACGATTGGCACTGTGTGGGCAGTGATGTCGACCCGGTGTCAGTAAAAAACGCCAATTGGATTGCTAAGCAAAACGCCGTACTCGATGGCAAGATTGAAGCGAGATTACAAACCAGTTCGGCGCATTTTTTCAAAGGAATTATTCGTCCGGGTGAGTACTACCACTTAACGACGTGCAATCCACCATTTCATAAGTCTCTGCAAGACGCGCAGCAAGGCAGTCTGCGCAAAGTGAATAATCTGACCGCCAACAAAGCCAAGCGAGGCCAGAGCTTGCCAAAAGCGGCCAATCAAGCATCATCTATACTTAACTTTGGTGGGCAGAAAGCCGAGTTGTGGTGCCCTGGCGGTGAAGCTGCGTTTATCAAAAATATGGCGTTTGAAAGTCGAGACTTTGCCAGTCAAGTCTTGTGGTTCAGTAGCTTGATCTCGAAAAAAGACAACGTGCGTTGGATGCGAAAAAACCTTGAGAAGGCCGGAGCGAAAGAGATCCATGTTGTAGAAATGAGCCAAGGGCAAAAAATTAGCCGCTTTATAGTTTGGAGTTTTCACAATCACACGCAACGGACTCAATGGTTGGCGCGACAGCCGTAATTAAATTGACAAGGAGCAGGGGATGGAAATTGAAATTTATATGCCCTGCGAACCCGTTTGGCTCTGCGATAGCTTTTTGTCGCTATTTGCGGTACTGCTAATCATGGGGCTAGTTGGCTTTATTTATATTCTTTACCGTGAGTATAAAAAAATTCAGCGCGCTTCGCGTGTGCGACGTCGTCGCCAAACCCCTCGCTCCAAACGTCGCTAGATTGAGCCAATACACTCATGATTGCAGCGTGCTTATTGGTTTATCTTTAACCGTAAGTTCTTTGTTGCTGCGTTAGAGCCAAATCTTTGCTCAAAGTTAGCCAGTCTATTCTTTGCTTTCTCGGTTTGGTTGGTATTTAAATACATTTCTATTAGGTAGAACCATAACTCTTTGCGTTCGGGTTGATGCTCAAGCGCTTGGTTCAAATACGTTTCGGCAAGCGGATAATCGTTGTCTTTAAGTGCACATAAAGCGGCGCTTTGATAGTTTGATGCACGCTGGAGTGCATGGGCGTTGAGTATCGACTGGCGATACCAGTGCTGAGCTTGACTAAATTTATTTTGCTGACAAAGAAAAGTGGCGTAACTTGAAACAACAGCAGGCTCAGTCAGGTCGGTTTGAATCAACTGATCGTAGAGGGCTTGCGCTGAACTGGTTGAACCAACGTGCTGATAATAGAGCGCTTGTGATAGTCGGCTAAGGTAATAGTCTGGTGCATGTTCGATAGCTAATTCAAAGTTTTGTCCCGCTTTATCAAGATGGCCAAGGCGAAGGTACTCCATGCCAACAGCAACACGAGCATCTGCTTTTTGTTTACTGTCACCACCTAAGGTCATTTGATTAGAAGAGGCTACGGTTGTGCAACCGCTAATAACCTGCAATAAAAGTAGGATGAAAATACGCATAGTAAGTCAGTGATGATAAACGATGACTTACTGTAGATAACAAATCACAAGCGCAGTATATCGTGTGGTCAAAATCCGAGAAGGCGCAGAGAGTATCCTTGAGTACAGACAGGATATACATCAAAATGTGTCGTTTTGAGCAGAAAAAGTGCGCCGTGAATTGGCGAATAAAAAGGAACGCAATGCGCTCCTTTCATCCTACGATGGTAATTAGTCATTGATGGTGAAATTGGCTTCACTGAATTGGTCGAGGTCATATGGCGTTTGTTGATAAACACAATAGTTGAGCCAGTTGGCAAACAGTAAATGGCCGTGACTACGCCAGCTTGCAACGGGCTTGTTGTCTGGGTTGTTGTTGGGATAGTAATTGACCGGAATCGCAGGCTCCATGCCTTCACTAAGATCACGAACATATTCATGATGCAGAGTGTGTGAATCGTATTCCGGATGGCCGGTTACAAAGACATTGCGTTTGTCTTTTGTTGCGGCAAGATAAACACCAGCGATATCTGATGTGGCAAGAATATCCAAATCAGTATGTTCTTCAAGGTATTCGGGTGAAAAGTCAGCATAACGAGAGTGCGGCGCCAAAAAGGTATCGTCAAAACCGCGTAATACTGGATGATAAGGTTGGTGGACTTTATGTTGGTACACACCCGATAGCTTTTCTTTACGTGTACGTTTGGGTAGGTTATAGAGCAACTTTAGCCCAGCTTGCGCAGCCCAACAGACATACAATGTCGAGGTCACATGGCCTTTCGCCCAATTCATAATCGTTTGTAAATGCTCCCAATAAATCACGTCTTCAAACTGAACCAATCCTAATGGGGCACCAGTAATGATCAATCCATCGAAATTACGCCCTTTGACCATCTCAAATTGGCGGTAGAAATTGTCGAGATGTTCCGTCGGTGTATTTTTACTTGGGCGATCATCAATCCGCAGCAGTTCAATATCAACTTGAAGTGGACTGTTGGATAGCAAACGTAGAAATTGGGTTTCCGTTTCAATCTTTTTTGGCATCAAATTGAGGATCAAAACTTTAAGCGGACGAATTTCCTGAGTAGAGGCACGAGACTCGGCCATCACGAATATATTCTCGGTACGCAATACGTCAGACGCGGGCAATTGATCGGGGATCTTAATCGGCACAGCTTACTCCCTAAGCATGGTTATGGACGTCTATACTTCTAAACTTAACCCAATCATATGAAGATGTCGATAGCAATCTGACCTCTAGATATAATAATATTGTTGCCCAAATCAATCACACGATCTCTTTATGACATTAAAACTGACGCTGATACGTGGTTTACCTGGATCGGGCAAAAGTACCTTGGCTAGAACATTGCCAGCTCATCACTTTGAGGCTGATATGTATTTCGTCGACCATAACGGTGACTACCTTTTTCAACCAAATAAGCTGCCACAGGCTCATCATTGGTGTAAAACCAACACCCAGCGCTGTCTAGCCCGCGGTCACGATGTGGTGGTTTCCAATACCTTTGTGCGTCGATGGGAAATGGCGCCATACTATAAATTAGCTCAGCGTTATAACGCGAAATTTGAAGTGATCGAGTGTCACGACAATTTTGGCAATATTCACGGTGTTGAAGAACACACCATTGAGAAAATGAAACAGCGATGGCAAAGCTGGCAAATACCCCTTAAGCGGTAAATAGCCTTGTTTAGTCAATGATTGGTCAATTGATTGTTTGGTTTATGACTTAAAATTTGGAGCGATATCAAGTTATATTGCCATACACTATTATAGTATCCACTAATATATTTGTTTGGGCAATTCATTGAATGAATCGAATCCGCTTTCTGAACCTTACTCTCCAAACCAAAACGGCGCTTTACTTCATCGTCGGATTGTTGAGTGTCACCCTGAGCTGTTTGTTTATTACTCGCTACTTTTTTGTTGTCGCTATTAATGATTTGGAAAACAGTGAGTTACGTCAGTCGAGTGAGCAAGCACGCAGTGTGATCACTAAAATGGCCAATGATCTTGAAGAGCACTCATATGATTGGTCCTATTGGGATGAGACTCATCAACTACTGCAAGGCGGAGACCCAGAGGCATTTCGTGAACGAAATTTGTCTCAAGACGGATTGGACGCGCTCACGCTTGATCTAATGGTATTTAGTGACCTACATGGCAATGTCATTGAAAGCATCGTGCGTGATGGCCACGATTTAGAAGGTCAGTTGGTCAGTTTAATGACGAAAAACGAGTTTATTCAACGTCATATTGTTTCAATGAACCGGGTGCTAGACGCCGCGCGCGACAGTTATAGTGGTCTGTTGCTCGTGGGAGGGCAAATCTGGAACCTGAGTATTACGCCAGTACGTGATAGTGAGGGTTCCTCTGGCTCATCTGGTTGGCTGTTATGGGGGCAAAACTTAACGCAGCGTTTTCCCGGGGACTTCAGATCTATTTTAATTGCCGACAATGAGATCGTTCCCTTTAACGAGGCAGCAGCTTTGGACAGTAAAGAGACTAATGCTCTACAAGTGACTCCTCGACTGATCGAAAAAAATCAGCAGTCGATGACTGAGACGGTCAGCTTAGTAGGGATGACAGGGAAGAAGGTCGCCACGCTTCGAACCACGATAAGCCGTGCTTATTTCAATAAAGGTAACGTTATTTTCTATTACCTGCTGGCCTCACTTGCCGTCGTCACGGTATTGATTTCGTTGATGACTTTTTTAACCTTCAGACGTCGCATCGCTCTTCGTTTTTCCGATTTACAGCGCGATCTTAATGCGTTATTTGAATCCTATAAATTGGACGGTTTAACTCAGCCAAGCAAAGATGAGCTCGACAATTTAACCAATTTGGTTCAAGCGCTAGCCACCAATAACTCGCAAACTCATGAACGCTTACAAGATACCCAGCGTAAGTTTGACGCGCTTTATCACAGTAAAAATATCGCGATGGTGTTGGTGAGAGGGCGTGAAATCATCGATACTAATCAGACCGCGCTGTCTTTACTTGAATATCAACACGATGATCTTATTCATCAGCCACTCGATGTACTCTGCTCTGATTCTGATCAGCCTGAGTGCCAGATCGACGTGATGTACCGTCAGTTTGCACAAGGCAAAACACAATTTGAAGCACAAATGCTTACCAGTCAAAACATTGAAATTGATTGCCATATCGAAGTGAGTCGAATCAAATATCAGAGCCAAGATGCAGTTATGCTTTCAATCAGCGATATACGAGAGAGAAAACAACAAGCTAAGATGATTGAAAGTTTAGTAGAACGTGACGCGGTGTCTGGTTTGTGGAATAGAAAATCGATCATGGAACAGGTAATCGCGCTAAAAAATCACGAACTTACCTTTATCTATGTCTCCATTCCGAACCTTAACGTTATCGCAGATGTGTATGGCCATGAAAAATACGACGAATCGGTTCAATATGTCTCGGCGTTGTTAAAAGACAAACTGGCCCGCTTTCCTGTTGGCCGTATCAGCGCCGATGAATTTATTGCGTTGATCGCAACTCGGGTAGAGTTTGAAGATGCTTTGTGGGGGGCGATGCGTCTGCACGAAGAGTTATCGGAAAAGCAAAAAGTGAATGGCGTCGAGATTGACTTGAAGTGTGGAGTGAGTGTTGTTCCCCCTGAGATGAGTCATCTGGATTTTAATGCCTTACTTCAGGCCGCCAGTTATACCGTGCAGAATAATAAGGCCGATATAAGTTCGGTCTCTGTATCGCGCGTTGATCAAGATATGTTTGATCGCTCGCAAATTGCTGCGGCGATTAATCGAGATCTTGCCGGTGCGATTCGTGATGGTGTTATCAGAGCGCACTATCAACCAATCGTTGACAGTAAAAGCGGTGATATTAATGGTTTTGAAGCGCTAGCGCGTTGGCAACATAGTGAGTTTGGTTTTATCTCACCAGCGGTTTTTGTACCACTGGCAGAAAAGGGCGATCTGATCATTGAGTTAGGAGAGCAAGTACTCAGACAATCTTGCCAGTTCATCCAACAGATTAATGGTATTCGGGAAAGTCAGGCAAAGAAACCCTTATCTATCCATGTTAACTTAAGCGCGCCGCACTTTTATCATTCTCAGTTAATTGCTTTTCTAGCTGATCTCATCACTGAATATCAAATTCGTCCGGGTCAATTAGTCATAGAGTTAACGGAAAGCATGTTGATGGGGCCAGAAAGTGAAGTGGTGGCGCTAATGGATGAGATTAAAGCGCTTGGCGTTCTATTTGCTTTAGATGATTTCGGTACTGGTTACTCATCGTTTAGTACTTTGTGTAGTTATCCGTTAGATATTGTGAAATTAGATAAGTCTTACATTGACCAACTGGAAACCAACGATCGTGCCAAAAGTCTGGTTAGACATATCGCCAATATGGCTCAAGAATTGGGTTTAACAACGGTGGCGGAAGGGGTCGAAAATGCATCCCAAGTACGTAAACTGTGTAACTGGAACATCGAAGAGATTCAAGGTTTTTACTTCTATAAACCAATGCCCGAAGATGAAATAATCAATCTTCTCCAGCGCTAGATTTTGGTCTGCTTATTAAGGCCAATGATAAAGGCTTAGCGACCTAGCTAAGCCATTATTCGTTCTATAATTTTGCTGAAAGCTTACTGATGGACTTTCGATAGCCGATGTAACTGAGCAACGTCCACCCAATAGACTGTATCCAAAGTTGCAGATATTCACCAGAGACACTTTGCCAACTGCCTCCCATCTGATTGAGCCTCAGGAAGCCCTGAATGGCCGGCGTGCTAGGGAACAATTCAGATAACCAAACAATCGGAGCAGGGATCGCTTCAATAGGCCAAATGAAGCCGGCGCTGAAAACAAGCGGCATCGAACTTATCAGTACGACTAAGGTGACCAACTCACGTCTTGGTGTGATGGCACCGAGCCAAGAACCGATAGCTATGGTTGCAAGCAAGAAAGGCAGGGTGAAGGTGAGTAAGTCTACTGCGCTGGCCAATTGATTAACCCCATAGAACGAGAAGCTAGCGCCAAAGTAATACATGCTGAGCAGATAATAAATTACCGTCAGGACTATACTACGTGCCAGTAATAGCTTCACTGGCGACACTTTTAGCCAATATCCTCGTCCTTGTTTCTGTGTGCCGACCATTAATCCGGCAGCCATGGCAAGGGTCTGTTGTAAAATCAGCACAAATACCGCAGGAACCACATAGTCAACGTAACCTATGCGTGGGTTAAAGGTCGGTTTTAGATTGGTGCGAGTTGCGGCGTATTGCGTGGCAGCTTTAGACAGAGGTTCGCCATCGAGTACCAGTTTAGCTACCGTCGTTTGTGCGGCGAGTGTACCGCCAGCTTGCGCCAATCCTTCAACGATGGTGCCGTAAACCAAGAAATAAGAAGCGTCACCAGCGTAGGCAAGTGTGGGGCTTTTCCCGAGCATTAAATCTTTGTAGAAATGTTCAGGAATCACCAAAATACCACTGACTTTCCCATCGAGAAAAGCTTGCTTCGCATCAGCGAGTGTTGAGTCGCGTTGCATGACTTTAACTTGAGGGGTGGCATCAACCATACGCTCTAACTGGTAACTGGTTTGGCTTTTGTCTAAGTTAACAACGCTTATTTGCTGTTCTCTCGGGGTCTGGTGACTGTAGGGTAGCGGGTAAAGGAACGAGTAAAACAGTACGCCGCCAAACACCGTAATCAAGATTACCGGATTGCTCAGCAGTGCTTTAAGTTCGGCTTTAAGAAGTAGGCCAAATCTCATTGGGTGCCCTTAGTCGAATGACTCGAATGTATTGCGTTGAGATGTATGCTCATTAAGCCAATAACCATAACGAGAGGAAGGCAATAACCAAGCATCGGTATCAAGTGCGTCATCGATTGGGTCCACGCTTCACCGTAACTCACTTGACCGACTTGAACCTCAATATAGTGACTGATTGGCAAAAGGTCTCGCCATATCTGAGCGAGCGTGTTCATATCAGTCACCGGGAAGGTGATGCCCATAAAAGCGAAGCTCGGCGCCGTAAATGCGCCAGCAAAGCTCATCGCTCTAGCTGCGTCTAAAGTTAAGAAGAAAAACAGGCACCCCATAACTATGCATGCAATCATGGTGAAAAATTGAGCAATAATTAGTGTGATAAAGCTGCCATTCATCGGCCATTCAAAACCAAGATAGAACCAGCACAGAAACGCAAAACCTTGCACTGCAAACACCCAGCTATAAGGCGCTAATGTCATGATTAAGTTGCGAGTGGCGTGAGTGCCTAGCCAGTGTGTTAAGCCCCGATCGCGTAAATTGGCAGAGAGAATCAAAATGGTGCTGACTACAATAACAATTTGCCACAGTGCAGGAACAATCGCTGAAACTAAAAACTGGGCATAATTTGAGTTTTTGTTAAACAGTGAGGTTATCTGCGTTCGAATCGGTACGGCTTTACCCATAGCAGACGCGAATGTTGCCCCGCCCTTGGCCAAATTCTCGACAGTGCTTAGTTGAGCGTTAAGCGTACCTTGCGCTTGAAGAAAGGCGGAGCTTAGAATCTTACCAATTAAGATCATTTGGCTGTTATAAAACACACTCACTTGTGGCGAGAGATGTTTGTAAGTGTCTTGCTCGAAGTGGTACGGGACCACCGCATAAGCATAAATATCGCCAGAAATCAGGGCTTGTTTGGCACTGGCAACACTGGGGTAGTGTTGTTTGACTGCCATACTCGAGCTTGCGTCATAGTAACGAATCAATTCTCCAGACAATTTGCCTCGGTCAAGATCAACCACACCAATAGGCAAATCGCGGACGATGCCCTGAGAAAAAATAGCCCAAACGAGGATAACCAGCACCACTGGGATCCAGGTGAGGGATGAGAGGAGCCATTTATCGCGCCGGACAATGGTAATTTGTGAAACGGATCTAGCGTGCATAATGACAACCGTATTAATTCAACTCGACCACTAAGCTCATGCCCATACGCAATTTATGATCAGGTTGCGTTGGTCTAGCTTCAACTTCAAAGGTGCGTAAGTCAAAGCCCTGTGATGCGTCGGTTGAACGCCAAGTCGCAAAGTCACCCATGACTGAAATATGCGCCACTTCCAATTCAATATTCTTATCTAAAGCAGGAACATAGGCGTTTATCAGTGCGCCTTTCTCGAACTGTTTGAGCCAATCTTCACGAACATTAAACACCGCCCAGGCGTCTTGGGTATCGATCACAGTAACAACTGGGAAGCCTTGTGGGGCAAGTTCACCACTTTGTAGCAGCACTTGAGACACTTCACCGTCGAACCAGCTTTCTATGCGTGTATCTTGAGCGTAAGCTTCCACCTCTGCAACAGCGCCTGCAGCCATTCGAGCTTTCTCTGCGGCAGCCAACTTAGTTTCGCTGCGCACACCTTCACGGGCGAGTTGATACATCTGAAAAGCCGCGCTTTCGGTATACTTAGCCGCATCCCACTGTGTTTTAGCTTCATCACGTTTTTGCTCCGCGACAACGCCTTCATTATAAAGGTTATTGACACGAAGGTAGGTTTTCTCCATCAGTGACGCCGCCGCTTTGGCTTTTAACCATTGATCTTTGGCCGCCTGAATCTGTTGACTACGCGCCCCTTTTTCGGCCTCCATCGCAAGTGCATCTGCGGCTTTTTCGCCCGCTTTTGCTTGTTCTAATTTTGCTTCAATTTCTGGGCTATGAAGGGTGAAAACGAGGTCACCTTTTTCAATAGTTTGACCTTTGCGCACCAAAATTTGGTCGATGCGTCCTGGCACTTTGGAAGAGATACTGTACTGTTGCGATTCAATTTGACCTTGCAGGCGAACAGGTTGAGGTTGATAGGCTTGGTAAAAGCTATAACCCACCCAAGATGCAACACTTAATGCGACAGCTGAAAGAACTAGTGATTTGGCGTTTTTCATCGGTAAACCTTATAAACCTGAGGTATTAATAGCGTTGTGTTGGTACTGACTAAATGCATCCATTTCGCTTGAGAGTGCCAGTAATTTTGCTAGCGAAATGAGGTAGTTGAAGCTAGCGGCGGCTTTTTGAGTCTTCACCTTTGCGATATAAAGTTGGGCATCAACTACGTCGGTTGATGTGGATAATCCTTGAGAGAACGCCTTTTGACGCAGATTTAGGTTTTCCTGTGCCAGATCGATACTGGATTGCAGGCCGATCACTTCTTCTTGTGCCTGTTGCGCTTCGAGGTAGGTCTTTTGTACCAATACTGACAGATCTTGCTTGGCCTGTGCTTTAAGGTATTGAACTTGCGACACAGCGCTATGTGCGGCTTTCACTTTTTCGCTACGCCCTGAACTTTCAATGAGCGGAATATTTACTCCTACCCCGACTAACCAATCGGGTTTGAGCTGACTGGCGATTGAGTCATCTTCATACAAACTGTAATCACCATATAAGTAAACTTCAGGATAGTATTTACCCCGCTCAGCTTTGATTAAACTGTCGGCTTGTTTCTCTTTGGCATCTAATAGTGCAAGGCCAGGATAAGTCGACAGCGTACGTTCGATAAACAACTGTTGGGCTGGTAGGTTTTGGTTAATGAACAGCGAATCTGAAGGTGTTACTGCTGCAGACTGATTTAAGATCTGTGTGAGAGCAGATTGTGCGATTTCGAGGCTTTTATCTGCTTTTTTACGTTCAATGATCGCATTATCGAGTGCAGATTGTGCTTGTAGGCGCTCAACGCGAGCAATTTGCCCTTGTTGCTCTAGCTTTAACGCATTGTCACGGTGGCGAGTTAACCCCTGTTCGACTAAACGGCGGGTTTCGACCACGTCTTGTGCCAGCAGCACGGAAAAATAGTATTTACTTAAATCTTCGAAACGCGCTTGCGTTTCCATTGCTAGTTCGCTTTGTGCTTGCTGTTTTTTCCCTTCAGCCGCAGATTGAGCCGCGTTAATTCTTCCGCCAGTAAAAATCGGCCAAATCGCACGCAACGATGAACTGAAAATATCTCGCTCAGTGATTGTCGAGGTGATATTACCTAAGTTGGCAAACAACTGATTAAATGTCGGGCCGAGGTTAGGTAGAGGCTGACCAGTACTATTAAAAATTTGCTGCCCCGATAAAGTGACATCGCTGTCGAGTCGTGTGTAATTGGCACCTAAAGTGATAGAAGGGAGGTTAAGGTTATCTGTCGCACTTTCTAGGTGTTGATAGCGTTCAACGTTGGAACGTTGCGCAGCCAATGAATTATTTTCTTGCTTTAATAGCTGCCAAGCTTGTTCAAAACTAATGGCGGCTGAAAGCGACACGGGAGAATATAAACTCAAACATGCGATCATTGCAGCGATAGGGCGCGGTAACATAGTGGCACTCTAGTTGGGTTATCTTTGAAATTAGAGTATATACTCTAAATGAGACTCAGGCAATTTACCTGCCTAACTATAGAGCAGCCATTAAAAAAGGGGAACATAATGTTCCCCTTGTTAATTGATCGTATCGTTATTGCGTCACTTTTTTTGCCGACGGTCTGAGTTTTTCAAACAATCTGACCAGCAATGGACTACACAGAACGAGAACCGCCAGAATGGTGAAGCTCATTGTAATTGGTCGCTCCCACAAGAAACTTAGCTCGCCATCACTGAGCATTAACGCTCGGCGCAAGTTTTCTTCCATCAAGCCGCCGAGTATGAACCCGAGAAGCAATGGTGCCAGTGGGAAATTGGCTAACCTTAGCGCGATGGCCGCCATCGCAATCAGCAACATGATAAAGACATCCATGGTGTTGAAGGAGACTAAGTAAACCCCGGTAATAGAAAAGAATAAAATCATCGGTAATAGAACGGTTCTCGGAACCGCAAGCAATTTAGAGATGTACGGAATGAGTGGCAGGTTAAGAATAACCAGCACGATATTACCAAAGTACATTGAAATGATAACCGACCAGAATACATCTGGGTGTTCAACGAACAAGCGTGGTCCAGGCTGAATGCCATAAGAGATTAGCGCACCAAGCATGATCGCGGTGGTGCCTGAACCAGGAATACCCAACGTTAATAAAGGTACAAAGGAGCCACTTGATGCAGCGTTGTTCGCCGACTCAGGGGCGACCAGACCACGAATACTGCCTTTACCAAATTCTTCTCTTTTCTCTTTTGGCGCTAAGTTACGCTCCATGCCGTAGCTTAAAAATGCCGCAATAGTCGCGCCTGCACCGGGTAAAACACCGGTGAAAAAGCCAAGAATGGACGAGCGAATTGACACGGGTGCCGCTTCTTTAAACTCTTCTTTGGTCACCTTCATGCTGCCGATATGGCTCATTTTGTTCTGTTCATCGGTGCGAGTGTCTTGTTCTGGCTTCAAGATGCCCATCAAGGTTTCACCCAAGGCGAAGGTTGCCATTGCGAGTAGTAGGAAACTAAATCCATCCATTAAGTCAGTCATACCAAAAGTAAAGCGCTCAACCCCAACACCTTTATCGATACCGACCGTGGATAACATCAAACCTAATATGGTCATCATCCAAGCTTTTATCACTTGTCCTTTGCCCGCAAAGGCCGCTACTGCAGATAAACCCAGTAACATTAATGCGAAGTAGTCTGATGATTGAAAACTGAGCGAGACGTTAGCTAACGCTGGGGCCGCAACCAATAGCATGATGGCTGACAATGTTCCGCCAGTGAATGAAGAGTAGGCCGCTAGAGCCAATGCTTTACCCGCTTGGCCTTTTTGCGCCATTGGATAGCCATCAAAGGCCGTAACTACCGTCGATGAACAACCGGGTGCGTTAATCAGAATTGAGGAGGTTGAACCGCCAAAAACGGCACCATAATAAACGCCAGCCATAAGAATTAAACCCGATGATGGGTCGAGGCCGTAAGTGATTGGGATCATCAGCGCGATGGCTGAAATTGGCCCTAACCCTGGCAGCATGCCGATAAAGGTACCAACGAAACAGCCCACGATCACCATCATGATGTTCATCGGCATTATCGCCGTTGAAAGGCCTTGTAAGATTCCATCTAACATAATGTCATTTCCTTAAAATATTAAGACCAGAGGGTGAAAATAACACCAGGCTCTAAATAGATTTCTAGACCTTGGGTGAGGAGTAAATAGAACGCGATAACGAAGGGGAATGAAGCGCCAAACAGCACTTTTTTCCGTCTTTCACCGAGTAAGTAAAAACCCGCGAGTAAAAACAACCCCGTTGCGAGGACAAATCCAAGGTAAGTCAGCCCAACCCCGTAAAGTGCCATCAAGACCAAAAAGCCAATTAATAACTTCCAGTTGAACTCAACTACGGCGCCACTTTTCTCATCAGGTTGCCCTGTTACGAGAAGCATTAAAGCCAGTGCGATACCAATATAGGTGAGTATGGTCGGCAGAGTACGTGCTGTGAAAGGTTCATACTCATCACCAGGAAAAAGGGCAATTTGAGCAGTTTGATAACCGTAACATAGGCAGACGATGAGAAAGATCATCGCACCGACACGATCACGGCATAATAGGTTTTCTCTTCGCAAGAAATTGTCTTTATTGAATGAATTGGTTGGCAAATCCGACATATCCAACTCCATTTACATGACAGGTGGTAACAAATAAAAAAGCCGTACACGAGGGTTAATGAGCATATTTCACCAACCAATAAGCCCATTGCTGCTAGTCAACGAGGCTTAACTGTTCATTACTAAACAGAGGAGATTGTATTGCGAGTACTCGAGTACGGCAGAATAGGTAAGAGGGCGTGGGTTACGCCCTCAATATTGTTATTTACTTAAGGAAGCCCAGCTCGCGCATTAGGTCGCCCATTTGTTTTTCTTGATTTTCAAGGAACGCGTAAAAGTCTTTATCGGCTTTGTAGTTGTCAATCCAACCATTACGGTCACGTACAACTTGCCACTGTTCTGTTTGATACATTTTAGTCAGAGCGGCGTTCCATTCATTGATTTTTTCTTGGCTCGCCCCAGGTGCTGCAAAGAAACCACGCCAGTTAGCAAAGACCGTCTCATTACCGTATTCGGTCAGCGTTGGGATATCTGGTGCTGCGTCTAGACGTTTAGGCGCCGTGACAGCAAGAATTTTGACTTGACCCGATTTCGACATCTCAAGGACTTCACCTAGGCCAGTTGAAAGCAGTTGAGTCTCACCTGAAAGCAGCGCCGCCATCGCTTTGCCACCAGCATCGTAGGCAATGTAACGAACTTTCTTGGCATCAAAGCCTTCGCCTTTAAATGCCGCTGCAACAACAAGGTGATCCATACTACCGCGCGCCGATCCACCAGCAATTTTTACTTTACGCGGGTTGGCTTCAAACTCTTTTACGACGTCTTCCCAACTATTGTACGGTGAATCAACAGAGGCAACGATTGCGCCATAATCGGCGATCGTGGCGGCAACTGGGGTAAGATCACGGAAAGACTGAGGGAAAATACCGCTAAGTGAGCGAACCACAATCGGCGTGGAGTTAACCATTAGCGTGTCTTCTTGGCGCTGTGCCGTTTCAATCAAATGAGCAATCGCTTTACCGCCACCGCCGCCAGAAAGGTTTTGGAATGAGACGGTTTCAACGATATCAGATTTAATCAGTACGTCTCCGGTGCCACGAGCGGTCATATCCCAACCGCCACCAGCGCCACCAGGGATCAGAAAGTGGATTTTTTCTACATCAGCTGCAAAAGCGTTGAATGAAAAAGACGCAGCGATGATCGAAGCGGCCAGTGTTGGTTTAAATGCCTTAAACATGATTCACGTTCCTTATGTCGGTGCCTATTCTTCTTTGTGAGCAGGCTTATCATTATGAATGATCTACCAATAAGGAGGATGCTTATTGATAGATGTATCTAAGGTTAATGGCATGTTAAATATCTGTCTGTAATGCGGTGATAAAAACAATATTGAGCATAAAGTGAGTTTTGTTCATAAAGTTCACGCAACTTCTTCCGCGTCAAATAAACAAAAAGCCGCACTAGGTGCGGCTTGATGTTATGGGTTAAACAGGATGGGGCTATTGACGGTCTTGATCAAAGTCACCGTGGAAGTGATCGTGGTCAGAGACGCTATCCGCTGCTTTCAATTTCTCACCAATACGTTGTTTCGTGGTCGGTGCGTCTGCAACACTCAAGCTGCGCAGTGCAGTTTGAGCTGTTGGTTGCGGTTGTGGAAATACGGGTTCACTAAACGCGTAGTAGGTGGTGACGTAAGCAAGCGACTGAGTGTTGACGAACAAGGCGTTTTGACTGATGTTGTTCAAGTCATCACATGCTTGGTGGTAACACTTGTCATAAGCGACATCAATTTCGCCGCCAAATTGCTCGACTTCTTGTGCCGACTTGGTTTTTTCTGCACCAGTAAACAGACCACCAAAGGCAATTCCCCAATCGGCAAAGCCAGCGTAGTCAGAGCGTTTTGATAGCGCTTGTGGGACGGTTGCTTCCGATTTTCTCGCAAAGAAACGATTGAATGTTGACTCGATATCCGATGTGCCATAAGGCGGCGTAAAGTCACCGGTATAAGCATTGTCTGGGCTGTCTTTGGTGTCAGACAGGTCGCCATCCATAACACCGAAAATATAGTTCGGTGAGCCAATCATATCGAAGTTAAGATAGAGCTGGACTTTGTTGAGCTGATAATAACGCGCTTCAACTAAATCGAGCTGCTCTTCAGTCAGTTGACTCGGATCTTCTAGACCAAGCTCGTCCACTATCTCTTGCTCTGCCTGACTGCGTAGCGCACCAAACAGCTCATTGGTGTAGTATTCCGATCCGACTAAGCCTGCTTCTTCTGCCGCCCACCATGCAAAGCGGACTTTGTTTTTCACAGGAGCATTAAGATCGGCGAGCGTTACCGCGTATTCAAGTAAACCGGCGGTTCCAGAACCATTGTCGTTGATTCCTGGTCCTTCTGGCACTGAATCTAAGTGTGCGCCAAGCATAACCACTTGGTCAGGGTTGCCGCCTTTAGTCTCGGCAATGACGTTTTGAGTAATGACGTTTTCGTCTTGAACATTAATATTGAGTGTGACAGGAACATCCGTTGTTTGACTCAGTTGATACCATTGTTGACCAAGTTCAAAACGCGCGCCTAGTGCAGGGATGGTCGCTTGGCTGTCGCTGCCTAATGTGCCATTCACAACCGCGGTTCTGCCTTCTGCGTTGCCTTGGTTAAAGACAATGACACCTTTCGCACCGGCATTTTGCGCGTTAACGACTTTTGTATTGAAGCTACAGCCTCCGCGTTGAATGACGGCTACCTTATCTGCAACGTCTTTACCTGCGAAGTCTGACGCTTCACAGCCGTCAGTACTGTCGTAATCTGGGGCATCAAAACGAAAATCTGGAGTGATAAATACCGCCGGTGCCGAAAGCACACCATTTGAATTGCCCGAGTATGACATCGCGGCAAAATCGGCCTCTTGCCCTTCACCTGCACCGCGAGTACTGATCAAATCGCTACCGTTGACGTTGAGTTTGGTCCCCGCTAGCTCTTCCCATGCGCGGAAATCAAATTCTTGGGTTGAGACGATATAGCCGTGATCACGCATTGTCTCGATGATGTAATCGACAGAATATTGGTAACCGTCACTACCGGCGGCACGAGTAACGGAACTGCCATCAGTGGTTTTTGATGCGCGCGCTTCAAGTTCGACTAGGTGGCTTATCACCTCTTTACGATCAATTTTGTTACTGACGTATTTCGCCGCTTTTTCTGGGTCGTCCCAGTAACACCCTGAAAGTAGGGTGGTACTGATAACGGTCGCGAGCATAGTTTTTGTTGTTGTGATGCTTACTTGCATTTGTGACTCCTTGTTGATTTAGCAGTCACATACTTGCTGAAAATTAGCGTTAAAAAAATGTTAAATTGATGGCGTGTGGCTATTTATGAATCGATATCAAATAAGGTACATTTATCAATTTTATCAGTTACATATCCTTCGACAAGTCATCACGAATTCAACAGAAAACAAACACATTATCAAATG
Source organism: Vibrio pacinii DSM 19139 (assembly GCF_000711795.1). Taxonomy (GTDB): domain Bacteria; phylum Pseudomonadota; class Gammaproteobacteria; order Enterobacterales; family Vibrionaceae; genus Vibrio; species Vibrio pacinii. The sequence goes on along the minus strand of NZ_JONH01000011.1, from coordinate 18,267 downwards.
TAAGGGGTTAAAAGGGTTTTGTTGGTAACCTTGTTTTGCGCATCAATGACTTAACGGCTGTCAACGATTAATAGTTTCGCACTGCGATAGGCAAAGTCCATGCTCTGTATCTCATTAGGGCGACTGGTGATGTAGTCAACTGGCGGTAAAACGACAAAGAAAAGTAAAGGTTCCGGATTAAGGTATTTCCAGCGCTGAATAGCAGGATTTTTTTTGTACGCATTGAGGTTGACTGTGAGGACGATACTTTCAGGTGCTAGTTGCGATCCTTTCAATGCGCCCAGTTCATGAACCGCGCCCCACAAAGTATCGAGAGAACGTTCATGGCTACTTCTTAAGAACAATTCTAGTTGAAACGTGTCTTGGCTATTTTTGCTTACCACACTCAAACGTTCGGTTACGCGGCGACCTTGTTGAAAGGGCAGATAATCCAAACCATTGTCGACAATCTGGTTACTCAGTGGGCAAAGTTGGATTGAATCGACGGGTTGCTGACTGGCGAACAGCTCGCAACTAAATTGTTTGATTAGTAAGGCTAAGTTTTGGTGAAACTCGGACTCAATCAGATCATCAATCGACACAGCTTGATTGTTGGTTGCTTCTGCGAACAGTTTGTTAAAGGCTTGATTGAGTGTCGAAGTCTCGTTGACGGCTAAAAAATGATTATTTCGAATCGCTTGCGTAAGGATATTGTCTGATTGAATGACCGCGAGCTCTTGCTCTGAATAGATGGCGTCGCGCAGCAAAGGGTAGTAGGGCTGACGCTGATCCGCGTCAAATAAAGAGCAGCCATTTAGGCCTAACAGTGGCATCGCGGCAACCATTAATTTGTGCTTTAACTTCCACATAAGCCTTATCTATTCACTATCCGTGTTAATGAATTACGATACTAAACGCATACCTAATGTGAGTCATTGATTTTGTGGCATTTGTGTTAATCGGCACCGTAATCGATTGCTAATATGTGACACAGTTGTGCGTAGCTTAAGTTGCTCAAGAGTTATACCTTAGTCTAAATTGTCGACAATGATCTTGATTGTCGACAATGTTATGGTCTATTTTGTTGGTATGAAGAAGGATTGTAGACAGTCTTCGGTTGCTACCAAGAGTAAAATAGAGATGAATACAGAGCTTAAAACTCGACAAAAAGGCGCTCTCGTAGAAAAAGAGCATACCAAATCAGCAAGCTTGACCGAGTCGCTGGTTGAAGCGATTGTCAATGGTGATATAGCGCCTGGAAGTAAAATCTCTGAGCCCGAACTGGCTAAGCGCTATCAGGTTAGCCGAGGTCCGTTGCGTGAAGCCATCATGCGCGTTGAAGGGTTAGGGTTAATCGAACGTATTCCGCATGTTGGTGCGCGAGTGATTACTTTATCGCCAGAAAAATTGGTTGAGCTCTACTCTGTGAGAGAGGCGCTAGAGGGCATGGCCGCGCGCTTGGCCGCACGGCACATCACGCAAGAGCAACTTGCAGGGCTAGAAGCGGTATTGTTGACACATTCACATCATATTGATCAAGTCGAAGGGGCCTCATACTTTCACCAGCATGGTGATTTCGACTTTCACTATCGAATCATTTTAGCCAGTCGTAACAGTAAGTTGATCGCGCTGCTGTGCGACGAGCTGTACCACTTGCTTCGTATGTACCGTTATCAGTCGCCACGCTCTCAATCGCGTCCGGTTGAAGCGTTGGATGAACATAAATATATCTTGCAGGCGATCCGCAATCGTGACGAAGAATTAGCCGAAATGCTTATGCGTCGTCACATATCAGGAAGCCGCTCACTGATTGCACAACAAATCCGTAAGGACTAGAGGAAAGAGTCATGAGTTTATCTCAAGGAGCAAAGTTTAGACTTGCTGTTGAACAAAACAATCCACTGCAAATTGTCGGCACGGTTAATCCGTATTGCGCGATGATGGCGAAAAACATTGGTCATCAAGCGATTTACCTCTCTGGAGGTGGTATTGCGAACGCATCATATGGCCTTCCCGATCTCGGTATCACGACACTGAATGATGTATTGGTTGACGTTGAGCGCATTACCAATGCCTGTGATCTGCCACTACTTGTTGATATTGATACTGGGTTTGGCGGTGCGTTTAACATTGCGCGCACGATAAAAGCAATGGAGAAAGCAGGTGCTGGCGCAGTGCATATGGAAGACCAGGTGGCACAAAAGCGCTGTGGACATCGTCCGAATAAAGCCATTGTTAGCCAGCAAGAGATGGTTGATCGTGTCAGGGCAGCAGTTGATGCTCGCCATGACGAAAGCTTTGTCATTATGGCGCGCACCGATGCGTTGGCAGTCGAGGGAATCGACCGTGCGATAGAGCGTGCAATTGCTTGTATTGAAGCGGGGGCCGATATGATCTTCCCTGAAGCGATGACAAAGCTTGAACAGTATGTGCAGTTTTCTGATTCCCTGCACCAAGCGACGGGTAAGCATGTGCCTATCTTGGCCAATATTACTGAGTTTGGTCAAACGCCCCTTTATGGTTGCGATGATTTGGCGAAGTCAAAAGTTGATATGGTGCTTTATCCGTTGAGTGCCTTCCGTGCGATGAACAAAGCGGCAGAAAATGTCTACCAGCATCTGCTTGATGTCGGTAATCAAGAAGCCCTGACTGCATCAATGCAGACGCGCAAAGAATTGTACGCACACCTTAAATACCATGACTATGAAGATAAGCTCGATCAGCTATTTTCAGAAGGAAAATAACAAGCGCGCAAGCCCAAGAAAACCATTTCAATCAATTTAATAACGTGAAATCGTTTGGTAAAAAACGCTCCATCAGAGAGCAGTATCAAACAGAAAAGGAGTTCAAAAAATGTCTCTAGCATCGAAAAAGAGTGCAGAAATAGGCGGCGCAGGTTTACGCGGTCAAAGTGCAGGCACTACAGCGCTGTGTACCGTTGGTAAAACAGGCACTGGCTTAACCTATCGTGGCTTTGATATCACTGATTTAGCCAATAACGCACAATTTGAAGAGGTCGCTCATCTATTATTACGCGGTCATCTACCGAATCAACAAGAGTTGGATGAGTATAAAACGCGTCTGATCAGTTTGCGAGGTCTTCCCGCGGAGCTAAAACAAGCACTTGAATTGATCCCCGCCTCTGCTCATCCAATGGATGTTATGCGCACCGGATGCTCTGTATTAGGTAACTTAGAACAAGAACACGACTTTTCTCAGCAGTTAGATGCTACTGAGCGCATGTTAGCCTTGTTTCCAGCGATAATCTGTTACTGGTATCGATTTAGCCATGACGGCGTGCGAGTCGATACTGAAGATCAATCGCAAAACTGCATTGGCGGTTATTTCTTGAAATTGCTCACTGGCAAAGAGCCGACAGAAATGCACAAGAAAGTAATGCACTGCTCACTGATTTTGTACGCCGAGCACGAATTTAATGCGTCGACGTTTGCAGCGCGAGTCTGTGCATCAACCCTGTCTGATCTTCACTCGTGCGTGACGGCTGCAATCGGTACTTTACGTGGCCCACTGCATGGCGGCGCGAATGAAGCAGCGATGGAGATGATTGAAAATTGGCAAACACCAGATGAAGCGGAAGCAAACATCATGCAAATGTTGGCCAACAAAGACAAGATTATGGGCTTTGGTCACGCAATTTACCGCGAAAGTGATCCGCGTAATGCGTTGATCAAACAGTGGTCAAAACAGCTTTCGAAGGCGGTGGGCGATACGCACTTATACGCGGTGTCTGAGCGAGTTGAAGCGGTAATGAAACGTGAAAAAGGCTTGTTCTGTAATGCGGATTTCTTCCATGCATCGGCTTACCACTTTATGGATATTCCAACCAAACTATTTACGCCGATTTTTGTTATGAGCCGCTTAACTGGTTGGGCTGCCCACGTGTATGAACAGCGCGCCAATAACCGTATTATTCGTCCAAGCGCGGACTATACCGGCCCCGATCATCAAGACTGGGTGCCAATCGAAAACAGGTAACCCCAACGCACGCTCCCTCCCTGTAGTGAGGGAGCGAATAATAACGACTTACCTGAATGGAAGCTGCTATGACTGTCAATACCCAATACCGAAAACCGCTTCCGGGAACACATCTTGATTATTTTGATGCCCGTGAAGCTGTCAATGCGCTCTCTCCCGGCGCTTATGAAACACTGCCATACACCTCACGCGTACTGGCGGAGCAACTGGTTCGACGCTGCGATCCAAGTATATTAACGCAAAGCTTACAACAGCTTATTCAGCGCAAGCGTGACCACGATTTTCCTTGGTATCCTGCCCGAGTAGTGTGCCACGATATTCTGGGCCAAACCGCATTGGTTGACTTAGCGGGCCTACGAGATGCAATTGCTCTGCAAGGCGGTGAGCCTGATAAAGTCAATCCGGTGGTTGAAACGCAATTGATCGTCGATCATTCATTGGCGGTAGAGCATGCAGGCTTTGACCCAGATGCGTTTGAAAAGAACCGTGCTATTGAAGATCGCCGTAATGAAGACCGTTTCCACTTTATCGAGTGGTGTAAAACTGCTTTTGAGAACGTAAGTGTGATTCCCGCTGGTAACGGCATTATGCATCAAATCAACCTTGAGAAAATGTCACCTGTGGTGCAGGCAAAGCAGGGCATTGCTTATCCAGATACCTGTGTTGGCACCGACAGCCATACACCTCACGTTGATGCATTAGGGGTTATTGCGATTGGGGTTGGTGGCCTTGAAGCCGAAACCGTGATGCTCGGACGTCCATCTATGATGCGATTACCAGACATCGTTGGGGTTAAGTTAACCGGTAAACGTCAGCCGGGCATTACTGCAACAGACATTGTGTTGGCGATTACCGAATTCTTGCGAAACGAACGAGTGGTCTCTTGTTACTTAGAGTTCTTCGGTGAGGGAGCTAAGGATCTTACCATCGGCGACCGTGCGACGATTTCAAATATGACGCCAGAGTATGGCGCTACCGCGGGCATGTTCTACATTGACGAGCAGACCATTACCTACTTGAAACTCACAGGCCGTGATGAAGAGCAAGTTGCGCTGGTTGAATTGTATGCGAAACAAACTGGATTGTGGGCCGATGACTTAATTGAGGCCGAATACGAGCGAGTGTTGGAATTTAATCTTTCGCAAGTGACGCGCAACATGGCAGGTCCATCAAATCCACACCGCCGTTTGCCCACCTCTGAACTTTCTCTGCGCGGTATTTCTATTCCACAAACACCTGCGCAAGATGATGACAACTTGCCTGATGGTGCGGTGATTATTGCAGCCATCACTTCGTGTACCAATACCAGTAACCCTCGTAACGTGGTTGCTGCAGGTCTGCTGGCAAAAAAAGCCAACCAACTAGGTTTGGTGCGAAAGCCTTGGGTTAAATCGTCGTTTGCGCCGGGCTCTAAAGTGGCCAAGCTTTACCTTGAAGACTCAGGCCTACTGCCAGAGCTTGAGAAGTTGGGTTTTGGCATCGTTGCTTACGCTTGTACGACTTGTAATGGCATGAGTGGTGCACTTGACCCGACCATTCAGCAAGAAATTATCGACCGAGATCTGTACACCACGGCGGTTCTATCGGGGAATCGTAACTTTGATGGGCGCATCCACCCTTATGCGAAACAGGCTTTTCTTGCCTCGCCACCTTTGGTCGTTGCGTATGCATTAGCAGGAACGATTCGTTTTGATATAGAACGTGACGCGCTTGGTACAGACAGCAGTGGTAAACCTATATACCTCAATGATTTATGGCCAAGTGATCAAGAGATCGACGCGGTAGTTGGCCAGCATGTCAAGCCGGAGCAGTTTAAGCAAGTCTACATTCAAATGTTTAAACTGGATGAAGGCGCGCGTAATAACAATCCACTTTATGATTGGCGACCACAAAGTACCTATATTCGCCGCCCGCCGTATTGGGAAGGCGCGCTCGCAGGGGAGCGCAGTTTGTCTGGCATGCGTCCATTAGCAGTGCTAGGTGACAACATCACAACCGATCATCTATCGCCATCGAACGCCATCTTGGCCGATAGTGCTGCGGGCGAATATCTTGCATCCATGGACGTGCCAGAAGCGGACTTTAACTCTTATGCGACACACCGTGGCGATCATTTAACCGCGCAACGTGCGACGTTTGCCAACCCTAAGTTATTTAATGAAATGGTAATGGACAACGGCCAAGTGGTGCAGGGTTCGCTTGCGCGTATTGAGCCTGAAGGCAAAGTCACTCGAATGTGGGAGGCGATTGAAACTTACATGAACCGTAAGCAACCCTTGATCATTGTCGCAGGAGCGGATTACGGTCAAGGCTCATCGCGAGACTGGGCGGCAAAAGGGGTACGTTTGGCTGGCGTTGAGGCGATTGTTGCTGAAGGGTTTGAGCGCATTCACCGTACCAACTTAGTCGGTATGGGGGTATTGCCACTGCAGTTCAAAGCAGGGACGGATCGTAAAACCCTTGAGCTAGACGGCAGCGAATTGTATGACGTCCTCGGAGATATCACACCAGGTGCTGATTTAGCGCTGGTGGTGACCCGAGCAAACGGTGAAAAATTTGATGTGCCAGTGACTTGCCGTCTTGATACTGCGGACGAAGTCAATGTCTATAATGCGGGTGGTGTTTTGCAGCGCTTTGCTCAAGATTTCTTGGCTCAATAAGGGGATGAGATGACAACTTCAAGTCAAATCAAAGTGGCCGCAACTTATATGCGGGGTGGAACAAGTAAAGGTGTCTTTTTTAAGCTCACCGATTTACCGCCAGCTGCACAAAAACCGGGTCAGGCGCGTGACCAATTACTGATGCGTGTGATTGGCAGCCCTGATCCTTACGGCAAACAGATTGATGGTATGGGAGCGGCGACCTCAAGCACCAGTAAAACAGTGATTGTATCAAAGAGTACCCAAGCTGATCACGATGTTGATTACCTATTTGGTCAGATCTCAATTGATAAGCCATTTGTTGACTGGAGTGGTAACTGCGGCAACCTATCAGCTGCAGTTGGCCCTTTTGCGATTCACGCTGGCCTGATTGATGCAGAGCGGATTCCAGACAACGGCATTGTGCAAGTTCGCGTTTGGCAAGCGAACATTAATAAATCGATTGTGGTTCATGTGCCCATCAGTCATGGCCAAGTTCAAGAAACGGGTCACTTTGAACTCGACGGGGTGACCTTCGCTGCAGCCGAAATTCAGGTTGATTTTATGCAGCCAAGTGAAGGCGTCATGTTTCCAACTGGGAATTTAGTCGATAAGTTAGACGTGCCGGATGTGGGCTGTTTTGAAGCCACGATGATCAATGCAGGAATCCCGACGATTTTTATTGATGCGCAAGCGCTTGACTACCAAGGCACAGAATTGCAAGAAGAGATCAATAACGATGAACAAGCCTTAGCGCGGTTTGAAAAAATTCGTGCTTATGGCGCGCTGAAAATGGGCTTAATCGATAGCATTGATCAGGCGCAAAGCCGTCAACATACCCCTAAGGTCGCGTTTGTCGCAAAGCCTAAGTCGTATCTGTCTTCGAGCGGAAAATCGGTCGATGCCAAACAAATCGACGTACTGGTGCGCGCGCTTTCAATGGGTAAGCTGCATCACGCCATGATGGGCACGGCCGCGGTTGCTATCGCTGCTGCGTCTTGCGTACCGGGTACGTTAGTCAATCGAGCTGCCGGTGGCGGTGAAATGGAATCGGTTACTTTTGGCCACCCTTCGGGCACATTGAAAGTGGGGGCAAAAGCACTCCACAGTGACCAAGGTTGGCTAGTTGAAAAAGCGGTCATGAGCCGAAGTGCTCGAATTTTAATGGAGGGATTTGTGCGTGTACCCTCTAATGTCTTTGCTGAGTAGATAACAAATCGAAGCGCAAGTTTAGACATACTGGAGGAAGCAATATGTCTGCATATGAAAAAGAATATCAATGGGCAACCCAAGATCCACAAGATTTTTGGGGCGCTCAAGCAAAAAATATCGATTGGTTTAAAGCACCACAAACCGTGTTGGCTGAAGACGAAAACGGCATCGAACGCTGGTTTCCCGACGGGTTACTCAACACGTCATGGCTAGCCCTTGATTATCATTGTGAGCAGGGGCGAGGTTCACAAACGGCGTTGATATACGACTCGCCTGTGACCAACAGCCAGCAAAGCTATAGCTATCAAGAGTTGCGTGACCGAGTGGCCAAAGTTGCCGGTATGTTGGCAGCGCAGGGGGTTGAGAAGGGTGATCGTGTTGTCATCTATATGCCGATGATTCCAGAGGCTGTTATGGCGATGCTTGCGTGTGCGCGCCTAGGTGCTATTCATTCAGTAGTATTTGGTGGCTTTGCTGCCAATGAACTGGCTGTGCGTTTAGAAGATGCGGAGCCAAAACTGGTGATGACGGCTTCGTGTGGTATTGAGGTCAATAAAGTCATTCCATATAAACCCCTAGTCGATAAAGCCATTATGGACAGTCGCTGGAAACCAGAGTGCGTTGTCGTCTTGCAGCGCCCCGAATGTCCGGCCGAGTTGACTCAAGATCGTGATCTTGACTGGGCGAGAGCCTATCAACAAGCATTGCCTCACGCCTGTGTTCCAGTTCTTGCCACCGATCCTTTGTATATTCTTTATACCTCAGGCACAACTGGCAAACCTAAAGGCGTGGTAAGAGACAATGGCGGTCATGCTGTGGCGATGAAGTACTCGATGACTTCCATTTATAACATTGCCCAAGACGGTGTGTTCTGGGCAGCCTCCGATGTTGGCTGGGTAGTCGGCCACTCCTATATCGTCTATGCGCCATTAATCCACGGCTGCACCACCATTTTGTTTGAAGGTAAACCGGTACGCACTCCAGATCCAGGGGCATTTTGGCGTGTATGTGAAGAGCACAAGGTCGATGTACTATTCTCGGCGCCGACGGCGTTTCGTGCGATTAAAAAAGAAGATCCAGACGGTGAGCAGCTGAAAAAGTATGACTTATCTCATCTGAAAACCATCTTTATGGCAGGAGAACGCCTTGACCCGCCGACTCTTGAATGGGTTGAAGAGAAAACGCAAAAGCCCGTCATCGATCACTGGTGGCAAACCGAAACAGGCTGGGCGATTGCCGGTAATCCAACCGGTATTGAACTGATGCCGATTAAGGCGGGCTCGGCAACCAAACCCATTCCAGGCTATCAAGTTGAGATTCTCAATGAATTGGGTGAATCAGTTGGGCCTAATCAGCAGGGTTTTGTGGCATTAAAACGTCCGTTGCCACCAAGCTGTTTGCCAACAGTGTGGCGTAATCACGATCGTTTTGAGTCTGGTTACTTGAGCCAGTTCCCCGGTTACTATGTTTCGGGCGATGGTGGGTACCTTGATGATCAGGGTTACTTGTTCATTATGGGGCGCATTGATGATGTGATAAACGTCGCCGGACATCGTCTTTCAACTGGCGAAATGGAAGAGATTGTTGGCGGTCACCCTGCAATTGCCGAGTGCGCGGTGGTTGGTGTGCATGATGATTTGAAAGGTCAGTTACCACTGGGATTAGTGGTACTCAAGGATGGGGTTAAAATCGATGATGCGCAGCTTGAAGGTGAATTAGTTGGTAAAGTTCGCGATCAGATTGGCGCAGTAGCCTGTTTTAAGCATGCGTTGGTGGTAGAGCGCTTGCCTAAAACGCGCTCAGGTAAGATTTTGCGTCGTACTATCCGCCAAATCGCCGACGGAGAGCAGTACACGGTGCCATCCACCATTGATGATCCAACCAGCCTAGATGAAATAGAAAGAGCGCTGAATTCATAAAAGTTCTAAGTTAATCAAGAGCCCCCGATATTTGAGGGGCTTTTTTATTGCTAAATACCAGCGTTCGCGCCAAACTAGTGCTTTATTTTTAACGCAAAAATACAAATGCAACCAACGACGATACGTGCCGCCAACCACGACGATTTAGAGTCACTCAATCAGTTGATGTTTCAGCTTCATGATGAACATCATCAGCGATGTCCAGAACACTTTAAAAGTGCTCAGGAGATTGAGCAAGAAAAGAGTATTGCGCGCTACCTTGATGATCCTGAATGCTTGGTTTTGGTCGCGACGCTTGATGAACAGATCGTTGGTTTTGTGAGTGGGCATTTCTGTGAGCTCATCTCATCGGTCAGTAAACCTGTTCCTATGGGCAGTATCGACGAACTGTATGTTATTGCGGCGCAACGTAAGTCAGGTATCGCCTCGCAGCTATGTCTCGAAATCGAACAGCGTTTTGATGACTATGGTGTGCAGCAAGTGTTTGTTGAGGTGTGGCAATTTAACCAACAAGCGGTTGAGTTTTATCAGCGACAAGGTTTTGAGCATCATATCCATTGGTTAAGAAAAGCAATCAACAAGCAGTAATTGAATAATGATGAAAGCAATAGTTCGTTGGGGTAGTGTCGTTTTATCTTGTCTGGCCGTTATGTTGTCGGCCTTTGCTATCGCGCAACAAGACGATAGCGAGATTAAAGGCGCAGTCTGTGTTATTCGTTCTGGTGAACGTGTAGTAATGATTGACGAAATCATTACTAAAAAACTGTCGTTACCTGGTGGTGGTGTCACTGCTGGAGAAAACCCTAAAATGGCTGCAGAGCGTGAGGTTTGGGAAGAAACGGGCTTAGTCGTCAGTGCAAACAAGGAACTCGCTCGGGTTGATAATGCCATTATTTACGATTGTGTCAGTGATTCAGACATTATCGCTTTTCAATATAATAATGCTCTCGATGGCAATGTGTTACCAAGTTGGTTTGCCCCTCATTATGGCGTGGAAGTCGCGTCAGCGATGCTGATAGATCCAAGGCAAGTATCGCCTTCACGCTATCGTTTTCCTGGTCAGCTTGAGTGGCTAAGAGGCGCTGTCTTGTTAGCGAGTGATCAACCGACGCTATATATCGCTGATATGATTGAAGCGGCGCCGTTTTGGCATAAGTTTGAGTTAAAATGGTTGGTCGAACTTCAACACTCGTTACACAAATTACCGCAATCATTACATTTATTTGCTGAATCTTTCATTTTGCTCGGTTTATGGTTTGCCAACCCGATTACCGCGATGATCTTAGTGCCTGCCATTTTTTGGCGCTGTGGTACACAATTTGGTTATCGACTGATCTTTGCCCTCACAACCACATCGTTATTGGTATTAATTGCTCAGCAAGGTTTTGCTCTGCCTGGCCCTCAGGCCTATTTGCCAGAGGTGGCTAAGCGAGCGAGCTATGGCTTTGGACTGCCAAGCTTAACCGCTGCGTTGTGGGCGTGTGCTGGCATCTTAGTGTTGCAGGCTAAAAATGGTTTAGCGCTGAATAGAGCTAGTGGATTGCTTGGATTGGTGCTCGTTTGGGGTATTATCGCCAATTATTACAGCGGTGCCAGTTTCATTATTGATGGGTTGAGCGGCGCTTTGTTTGGAGCACTATGCGCATGGCATTTAATTCGTTTGGAGCTAAAACCTGAGATAGATTTATCCAATCTCATCGCTTCAAGAACCGTGTGGTTGGTGTTATTGGTGGTGAGTGCAATCACCACGTTGGTGTGGCCAATCCCTGTCTTTACCTACTGGCTGGCGGCAATATCGACAATTTTGGCTGTCATCATGACATGGAAACAAGAGTCAGAGATGACATGGGTTTCAATGCTCACCACCGTCTTGTTGCTGTTAGTGACAAACTTCGTAGTGTTATCGATTGCTGAACAAATTTCCAGCAGCGGGTTAGCGAGCCTGATCGTCGAGGCTCTGAGATACCCACTCTTGATTGTGTTGTTTACACTAATGGTTCGAACCACTGCCAAGGCTAAGTAATCTTGGCAGTGGTCAATCGGCTAGTGCGTATTGAGAATGAAATCCTCTATCACTTTGGCGACACCATGATCGTTGTTGCTTGCAGTGATATGATCGGCAATCGCTTTGGTCTGTGGCATGGCGTTTTCCATCGCTACACCAAGCCCTGCGTATTCGAGCATATGGTGGTCATTTTCAGCATCACCGACGCAGATTACCTCTTTGGGCTCGATGCCAAGATACTCGGCAATCGCGCCGACACCGACACCTTTATTGCTGTCTAGATTCAAGAACTCAAGGAAAAACGGCGCGCTTTGAACAATCGTAAACTGATCGTAAAAAATCGAAGGAATATGACTAATCGATGCCGTTAGTTTTTCTGGTTCACCGACAATCATGGCTTTAATGATCGGATGGTCGTCTTCAAGTTGGTTAAAGCTCATCTCAGTCACTGGGATCTGATTAATGGTCGCTTCAATGTGCGTATATTCGTTCAATTTTGGTGTAATTAAACCATGCTGGTGGCTAAAAGCATGACAATCCAAGCCGAGCTGCTGCGCCAATTCAGCAACTTGCTTTGCTTTAGCACCATCGATGATCGCGGTGTGGATAAGCTTTCCGCTGCCAAGTTCTTTCACCATTGACCCGTTAAAGTAAACCACGAACTCGTTATCGCCAGCGATGCCTAGTTCGTCTAGTTTAGCTTGCATACCATCGAGTGGACGTCCTGAGGCGAGTACTACCTTAACTCCCATCTGCCGAGCTTTAGCAATCGCGTTTTTGGTTGGTTCGCTGATGGTCTTATCACTGGTGAGGAGTGTTCCATCCATATCAAGAGCGATTAATTTATACATAACTTACCTAAATAGTTGGCTGCAAAAATAACAAAACAACTCAGCATAAAGGCTGTCGTCACAATGATCAATTTATGAATTAGTTGACCTTCTAAGGCGTCTCCTTTAATGTCTCGTTCCTGCAAAAAAATGATCATGATTTAGGCTGAGATAACGTTGTACAAGATTAACGAAATGTTCGAGACAATTCAGGGCGAGGGTGTGTTTACCGGCGTGCCTGCTGTTTTTGTCCGTCTGCAAGAGTGCCCAGTTGGCTGCGCTTGGTGTGATACCAAACAGACGTGGGATGCGACTCCTCAAGATGAGCGTCCTTTAAAAGATATTTTGGCGAAAACGGAAGATTCTCCAACCTGGTGTAGTGTCTCGGCGCAAGATATTGTTAATGAGTACAATCGACAAGGTTACTCCGCCAAACATATCGTGATTACAGGTGGTGAACCCTGTATTTACGACTTAACTCCGCTGACATTGGCATTTGAGTCGATTGGCTGCCAGTGTCAAATTGAAACGAGCGGGACATCGCCAGTGTTAGCCTCAGATAATACTTGGGTGACAGTGTCACCTAAAGTGGCAATGAAAGGCAAATTGCCAGTTATTGATTCGGCTCTGCAGCGCGCAAACGAAATTAAGCACCCGGTGGCGACACAAAAAGATATCGATCAACTTGATGCGTTACTTAACCAGGCAGAGGTCGGTGCCAGTACGACTATTGCACTTCAGCCTATCAGTCAAAAGCCGCGAGCAACTCAGTTATGTATTGACGTGTGTATCGCACGGAACTGGCGTTTATCTATTCAGACTCACAAATATCTCAGCATTGCGTAAAGGAAACTAAGATGAAAAAAGCCGTTGTTGTATTTAGTGGTGGTCAAGACTCAACCACCTGTTTAGTGCAAGCGCTGAAAGAGTACGATCAAGTCCATGCCATCACGTTTGACTATGGGCAGCGCCATAAATTGGAAATTGAAGTTGCGCAAAGCTTGGCAAATGAACTTGGTGTGAAAGCGCATAAAGTGATGGATGTTGGTCTGTTAAACGAGCTCGCGATCAGTTCGTTAACGCGCGACGATATTCCTGTTTCACATGAACTCCAAGAAAACGGCTTGCCTAACTCATTTGTTCCTGGTCGCAATATTCTCTTTCTGACCTTAGCGGGCATTTATGCATATCAGATTGGTGCAGAGGCGATCATTACTGGTGTATGTGAAACGGATTTTTCCGGTTATCCAGATTGCCGAGATGAGTTTGTAAAAGCGATGAACAATGCTTTGGTTCAGGGAATGGATCGAAAGCTGATAATCTCAACGCCGTTGATGTGGCTCAATAAAGCCGAAACGTGGGCGTTAGCCGATCAATATCAGGCATTAGACTTGGTGCGCGAAAAGACGCTAACATGCTATAACGGTATTATTGGTGATGGCTGCGGCGATTGCCCGTCGTGTGATTTGCGTAAAGCGGGTCTGAGCGACTACCTTGATAATCGAGAAGCTATCATGGCGCAATTAAAGCATAAGCAAAGTATTAATTAATACGCACCGTGACAAAAAAAGCGTCTGAAAAGACGCTTTTTTTACGACTGATATTTTATTCAGCGATGTACAGCTTGGCTAAATCTGAAGGTTCCATTTCTTTACCTTCTAGCTGAGCGTTCCAGTTAGTACCGATAAGAACGCCATCTTCTGCAAGTGTGAGTAACCAATCCTCAACAAAGATATCGAGCGGAATTTCAAGGACTTCAAAATCGGCCCACTCTTCTACATTGTGCGTTTTAGCATCTTCTTTTGAAGACCAAAACGGCATTACTTCACTGTTTTCAAATTCAGTAGAATCGCACGATAGCCAGCCTTCTTCATTGCGCATACCCCAAACCAAGTTATTTTGCTTGGTTTCTGCAACGAATAGTTCTAGGTTTGCTTGAATATCAGAAGTTAATTTGCTCATTTGATAGCTCTCTTAGATTGAATCGCTGCTAGGGTAGCACTCATACACTGTAAGCCACAATAAAAAAGGGAGCATTAGCTCCCTTAATCTTTGTATCTAGTTACTTTTCTATCTTGGTAAAGATTGTCCACTCTTCTTTAACGTTACCTTTATGGCCGACGACCGTAGCAACCACCTTACGGTTACGAGCGTGGCTGACTTCGTCATTACCATAAGCTTCAAGCGCGGTATCACCAAAGCCAACAATGCGTACTCGCTCTGAAGCCACGCCATTGGATAATAAAGCGTCTTCAACCGCTTGAGCGCGGCGCTCCGATAGGGCCAGATTATATTGAGTATTGCCTACTTTACTTGCATAACCTCTTAACTCAATCGATGTTGAGGGATAAGAATCAAGAAACGCCGACATTTCACGTATTTGCGCTAAGAAAGCAGGTTGAATATCTGAAGAGTCATTGGCAAACAGAATATGCAGGTTCATTTGCTCTTCAGTTTTGATGTAAGTGCCACAACCATCATTATCGATTTCAGCCATAGTTGGAGTCTGAGGGCATAGGTCACGCGCGTTGATCACGCCATCTTTATCTTCATCCAGCAAGTCATCAATCTGATTTGGAGTCGGAGTTTCAATGTAGTCATACGAGTCTTCAGCCATCACCGGGCTAGCGATCAAAGCAGTTGTGATAAGCAGTGATAATAGTGTGTTATTCATATTAGTACTCTACTTCCTCATTCCACTCTTCAGGTGTGTCTACTCTTAATGCTGCTAACAGGTTACCAGTCGCATTCATGACACGATATTTAGCATATTGCTCATCGTACTTAGCATCGAGATACCCTTTACGAGCTTCGAAAAGTTCATTTTCGGTATTGAGTACGTCAAGCAAGGTACGTTTACCTAATCGATATTGCTTACCATAGGCCACAACCGTGTCTGAGGCAGAATCCACGTGGTCAGCCAAAAATTCTTTCTGCTGAACGGTTAAATCCAGTGCGCTCCAAGAAAGACGCAAACCTTCTTCAACACTTCTGAAAGTGCGGTCGCGGAAATCTTTGGCTTTATTCAGTTGGTAAGCGGCACTCTCGCTGCGATCGGAGTCAGATCCACCATTGTAGAGGTTGTATCGCATACGCAGCATTGCCGAAAACTCATCGCTACTGCCTTCGATACCGCCAGCATCATCGCGCCAGGTTTGATTCGCTTCGATAGATAGGGTTGGGTAGTTAACCCCTTTACTTTGATCATATTGGAATCGAGCTGAATCGACATCAGCCTGAGCAATTTTGATCACCGGATGGGCGTTAAATGCCTCATTCAACGCTTCATCTATAGTATACGGAATTGCGGTTTGATCGGCACGTGGGAAGGTAAGCCCTTGCGGTGATTGGCCGACAAAACGTTTAAACTGGGTATGTACATCAAATAAGTTGTTTTGTGCAGCGAGCAGGTTGCCGTGCGCTTTGGCCAAGCGGGCCTCAACTTGTGATAAATCAGCCGTTGAACCAATGCCGGAATCGACACGTTTTTTAATATCACGGTAGATGTCTTTGTGTACCGCTAAATTACTCTCAGACAGGGCAAGAATTTCGTAAGCCTTGGTTGCATCGAGATAAATCTTAGTCACTTCAAGCGCGATGTCTTGGGCCGCTGATAGTAGCTGAAAGCGCACTGACTCGGCATCTGCAGCAGTACGATCTATATCATTTAAGGTCGCAGAACCGTCCCAGATTAATTGTGTCAGAGAAAGCGTTGCCTCTTTACGGGTTAACTCGTTTTCTGTACCAGAGGCGAGATCCACAGCTTCGTAACCAACACCAGCATCTAAATCTAACTTAGGCATATAAGCGCCTGTTGAAGCTTGAGCATCAAAATATTTACTTCTAAACTCATTGTAAGATGCTTTGATTTCAGGGTTTGTCGTAATCGTAAGTGCGACGGCTTGCTCTAATGTTTGACTGTGTGCTGGAAAGCTAAGTGCGACCGCGCAACTTAATACTTTCAACTTATTCCAATTCACTCTGACTCTCCTCGAAGTGCTTTCAATTGAGGATATTACTCAACTTTACTGTCTCATTAGTGAGATAAATCCATCATCGACGCCAATAAAATAACACCATTAATAGTTAATAACGAATTAAAAACAGCAAAATTGAGTGTGAAAATGATAAATGTCGAGGGTTTCCACAAATGTTAATTAATTGCGATTAAAGAAACGCCATGTTGTTAATGGTGGCTGAAAAATGAGATCTTGATTCATGTTCTCATTGTTGAGAAATGCAACTTGTGTCGTGTTTAACGCGGCATTTATGCAAAAAATGAGTTTGGCAGAATTGTTAATAATGCTAATTTATAGGGTATATGAATCTTTAGGTTGCCAAATATTTGTCGGTGACCTATTTGAATTAGAAAGTAGTCAAGGATAAAGGGCTTAAAATATGGGTTTTGGTACTTACGTAGCAATGGGTAATCTTGCAGCCAACCAAGTTATCGTGATCGATTTAAACGGTAACGTGCGTGTACTCGCGGAGGGCGAGCTTCCTAAACCTGGTGAACTTATCGTTCAAGGTAATGATCAGGTTTCATCACAGTCGTTGCCTTTACAAGTCGAACGAGTAGCCGAAGACGGTGAAAATCAAGATATTACCGCCGAGCTAGAAGACATTTTTGCTGCTTTAGAAGAAGGCCAAGACCCAACTCAGCTAGGCGAAGAGTTCGCGACCGCCGCCGGTGGACAAACTGGCTCAAGCTTGACAGCATCGGGTTCCGTTACCCGTGATGGTGTAGAAACTATCGCCAATACCAATTTTGATACGTCAGGCTTCGAAGCGTTAGGTCTTTCGCAAACCCAAAGCCTTGGCCTGCTAGAACAGTTCCGTTTGTTCGAACCTGTATTTATAGACCTTAACGATGATCCTCTTGGTGAAAGCCTTGCTGTTATTACAGACGAAGACACACCAATCAGCGGCACACTCACCGCGACTGACCAAAACGTTCAAGACATCCTAACCTTTTCTCAATCATCAACGCCTTCCAACGGTACTGCTGTCGTAAACCCAGACGGTACTTGGACATATACGCCGAATGAAAACTACAACGGCCCAGACAGCTTTACGGTCATCGTTGATGATGGCAATGGTGGAACAGATACGCTGGTTGTAAATGTTGATGTTACGCCAGTGAATGACGCACCTGTGGCCGAGCCTGAAGAACGCACGCTATTAGAAGATCAAGTAATCACAGGAAGCCTTACTGCGACAGACGTCGATCTTCCGGAAGGTGAATCTTTGGTGTTCACAACCACTTCTGAAGTAGAGGGGTTAACGCTTAACCCAGACGGCAGTTATACCTTCGATGCATCGTCTTATGACCGCTTAGCCGAAGGCGAAGAGCTTATTCTAGAAGTGCCTATTACTGTTACTGACGATCTGGGTGCGACGGATACTACAACCTTGACGATTACAGTCACGGGCACCAACGACCTTCCAGTCGCTAAAGTGGACACTGGCGCAGTGAATGAAAACAGCAGCGTAACGGTGGATGTGTTGGCGAACGACACGGACTTGGATGACGATGCTCAGTTTACATTGGATAAAGTGGCGTCAGAGAAAGGCTTGGTCACCATCGTCGACAACAAACTAGTGTTCGAAGCAACAGGTACGGACTTTGATCACCTGGCAGACGGGGTGACAGAGCAAGTGGTGGTGACGTACACGATGAGTGATGA
>NZ_JONH01000010.1 GCF_000711795.1 Vibrio pacinii DSM 19139 | reverse complement strand
GACCCACCTGATTTCCATGCCGAACTCAGAAGTGAAACGAATTAGCGCCGATGGTAGTGTGGGGTCTCCCCATGTGAGAGTAGGACATCGCCAGGTTCTTATTTAGACCTCAGCAGCAATGCTGAGGTCTTTTTCATTTCAGAAGCGTAAATAATCCCGTATCGAAGTCTCGATTTTCTAACTATTTCTTTTCGTTTAACGACCAATCATATTCATAATCAACATTTTCTAATGACGATAAAGGTTGAAAACGATAACGATTAATATGTTGTTTAAGTTGTGTAGTATTGCCAAAATCATCCGCAAACCACTCATAAATGGATGAGAGTTGAGTCCTCTTATCGAGTTCGAGTACACCTTTGTCAGCGTTAATAAATTCTTTGGCTGCCTGTTCAAGAAGTCTTTCAGTGTTCTCTGCGGTAAATGCTTGAGACTGCAAGTTAGGGCAACCTAAACTAGCGCAGTTGACCGCGTAGTGGGTGCGCGGGTCATTCCAAATCGGTCGGAGAATTCGGTGCTCGATATCATTTAATGTCAGAGCTTTACCATTAATCGTAACGACTTCATCTTCCCATGGTCCAAAGCTAAATAGACCACCTAATTTGGTAATTGATTTAATCGGGTATGCGTCGATGATCAGGCTTACTGTAATTGCATTGTAGAGGTTCACCCAATACGCATATTGCTGCGCTTGGCTTAGCTGCAAAGGATCGTGTTGACTTAGGGTCTCGATGTAACGACTGAGATAGGCACTGTCTTTGGCGTTCACAGCGGCGTATCGAAACAGAGTATAATCCCCCTCTTTAATCAGGTAGCGGTCGAGTAGCGTCTGCCAAGCTTGATGATCAACCATAGTAGTACTGCTTTCTTGACTGCTATTCCAATACGGCCAGGGGACAGATTGGGGCGCAGAAAGTACATTGAATGAGGCGAAAGAAAGTATCAGAGCAAATAGCTTTTTCATAAAAGTTTCCATCTGGAATATTATGTCATTGTAGACCGTAACAGCGACTATTTACTTTCAATAAAAAAGGTTGGCGTTGGCCAACCTTTTTAGTCATTAATCATCGTTGTTACTGCAGGAAAGATGGAATCTTCGTTTCAAATTCAGCGATTTTATCCTCGTGTTGCAGTGTTAAACCGATGTTGTCTAGGCCATTCAGTAAGCAATGACGGCGAAAAGCGTCAATCTCAAATGAGTACTCTTTGCCGTTGGCGCGAACTTTATTGGCTTCTAAATCGACTTCAATCTCTGCACCTTCATTTTGTTCAACAAACAGGAATAGTTCATCCACTTCTTGTTCTGTAAGACGAACGGGAACCATCTGGTTGTTAATTGAGTTGCCGTAAAAAATATCAGCAAAACTAGGTGCGATCATCGCTTTGATGCCGTAATCCGCTAGTGCCCAAGGTGCGTGCTCACGAGAAGAGCCACAACCAAAGTTCTCACGTGCGAGTAAGATGGAAGCGCCTTGGTAGCGTGGTGCATTCATGACAAATTCTGGGTTTGGTTGCTCTCCAGCATCATCAAGAAAACGCCAATCATGGAAAAGATGTTTACCAAATCCCAGACGTGAAACCTTTTGTAGAAACTGCTTAGGAATTATGGCATCGGTATCAACGTTCGCTGCATCTAGAGGGACAACTAAGCCGGTGTGCTGTTTAAATTCTGACATGTTGATTCTCCTTAATCGAACTCACGAATATCGACAAAATGGCCCGCAATAGCAGCAGCGGCCGCCATGGCAGGGCTAACTAAATGAGTACGACCATCACGCCCTTGGCGTCCTTCAAAGTTACGGTTTGATGTTGATGCACAGCGCTCTTGTGGACCTAAACGGTCATTGTTCATTGCGAGACACATTGAGCAGCCTGGCAGACGCCATTCAAAGCCTGCTTCTTTAAAAATAGTGTCCAAACCTTCCGACTCGGCTTGGGCTTTGACCTGTTCTGAGCCTGGAACAATCAGAGCCTGAACGTGTTGAGCCACTTTTCGTCCTTTGGCGATTGCCGCCGCGGCGCGCATATCTTCAATGCGAGAGTTGGTACAAGATCCGACAAATACTTTGTCGACTTTATAGTCAGACAAGGATTTACCCGCCTCTAGTCCCATGTAAGCGAGCGCTTTTTCTGCAGATGTCTTTTCTACTGGGTCAGCAAAACTTTCCGGCGAAGGAATTGGTTGGTCTACTGCGATCACCTGCCCTGGGTTCGTCCCCCAAGTGACCTGAGGTTTGATGTCGGCGGCGTTGAGTGTTACCACTGCATCGAACTTGGCATCACTGTCGGTCTTGAGGGTTTTCCAGTACTCAACCGCAGCGTCGAAGTCGCTATCTTTAGGCGAGAAATTACGACCTTTGATGTAATCAAATGTGGTTTGGTCAGGCGCAATAAGGCCAGCTTTAGCGCCTAGCTCGATCGCCATGTTACATACGGTCATGCGACCTTCCATTGTCAGGTCAGTAATCGCCTCACCACAGAATTCAACCACGTAACCAGTACCGCCAGCTGCTGTAGTTTTGCCAATGATGGCGAGCACGATATCTTTCGCGGTGATGCCAGAGGCAACTTTGCCTTTGACTTCAATTTTCATGGTCTTGGCGCGTGCTTGTTTAAGCGTTTGCGTGGCTAGAACGTGTTCAACTTCTGATGTGCCAATACCAAAGGCTAGTGAGCCAAAAGCACCGTGTGTAGCAGTATGTGAGTCTCCACACACAATGGTCATGCCAGGCAGGGTAATACCTAGCTCTGGGCCCATCACGTGGACAATGCCTTGATATTTGTGGTTAAGATCGTAAAGGGTAACGCCAAACTCTTCACAGTTTTTTGATAGCGTTTCCATCTGGATACGTGCCATCTCTCCGGAAGCGTTGATGTCTTTGGTTTGTGTTGAAACGTTGTGGTCCATCGTTGCAAAGGTTTTACTCACTTGACGAACTTTACGACCCTTTTCACGTAGGCCGTCGAACGCTTGAGGCGAAGTGACTTCGTGTACTAAATGGCGGTCAATATAAAGAATCGGGGTTTCACCCTCAGCGGCGACGGCGACGTGAGCGTCGTAGACCTTTTCGTATAATGTTTTACCCATTTCACTATCCTGTGTATGGCTGCTGACAACGGCTTATCAGCAGCGAATAATTATTATGAAATTAATTTATTTAAGAGTTTAAGATGTATGCTGCGATCTTGTCGCCCATCTCTGATGTCGATAATGCTGGCTTATCACCAGACAGATCGCCAGTCAGCTCACCTGCTGATAACGCTTTAGAGACCGCGGTTTCAATATCTTGTGCTGCGTCTTCTTCGCCCAAGCTGTAACGTAGCATTAGTGCTGCCGAAAGAATTTGAGCCACTGGGTTTGCAATGTTTTTACCCGCGATGTCTGGGGCACTGCCGCCAGCAGGCTCGTAAAGGCCGAACTGACTTTCGTTTAGGCTAGCAGAAGGCAGCATGCCCATTGAACCTGTGATCATTGCACACTCATCTGAGATGATGTCGCCGAAGATATTGGAACATAACATAACGTCAAACTGAGCTGGGTCTTTGATTAGCTGCATTGTTGCATTGTCGATGTACATGTGCGACAGCTCAACGTCTGGGTAATCTTTCGCGATCTCTTCAACCACTTCACGCCATAGAATTGAGCTCTGCAGGACGTTTGCTTTGTCGATGGAGCAGACTTTTTTATTGCGCAAACGTGCTGATTCAAAGGCGATTTTTGCGATACGCTCAATCTCAAAGCGATGGTAGATCTCTGTGTCGAACGCTTTCTCATTTGCGCCTTCACCCTCGCGACCTTTGGGCTGGCCGAAGTAGATACCACCAGTTAGCTCACGTACGACGACGATATCAAAACCATTGCCGGAGATATCGGCACGTAGAGGCGAAAATGATTCTAAGCCGTGATGGATTTTTGCCGGGCGCAGGTTACAAAACAGTTGGAAGTGTTTACGCAGTGGAAGCAATGCGCCTCGTTCTGGCTGATCGTTTGGCGCAAGGTGTTCCCACTTTGGGCCTCCGACGGAACCGAATAGAACAGCATCGGATTCTTCACACGCTTTGATGGTGCTTTCTGGTAATGGGCAACCGTGGTTATCAATCGCAATACCACCGACATCGTGCTCATCGCGTTCAAACGTAATCGCGTGTTTCTTTTCAATCGCATCTAGCACTTTATGCGCTTGAGCCATTACTTCAGGGCCAATGCCATCACCAGCTAGAACGGCAATTTTGTATGATTTGTCTGTCATGTTATTCCTTTAATTTTTCTCTTGCCCCAGAGTACTCACGTCCCCAGAGCCTCTTTTTATACTGTTGCGATTTTTTTTTGTTTGATCTCTGCGATCTCATCGGCACGATGAATGCTGTTGATGACGTGCAGTAGCGCTTGACCTGAGGCTTCAACAATATCGGTTGAAACACCAGTGCCGTGGTATTTTCGGCCCTTATAGTTAGCGATGATGTCCGCTTGGCCTAAACCATCTTCACCTTCGCCTTTAGCGGTCAAATCAAACTTATCTAGCACAATATCATAACCCGTAACACGATAGATACATTGGTAAAGCGCATCCACTGGGCCGTTGCCAACCGCCGCTTCAGCGAGCTCTTCGTCGCCACATTGGATTTTGATGCTAGTCGTGGCCATCACGCTGCCAGATTGCACGCTTAAGTAGTTCAATTTGTAGAAGTCATCTTCTTCGCGTAAGTTGGCGAAATGCATCAGTGCTTCAAGGTCGTAATCGAACACTTGTCCTTTACGGTCAGCCAGCTTCAAGAAGTCATCGTATAAAGCATCAAGATTGTACTCTTCCTCTTTATAGCCCATTGAATCCATATGGCTCTTCACCGCAGCCCGGCCACTGCGACTGGTAAGGTTTAGCGCTTTGTTTTTCAGGCCAATCGATTCTGGCGTCATAATTTCGTAGGTATTTTTGTTCTTTAGCATTCCATCTTGGTGGATACCGGAAGAGTGACTAAAGGCATTGGCACCAACGATGGCTTTGTTGCTTTGAATGGGCATGTTGCAAAGCTGGCTAACCAGTTTACTGGTACGGTGGATCTCGTCGTGTTTCAATCTAGTATGCACGCCGAGTAGTTCTTGGCGGGTCTTGAGGATCATGGCGATCTCTTCTAGTGAGCAGTTACCTGCGCGCTCGCCAATGCCATTGATAGTGCCTTCGATCTGACGAGCGCCGGCTTGCACCGCTGCAATCGAGTTCGCAACCGACATGCCAAGATCGTCATGACAGTGCACGGAAATAATCGCTTTATCGATATTCGGTACGCGATTGAAAAGGGTTTGGATAATACCGCCAAACTCATTTGGTACTGTGTAGCCTACGGTATCTGGAATATTAATGGTACTCGCGCCAGCATTGATCGCGGCTTCAACCATACGGCATAAGTTATCAATCGGTGTACGACCAGCATCTTCACAAGAGAACTCAACATCGTCGGTATATTGGCGGGCGTGTTTAACCGCTTTGACGCCCATCTCGACTACATCGTCGTAGCTGCGGCGTAATTTATCTTGAACGTGTACTGTCGAAGTAGAAATAAACGTGTGGATACGGAACTGGTCGGCAACTTTGAGCGCTTCGGCTGCGGCGTCAATGTCTTTTGCGACCGCGCGTGAAAGTGCACAGATTCGGCTATTCTTGATATTTTTGGCGATGGTCTGGACGGACTCAAAATCACCAGGCGATGAAACAGGAAAGCCTGCTTCAATGACATCAACGCCGAGCCTTTCAAGCGCATAGGCAATTTGCAGTTTCTCTTTAACCGTCAAACTTGCTGACAACGCTTGTTCGCCATCACGCAAGGTGGTGTCGAAGATAATGACTTGATCGTTCATGCTTACTTCCTTAGTGATTTGATGTATTTAACATCAGTTAATCGTTTACTTCCATTGCTTAGCTACAAGCTAGGTATAAAAAAACCCGCATCTGAGTGCGGGTTCTGTGTCATTCTGTGTGGTTATTTTTCTTCCACAGCCTACCCGCGCGATTTGGTCACGATAAGGAGGAGGCGCAGCAGGAGAGAAAAACGATTGATCATTGTTAACGATTCCTATTCGGGCGTTAAATAAACCACAAAATTAAGTTAACAAATTAGTACCGCACTCAACTCGCAACGTCAACCCTAAAGTTGTTTTTTTATTCATCTAAGCCGAGTTAACGATGGGCATTCAGCAAAATCGGCAGTTCTGTATGAATTGACGCGTGTCATCGAATCTCCGCTAAACGTTCACCAATCTGTCACTCGACCCAATTAAGTTTGAAATTCACATGGTCGATACTAGGAGACGGTTATGCGTTCTATCGAACCTATTGCCAAGTTTGATTTGGCATTCTCTCTGTTTTGTTTACAGCACAAGTTTGCTCATCCAGCGTCACGGATAAGTAAAGCGGTTTCTCATACTGGAGATGGTCATCTTTATGCGATGTTTGGCGTGATGGCTTATTGGTTTGGAGGACTCGAAGGCAAACAGTTTCTGATCGTAGGCTTACTCGCCTTTAGTATAGAACGGCCTATCTACTGGCTGACTAAAAACCTTTTCAAGCGTCGTCGTCCACACGAGCTATCGCAGTTGGTTACCTCATTTGTGACCCCTTTTGATCGTTATAGTTTGCCGTCTGGGCATACCGCCGCCGCGTTCTTAATTGCTACCGTGGTCAGTGTTTTTTATGCTGATGTGGCACTATTCGCGTATCTATGGGCGATCTTGATCGCAGGCTCTCGAATATTACTCGGAGTACACTTTTTTACCGATGTGGTATTGGGGGCATTACTTGGTATCGCTTGTGCTCACTTGGCGCTGTCGGTCATGGGAGTCTAGTGGATGAGAATACTCTACGGGGTACAAGGAACAGGCAATGGTCATATTGCGCGTGCTCGAGCGATGGCAGGTCATTTAGTCGATCAGGGCTTTGATGTGGATTACCTATTCAGTGGACGTGAGCGGAGTAAGTATTTCGCTATGGCGCCGTTTGGTGATTATATGACAAGGCGCGGTCTATCATTTGTCAGTGAGAAAGGCCAAGTCAGTTACCCTAAAACCATACTGAGCAATAATTTGTGGCAGTTTTGGCGAGATGTCCAACAGCTCGATCTGCGCGGTTATGATCTCGTATTGAATGATTTTGAGCCCGTTTCCGCTTGGGCGGCTAAATTGTGTGATATCCCGACGATCAGTATCAGCCACCAAAATGCGTTTCGTTACCGTGTTCCGCTGAAGGGCGCGAACTGGATCGACAAGCAAGTGATTCATCACTTTGCGCCTGCTCAGTATCATATTGGTCTACATTGGTATCATTTTGACCAGCTGTTACTGCCACCGATTGTCAGCACGCCCGAGGCCAATGTCGGTCAAGACTCATTTGTTTTAGTCTACTTACCATTTGAAAGCATGGCTGATATTACCGATCTCTTGGTTCGATTTACTACTCAACATTTTGTTTGTTTTCATCCCCAAGTGATTGAGCCGAGCACTATTGAGAATATTAATTGGATGCCACTCAGCTTCGATGATTTCCACCGCTACCTCACCCGATGTAAGGGGGTGATTGCTAATGGTGGATTTGAGTTACCTTCCGAAGCGCTAACGCTTGGGAAAAAATTACTTTTGAAGCCGTTGAGTGGTCAGTTTGAGCAAGTCAGTAATGTCGCGACGTTAGAAGATCTTGGTTTGGCAACTTGCATGGATTATCTCAATGCCTCGATAGTGCGTAATTGGTTAGATGAAGCCAGTGCCGAGAGCGTTGGTTATCCGGATGTCGCCGCCGCTATTGCCGCTTGGATTAAACAAGGTCAGTGGGAGGATCAGACGAAGTTGTGCCAAGAGTTGTGGGAGAAAGTCGATTTTCCAAGCTATGCGACTTATCTTTAATGTCCACTCAGCTTGCCACATATTGCCCCATTCATTGATGCTATTTCTGGATTGAATGGCTTATTCATAAGCCAGAATCATAACTAGAGATATAGATCGCTCTATCAGAATAATCGCAAATTATTATATATATCTATAAATAGTTCGGCTTTATATTTTTTTATGATAAGTCTAACTGTATGTTATTAAATGCTAATTTTAAACCATAGGTAAAAAATACTGATTAATTGTCAATCTTATTGCTAAGCGCTAAATGATTCGTAGATAGTAATGATTCGTCACGACACATCTAACAGATAAATACAAATAGATAGATGAAGCACAGGTTTCTATTCCAACCAAATGTCGAATGACTAAACCATATGTTTAAGAATTAATGAGGCTTTGCCGATGATTGACAAAAAAGAGTCCATGAGTGCTATCGCTAGCTACCGAATGGAAAGCACTCTGCGTGGAGTAGATTTAAACTTATTGACTGTGTTTGATGCTGTCATGCAAGAACAAAATATTACCCGTGCCGCGCACAACTTGGGGATGTCACAGCCAGCTGTGAGTAATGCCGTTGCGCGTTTGAAAGTGATGTTTAATGATGAGTTGTTTATGCGTCAAGGCCGTGGAATTCAGCCGACTCAGCGAGCTCGTCAACTGTTTGGACCGGTTCGCCAAGCGCTGCAGCTTATCCGTAACGAGTTACCATGTTCGGTGTTTTCTCCTGAAACATCGACTCGTCTATTTAAACTAGCGATATGCAGTCCGTGTGATATGCGTTTTGCCCCTAAAATTATGACGACGATTCATGACACAGCACCGAATGTTCAACTTCATCTTGATGCTGAGTTTGACCGTCATTTAGCAGAACGTATGCGCTATCAAGAGATTGATTTTGTGATTGATTACGCTCGTTTTGATGAGCAAGGCTTCTCAAGCACTGAGATTTTCCAAGACGAGTTGGTGGTGGTTGCGTCTAAATCACACCCTCGTATTCAAGCCAATGTTACTCCTGAGCTCCTTGTTAGTGAGCGACACGCTAAACTATCGAAAGTACATGGCCAGCGTAGCTTCTCTGAGCAAGCGTATCGTGATCTCGATGTACAAGCGTATTATGAAGGCACAAGCTTAAGCAATGTATTGTATGTTGTTGGCCAATCCGAATTAGTCACGATAGCACCACGTTGGATGGTTGAAAATGCCGCCAATAAAGAGCAGTTACAAGTGTTAGAATTCCCATTTGAAAATGGCCAAATTAGTGGGTTCCTAAGCTGGCATGAGTCGAGTGAAAAGGACAAAGGTCATATCTGGTTGCGTGATCAACTGATGATGATTTGTGGCGACGTGGTAGCATTAAAATAGCCGACGCCAGCGAACGACTTTTAAACCTTGGATGGCGTGCGCTATTCAAGGTTTTTTACTATTTATATTGATAACTTTGACGCCCATCAGTTGCCTTTTTTAATGCGAAATGTACACTTGTGCGCTGATTAAAGCTTACATGTGTAAGCTAAAGGTAATAGAGATGGCCAACCTAGATTTTCATATTGTAAAACGAATTCGAAACCAGATTGCACAACGTGGCGACCGTATTGCACTTAAACATAAAGTCGGCAATATGTGGAACGGCATTAGCTGGAAGCAGTTTGGTCAGCAGGTAGATGCACTTTCCCTTGCACTATTAGCTCAAGGAATCCGAGTTCAGGACAAGATCGGAATCTTCTCCAACAACATGCCACAATGGACGGTGGCAGACTTTGCCGCATTACAGTTGCGTGCCGTTACTGTCCCTATTTATCCGACCAATACCGCAGCGCAATCTGCGTACATTTTGCAAGATGCTGATGTCAGAGTGTTGTTTGTCGGTGAGCAGGAACAATTTGATGCCGCAGTCGATATATTTCAACAGTGCCCAGACCTTGAGTTGATTGTCGCGATGTCAGATGACGTCGACTTAGGCAATCACGACTTTGCCATTGGTTGGCAGCAGTTTATTGCCAATGTTGACAGTGATCAGCAGCAAGCGTTGGATGCTCGTCTTGAGCAAGCTAACTTTGATGATCTGCTTACCCTTATCTACACCTCTGGCACAACAGGCCAGCCAAAAGGGGTGATGCTCGATTACGCGAACATTGCTGCTCAGCTTGAGGGACACGATGAGCGTCTAAGCTTATCCGAATCTGATGTGTCATTATGTTTCTTGCCGCTATCGCATGTATTTGAACGCGCATGGACGTTTTATGTGTTGTACAAAGGCGCGACCAACTGTTACCTCAAAGACACCATGCAAGTGCGTGACGCATTAAGTGAAGTGCGCCCGACGGTGATGTGTGCGGTACCGCGTTTCTACGAGAAGATCTTCTCAGCCATTCACGAAAAAGTCGCCAAAGCACCATTTATTCGCAAAGTGATGTTTACTTGGGCGGTGAATATGGGCGCTAAGATGGCGCTTTGTCATCAGCAAGGTCGTAAACCTTCGCTGCTATTGAAAAAGTCGCACGCTTTAGCGGATAAAATCGTACTTTCTAAATTGCGTGCTCTGCTTGGCGGTAATATTAACTTTATGCCGTGTGGTGGCGCTAAGTTAGACGAGACCATTGGCCGCTTCTTTCATGCCCTAGGTATCAACGTTAAGCTCGGCTACGGCATGACAGAAACTACCGCGACCGTATCGTGTTGGGATGATAAGTGTTTCAACCCAGACTCGATTGGTATGTCTATGCCAGGGGCTCAGGTTAAGATTGGTGACAACAACGAGATTTTAGTGCGTGGTCCTATGGTCATGCGTGGTTATTACAAAATGCCAGAAGAAACGGAAAAAACGTTTGATGAGCATGGCTTTTTGAAGACGGGTGATGCAGGCCATATTGATGAAAACGGTAACCTTTTCATTACCGACCGTATCAAAGAGTTAATGAAGACTTCTGGTGGCAAGTACATTGCCCCACAAATGATCGAAGGGGCGATTGGTAAAGATCACTTTATTGAACAAATTGCCGTGATCGCTGATACCCGTAAATTTGTTTCAGCACTTATTGTGCCTTGTTATGACTCTTTAGAAGAGTACGCAAAAGAGCTCAATATAAAATACCAAGACCGTGTTGAGTTGATTAAGCATCACCAAATTGTTGAAATGCTAGAGAAGCGGGTTAATGGGTTGCAGAAAGAATTGGCCAAATTTGAGCAGGTCAAAAAATTTAAACTACTGCCTAAAGCTTTTTCTATGCATGATGGGGAACTGACTCCCACTCAGAAACTGCGTCGCAAAGTGATTAACGACAAGTATCAAGACGAAATTGAAGAAATGTACACGGATAAACACGATAAAAAGTAGTTTCCGCTGAGTTAAATTATTAACTGATTAAAAATCCCCCAGCAGGCTTTGTCGCTTGCTGGGGGATTTTTTATGGCCTTAAGCTCGAAGAGGTCGGCCATTTCATTCGCCGCAATCACTGCTATTCAAGTAAAATAATAGCGTGAATTTTTCTTATTTAATGGTTTATATGACTGGATATGTGTTAATTGGCCAATCTATCGTGCAATGATGTATGGTTAGGTAGGATTAAGTTCAAACTGAGACAAACATCGCATTAGACCCGTTGCTAAGAAAGCGTTACATTTGTTGCGTTAGCTTGCTTTATGTTACCAATAAGCAAGACATAGCCGAAAAAGTGGAAGTATTTCGAATTAGGCTACGAATAAGCCCTAGACTATGAAAAACCAGCCCATTGCGTTGACCTTACACAATGACAAACTGGTTAAGGAGAAAAATATGACAACAATGTTATCCGGCGCGGAGATGGTTGTTCAATCTCTGATCGAAGAAGGTGTTGAACAGATCTTTGGTTATCCTGGCGGATCTGTTTTAGATATTTACGACGCGCTTCATGCGAAAGATGATCAAATCAAGCACGTTCTGGTGCGTCATGAACAAGCCGCAACGCATATGGCTGATGGCTATGCTCGGGCAACAGGCAACCCCGGTGTGGTGTTAGTGTGTTCAGGTCCTGGTGCGACCAATACCATTACAGGTATTGCGACAGCTTACATGGACTCTATTCCAATGATCGTTGTTTCCGGCAACGTGCCCAATAACATGATCGGTAATGATGCCTTCCAAGAGTGCGACATTGTTGGTGTTTCTCGCCCTGTGGTTAAACATAGCTTTTTAGTAAAAAAAGCAGAAGACATTCCTGAAACGGTCAAAAAAGCCTTTTATATTGCGACCACAGGTCGTCCTGGCCCAGTTCTCATCGATTTGCCCAAAGATGTCTTGAACCCACTTAATAAGCTGCCTTATGAGTACCCTCAATCGCTGTCAATGCGCTCATACAAGCCGACGACAACGGGTCATAAAGGTCAGATAAAGAAAGGCCTCAAGACGCTGCTTGAAGCGAAAAAACCCGTATTATATGTTGGTGGTGGCGCCGTTATTTCTGAAGCTGAGCAGCCTCTGATTAAGCTTGCCGAAATGCTCAACCTTCCAGTTGTGAGTACTTTGATGGGATTAGGCGCTTTTCCCGGTACGCATAAAAACTCACTGGGCATGTTAGGCATGCATGGTTTGTATGAAGCGAACATGGCGATGCACGAAGCTGATCTTATCTTTGGCGTCGGGGTTCGTTTTGATGATCGAACCACCAATAACCTAGAAAAGTACTGTCCGAATGCGAAAGTGATGCACATCGACATCGATCCTTCTTCGATCTCTAAGAATGTGAAAGCCGATGTTCCGATTGTGGGCTCTGCCGATAAAGTGCTGCAAAGCATGGTCAACTTGCTTGAAGAGCAGGGCAGTAGCAACGATCAAGATGCCTTAAATCGCTGGTGGGATAACATACAATTGTGGCGTGACCGTCAATGCCTTTCTTACGAGAAGTCGCCAGAGCGTATTAAGCCCCAGCAAGTTATTGAAACTCTATATAAACTAACCAATGGCGATGCCTATGTGGCGTCAGACGTTGGCCAACACCAAATGTTCGCAGCTCTCTATTATCCGTTTAACAAACCTCGTCGCTGGATCAATTCAGGCGGCTTGGGCACGATGGGTTTTGGTTTACCTGCAGGGATGGGAGTGAAGTTTGCCAAACCTGATGAGGAGGTTGTGGTTGTGACTGGGGATGGCAGTATTCAGATGAATATTCAAGAGCTATCAACCGCGTTGCAATACGACATTCCAGTTAAGATTATTAACTTGAACAATCGTTTCTTAGGCATGGTCAAGCAGTGGCAAGATATTATTTACCAAGGCAGACACTCTAACTCATACATGAGTTCCGTTCCCGATTTTGCCGCCATCGCTGAAGCGTATGGTCATGTCGGTATTCGCATTGAAACGCCCGATCAACTCGAAGCCGGTCTTAAGCAAGCGCTAGATATGAAAGATCGTTTGGTATTTGTTGATATCAATGTGGATGAGACCGAGCATGTTTATCCGATGCAGATTAAAGGCGAAGGTATGGACAAAATGTGGTTAAGCAAAACGGAGAGAACTTAATATGAGACACATTATTTCACTGCTATTAGAAAACCAACCCGGTGCTTTGTCTCGTGTGGTTGGCTTATTCTCTCAACGTGCTTACAACATTGAATCTTTGACCGTGTCACCGACCGATGATGAGACGTTATCGCGCCTGAATATTACCACTATCTCTGATGATATGGAGCTTGAGCAGATCCAGAAGCAGCTTAATAAATTGATCGATGTGCTAAAGGTTCAGGAAGTGACAGAGCTGGATCATATTGAGCGTGAGTTAATGATGGTTAAGGTTAAAGCGAGCGGATTTTCGCGCGCAGAAGTTAAGCGTACCGCAGATATTTTCCGTGGCCAAATTGTCGATGTGACCGCTTCTCAGTATACCGTCCAAATGGCGGGCACAAGTGAAAAGCTTGATGCGTTTATTCAGGCTATTTCAGAAGTCACTGAAGTGATTGAAGTTGCGCGTAGTGGTGTGGTCGGGATTGCACGTGGTGAACGGGCACTAAAACCATAACTCTTGTTCAAAGCATAAAAAAACCACCGTTATTACGGTGGTTTTTTTGTTCTAGCTATCCGTGCTTAGTGCAGGATACGTGCACGTATGGTGCCTTCGATTTCTTTCAGTTTTGCCAAGGCTTCTTCAGAGCGTTCTGTTTCGACATCAATAACAACGTAGCCAAAATCTGCCGCTGTCTGCAGGTATTGACCCGCAATGTTAATGCCTTCTTCAGCAAAAATAGTGTTAATTTGCGTTAGGATACCAGGACGGTTTTGGTGGATGTGCAGCAAACGTGAACAATCGCGGTGCTCAGGTAGTGATACTTCAGGGAAGTTAACACTTGAAAGCGTTGAGCCGTTATCTGAGTACTTGGCCAATTTGCCCGCCACTTCAACACCAATGTTCTCTTGGGCTTCTTGCGTTGAACCACCAACGTGTGGGGTCAAAATGACGTTGTCGAATTTCTGCAGTGGTGACTCAAAGCGGTCTGCATTGGTTTTAGGTTCGGTTGGGAATACATCGATAGCTGCGCCAGATAAGTGGCCTGACTCTAAACTATGACAAAGCGCTTCAATATCAACGACAGTGCCTCGTGCGGCGTTGATAAAGATCGAACCTGGCTTCATACGAGCAAACTCTTCAGTGCCCATCATATTCTTAGTTTCTTGTGTTTCAGGTACGTGCAAGGAAATGACGTCACACTTATTGAGTAACTCACTCATGGTTGGTATCTGAGTGGCATTACCGAGAGACAGTTTGTTTTCGATGTCGTAGAAGTAAACACGCATGCCGAGGTTTTCAGCAATGATACCTAACTGAGTACCGATATGACCGTAACCAATAATACCTAGACGCTTTCCGCGCGCTTCATATGAGTTATCGGCGCTCTTTTTCCAAATCCCACGATGAGCAAGAGCATTCTTTTCTGGAATTCCACGCAATAGCAATAGTATTTGACCAAGTACCAGTTCCGCAACACTACGTGTATTCGAGAATGGGGCATTGAAGACAGGGATACCGCGTGAAGCTGCTGCGTTGAGATCAACTTGGTTGGTACCAATACAGAAACAACCGATCGCCACTAGCTTTTCAGCGGCGTCGATCACTTGCTGGGATAGGTTAGTGCGTGAGCGAATACCGATGAAGTGCACATCTTTTACCGCTTCTAATAGCTCATCTTCAGCGAGAGAGCCTTTGTGGTATTCGATATTGCTATAACCCGATGCTTGAAGAACTTCTACAGTTGATGGGTGTAGACCTTCAAGCAAAAGTATTTTTATTTTATCTTTTTGCAGCGAAACTTTGGCCATTGTCTTCTTCCTTAAAGTGGGGAAATTGGGCTTAACTGGCGCACATTGGGCAAAAACAGATAAAGCAAACGTTTTGATCTGCGCTTAGTGTTACGCAAACGTTTTCCTTGTGCGTCTTCTGACCATTAAGTTATCAAAAAAAAAACAATTTGGGTAAGAAAATTACGGAATAAGGCATAATTTTTATTGTATGAAATGAAAAAACGGCGCCGAATGGCGCCGCTTGTAATGAAACAACAAAAAATCGCAAGTTACTCTTCGATTTTTGCGCCTTCAGGTGTACCTGTGATGACGACGTCAGCGCCGCGGTGAGCGAACAGACCAACCGTTACGACACCAACAATAGAGTTAATCTTATCTTCTAATGCTTTTGGATCTGTAATTTTTAGGTTATGTACATCTAGGATCACGTTACCGTTATCAGTGATCACACCTTCGCGATAGGCTGGGTCACCGCCGAGTTTAACCAGTTCACGTCCAACATAAGAGCGTGCCATTGGAATTACTTCGACAGGGAGTGGGAATTGGCCAAGGACATCAACTGCTTTGGTGTTGTCGACAATGCACACAAATTTATCAGAAATAGCAGCGACAATTTTTTCACGAGTAAGTGCCGCACCACCACCTTTGATCATGTCGCGTGCCGAGTTAATTTCATCAGCACCATCAACGTAAATATCCAGCGCTGCGACTTCATTACAGTCAAAAACTTCGATGCCTAAGCCTTTTAGCTTTTCAGTCGACGCTTCTGAGCTTGAAACTGCACCTTTGATATCGTCTTTCATAGTTGCAAGTGCATCGATGAAGTGATTAACGGTCGAGCCAGTACCAACACCAACAATGCTGTCTTTTTCAACATACTTAAGTGCTGCCCAACCAGCTTCTTTTTTCATTTCATCTTGAGTCATGCTCATCTCCTAAAGCGGTAGTAATATCGTTTGCGGCGCGATTATATCGTCAAACTAACTCTATTCCCAATCCCAGATCTGGCTTGGGGTCACTATTTTAGGTAGTGGAACGTCCCAAGACTCGACAGGCAACTTATCGACGTGTTGGCAATCGTGCGCGAGCCCAATCGGTTTTGGCCCTTGTTGAGTCGCAAACCAAGGGGCAAGGGTGCGGTCATAATAGCCGCCGCCCATACCGAGTCGATGCCCATCTTGAGCAAATGCCACCAGTGGCGTACAGATAAGGTCAAGTTGCGCTGTGGGAAGAATTTGAGTCACATCGAGTTTAGGTTCGGCAATCGAGTAACGATTGAGCACCATCGGCGTAGTCTTCTCGTAGCGCAGGAAAAGCAGATGGCCCGATGAAAAGGGATGAATAACGGGTAAGTAGGTGTGTTTACCTTGCTGCCACAACCATTGGATCAGTGGCTTGGTATCAATTTCACCATCGGCGGTTAGGTAAAGGGCAATGTGCTGAGCACCGGCCACTTCGGGTAGGGCCGAAAATTGATGGACGAGGTCGACGCTCGCCAAATATTGTACATCACTACTTAACTGATTGCGCTTATGGCGAATTGCGCGGCGAAATTGTTGACGTGATAAAGTCATGGTGGTACCCATTCTGTCTGGGTACCCAATTGGAATACCCCAGAGTGCCGTTGGAGATATCGACCCTTGAACCAGCTGGTTCAAGGCGGATCAGCAGAGATAACCGTAGGCTTCTCGGTTCAAGCCGAGCTTGCTCAATAGCTATCAAGTACCAACCCTTAGGTATTGCTTATCGGCTCAGGGACTTAATCCCCTCACGCACACTCCAGGGTAAATTCTTGTTGTAAAGCTTACTGCTGTCCTGGCTTCACTTTACTGATTGCACTGTCTATCGATGCTGAGAGCTGCTCCATGCGCTCAAAAAGTGCTTCTTGTTTCTGCTTTGAGTCACTGTCACGTGTTTCAAGTTCATGACAAAAGTTTAGCGCAACAAAGGTAAGAAGTTGTACTTCGTTGGTGATTTTTGTCTTAGCTGCCATATCTTTTAGGCGCTCATCGAGATGGGCTGCAGCCTTGATCAAAGACTCTTCTTGTCCTGCTGGGCAGTTCACCAGAGTTAGCTTGCCTAAGATTTCAACTTCTACCGCTTGATTGCTCATATCGACTCTATATCTATTGCTTGAGGTGATAAGCAGATAATCACCGAAGGGCAAACTATAGAAAAAGGTGTATTAAGATTCAAGCTTTTCCCTAACGCAAATCCAAATCAGCGTGCAATCACACAGTAATTGGGCAATTTGTGCAAAAGCTACTCACAATTGGCCAATCGCTCGTTTTCGCTCGCTTTAGTAAATGGTACGATTGAGGTTATTTTTTCTAATTTAGGTCATTGTAATGAGCGATACCAAACTACCTGATTATCTGACATTTGCCAGTGAACTGCAGTCTGCGGGCTTAGCAGTCAACCCTGCGGAGTTACACGGTTTACTCGTTGGTATGTTAAGTGGCGGTCTCAATCTTACTGATAAAAGTTGGCAGCCAATGGTGTTTGACTATGTCAGTGAAGGAATGGGGTGGCCAAGCAAAGTCTTGCAAATCGCCACTGCGACGTTGGATGCTTCAGTTGCGGACCTGACCGGATCAGGTATGGATCTTGAACTACTGCTGCCAGACGAAGAAGCAAGCGCGACATTATTTGATGTGGCAGATGGTTTAGCCGATTGGGTTAATCATTTTATCTCAGGTTTAGGCTTGGTTAATACCAAATTGAACAAAGCATCGAGCGATATAAAAGAAGCGCTTGCGGATCTTGAAGAGATCGCGAAACTCGGCATTGATGAAGACGATGATCTCACCGAGCAAGGCCACCTTCTTGAGCAAGTGATTGAGCATGTAAAAGCGTGCGTCTTGACTATTCATGCCGAGTTTGGTCAAAAAGTGCAAATTCAATCAACGCCTACGATTCATTAAATCGGTACTCCTATGAAGCAATTTGATGTGATCATCGCCGGCGGTGGCATGGCAGGAATGACGTTGGCGTTGGCGATTAATAAATTGTCACCCTCGCCATTATCGATTGCTGTGATTGAGCCTTTCAAAGTGGATCATCAGGCCCATCCAGGCTTTGACTCACGTTCAATTGCGCTTTGCTATGGTACGGTTGCCTTGCTGAAACAGCTTGGTCTATGGCATGAAATCAGTAAAGTAGCCACTGCGATTGAACATATTCACGTGTCTGATCGTAATCATGCAGGCATGACGGATATTACTCGCCAACAAGTGGGGCTAGAGGCTCTAGGGTATGTGGTTGAGTTAGCGGATGTTGGGCGGATTTATCATCAACTGGTTGAGCTTGATCCACACATTACTTTAATCACAGCGGCGGTTGAGCGCGTTGAACGCGAGCAGCAGCATGTCTTACTGACTTTAGATAATAAGCTTGAGCTGGAAGGGCAACTCCTGGTTGCTGCGGATGGCGCTGGATCGACGTGTTGTCAACAACTAGGGCTTGAACTGAGCGAGCATGACTTTGAGCAAGTCGCTGTGATTGCCAACATTACCGCGCAGCAGCCCCATCATGGCCGCGCTTTCGAACGTTTTACCCAGTCAGGTCCGGTGGCGCTATTGCCGATGTCGCAGCAGCGTATGTCTTTGGTGTGGTGCCTGACGGCGCAAGATGCTGACGCTATGATGCACGCGAATGATGAAGAGTTTCTTCAACAGTTGCAAAGTGCGTTTGGTTGGCGTTTAGGGGTGTTGAATAAAGTCGGTCAACGTGCTTGTTACCCATTGATTTTACGTTATCGAGAGCAAACGGTCTCACACCGTTTCGCTGCGCTAGGTAACGCTGCGCAGACTTTACATCCGATTGCGGGGCAAGGGTTTAATCTTGGGATTCGTGACGTGGTTAGTTTGGCTGAGACCATCGCACAATTTTCTGATGATCCAGGTTGTTACCACGGGCTCAAGTGCTATAAGCAGGCACGTCAAGATGACCGCAAAGCAACCATTGCGATGACATCAAGCTTAGTGCACCTGTTCTCGAATGATTATATGCCACTGAGGCTAGGGCGAAATATTGGGTTATTTGCCATGGACAATGTCACATTACTTAAAGCCCCTCTATTACAAAGAACGTTAGGTTTGGTCGCTCGTTAACCGCGGCAAAAAGGACAATAAAAATGATGCAGAGTGTAGATATCGCGATTGTTGGTGGTGGCATGGTCGGTTTGGCGTTGGCCGCCGCATTTAAAGAGACGGATCTACGTATCGCCGTGATTGAAAGCCGTACGCCTGAGAATGAATTGACACAATTACCGGATGTGCGTGTCTCTGCGTTGAGTCGTTCAAGTGAAGTGATGTTGCGTAACCTTGGCGCGTGGCAAGGTATTGTTGCCCGTCGCAGTGCTCCATATTGGGCAATGGAAGTGTGGGAGCAAGATAGTTTTGCGCGGATAGAATTTGAGGCGCAGCAATTAGCTCAACCCGACCTAGGGCATATTGTAGAAAACCGCGTGATTCAGTTGGCGTTACTTGAACAAGTCAAACAGCAAAGTAATGTCTCTTTATTTATGCCCGCTAAATGTGCCTCAATGGCGATTGGTGAGCGTGAAGCATGGTTAACGCTTGATAATGGCCAAGCACTTACTGCCAAGTTGGTGGTCGGCGCTGATGGAGCTAACTCGTGGGTGAGGAAACAGCAAGATATTCCCTTAACTCATTGGGATTATGGTCATAGTGCGATTGTGGCTAATATTCGCACCGCGGAGCCTCATCAACGTGTGGCGCGTCAAATCTTCACCCCACAAGGACCATTGGCGTTTTTGCCCTTAGGTGAAGAGAATCTCAGCTCAATTGTCTGGTCGACCGAGCCGAATCGTGCCGAGCGACTTGTTGCGATGAGCGAGGGTGAGTTTAATAAGGCACTGACTGCAGAATTTGATCATCGCTTAGGTTTGTGTGATGTGGTTGGAGAACGTTTCGCCTTCCCACTTAAGATGCGTTATGCACGTGATTTCGTGGCACAGCGCGTTGCTTTAGTGGGCGATGCCGCTCATACCATTCACCCTTTGGCCGGACAGGGGGTGAATTTAGGCCTGTTAGATGCAGCCTGCTTAGCTCAAGAGGTGTTAGAGCTTCATCAACAAGGTGAAGACTTTGGTAGTAAACGTAACCTGAGAGGCTATGAGCGCTGGCGTAAGGCCGAGGCAGCGAAAATGATTGCTGCGATGCAAGGGTTCAAAGATCTGTTTGAAGGCAACAACCCTGCGAAGAAGCTGATTCGTGGTATTGGTATGAAGTTCGCCGCTCAATTGCCAGGGGCGAAAGATGAAATCATGAAGCGCGCTCTGGGTTTGAAGGGGCACTTGCCACATTTGGCGATGCCGTCTGAGTTTAAGTCTCCGATGTTGTAAAAGCAAAAGGGTTGGCAGTGCCAACCCTTTCTATATTCTGTTATGCGTAGGCGCAGCGCAGTCGCATTACTTCTTTATTTATCTCTTTAACGGCTTTGAAGTGTCGGCTTTCTGCCTTCTCTGGCAACATCAGTTTGCCATTATCAAACTCAAATTTTCCTACCCCGTATATATAAATTCGTCCTTTAAACAGCCGGCTAATGTGTTTAGCAATCATACCTGGTGTATAGCGCTTAAACAGTCTCATACGTCCTTCCTTATAGTTAGCAAGCACTGCAAATTATACGTATTTGCCACCGTTAATAGTGTGATTTTCATGGTGGAATATGCAGTAAAAACAGTTTGGATTGGATATTTGTGTTGCTGTAGGCAAAATCACGGATAAATATCCACTCAACTGTGATAACTCCCTCATTTATGTTCTGTAATTTGAACTTAAGAGGAGTATTGAGCAGGAACTATTAAGCCCAATGTTTATGACATTTTTAAGAATAGTTGAACTTTTTCGTTAAGTGTGAAGATTGTGTAAAAATCGACAACAAAAAAAGCCCGCTCAAACGCGGGCGAATAGTCACAGATGCATTACACAAAAAGTGGATGTCCTGAAACAATCAGTGGATACACTTTTTTGTTGGAGAAGGATTCACAACGGTTTGATAGTCTTGCTTAGCAAACCTTGTGTCGCACAGAAAAATGAAACCTGGGCGAACTTGGACCAACACAGGCAGCATACTGCATAAAAACAATCATGACTACTTATGCTTTATAAATGAATAATAATTTAATTAATCTTTCGCTAATACTGCGAAGTTGATCATGTGAAAATGTAATCGTTTGCAACTGGCGGGAGGGGATATGGTTGAGGTTATGGTTCGCGGCATATCTCGCCGATGATCGGCTGACATAATTGAACCAGATCGTGACACGGCAAAGCAATGCCCGCCATATTTGAGCCGCTGCTGATGGTGACTTCGGGCTCGTTAAGTAGCTGCCGATCAAACACCACTATCATCGGTGTTTTAAGTAAAATAGGTACAACCGTACCAATTTGATAACCCGTTAGGCTAGCAACCTCTTGCATCGAAACACAGGTCATTCGTCGCCACTCAAGTAGCGAGCGAACCTTCTTGGGGTCAACCGAACGATTGCCTGGAGCACAGGCAATGGCATAACGATGGCTCATATCACGCAAGACTATTGATTTGACCATTTGTTCTGGGCGAATCCCACGTTGTTTGGCGGCATCATCAATCGTTGTTGCGGGTGTTTGATGAGGCAGCAGACGAAAGGCCACCTGCTGCGACTCAAGGTATTGAGTGATATGAGTGGAGATTGGATTAGTCATTATCTAAAGAGTATGGCAATTCGGCGAAATGCCAGACTTGTTCTGGTTGGCTCTTTAAGCGCAGTTGTGTATCACTGTCTAAATTATTCGGTAGAACTACCAAGGCCAGGGCTTGATTGTCGCTAAAACGGTAGCTGGCAAGCAGCTTACCAGCGCTGCGCCAGTTGTCACCCACTGCGCGCTCTAGCTCAGCACCCTGCTCGATATCGCGTTCGGCTGTCCCTTTTATAATAAAGAGAGCCCGTTTATTGATGCCGCGGTATTTAGCGCGAGCCACGGTTTCTTGACCTGTATAGCAACCTTTACTAAAGCTAATCCCACCAAGCGCGTGAAGGTTAAGCGCCTGAGGAATGTGTTCGTTTTGCTGTTCTGCTGTGAGCAGTGGTAGGCCGGCTTGAATATCAAGAAGCGTCCACAATGATTGATCGACTTTTTCAGCATGGCTGGATGTTGCCAGTTGCTCTGCCGCTGCCGGAGTAAGCAGTAACAGCCAACGCAGATCGTCAATTTTGACGGCCGTTCCGCCTTCAACTACGCGAACATCGCCCGTATCTGGTGACAGGCTATCAATCAAAGCGCTCGCGTCACTGCCCATCACACCCAGAGCAATATCATGACTGTGTGCAAACTCAACCTTGGCAAAAATGGCGTATTTCTTTAGCTCGGCCAACTCTTTTTCGATCAGACTTGCGGGCTGAAACATCGCATAACCTTGGTTATGGTGAAACAATCGAAATGCGCTCCACACTTTGCCTTTGGCATCACAGTGTGCGCCAAATGTGGCTTGATGTGGTTCCAGAGTGACAACATCACAGGTGATCTGCCCTTGCAGGTAAGATTTTTTATCTTGCCCTTGGACAGTAATGGCACCCCATGTGGTGAGAGGAGCAATGGCCAGTGAGGGAAGTGCGTCACTTGATGTCAGTTGCAACGGCGCAAAATCGTTTTGCCAATCCATGATGATTACCTAATTAAGTCGATATTGCTGCTATGTTATCGCCGATCACGGGTGATAAACAACCTTTTGAGTAGTGTGTCAATTTTGCTTGGGGTAAGGATGAAAATTTCGAGTCTCGTCGGGAGTGTGACTGGCGCACTAGTTGTCTGCGGTTTTGCTTGTTACACTCGCCCCACACAACCGATATTGGTGAGGAATTACAATGTATACCGCAGAAGAAAAAGCGCGTATTAAATGGGCATGTCGCCGCGGAATGTTAGAGCTTGATGTCGTGATTATGCCGTTTTTTGAAGAATGTTTTGAAGGGCTACAAGAAAACGAACAGCGTGATTTTGTTTCGCTACTCGAATCTGATGATCCGGACTTGTTTACTTGGATCATGGGACACGGTCGCAGTGAAAATCTAGGCCATGCTGCCATGGTAGATAAAATTGTCGCTCACAACCTCAGCAAAGTGCGTTAGGTTAGTTTTAACGTCTTCACATCATTTGAAACAGGCCAATGGATTGCTTTCAGCGTTGGCCTGCTTCACGGTTATTCACTCTCAACTTCCTCTCGTGGCGACGACTCTGTTGTTGCCTTTAGTCATCAAATACACACTGCATCTAAGCTGGTTTACCGCGCCATTGACCGGTGAGGTGACGTTTATTTCCCCTCGTGAATATCAAACCGAGCAAGGCACTTACGTGATTAAAGCGGTGCTGTTTCCGTTGATGTCTTTTGGGTTGTTAATTGTCTTAGCCAACAACCAACGTGTATTGCTGTGGCGAGACAGTATGCCCGAGTCGAGTTATCGACAATTGGTGGTGATGTTAAAAAGGGAGCATTGAGCTCCCTTTTTGTCGTCAGTTAAGTCCGTTACGGTTTAAGTTTCTCTGGCACTAAGATGGTCGGACCGCTCTCTTTCGCCAGTTCAGGATAGTCGAGAGTATAATGAAGACCACGGCTCTCTTTGCGTTCCATGGCGCAGCGCACCATCAATTCTGCTACTTGAAGTAAGTTACGCAGCTCAAGAAGGTTATTCGAAACTCTAAAGTTACTGTAGTACTCGTGCGTTTCTTGTTGCAACATTTGGATACGACGTAAGGCGCGTTCCAGTCGTTTGTCGGTACGAACAATGCCCATGTAATCCCACATAAATAGACGCAATTCATGCCAGTTATGTTGAATGATCACCTCTTCATCAGAGTTGTTCACCTGACTTTCGTCCCAAGGTGGTAGCGTTGGTGGTAAAGTGGCTTGATCGAGACAAGCGATAATATCGTTAGCCGCAGACCAGGCATAAACCACGCACTCCAGTAAAGAATTGGACGCCATACGGTTTGCGCCGTGCAGTCCGGTGTAGCTTACTTCTCCGATTGCATACAACTGAGCAATATCCGTCTTTCCGCTCTGGTTAACCATTACGCCACCACAGGTGTAATGCGCCGCAGGTACGATAGGAATTGGCTCCTTGGTCATGTCGATACCAAGGTCGAGCAAGCGCATATTAATGGTGGGGAAGTGCTTTTCAATAAAGTCAGCCGGTTTATGACTGATGTCTAAGAACATGCAATCGGCGCCGAGTCGCTTCATCTCAAAGTCAATTGCGCGCGCGACCACATCACGTGGTGCTAACTCTTCTCGCGGGTCGAAATCGGGCATAAAACGTGTGCCGTCAGGACGAAGTAAAAAAGCCCCCTCGCCACGTAGCGCCTCAGTTAACAAAAAATTGC
Source organism: Vibrio pacinii DSM 19139 (assembly GCF_000711795.1). Lineage (GTDB taxonomy): Bacteria > Pseudomonadota > Gammaproteobacteria > Enterobacterales > Vibrionaceae > Vibrio > Vibrio pacinii. Next base: position 240,975 of record NZ_JONH01000010.1, on the reverse strand, counting down.
GCGCTTCAGGGTGATACAAACACGTCGGGTGGAATTGGTTAAATTCTAAGTTTGCCACTCGGCAACCGGCACGCCACGCCATCGCGATGCCGTCACCGGAAGAGACGTCGGGGTTCGAGGTGTACTGATACACTTTTGACGCGCCGCCCGTAGCTAAAACGACGAATTTCGCGCGAACGGTTTCGACATGTTCTTGATTACGGTTCCAGATGTACGCCCCGACAATTTTTTTGTCATCACCGCCGATTTTATCTTCGGTAATTAAATCCAACGCATTGTGACGTTCGAAAACGCGGATGTTGGGATGATTATGAACGTTATCTTGTAGGGACGTTTGCATCGCCATGCCAGTGGCATCAGCGGCGTGCAAGATGCGTCGATGGCTGTGGCCACCTTCACGGGTTAAGTGATAGCGTGGAGCTTCATCGCTGTCGTTCTCTTCGCGATCAAAAGGTACTCCGCCATCAATCAGCCACTGAACACACTCCTTGGCATTCTTGGCGATAAACTCGACCGTCTCCTGTTCACATAGGCCAGCGCCTGCGACCAAGGTATCTTGCACGTGAGATTCAATGCTGTCAGATTCATCAAAAACAGCGGCAATACCACCTTGCGCATAGTAAGTTGCCCCTTCACTGCGTGGTCCTTTACTGAGGACGATAACGTTACCGAACTCTGCAACACGTAGTGCTAAGGACAGACCTGCGGCACCACTACCCACCACTAACACATCACACTGATGTTCACGGTTTGCGTTCATAAAACTTTTAAATTCCCGAGTTAAATTGTACCTAATCCCGCCTACAATCAATGGAGGTAAAGAATTAGGCAATCGAGCGATCCCGCTCTTAAATCATTTTAGAATGGCTCACGCGCCTGAGCTAAAGCTACCGTCAAACGGTTATAGTAGCACTGCTTAATGCTTTTGCCTCGAAATAGCCATTGCATTTCGATACCTAGAACCTCAAAATCGAGCCAGAGGTAGCTTGGTACGTCATTGTGTTAAAAAATTTGCAAAAACTTTGAACTTAAATTTTCTGACTAGGTCACAATAGTGCTCAAGTAGACAGTGGTGTCAAGACTACATATTGCATAATTAATACTCATGTCTGAGAAGATAAGAGTGAATAACGATAGGAGTACCCGCTCGAATGAACGAGCAGCTGACCGATCAAGTATTAATTGAGCGAGTTCAGAATGGGGATAAGCAAGCATTTAATTTGCTGGTAACAAAATACCAGAACAAAGTGTGTAATCTTATTTCCCGCTATGTGAATAATCCGGGTGATGTTCCCGATGTAGCACAAGAAGCCTTTATTAAGGCATATCGAGCGATTCCTAGCTTTCGTGGAGAAAGTGCTTTCTATACTTGGTTATATCGGATTGCCGTTAATACTGCAAAAAACCACCTTGTAGCCCAAGGTAGGCGTCCACCGGCACAAGATGTCGATAGTGAAGATGCTGAATATTACGAAACAGGTAGTGCATTAAAAGAAATTTCGAACCCTGAGAACTTGACGTTGTCCAATGAGTTGAAAGGGGTCATCTTTGGTGCGATTGAAGCACTGCCTGAAGATTTAAAAACCGCAATGACGTTGCGTGAGCTTGATGGCTTAAGCTACGAGGAAATTGCAGCGGTTATGGATTGCCCTGTAGGAACGGTACGTTCGCGTATCTTCCGTGCTCGCGAAGCGGTCGAAAAGAAAATTCAACCGCTAATGCAACGCTAGATCAGTAACTTTAATGGTGAAAATAATGGCTGACAAAGAGAAACTTTCAGCACTCATGGATGGAGAGTTGGTTGATAAAGCGCTAATCAGTGAATTAGAGCAAGATCAAGAAGGCCTGCACGTTTGGAAATCTTACCATTTAATTGGTGATGTGATGCGAGGTGATGCTCCTGAAAATGCACAATGGAATATTGCTGAAAGCGTGGCGCTAGCACTAGAGAATGAACCTGCACATTCAGCGGTGACTCAATTAGAGCAGCATCGACACGTTGAAGCACAGCCGACTCCCGCACAGGCACGTCGACAGCTACCTGCTTGGTTGAACCAATTTGGTCAAGTTGCGATGGCAGCTTGTGTCTCTCTGGTTGTGATTCTTGGTGTACAGCAATATGGTGGCACTGATGCAACTGGGCCTGAAGCAGATGTTTTACCTGTACTGCAAACCATACCGTTTGCGGGAAGCGCTGAACCCGTTAGCCTAACTCGTTCGTCGGTAGAACAGCCCAATACCAACGAGGTGAATGTTCAAGAGCAACGTCGCCGTATTAATGCGATGCTGCAAGACTACGAACTACAACTGCGCTTAAATAGCGATAATATGCTTGAGCATAGTGATAATCCTGAAACGGTAGTTGAATGAAAAAAATTCTGATCAGTGCGCTGACACTGTTCAGTTTGAACACAACGCTAGCCTTTGCAGAAGAGCCCACTGCAGAGGCTTTGTTGCTTCAAATGAACGAAGCGAGTCAGCATTTAAATTATGAACTTTCTTATATACTGATAAAGAAAAGCAGTATTGAGCCTTTGCTTTATCGCCATGCTCGCACTGAAGATCAGCAGCTTGCCCACTTGGTTTACCTCAGTGGCCCCGTGCGCGAAGTGATCCGCCGTGGTGATGAAGTCAGTTATATCGAACCGGGTGTTGAGCCTTTTACCATCGAGTCTGGTAATGTCGTCGCACCAACCATCCCATTGCTTAACTCTGATGTTGAGCGTTTGAGCAACTATTATGACTTTGTTCAAGTGGGACGTGCACGTGAAGCTGGAACCGCATGCCAAGTGCTGCGCGTGGTGCCAAAAGATGGCCAGCGCTACTCATATGTCTTGTGGGTGGATGAAAAAAGTAAGCTACCGTTACGTGCCGATCTGGTTGACCGCGATGGTGAAGTGCTCGAGCAATATCGCACTATTTCATACAGTATCAATGATCAAATTGCCGAAATACTCAGTGGTTTAAATAGCGTTAAACTGCCCCAAGTGTTATCCCTACCCAAAGGGCAGGTGACCAACTCATATTGGACGGTAGGCTGGATTCCTAATGGGTTTGAAGCCAATGAGCTTAATCGCTATCGTATGAACAACACTGAACGTATGGTTGAGAGCCAGATGTACAGCGATGGCTTATTTAGCTTCTCTGTTTATGTTTCCAATAGCGATAATCTTTCGCTAAAAGGCCAACTGGTTCGTCAAGGCCGACGCACTTTACATAGTTTTGTGCGTGGTGAGCGCGAAATCTCGGTGATTGGTGATATTCCGCCAGCGACAGCCAAACGTATTGCCCAATCTGTTACCTTCAAACCGAGTGAGAGTACCACCCAATGATGACGGCACTGGCAACGGTCGCTAAAGTTCAACCTCAAACACAAGGGTTTGAGGTTGAGTTAAGCTGCGAGCAACAAACCAGTTGCAGTAGTTGTTCGTCACAAAAAAGTTGCGGTACAGGCATCGTCTCGAAAGCGGTAGGCAATAAATCTCTCCATTGGCACCTTATTACTGATAAAGCGGTCAAGCCCGGCCAAGTGGTTGAGATAGGCTTACCAGAAAAGAGTTTGTTACAATCTGCTGCGCTGGTCTATCTGCTGCCGCTGTTTGCTATGATCCTAGGCGCGTTTTTCACCCAGTGGTGGTTAGCTCCGTTACTGGGGTTGGGCGAAGGCTTAGTCATAGGTGTTTCAGCCCTAGCCACGGTCGGCGGTATTGCTGTTGCGAAAAGATTGTCTTACCAATTAGAACAGCGCTCATCGCAGCAAGTCATATTATTAAGGGTATTGGGCGAACCAATTAGCTAGTGCGAAGCGGCTAGAAATTGGGTAGAATCGGCCAACTTGATTGAAATGCCGCCGCTAAGACCAAATTGATTGGTAGTAGAACGGCTTTCTTGTCCCTATTTAAAAGAGTTTAGTCACACCAAATCATGAAGCACATTCGTAACTTTTCGATTATCGCCCACATCGACCATGGTAAGTCGACCCTATCAGACCGTTTGATCCAAGTATGTGGTGGATTAAGCGAACGTGAAATGGCCTCGCAGGTTCTAGACTCCATGGATCTAGAGCGTGAACGTGGTATCACCATTAAATCTCAGAGTGTGACACTGAACTACACCGCTAAAGATGGTGAAACCTATCAATTAAACTTTATCGACACCCCAGGACACGTTGACTTCGCATATGAAGTTTCTCGTTCGTTAGCCGCTTGTGAAGGTGCGCTGTTGGTGGTCGATGCAGGTCAAGGCGTGGAAGCGCAAACCCTAGCCAACTGTTACACTGCGATTGAGATGGATCTTGAAGTTGTGCCAATCTTAAACAAGATTGACCTTCCTGCCGCCGATCCTGAACGCGTAGCAGAAGAGATCGAAGAGATCGTCGGTATTGATGCGATGGAAGCGACTCGCTGTAGTGCTAAAACCGGTATCGGTGTTGACGATGTACTTGAAAATATCGTTTCTGCGATTCCAGCACCAGAAGGTGATCCTAATGCACCACTGCAAGCGCTGATCATCGACTCTTGGTTTGATAACTACCTCGGCGTGGTGTCTTTAGTCCGTATCAAAAATGGGGTACTGAAGAAAAACGACAAAATTAAAGTGATGAGCACAGGCCAAACTTGGGGTGTGGATCGAATTGGTATCTTTACGCCTAAGCGCGTTGATACGGATGGTCTCAACACCGGTGAAGTTGGCTGGGTAGTGTGTGGCATTAAAGATATTCTCGGCGCACCAGTGGGTGATACGCTGACGTTGGCGAAAAATGGCTGTGACAAGGCGCTACCAGGTTTTAAGAAAGTAAAACCTCAGGTATACGCTGGCTTGTTCCCAGTATCGTCTGACGATTATGAAAACTTCCGTGATGCGTTGGGTAAGCTAAGCCTTAACGATGCGTCACTGTTCTATGAACCAGAAAACTCTGCAGCACTAGGCTTTGGTTTCCGTTGTGGTTTCCTTGGCATGTTGCACATGGAAATCATTCAAGAGCGTCTAGAGCGTGAATACGATCTCGACCTGATCACTACCGCGCCAACCGTAGTGTACGAAGTGGTACAAACTGACGGGACATTGCTTTATGTTGATAGCCCGGCAAAACTGCCAGCGGTAAACGATATCGAAGAAATTCGCGAGCCGATCGCACGTTGTAATATCTTAGTTCCTGCCGATTACTTAGGTAACGTGATTACTTTGTGCGTTGAAAAGCGTGGTACTCAGGTTGATATGGTCTATCACGGCAATCAAGTCGCCGTCACCTACGATATTCCGATGGCTGAAGTGGTACTTGATTTCTTTGACCGTCTGAAGTCGACGTCACGCGGTTATGCCTCGCTTGATTACAACTTCCAGCGCTTCGAAGCGTCAGACATGGTGCGTGTTGATGTACTGCTTAACGGCGATAAAGTGGATGCTTTAGCACTGATTACGCATAAAGGTCATTCACAAACACGCGGACGTCAGTTGGTTGAGAAGATGAAAGAATTCATCCCTCGCCAGATGTTTGATATCGCGATTCAGGCTGCGATTGGTAACCACATCATCGCGCGTTCGACGGTAAAACAGTTACGTAAGAACGTTATCGCGAAATGTTACGGTGGTGACGTGAGCCGTAAGAAAAAGCTATTGAAGAAGCAGAAAGAAGGTAAGAAACGTATGAAGCAGATCGGTAACGTCGAACTGCCGCAAGAAGCGTTTTTAGCTATTCTTCACGTAGGAAAAGATTAATCCCTGTCATATTTGGCACTACAGCGTTGTTGCCAGCGCAAACTCACCCTAATCACATAGATCCTCTATGCTCATAGGGCTGAGTTTGCTTGCCGCCTAGCTGTAACACCAACTATTTAAGGGATTGCTCTAAGCAAGTTTTATTAGCAAGTGGAAGGGTTTCGGCTCTTTCACTTTCGTATTTTTGAGATAAGGGAAGTCAATGGCGAATACATTTTCACTGATCCTCGTTATCGTAACTTTGGTTACGGGTATCGTGTGGGTGCTCGAGAAGTTAGTCTTTGCGAAAAAGCGTCAGGCTAAGCTTGCCGAAGTGGAAGCACAGACGCATGGTCTAGATGCCGCGACACTCAATAAAGTAAAAAACCAGCCGTGGTGGATTGAAAATAGTGTTTCTATTTTCCCTGTGATTGCCGCAGTACTGGTATTGCGCTCTTTTATCTATGAACCGTTTCAGATTCCATCGGGTTCAATGATGCCAACTTTGCTTGTCGGTGACTTTATCTTGGTTGAAAAATACGCTTACGGATTGAAAGATCCGGTATGGCGAACTCAACTGGTTGAAACTGGCAAACCTGAACGTGGCGATGTGGTGGTGTTTAAATACCCCCCTCAACCTAATATTGATTACATTAAGCGCGTTGTCGGTTTACCGGGCGACACGGTTCGTTACAACAGTAAGAAAGAAATCTGTATTCAATCCGCTGGCGAGAGTCGCTGTAGCGACGTGAAACTGTCTAATGTTGAAGAGAGTCCATTTATTCAAAACGGCATTCCACTGATTCAGTTGGATGAAAAATTGGGTGACGTTGGCCACCAAATTTTGGTCAACCCACTGCGCCGCGATCGCGTTGAGTTGTATCAACCGCGCAATGGTGTCAACGAGTGGGTCGTTCCTCAAGGAGAGTACTTTGTGATGGGTGATAACCGTGACAACAGTGCTGATAGCCGTTACTGGGGTTTTGTGCCAGAAGCTAACCTCGTCGGTAAAGCGGTTGGTATTTGGATAAGCTTTGAGTTTGAACGTGGTGACGATAGCGTGTTACCGTCTTGGATTCCAACTGGTGTGCGTTTTAACCGCATCGGTGGTATTAACTAAACAAATTAATGAGAGAGCATGAATTCTCCTATTGCAAAACTAGAGAAAAAGCTCGGCTATCAATTTAATGATGCTGAGCTTATCAGTTTAGCGCTGACCCATCGTAGCGCTAATGGAAAACACAATGAGCGTCTTGAGTTTCTGGGCGATTCAATTTTAAGTTTTGTCGTTGCTGATGATCTTTATCACCGTTTCCCGAAAGCAAATGAAGGGGACATGAGCCGCATGCGCGCCACTTTAGTTCGTGGCAATACGCTCGCGGAACTAGGTCGAGAGTTCGAACTAGGAGATCACTTAAAATTAGGTCCAGGTGAATTAAAGAGCGGCGGTTTCCGTCGTGATTCAATCCTTGCTGATGCTGTGGAAGCGATCATTGGTGGCATTTACTTAGATAGCGATATTGAAGTGGTGCGTGGCATTATTCTGAGCTGGTACAAGACTCGCCTTGATGCGATCAAGCCAGGTGTTTCGCAAAAAGATCCAAAAACTCGCCTACAAGAGTGTTTGCAGGGGCGAAGAAAGCCGCTTCCTGCTTACACAGTGACTAATATTAAAGGTGAAGCACATAACCAAGAGTTTACGGTTTCGTGTGATGTAGCAGGTATTGGACAACCTGTTATTGGTAAAGGCACCAGTCGCCGCAAGGCAGAACAAGCGGCTGCAGAAATAGCATTAGAGCAATTGACCAATGACTGATTCAACAGACAACAACGAATTTGATATCGATGAGTTTTTCTCATCGAGTGACGCGCCTACTAGCTCACCAGAAAACCAACATTGTGGTTTTGTGGCGATCGTTGGTCGTCCTAATGTCGGTAAATCGACGCTACTCAACCGTATTCTTGGGCAAAAGATCTCGATCACGTCTCGTAAGCCTCAGACTACTCGTCACCGTATTATGGGGGTCGAGACCGATGGCGACTACCAAGCGATTTACGTTGATACACCTGGGCTGCATATTGAAGAGAAGCGTGCGATCAACCGCTTGATGAACCGTGCGGCAAACTCCTCGCTGAGTGATGTTAACTTGGTGTTTTTCTTGGTTGATGGTACCCATTGGACCAACGACGACGAAATGGTTTTAAACAAGCTCAAGAAAGCCAACTTCCCAGTGGTGTTGTGTGTCAATAAAGTCGATCACGTGCAAGATCGTAATGAAGTGATGCAACACATGATGGAGATGTCGCAAAGAATGGATTTTGTCGATGTGGTGCCTATCTCGGCTAAGCAGGGCAAGAACATCGACGTACTGCGTAAGCATGTGCGCGAGCATCTACCTAAAGCGACGCATCACTTCCCAGAAGAATACGTGACTGACCGCTCTCAGCGTTTTATGGCTTCTGAGATCGTGCGTGAAAAGCTGATGCGTTTCACAGGGGAAGAGCTGCCTTATTCTGTTACCGTTGAGATCGAGCGTTTCGATTACAACCCCGATACTGATGGCTTCCATATTAATGCATTGATTCTGGTTGAACGAAGTGGCCAGAAGAAAATGGTGATTGGTAAAGCTGGCGAAAAGATCAAAACGATTGGTCGTGAAGCACGCCTAGATATGGAAGAGTTGTTTGGCCGTAAAGTTTATCTAGAAACTTGGGTCAAAGTGAAATCTGGCTGGGCGGATGACGAGCGAGCACTGCGTTCATTAGGTTATATTGACGATCTATAACGAGTCTGAGGCGATCTCGCTTCGCTCCCATAGTGAAAGTTAAAAGGAGCCGTTTGGCTCCTTTTTTAGATTAGAAGGTACTATGTCTTCAGAAGGTCTACAGCGCTGTTTCGTACTGCATCGACGCCCCTACAGTGAATCAAGCTTGATCCTCGATGTGTTTAGCGAGGAGTTTGGCCGCGTGACCTTGATGTCAAAAGGGGCTCGCAGTAAACGCTCAAACTTAAAAGGTGCACTGCAACCTTTTACGCCGCTGTTACTGAAGTGGTCGGGCAATGGGTCGATGAAGACCTTGCGTCAAGCTGAACCAATTAGTTTAGGCCTGCCACTTTTTGGCATTAATCTTTATTCTGCCATGTACGTCAATGAACTGATTGGCCGAGTATTAATGGCAGAAGTGCCGATGCCGGCACTGTTTCATGATTACCTACATGCGTTGACGGAGCTTGCTCAGTGTGACAATCCTGAACCGGCTTTACGCCGCTTTGAACTGGCGATGCTCAGCGCATTAGGCTACGGTGTTGACTTTTTGCACTGCGCAGGGAGCGGCGAACCGATCGAGCCGACAATGACCTATCGCTATCGTGAGCAAAAAGGATTTATCGCTTCGGTACGTCATGACCATTTAACGTTTGTTGGTGACGAACTGATCGCGATCAGTGAGCGTCGTTTCACCACAAAAGAACAACTGAAAGCGGCAAAACGCTTTACACGTATAGCCTTAAAGCCGTATCTTGGCGGCAAACCATTAAAAAGCAGGGAACTCTTTCAAGCTATAGTTCCTAAACGGAGTATTGGAAAATGAGCTCAATTTACCTAGGTGTAAACATCGATCATATTGCGACATTGCGTAATGCACGCGGCACTAAGTACCCAGATCCTGTGCACGCAGCCGAGATTGCAGAACGTGCTGGTGCGGACGGCATTACCATCCACCTTCGTGAAGATCGACGTCATATTAAAGATCGTGATGTGAGAATTTTGCGTGAAACATTGCAAACACGCATGAACTTGGAAATGGCCGTCACCGATGAGATGGTCGAGATCGCGCTGAAGACTAAACCTGAATACGTATGTTTAGTGCCAGAGAAGCGTGAAGAGCTCACTACTGAAGGTGGCTTGAATGTTGTCGGTCATCTAGACAAAGTGAAATCTGCGACACAAAAGCTCACTCAAGCGGGCATCAAAGTGTCTTTGTTCATAGACGCTGATCGCGAACAAATTGATGCTGCCAAAACCTGTGGTGCGCCGTTTATCGAGCTACACACTGGCCATTATGCTGATGCAGAAACTGAAGAAGAGCAACAAGCTGAACTGAAGCGAATAGCGGCAGGTGCGAGTTATGCGGCCGATCTTGGCATCACGGTTAACGCCGGTCATGGTTTGACTTACCACAACGTTGCGCCTATTGCCGCGATTGCTGAAATATATGAGCTCAATATTGGCCACTCTATCATTGGCCGTGCTGTGTTTGATGGTCTCGAAAAAGCGGTCGCAGACATGAAAGCCATCATGGTTGAAGCGCGTCGTTAAGCATGGCGATCGTTGGCTTAGGGACTGACATTGCAGAAATAGAGCGTGTCGAAAAAGCGCTCTCTCGCAGTGGTGAACCGTTTGCAAGGCGTATTCTCACCGACAGTGAGTTAGCGAAATTTGCCGAGTTAAAACAACAAGGTCGTTTTCTGGCTAAGCGTTTTGCCGCCAAAGAGGCGGCGTCAAAAGCACTAGGAACAGGGATAGCGTTGGGCGTTACTTTCCACGACTTTGAAATTAGCAATGATGAGCACGGTAAACCTGTGCTCTGTTTAAGCGGAAAAGCATTAGACATCGCTGAAAAAAAACAGGTGGCGCACATCCACCTGTCTATCTCTGACGAACGACACTACGCGGTCGCGACGGTGATTTTAGAGAGCTAAATATTTTAAATAACGAGTATTTTAGACAACCAGTGTTTTAAACAACCAGTATTTTAAATAAATAAGTCATTTAGCTTTCTAAGTACGGCTTGGCACTGGCAACCACCTTTTCCATCTCATCTTGTAATTCAAATAACTCGGGTTCGACCTCTTCTATTGTTGAGCCCGAGCGCAAAGCTTTTTCAATCGTGGCGCAGATGTTTTTCAAGCGTGGTACACCGCAATAGGAACTGCTGCCATGCAGTTTATGCACGTGGTGGATGAGCTGTTCGACATCAACATGATCATCTTTTAATGCACTCTCGACGATCGTATCAACTTCTGGGATCGAGTCGATCAACATTTGCAGCATATCACGCGCTAGATCTTGTTTGTTTGCCGACTGCTTTAATGCAGCTTGCCAGTCAATAATCATGGTGTTATGCGTGCGTTGTGCATGGTCATTGAGGTCTGATGCCGTTTGATCAAGCGTATGGCTCGATATATCAAGTTTTTCCAGTTCTTCTTGTTTGGTATGCGGGCTCCAATGCATCAGAACCTGCTGCAGCACATGCTCTTCAATCGGTTTCGTTAGGTAATCATCCATGCCTGCCCCTAATAGGCGATCACGCTCGCCACTCATCGCATGAGCGGTCACGGCAATCACAGGGGTAGTGGCGTTGAGCTCGGTTTGCTTGATGGCGTGACAAGCCGTCACCCCATCCATGTGCGGCATTTGGATATCCATTAAAATAATATCAAAGTGTTGTGTTTCAGCTTGGTTGACCGCATCCATGCCGTTGGTACAAGTGATAACCCGTTCCACGCGCTCTTGCAAAAGCGCGCAGATGAGCTTGAGGTTGGCTGGGTTATCATCGACCGCCATCACGGTCAGCGGTAGCGTCTCACTGTATTCCGGAGTTGATTCAAGCAGCGGCATGCTCTCTTGATTGGCGGCCAGAGTTTGCAACAACTTAATGCGCGAGAGAGGTTTAGTAATACAGTGGATCGGGTATTTCTGAATCAGATGATCCGATAGGGCAAGCGCGGTACTTGGCGTGCCGACAACCACATGCGGTGCGCAGCGAAGCGCCTGTTCGACCCAGGCTTCTACACTCGTCAGGTCATTCTCGCGATTGGGGGCTAAGTTCAGCAACACATAGTCATAGTGCTCGGTCTCTTCAGGAAGCGATGAGCGGTAGGTGACAATTAATCCTTCTTGAACCAACGTCTGCTGGATCACCGAGGCGGCTTGCATGTTCGGCTCGACCAACAACAGAGTACGTCGGCGAAGTACTTCCGTCTCAAGCAGTTCGCTCACCGGCATGTCGGTGGTAATTAAGCGTAAGGTGAACCAGAAGGTTGACCCTTGATGCAGGCGACTGGTGAGGCTGATTTCACCGCCCATTTGACTGACCAGTTTCTGAGTAATAACCAAGCCTAATCCGGTTCCGCCATAGCGACGAGAAATGCTCGCATCGGCTTGACTAAAGGCTTGGAAAAGTTGTGATTGTTGGCGCTCAGAGATACCAATGCCGGTGTCTCGCACCATGAACTGCAGTTCAACCGAATCGTCTCGTTGTGAGCGCAGTTCAACGCTAATATCGATGTTACCGCGCTCGGTAAATTTAATTGAGTTGCCGACCAGGTTGGTTAGAACTTGCTGGATTCGGAGTGGATCCCCGACCAAGCCAGGTGGAATTTTAGGGTCGATCTTTAGCGTCAGCTCAAGGCCTTTTTCATGGGCGCTGGTGGCCTGTAGATTGACCACTTCTTCCAATGACGTTTGGAAGTCAAAAGGAATGTTTTCTAGCGCCAGTTTCCCTGCTTCAAGCTTAGAAAAATCCAGAATGTCATTAATGATGTTGAGTAAGTTATTGGCGGATTTCTCTATCGTCTGCAGATAATCAGTTTGGCTATTGGTCAGCGTGGTTTTAAGCAACTGACGAGTAAAACCAATCACGCCATTGAGTGGGGTGCGCAACTCGTGTGACATATTGGCAAGGAACTCAGATTTTACCCGTGCCGCCTCTTGAGCGCGTTTCTTGGCGATATCGAGCTCAACGTTTTGAATCTCTAACTGCTCTAAGGTTTCACGCAAATCTGAAGTGGCCTGATCGATACTGTGCTGCATCTCGACATGGTATTCCGACAAAGATACCGCCATCGAGTTGATGCCATTTTTGAGGGAATCGAGCTCACCATGCATTTTGCCTTCGATACGGACATCAAGGTGACCACGACGAATTCGATCGACCATGTTTTTCATATGTGAAATCGGCCGTGTGACATCATGCATCAGGCGATAGGCAAACACGGCAGATAAGCCAAGGCCGATCAAAAGCACTAAACAAGCGGAAAAAATTTCTTGGTATTGCTGTAAGCGCAGTGAGGATAAATCGAGTTCAATTGCGACATAACCGACAGCAGGGTTGGCGATTTGGCCTTTTATTGTCGCAACCAAACCCGACTCGGCAATCACAGGAGCGCGAAGAATTAGGGTGTTACCTTCCAGTTCTGAGCTCACCAACATAGGAATCGGTTCGTTACGCGGGAAAGTCAGTAGCTCAAAGTTAGGGTGAAAGTTTGAGGTCACGAACAGTTCGTGGTTGTAATCAAACACGGCAATACTGCGAACAAACTTAGAGTTCTTACGATGTGCATAGCTAATGATGCGGCGGACAGATTCGCGACTGTTGTTTTTTAAGCCCTCTTCACTGGCGATGGCTAAAGGTTCAATGATATTCAGCCCTGAATTGACCACCTGAGTCTCAAGGTCGTGGTAGCGATTGAACGAGAAAAAGGCACTCAAAAGTAAACCAATAATCAGGGTTGGAGCTAAAGTGAGAGTAATAACGCGAGCGCGCAAGCCATATCTGGTCATTATTGTCTAAACATCGTGGTGTGGATATGGGAAAATAGTCGCAATAAAAGCTGAGACTGCCGAATGGTTAAGCATAATCAACTCGGTCGGCTCAGACAATGATTCAAATACAAAAGCTAGCACGCAAGCATCTTTTCGAGCAACTGGCTACTAGACCATCAAATACAGGCAATCACCATGGCGCGTTTTTTCCAACCAAAGAAAAAAAATCAACTCAACACTAAGCATCAATCATTTATGGTTGAAAAGCTTGACCATCATGGTGCAGGAATCGCCTACCAAAATAAAAAACCGATCTTTATTGAAGGGGCGCTGCCGGGCGAGCAAGTGTTGGGCCAGTTGAGTGAAAGTAAAAGTAAGTTTGCTCGCGCCAATCTGATCAAAGTACAAAAAGCCAGTGAACAGCGCGTCTCACCAGTCTGTGCTTGTTATCAAGAGTGTGGCGGTTGTAATATGCAACACCTTAGCATTGAGTCGCAACAACAATACAAACAACAAACCTTGAACCAGCTGATGAGCAAGTTTGCAGGGCAAAGTGTTGACCTAGAACCCGCTATATTGGGCCCAGAGCAAGGTTACCGTCGCCGGACTCGAATAAGTCTCAAGTTGAATAAAAAAACGCGCGCTCTTGAGTTTGGTTTTCGTAAAAAGCACAGTAATGAGATTGTCAACGTCACCCATTGTCCGGTACTTGATAGCGAACTCGATAGTTTGGTTGAACCTTTGTATCAACTGCTGCAGACCTTCTCTAATCAAGAAAATTTGGGTCACCTTGAGCTAGTCAAAGGCGATAACACACGTGTGATCGTCTTGCGTCATCTGAAACCATTAGCCAAGCAAGATCTGCAATCGTTGCAGCAGTTTGCCAACCAGCATCAGGCGACGCTCTATTTAATGCCCGGCAGTGAAGAGCTTGAGCATATTACCGGAGCGCGCGCGCATTACTTAGAGGCGGGAGTGACGATACCGTTTGAGCCGAATAATTTCATTCAAGTTAACCAAAGTGTTAACCAAGCGATGGTCAAACAAGCATTGAGTTGGCTCGCGCTAACCGCTCAAGACCGAGTTCTGGATCTGTTCTGTGGCTTGGGTAACTTCAGTTTACCGATCGCCCAGAAAGCGGCCCATGTTGTTGGGGTTGAAGGGGTAGATACGATGGTCGCCAAAGCAAAAGAGAATGCGGCGATGAACGCGATTGATAATACGCAGTTCTATCAGGCGAATTTAGAACAAGGGATCGCTGGTCAGCCCTGGGCGGCAGAAAAATTTGATAAAATACTACTCGATCCAGCTCGAGCAGGAGCCAGTGGGGTCATTGAGCAAATTTCGACACTCGGTGCGAGCAGAATTGTGTATGTTTCTTGCAATCCTGCTACCCTAGCAAGGGATTCACTCAGCTTACTCAGTCAGGGCTACAAGTTACAGAAATTAGGTATGCTCGATATGTTTCCGCATACCAGTCATCTCGAGTCGATGGCACTCTTTGTAAAGGATTAAAACGAACTTTAGCGGCGGTTGAGAGTCTCATCACGCGGCAGTTCGAACACAAAAATATAATGGGACGAAAAGAATGGTTGCGGTAAGAAGCGCACATTTAAACCAAGACGAACAGTTTGAGCTAGACAAGTGGATTGCGAGCCTAGGACAAGAGCCAGGCGTAGCAAAACGTTTGAAAGAAGTCTATTTACGCGGTGAAGCGATTTTAGAGGGTAACGAACAAGGTCCACTGCTGCTTTGGCGTGGCCGAGAAATGATCGAAATTCTTATCACCCTGTCAATGGACAAAGCAACGTTAGTGGCAGCGATGCTATTTCCGCTGGTGGCAAGCGGTGCGTATGAGCGCGAACAGTTTGAAGAGGACTTCGGTAAAGAGACCAT
Organism: Vibrio pacinii DSM 19139; assembly: GCF_000711795.1. GTDB lineage: Bacteria > Pseudomonadota > Gammaproteobacteria > Enterobacterales > Vibrionaceae > Vibrio > Vibrio pacinii. The sequence goes on along the minus strand of NZ_JONH01000010.1, from coordinate 225,835 downwards.
TAAGCTGATTGATGGTGTCGAAGAGATGGCTGCGCTTGGTCAGTTGAATATCACTCTCGAAGGGAGCGCGGCTTCCTCCCAGGTCGACAATGTGCGCCGCATGTTGCTGGCGATGGTCGATGATTTTCGTTGCGTGGTGATCAAGCTCGCCGAGCGTATTTGTAATCTGATTGAAGTTAAAAAAGCGCCTGACGAAGTACGCCGAGCCGCGGCAAAAGAGTGTGCCAATATTTATGCGCCGCTTGCTAACCGTTTGGGCATTGGTCAGCTTAAGTGGGAAATTGAAGATTACGCATTTCGTTACCAACAGCCTGAGACCTACAAACAAATCGCTAAGCAGCTTTCAGAGCGCCGTATTGTTCGTGAGCAATACATTAAAAACTTCGTTGATGATTTAACCGCCGAGATGAAAGCTGCAGGTATCAAAGCCGAGGTCAGCGGTCGTCCTAAACACATCTACAGTATTTGGCGCAAAATGCAGAAGAAGGGCTTAGATTTTGATGAGCTATTCGACGTGCGCGCGGTGCGTATCATTGCCGATCAACTGCAAGACTGCTACGCCGCACTGGGCATGGTGCATACCAAATATAGACACTTGCCGAGTGAGTTTGATGATTACGTTGCCAACCCTAAACCCAACGGTTATCAATCGATTCACACTGTGATCTTAGGGCCAGAAGGCAAAACCATCGAGATTCAGATCCGTACTAAAGACATGCACGAAGATTCTGAACTGGGTGTTGCTGCGCACTGGAAATACAAAGAAGGTGGCGCGAGTCGCAGTGGCTACGACGAAAAAATCACCTGGTTGCGTAAACTGCTTGATTGGCAAGAAGAGATGTCCGATTCGGGTGAGATGCTTGATGAGCTTCGCAGCCAAGTGTTTGATGATCGTGTTTATGCCTTTACGCCGCGCGGCGATGTGGTCGATTTACCGATGGGCGCAACGCCACTCGACTTTGCATACCATATCCACTCCGAAGTGGGTCATCGCTGTATTGGAGCTAAGGTAGCAGGGCGCATCGTCCCGTTTACCCACAAGCTGCAGATGGGCGATCAAGTTGAGATCATTACCTCCAAAGAGCCGAACCCTTCGCGAGACTGGTTGAACCCGTCAATGGGCTTTGTCACCTCCGGTCGCGCACGCGCCAAGATCAATGCATGGTTCCGTAAGCAATCGCGCGAGAAAAACCTCGAAGCAGGGCGCGAGATCTTAGAAGCGGAATTGAGCAAAATTGGCGCAACCTTTAAAGATGCTCAGCAATATGCATTGAAGCGCTTTAACGTCAATAGTGCCGACGAGTTGTATGTTGGCATCGGCAGTGGTGATTTGCGTATTAACCAGATCATTAACCACATTAATGCTTTAGTGAATAAGCCAACAGCGGAAGAAGAAGATAAGCAAGCGCTTCAAAAACTGCAAGAAGCTGGCAATAAAGCGCCTACGCACAGTCGCCCGAAGAAAGATGCGGTCGTGGTTGAAGGGGTCGATAACTTAATGACCCACCTTGCTCGTTGCTGTCAGCCGATTCCTGGCGACGAGATTTCAGGTTACATCACTCAAGGTCGAGGTATCTCTGTTCACCGTAGTGATTGTGAACAGCTAGAGGAACTGCGCCATCATGCGCCAGAGCGTATCATTGATACAGTATGGGGCAGTGGTTTTGTCGGATCATACATCTTAACGGTGCGGATTGAAGCGATGGAGCGCAGTGGTCTACTTAAAGACATCACCACGCTGTTTGCCAATGAAAAGATCAAAGTGACCAGCATGAAGAACCGAGTTGATTATCGTCGACAGCTGGCCATCATGGACTTTGGATTGGAAGTCACTAACTTGGAAGTGTTCTCACGAGTGTCTAAGCGTGTCGAGCAGATTAAGGATGTCATGACGGTTAAACGCCTCGGCTAAAATTCTCGTCATACTTGAAGCTGATAGCGTTGTTGCCTGCGCTCACTCGCTCCATCACATAGACGAGCTATGCTCAGGAGTCTCGCTCGCTTGCCGCCTAGCTACAGCTTCAATTATTTAGAGAATTGATCAACGTATAAAAAGGTGAGTGGTTTTGGCCGCTCACCTTTTTCTTTAGATAGAAAGGTTTAAAGGAACAAAAAATGAGTCATCCAATTGAACAGTTAGAACAAATCATGGCGAAGTTGCGTGACCCAGAAAGCGGTTGTCCGTGGGATTTAAAGCAGAGCTTCGATACTATCGTCCCTCACACCATCGAAGAGACCTACGAGGTGGTGGATGCCATTCAAAATCGAGATTGGCCCAACTTAAAAGAAGAACTCGGAGATTTGTTGTTTCAAGTGATCTTCTACAGCCAGTTAGCTAAAGAGCAAGACTTGTTTGATTTTTCGCAGGTTGTTGAGACGGTGAATGAAAAGCTTACTCGTCGTCATCCGCATGTTTTTTCTGATGTTGAGTTTGAAAACGACGAGCAAATCAATGCTAACTGGGAAGCGGAAAAAGCCAAAGAGAAAGCACAAGCAGGCAAAACGCAGCAAAGTATTCTAGACTCTATACCAGTCTCTTTACCGGCACTTTCACGTGCTACAAAGATACAAAAGAAAGTCGCCAAATATGGTTTTGATTGGCCGACGATTGGTCCTGTTGCGGCTAAGGTTCAAGAAGAGATTGAAGAGGTGTTGGACGAAGCATTGCAAGTGACGCCTGATGAAGAAAAAGTCGAACTTGAGGTCGGGGACTTGCTCTTTGCTACGGTCAATTTAGCCCGTCATTTGGGGAAAAACCCAGAAGTTGCGTTGGCTAAGGCTAATCTTAAATTTACCCGACGGTTTGGTGAAATTGAGCATAAAGTCGATCAATCCGGACGACAATTAAACGATTGTACATTGGAGCAATTGGAAGAGTATTGGCAGCAAGTGAAGCAGGATGAGCTAAAGTGAATAGCGTAATTAGCTAAAGCGGCATCTGAGTCAAATGTGACTCAGAACAATATCTCGATGTCCGTTTTCTCTACGCGCAGTTTGATTTGAAGCAAAAAATAAAAAATTGCAGTGTGATAGATTTCACGTTGTGGCGGATAGGGGCTTCTGGTATATTTATATCCCGTCCAGAAGAAATCCATTTTCCCTCATTCAACCAATTTCAGGTTAAACATGACGACAAATTACATTTTTGTTACTGGCGGGGTTGTATCCTCTCTAGGTAAAGGTATTGCAGCAGCATCTCTTGCGGCTATTTTAGAAGCTCGTGGTCTTAAAGTGACTATGATGAAGCTTGACCCTTACATCAACGTTGATCCAGGCACAATGAGCCCAACTCAACATGGTGAAGTGTTCGTTACGGAAGATGGCGCTGAAACTGATCTTGACCTAGGTCACTATGAGCGTTTCATCCGCACCAAGATGACTAAGCGCAACAACTTCACAGCTGGTCGTGTTTACGCTGACGTTCTTCGTAAAGAGCGTCGTGGTGATTATCTAGGCGCTACCATTCAGGTAATTCCTCATATCACTAACGCAATCAAAGATCGTGTTATCGCAGGTTCAGAAGGCCATGACGTTGCTATCGTCGAAGTGGGCGGCACCGTTGGTGATATTGAATCACTGCCATTCATGGAAGCGATTCGCCAACTAGCGGTAGAGCTTGGCCGTGAGCGTGCGATGTTTATGCACCTGACTCTTGTCCCTTACCTGGCCGCAGCAGGCGAAGTAAAAACTAAGCCTACTCAGCACTCAGTAAAAGAACTGCTTTCTATCGGTATTCAGCCTGACATCCTAGTGTGTCGTAGCGACCGTGTGATCCCGGCTAACGAACGTAAGAAAATCGCTCTATTCTGTAATGTTCCAGAAAAAGCGGTTATCTCAATGAAGGACGTAGATTCAATCTACAAGATCCCACAGTTGATTAAGTCTCAAGGGCTTGATGATCTCGTTTGTACCCGTTTTGGTATTACGGCTCCAGAAGCGAACCTGTCTGAATGGGAACAGGTTATCTATGAAGAAGCCAATCCAACGGCTGAAGTGACGATTGGTATGGTTGGTAAGTATATTGAGCTGCCAGATGCCTACAAATCGGTTAACGAAGCACTGAAACACGCAGGTCTGAAAAACCGTTTAAGTGTGAAGATTAAGTATGTGGACTCGCAAGATCTAGAAAGCAAAGGCGTAGAACTGCTTGACGGTTTAGATGCGATTCTTGTTCCTGGTGGTTTTGGTGACCGTGGGGTAGAAGGCAAGATCCTAGCGGCACAATATGCACGTGAAAACAAAGTCCCTTACTTAGGTATCTGTCTAGGTATGCAAGTGGCACTGATCGAATACGCACGTAATGTTGCGGGTATGGAAGGTGCACACTCAACAGAATTTAATAAAGAAACTAAGTACCCAGTGGTTGGTCTAATCACTGAATGGGTTGACGAGACAGGTAACGTTGAAGAACGTACTGAGAAGTCAGACTTGGGTGGTACTATGCGTCTTGGTTCACAGCTATGTCACCTTGAAAAAGGCACCAAAGCACGTGAGCTTTACGGTAGCGCGACAATCCATGAGCGTCATCGCCACCGTTATGAAGTGAACAATAATCTTCGTCCACAGATTGAAAAAGCAGGCTTAAAAGTATCAGGCCTTTCTGCAGACAAGAAATTGGTAGAAGTGATTGAGAATCCAGCTCACCCTTGGTTTGTAGCAGCTCAATTCCACCCAGAGTTCACCTCAACACCTCGCGATGGCCACCCGCTATTTGCAGGTTTCGTTAAAGCGGCTGGTGATTACCAACGCGGCGAATTAGAGAAGTAAGGAATACAGACAGTAGCGTTAGTTGTGCTGCTGCCTTTAATTTTGACATTATATATTCAACGAGAAGGAAACATTCAATGTCTAAGATCGTTAAAGTTCTAGGTCGTGAAATTATTGATTCACGTGGTAACCCAACAGTAGAAGCTGAAGTACACCTAGAAGGCGGTTTCGTAGGTATGGCTGCTGCTCCATCTGGCGCATCAACTGGTTCACGTGAAGCTCTTGAGCTACGTGACGGCGACAAAGCTCGTTTCCTAGGTAAAGGTGTTCTTAAAGCTGTTGAAGCAGTAAACGGCGCTATCGCAGAAGCTCTAGTGGGTAAAGACGCGAAAGATCAAGCTGCAATCGACGCAGTAATGATTGACCTAGACGGTACTGAAAACAAATCTAAGTTCGGCGCTAACGCAATCCTAGCGGTTTCTCTAGCAAACGCTAAAGCAGCAGCTGCTGCTAAAGGCATGCCTTTATACGAGCACATCGCTGAGCTAAACGGTACTGCTGGTCAGTTCTCTATGCCTCTACCAATGATGAACATCATCAACGGTGGTGAGCACGCTGATAACAACGTTGATATCCAAGAGTTCATGATCCAACCAGTTGGTGCTAAGACTCTTAAAGAAGCGCTACGTATCGGTGCTGAAGTATTCCACAACCTAGCTAAAGTTCTTAAAGCTAAAGGCCTAAGCACAGCTGTTGGTGATGAAGGTGGTTTCGCTCCTAACCTAGAATCTAACGCGGCTGCTCTAGCAGCAATCAAAGAAGCGGTAGAAGCAGCTGGTTACGTACTAGGTAAAGACGTTACTCTAGCGATGGACTGTGCAGCATCTGAGTTCTACGACAAAGAAGCTGGCAACTACAACATGAAAGGCGAAGGCAAAATCTTCACTTCTGAAGAGTTTAACTTCTACCTACAAGACCTTGCGAACCAATACCCAATCGTATCTATCGAAGACGGTCTTGACGAGTCAGATTGGGATGGCTTCAAGCACCAAACTGAACTTATGGGCGACAAGCTTCAACTAGTGGGTGACGATCTATTCGTTACTAACACTAAGATCCTTGCTCAAGGCATCGAGAAAGGCGTAGCTAACTCTATCCTTATCAAGTTCAACCAAATCGGTTCACTAACTGAGACTCTAGCTGCAATCAAGATGGCTAAAGACGCTGGCTACACTGCAGTTATCTCTCACCGTTCTGGCGAAACTGAAGATGCAACTATCGCTGATCTAGCGGTAGGTACTGCTGCAGGCCAAATCAAAACGGGTTCTATGAGCCGTTCTGACCGTGTTGCTAAGTACAACCAACTTATCCGTATCGAGGAAGCTCTAGGTGAGCGTGCTCCTTTCCACGGTCTTAAAGAAGTTAAAGGCCAAGCTTAATTCTTAATTGAATAAGTTTAGCTAAATAGCTTATTGAAACCCTCGCTTCGGCGGGGGTTTTTATTTGTAGGGTTTTACTTTAGAACGATGAGCCGTTCTGACCGTGTTGCTGCTATACCTAAAAGAAAGCAACCAACTTATCCGTATCGAGGAAGCTCTAGGTGAGCGCGCTCCTTTCCACGGTCTTAAAGAAGTTAAAGGTCAATAATTCACTTTGAATTATTAGCTTAATGCTTTTAAAAACACCTCGCATCGGCGGGGTGTTTTTGTTTTTGGGATAGAAAAATTTCTAGCTGAGCGCGCCGCTGATATGTGACAAACCAGCGGCCTTTGGAGCGGAAATTGTTTAATATTATGAGCTATTTGGCCATATACAGAGCCGAAATCAACTCTTACGGGGTGGAGATACAACTCGCATAAAGAGGTGTTGATTGTGATAATTCGGACTGAGAGCCATCATTTAAGTGGTAGGTGACGTAGTCTCCCACAACAAGACCTGCATCACTTGTCCAATAAGAGTATGTGATTGGCCAACCCAGTGCGCTATAAAAGTTTCCCACAGCGGCGTAAAGTAAATCGTAAATATCTTCTTCGTAAAGTAGCCAGTTGTTTCGCCCTTCCAACTCGATACTGCTTAAGTAGTCGCACCAGTTATTGGCTTGAGCCCAAGTCATCGCAATAAATTGACCATAACTACTGCCACCGGAAAAATCACTCACCGAAGAATCATAGCTTGGTGGATTATCGATCCCGTTGACGTAATCTAGACTAGGAGAGCTAGTAACATAGACTCCGGATGAGTCGACAATTTTTTGCATTAAGCAATCTTGGTTTAGCTGACACACTTCAACATCGACAGGAGCGCTCTCTACCCCCTCATAAGTGACAATTATCTGAGTAACATCAGAGCTACCAGTATAATAGCCAGACAAAACACCAGCTCCTAAGCTGGTGTCAAAATCAACCAGTCCTGTATTTAAAGAGCGCCACTTCGCTGCTTGGGTGATATCAATAGTAATCTCCTTTCCTTCGGCAGTAATTACTGTTGCTGAAGCACTAAGCTGTAGATCCCCACCATCGGCAACTTTTATGGGGTTAGGCGATACGGCAATGGAAGTCACTCCCGTGGGATTGATAGTGAGCGAATTATGGCCCTCAAAATAGCAGCCAAGAAAAAATAAAGCGGGTAGCAAAACTATAAGACATTTCAAACGTCGATACATGAGGCCACTACAAGTTCCAATGATATTATTATTAATATAAGTGTAGCCTGACTTTACTTACTGATGTATCGCTTTTCGATCATGTGTTTAATTTGTTATTGCGATGGCGCTGATCCGTTGTCGCTCTAATTGTGTTTTTATCTCTGCGCCTTTAAACCCCTCTTTAACGATGTCTTGGACATTAACCGACAGTGCGGCCTGATAGGCACTTTCGAATATCTCTTTCTGCGGGTAGTCGATATCTTCAAAACCCGTACGCCCACGACTATCAGCCATGCAACAAAGTAAAATATTGTCCAAGCGCTCTGGCTTACGCCACACATCAAACTTATTAAGTACTTTGAGTTTGGTTTCAGGGCGCAGCTCTGCCGCGCGATGAATATTTGAGTGTTGCTCACAGACCATCAGGGCTAAATCTCGATATTCGTTAGGCACCCGGACTCGTTCACATAGCGTTTTGATAAGTTTTAAGCCGGTATGACAATGCATTTTGTGACTCGGCCATTCGCTTTTGGGCGTAATTCCTTTACCTAAGTCGTGCACTTGAGCGGCAAAGCGTACCGGAAGAGATTCACTCAATAATGCCGCCTGTTTTGCGACCAACAGAGTATGGATCCCGGTGTCTATTTCTGGGTGCCATTGCTCTGGTTGCGGAACACCAAACAGAGCATTAAGTTCGGGCAGCACCACCTGCAACGCATCACAATCTCGCAATACTGACAAGAAGACCTGCGGATCAGCGGTTGATAATGATTTGTGCCACTCTTGCCAGACTCGCTCAGGTGTGAGGTGTTTCAGCTCACCGGATTGGCTAATTTGACGCATCAAGACCAAGGTTTCTGGCGCAATGGTAAAACCTAAGTGGTGCAGTTTGGCAGCAAAGCGCGCGACACGCAGGACTCGCAAAGGATCTTCGGTAAAGGCATCAGAAACATGGCGCAGAACGCGATCTTTAAGATCTTGTTGGCCATTGAAGGGATCGACAATTTCTCCGTTGGGAGCTTGAGCCATAGCATTAATGGTCAGATCACGCCTGAGCAGATCTTCTTCTAAGGTTACATCGGCAGCAAAGTAGCACTCAAAGCCGGTATAACCACTGCCTGTTTTACGTTCAGTGCGAGCTAAGGCGTGCTCTTGCTTGGTTTGCGGGTGTAGAAATACCGGAAAGTCTTTACCCACCGCAGTATAACCTTGATCGAGCAGCTCTTGTGGGGTCGAACCGACCACCACCCAATCTTTATCATAGACGGCTATATTTAGCAGTTGATCGCGAACTGCGCCGCCAACAAGGTATCTTTGCACCTAGCTCTCCCTTTTACTTATCTGGCCATTGGCTATTTGTGTCAGCAATGGTACTTTCCTTAGCAGTAAATTCCCAGAGACGAGAAGTATGTATCTACAACATTTTGCGCTCACTGAACTGCCTTTTTCGATTGTGCCAAACTCTCGTTTCCTTTATCAAAGTCGGCGTCATCAAGAAGCGATAGTGCAAATTCAAGCCGGTTTGGGTGAAGGCGGCGGTTTTGCCATGCTTACTGGTGAGGTCGGGACAGGGAAAACGACGATTGCTAAGTCAATACTCAATACTCTAGCAGACAACACTCAGGCAGGCTTGATTCTCAACCCGACTTTTTCCAGTATCGAACTGCTTGAAGCCATCTGTGATGAGTTTGGTCTTGATTACCCTCAAGGCGCGTCACTCAAACAACTTAATCAGACGCTGCATCACTTTTTACTGAGTAATCATAGCCAAGGCATTCAAACGTTGTTGGTGATTGACGAGGCGCAACACTTATCTGCCGATGTGTTGGAACAATTGCGTCTATTGACTAACCTTGAAACGGATAGGCAAAAGCTCCTCAAAGTTCTGTTGATTGGCCAGCCGGAGCTGCAGCAAAAACTGCAAATGCCGCAGTTAAGGCAGTTGGCCCAGCGGATAACCGGACGCTATCATTTATTACCGCTCAATCGAGACGAAACACGTGATTATATTAAGTTTCGTTTAACCCTTGCTGGTGGTTCGGCCGAGCTATTTTCATCAGCCGCAATTAAGTATATTGCGCGTCAAACGCAAGGTATACCACGACTGATTAACCTAGTGTGTGACGCTTGCTTGAAGCAGGCATACAGCCTTGGTGAACCAAAACCATCACTGGCTACGGTTCAGCGCGCCACGGACGAGGTGATGGGCTTTCAAACTGGCTCGGTTGCTCCGTTTAACCAACCAGCAAAATCTGGTCTGAGTAGCGCTGTCGCCACGTTAACAGTGGCGGTGACGCTTTCTGTAGCAGCATACGCCTTTGTGCCATCACTTAGCCATGCGTGGATACAAGCCTATCTTAAACAGCACCACCCACAAGTTGAGTCGACAACACAACAGCGTACCGTCTTTGCTGAGCCTGTGAAAACGTTGCTCATGCAAGGGGTGAATCAAGAGCAAGGTCTTGCAGCGTTGTATAAGGTATGGGGCTATCGGGCTTCAGTGCTTGATCAACTGTGTCTCGACAACACAGAGAGCCTGTTTCGTTGTCAGCGAGGGCAGGCATCGCTGGCACAATTAATCGAGCGCAATGTGCCCGTGCTACTCAATCTGACTATCGATGAGCAAAACTATTATGCGGTGCTTTATCAGGTTGAAAATAACTTAGTGACCCTGATGGTCAATGACCAACTGATAACCTTTGAACAACAGTGGTTAGACACTATATGGCAAGGCAATTATCATCAAATCTGGCACAGTTACTGGTTTCAGACGCTTAAACTTGGTATGTCTGGCGAACCGATAATGCGTTTAGATAAGCATCTATCACAAGTGTTAGGAGAGCCCGAATCGGCCAATGATCAATTTGATATTAATTTGAAGCACAAAGTAGAGTTATTCCAGCGCTGGCAAAATTTAAGTGTCGATGGTATTGCGGGTAAAGAGACGTTGCAATTACTTGAGCGCCTTTCTCAGCAGCAAGCACCTAAGCTCGTGGTGCAGGAGGAAAGTAATGTCTAAAGTCATGCAAGCGCTCAAAGAGTCGGAGCGCCTTCATCAAGCGACCCAATCTAATCAATGGCATTATCTGCAAACCAGTGTTAAACCAGGTTCGCACTCAATTGCAAAATACTTTGCCTTGGCACTATTGCCGCCAATCATGATCAGCGCGGTTGTGGTGTGGCAAGACTATCAACTGACTAAGCAACAGTGGCTTGAAAGTAATGTGGCTAAAACCTTAGTGCTTGATGTACCGTTTGACTATCATAGCCAGGTGGCACCGAGCTTTGAACCGCTTAAGGCGACGTATCGCGAGCCTCAAACGGGCACTGTTTCTGTTGTCGACACTAGCATCCGCAACAAGAGTGATGTGTCGAGCCAGAAAGAGAGCATCATTGGTGAAGCCTCGTCAAATCAAGATCCACTGCTTAACGGACTCGACCTATCTGAGCTGTCACCTGAGCTAGCACGGCGTTTTGAGTCGGTGCTCAACCCGTCTGTACGTTCACCAAGTCGGTCAAATTTGCCAGCTGCCTCTAATCTTGCCCAGCAAGCCGAGCGTTGGTACGGAAAACTGCCCGCGATGAACTTCCAAACACATGTCTATTCAAATAATGTCAGCAAGCGTTGGGTCAAAGTCAATGGCATTGAATATAACCAAGGTGATTGGATAAGCGATAGGGTTCAACTCGTGGCGATAGAGCAGCAAGCGACGTTGATTCGTTTCAACAATGAAATGATAGAGGTTCCGGCACTCTATGATTGGCCAGGTTAAGCGTTAGATAAATAAAAAGGTCACTGGAGAGTGACCTTTTTATCAATGCTTATGTGCTTACGACCAACCTGATGGAGAGCGTTTTCTGCGAGGCGTGATATGCGGAAGAATCAAACCCAGTAATAGGCCTATTCCAGCAACGCCACCACCGTACATGAAGTACTTCAGCAGTAAGTCATCTTTTTGCGTATCAAGTTTTGCACGCAGTTTACGCACCTCTTCTTGTGACGCCGAAAGCTGTTGGCTCATTTCACTGTAGCCCTGTTCAAGATCGTTAATTTGACGGGTACGAGTTTCTAAAGAGTCGACCAGTCCAGCTTTTTCTTGATCGGCATTTGAACGTGCATTCGCCAGTTTTCCTTTGACTTCCGCGAGTTCTTTTTCAAGACGTGGTAGGCGCAACGCCATACTTTCTTGATTAGTGACAAAACGACTTTCTACCCAGCCAGTGCGACCTTTTTCATCTTGAACTTGGGTATAGCCAGTGTCTTTATCGATCGACAACAGCTTCACTTTATCGCCAGCATCTACGCTGCCAATAATACGGAATTGGTTGCTCGGGCCAGAGTGCATATAAGTGAAGAGTTTATCAGAGATGTAACGGTTTTGAGCAAATGCAGCAGGAACTGCAAGCATTGATACTAAAACCAAGCAAACCAGTTTTTTCACGGTAAATCCTTTAACAGTCTTTTTGCAGGCTTAATCGCCATTGTCTATGTGTTGCTAACGCCAAATAGTAAGTAGTTTCTGAACTGACTGCAACAAAGAAGGGAGGCTGAGCCTCCCTTTCTGCGGGTTTGAGTCAATAATGACAGTGAGTTAACACATCACTGACGGATTAATTAAGTGAACGCCGCTTGAATCGCATAGAAAAAGACCACGGCAAGTAGTGCACCCGCTGGCAGCGTCACAATCCAAGACGCCACGATGTTACGAACAACACCTAGGTTTAATGCCGCAATACCACGGGCAAAACCAACACCTAAAACAGCGCCCACAAGCGTTTGAGTGGTTGAGATTGGCAGTCCAGTACCGGATGCAAGTACCACAGTACATGCTGTCGCAAGCTGCGCGGCAAAACCACGGCTTGGCGTCAATTCAGTGATACCAGTACCAACGGTTGCCATAACCTTATGGCCTAGCGTTGCCAAACCAACCACAATACCAAAACCACCTAATGGCAGAATCCACCAAGCTATCGTGCTCTTACCGGTAATTTCGCCCATGTGCTCAACAGTTGATACGACGGCAGACAGTGGACCAATCGCGTTCGCTACGTCATTAGAGCCGTGAGCGAAGGCCATTGCACAAGCAGTGATCACCATTAGCACGCTGAAGATACCTTCAACGCCAGCAAAACCGTGGTCATCTTCACGACTGGCAAACTTCTTCTGAATGTAGAAGTAACCGCCAGTCATTACGATGCCAGAAACAATCGCAGCCCACATCCACGCTTCACCATTACTAAGGTGTAGCCCAACGTGCTTAAGCCCTTTTTTAATCGTAACCAGTGCGATCACCATGGTCGTGATGAACATGTACACAGGTACAAAACGTTTGGCATTAAACAGAGGATTCTCTGTGTCAAAGATCAGTCGCTGCGCACTGACAAAGATAACGTAAGCAAAGAAGCCGGAGATAACTGGTGTAATAATCCAGCTACCAACAATACCTTGAACACTATCCCAATCAACCGCTTCAGTACCGACTGACACACAGGCAAAACCGATGATGGCACCGATAATAGAGTGTGTTGTTGATACTGGCCAACCCATGTAAGACGCAAGCAGTAGCCAAGTACCCGCAGCAAGCAGCGCGGACATCATACCGTAGACTAATACGTCTGGTTGGTGAGCAAATAGGGACGTTTCAATAACGCCTTTACGAATAGTGTCGGTGACTTCACCGCCTGCAAGGTATGCCCCCGCAAATTCAAAGATCATTGCAATAATGATCGCTTGTTTTACGGTTAGCGCTTTAGAGCCTACCGATGTCCCCATCGCATTGGCGACATCATTCGCACCAATACCAATAGCCATCAGAAAACCGAAAGCGGCTGCAATTAAAATCAGGACAGTGCCGTAGTTCGCAAGGATATCCATCGTATTACCTAGTTGTTGATAACAAGCGGAGCAAAAATTTAGCACGACAAAACCCCTTCAGCGCGTCAGTATTTAGCGCTTATGAGGGGTGTGTGCCTTTATTTTAGATGCTCTTCGTTATTTGGTTAACTTATCGTTATGAGCGTGACAACATTACTTCAAGGCGCGCACCAACACGTTGCGCCTGATCAGCAATACCGCCCACCCACTCTAGAATTTTGTAAAGGAACATCACATCAATCGGGTTCAGATCGGCTTCAATCGACATTAGCTGTTGACGAAGTTCAATCTGCATGACATCCGTGTCGTCCTCAATCGCATCCAGTTGGTGGATCATTTCAGCCACGAGTGTGACTTCGCGACCTTTAAATCCAGTTTCCAATAACTCATCAAGCTCATTGATAACTTTTTGCGCTTGGTTTGCTGCATCAAGGCAGCGCTTCACATACGCAATGAAGTTTTCTTGAAGAGGTGCAGGGATCATCAATTGACGGCCATAAACACGGCCAGCAATATCTTTTGCTAGGTTGGCGAGTTTGTCTTGCTGCGTTAGTAGTTCTAGCATATCGCTACGATCTACTGGCATAAACAAACCACGAGGAAGTTTGAGACGAATTTCGCGCTTAAGTACGTCGGCTTCTCTCTCTAGATGAGAAATTTGAGCGCGAATTTCAGAGGCTTTCTCCCAGTCACCTTTTGAACTAACTTCAAAAAAGTTGATGAGATGTGAGCAACATTCATTTACGCACACAACGTGGCGCTGCAAAGGTTTAATAGGGGACTTTGCAAATAACCCCATAATTGTATTTACTGGCATGGTCATTCAACCCAATTAATATAACCTAAAAACTAACATACACCATTTCATGGCGAAATGTTGAACGATGGCTATAAAGGCGCGCATGTTAACCCATTAAATCACTCATTAAAACTGTTTTAGATCATCATTAGGGTGATATTTCTTTCTTGCCGAGTAAGAAAATTGGCAATATCCTGTCTCTATCTGCTTTGAAAGGTATAGCTATGGAAACCGAGATAGAACTGAAGTTTTTTGTTTCTCCTGAATTTTCAGAGACTTTGCGCAATAAGATCTCTGAAACCAAAGTACTTCAGCACAGCTGTCGAGCGCTGGGTAACATCTATTTTGATACCCCAGATAACTGGTTACGTCAACACGATATTGGCTTGCGTATTCGTCGTTTTGATGATGTGTACGTCCAGACAGTCAAAACCGCCGGGCGTGTGGTGGCAGGGTTGCACCAACGACCGGAATACAACGCTGAGCACGATCGGAACCAACCGGATTTGACCTTACACCCTAGTGACATCTGGCCAGAGGGTAAGGATGTCGCCACTCTTCAATCGCAACTTACCGCGCTTTTTTCTACCAACTTTACTCGTGAGCAATGGCTGATTGGTATGACTGATGGCAGCCAAGTCGAAGTTGCCTTTGATCAAGGCCAAGTCGAGGCGGGTGGCAGAGAAACCCCTATTTGTGAAGTGGAGCTGGAGCTGAAATCAGGTCAAACCGATGCACTGTTTACTTTAGCTCGTCACTTCTGTGAGCATGGTGGTATGCGCCTAGGCAACCTCAGCAAAGCTGCGAAAGGGTATCGTTTAGCGGTGGAATACCCAGGCGATGAGGTTAAACCTTTGGCGTTGGTGCCAACGAATAAGCACGACACGGTAGAATCTTGCTTTATTAACTCACTTGAGCATGCGCTCTCACATTGGCACTACCACGAACAGATTTATGCAGAGCGTGATTCGATAGAAGCGTTACATGAAATAAAAAATGCCATCAGTTTTATCCGCCAGATTTTAACCGTCTATGGTGGTGTGGTTCCGCGCCGCGCAAGTGCGATTTTACGCCAAGAGCTGAAATGGTTAGAGCAAGAGCTGGAATGGTTGCGAGATTACGACTACCTAGAAGATTTACTTGACGATAAAGGCCACGCATTGCGCAAATTGGATGCGCGCAAGTTTTTGATCGCAGAGCTTAAGTTAGTTCAAGAGCAGCTGCCAGCCCGTGAGCAAATGTTAGAGTTAATTACTGGTGCACGCTACACGGGCTTGTTGCTTGATTTAAGTCGCTGGATTCTGACTCGTGGATGGCAGCCGTTTCTCGACGACAAAGCTCGTGAAAAGATGGCACTTAACATTGAGCACTTTTCGGTGGAGCAACTTGAGCGTACTTGGACTGAATTAATGCAAGCTTTTCCACCGGAGAAGAACTTAACCGGTGACGACTATATCGAGCAGCAGTATCGTTTGATGCGTAACCTTTATACCGGAGTGAGTTTTGCCCGCTTATATAATAGTGAGGATCGCAATAGCTTCCGTTTACCTTGGAGCGACTTACTGCACGGCACTGACGATTTGCTTAAGTTAAAGACCCTAGAACAACTGGTCGATAAACTAGAAGATGAAGATCGTGAGCAACTGCAGCGTTGGTTGATACGTCAGCAAGGCTCTATTTTACATGCAATGGAACAAACGCGTGTTATCTGTATCGAGGCTGAGCCGTATTGGCGCGATTAATTGCCGTTATTACAGTGAATGAAACGAGAGCTTAAGGCTCTCGTTTTTGTTTCTGCGCGGTGTGAGATTCGCGTTCGATTTTATCGAGCCGCTTGAGAATTTCGTTCTGTTTTTCTACCAACTCGATCAATAGTCGTTCTTTATTCTTTGAACGGTCGTCTTGACCTTTAGACGGTGAGGTAATCATCGACGTGATTAAGCCAGAAATCATACCAAACAAGCCGACGCCACAAATGATCAACGCTGATGCCAAGATGCGTCCAGCATCAGTGACCGGATAATGATCGCCATATCCAACGGTTGATATCGTCACCAAAGCCCACCACATGGCATCGCCGCCATTATGAATATTGGCATCGGGAGAACTTCCCTCTAAAAACAACATGGTACTTGAACCAACAGTCATCAAGATAACCAACAATAACAAGATAGAAGCAAGCGTGGTTTCGCGTTTGTTTTCCAATGATTTTTTGAGCGCGTGGCGACTTGAACGGATCACTAAGATCACTCGCAAAATTGAAAATAAGCGTGCATAGCGAAGCGGTTCGATCATCGGCACACTGGCCACAAAGTCTATCCAGTGTCGTTGCATATATTTCACACGATCTGTAGAGCGGATCAAATCTATACAGAGTTGCAAAAGGAATATGCTACAGATAACGAAGTCTAAGCCGATAAATACCTGTCGAGTTTCTGGGCGTAATGGAAAAAACAACAAGCCCGAGATCACAAATAGCGCCATAAATGACAAGATCAGTGACAACAAGCTCATCGGTTTTGTGTCGTCTTTGGTAATATCTCTATTCATACGAGGCTCGAAATAAATTAAGTTCAGTATTATCAATGCAGTCGCACCTTCTGTGCCACTCTAATATAAAGCATTGAAAACTCAAAATATGACAAAGTGGAGAACGGACAATGACCAAGATGGTGTTTAAGCCGTGGGAACGAGTGATTACGGATATTCGACTGGTTCCTAAGATGGTAATGCTGATGGTATTCAGTACCTTACTCATCATCAGCAAACAGTTGTGGGACGCAAGTACCTTTTATGATTCTCTACTTGCCGCCACGCAAAACATTCAGGTAGCTCAGGAGCATTACGACGCTTATCTTGTTCAAGTTGCCTGGCAGACGGGTTTGCTGATCCTCGTTTTTATCACTTTGTTAATGTTTGCCGCGCGTGTGATGCTGCGTCAAACTCAATATCTAAATGAGTCGATTAAATTAATGGCGCAGAAAGACCTTTCGGTGCCAATCGAAATGGCCTGTAAAGATGAGTATGGCGATGTAGCGCGTGAGTTAGAGAAAACTCGTGTGCAACTGCAAGAGATGATTCGACTACAGATAGATGCGTCGCAAGAGCTGTCTGGTTTGACTGAAGTGATGACATTAAGCATGTCAGAAACCAAAGAGTCGGCGAAAGAAGAGTTTGACGAAATTGATCAACTCGCAACAGCAATGAGCGAGATGACCTCTACAGTTCAAACGGTAGCAGACCATGCGCAGAGCGCCTCATCATTGACCGAAAATGCGTCTGGTTCGGCGGTTACAGGTCAACGATTTGTTCAAGACACAGTGAAAAAAATCAGCGAGCTATCGAAAGATATCGCCGCTTCTGCTCATGCGGTGAATCAAGTCGAGGAAAGTGTCGACTCGATAGGTAGTGTCGTCGGTACTATTCAAGGCATCTCCGAGCAAACCAATTTATTAGCGCTTAATGCTGCGATAGAAGCGGCGCGCGCTGGAGAGGCAGGTCGAGGTTTTGCTGTGGTGGCAGATGAGGTGCGTAACCTTGCTCAGCGTACTCAACAAGCAACGGTCGAAATCCAAGAGATGATCTCTAAGTTACAAGCCAGTGCTAGCTCCGCCGTCGACTTGATGGAGAAGAGCGTGGTTGAAGCCGCTGAAGGGGTTGAACTGGTCACTAATGCTGGTGATGAGTTAGATGGCATTGTCGATCAAGTAAACCAAATTAATGATATGAATTTCCAAATTGCGACAGCTGCGGGTCAGCAGAGCAATGTCGCGGAAGAGATGAATCAGAACTTAACTAACGTGCGTGAACTGGTAGAAGCATCGGTGACCGTGGTCTCTGAACTGCTTGAAACCTCTGAAATCATGCAGCAGAATGCGGAAGAGCTCGACAAGAAGATCACATCATTTAAAGTCTAACTTCTCAAGTTATTGTTAAGAAACGCCCACTGGCTACTAGTGGGCGTTTTTTATTGGTATAAATAAGCATATTACCATCCTCTCAGCTGGTATTTCTCGAACAAGGAAGAATCATGCAACT
Organism: Vibrio pacinii DSM 19139; assembly: GCF_000711795.1. Lineage (GTDB taxonomy): Bacteria > Pseudomonadota > Gammaproteobacteria > Enterobacterales > Vibrionaceae > Vibrio > Vibrio pacinii. The sequence goes on along the minus strand of NZ_JONH01000010.1, from coordinate 207,772 downwards.
GCCAGAAAGCCTCCTCTCTTATTCTCAATCAGCGCTTGAGTCGTTACATCTATCTGATGCACTTTCACACTGGCCTGAACCACTTCGCCAACAGCTTTGCTATGTTGCAGGGCTCAGCCAGTTTGTGGTTGACGTTTTAACTACCGATGAGCACTTGCAACAGGCATTGCCTGAGATGCTCGCTCAGTCATCACGTTGTCAGGATTATCGTCAGCGCTTAGCCGCTATGCTTAGTGAGTGCAGTGATGAGATGCAAGGCTATCGCGTGTTGCGCCAGTTTCGTAACCGAGAAATGGTTTACATCGCTTGGCGTGACTTTACGGCCTCATGGCGATTAGAGCAGAGCTTAGCGCACCTCTCTGAGCTTGCCGAAGCGATGATTTTCGAAACCTACCAATGGCAATACAAAGCGTGTTGCGAGTTGTGGGGGACGCCAACCAATGAGCACGGTGAAGCGCAGCCAATGCTCGTCATCGGCATGGGCAAACTTGGTGGCGGGGAACTCAATTTCTCGTCCGATATCGACCTGATTTTTACCTACCCAGAAAACGGTGAAACTCAAGGTGCTCGTAAGAGTTTCGCCAATGCACAATTTTTTACTCGCTTAGGTCAACGCATCATTAAAGCGCTCGATCAGCAAACGTTTGATGGCTTTTGTTACCGTGTCGATATGCGTCTGCGCCCGTTTGGCGATAGTGGTCCGCTGGTCATGAGCTTTGCGGCACTGGAAGACTACTACCAAGAGCAAGGGCGTGATTGGGAGCGCTATGCAATGATTAAAGCGCGAGTGATGGGCAGTGAAATGTATCCTCAGTATCAAGAGCTGCGCCAAATGTTGCGTCCCTTTGTCTTTCGTCGTTACATCGATTTTAGCGCGATTCAATCACTGCGTCGGATGAAGTCGATGATCAGCAGTGAAGTGCGCCGACGCGGCCTGAGCAACAACATCAAGCTCGGGGCGGGCGGAATTCGTGAAATCGAGTTTATTGCTCAGGTATTTCAACTTATTCGCGGTGGACGTGAGCCAAACTTACGTCATCGAGGTCTTCTGATTACTCTAACTGCCATCGAAGAGCTGGAACAGTTAACGGCAGAAGAAACCGCCTGTTTACGCCACGCATATAAATACCTTCGTCGTTTAGAGAACCTGCTTCAGGCAATGGCAGACAAACAGACTCAGACCTTACCTGAATGTGAACTGGAACAGCTACAACTGGCTGTCGCGATGGGATACACACAATGGTCACAGTTGATAAGCGATGTGCAGATGCATATGGACAATGTGCATGTGGTGTTTCTCAATTTGATTGGTGATGATGAGGATGAGCAACAAGAGATCGCAGTGCATTTTGTCGAGTTGTGGGACATGGCCGCCAAGCAAGATGTGATTGAGCATATCCTTGAGCAAGATGTTGAGGTTGAAGACCCGCAGCAGATGGCGGCCACCATCATCCAGTTTAAACAGGATCTGGCGAAAAAAACCTTAGGCCCGCGTGGGCGAGAAGTACTCAACCGACTGATGCCGAAGATCTTTGCAGCCTTATATGCTCACCCAGATGCTAAATTCGGCCTGCCGCGCGTGCTGCATTTGTTACATAAAATTGTCACGCGTACCACTTACCTAGAGCTGCTTGATGAGCATCCGGCAGCCTTAGTGCAGTTAGTTCGACTGTGTACTGCCAGTCCGATGATTTCAGAGCAGCTGGGTCGCTATCCTATCTTGCTTGATGAGCTTATCGACCCCCAGCAACTGTACAATCCGATTCCACTCGACAGCTATCGAACCGAACTGCGCGATTTCCTTGCACGCATACCTGAAGATGATATGGAGCAGCAGATGGAAGCGCTGCGCCAATTTAAGCAGATTTGTATTTTACGCATCGCGGCGGCCGATATTGCTGGCGTGATACCGGTAATGAAAGTGAGCGATCACTTAACCTATCTCGCTGAGGCGATTGTGGAGTCGGTTGTTGCACAAGCGTGGCTGCAACTGACCGAGAAATATGGTCAACCGACACATCTTAGCGAGCGTGATGGCAAAGGTTTTGCCGTTATTGGTTATGGCAAAGTCGGCGGTTGGGAGCTAGGGTACAACTCTGATTTGGATATTGTGTTTATGCATGATTGCCCTGTGCATGTGAATACGGACGGCAAGAAAGAGATTGATGGCCGCCAGTTTTACCTGCGGCTTGCTCAGCGTATCATCCATATTTTCTCGACACGTACCGCCTCTGGCATTTTGTATGATGTGGATACTCGTCTGCGGCCTTCTGGTGTGTCAGGGTTATTGGTTAGTCCGAGCGATGCTTTTGATGAGTATCAACGCAATGATGCTTGGACATGGGAGCATCAAGCCTTAGTTCGAGCGCGAATGATCTATGGCGATGCGCCATTACAGCAAGCCTTCGCAAAAACGCGTCACGAAATTTTGACCTTAGAGCGAGATGAGGCCACCTTGATCAAGCAAGTGTCAGACATGAGAGTGAAAATGCGTGACCATCTGGGGGGCAAGAAAGCAGGGCGCTTTATGCTTAAGCAAGACCCCGGTGGTATTACAGATGTTGAGTTCTTGGTGCAGTTTTTAGTACTGCGCTATAGTCACCAAAAGCCCAAGCTAACCCGTTGGAGCGATAATGTGCGTATTATTGAAACCATGATAGCGCAAGGCATTCTTGAACAAGCCAACGCAATGGCATTGACCCACGCTTATACCGAGATGCGCGATCAGATCCATCACCGTAACTTACTTAACTTAGATGCGGACGTGGCCGAGGATAAATTCCTTGCTGAGCGTGAGTTTGTTATCCAACAGTGGCATGAGTGGTTAGAATAACCGCTCAGCTTTATGCTAAACTTCTGCCCGAATTAGAATTTGGAGATCCACAATGAAGCCAATCCTGCCTAACTACAGCGACTCTGGCGTGCTGATTATCGGCGATGTGATGTTAGATCGCTATTGGTATGGCCTGACTGGTCGTATTTCACCAGAAGCCCCAGTACCTGTAGTCAAAGTAGAAAATAATGAAGAGCGTCCTGGTGGTGCGGCGAACGTAGCAATGAATATTGCTTCTCTTGGCGGTAACGCTCATATTGTTGGTTTAACGGGGATTGATGAACCTGCTAAGGTCCTCAACGAGACGCTGTCTGCGCTCAAAGTTGAATGTGACTTTGTGAGTCTGCCTAATTACCCAACCATTACTAAACTGCGTGTTCTTAGCCGTGGTCAACAATTGATCCGGCTTGATTTCGAAGATCAGTTTGAAAATGTTGACGCTGAGCTGATTCTTGAGCGTATGGAGCGTGCCCTGCCGAAGGTGAAATCCGTGGTGTTATCGGATTATGCTAAAGGCGCACTTGAGCACGTGCAACTGTTCATTCAAAAAGCCCGCGCGGCGAATGTGCCAGTATTTGTCGATCCTAAAGGGGCCGATTTCGAACGCTATCGCGGTGCCACTCTTTTAACGCCAAATATGGCTGAATTTGAGCATGTGGTCGGTAAAGTGAAGTCAGACCAAGAGCTAGAAGAAAAAGGCCTTGCTCTGATTGAAGAGTTTGACTTTGAAGCGCTATTGGTTACGCGCAGTGAACACGGCATGACGTTATTGCGCCGTGGTCAAGCACCATTCCACTTGCCAACTCAGGCGCAAGAAGTCTATGACGTGACAGGGGCGGGCGATACGGTTATTTCGGTATTGGCGGCTTCGGTTGCTGCCGGTAAACCACTTGATGAAGCCTGTGCGTTGGCCAATGCTGCTGCGGGCGTTGTGGTTGGTAAGCTAGGCACGTCAACCGTGTCGACCATTGAATTGGCAGAAGCTGTACATGGCAGTCAAGACACAGACTTTGGTGTGATTAGTGAAAGTGCGCTGATGCAAGCGGTGAAAAATGCTCAAGCGAAAGGCGAGAAAGTCGTCATGACCAATGGCTGTTTCGATATTTTGCATGCTGGTCATGTCTCTTACTTGAATCACGCCGCTGAGCTTGGCGATCGCTTAATTGTTGCCGTCAACACCGATGAATCCGTTAAGCGCTTAAAAGGTCCTGGCCGTCCAGTCAATCCAACCGATCGACGCATGGCGGTATTGGCGGGTTTAGGCGCGGTTGATTGGGTCGTACCGTTTAGCGAAGATACGCCGCAACGTTTGATTGGCGAAGTATTACCAGACCTATTGGTTAAAGGTGGTGATTACCAACCGGAAGAGATTGCTGGTGGTAAAGAAGTGATAGCCAATGGTGGCCAAGTCAAAGTACTTAACTTTGAGGATGGCTGCTCAACCACTGAGATCATTGATGCGATTAAAGGCGGTAAAGGTTAACCCTTTATTGTGTTGTAAGTAAAACGCCTGCTTGATAGCAGGCGTTTTTATTTGAGAGCAATAAAAAATGGAGCCATCAGGCTCCATTTTGTCATCGTTCAAGATCAATTAGTCTTCTAGATCGCCACAGAAACGGTAACCTTCACCGTGAATTGTCGCGATAATTTCTGGTGTGCCAGATACCGACTCAAAGTGCTTGCGGATGCGACGAATCGTCACGTCGACAGTACGATCGTGTGGTTTTAGCTCACGTCCGGTCATCTTTTTCAGCAAGTCTGCACGAGTTTGGATCTTGCCTGGGTTTTCACAGAAGTGAAGCAGGGCACGAAACTCTGAACGTGGCAGTTTGTAACCATCGCCGCTTGGACTGACCAATGAACGACTGTTGATATCCAACACCCAGCCATTGAACACGTATTTATCAACGCTACGCTTTTCTTCGCTGACTGCGCTCGCGTTCATTGAACGGTTGAGCAAGTTGCGTGCACGGATAGTCAGTTCACGTGGGTTAAATGGTTTGGTGATGTAGTCATCAGCACCGATTTCTAGACCAAGGATTTTGTCGACTTCGTTGTCGCGACCCGTTAAGAACATAAGCGCCACATTGGCTTGCTCACGCAGCTCACGAGCGAGTAGTAGACCGTTTTTGCCTGGAAGGTTAATGTCCATGATAACTAAGTTCACTTGGTTATCAGACAGCACCTGGTGCATTTCTTCACCGTCACTGGCCTCAAAAACAGCGTATCCCTCTGCTTCAAAAATACTCTTAAGAGTGTTACGAGTTACTTGCTCATCTTCAACAATAAGAATGTGCGGGGTTTGCATTGGCGGTACCTAAATTTGTGAAAAATTTGTGCTAATAGATTAAATTCTAGGCAAAAATATAACATACAGGTAATGTGATGTTGATAATAAACCAAAGATTATAAAATTACACTCTCTTTGATTGCCCGCCATCCTTGGTGCATTTCTCTACCCTTAGAGGTCCATCTTCCTCTGTGCTCTATCAGTCTTTGAGGCGGATTTTATAATTTTAACAGCATGCTAACAACGTAGAAATGTTAATTCCAATCACTTTGTTGATTTATATCAATAGTTAGAATGTAACAAATATTAATAGTATTCAATCGATGTATAACGGGAGACATTATGGCAATAGATGCACATTTTTGGCGTGCCTATCAACAGCCCTACTTCCGCTTTGAGGCTCTGCCAGTTGCAAAACAGTTCGCTATTATCACCGCTTGGAATCCGGGCAGTGAGTGGCAAACACAAGCAGAGAATGATAGCAACAATCACCACTTAGCTGTAGATTTGGTCCATACTGGTTATAGTCGCGTACTAGTGGGAAACCAAAACTTCTCTTGGGCTGAAGAGAGTTTCGCCGCTCCAATTACGCAAGAAAAGGCGATGGAACTAGGGCGAAAGTTTGCTCAAAATGCCATTTATTTTATCGAAGAGGAGCAACTATTCTTGCTCTCATGCATCGATGACATGACGCGGCTGCCATTAGGACATTGGCGTGATCGATGCCGATAGAAGATTTATTATTTGGAAGTTCAAGGAGGAAAAATGAAAGACATAACCCCTGATATTTGTGATAAACACGCAGACAAGGTAACACTGCTCGATCTACCACTACACAGCTTTGGTCGTAAGTTTGCCTTTTATGGTGAAATTGTCACGGTACGTTGTTACCACGATAATTCAAAAGTTCGAGAAATGTTAAGTCAAGATGGTCGCGGTAAAGTCCTAGTCGTCGATGGCCATGGTTCATGCCAAAAAGCATTGCTCGGTGATCAATTAGCGATTCTAGCCATTGATAATCACTGGGAAGGTGTGATTGTAAACGGTGCGGTGCGTGATATCGCTGCTATGTCTGAGATGGAATTAGGCATTAAGGCGCTTGGTGCGTCCCCGTTTAAAACTGAAAAGCGCGATGTGGGCGAAACCAATGTGACGTTAACCATCCATAATCAAATGATCCAACCGGGAGATTACATCTACGCGGATTGGAATGGGGTATTGATGTCGACAGAGTTGCTTGATTGGAATTAAAAACGGAAGCCTAAGCCGACCTCAACACCTTTCTGCCATTCTTGGTAATCAAGGGTGGCATGAAAGTCGAGATTATCGGTCAGTTTCATCCGACTCGATACTTCGGCAGCAAGCGACGACTCTTTACCTGCAACAGTGTTGTCGTCGCTATAAGAGTGTAAGGTACTCTTGACCGATAGTCGTGGAGTAAACTGGTAGCTCACACCACTCAAAAACCCCGTTTCATTGATGTTATTATTACTGTTAAGGCGAGCCCCAACGTAAAGATCGACCTTGTCGAACAGGTTGTACGAATACCCGCCATCTATTTTCCAAGAATCGAAGTCATGTTGATCGCTTTCACTTAACACAAAGAGCTTGTGCGGAGAGCTACTTTGCTGAGCAGGAAGTGGCGGAAGTTTGGCGGCAAATAGCGGGCAGGCGACGAACGCCGCCAATAGGCATAGTGTTGTTCTCATTGACCACTCCTTTGCTCTGTCTGCTCTCCACTGCAAACCTAATTAAAGCATAATTCGCTTGGCTGTGAAGTAACTTTTATATAGCAATTAGTTATTACGATGTATGCTATTGATTTCATTGATCGCACTTATGACGTGGTTAAATCGGTGTTGCGCTTTAGCCATTCGTTGCTCTACCGTGAACAAAAATAGCAACTTTTCGTTGACGCCGAGATAAGAAATAGGGTAAACGTATGGTTAAGCAAACACACGACGTATAGAAAATTATTCTTATGCAGCACCAAAGCCTAGTAATGACCACAACCATTATTATTACCGACATCACAATTGTTGGGGCAGGCTGCTAAACGAAAGAAATTCAAAAAAAGGCCTGTATCCAACGAGATACAGGCCTTTTTTTATGCCGTTTTAAAACATTTTGGAGAAAGGGATGCGAGTTTTAAAGTTTGGAGGTTCATCATTAGCAGATGCTGATCGTTTTTTACGTGCAGCGGATATTATTGCTAATAATGCCCAGCAAGAAGAAGTGGCGGTGGTTTTATCTGCCCCAGGTAAAACCACTAATAAGCTAGTTTCAGTCATAGAAGGTGCGTTGAAAAACGGCCAAGCTGAGCTACAAATCGCCGAGTTAGAAGACGCATTTCGCGATCTTTTCCAAGACATCAAACAAGTCTTACCCAATATTGATGGCGGCGGTTACGATACCCAAGTTAAAACCTCTCTTTCTCAACTAAAACAGTTTGTACATGGGATTAACTTACTCGGAATGTGCCCGGATAACGTTAATGCCCGTATCATCAGTAAAGGTGAGCGTGTTTCGATTCAATTGATGAAAGCGGTACTTGAAGCCAAGGGTCAGCCAGCCAGTCTTATCGACCCTGTTGAGTATCTGTTTGCGCGTGGAGAACCATTAGAAGCAATGGTCGATGTCGATATCTCTACGCAAAATTTCCGTCAAAAGCCTTTACCGCAAGGTCACGTTAATATCATGCCTGGCTTTACTGCCGGTAATGAACAAGGTCAACTGGTTACTCTTGGCCGCAATGGTTCTGACTACTCTGCTGCTGTACTCGCTGCCTGTTTACGTGCCGATTGTTGTGAAATCTGGACTGACGTTGATGGGGTGTATAACTGTGACCCTCGTTTAGTCGCTGATGCGCGTTTACTCAAATCGCTGAGTTATCAAGAAGCGATGGAGCTCTCTTACTTTGGTGCGTCGGTTCTGCACCCTAAAACTATCGCACCGATTGCTCAATTCCATATTCCTTGCCTGATAAAAAACAGTTTTAATCCGCAAGGTGCCGGTACGCTTATTGGTCAGGATACTGGTGAAGATAATCTCGCAATCAAAGGCATTACCACGTTAAGCGATCTGACGATGGTCAACGTGTCTGGCCCAGGCATGAAAGGCATGGTCGGTATGGCGAGTCGAGTGTTTGGCGCGATGTCATCTGCAGATGTTTCGATTGTCTTGATCACTCAATCGTCTTCAGAGTACAGCATCAGTTTCTGTATTGAAGCGCAAGACAGAATAGTGGCAGAACAAGCATTGAGGGATGCCTTTGAACTTGAACTGAAGGATGGCTTGTTAGAGCCTGTTGAATTTATTAATGACGTGGCGATCGTGACACTGGTGGGTGATGGTATGCGCACCTCACGCGGTGTGGCGTCTCAGTTCTTCTCTTCTCTGGCTGAAGTTAACGTAAACATTGTTGCGATTGCACAGGGCTCTTCAGAGCGTGCAATTTCTGCTGTGATTCCAGAAGATAAAATTTCTGAAGCGATCAAAGCGTGTCACGAAAACCTATTTAATTCAAAACACTTCCTTGATGTGTTTGTCGTTGGTGTCGGTGGCGTCGGCGGTGAGCTGGTGGATCAGATTGAGCGCCAGCAAGCAAAATTGGCAGAGAAAGGCATTGTATTGCGTGTCTGTGGCCTCGCCAATAGCAAAGGGTTACTGCTTGATAGTGAAGGGTTGCCGCTTGAGCATTGGCGCGATCGCATGAAAGGTGCGTCTGAAGAGTTCAGCTTAGCGCGTCTTATTTCATTGGTGCAGCGTAATCACATCATCAACCCAGTGTTGGTTGATTGTACGTCGAGTGAAGTGATTGCCAACCAATATACCGATTTTCTTGCGGCGGGTTTCCATGTTGTGACCCCGAACAAAAAAGCCAACACATCGAGCATGGCTTACTACCATCAATTGCGTGATGTTGCGCGTAGCTCACGCCGTAAGTTGATGTACGAAACAACGGTTGGTGCAGGTTTGCCCGTGATTGAAAACCTGCAGAATCTTATCTCTGCTGGTGATGAACTGGAGCGTTTCAGCGGTATTTTATCTGGCTCGCTCTCTTATATCTTCGGTAAGTTAGATGAAGGTATGACACTGAGCCAAGCAACAAACATCGCCAAAGAGAACGGCTTTACTGAACCGGACCCACGTGATGATCTCTCGGGAATGGATGTAGCGCGTAAGCTATTGATTCTCGCCCGTGAAGCGGGGATGAACCTTGAACTGGAAGATGTCATTATCGATCAGGCATTGCCACCAGGTTTTGATGACTCAGGAAGCGTCGAAGAGTTTATGCAGCGTTTACCAGAGGCGGATGCCTACTTCCAACAGCTATCAGCGCAAGCCGCTCAAGAGGGCAAGGTGCTGCGTTATATGGGTGAGATCATTGATGGTCAATGTCGCGTGAGCATGTCGGCAGTCGATGAAAACGATCCTATGTTCAAAATCAAAGATGGTGAAAATGCCTTGGCTTTTTACAGTCGCTACTATCAGCCTATTCCGTTGGTACTGCGCGGTTACGGTGCAGGTACAGAGGTGACAGCGGCAGGGGTGTTCTCTGACGTGATGCGTACACTTGGTTGGAAATTGGGAGTATAACGATGAGTCGTGGTATGGATGTAGTAGTGTACGCACCAGCATCAATTGGTAATGTCAGTGTCGGTTTTGACGTATTAGGCGCTGCGGTTTCGCCACTAGATGGCAGTTTGCTTGGCGATCGAGTCATGATCAAAGCCAGCAGTGAGCCGTTTAGCCTCAAGACAGCCGGACGTTTTGTCTCTAAGCTGCCTGAGAATCCTAAAGAGAATATCGTTTACGACTGCTGGCGTGTTTTTGCTCGTGAATTAGACAAAAAATCTGAGTCGCTGTTGCCGCTGGAAATGACACTTGAAAAGAACATGCCGATTGGTTCGGGGCTAGGGTCAAGCGCTTGTTCGATTGTTGCGGCGCTTGATGCGTTGAACCGTTTTCATGGTCAGCCTTTGAATGACACCGAACTACTGGCGTTAATGGGAGAAATGGAAGGGCAGATCTCTGGCGGCATTCATTATGACAACGTCGCGCCGTGCTATCTCGGTGGCGTACAGTTGATGCTCGAAGAATTGGGTATTATCAGCCAAGAAGTCCCCTGTTTTGATGAGTGGTACTGGGTGATGGCGTATCCTGGCATTAAAGTGTCTACGGCAGAAGCTCGCGAGATCTTACCTTCTCAATACCGTCGCCAAGATATCATTGCCCATGGTCGTCATCTGGCTGGCTTTATTCACGCTTGCCATTCGAATCAACCCGAGTTGGCGGCGAAGATGATCAAAGACGTGATCGCAGAACCGTATCGTGAGAAACTGCTACCGGGGTTTGCTGATGCCCGCAAATACGCTTTGTCAGCCGGCGCTTTAGCAACTGGAATTTCTGGCAGTGGCCCAACGTTATTTAGCATTTGTAAAGATAAAGAGGTCGCTGAGCGTGTTGCTCGCTGGCTCGAACAGAATTACGTACAAAATGAACAAGGATTCGTCCATGTTTGTCGCCTCAACAAACACGGTTCGAACGTAACAGGAAGTGAGCTATGAAGCTGTACAACATAAAAGAAAATGACGAACAAGTTTCCTTTGGCCAAGCCGTGCGCCAAGGACTCGGCCGTAACCAAGGCCTGTTTTTCCCGCAACAATTACCAACGTTTGATGATATTGACGCGCTGCTTGCAGAAGACTTTGTTACGCGCAGTACTAAGATTTTATCGGCGTTGATTGGTGATGAATTACCACCAGAACAAGTCAACGCGATGGTTGATGCGGCGTTTCAGTTCCCGGCACCAATTAAGTCAATCAAAGAGGGGGTTTATGCGCTAGAGCTATTCCATGGCCCAACATTAGCGTTTAAAGACTTCGGTGGCCGCTTTATGGCTCAGTCGCTCGCGGCAGTGTCTGATGGTGGAAAAATCACTATATTGACCGCGACTTCGGGTGATACGGGCGCAGCGGTTGCGCATGCTTTCTACGGTATGCAAGACATCAATGTCGTGATCTTGTATCCGCAAGGTAAAATTAGTCCACTGCAAGAGAAGCTATTTTGTACGCTGGGCAACAATATTCACACTGTGGCGATTGATGGTGATTTTGATGCTTGTCAGGCGCTAGTAAAACAAGCATTTGACGATGCAGAGCTGCGTAAAGAGATCGGTTTAAACTCGGCTAACTCAATTAACATCAGTCGTCTTATGGCGCAGATTTGTTACTACTTCGAGGCGGCTGCTCAATTGAGTAAATCGCAGCGTGAAAACTTAGTCATTTCAGTACCAAGTGGTAACTTCGGTAACTTAACTGCGGGTTTATTGGCTAAAGCGCTCGGGTTACCAATCAAACGCTTTATTGCGGCCACGAACGCCAACGATACCGTGCCTCGTTATCTCGAAACGGGTCAGTGGGATCCTAAACCAACGGTGGCGACCACCTCTAATGCGATGGATGTGAGCCAGCCAAATAACTGGCCACGTATCGAAGAGCTGTGCCGTGTTAAAAAGTGGGGTTTAGAGACCTTAGGTAAAGGCGCGGTAACGGATGCGCAAAGTGCTGAGTCAGTGAAAGATCTGCATCAACAAGGTTACCTATGTGAGCCGCATGGTGCGATTGCGTATCGTGTGCTTGATGAGCAGTTGCAAGCGGGTGAAACTGGCTTGTTCTTATGTACCGCCCACCCGGCGAAATTCAAAGAAGTGGTCGATGAGATTTTAGAGTTAGATATCGAACTTCCGGCGCCATTAGCCAAGCACGCGGTTATGGATCTGCTATCGGAACCGCTAGCCAATGATTTCGACGCCTTAAAACAAGTGCTACTCCGAGTGCAGAAATAGACACTCATGAAGCAAAAAAGGTCGCCTCGGCGACCTTTTTTAATCTTGGTAAATTATCGATTAAGGGCGAAAGTGGGCAGCGATAAATGCCAGCGAATCGCACCTAAGCGAATCAAGAGTGTTGAGCACATCCCAGCTAAGAATGCACTGCCGTTATCGGCGCCCATGGCTAATGCGGTAGTGTGGAACACTCCGCCAATAATACACGCCGTGGCATAAACTTCGCTGCGTAAAATCATCGGCACTTCACGGGCGAGTACATCGCGAATGATGCCGCCGCCGCAGCCGGTGATCACACCCATAATGATGGCGACTAACGCAGACTCTTGGTAAATCATCGACTTTTCGACACCAATACCAACAAAGACCGCCAAGCCAATCGCATCACACACGGGCAAGATCCACCAAGAGAGACGCTTGGGGCGACGAACAATGATCATGGTGAGTAAGCAGGTGATGAGGATGGTCCAGAGGTAGTTGGTATCGGTGATCCAAAACACAGGCGTTGCGCCTAATGCCATATCACGGATGGTACCACCACCAATTGCCGTTACACTGCCTAGTACAACGACACCAAAGGGGTCCATTTTAAGTCGGCCTGCTAACAGCACACCTGAAATGGCGAAGATCGCCGTACCGAATAGATCGATAAAGTAAAGCAGCATGGAGTCCATGTTACTAACATCTCTTACAAAATTGAGGGAACAGAAAATGAAGTCGGATTGTACGAGATCTCAGCGTTTAACGTTAGCCTTTTTGTCTTACTGTTTCGAAGTGCTCACACACTTGTTTGATCGCGTTTAACGTTCTTGGCGTCGGTCGATTAATCCAGTCGGAATTGAGCGACCAGACAAATTGATGTTGTACTGCAGAAAGCTGTTCGCGCCATTTATCCCACATATTTGTGTCTGCAATAACATGTTGAGAAGTAAAGATAACGTCTGGGTTTTGCACGATCACTTGCTCTAACCCCACTTGTGGGTAGGGGGCCTCACTATTGGCGAAGACATTGACACCACCACAAAAGCGAAACACTTCACTTGGCCACTTGTTTTGCGCCACAGTGATAATAGGCTGCTGACTTAATTGATAAAAGTAACGCACTTTAGACTGGGTATCATAACTGGTTTTCAAGATAGCTAATTGCTGCCTGAAGTCAGCTGCGGCGCGTTGGCCTATGCTCGGATCATCGGCGTACTGACTCAATTGCTCAATGCTTGTCGCGATATCTTCGAGAGAATTTGCCTGCGAGTAGTAAATAGTAAGGCCAAATTGCTCCAGTTTTTTTAGTTCACCAATGGGGTTGCCTGTCGGCCAAGCGATGATCAGATCAGGTTGCAGAGCAATAATTCGTTCAATCTTGATGCCCTGATAGTTGGAGACTTTTTCCAGCGTTTGCGCCTCAGGCGGGTAATCACTGTGTGCACTAACGGCAACTAACTTATCGCCAAGGCCAGCTGCGAAGGCAATTTCAGTGGCGTGAGGGGCCAAACTGATCACTCGAGTAACGGGCGCCGCGTTGATAGTGGCAGTAAAAAGGATGCAAAAAACAGCAGTGACGAAACGCATTTATATACCTTGATAAATAATGGCCATGAATAAGCTTTGAATTAAAAGCCAGGTCAACATACGCCAAGCGAGAAGTTTTTGCAGTTGAGCGATATGTAAAGCAGAGGGGGCGATTCTTCCTCCCAGTTTCGCTCGCACCGCTTTTTTACCATCGTAAATAGCCGGGCCACCGAGCGACAGTTCTAATTTAGCGCCGACAGCGACAATGAGCCAAGAGGGGCCAGGTAACGGCCAAGAGCTAGCTTGTTGTTTTAGTAGGCCAAACACATACTGAGCTCGTTGCCCTGTGGCGATCATCAATGCAAACAGACGTAATGGGATAAAGTCCATCACGGCCACGGCTCTGACGGCAGGAAGACCAAACGGATTGAAGCGCTGACGAGAAGGGGACCAGGCCCGAGCCAGTTCGACCATCATTCGATAAATAAACGCGCCAATCGCGCCTGCGATAGCATACCAAAACAGCACTCCAACCACGTTGCGACCATATGACATGATCAGGGTTTCTGCGCCTGCTTTGCCCAAGCCGAGCAGCGACAGTGGTTGAGTATTGCGGTTGATAATCGGGTTGAGAAGTGTTCTGGCTTGCGGTTTATCTTCGCGTGCAAGCGCGGTGATAAATTGCGCGCAAAATTTGTCGGTATTGCGCCAATCAATCGCCAGTAACACAAACGCCAGTTCAAATAACAGTGGTTGCCAAACCAGCGGTTTAAGGGCGATAAGCACCGCTAACATCGGCACGATCATCAGTAACCAAGCAAGCGTGCCTGAAATCAGACTTTGGTTATAGTTGGCGTTGGTATTAACTTTGTCTGCAAGTTGCTCAGCGAATTTGTGCCACAGGATTGCTGGGTGTGCTTCTCGTGGGAAGGGCAAAACTAAATGGCACAACAAAGCGCCCCATAGGACTAGGAGCGCGCCGTTAGAGTAAATTTGAGCAAACAAATCTTCCATGATGTGTCTTCGCTTATTTCAGCAGTTCAACCATTTTAATGACCATTTCCGATGAGCTTTGTGCCGCAAGAGGCAAGAACTCTTCGAAGCTCATTGGTGACTCTTTATCGGCCACATCCGAGATGGCGCGAACCACAACAAAAGGAACCTTGAACTGGTGGCACGTCTGTGCAATAGCGGACGCCTCCATTTCTACGGCGATCACGCTTGGGAAGTGCTGACGAATAAACGCTTGGCGCTCGGCGGTGCAAACGAACGCATCACCAGTACAAATCAGGCCGCGTACCGCGTGTTTGCCTTCCATTTGTGCCAGCGCTTTTTCTGCTACGTCGATCAGTTTTTCATCGGCAAGAAAAGCTGCAGGTTGCTGTGCCATTTGGCCCATTTCGTAGCCAAATGCGGTTACGTCTGCATCGTGGTGACGAACTTCAGTTGAAATAACCACATCGCCCAAGTTTAGCGTCGAATCAAACCCACCGGCTGAACCTGTGTTGATCACGATGTCTGGTTGATATTCATTTAACAACACTGTCGTCCCTACGGCGGCGGCCACTTTACCGATACCGGATTGCAGGAGTACAACGTCGACACCGTTGAGCTTGCCAGAGAAGAAAGTACAGCCAGCCTTATTGACGGTTTCACCGTTCTCGATAGCCTGTTTAAGAATAGAAACTTCTTGTTCCATTGCACCGATGATGCCGATTTTCATAATCAATCCTGTTGTTTCAAATAGCTAGGTTTCAATCGCTTAAGTGTAACAGAAAAGGTCACGATGGGAACGCTGAGCAACGAGAACGCAGAGGTTCGAGACGCTATAAGGGCACGAGCGTCTTACTGTTTTTGTTTCGCTATCTTTTAAACCAGTCAGACCGCTCAAATTATCTATTGCTTAACCTCTTTCCATCTCATATAATCCGCGCTTCGCGTAGTGGCTGAATCAGAGATTGGCTGCTACAAATTTAAACTTACTCTTATTAGGAGAGAATAATGTCTCTGAATGCAGAAACTAAAGCAGCAATCGTTGCAGAATACGCTCAAGGCGAAGGCGACACTGGTTCACCAGAAGTTCAAGTAGCTCTACTTACAGCTTCTATCAACCACTTACAAGGTCACTTCAAAGCGCACAAAGCTGATCACCACAGCCGTCGTGGTCTTCTACGCATGGTTTCTCGCCGTCGTAAGCTTCTTGACTACTTGAAAGGCAAAAACCTTTCTCGTTACCAAGATCTAATCAAGCGTCTAGGCCTACGTCGCTAATTAGCGATTGCATAGCAGTTTGTCGAAAAAGGGGCTTTAGGCCCCTTTTTTGTTGCCCCAAACTTATTTTAGGTGCTAGAGCTTAGCCAAATCGAATTAATCCCGCTATACTACGCCCCGCATGCTGTTGATACCGTATAGAGTAACAAAGCATGAGCAACAAGCTCATCACATTACAGTCAACCACGTCGACCAAAAGGTCGCGACTATTCAAAGGAAATTGTTTTAGTTTCTTTTCACTAGTCGCGATTTGTAATGTATTGAGTATCAACCAATACACTCTGATCTCTGCCAAGCAGGGATTGAGAAACAAGGAATAACAATGTTCGAAAAACCAGTTGTTAAAACGTTCCAGTACGGTAACCACACAGTTACTCTAGAAACTGGCGTTATCGCACGTCAAGCTACAGCCGCCGTTATGGTTACTATGGACGATACAGCAGTATTCGTTTCTGTAGTTGGTAAAAAAGAAGCAGTAGAAGGTCAAGATTTCTTCCCTCTAACTGTTAACTACCAAGAGCGTACTTACGCGGCAGGTAAAATCCCAGGTGGTTTCTTCAAGCGTGAAGGCCGTCCATCTGAAGGTGAAACACTGACTGCTCGTCTTATCGACCGTCCAATTCGCCCACTGTTCCCAGACTCGTTTAAAAACGAAGTTCAGGTTATTGCCACGGTAATGTCTGTAAACCCAGACGTTCAACCTGATATGGTTACAATGATCGGTACTTCAGCAGCGCTTGCTATCTCTGGTATCCCGTTCAACGGTCCTATCGGCGCGGCACGTGTTGGTCACATTGATGGTCAACTTGTACTGAACCCAAGCAACACTGAACTAGCAACGTCTAAGCTTGACTTAGTTGTTTCTGGTACTGAAGGCGCAGTGCTTATGGTTGAATCTGAAGCAGACAACCTAACTGAAGAAGAGATGCTGTCTGCTGTGGTATTTGGTCACGAGCAACAACAAGTTGTGATTAAAGCGATCAACGAATTCGCAGCTGAAGTCGCGACTCCAGCTTGGGAATGGCAAGCACCTGTTGTCAACACTGAGCTAAAAGCTCGCGTTGCTGAACTTGCAGAAGCTCGTCTATCTGAAGCGTACCAAATCACTGAGAAAATGGCTCGTTACGAGCAAGTTGGCGCAATCAAGAACGATGTTGTTGCCGCCCTTCTTGCGCAAGACGAAGAACTAAACGAGCGCGAAATCCGCGGCATGCTTGGTTCTCTAGAGAAAAACGTTGTACGTAGCCGTATCATTGCTGGCAACCCACGTATCGACGGTCGTGAAAAAGACATGGTTCGTGCGCTAGACGTACGTACTGGCGTGCTTCCACGTACTCACGGTTCTTCTCTATTCACTCGTGGTGAAACTCAAGCTATCGTGACGGCGACTCTAGGTACGCAGCGTGATGCGCAAATCATCGATGAGCTAACCGGTGAGCGTAAAGATAACTTCCTACTACACTACAACTTCCCTCCATACTGTGTAGGTGAAACTGGTTTTGTAGGTTCGCCTAAGCGTCGTGAAATCGGCCACGGTAAACTGGCTAAACGTGGTATTGCTGCGGTTATGCCTTCTGCGGAAGAATTCCCATACACAGTGCGTGTTGTATCAGAAATCACAGAATCTAACGGTTCTTCATCAATGGCTTCTGTATGTGGTACTTCGCTAGCGCTTATGGATGCGGGTGTACCAATCAAGTCATCTGTTGCGGGTATCGCAATGGGTCTTGTTAAAGAAGGCGATGACTTTGTTGTTCTTTCTGACATCCTTGGTGACGAAGACCACCTAGGTGACATGGACTTTAAAGTAGCGGGTACTAACGACGGTATCACTGCACTTCAGATGGATATCAAGATCGAAGGTATCACTAAAGAGATCATGCAAATTGCGCTTAACCAAGCTCAAGGCGCACGTAAGCACATCCTATCAGTAATGGATCAAGCTATCTCTGGTGCTCGTGACGATATCTCTGAATTTGCTCCACGTATTCATACGATGAAGATCAGTTCTGAGAAGATCAAAGACGTTATCGGTAAAGGTGGTGCAGTTATCCGAGCTCTAACTGAAGAGACGGGTACAACTATCGAAATCGAAGATGACGGTACGATCAAGATTGCTGCAACCGAAGGTGCTGCGGCGCAAGAAGCGATCCGTCGTATTGAAGAGATCACGGCAGAAGTTGAAGTTGGCCGTATCTACTCTGGTAAAGTTGCCCGTCTTGCTGACTTTGGTGCATTCGTTACTATCCTGCCAGGCAAAGATGGCCTAGTACACATCTCTCAAATCGCTGACAAGCGTGTAGAGAAAGTGTCTGACTACCTAGCTGAAGGTCAAGAAGTTCAAGTGAAAGTACTTGAGATTGACCGTCAGGGTCGCGTTCGTCTAAGCATGAAAGAAGCGGTAGAGAGCACAGAAGCACCAGCGGCAGAAGAAAAGCCAGCTGCAGACGCTTAATCAATGCACATTTAGGTCAGTCAGGCGATTAGCCTAACCTGCCAAAAGCATGTTATAAAGGGAGCATTACGCTCCCTTTTTTTATGCGGATGACACTGAGTGTAAACTCAGTAACAGGAGTATTTATCTGTGAAATGGTTTCAAACCGCAACACTTAGCTTAGCCATGCTCATTACGGCAGGCTGTGCTTCAACGTCAAATAATAGTGCGCAGTGGATGTATCCACCGATGGCGGTTCCTCTTCAAGCAAGTGTGCAACAAGAAGTTCAAATCGCGCGCCTATCACAATTATTGCAACGCCCTGATCTTTCCGAGCCAGTTCGGGCAAAAATGCTCTATGAGCGCGGCAACAATTATGACAATGTTGGTTTACGTGACTTAGCTCGACTGGACTATAACCAGTCGCTGGCGCTAAATCCGGCACAACCCGATTTGTTTAACCTGCTTGGTGTCTACTTTACCCAAGTCGGTGAATTTGATGCGGCGTATGATGCGTTTGACTCTACCTTGGAGTTAGATCCTGAAAACTCTTACGCTGAGCGAAATCGAGCCATTGCTCTTTATTATGGTGATCGTATTGATCTGGCGCTTGAAGGTATTCAAACCCATTATGATCAAGATCCAAGTGATCCCTTCCGTGCCTTATGGCGCTATATCATTCAATCGGAGAAGCAACCCGATATCGCTCGTCAAGAGTTGTTGCAAGACTACCAACAGCGCGATGAGCAGTGGGGATGGGTTTTGGTGGCGATCAGTTTAGGTGAAGTGAGCGAAGAGCAAGCCTTTAAGGCCATATTCAGTGGTACGCGTGATAACACTTTACTTGCCCAACGATTAACCGAAACTTATTTTTATCTTGGTAAGCGCTATCAAACGCAAGGGGATTTTGCCAACGCGATTTCTCTCTATAAGCTGGCAATCTCATTCAATGTCTATGAGTATGTTGAGCACCGCTACGCCTTCCTCGAACTAAGTCGTATTTATAATCAGGTCAAAGCTGAACATATGGCTAAAGCGAAACAGCAAACCGAGTTCAGCGAACAATAGCTTTATATCGGCAATCAAAAAAAACCGCTAGCACAGCGGTTTTTTTGATTGCGGCTACGATAAATTGCGCTAGAATAGTTAGCCTTGCTAACTAAATGGTTTGATAATGAGTCTAGAAAGGAACTTGATTGAGCTTGAGCGTTTTTGTGCTAAAGCGTGGCGGGTTTATGCCCAAGAAGATCCATTGGCACGTTTGAGCTTTAATGAGTATGACTACCTGCGCGTGATAGAGGGTTACCCTCAAGGGATGCGTATTACCGATCTGGCGTTGGAAATGAGGGTGACCAAACCTTCTGCTTCGACTATGGTCGCACGGTTAGAAAAGAAAGGCTTAGTAAAGCGAATTGATTGTGCAGAAGATGCACGTGCCAAGCGAGTAATGCTCACCGAACAAGTGATAAAAGATCTTTCGAAAGAGCAGGGGGTGTACAAGGCTATTTCTGAGCAGCTAAAGCGTAAACTGGATCAACAAGAAGTTCAGCAACTGAAAGCGTTGCTAGATAAAGCGCTCGCAACCTAAATCATCCGATGATTTTTTTGTTTATTTAATTAGCCTTGCTAACTACTAGCGCGGGTATGTCGGTCACCAGAGCTTAAAAAGCAGTCAATAGTAATGAGATAGTTGAGGAAGAGATATGACTTATTTGTACCTAGTAATAGCCATTATTGCTGAAGTCATTGCCACTAGTGCTTTAAAAGCGTCGGAAGGCTTTACCAAGCTGGCTCCGAGCGTTTTGGTTGTCATTGGGTATGGGGTTGCATTCTATTTCTTATCCTTGGTTTTGAAAGTGATCCCAGTAGGAATCGCTTATGCTGTATGGTCGGGGCTCGGCGTTGTTTTGGTTGCGAGTATTGGTGTAATCATGTTTGCTCAAAAATTAGATTTCGCCGCTATCGCTGGTATGGTGCTGATTGTGACAGGCGTTATCGTCATGAATGTTTTCTCGAATAGTGTGAGTCATTAGCGCCACACGGATAAGATGAGATCATCGGAGCGATGGTCAACCTTTCCACAAAGATTGGACACGACTGACAAAAAGGGATGAGGCGGTGTACCTCATCCACTTCATGATCACTAACTTTAGATGTTTTTCATTTCTAAACCAGCAAGTTGATGCCAATAGCCGTTGCACTGACGACTGGCGATCTTTTGTGGCGCTAAGCCTTGTTCATTGGCACGGAACTGATCAACTTGAGCCAGAGTTTCGATGCCTAATGGACTTAAGCGCACCACATCAACCAGTTGATCCATACTCGCTAAGTCATTGACTAGGTTATAGCAGTAACCCGATTGAGTTTGAATGCCGTTGAGATTAAACACCTCTTGCCCTTCTTGACTGCTAACGGAAATCCCAGTTGGATACTTAATACAGCAGGTTTCGCAGTCATCTTTGGCTTTGTTTTCGGCCCGAGCAGTAAAGCAGCGTGCCGAATACGCCAGCGGCAAATAGCCATGGCTAAACACTTCAACTTCAAACTGGTTTTTGATGCCGATGTCATCACATTGGATCAATACGTTACTGAGCCATTCGCGCGACAGTTCAACGGGCATACACCAACGAGTCATGCCCTGTTTGAGAAACAGCTTGAGGGTATGGGCATTGTAAGCATTTACTGCCGGGCCGACCACGAAAGGCACTTTTCGTTCGCTGGCCAACTGAATCGCAGCGACATCGTTCGCTTCAATCGCAAAATCACCATTATCAATGTACTTCTTCATCACATTGACTTCACTTGGCGCTTCGAGCAGTGCCATGGTAGAAAGTACCACTTGTTTGCCAGTGGCACTGAGTTGTTTGGCCATCTCAAACCAATCAGCGGGCTTGATTGCACGGCGTTTCGAGCAGACACTTTCGCCAAGGTAGATAATGTCAGCGCTACTCGACTGCGCTTGATGGTAGAAAGCCTCAACTTGTTGTTTTGGCCAAAAGTAGAGCAGTGGCCCCAATGCATATTTCATACGATTTTCCATACTATTCTCCACAACTGAAGCTCTACTGCCATTTACGATGATAAGCGCCGAGAGTTGTTTGAGTTCCCTCAGAGACATTAGCGAGTGCGGCATCCCATTTCGCTTCAACTTGATAAGCTTCAGGGTTGGCTTGGTAACGATCTATCGCTTCACGCCAAGTGCGTGTGACCTGCTCAACATAGGCAGGGCTGCGTTGGCGGCCTTCGATTTTTACCGACGCAACGTTAGCGGCAAATAGCTCAGGTAACATAGAGAGCGTGTTAAGACTCGTTGGCTCTTCAAGGGCATGATAAGCGTGATTTGGTCCACTAATATCGCTCGTAAAGCGGCCTTTACACAGCGTTGGGTAGCCAGCGTTCTCACCATCACGGTAACGATCAATAAGAATATTGTTCAAACGCGACTCTAAACCTTGTTCGGTTTCTTGCCAGCGAACATATTTGGCCGGAGAGCAAGCGCCGACGGTGTTGGGTGATTCACCCGTCATGTAAGAAGAAAGGTAGCAGCGCCCCTCCGACATAATACATAAACTGCCAAAGGCAAAGACTTCAAGTTCGACATCACTGGTGATATTACGTGACAGTTGTTTGACTTGATGGATAGACAACACACGTGGCAAGACAACGCGTTTAACGTTGAAGTTTTGCTGATAGAAATCGATAGCGGCAACATTGGTTGCAGAAGCTTGCACAGAGAGATGCAGTTCCAACTGTGGGTATTTACGCGCCGCATAATCGAGCATCGCAATATCTGCGACAATTAACGCATCGACGCCACTGCTGGCTGCGCGATCAACCGCATCTGTCCAACGTTCAAAGCCATGCGGATGGGCAAAGGTATTGAGTGCCACGTGAATTTTTTTTTGGTGGTCATGAACATACTGCACTGCTTTCTCAAGCTTTTTACCGGTAAAGTTTAAGCCGGCAAAGTGACGCGCATTGGTATCGTCTTTGAAGCCGATATATACCGCATCTGCGCCACAATCAATGGCAGTTTTCAACGCAGGTAAGTTGCCTGCTGGGCATAGGAGTTCCATTGCTGTTACCAATACAGTCTCTTATAAAGTGCAGAGCATTTTATGAAGATATATGAATGGCAGATTTGATGTGAGGCAGGTTTGAGTGAGTTTGTTGAGCAATTTCTAAAAAGGTTAGCTCTTGTGGCGACGATTTTGCGCAAATAGCTCTTCTACTTCCTGACGTGGTTGAGGGCGATGGAAGTGGAAACCCTGAATGGAGTTACAGTTCAGATTTGAAAGCAGGGTCGCTTGCTGTTGTGTTTCTACCCCTTCTGCGACAACGGTCAAATTAAGCGATTTACCTAAATTGATGATGTTTTCGATGACGGTGATCTGCTTGGGCAGTGTGTCGATGTCTGAGATAAAAGCGCGGTCGATTTTTAGCTCATCAAGTGGGAAGCGAGCTAAATAAGAGAGAGAAGAGTAACCAGTGCCGAAGTCGTCGATAGACAGAGCAAAACCGAGTTTTTTAATCGCATTGAGCATCTGCAGCGTGTGATCGCTATCACTCATAACCGCACTTTCGGTGAGTTCGAAAGTGATGCAGCTAGGGTCAAGCTCGGTGGTGCGTAACAGCTTTTCCATGTAATCGATAAGCTTGGGATTGCCAAATTGCTCAGGAGACAAGTTAATCGCAACGCGGCCGGGCAGAATACCTTGCAGCTTCCAACGCTTAACGGTGGTAAATACATCACGCATTACCACACGGCCAAGGTGTTCAATCAAGCCTGCACGCTCGGCAACAGGAATAAAAGCGCCTGGGCTGATATAGCCTTCAATCGGATGCTTCCAGCGAATCAAGGCTTCAGCACCATTAATGCTGAAATCGCGAGCATTAACCTTAGGTTGATACCACACTTCAAGCCCATTTTGCTGTAGCGCTTTTTGTAGTTCGATTTCTAACCAAAGCCGCATGCGCGCTTCTTTATTCATTTGATCGTTAAATTTAATCAAACGATTTCGGCCGCGATCTTTGGCTTCGTACATGGCGGTATCGGCGTTTTGCAGCAAGATGCGCGCATCATTGCCATCACCAGGATACGCCACGCTACCAATCGAGCAGGCAAGACGTTTACTAAAATGGTGAAGGTCAAAAGGCTGATTAATCAGTGAGATGATCCGCTCAGACAGTATCTCTGCCATGCGGTTATTCTCGGGTTCAGGTAGAATAATACCAAACTCATCGCCTCCTAAATGCCCTAATACCGCTTGTTGCGGTAGAAGACGTTTAAGACGAGAAGAGACCTCTTTAATGACCTTATCACCAATATGGTGGCCCAAGGAGTCATTGATGTTTTTGAAGTTATCAATGTCCAAGTAGAGCATGATGAGCGGGGTTTCATTGTGGATCATCTGCTCAAGACGTTTAGTGAAACCAAAGCGATTATAGAGCCCGGTAAGGGAATCTACATGGGCATCTTCTTGATTGTTGACGCGCAAGGTTTTGGGCGTCGTTTCGGCGTCTTGAATCAGCACCAATTGCGAGTCACTACCGAGGAGCATGGTAGCGTCAGCCATTAACTGAACTTTACGTTCAAAGCCACAACGAGGACTGGTTAAACACACCAATGGCGCTTCGCATAAACTGTTGGTCAGAGACTCAGAAAAAACGGTTTTGGTTTTCTCATCGATAAACAGACGTGACAGGCTTTCACCTAAAACATCTTGTGCAGATTCAAGACCTAACAGTCGCAGGGCCGATGGGTTGACTGAGATGACGCAATCGTCCTCGACCAATAAAATCCCTTCCGGAAGTAACGACGTTAAGGTTGAGAACTTGCCCTCAGCCTCGTCTAACGAGCGGATCAGGATCTGCTTTTCAGAGGTATCGATGGCGTGAAAGATGATGTGCTCGATTTTGCCGTCGATGTCGACAGGCGAAACGTTGAAGTGAAGGCTGGTTTCTAAATTTAAATCACCGAGAGTCATCTCGGCCTCAATAGACTCACCTTTGAACGCTCTTTGATAGTAGGGCTTGAGATTATCGTAAAATTGCTGACCCATAATTTGGGCGTCATTCATACCGACGAGCTCTGTCGCAGTCAGTCCAGCGATATCGCAATAGCGTCCGTTAACCACGGCATAGTTATGCTGGTTGTCCAAAACGGCGAAAAAGAACGGGCTATTGGCCGTTATTTTTGTAAACCAGTGCTGTAATTGTTGCGATAGCATCAAGGGGGTCCGACTCTCCAAAGAGCAAAGCATTTATACAAAAAAATTTGTAGGTGTTGTCAACACTATAACTGTCCTTGCCCCGAGTTTAAAGCGCTAAGGGCGCGTGTCTCTTTTTTGATAAATGACAGGAATCGGCGAGCAAACATGCTTTATGATAAGACATTACAGACATCAAAATAACGGATAACTCGCGTGATTAACAAGATTCGCACTCAACTAGTTCAAAATGCCGCATCAATTTTGCGATCCCCAGTCCACTTATTGCCGCAATTTGTACAAAAAAAAGCCTTGCTTGAAGGGTTGAAGATGGTATTCAAAGAGGCGTTAGAAGAGGGGGACTTTGAATTTTTAGCTGGAAAGTGGTTAAAAGTTGAGATTAGAGATCTGCAATTGAGTTGGTTGATCAGTTATCAAGATGAAAAACTGCTTGTTGCAGACACTCCGGTTGCTGAAGATGTGCTGTTCAGCGCTAATCTTAACGACTTAGTGTTGATTGCTGGGCGCAAAGAAGACCCGGATACACTGTTTTTTCAACGTCGTCTTACTATCGAGGGAGATACAGAGTTGGGGCTAGAGGTGAAGAACCTCATGGACAGTGTCGATTTGGAGTCGCTACCGACAGCGTTACAAAGTGTATTAAATCAACTAGCCGACTTTGTGCAAAAAGGCTTACAATCGCCAGTAACACAAAAAGAGGTTATTAATGCTTATTCGAACTGAAGCCCCCGCAGACATTCTTGGCGTCGATCGTTTATTAAAACATGCTTTTGAAACCAAAGCGGAAGCAAACTTAGTGATGAAGCTAAGGGAGAATGGTCGCCGTACGCTATCATTTGTCGCTTGTAGTGATGAAGGTGATGTGGTCGGCTATGTCATGTTTAGTCCTGTGACATTGAATGGTGAAGACCTCAATTGGCAGGGATTAGCGCCGCTTGCGGTTCATCCAGACTATCGCAATCAAGGCATTGCAGAGCAAATCGTCAAAGAGGGGCTGACCTCTTTACTTGAGTTTGGCTATCCTGCCTGCGTGGTTCTCGGATCCCCTGATTATTATGCGCGTTTTGGCTTTGTTGCCAGTGAAGCGCATCAAATGCACTGTCAATGGGAAGTGCCGCCGGGCGTATTTCAGGTTCTGCCATTAGTGGACGGTGAGTTTACTGGTCGTTCAGGTTGTATTGAGTACAGCCCAGAATTCACCGAGCTGTAAGTAATAGACGCCGAATCCAACGCCAAGCGTGGCTTTTTGTCCTTTTTTTGACCGTTCGGTGCCTAAGAGGTATTTTTTTGCAAAAATCCGCTTGTCACTGCAACTGTGTTTGGTTAGTATTGCTCGGCCTTCGGAAAGGAGGTCGCTAGCCTTGTTCTGAAAGCTTGATGAAAAGTGAGTTTTCGAGCGGCGCTGGCTCAACAATTTGGAACATAGGTGGAAATTATGTTTACAGTTCTACTTGTGATTTACCTGTTGGCAGCGGTTGGTGTAATCGGCCTAGTGCTGATTCAACAAGGTAAAGGCGCAGATATGGGAGCCTCATTCGGTGCAGGCGCATCAAACACAGTGTTTGGCGCAGGCGGCTCAGGTAATTTTCTAACCCGAATGACTGCAGTTTTTGCAACAGCATTTTTCATTATCAGCTTAGTGCTAGGCAATATGTCTACACACAAAACTGAATCTCAGTGGATTGACCCAACGCAAGGTCAAATTATCCAACAAGCTGATGATGTTGCGAGTGAAGTTCCAGCCCCTAAGGGTGACGAAATTCCTCAATAAGCTATTTTCTAGCTGAAATAGAATTAGCTGCCGAGATGGTGAAATTGGTAGACACGCTAGCATGAGGTGCTAGTGCCTTTGGTGTGAGGGTTCGAGTCCCTCTCTCGGCACCATTGATTTACAAACTTGTAAAACATCTTCGAGAGCGTATAATGCTCGACAAGTCGGACGCGGGGTGGAGCAGTTTGGTAGCTCGTCGGGCTCATAACCCGAAGGTCGTCGGTTCAAATCCGGCCCCCGCAACCAATCCTTTTCAGGATTAGGCAAGTTTGCGCAGTATTGCTACTGCGAGTTAAGTGGAAATTTATCACTTAACACATCAGGGTCCAGCAACAAAAAACCCCGACTTTTCGGGGTTTTTTGTTATCTAAATTTCCATATTTGGTGATTTAGAGTTTTGCTTGGAATTTAAATTGGGCTCTGAGCCCTTTTTTTGTTTCTGGAGTGGTTTAAATGACTGGTTTAGAAAGACAACTTACTGAAATGCTTGAAGCTCCTGTAGCGGCATCAGGTTATGAGTTAGTTGGGTTAGAATTTATTCGCGCAGGCGAGCATTCAACGTTACGTATCTTTATCGATCACGAAAACGGTATTAACGTTGATGATTGTGCAGAAGTTAGCCGCCAAGTGAGTGCGGTTATGGATGTCGAAGATCCAATCACGGTGGCTTACAACCTTGAAGTTTCTTCACCAGGTCTAGAAAGACCACTTTTTAAAACAGCACACTATGAGCAATTTATTGGTCACGAGGTAAGTATCGTTTTGAAAATGGCTGTGGCCAATCGTCGTAAGTGGAAAGGTACTATCCACTCAGTCGATGGCGAAACTATTTCTGTTATCGTTGAAGGTAACCAAGAAGAGTTCGCGCTCAGTAATATTTCAAAAGCTAACCTGATCCCTAAATTTTAATTAAAGTCTTAGAGGCTATTTAAAATGAGTAAAGAAATTTTAGCGGTAGTAGAGGCGGTATCGAACGAGAAAGCGGTGCCTCGTGAGCGTATATTTGAAGCCCTTGAAATTGCACTTGCAACTTCTACTAAGAAAAAACACGAGATGGAAATCGATGTCCGTGTTGAAATTGACCGCAAAACCGGTGAGTTTGAAACTTTCCGTCGTTGGTTAGTGGTTGAAGAAGTTGAACATCCAACTAAAGAAATTTCAATCGAAGCTGCGCAGTATGAAGATCCAGAAATGCAGCTTGGTGATTACGTTGAAGATGATATCGAGTCAGTAACGTTTGACCGTATTACCACTCAAACCGCGAAACAAGTGATCGTACAGAAAGTACGTGAAGCAGAGCGCGCGCAAATCGTTGAGCAGTTTATTGACAACGAAGGCGAGCTTGTTACTGGTGTGGTTAAGAAAGTAAATCGTGAAACTGTGGTTCTGGATCTTGGCAACAATGCCGAGGCCGTTATCCTACGTGATGACCAACTTCCACGTGAAAACTTCCGTCCAGGCGACCGTGTTCGTGGTCTACTTTATAAAGTAGCGCCAGATGCGCGTGGCTTCCAGCTGTTTATCACTCGCTCTAAGCCAGAGATGCTAGCTGAACTATTCCGTGTTGAAGTACCAGAAATCGCTGAAGAAATCATCGAAATGAAAGGTGCGGCACGTGATCCAGGTTCTCGCGCGAAAATCGCCGTGAAAACAAACGATAAGCGTATCGACCCTGTCGGCGCATGTGTAGGTATGCGTGGTGCACGTGTACAAGCCGTGTCTGGTGAGCTTGGTGGTGAGCGTATCGATATCGTTCTTTGGAATGATAATCCAGCACAATTTGTTATCAATGCAATGGCGCCTGCCGATGTGGCTTCTATCATCGTTGATGAAGATGCTCACTCAATGGATATCGCGGTTGAAGCAGATAACTTAGCGCAAGCGATTGGTCGTAATGGCCAGAACGTTCGTCTTGCGTCTCAACTTACCGGTTGGGAACTTAACGTAATGACAGTTGAAGACCTGCACAAGAAACACGCAGAAGAGTCTCAAGCTGCAATTGAAAACTTCATGAAGCACCTAGATATTGAAGAAGACTTTGCTCAGCTATTAGTTGAAGAAGGTTTCTCTACTCTAGAAGAAGTGGCTTACGTACCAGTAAGCGAGTTACTTGAAGTTGACGGTCTAGATGAAGATCTCATCGAAGAACTACGTAATCGTGCTAAGAATGCACTAACCACTCTAGCGCTAGCGCAAGAAGAATCTTTCGAAGGCGTAGAGCCTGCTGAAGACCTACTTGGCCTCGAAGGCCTTGAGCGTGAGATGGCATTCAAACTGGCAGCTAAAGGTGTGAGAACACTAGAAGACCTAGCTGATCAGGGTATTGATGATTTAGAAGGTATTGAAGGTCTGACCGAAGAACGTGCGGGTGAGCTAATTATGGCAGCTCGTAACATTTGTTGGTTCGGCGAAGACGCATAATTCAGCAGGGGAGGAAGCGGCATGACACAAATTACTGTTAAGGCACTGAGTGAAGAAATTGGAACGCCAGTGGACCGCTTAATTGAACAACTTGCTGACGCTGGTATGAACAAAGCGAGTGGTGACCAAGTTTCTGATGATGAAAAACAGAAGCTTTTGACTCACCTTAAAAAAGAGCACGGTGACACGTCAGGTGAAACTGAGCCATCTCGTTTGACACTACAGCGTAAGACTCGCAGCACACTAAGCGTAAATGCTGGTGGCGGCAAGAGTAAGGATGTTCAAGTAGAAGTACGCAAAAAGCGCACTTATGTGAAGCGCAGCATCATCGAAGACGACGCGAAACGTGAGGCTGAGGAAGCAGCAAATCGTGAAGCGGAGGAGCTTGCGAAGCGTGAAGCTGAAGAGCAAGCAAAACGCGAAGCTGCAGAGAAAGCACAACGCGAGGCCGAAGAAAAAGTGAAGCGAGAAGCGGATGCAAAACGTGAAGCTGAAGAGAAGGCCAAACGCGTACAAGCTGATAAGGCTAAGAAAGAAATGAATGCAAAAAACGCAGACGTGAATACGCAAGCGAAGAAAGAAGCTGACGAATTGAAGCGTCGTCAGGAAGAAGAAGCGCAACGCAAAGCGGAAGAAGAAGCCGCTAAGCTTGTTGAAGAAGCTCGTAAGCTTGCTGAAGAAAACGAAGCTCGCTGGACAGAAGAAGAGAAGAAGAAGAAAGAGTTAGAAAACTCTGACTATCACATCACGACTTCTACTTATGCCCGTGAAGCAGAAGATGCTGCAGACCGTAAAGAAGAAAGCGGTCGTCGCAAGAAGAAGAAAAAGCCTGCTGATGATCAAAACCGCAGTGGTCGTAACCAACGTGGTGGTCGTGGCCGTAATAATAAAGGCAAATTGGCTAAGCCAACATCGATGCAGCACGGTTTTGATAAGACAGCAACGGTAGCTAAGTCTGACGTTGTCATTGGTGAAACGATCGTTGTTTCTGAACTGGCGAGCAAAATGTCAGTCAAAGGCACTGAAGTCATCAAAGTAATGATGAAGATGGGCGCAATGGCGACCATCAACCAAGTTATTGACCAAGAAACAGCAGCGCTTGTTGCTGAAGAAATGGGTCACAAGGTTGTTCTACGTAAAGAGAACGAACTTGAAGAAGCGGTACTTGCTGATCGTGATAACGATGCTTTGGCTGAAAGTCGCGCACCGGTTGTTACTATCATGGGTCACGTTGACCACGGTAAAACGTCGACGCTTGACTACATCCGTAAAGCACACGTTGCTTCAGGTGAAGCGGGCGGCATTACCCAGCACATTGGTGCATACCACGTTGAAACTGACAACGGCATGATCACTTTCCTTGATACTCCGGGACACGCCGCGTTTACCGCAATGCGTGCACGTGGTGCTCAAGCGACAGATATCGTTGTTCTTGTTGTTGCAGCAGACGATGGCGTAATGCCTCAAACAGTCGAAGCAATCCAGCACGCGAAAGCGGCAGGTGTGCCTCTGATTGTTGCTGTGAACAAGATTGATAAAGAAGGCGCGAACCCAGATAACGTTAAGAATGAGCTAGCTCAATACGACGTTATTCCTGAAGAGTGGGGCGGTGAGAACATGTTTGTTCACATCTCTGCGAAACAGGGTACTAACATTGAAGGCCTTCTAGAAACTATCCTTCTTCAGTCAGAAGTTCTTGAACTTAAGGCTGTAAAAGAAGGCATGGCTTCAGGTGTGGTTGTTGAATCTCGCCTAGATAAAGGTCGTGGTCCAGTGGCAACTGTGCTGGTTCAATCTGGTACGCTGAACAAAGGTGATATCTTACTGTGTGGCCAAGAATATGGTCGTGTTCGTGCAATGCGCGATGAGAACGGTAACGAAATTACGTCAGCGGGTCCTTCGATCCCTGTCGAAATCATCGGTCTGTCTGGTGTGCCATCTTCTGGTGATGAAGCTACCGTTGTCCGTGATGAGCGTAAAGCCCGTGAAGTTGCTAACTACCGTCAAGGTAAGTTCCGCGATGTGAAACTGGCTCGTCAGCAGAAATCTAAGCTAGAGAACATGTTCTCTAACATGACTGCAGGTGAAGTTGCTGAACTGAATGTGGTACTTAAAGCCGACGTTCAAGGTTCTGTTGAAGCAATCGCAGACTCGCTACGTAAACTTTCAACTGACGAAGTGAAAGTGAACATCGTGGGCTCTGGTGTTGGTGGTATTACTGAAACTGATGCGGTACTTGCTGAAGCTTCAAACGCTATCATTCTTGGCTTTAACGTTCGTGCCGATGCATCAGCGCGTCGCGCGATTGAATCTGCTAACGTTGACCTACGTTACTACTCAATCATTTACCAATTGATTGACGAAGTGAAACAAGCAATGGGCGGCATGCTAGCACCAGAATTTAAGCAAGAGATCATTGGTCTTGCTCAAGTTCGTGATGTGTTCAAGTCTCCTAAGCTTGGTGCAATCGCTGGTTGTATGGTTACTGAAGGCGTAATTAAGCGTAGCAACCCTATCCGTGTTCTACGTGATAACGTTGTTATCTACGAAGGTGAACTTGAGTCACTTCGTCGCTTTAAAGATGATGTTCAAGAAGTTAAGAACGGCTACGAATGTGGTATCGGCGTTAAGAACTACAACGATGTTCGCGTAGGCGACCAAATCGAAGTATTTGAAATCGTTGAGATAAAACGTACTCTTGACTAATAGACTAAAATTACTTGCGTTATCTTTTAGATAGGCAGTAATTGGTTGTTGAATACACCATGGGGGGCTGGCTTTGACCATCCCCCCATTCTTTCTAATAAGAGAAAAGATATGTCAAAAGAATTTAGCCGCACGCAGCGTGTGTCGCAGCAGTTGCAAAAAGAACTAGCAATGATCCTTCAGCGTGAAGTCCGTGACTCTCGCCTAGGTATGGTGACAATTTCTGATGTGGAAGTGTCACGCGATCTTGCTTACGCCAAAGTGTTTGTCACTTTCCTTTGTGTCGGTGAGCAGACCCCTGAATCTTGTCTAGAAGCGCTACGTGAACACGAAGTTCACATCCGTATGATGCTAGGTAAGCGTATTCGTTTACGTCTAACGCCGGAAGTTCGCTTCTACTACGACAACACACTGGTTGAAGGTATGCGTATGTCTAACCTTGTTTCAGAAGTGGTCAGTGAAGATAAGCGTAAACAACATGACTCTGGTCGTGAAGACGAATCGACTGGGGAAGACAACTAATGGCTCGTCGTCGTAAAGGTCGTCCAATTAACGGCGTTATCCTTTTGGATAAGCCAACAGGCATTTCATCGAATGATGCTCTGCAAAAAGTAAAACGTATTTACTTTGCAGAGAAAGCGGGTCATACCGGTGCTCTGGATCCTCTCGCGACAGGCATGCTACCAATTTGTCTTGGTGAAGCAACAAAGTTCTCTCAGTTTCTACTCGATTCAGATAAGCGTTATCGTGTGATCGCCAAGCTTGGTGAGCGCACCAATACGTCTGATTCAGATGGTGAAGTGGTTGAGACACGTGCCATCGATGTCGATCAAAATAAGCTCGAAACGTGTATTGAAACATTCCGTGGTGAATCTGATCAGATACCTTCAATGTTTTCGGCATTAAAGTACCAAGGTAAGCCTTTGTACGAGTATGCACGTCAAGGCATTGAAGTACCACGCGAGTCGCGTAAGATCACCGTGTATGAAATCGTTCTGCACCGCTTTGAAGGCGATGAAGTTGAGATGGAAGTACACTGCTCGAAAGGGACATACATTCGCACTATCGTTGATGATTTGGGCGAAATGCTAGGCTGTGGTGCTCACGTGACTATGCTGCGTCGTACTAAGGTGGCTGACTACCCTTACGAGAGAATGGTGACCTTAGAGCAATTAAATGAGCGTCTAGAACAAGCCGAACGTGATGGCATTGCGCCGCGTGAGCTACTCGCCCCATTATTATTGCCGATGGATACTGCGGTTGAGGCTTTACCTGAGGTAAATCTCAATGCAGAGCTGACGGATTTAGTGCAACACGGTCAACCAGTGCAAGTGTTTGGTGCCCCTGAAGGGACGCTACGTATGACATCAGGTGACGAGCGATTATTTATCGGCATTGCTGAGCTAAACGATGATGGCAAAGTTGCCCCGAAGCGTTTAGTGGTATTCCGAGAAGAAACGGAATAATCGACGTGTGATACAAAAAACCGAAGCCATCGCTTCGGTTTTTTTATATCTATTGAATCAGGCCGTTTGTGCTGAGTTTTTCACGTAACTGTTCGGCACGTTTGCGGTTAACACCAAAATCTGAGTAACCGACACGTGACTCTGAGCGAACCACTAGCTTGTCATCGTCGATGCGCAGCTCTAGGTCATCGACAAAACGCATGATTTTAGACGTGCACTCAACTCTTATGTAGTTGTCTTGTTTAGCCGCTGTTTTCGCGCCTGGCAGTTGTAAGGCGATGCGTTCAATCGCGTCGATGTCTGCGTTAGGTGTGAGGACGAAAGCATCGAGAGAAAACGCTTCACGCTCATCTTCAGTCGAGACACAGTTAGGTTTGTTACCACACGGAGTTGAAGTGCGGTCAGTCATGGTAGGAACTCCTTGGCTACAAGCGGTCAAAGTAACGAGAGAGATAACAAGCAAAGCGATGTTTTTCATATCAATACCCTTTAAGAGTGTTGACCTAATTATATGGTTTAAAAACAGAAAAGGATCCAATTAATGGATCCTTTTCTGTTTGTTTTAACGCTGTGATCAAACTTCGAGGTAGTCGAGGATACCTTCTGCAGCTTTACGTCCTTCGTCGATCGCGGTGACCACTAAGTCTGAACCGCGTACGGCATCACCACCAGCAAAAATTTTCGCGTTAGTGGTTTGGTACATGAAGGTTTGATTAACTGGCGCTTGAATACGTCCCCATTGATCAAATTCTACACCGTACGGCTCTAGCCATGGCATCTGGTGGGGCTGAAAGCCAAATGCCATGATGACTGCATCTGCGGCGAGGACGTGCTCACTGCCTTGAACAGGTTCAGGACGGCGGCGTCCTGCTTCATCAGGCTCACCCAATGCGGTCTTGACGACTTTAACGCCCGTAACCTGACCACGAGTGTCAACTTCGATACCTAAGGGCTGTAAGTTAAACATGAACTTAACGCCCTCTTCTTTGGCATTTTTTACTTCGCGACGTGAACCGGGCATATTGGCCTCATCACGACGATAAGCACAAACAACGTTAGCGGCGCCTTGACGGATAGAGGTTCGAACACAGTCCATCGCGGTATCACCACCACCGAGTACCACCACTTTCTTGCCCGTCATGTCGATGAAAGGCTGGTCAGTTTCAAGTTCCATCACTTTATAGGTATTGGAGATCAGAAACGGTAGGGCATCGTAAACGCCGAGCGCTTGTTCGTTGTCGAGTCCAGCCCGCATATTCTTATACGTGCCGACGCCTAAAAATACCGCATCGTAATCGTCGATCAGCTGTTGCATCTCAATATCTTTGCCGACTTCGACGCCGAGGCGAAATTCGACGCCCATCTCAGTAAAGACCTGGCGACGATTCGTCATCACCCCTTTTTCGAGTTTAAACGAAGGGATACCAAACGTGAGCAGACCGCCAATTTCTGGGTAACGATCAAATACCACTGGCTTAACACCATTACGGACCAGAATGTCAGCCGCCGCAAGACCGGCGGGGCCCGCGCCTATGATCGCGACTTTTTTGTCGGTCCATTCGACGTTGGACATATCTGGTTTCCAGCCCATCTCAAATGCTTTATCGGTGATATATTTTTCAATATTACCAATAGTGACAGCGCCAAAATCGTCATTGAGGGTGCAAGAGCCCTCACAGAGGCGATCTTGTGGACAGACTCGGCCACATACCTCAGGCAAGCTGTTGGTTTGGTGCGCAAGGTCGGCAGCTTCGAGGATGCGGCCTTCATTGGCCAATTTCAGCCACTGAGGTATGTAGTTGTGTACCGGACACTTCCACTCACAGTAAGGGTTACCGCAGTCTAGGCAGCGATCCGCTTGTGCGGTGGCTTGCTGATTGGTGAAAGGTTCGTAGATTTCAACAAACTCTATTTTGCGCGTTTTGATCGGCTTTTTCGCAGGGTCAACACGCTGAACATCGATAAATTGGTATACGTTCTGGCTCATGATTTATACATCCTCCATGACTTACTGGGCTTGAACGCGCAGTTCAGCAGCACTACGACTTTGGTGACCGAGTAAGGTATTTAGATCCGCGGCCTGTGGTTTAACCAAATAGAACTTTGGAATCCATTCATCAAAGTTGGCTAAAATCTTTTCAGCGTGTACCGATCCTGTCTCTTCAAGATGCTCTGCGATTAAGCCGCGCAGGTGCTCTTGATGAATATAGAGATCAGACAGTGCTACCGCCTCAACCGACTCTTGGTTGACTCGACCTTGGAAGTCGTCATTTTTATCCAGTACGTAAGCAAAACCACCGGTCATACCTGCGCCAAAATTCACCCCAGTAGCACCCAGTATCGCCACGATACCGCCCGTCATATATTCACAGGCGTTGTCGCCAGCGCCTTCAATGACCGCAATCGTGCCTGAGTTACGTACCGCAAAACGTTCTCCTGCGGTGCCAGCGGCAAACAGTTTTCCGCCTGTTGCCCCATACAGGCAGGTGTTACCAATAATGGTCGCTTCATTACAAATGAAAGCAGTGCCTTGATGAGGTTTAATGGTAATTTTACCACCGGCCATGCCTTTACCAACATAGTCGTTGGCATCACCGGTAAGGTACAGTTCCACACCACCAGCGTTCCATACTCCAAATGACTGACCAGCAGTACCATCAAGGTGAATTCTGATGGGGTCACCGGCCATGCCTTGGTTGCCGTAACGTTTGGCGATTTCACCTGACAGACGAGCGCCTACTGAGCGATCGGTATTGATGATGTTGTAGAATAAATCGATCGATTGCTTGGCTTCGATGGCCGACATCGCTTCATCAACAATTTTTAGATTGAGTTCCGCTTTATCGAAAGGCGCATTGGGCTCTGTCCAGAACATCGGGTGACCTTGCGCTGAGATTGGCGCTTCTAAGATGCCAGATAGATCAAGTTTACTCTGTTTGGCAGTGAGTCCTTCGACCGCTTCTAGCAGGTCAGTACGGCCAATCAGATCGGTGAGCTTTTCGACTCCAAGCTCAGCAAGCAGTTCGCGTACTTCATCGGCAAGGCCAGTGAAGTAGTTCATAACCATTTCAGGCAGACCTTTGAAGTACTCTCTGCGTAGTGTTTCGTCCTGAGTAGCCACGCCAGTCGCGCAGTTATTCAAATGACAGATGCGTAAAAACTTACAGCCCATTGCAACCATAGGCGCAGTGCCAAAACCGAAGCTCTCGGCCCCTAGAATCGCGGCTTTAATGACGTCTAAGCCAGTCTTAAGGCCGCCATCCACTTGCAGACGGATTTTATGGCGTAGTCCATTGGCGACTAACGCTTGTTGTGTCTCGGCTAAACCAAGCTCCCATGGGCTACCGGCGTATTTGACCGAAGTCAACGGGCTCGCTGCGGTACCGCCGTCATAACCAGAAATGGTAATTAAATCGGCATACGCTTTTGCCACGCCTGTTGCGATGGTGCCAACGCCGGGCTCAGAGACTAATTTAACTGAAACAAGCGCATTGGGATTGACCTGTTTCAGATCGAAAATAAGCTGAGCTAAATCTTCAATCGAGTAAATGTCGTGATGAGGTGGCGGCGAAATCAGCGTGACGCCTTGGACGGAGTAACGTAGCTTGGCTATTTCTGCGGTAACTTTATGCCCGGGTAGCTGACCACCTTCACCTGGTTTTGCCCCTTGCGCAACTTTAATTTGCAGTACATCGGCATTGGTTAAATAGTGGGGCGTGACACCAAACCGACCGGATGCAATCTGTTTAATGCGTGAGTTACGTTCAGTGCCAAAGCGCTTAGGATCTTCACCACCTTCACCCGAATTGGAGTAACCACCAAGGCGATTCATCGCCATGGCCAGTGCTTCGTGTGCTTCTGGGCTCAAGGCACCAATAGACATCGCCGCCGAGTCGAAGCGTTTAAACAGGTCAGTGCTTGGTTCGATTTTCTCAAGTGGCAGTGGCTTGTCGGCTTTTTTCAGCGTCATCAAATCCCGTAGCATAGCCACTGGGCGTTGGTTTACTTGTTTGGCAAAGCTCTTATAGTCGGAACTTTGGCCTGATTTTACTGCTTGCTGCAAGGTGCCGACAACATCTGGGTTATAAGCGTGATATTCGCCACCATGAACGTATTTAAGCAGTCCGCCATGCTCGATCGGCTTGCGTTTCGCCCAAGCTTTGCGTGCTAGATTAAACAAGTCTTGCTGGAAGTCTTCAAAGCAAGCGCCTTGAATGCGTGTTGTCACACCTCTAAAGCACAGCTCAACGATATCTCGGCTTAGACCTACAGCTTCAAAAAGTTGTGAACAGCGGTACGAGGCGATGGTCGAAATACCCATCTTCGACATGATCTTATACAGACCTTTATTGATGCCGGTTTGATAATTTTGCATCACTTCGCGATAGCTCTTATCTAAACCACCATCATCAATAACTTTACTGAGTGTTTCATAGGCAAGGTACGGATACACTGCCGTGGCACCAAA
Source organism: Vibrio pacinii DSM 19139 (assembly GCF_000711795.1). GTDB lineage: Bacteria > Pseudomonadota > Gammaproteobacteria > Enterobacterales > Vibrionaceae > Vibrio > Vibrio pacinii. The sequence goes on along the minus strand of NZ_JONH01000010.1, from coordinate 170,523 downwards.
ACCAAGTAAAACGGCAAATTGGTGCGGGTCACGTACTGAACCGGTTTCAGCAATGATGTTGGCATCACAGCGCAAATTCGCTTCGACCAGTCGTGTTTGTACCGCACCCACCGCCATTGCGGCCGGAATAGGTAACAAGCCCTTGTGTAGATCGCGGTCTGAAAGGACGACTAAGACGGTCCCGTTACGTACCACTTCTTCGGCGCGTTGACACAGTTCGTTGATGGCTTGCTTAAGATCTTTTTGATTAGGATCGTAGTTTATATCCAGCACGGTACTACGATAGTGTTCATCACTAAGTTCCAGCAGCTGCTTCATGTCTGAATAGAGCAAAACCGGAGAGTCAAACGTCACACGGTGCGCGTGACCATCCGTTTCGCAGAAGACATTCATCTCTTGGCCAATACTGCTCGCCAATGACATGACATGTTTTTCACGCAGTGGGTCGATTGGTGGGTTAGTTACCTGAGCAAATTTTTGACGGAAGTAATCGGTGATCAAGCGTTCTTTGGATGAAAGCACAGCCATTGGTGTATCATCACCCATCGAGCCGACGGCTTCTTGCCCCATATCACCGAGCACACGTAAGACTTGATCAACCTCTTCATTGCTCATGGCAAACTGTTTTTGATAAGTCTTGAGCTTGTCATCATCAAAGCTACGTTCACCGACTTGCTCGTCAGACAATTGAGCAAAAGGAGTCAGCTTATGAACGTTATTTTCCATCCACTCCCGATAGGGGTGACGACCCTTAAGATCGTTATCGATCTCACTTGATTGCCACAACTTTCCTCGGCGAGTATCAATGACCAGTAACTCACCTGGACCGACTCGACCTTTCTCGGCGACTTCATCGGGGGCGTAATCCCAGATCCCCACTTCAGAAGCAAGCGTGATGAGCTTATCTTTAGTGATCACGTAGCGAGCCGGACGAAGGCCATTTCGGTCTAGATTACATGCGGCGTAACGACCATCAGAGAGAACGATACCTGCTGGTCCATCCCATGGTTCCATATGCTTAGAGTTGAAGTCATAGAAAGCACGCAGATCGGCATCCATGTCTGGGTGATTTTGCCAAGCGGGCGGAACCAACATGCGCATCGCACGGAAGATATCCATGCCTCCCGCTAAAAACAGATCGAGCATATTGTCTAAGCTTGAAGAGTCTGACCCTGTCTCATTGACGAAGGGCGCCGCACTGTGCAGATCTGGTAATAACGGTGATGAGAATTTATAAGCACGCGCTCGTGCCCACTGACGGTTACCTTGAATGGTATTGATTTCACCGTTGTGAGCTAAGTAGCGAAACGGCTGAGCCAATGGCCAACGAGGCTGGGTGTTGGTCGAGAAGCGCTGGTGGAACAAGCAGATAGCTGACTCCATGCGCAGATCGGCCAAATCGAGATAAAACCTTGGCAAGTCGGCAGGCATACATAACCCTTTGTAGACCATGACCTGAGTCGATAGGCTACAAATATAGAATTCTTCGTCATCAAGGATCTGTTTTTCCATTCGTCGACGCGCAATATAAAGGCGTCGCTCGATATCACGCTCGCGCCAGCCGGCCGGTGCAGAGATAAAGACTTGCTGAATATTCGGCAATGAGTCTGCTGCGATGGGGCCAAGTACTGTGCTATTGATCGGTACTTCTCGCCAACCAGCAATCGTCAAAGTTTCCTTGGCAAGCTCTTGATTAATAATGTCTTTCGCTTGCTGAGCTTTAACAGGGTCTTGGTTGAAGAAAATCATCCCGACAGCGTATTGCTTGCCAAGATTAAAACCATTTTCTTCCGCGATAAGGCGTAAGTAGGTATCGGGCTTTTGTAGTAGTAGACCACAGCCATCACCGGTTTTGCCATCTGCGGCAATGCCGCCACGGTGGGTCATGCGATCGAGTGCTGAAATTGCGGTGCGGACTAGCTTGTGGCTAGGCTCACCTTCCATATGTGCAATCAAGCCAAATCCACAGTTATCTTTTTCAAGACGAGGATCATATAGAGCCATTGCAATTCTCCCTTTGCTTCTCTGTCATCCCGACAGAACTACCAACATTAAAAGGGTTGGTATGTATGACTAACTATTCGTTTTAATTGTTATATATCGAATATATATGCGCTAAATGTCCTTAAAACATTTAACAAAAATGGACTAATTCATTTTCATCGACTTCACAACGTATAGGTTATTATAAAAAAGGTCAAGTTGTTGGTGGAATATCACGCCAATATGCGATTTACCACTAAATACGCTGTAATAGTCTATATTATTCAGTAGGTTAGTTTTTTTGTTGTTACAATTTTGCAACAAAAGAGGTGTTGTAAAAACAAAAAAGACCAGCACAATGTGCTGGTCAAATGGAAAAGTTTGGAAGGAAAAATTGCTAATTTGTTGCGACCTAGTATCGACTAAAATCGATACTAGGCCGTAATCACTTACGCAGAGAGCATCAGTGAGTTTGCTTTTGCTTCTAGGTTTGAACCACCCATCAAGTACTCATCAATGGCAATGGCGCATTCACGCCCTTCATTGATACAACGAACCACCAAAGATTGGCCAGTACGCATATCACCTGCAGCAAAGACCCCTTTTTGATTGGTGGCAAAGCCTTGTGTTTCGACATTGCCACGCTCATCCAACTTAATGTCTAGCTGAGCCAGAACACCCGTTGGCTCTGGGTGTAAAAAGCCCATCGCTAGGAATGCCATATCACATGCAATCACACGTTCAGAGTTCGCCACTTCTTCAAATCCTGGGCGTTGACCTGGCTTTGCGTCTTGCCAAACAATGTCAGCAATGCGCAGGCCGGTGACTTCACCTTTATCGTTGCCGATAAACTCTTTGGTCAGAATGTTCCAATGACGATCACACCCTTCTTCGTGTGACGTGGTGGTTTTCATGATCATTGGATACTGAGGCCAAGGCATATTTGCCGGGCGTTTTTCTGGTGGCACTGGCATGATCTCTACTTGAGTGACACTGGCCGCTTTGTGACGATTGGACGTTCCGACACAGTCAGAGCCAGTATCACCACCACCGATAACCACGACATGTTTACCTTTCGCGTGAATTTCTTCAGTTTTAAGGTCCATGCCGTTGGCGCGGCGGTTGTTTTGGCTAAGGAATTCCATTGCAAAGTGAACGCCTTTGAGATCGCGACCCGGAACGGGAAGATCACGAGCAACCGTCGATCCCCCTGTCAGTAGAACGACATCGAACTCTTGACGTAATTGCTGGGCGTTGATGTCGACACCGACGTGTTGGTTAACTTTAAATTGAACCCCAGCTTCCGCCATTAGGTTAATTTTACGGTCAATCACATCCATACCCAATTTGAAATCTGGGATGCCGAAACGAAGCAAACCACCGACTTTCTCGTCGCGTTCAAACACAGTTACACAGTGACCGGCACTATTAAGCTGTTCTGCCGCGGCCAGACCCGCAGGGCCACTGCCGATAATCGCCACGGTTTTACCACTGCGAGAACGAGGCGACTTCGGTTTCGCGTACCCTTCACGGTACGCAGTTTCGACAATGGTTTTCTCGATGTTACAGATAGTGATCGGATCTTGGTTGATGCCTAATACACAAGCACTTTCACACGGCGCAGGACACACACGACCTGTAAACTCCGGGAAGTTGTTGGTTGAACTGAGAATGTTCCACGCTTCTTCCCAGCTGTCACGATACACGGCGTCGTTAAACTCAGGGATGATGTTACCAATCGGGCAGCCGTTATGACAAAACGGCACACCGCAATCCATACAACGCGACGCTTGGGTATTAATTTTTTCACCAAACTCGTCGTTGAGGACAAACTCTTTATTGTTTTCTATTCGAACACTTGGGTCGATTTTGCTTGGTAGCTCACGACCATGTTCTAAAAATCCAGTAGGCTTACCCATTACACGGCCTCCACTTGTTCCGTTAGTGTTTGCTCAGCTTGCGCTTTACGCTTTTGAAGTACCGCTTTGTAATCACGTGGCATGACTTTCACCAGTGACGCAATGCTTGCTTCAAAATTGTCGAGGAAAGACTGGGCAACTTCACTTCCTGTGAATTCAACATGCTTAGTGAGCATCTGTTGCAATAGCTCACGGTCTTCTGCTTCGATAGGATCTAAGTCGACGAGTTCAGGATTGAGCTTAGTTTCGAAGTCGCCTGCTTTATCCCAAACATAAGCGACACCGCCACTCATACCCGCCGCAAAGTTGCGACCTGTCGAGCCTAAGATCACGGCAACGCCACCAGTCATGTATTCACAACCGTGATCACCGATACCTTCTACCACGACTTTCGCACCAGAGTTACGTACGCAGAAGCGTTCACCAGCCATACCACGAATGTAAGACTCACCCGATGTTGCACCGTAGAAACAGACGTTACCGACAACAATGTTATCTTCTGCGACTATGGTTGATTTCAAGTCTGGGTAAAGCACCAAAGTACCGCCAGACAGCCCTTTACCCCAGTAGTCGTTGGCATCGCCTTCGACTTCAAACTTGACACCTTTCGCCAAGAAAGCACCGAAGGATTGACCTGCTGAGCCATTGAATTTCACCTGCATTGGCTGAGGTAAACCTTGGTCTCGGTAGACTTTAGAAATCTCGTTCGACAGCATCGTGCCCGCAGAGCGGTCGGTGTTGACGATAGGGAACTGTGCATTTACCGCTTTGCCTTGCTCTAACGCTGGGATCGCGGCTTGGATTAGCTTGCGATCCAGAACATCTTCAAGGTTGTGGTTTTGCTTCGTTTGGTTGTAAACCCCATCTTGCTCACGCGCTTGCTCAATGTGCAGTACGGGTGAGAGATCTAGGTTTTGGTATTTCCAATGGCTAACGTCGTCACGCACTTTGAGTTTTTGCGATTGACCGACCATTTCGTCGATAGTACGGAAACCAAGTTCAGCCATGATTTCACGTAAGCCTTCTGCCATGTATTGGAAGAAAGTCACGACATCTTCTACGCGACCATCAAAACGTTCGCGTAGTGTTTTATTTTGCGTTGCGATGCCCACAGGACAAGTATTCTTATGACACTTACGCATCATGATACAACCTTCGACAACGAGAGCAGCCGTTGCCACGCCCCATTCTTCAGCACCAAGTAGTGTTGCTACCGCGAGATCACGAGGCGTTTTCATCTGGCCATCAGACTGAACCACAATACGGTTACGTAGACCGTTTTTCAGCAGTGTTTGATGTGTTTCTGCCAGACCAAGTTCCCAAGGAAGACCAGTATGACGGATAGATGACATAGGAGATGCCCCAGTACCACCATCAAAACCGGCGATAAGTACCACATCGGCTTTGGCTTTGGCAACACCAGAAGCAATCGTCCCTACGCCCGCTTCTGATACGAGCTTAACGTTAACGCGGCCATCGCGATTGGCATTTTTCAAGTCGTAGATAAGCTGAGCCAAATCTTCGATTGAGTAAATATCGTGATGCGGCGGTGGCGAAATCAGACCGACGCCTGGGGTTGAGTGACGCGTTGCGCCAATCCAGTCATCGACTTTATCACCCGGTAGTTGACCCCCTTCACCTGGTTTCGCTCCTTGAGCCATTTTGATCTGTAGCTCATCAGCGTTGGTTAGGTAGTAAGAGGTGACACCGAAGCGACCTGATGCAACCTGCTTGATCGCCGAACGCTCCCAATCGCCGTTTTCTTTGCGCTCAAAACGATTTGGATCTTCACCGCCTTCGCCTGAGTTCGATTTCGCGCCAATGCGGTTCATCGCAACCGCTAAGGTTGAGTGCGCTTCGTGAGAGATCGAGCCGAACGACATCGCACCAGTTGCAAAGCGTTTCAGGATGCTATCGATAGACTCAACCTCTTCAATCGGAATTGAACCAGCTGGGTTTTTAACGAAGTCGAGTTGGCTACGCAGCGTTGCGGCGTCATTGCCTTGATCATCGACTGCTTTAGCGTATTGCTTAAATTGCGAGAAATCTTTATTACGTGTTGACTGTTGTAGTAGCGAGATCGTCTCAGGATTAAACAAGTGCTTTTCACCACGTTGTTTCCACTGATAAACGCCGCCGACATCCAGTACTTGCACCGGAATTTCGCGTGTTGGGAAACCAATGCGGTGACGTACCATCACTTCTTTAGCGATGTCATCAATGGTCAAGCCCTGAATACGAGAAACGGTTCCAGTGAAGTATCGATCGACCACAGGTTTGCTGATCCCAAGTGCTTCAAAGATCTGTGCACCATGGTAAGACTGCAAGGTCGAGATGCCCATTTTGGAGAAGATCTTCAACAGGCCACCGTTGATCGCTTGACGGTAGTTCTCAAACAGATCGCGAGTGCTGGTTTGTGGATCGAGCTTTTTGGTGCGCTGCAATTCAACCATGGTTTCGATAACGAGGTACGGGTTGATGGCATTGGCACCATAGCCGATGAGCGTGGCAAAATGGTGTGTTTCACGAGCATCACCCGTTTCGACCACAATGTCACACTTAGCGCGTAAACCTTTACGGATCAGATGGTGATGCACGGCACCAACCGCCAGCATGGCAGGGATGGCCGCGTGGTTAGAGTTCACCGCACGGTCAGTCAGTAAGATAATCGAATAACCGTCAATGACCGCATCTTCAGCGTACTGACAGATACGTTTAAGTGCGCGCTCTAGTTTGCCTTGGTCTTCACTGGCCTGAAACACGATATCGAGTGTTTTTGCTTGCAGGTGCTCGTTATCAATCGCACGCAGTTTTTCCAGTTCAGAGTTAGACAGAACCGGAGATTCAAGCTCAACTTTTTGACAGTGTTGTGGTGATTCAGTCAACAGGTTCTGATCTTTACCAAGGTAAGTGTTCAGCGACATGACCATACGCTCACGAATCGGATCGATTGGTGGGTTGGTTACCTGAGCAAACAGCTGCTTAAAGTAGTTAGATAGGTGTTGTGACTGGTGCGATAGGATCGCTAATGGCCAGTCTGCGCCCATTGCCGAAAGAGGCTCTTTGCCATCTTTTGCCATTGGCACGATGATTTCATTGACCTCTTCCGAGCTCACACCAAATGCTTGTTGTTTGTGAAGGAGTTTTTCTGGAGAAGGCTGGTTAAACTCATTGCTCGCATCGGGTAGCTTTTTCAAGCTAAGTAGATTCTCTTCAACCCATTTCTGGTAGGGCTGAGCGCTGGCTATGCCATCTTTGACTTCTTCATCAGAGATGATACGACCTTGCTCTAGGTCTGCAACAAAGATACGTCCAGGTTGCAAACGACCACGGAATTCTACGTTTTCTGGTGCAATATCGACAACGCCTGACTCTGACGCCATCACAAGGAAGTCATCTTTAGTCACGGTATAGCGTGATGGACGTAAGCCATTTCGGTCAAGCGTCGCGCCGACTTGAACACCGTCGGTGAAACAGACAGAGGCTGGGCCATCCCATGGTTCCATTACGTTGGCGTGATATTGATAAAACGCGCGGCGAGTGGGATCCATGTTTTTGTTTTCTTGCCATGCTTCAGGAATCATCATCATCAGTGCATGAGGCAAGCTACGTCCAGAAAGAACCAGTAGTTCTAACGCCATATCGAAATTCGATGAGTCTGAAGCGCCTTCTTGACATATCGGCAGTAGCATATCGATTTCGGCTTGAGTAAACAGATCCGATTCGATGATTGCTTCGCGGGCTTTCATCCAGTTCAAGTTGCCGCGGACGGTATTGATTTCACCGTTGTGGGCAATATAACGGAAAGGTTGTGCCAAGCGCCATTTCGGGAAGGTATTGGTTGAGAAACGTGAGTGGACCAAAGCGAGAGCCGTCACCATGGTCGGATTTTGTAAGTCGAGGAAGTATTGAGGAACTTGCTCAGTGGTTAACTGACCTTTGTAAACCAACGTCTTGTATGACATTGAGTTGATGTAGAAGTCGTCACCAATGTTAGATACGCTCTCTAAACACACGCGAACGGTATAGTTACGCAGGACATACAGTTTACGCTCAAGCTCTTGCGGGGTGATACCTGGACCACCAGAGATAAACACATGTTCAAACTGTGGCTCAGTACTGAGCGGGTCGGCACCAATCATTGAGTTATCGGTTGGCAATACACGATAACCAATGACATCCAACTCAAGGCGTGCAGCATTACGCTCTAAAATATCGCGACACTGAGCACGCTGATGTTCATCTTTGGGGAAAAGCACCACACCAACGCCATACTGCTCAAAAGAAGGCAGCTTAATACCAAGCTTGACCGCTTCTTCGAGGAGAAATTCGTGAGGTTTTTGTAGCAAAATGCCGGCACCGTCGCCTGAGCAAGGATCACAACCTTGGCCACCACGGTGTTCCATGCGGGCAAGCATATCAAGAGCTTGCGTAACTACGTCGTGCGATTTACGGTTTTTAAGGTGAGCAACAAAACCGATACCACAAGCGTCATGCTCCAATTCTGGAGTATATAGACCTTGTGAACTTTGCTCTCTATCTAGCATGGATACATCCTTCCAGTTCAAATAGGCGCAATGATGCTAGTCGAAACTAGTTCTACGTCCTGTCCATTATTTTTATGATTCGAAGTCGACCTGGGTTGGCGACTTTGATTCCTTTCCGTATCTCGCTGAAAAATATTGCGAGAAAAACAATCCTTGGTGAAAACCCTTTTTTTATGGTCACAATCTAGTGATTTATATAGGTAGGAGTAGGGTTTCACCGACGTTTCGCCGAATAAATGTGTAATAAAAACCACAAAAGACAGCGAAATCTGTAAATATCCTACAATTTACTTGGCCTGCAATGCAATCAAAACTCGCTGCTGTTGCCCATATTTTTCGCGTTTTAAACGTTAATATGTTTAACTTTTGCTTAACAATTGGCTTTTGACCGATGTTTTCTGCATGTTTATTGACTTTGCTTAACATCTAACTTGTTTGAAATCGTTACATTTCTCCCTTAATTTTTTTCAAAAATGTAATTTAATTACATTAATCTTAATGATATTTATTTCGTTTTGAGCGAGTGTCGCATGCAACTTCATCAACTGGTCAATACCATTGGACAAGATTTACAGCGCCGTTATGGAGAGAAGGTGCATAAGCTCACTTTACATGGCGGCTTCAGTTGCCCAAATCGAGACGGAACCATAGGTAAAGGCGGCTGTACTTTTTGTAACGTTGCTTCTTTTGCTGATGAGCAAGCGCAAATCCACAGCATCGAACAGCAACTCTTCGATCGCGCCGGTGAAATTACCCGAGCGAAAAAATACCTCGCATACTTTCAAGCCTATACCAGTACTTACGCAGAAGTTCAGGTATTGAAGAGCATGTATGAGCAAGCGCTTGAGTGTGCGGATATTGTTGGCTTGTGTGTCGGTACTCGTCCTGATTGTGTGCCAGATGCGGTATTAGAACTGCTGTCGGGGTATGTCGAACAAGGGTATGAGATTTGGCTTGAGCTTGGCTTACAAACAGCCAATAACACGACGCTTAAGCGTATTAATCGTGGCCACGATTTTGAGTGTTACGCAGAGATCACTCAACGTGCACGCGCGTTGGGCATTAAAGTGTGTACCCATCTTATTGTGGGGTTACCGAAAGAGACCCGAGATGACAATGTAGCGACTCTACAACAGGTTTTGGCGGTTGGTACCGACGGCATCAAATTACACGGTTTGCATATTGTCGAAGGCAGCACAATGGCGAAGGCGTGGAAAGCGGGGCGGCTTGAAGCCCCTGAGCTGGATCAATACGTTGCAATCGCCAGTGAATTGATTCGCATGACACCTGCCGATGTGGTTTATCATCGCGTCTCTTCTGCCGCACGTAGGCCAACGCTGCTGGCGCCATTGTGGTGTGAAAATCGTTGGCTGGCGATGACAGAAATTGGCCGAACACTTGATCAAGATGGTCCTCAGGGGTCGCTTCTAAATCAACCATTTATATATACAAAACCAATAATAAAGGCTGATGATTCGGCAATAACCTGATATCTTTTGTACCATTATGTCATGGGCATTATGAATTAGAGTGATCGAATGGAGCCATTTCTAGTTTGGTTGTGGGAGACATCACGAGAATATTGGATTGATGTTGTCATCATTACGCTGTTTTGTTGTGTGATGTTGGCGCTCTATATTCGCATTCAAGCACACATCACTGATCTGATGCTCTCGTCGCCACACGCGGTACTCGTGATCGACGGCCAAAGTGGCCAACTGTTGTTGGCAAATTGCGTGGCGAGCGAGCTGTTGGCCGTTCGTGTGGTCGGTAAACAGTTTATTTTACCGGATTTAGTGACCGCTCCATTTCTCTTGTCAATTATCGCTCCTCTTAAGCTGCACCCTCGCACTTCGCATTTACTCACCTGGCCAATTTCAGATAACAATAATGTCAAATTGGATGTTACTGGGCGCAAAACTTGGTTTTGCCATCGTGTGGTTTGGACGCTGCATTTTTCGGCGCATCAAAGCACGACTGAAGAACTTCAAGCTCAAGTCGCGTCGCTATCGGTGATCAAAAGTGCCTTTGATAATTTGTCTGAACTGATCTTTATTAAAAATCAAACGGGTCAGCTAGTTTCAACCAATCGCGCTTTTAAAAATTTCTGGCAAGGACGTGAAGAAGAGGGAAGTGCAGATATTCACGGCATTATTAAAGGGCGCGCTAGCAATCGCCGCTGGACCATTACTCCAGATGGCCGCAGTTGTCTGTTGGAAAGCTATCAAAGTGTTCTGATTGCTTCGGATGGAGAGTCGATTGGGACGCTCGGCATTAGCCATGATGTGACTGATTGGCACAACATGCAAAAGAACCTGCGTGATGAGATGGAAAAGCGCCGTGACACCGAAGTGGCCTTGGCTCAACGCGATACCATCTTACAAAATATCCTTGAATCGAGCCCAGATTCGATCGGTATCTTTAACGAAAACATGGTTTATCAAGCGTGTAATCAACCTTTCGTTGAAGCGTTGGGGATTGCACACGTCGATGATTTGATTGGTAAACGATTGCAAGATGTCATTGATGATGATGTCTATCAACGCTTATCTGACACCGATAATAAGGTGTTATACGAAGGTAAGTCTTTACGTTACATCGACCGTGTGATGGGAAGTGATGGGGAGTTTATTTGGTACGATGTAGTGAAATCACCGTTTCGCGATCCTGCCTCGGGGACTAATGGCGTGTTAATCATGGCGCGTGATGTTTCCGAGCGTTATCTGGCAGAGCAGAAACTAGAAGAAGCCAATCAAGAATTAGAGCGTTTGAGCTTTATTGATGGCTTAACTCAAATTGCTAATCGCCGCCGCTTTAACGAACAGTTAGAGACCGTATGGTATTTGCACATTCGTGAAAAGCAGCCACTGACGGTGATGCTGTGTGATATCGACTACTTCAAGCATTATAATGATTTGTATGGCCACCAACGTGGTGATGAAGCGTTGATAAAAGTGGCCAAGGCCTTTCAGCAGGTGCTGACTCGTTCAAGCGATTGTGTCGCCCGTTATGGGGGCGAAGAGTTTGCTTTTATTTTGCCCAATACCACCACCGATGGGGCACTTAAAGTTGCTCATCGCATCCATCAAGGAATTGCTGACTTGTCACTTGAACACCAAGCGTCCGATGTGTCGACGCAGGTCACCATTAGTATTGGTTTGATGTCACTTACGCCACAACCTCTTGATAGCCGTGAAATTATCGTGGCGTTGGCCGACAGTGCGCTCTATCAAGCCAAAGCCAATGGCCGCAATCAAACCTGTGTGCATCACACATCAGAGAATTAACCCATTATCGATAAAGGTTTTTTTAGCTGTCGCTGAGGAAAACAGGTAAAATTTTACCACTGTTACCGTGCGGAGCTGTGAATGAAGCCAATTAAAAACCTCGCTCAGTATTATGTCGATCTGCTTGTTAAACTGGGCATTCTACGTTTTTCTATTCTCCTTGCCTTGGCGCTCGTTGCTCTTGCCGTTGTGGTTCAAGTTGGTATTACTTTAGTCCTCAGTGGGCATGTCGATGATATCGATATTGTCCGCTCGGTGTTCTTTGGTTTGTTAATTACCCCTTGGGCGGTGTACTTCCTTTCCGTGGTGGTTGATCAATTAGAAGAGTCTCGCCAACGTCTTTCTAAGTTGGTGTCGAAGCTCAAAGACATGCGCTCGCGTGACCAAGAACTGAATCAAAAGCTGCAGCAAAATATTGCCAAGCTCAATCAAGAGATTGAAGAGCGGATTAAAGCCGAAGAAGCACGTGAGGAAGCGATGAAAGACCTCGAAAATGAGGTATTTCAGCGTGAGAGAACTCAGGTCGAACTGGCTGAGCGAACCGCTTTACTGCGCTCGTTTATTGATGCCTCACCTGATCTTATCTATTACCGTAATGCCGATGGTGTGTTTTCCGGTTGTAACCGGGCAATGGAGGAACTGACCGGCAAGAAAGAGAGCCAGTTAGTCGGCCTGACGCCATGGGATGTGTACAGCAAAGAGGTCGCTCAACAAATTGTTGATACCGATCAGAGAGTGTTTGCTGACAACCAAGCGCTGACCTATGAGCAGTGGCTAGAATACCCTGATGGCAGACGTAACTACTTCGAACTACGCAAAGTGCCCTTTTACAGTAAAGAGGGGCGTCACCTAGGATTGGTGGGTTTTGGCCGAGACATTACCGAACGCAAACGTCACGAAGAGTCATTAGAGAAGGCGAGTCGCGATAAGACCACCTTCATTTCGACCATCAGTCATGAATTGAGAACGCCGCTCAATGGCATTGTCGGCTTGAGTCGTATGCTGCTTGATACGCAGCTAACGGCTGAGCAGCGCAATCATATGCAAACCATCAACGTCAGTGCGATTACCTTAGGTAATATTTTCAACGACATCATCGATATGGATAAGTTTGATCGTCGTAAACTTGAGCTTTACCCTGCGCCGCTTAACTTTGAAGAGTTTATCGCTGAGATGGAAAGTATTTCAGCCTTGATGGCCTCACAGAAAGGGCTTCGCTTTGATTTAGAGCGGCTCAGTGATCTGCCGACGGCGATTGAGGTGGATGCGACCCGCTTGCGCCAAGTGCTGTGGAATCTAGTCAGCAATGCAATGAAGTTTACCAAGGAAGGTGGGGTCGTGATGTCCGTTAGCTCTGAAGTGGACGGAGACTTCGCTAATATTGTCATGGAAGTGGAAGACAGTGGGATTGGCATACCAGACGAAGAACTGGATAAGATATTTGCGATGTATTATCAAGTTAAGTCGGGTAAAGATAACCTGCATGCGGTCGGCACCGGTATCGGGTTGGCGGTTTCTAAACAGTTGATCAAGATGATGGACGGCGATATTACCGTTTCAAGTGAAGAAGGTTTTGGTAGCACATTCACGGTGGCCATTCGTGTGCCTCTGGCGCAGAGTCCTCAGTTACCAACGCTGCAGTCGGCGACCTCGCAAGAGCTCAATATTTTTATGGTAGAAGATATTGAACTCAACATCACCGTTGCTCGCTCATTGCTAGAAAGCATGGGCCACGAAGTTTCGGTGGCAATGACGGGCATGGAAGCGATGGAGATGTTTGACCCAGAAATTTACGATCTGGTGTTTTTAGATATTCAATTGCCCGACATGACAGGTTTTGATGTCGCGGAATACTTTAGGCGCACCTATTCTGATTTACCACCGTTAGTCGCATTGACCGCCAATGTGTTGAAAAACAAACGTGAATACCTCGATAAAGGAATGGATGACGCGATCAGCAAGCCGCTATCGGTGACGGCGATGCAAGAGGTGCTGGCTAAGTTCTCTCCCGCAAAAGCGCAACCGGAAGAGGTGTCTGTTGCCACTGCAAGCGAGCCAGAACTCAGTGAAAGTGAAGAGATATACTCTCGTCTGCTTGATCTCGATATGCTCGAATCGTATATCAGTATCGTTGGGCCTCAGCCGGTACTCGATAGTATCGTGATGTTTGAAGAGATGATGCCGGAATACCTCCAAGTTCTTGATTCAAACATGGTCGCTAAACATCAAGAGGGGATCGTTTCTGAAGCGCATAAAATAAAAGGTGCGGCAGGATCGATTGGCCTTAAGCATATCCAAAGGGTCGCACAAAAAGCGCAATCGCCGGATTTACCTGCGTGGTGGGAAAATATCGACGATTGGGTTGAAGAGATGAAGAATGAGTATGACAATGATATACAAATTCTTAAACAGTGGTTAAGACAAAGGTCAAATGGCTAAGGTGAAACAATGAACAAATTCGCATTTATCAGTCTAGGCGCCGCTCTGCTGGTGGGGTGTAGCACTCAGCCGATGGATTGGCAGCAAGATCAACCTGTGACCATCTCTGAGGCGACCGTGACGCTGAAAAGCACCGTGTGGATTGATATGATGCCGGCGATCGGTGAAGGGCAAGACAATATCTTACATGGTTCACTGTTACTCGACTCTGAACAGGGGCTAACGCCAACGATCAATGTTGAAGTGGTCTCGATTCAACAGGGTGAGCAGGTATGGCTAATCGAAGGTGAAGCCGTCGAATTGCGTACTTATAGCCCCAATCAATGGGAAGTGGCGTTCGAGTGGCAAGTACCGTTAGATCCAGAACAGCCAGTGGATATTGCGTTGCAATTGAGTGACCAGGGCAAAAAGGCTTGGGTGGTCAATAAACAAGTGGCGGTCGACAAGATTTACTAACTTGGAACGATCGTCTCAGACAATAAAAAAGGCTTGCTCTCAATGAGCAAGCCTTTTGTTTTTAAACAAGTTTAAACTAGCTTTTCTTTAAACCAGCGTTGATGTCTAAGACATCTTGCTCGCTTAACGTACCAACAGCTTGGCGCAGTTGCAGTACGCTTAAAATGTAATCGTAACGTGCGTTAGATAAGTTCTTGTTGGCATCGTAAAGGCGACGTGTTGAATCAAGAACGTCAACGATAGTACGTGTACCGACATCGAACCCAGCTTCTGTTGCTTCGAGAGCTGAGCGTGCTGAAACCACCGTCTGTTCATAAGCACGCAGGGCGCCAATCGAAGCGCTGATGTTGTTGTTGAAGGCACGAACATCTTTGACTACGTTGCGGTAAGACGCTTCAAGATCTTGGCTTGCTGCCACATAGTTGAATTCAGCTTGCTTAGTTTGCGAGCTAATATTACCACCGGTGTAAAGCGGTACGCTGAGGTTGACGCCAATATTAAAGTTGTTGGTCGTAGAGTCTGAATTAAAGCCAGTAGAACCAATACCAGTATTAGAGAGATCACCATAACTGTAACCACCATCTAATGTTAAAGAAGGTAGATGGCCTGAACTGGCAAGAGAAATATTGTCTTTTGCAACGTCTTGAGCAATACGTGCAGATAACAAGCTTAAGTTTTTCTGCTGGGCTTCTTCAAGCAGTGCATCAATCGCGGCTTGGGTTTTTGTGGCAGAGAAACGTTGAGTATCAAGTACGTCTAGATCGTCGTGCTGTTGGCCAGTGATTTCACGCAGACCTTCGTAGCTATTGACTAGGCTATTTTGCGCGAGTACTTCATCGGCTAACACAGCGTCGTATTGTGCTTGTGCATCATGCACGTCAGTAATCGCTGATAAGCCCACTTCAAAACGTTGCTTGGTTTGCTCAAGTTGACGGCCAACCGCGGCTTTTTCTGCTTGGACGAACTCTAAATTATCTTGGGCGCGCAGTACGTTAAAGTAAGCGGTTGAAACACGAAGAATAAGCGCTTGCTGGGTTGCCGCGAATGATGCGTCGGCTTGACGAGCGGTTTTCTCGGACACATCGAGTGTGAGCCAGCTTGAACGTTGATATAACTCTTGCGAGAAGTTAATCCCGGCCGTGAGTGCGTTTTGGTCGTTATCACGTGTCGTACCCGAGTCGAGGTCTGTATCGCCACGGGTTAAATTATAGCCAGCAGTTAAATTGATTTGTGGTAACAAAGTTGAGCGGCTAGAGTTCACTGCTTCAAAGGCGGCATCACGCTTCGCAGCGGCGCTTAATAGCGTTGGGTCGTTTTCTTTCGCTTGATTGTAGATTTCCGCTAGTGTGTCAGCTAGAGCAGAGGTACTCATACTGCCTAAGGCTGCACTAATAACGAATGGAAGCAGTTTCTTCATAGATCTTATTCCTAGCAAATTATGAAAAATTTTAATCTTCAAGAGTTTAACTTAAATGGTAGTCATTCGTTCAAAAAAATTGCAAAGTTTTACACTTAACTATCCACTTGAACAGTATGCTCAATTCATCAATTTAAAATATTTTATAAAAATTATATAAAAAGTTGAGCCATATCCTTGGAAGTTAAGCATCTGTCTGAGTAAACTATAAGATTCACTCAGTGAGGTGCCAAATGCAACAGTCTGACGATCAACAACACTCATTTACTGCACAAGATGTCAAAATAATCTCAAAAGAAATACTCTTTCAAGGTTTTTTCTCTATGGTGAAGTATCGCTTCAAGCATAAGTTGTTTGCTGGTGGCTGGAGTGAGGTGATAGAGCGCGAGATGTTTGAGCGTGGCCACGCTGCCGCTTTGTTACCCTATGACCCGGTGACTGACCAAGTGGTGATTATCGAACAAATTCGTGTTGGTGCGCTTGAACATTCGCGCCCTTGGCAGCTTGAAATCGTAGCTGGCATGATTGACCGCCAAGAGAGTGCACAAGAGGTGGTTCGTCGCGAAGCGGTTGAAGAGGCAGGCATCGATATTGGTGTGATTGAAAAAGTTACCTCTTATTATCCCTCTGCGGGTGGCTGCTCTGAATTGTTGGATGTGTACGTTGGTCAGGTAGATGCAACGACAGCGCATGGCGTTCATGGTTTAGACTATGAAGGTGAGGATATCCGTGTACATGTGGTATCACGACAACAAGCTTACCAATGGGTAGTGGAAGGAAAGTTTGAAAACGGCGCCTCGATCATTGCGCTGCAATGGTTAGAGCTAAACCACCAACGGTTGAAAACACAATGGCACAAGTAGCAGAAAAAAAACCGTATCATGTTGATCTTTCAGACCTGATGCGTACATACGAGACCAATTACGCCAAACTGAACGCTTTGTTGCCAAATCAACCAAGCGTGGATGATGTGCGTTGCTACCAAGCCGCGTCCATGACCTATCAAATACAAGTGGTAGAAGTCACAAAGTACACAACTTTGGTTGATATCTGTCAAAGTGATGACGTTCCAGTATTTCCATTGCCAACAATGTCTGTCAGGCTCTATCACGACGCTCGAGTGGCTGAAGTGAGTCGTTGTGAGCACCTGCAACGTGTTAATGCTCGCTATGAATATCCTAACGACAAAATGCTGCAGCAAGATGAGAAAGTACAGCTGAATCGATTTTTAGGTGATTGGCTTTCGTTTTGTTTGCGACAGGGTATCAGTCGCACTCCATTGAATATTTAGGTTTATGTTTTGAAAGTAACGTCAAGTTCATCAGATAGCAGTACGATTAAGCTAGTCCAGATTACTGACACTCACTTGTTTGAGCCAGCGGACGGCACTTTGCTGAGCGTTAAAACCCTCGACAGTTTTAATGCTGTCGTCGCGGCCGTTGCTGCGCAAGAGTTTTCATTTGATGCAATCCTATCAACCGGGGATATTTCGCAAGATCACAGTGCGGGTTCGTATCAACGTTTTGCTGAGGGGATTGCCCCATTAAATAAAACCTGTTTTTGGTTGCCAGGTAACCACGACTTTAAACCGAGCATGCAATCGGTATTGCCTTCTTGCCAAATTGAGCAGATCGAGCATGTGCTGCTCGGTGAGCATTGGCAAATGATCATGTTGGACTCTCAGGTCGTCGGTGTTCCCCATGGTCGGTTAAGTGATCAACAGTTGCAGTTGCTTGAAGACAAATTGGCACAATACCCACAGCGTCATACTTTAGTGCTACTGCATCATCATCCATTATTAGTTGGTAGTCGCTGGTTGGATCAGCATACGCTGAAAGATGCCGAGAATTTCTGGCAAGTAGTTGAAAAATACAACAATGTTAAAGCGGTTATGTGTGGACATGTTCATCAAGATATGAATGTCGTTCATCAAGGTGTACGTGTTATGGCGACACCGTCAACTTGTATTCAATTTAAACCCAATAGCGATGATTTTGCGTTGGATACGCTGTCTCCAGGTTGGCGTGAGCTTGAGCTTTACTGCGATGGGAACTTGAGTACTCAAGTAAAACGTCTTGCGCCAGGGAGCTTCCAACCTGATTTCACTTCTGCAGGTTATTAATAGCGGCAGATTTTAAGGATATTCAAATGAAACCATCACTACTGCTTTATATTCATGGGTTTAACAGCTCTCCGCTATCGCTTAAAGCCAACCTAATGCGCGACTATTGTCATCAACATCGTCCCGAGATAAAAGTAGTGATTCCTCAGTTACCTTGTTTTCCTCAGCAAGCGGCGCAGCACTTACTGGATATTGTCAATCAACATCAGCAGGACTACCGTATCGGTTTAGTCGGTAGCTCTTTGGGGGGCTATATGTCGATGTGGCTTAATGCTCAGTTTGGTTTTAAAGCAGTGTTGGTCAATCCAGCGATCAAGCCTTATGAATTATTGGCCGACTTTCTTGGTGAGCAAGAAAACCCGTACACTCACGAACGCTATACCCTTGAAAATAAACATATCGAAGAGCTCAAAGCGCTCGATACCCCAGTAATTGAACGGCCGAACGATTTTTGGCTATTACAGCAAACAGACGATGAAGTTTTAGACTATCGTCAAGCCGTTGATCACTTGTCAGGCTCGCAACAAACCGTCGAGCAAGGCGGTAACCACAGTTTTGTTGGCTTTGAACGTTACCCTGAGTCAATCATTGAATTCCTCGAGCTTTGATGCTCATTGAGGGAAGAGTCATAAATTTACTTGTTACTTCGATCTCTCTCTTGACATAATTGGGTCTGTTCCAGACTATGTCTCACCAGTACTTGTGTGGATTTAGTGCGATTGGTTATTCGTTAACAGCAATGCTCAAGCACAATCGTCTTGTCGTTTGGCGCAAATGCCCGATGAATCGCCCACCAAGTTTATCTTTTTTTTCTCTATAACGATATTCCGTATTATGACTGAACAATATAATGCAGGAGCCATTGAGGTTCTTAATGGTTTGGAGCCAGTACGTCGCCGACCAGGGATGTATACGGATACAGCACGCCCTAACCACTTAGGTCAGGAAGTCATCGATAACAGTGTCGATGAAGCACTCGCTGGACACGCTTCAAAAGTTCAAGTGATTTTGCATGCCGACCAATCACTCGAAGTGACCGACGATGGTCGTGGCATGCCTGTTGATATTCACCCAGAAGAGAAAGTGTCTGGGGTCGAACTCATCTTATGTAAATTGCATGCAGGTGGTAAGTTCTCAAATAAAAGCTATCAATTCTCCGGTGGTTTACACGGCGTTGGTATCTCGGTGGTAAACGCGCTGTCCAAGCGAGTTGAAGTCACCGTGCGCCGCGATGGTCAAGTGTATGAAATCGCGTTTGAACATGGTGATAAAGTCTCTGATTTAACGGTGACCGGTACTTGTGGCCGCCGCAATAAGGGGACCAGTGTTCATTTCTGGCCAGAGACCAAATATTTTGATTCAGGTAACTTCTCAGTAACGCGCTTAGTCAATAACTTGCGAGCCAAAGCCGTTCTTTGCCCAGGGCTCGAGATTACCTTTAGCGACCGAGTCAATGGTAAAGAGTACCAATGGCTTTACGAAGATGGCCTCAAAGATTACCTAGCTGAAGGCGTGAAAGGGTATACGGTGTTACCTGAGGAGCCTTATACCGGTGAGTTTACCGCAGAAACTGAAGCGGCGAACTGGGCGATAATTTGGCAACCAGAAGGCGGTGATATGATCACCGAGAGCTACGTTAACTTGATCCCTACCGCGCAAGGGGGCACTCACGTTAACGGTTTACGCCAAGGCCTGCTTGATGCGATGCGTGAATTCTGTGAGTTCCGTAATCTACTTCCTCGTGGCGTGAAGCTGACCGGCGATGATGTTTTTGATCGCTGCTCGTATGTCTTGTCCGTGAAAATGCAAGATCCTCAGTTTGCGGGTCAAACCAAAGAGCGTTTGTCTTCTCGTCAAACTGCGGCGTTTGTGTCTGGTGTGGTTAAGGACTCGTTTAGCCTGTGGCTTAATGAGAAACCGCAACTGGCTGAATTGCTGGCAGAAGTGTGTATTGCTAATGCACACCGCCGTATGCGGGCGAGTAAGAAGGTGGTGCGTAAGAAAGTGGCCTCAGGCCCAGCACTGCCAGGTAAGCTCACCGACTGTTCACAACAAGATCTAAGCCGTACTGAAATCTTCTTTGTCGAAGGGGACTCAGCAGGCGGTAGTGCTAAGCAAGCACGTGATCGTGAATTTCAAGCGGTAATGCCGCTGCGCGGTAAGATTCTTAATACTTGGGAAGTGTCATCGGATCAAGTACTGGCTTCGCAAGAAGTGCATGACATATCCGTCGCACTTGGTATTGACCCTGACAACGATGATCTTGGTGGTTTACGTTACGGTAAAATCTGTATTCTTGCCGATGCGGACTCGGATGGATTGCACATCGCCACCTTATTGTGTGCGCTGTTTACCCGTCATTTCCGTGCATTGGTCGAAGCTGGACACATCTATGTCGCGATGCCGCCACTGTATCGTATCGATTGTGGTAAAGAAGTATTTTATGCCCTTGATGACGACGAAAAAGAGGGCGTTTTAGAGCGTTTGTCGAAGAAGAAAGCCAAAATTAATGTGCAGCGATTCAAAGGTCTGGGTGAAATGAACCCACTGCAACTGCGTGAAACTACGATGGATCCCAATACGCGTCGTCTGGTTCAGCTCACTATCGATGATAGTGATGCGACCATCGAGATGATGGATATGTTGTTAGGCAAAAAACGTGCAGATGACCGTCGGGCTTGGCTACAAAATTACGGCGATATGGCAGAGGTTTAACGAATGTCGACAGAAATTACTTATGATGGCGTTGAACAGTTGCCAATGCGCAAGTTCACTGAAGACGCTTATCTCAACTACTCAATGTACGTCATCATGGACCGAGCATTGCCATACATTGGCGATGGCCTTAAACCGGTTCAGCGACGCATAATCTACGCAATGTCGGAGCTGGGTCTTTCAGCATCGGCGAAGTATAAAAAATCGGCACGTACCGTTGGTGATGTGCTCGGTAAATATCATCCGCACGGCGACTCGGCTTGTTATGAAGCGATGGTGCTGATGGCTCAGCCGTTCTCGTACCGTTATCCTTTGGTCGATGGTCAAGGGAACTGGGGTGCACCAGATGACCCTAAATCGTTCGCAGCGATGCGTTATACCGAAGCGAAATTGTCTAAATTCGCAGAGGTTTTGCTGGGTGAACTTGGCCAAGGTACGGTTGAGTGGCAGCCAAACTTTGATGGCACAATGAAAGAGCCACAAATGCTGCCAGCGCGACTGCCGCATATATTGCTTAACGGTGTGACAGGCATTGCTGTTGGTATGGCGACAGACATTCCACCACATAATGTGCGTGAAGTCGCGGATGCCACGATTCATCTGATTGACAACCCTAACGCAGAATTGGCCGATGTGATGACTCACATTCAAGGCCCTGATTACCCGACTGAAGCTGAAATTATTTCACCTAAAGCGGAACTCGAGAAAATTTATCGTACTGGTCGTGGCAGCATCAAAATGCGTGCGGTGTGGCATAAAGAAGGCAGTGACATTGTTATCTCGGCACTGCCACATCAAGTGTCTGGCGCTAAGCTTCTTGAGCAGATCGCCAATCAAATGCGCGCTAAAAAGCTGCCAATGGTTGATGATTTACGTGACGAGTCTGATCACGAAAACCCAACCCGCATTGTGGTAGTGCCTCGTTCAAATCGAATCGACTGTGATCAGTTGATGAACCACCTGTTTGCCTCAACGGATTTAGAGAAGAACTTCCGGGTAAACTTGAACATGATTGGTCTCGACAATCGTCCGCAAGTGAAAGGGCTAGTACAGATTCTTGCGGAGTGGATTGAGTTTCGTCGTTCGACCGTACGTCGCCGCTTGCAATATCGTCTTGATAAAGTCATGGCTCGCTTACACATCTTGGAAGGTTTGCTGGTGGCTTACCTCAACCTTGATGAGGTGATTGAGATCATCCGTACCGAAGATGATCCTAAAGCCGTGCTAATGGCGCGCTTTGGTATTACTGACATTCAAGCAGACGCGGTGCTAGACACCAAGCTTCGTAATCTTGCCAAGCTTGAAGAAATGAAGATTCGTGGTGAGCAAGCAGAGCTTGAAAAAGAGCGTGAGAAACTAGAACAGTTACTGGGCTCTGAGCGCCGTCTGAATACATTGATTAAGAAAGAGATTAAAGCGGACGCTGAAAAGTATGGTGATGACCGCCGTTCACCGATCGTTGAGCGTGCGGAAGCAAAAGCGCTGACCGAGCGCGACTTGGTGCCAAGTGAACCGATCACAGTCGTATTATCTGAAAAAGGCTGGATTCGTCATGCGAAAGGTCATGATGTCGATGCTGAAGGCCTCAACTATAAATCGGGTGATAATTTCCTTGCAGCAGCGCGAGGAAAGAGCAGTCAACAAGCAGTATTCATTGGCAGTGATGGACGTAGCTATTCGTTAGAGTCCCACTCATTACCTTCTGCACGTAGTCAGGGCGAGCCGATTACCGGACGACTGAATATCAATGCCGGTACCAATATCCGTCATGTCGTGATGGGTGAGGAAGAACAGCTATGGTTAGTTGGATCCGATGCTGGTTACGGATTTGTGTGTAAAGGTAGCGACTTATTGTCGAAAAATCGCAGCGGTAAAGCCTTGGTGACCTTGCCACTTAACTCACAAGTATTGACGCCAAAATGTGTTGGTGATCTCGATCATGATGAGATTTTAGCAATTACTAACCAAGGTCGTATGTTGCTCTTCCCGATCAAAGATTTACCACAACTAGGTAAAGGTAAAGGCAATAAGATCATCAATATTCCAGCGGCCAAAGCGAAAGAGCGAGAAGAGTATGTTTCACACCTTATCGCCTTGCCACAAGGCAGCGCTATCACTCTGTATGCAGGAAAACGTAAGTTAGGTCTTAAAGTGGCCGATCTTGACAACTTCCGTGGCGAGCGAGGTCGACGTGGTAGTTTGTTACCGCGTGGTCTGCAGCGAGTGACTCGGATTGAAGTTGAGTCGACGCATACTGAGCCTGATAACCAAGAGTAAATAAACAAAAACCCATGCCACGGCATGGGTTTTTTATTTTTGAGCGAAGTGGTTATTCGCGCGTGTCTTCTTGTATGGTTACGTTGAGTGTTTTCTCTTCGCCTTTGCGTAAGACGAGGACATCAACGCTGGTACCTGGTCTAAGTTCTGTGACCAGATCCATGACACTTTGGCGGCCATTAATTTTCTGCCCATCTATCTTCAAAATAATATCTTGCGCTTCAAAGCCAGCTTCGGCTGCGGGACCATTTGGATCAATACCGAGTACCACAATGCCGCCTAGGTGTTCGTTACCGAGCAAGCGGGAAGTCACTGAGTTGATGTCTTGGCCATCAATGCCAATATAGCCACGGATAACTCGCCCATCAGCAATGATTTTTTGCATGATTTTATTGGCTAGCGAGTAGGGAATCGCAAATGAGATGCCATAAGTTTCAAGCTCAGTAGCTTGTTGGAATGAAGCGGTATTGATACCGACTAATTCACCACGGGTATTGACCAAAGCGCCGCCAGAATTACCTTCATTAATCGCAGCATCGGTTTGAATAAATGCTTGGTGGCCGTCGGCGCTAATTGAAGAGCGCCCGGTGGCAGAAATAATGCCGAAGGTGGTGGTTTGACCTAAGTTGTACGGGTTACCAATCGCCAAAACCACATCGCCGACTTTGGGATTATATTGTGGATTAAGAGGAATCACGGGTAAGTTGTCCCCTTCGACGCTTAAGATGGCAATATCGGTGCGACGATCTTTACCGACCAACTGAGCGGCGGCGACACGGCCATCTTGCAGCGCAACAATAATCTGATCGGCTTGAGCCACAACGTGATAGTTGGTAATGATGTAACCTTTTTCACTCACGATAACGCCAGAGCCGAGTCCTTGCGTTAATAGCTTGGAGCGATCATCCTCAGTGTACTTGCGGCTATAAATATTAACGACGGCAGGCGCTGCTTTACGTACTGCGGTATTAAAAGATATTTGCGCTTGCGGACTCATGTCAGTACTTGGTTCGATGCTGGGAGGGAGCACGGTGGAGCGAAGGGAGGGCATGGTGACTAAAAGCAGGACTGCCGTGGCTAAACCCAAGCCAACAGAGCGCAACATGAATTGCAGCATACTTCCTCATCAATCGTAATAGTAAATAAGTTGGGCAAGAATAGCACTAGATGAGAGAAGAAGAAAAGGACAGCGACGATAGAGTGGCTGTCCTTTACAAGCGATGTCGCGTTTTTACCCGTGTCAGTTTAACGAATGACTAAGTAAATACTGCGATCGCCACGTTGAATATTCAACGCGAGTACACCAGGCTGTTTTTCAAGCGCTTGTCTGAAATCAGCTAGGTTCTTAATTCGCTGCCGATTGACACCGATAATGATGTCGCCTTTTTGCAACTGGTAAGCTTCTGCTTTTGAACCTGGCTCGATCGCGCTGACTTTGACCCCTTGAACTGAGTCACTGGCGTTGGTGTTGGTCAACTCAGCCCCAGATAACCCTTCATGCAGTTTGTCAGCTGTGGTTTTGACATTGGTTTGCTCACCGAGCACAACGTCAAATGACTTCTGTTTACCATCACGAACCACACCTAGCGTGATTGATTTGCCTGCGCCCAATGTGGCGACTTTTGCTCGCAGTTCGCTAAATGAGTTTATTGACTTGCCGTTAATCGACACAATCACGTCACCCGCTTCAAGCCCTGCGTTATCGGCAGCGCTGTCTGGCACCACTTGACTAACAAAAGCACCTTTACTTGATTCATAACCTAACGCGTCAGCCAGTTCAGAAGTTATCTCGCCACCTTGAACACCGAGCATTCCGCGTTTCACTTCACCAAACTCAAGGATTTGGGCTGTGAGGTTATTCATCATATTAGATGGAATCGCAAAACCAATGCCGACGTTGCCGCCATTTGGCCCCAAAATCGCAGTGTTAATACCCACCAATTCGCCGTTCAGGTTAACCAGTGCACCACCAGAGTTACCGCTGTTGATTGCCGCATCGGTCTGGATAAAGTTCTCAAAATTTTCAATGTTGAGGCCACTTCGCCCTAACGCTGAAATAATCCCTGAAGTCACTGTCTGGCCGAGGCCAAATGGGTTACCAATCGCGACAGCAAAATCACCGACACGCAATTTGTCCGAGTCGGCTATTTTTACTTCGGTCAGGTTTTTGGCTTTTTCAAGTTTGAGCAGTGCGACATCAGACATCTGATCGCCACCGACAAGTTCGGCATCGTACTCTCGGCCATCATGCAGTTTGACGCGAATCTTTTCTGCGCCATTAATGACGTGGTAGTTAGTCACTATATGGCCTTTGTCTGCATCAATAATAACGCCAGAGCCTAATCCCCGAAATGGACGTTCTTGCAATTGCTCCGTTGGAAAGTCGGGGCCAAAGAAGAAACGAAATTGTTCGGGAACATGCTGTCTAGAGACTTGAGTGCCTTCTACAGAAATGCTGACCACGGCGGGAGTGACTCTTTCCAGCATAGGTGCCAAGCTTGGCATCTGTTCACCACTCACAGCGAACGGCAGGGCTGCCGTTGCCTGAATGGGAGTGATGATTGAACTTAAGCTAAGTGAAAGAACTGTTAATGCGAGCAAAGGTTTTTTCATCGGATACTCCTAATTTATTAACAACCCATGAATCTAATATTTGTACGAAACATTCGAAATCAAGGGACAGTTATCAAGAGTTATGACTAAAAAACCTTAGTAAAGTTCAGCATAATAAGATTGTTGTTATGACGCTTTAGCGGAAACCACGTCTTGAGAGTCGAGGATCTCTTTTTTCTGATCTTTTAATAGACCAGTCGAACCTGAAGCGTAATCCTTCGGTGCTTCATTCAGTGGTTGAATATCAGCGCTATGATTGATTTCGCCGTTTTCAACGTTGTCTTGCTGCGTGATCTTCTTAATGAATGGGTTATCTTGTTCTGGAATAGCGGGCAACAATTCGGCAGAGGTTTTGGCCATATGCTGATAAAGCTTGGTGTACTCCTTACCAAGTGAATCGAGCATTTCTGCAGTTTGAGCGAAGTGATCGGTTAGATCTTGCTTCTGTTGTTCTAATTCGAATTTAGCACTGTCTAAATCTTTTTGTACGCTTTTCTGTTTTTTGTAACTTGGTGTGGTGAAACGAGAAATAGCGACACCAAGCACCAGACCAACAAGCAAGCCTACTAGGGCGTAGATCCAAGGCATAATTGCTCCTTATCATTGTTATTTAACATGTTTTTTACTGGTTAGTTACACATGTTCATTGGACATGTTACTATGAGAGCGTAAGCCAATAAAGCAAAATGCATGTGCTCTACATAGCAGTTTAACAGTCTTCTTCATCAGGTAACGAAGCGATGACGCCACTAGAAATCTACCAAAAAGATATAAAAGAACACGGTTTTCAAAAAGATGCGGCTCAACTTCAAGCCGTTTCCGCTCTTGATAGACTCTATCATGAGTTTATTGATTACATGGCGACACCCGTCGAAAAAAAAACACGTTGGCGTAACTGGTTTAATCGACCTGAACCGCAACCACATAACATACCTAAAGGGCTTTACTTTTGGGGCGGTGTTGGGCGTGGAAAAACCTATCTGGTTGATACTTTCTTTGAGGCATTACCGACCGAAAAAAAGATGCGAGTTCACTTTCACCGTTTTATGTACCGCGTACACGATGAACTGAATGCATTAGGTGATGTTAACGATCCATTGGAGCTGGTTGCTGATACCTTTAAAGCAGAGACAGAGATCATCTGTTTTGATGAGTTTTTTGTTTCTGACATTACTGACGCGATGATCTTAGGTACCTTGTTTCAAGCGCTATTTAAACGTGGCGTTATTTTGGTGGCGACATCGAATATCCCACCTAAAGATCTGTACCGCAATGGTTTACAGCGAGCACGCTTCCTTCCAGCGATTGAGCTTATTGAGACCAACTGTGAGGTATTGAATGTTGATAGTGGCATTGATTATCGACTACGGACGCTTGAGCAAGCTGAAATTTACCACTCGCCGCTCGATGAGCAGGCAGACAAGAACCTGCGTCATTATTACGAACAATTAGTTGGTGACAATAAACGTGTCGTCGACTCAATAGAGATTAACCATCGTCAGATTGATGTTATTCAGGCATCGGATGGGGTATTACACGCCAGTTTTGAACAACTATGCCAATCGGCACGCAGCCAAAATGACTATATTGAAATTTCACGTATTTACCATACGGTGCTGTTGGCCGATGTTAAGCAGATGGGATCTACGATAGATGATGCCGCCAGACGTTTTATTGCCTTGGTCGATGAGTTTTATGAGCGTCACGTTAAGTTAATCATCTCGGCACAAGTTGAACTGGGTGCACTATATACCGGTGGTCAGCTAGAGTTTGAATTTAAGCGCTGCCAATCTCGATTGATAGAAATGCAAAGTCATGAATACCTCGCGAGAGAGCATTTAGCTTAAGCTAGGAGCTATCTGGCTTGCCGGGCAAAAAAAAATACCTTTTTTGCCGAAAAGAGGTGATTTTTTCAACTGACTTCTCTATAATCCTGCGACCCACCGTTACTGCAGACCTTGATTATCGAAGGTATTTCGACATGACGGGTCGAGAGTGCAACCACTCGAAGGGGTGTTGACTGGACTCTTAGTCAGTGGGAGCGAAAGCTCCTTAAGTGTAAATCTAAATATTAACGGGTTATTATTAGCATGAAAACTTTCGTTGCTAAACCAGAAACTGTAAAACGCGACTGGTATGTTGTAGACGCTGAAGGTAAAACTCTTGGCCGTCTAGCAAGTGAAATTGCATCTCGCCTACGTGGCAAACATAAAGCTGAATACACTCCTCACGTTGACACTGGTGATTACATCATCGTTATCAATGCAGAGAAAGTTACTGTAACTGGTAACAAGGCTAAAGGTAAAATTTACTACCGTCACTCTGAATTTCCAGGCGGCCTAAAATCAATCACTTTTGAAAAGCTGATTGATCGTAAGCCTGAGATGGCGATTGAGCTAGCGGTTAAAGGTATGCTACCACGTGGTCCTCTTGGCCGTGCTATGTACCGTAAGCTGAAAGTTTACGCTGGCGCTGAGCACAACCATGTTGCTCAACAACCACAAGTACTAGACATCTAATTGGGGATTTCGAAAATGGCAGAGAATCAATACTACGGCACTGGCCGTCGCAAAAGCTCAGCTGCGCGTGTTTTTATTAAACCAGGCAGCGGCAACATTGTAGTCAACAAGCGTAGCCTTGATGAGTACTTCGGTCGTCCAACTTCTCGCATGGTTGTTAAACAACCTCTAGAGCTAGTTGAACTAACTGATAAACTAGACCTATACGTTACTGTAAAAGGTGGCGGTATTTCAGGTCAGGCAGGTGCGATCCGTCACGGTATCACACGTGCTCTAATGGAATACGATGAGTCTTTCCGTCCTGCTCTACGTGCAGCTGGTTACGTTACTCGTGACGCTCGTTGCGTTGAACGTAAGAAAGTTGGTCTACGTAAAGCACGTCGTAAACCACAATTCTCTAAGCGTTAATCTTTTTTCGAAAAGATTTACGTTCAATGCTTGCATTGGAATGTGGATACAAAAGCCTGGCTTCTTGCCAGGCTTTTTTGTTTTTCTACTCTAAAAAAGTCCTATCTCCCCCGTACTTACTGATTGTTTTGTCTTAGTTATACTGCTTTTGTGACCTCATAGGCGATTCGCCTCACAAATGTTACAAAAAGGTAGCTTTATCTTGTCAAAAAGTAGGGTTTTATTTATCATTTGCCATCAAATAAATACAACTAAATTCGTATTTTGTTAGCCATGCTCTTTAAGCGGAATAATAACAATCCACAATGAGCAAATGGGAGAATGTTTGGATGAGCAATGCGCCTTTAAATAACGGTCGCAGACGTTTCTTAACTGCAACAACAGCTGTTGTTGGTGGTTTAGGGGCTGCTGCAGTCGCCGTTCCTTTTATTAAATCTTGGAACCCAAGTGAGAAAGCCAAAGCGGCGGGTGCCCCTGTTGAAGTTGATATCGGTAAACTTGAAGAAGGGCAAATGGTACGCGTCGAGTGGCGAGGAAAGCCGGTATGGGTAGTTCGCCGCGCACAATCAGTGGTTGATATGCTCAAAGATCTTGATGGTCAGTTACGTGACCCTTCTTCAGGCGAAGAACAGCAACCGACTTATGCTCAAAATGCTTACCGCTCAATAAAGCCTGAGTACTTTGTCGCGGTTGGTATCTGTACACACCTCGGGTGTTCACCTACTTATTTACCTGACAGTTTTAGCGAGCAAGTTCAGGGTGTGAAATCAGGATTCTTCTGCCCATGTCACGGTTCGAAATTTGACATGGCTGGACGTGTTTTCCAGGGCGTTCCAGCGCCATTAAATCTAGTTGTTCCTAAACATATGTATCTGAGCGATACCAAGATTATTATCGGTGTTGACGAAGAAGGGGAGGCATAATGCAAGCTCTACTTGATTGGGTAGAAAAACGCATACCCGCAATGAATGCGTACAAGAAGCACCTTTCTGAGTACCCGATGCCGAAGAACTTTAACTTCTGGTATCTGTTTGGCTCATTGGCAATGCTTGTTTTGGTCAACCAAATCCTTACGGGTATTTGGTTAACAATGAACTACGTCCCATCCGGTGATGGCGCGTTTGCCTCTGTTGAATACATCATGCGTGATGTCGAATACGGCTGGTTACTGCGTTATATGCACTCAACAGGCGCGTCAGCGTTCTTTGTTGTGGTCTACCTGCACATGTTCCGTGGCTTAATTTACGGCTCATACCAAAAGCCTCGTGAGCTTCTATGGCTGTTCGGTATGCTGATCTTCCTCGTGTTAATGGCAGAAGCTTTCATGGGATACCTACTCCCTTGGGGTCAGATGTCATACTGGGGTGCCCAGGTAATCATCTCGCTATTTGGTGCGATTCCGGTTATCGGTGATGACTTAACACTATGGATTCGTGGTGACTACGTTATCTCAGGTGCGACGCTAAACCGTTTCTTTGCACTGCACGTTATCGCGTTACCTATCGTGCTGTTATTGCTGATTGTTCTGCACGTACTTGCACTGCATGAGGTGGGCTCGAATAACCCTGACGGCATTGAAACTAAACTGCCAAAAGGCTCTATGGGCGATGACTACCAGACGCAGTTTAAATTCCATAAAGACTATACGAAGAAGTACGACATCATCGATTCCGTTCCTTTCCACCCTTACGGGACAGTGAAAGACATGGTTGGTGTGGCTGGATTCTTGTTCCTGTTCTGTTACGTGCTGTTCTTCAACCCAGAGATGGGCGGTTACTTCCTTGAGCCACCTAACTTTGAAGCCGCTAACCCGCTAAAAACACCTGAGCATATTGCGCCAGTATGGTACTTCACGCCGTTCTACGCGATTCTACGTGCGGTTCCAGATAAGCTGCTGGGTGTTATTGCAATGGGCGCATCAATCGTAGTGCTATTCCTTCTGCCGTGGTTAGACCGTTGTAAAGTTCGTTCTTACCGTTACCGCAGTAAGTTCCATTTATTCAATATCATCCAGTTTACGATCAGCTTTATCGCGTTAGGCGTTCTAGGTGCGCTACCTGCAACACCAACTTATACGCTGCTAGCTCAGATCTTTAGCTTAGCTTACTTCATGTTCTTCGTACTGCTGTACTTCTACAGTAAGAACGAAGCGACTAAGCCACTACCAGAAAGGGTGACATTCAAATGAAAAAATGGATTGTAATTTTATTTGCAATGCTGCCTTCATTAGCGATGGCAGCGGGCGCGAAAGTACCACTTGATAAAGCAAACAACGATTTGACCGACCAAGCTTCGCTGCAAAATGGTGCGAAGTTGTTTATGAACTACTGTTTTGCCTGTCACTCAGCGCAATATCAGCGTTATGAGCGTGTCGGGCGTGATATTGGTATTCCTACTGATCTACTCAAAGAGAACCTTATCTTTGATCCTGAAGCTAAGGTAGGCGATCTGATGGAAAATGCTATGAGTGAAGACTCAGCAGCGAAATGGTTTGGTGCTCCACCGCCAGACCTAACGCTTGTGGCTCGCGTGCGAGGTACAGACTGGCTTTACACTTACCTGCGCTCTTTCTATGCAGACCCAAGCCGCCCATTTGGCGTCAACAACATTGTCTTCCCAAGCGTTGGTATGCCTCACGTTCTTGAAGAACTGCAAGGTATCCCTTCACCAGTTTACGAAACGCATATCGTAGATGGTCAGGAAGTGACTAAAGTGGTTGGCGTTGAATCAACTGGCACAGGCGAACTTAACCGTGAAGAGTATGACAACGCCGTGCGCGATCTGGTTAACTTCCTTGAGTACTCAGGTGACCCTGTCAAACTTGAGCGTCATGCTCTAGGTTGGTGGGCGATGGCTTTCCTTGTCATCTTCACTATCGTGGTTGTACTACTGAAGAAAGAGTATTGGCGTGATGTGCACTAATTGTGCTAACATACCGTGCTAATTTCCAATTTTTGAACTTAACAATGGAGGCTTAGCCTCCATTGTTTTTTATTATGTAAGTGTGCTGGAGGGCTCCATGGCTGTAGCTGCCAATAAACGTTCTGTGATGACTCTATTTTCAAGTGCATCTGATATGTATAGCCATCAGGTACGTATCGTTCTAGCAGAAAAGGGTGTAAGTGTTGAAGTTGAGCTTGTCGATGAAGCAAATCTACCGGCTGAGCTGATTGAGCTTAACCCATATAAAACAGTACCAACTTTAGTTGACCGTGAGCTTGCGCTTTACGATTCAAAGATCATCATGGAATACCTAGATGAGCGTTTCCCTCATCCACCATTGATGCCGGTTTATCCTGTGGCGCGCGGTAATAGCCGTCTGATGATTTTCCGCATTGAGAAAAACTGGTACACCCTTGCTGAAAAAGTAGTCAAAGGTAGTGCTGAAGAAGCAGAAGCTGCGCGCAATAAACTGCGTAACGATCTTCTGACTCTTGGTCCTGTTTTCGCTGAGTACGAGTACTTCATGAGTGAAGAGTTCAGCTTGATTGACTGTTACCTAGCTCCGTTACTGTGGCGTTTGCCACAACTGGGTATCGAGCTTGTAGGTCCTGGTTCAAAAGAACTGAAAATTTACATGAACCGCGTCTTCGAACGTGATTCATTCCTCGCTTCGTTGACCGAAGCGGAACGTGAAATGCGTTTGACTCGTTAATTGGCGAGAAGATGGATATCGTAAATATGACACCACGCCGCCCTTATATGCTTCGCGCATTTTATGAGTGGCTGGTCGATAATGATTTAACGCCTCATCTCGTGGTTGACGCGGAAATGTCTGGCGTGCGTGTTCCGGTTGAGTTTGTTCAAGATGGACAAATTATCCTTAATATCGCTCCAAGAGCGGTCGGCAACCTAGAGCTTGGCAACGAAGCGGTGACGTTTAGTGCTCGCTTTAGTGGTCGTCCTCACTCGGTGATTGTTCCTTTGTATGCGGTTCAAGCTATCTATGCGCGTGAAAATGGCGCGGGTACGATGTTTGAACCAGAAGAAGCCTACATGGGTGAGTATCAAGAACCGGGCATTGAAGAGGTAACAGAAGAGCCTCAACCGCTATCTGTTGCAACCGATAATGATGAGCTTGATGCATCATCAGATGAAGAACCGCCAAGACCAAAAGGCCGACCAAGCCTAAGAGTCATTAAATAAAAAAAGCAGCGTTTCCGCTGCTTTTTTTTTGCCTTTCTAAAAGTCACTATTCTTGATAAAACGCGCGAATAACTTGCTTTACACCAGACGTATTACGCGCAATCTCAATGGCTTTATCAGCGTGTTGCTGGGAAACGTATCCGAGTAAGAACACTTCTTTATCTTCGGTGATGACTTTAATTTTGATACGGTTGAGCTCAGAATCCGCCAAGAAAGCTGACTTCACTTTGGTTGTGATCCAACTGTCATGGCTGATCTCACCCACTGATAGCGGTGGTTTAACACGTAATTGGTTGTGAATGGTCGTGATGCCTTTGATGTTACGAGCTTGGCTTTCAAATTCGCGTTTGAGTTGTTCGCTATTGACTTGGCCAAGCAACACGACAGTGCCATTGTATGAACTCGCAGTAATGCGTGCGTTACCGCGGAAAGGGGCTTTGTTACCAATGCCAGCCACTTCAAGCTCAATATTATTGTCGTTCCAAATTTCTTGAGTGGTGCGCGGATCGATAACGATATTGGCGGTGGTTGCGGCGCCTGCCACGATCAATCCGGCACAACCAGAGGTAGTGGCGATAAATAGTGACAGTACTAGTAATTTAAATAACTTCATTATTTACATTTACTCTTCGTGGGCGGGGAATAACACCTGATCGATAAGGTCACATAAACAATGCAAGGTCACCATATGAACTTCATGAATTCGCGCCGTTCTGTGGGATGGAATACGAATCTCAACGTCATGCTCGCCTAATAAGCCAGCCATTTCACCACCATCTTTACCAGTAAGTGCAATGATGGTCATATCACGAGTCACAGCGGCTTCCATCGCCTTGATAATATTTTTGCTGTTGCCGCTGGTTGAAATGGCGAGCAAAATATCGCCAGCTTGACCAAACGCGCGTACCTGCTTCGAAAAAATTTCCTGATAGTGATAATCGTTAGCCACGGCAGTTAAAGTGGTATTATCTGCTGTTAATGCCATACCCGGCAAGCTAGGGCGCTCAGTTTCAAAACGGTTGAGAAGACAAGAGACAAATTGTTGGGCGTTTGAAGAAGAGCCACCATTACCACAGCAAAGGATCTTATTACCATTAAGCAGACTCGAAACCATAGCTTGAGCGGCGTGAGTAATGGCGTCAGGCAAGGCTTCTGCAGCGGCGATCTGAATTTGAATGCTTTCTGTAAAACTGTCTTTAATGCTGTCTAGCATCGATTATCCTTGAGTAATTGCATTTTTTATCCACTCAATTTGTTTGCCCTGTTGGTGAATGGCAATCAAATCAAAGCGAAAATCTGTTGAGTAGACGGATAAGCCCTGTTTGAGTAGCCAAAGATTGGCCGCTTTTATCAGCTTTTGCATCTTATTCCACGTCACGGTTTCAGCCGCGTGGCCATAAGCTTGGCTCTTCCGGTAGCGCACTTCGACAAAGACGATAGTGTGACCATCGCGCATGATCAGATCTATTTCTCCACCTTTGACCGAGAAGTTTCTCTCAATTGGCGACAAGCCGCAACAGATAAGATGCTTTTCTGCTGCGACTTCGTAGTATTCGCCTTGTGCGCGGCTATTGCTTGACACTGTGCTGCGCCCAGCTAATTTCACGCTGTACAATGCAGTTTTGATCGATACTGAGTACGCCAGTATTGCCATCAAGTGTGTAGCCCGACACGATTTTCATTTGTGGTAGGTGTTCCATTAGGCGGTAAGCGTCCATACCAAGCGCTTGCAGACGTCTTTCTGCGTTAGAATCTTTTGGCCATAGCATGTCCATTTGTGCTTGTAACGCTTCATTAGGTTGGATCAATAGTGGAATATCACTGTACATCACGCCCGATAAATCTTCGTATTGCTGACGACCATTATTACTTCGTGAGTTCGAATACAGTTTCGGCGGCAGGGTGTCAGGGTTCACCGCGACTTCAATAAAGGGTTTGATTAAGGTTAACTCGGTAGTTTTAGCAACGATGTAGACGGCGTCGATATCACGGCGACTACGAGGCTGGCTTTCGAGCGCAATATCAAGCAGTGCTTCCATTTGGGCAATGTTCTGTTGGCTGCCTTGCAGGCCGAACACTTGGTTGATATCACGTTGCAATTGGCGTTTATCACCGAAAAGATTAACCGCTACTTGGTTGTCGCTGTATTTGCGCCACTCTTGCTCAAAAGCTTCAACCACCCGTGAACCTAAACGACCCTGAGGCGCCAGAATGAGTGGGTACTGGTAACCTTGCGCGGCAAAATGTTTCGCCGCTTGCGCGACCTCTTGCTCTGGAGAGAGCGCCAGATAACACGTGTTGTTACCCTCTTGAATCTCGTCAGGAATGTTGAGTGCTAGGGTAGGTAATGAATCAACAAAGCTTGCCTGTGCCGCTTGCAATTTTTCGATATTATCTTTCAGCAGTGGGCCAACGACAGAATCAATTTGTTTTTCAATCAAGGTAGCTTCTAACTCTTCGATAGAAACGCTATTGGTATCAATGATGGTGAGTGTGGCGGTTTCATCTCGGTCAGCATCATTCATCATTTCAAGAATGAAACCATCGCGTATAAGCTTCGCTTGTGGGGAAAATTTGCCACTCAGAGGTAACAGCAAAGCCGTATTGACTGGCTTGGTCAGTTCGAGTGCCAAGATGTCTAACAGCGTTTGCGGTGTATAGATCGCTGCGGGATGGTTCGGATGCGCTGTGAGCCACTCTTGAATTGCACGTTTTAACTCTGGCAACTGATTCGAGAGGTTTTTGCTTACTCGTGCCAGATCAAGCCAAGCTAAAAATTGGCGATTGGTCTCTTGCTGAGCGACTTCTTCAAGTTTAAATGCAGAGTATGGATTTAGATTGCGCCAAATCGTATCTGCGGCTTGCTGCTGTTGCTCTTGTTCAAGGTATTGACTAGCCAGTGACGTTTCTCGAGCGACATTTAAACGATCATTTTGCTGAGCAAACAGTGAGGCGCGCAGCTGATGGTAGGCGAGCCACTGCTGGTCGGCTAACTGCCACGAAGGCGCAAAGTTGAGCAGAGATAGCGCTTCTGCGTACTGATTTTCCGCGAACAGCAATTGTGCGCGAGCAAGTTGCCATTCGGCTTGCTGGATGTCGCTAAGCGATTGACGAGCAAGTCGCTTGGAAAGCAGTTGCGCTTGCGTAGTGTCACCCGCTTCAACCGAAGCTTTTAGCGCCATAATCAACCAGTCATTTTGCAGCGAGCCCTGACTGCTGTCAGCGCGCATTAAATAGGTTTGGATCGGTTGATTTGGATCTAAGGTAATATTGACACTTTGTGGCGTCTTGGGTGCAGAAGAACACGCTGCCAGAGTGACAGCAAGTGCTACAGGAGTCAGTAAGCGTGTTACACTGCGACGCTTTTGGTTATTCTTAGCCATGAGTTCTTTATCAAATCCGTATAAAATTGTGTCTATATTAATCGTTGAAGTGATGGTAAACAAATGACAGATAACAAAACCTTACCAAATGAGGTACCGACTCTTTATATCGTTCCAACGCCAATTGGCAATTTGGGTGATATTACTCAGCGAGCAATCGAGGTGCTTTCGAGCGTCGATCTTATTGCCGCTGAAGATACTCGGCATACTGGCAAATTGTTGTCACACTTCAATATTCAAACCAAAACTTATGCTCTCCATGATCATAACGAACAGCAGAAAGCGCAAGTATTAGTCGATAAATTGTTAGCTGGGCACTCTATTGCACTCGTTTCTGATGCCGGCACCCCATTAATTAGTGATCCAGGGTATCATCTTGTCACACAATGTCGTCAGGCTGGAGTTAAAGTTGTGCCGCTGCCAGGAGCATGCGCCGTGATTACTGCGTTAAGTGCATCCGGATTACCTTCTGACCGATTTAGTTTTGAAGGCTTTTTGCCAGCAAAGAGCAAAGGGCGTAAAGATAGATTCCTTGATATCGCCAAAGTGGAACGTACTTGTATTTTTTATGAATCCCCTCATCGCATTTTAGATTCTCTGGATGACATGCTAGAGATTTTAGGCCCTGAGCGAGAAGTGGTGTTGGCGCGTGAGTTGACCAAAACCTTTGAAACCATTCAAGGAATGCCTTTGGGTGACTTGATTGAGTGGGTGAAGTCCGACTCGAATCAGCAAAGAGGAGAGATGGCGCTTCTGATTCACGGTTATCGCACCACAGCAGAGGATACGTTACCCGATGAAGTGACTCGAACTCTAGCGATTTTGACCAAAGAGCTGCCGTTGAAAAAAGCCGCAGCGTTAACGGCCGAGATCTACAATCTCAAGAAAAACGCACTGTATAAATGGGGTTTAGACAACCTGGAGTAGGTCATTAGCGCAATTGTGTTCAAAAAACTGCCACTTGGTTGCTTGATTGGGGCATATTTGTGATCTTGCTAGACACTGTGCTCTGAACTCTATACAATCCGCCCCGGAGTTGACTGGGTAGCCGCTGCTTTGTTGATGTCCTTCGGGAGACTGACGTTGAGGTCCTTTTGGATACTGACGTTGACGTCCTTCGGGAGACTGGCAGAGGGGAGGAAAGTCCGGGCTCCATAGAGCAGGGTGCCAGGTAACGCCTGGGAGGCGCAAGCCTACGACAAGTGCAGCAGAGAGAAAACCGCCGATGGCTGCTACCTTCGGGTAGTGAGGCACAGGTAAGGGTGAAAGGGTGCGGTAAGAGCGCACCGGACGGCTAGCAATAGTTCGTTGCAGGGTAAACTCCACCCGGAGCAAGACCAAATAGGCCTCCACATTGCGTTGCTCGCGTAAGGAGGCGGGTAGGTTGCTTGAGCCAGTGAGCGATTGCTGGCCTAGACGAATGGCTACTACCGCGCAAGCGGAACAGAACCCGGCTTATACGTCGACTCCACCTATTCGAAACCCATCGTAACGTAAACTGTTATGATGGGTTTTTTGCTTTTAATTGACCAAATTAATTTTCTTGCGATTAAACTTAGCGCAAAATCACGTGTTCTCACGCGCTAGTGGTGGCGATAAGCCACTAAATCAGTACACTGGGGAATCTTAATTCGTCAATGCGACCGCCACATGAGATAACTATGACCGAAGCATTCAAACACATATCTGTACTCCTTAATGAATCTATCGATGGTTTAGCCATTAAACCAGACGGTATCTATATTGACGGTACTTTTGGTCGCGGTGGTCATAGCCGAACTATTTTATCGAAACTGGGTGACAATGGTCGCCTATACAGTATCGACCGCGACCCACAAGCGATTGCAGAAGCGCAGACCATTGACGATCCACGCTTTACGATTATTCACGGTCCTTTTTCTGGCATGGCGCAATACGCTGCCGACTATGACCTCGTTGGTAAAGTCGATGGTGTCCTGCTTGATCTTGGCGTTTCTTCGCCGCAACTTGATGATGCTGAACGCGGTTTTAGCTTTATGAAAGATGGCCCACTTGATATGCGCATGGACCCAACCTCTGGCATCCCTGTTTCTCAATGGTTGTTGGAAGCTGACTTGGATGACATTACTTGGGTTATTCGCGAGTTCGGTGAAGATAAACACGCCCGTCGTATTGCCAAAGGAATTGTCGCTTACCGTGATAATGCCGAGAACGAGCCGTTAACTCGCACCAGTCAACTGGCTAAATTGATCTCAGAAGCGGCACCGAAAAGTTTCAAAGAGAAAAAGCACCCAGCGACTCGTGCATTCCAAGCTTTTCGCATCTACATCAACAGTGAGTTGGAAGAGATTGATACGGCTTTAAAAGGCGCGGCGAGTATTCTTGCTCCTCAAGGTCGTTTATCTGTGATCAGTTTCCATTCACTTGAAGATCGCATGGTGAAACGTTTTATTCGTAAAGAGAGCCAAGGCCCGCAAGTGCCTCATGGTATTCCGATGACCGAAGATCAAATTAGAGCGCTGGGCAGTGCTAATTTGAAACCTGTCGGCAAAGCGATTAAGCCTTCAGTCGAAGAGGTTGAAGTTAACACCCGATCTCGCAGCTCTGTGCTTCGTATTGCCGAGAAACTATAACCACCATGAGCAGTGCCACTCCAAATCTCGCTAAATTGATCGCCCTTGATCTCTTGGGGGTTGGTCGAGTGCCATTGATCATGTTGATATTGATTTTTACCAGTGCGATGGGGGTTGTGTTTATCACCCATCACACTCGTCAAGCGATCACGGAAAAAGACCAGGCCCTGGTTGAACGTGAGCGCTTGGATAATGAATGGCGTAATTTATTACTTGAGGAAACCGCACTGGCTGAACACAGCCGCGTGCAAGATATTGCTAAGCGCGACCTCGAAATGAAGCGCCCAGATTCTGAAAAAGAAGTCATCGTTAACTTCCCATGAGCAAGAAAGTCAAAGTTGTAGAGCCTAAAAAACAACCACAACCACCAACGCTGATTCGGTGGCGTTTCTACTTGATATTGGTGTTCGTTTTTGCCGCCTTCGCCGCATTGGCTGGACGTATCGCTTATATCCAAATTTTTGAACCGGATAATCTGATCAAGCAAGGCGATATGCGCTCGGTTCGCGCCAAAACGCTGCACTCCGCTCGTGGGATTATTTCTGATCGTAATGGTGAGCCTTTGGCGGTCAGTGTTCCAGTCGAAGCCGTTTGGGCCGATCCTGTCACTATTTTTAAGCAAGGTGGGCTAGAGGACATTAACCGCTGGTACGCCCTCGCTGATGTACTTGGTTTAAAACGCCAAGACTTAATCGAAAAAATTAAGCGTAATCAAAGTCGTCGTTTCATCTATCTGCAGCGCCAAGTTAGCCCGGCGATGGCGAATTATATCCGTGAGTTAAAACTGGCCGGAGTAGGGCTTAAAGCAGAGTCTCGTCGTTACTATCCTGCTGGTGAGGTAAGTGCCCACTTAGTTGGCGTGACTGGTATTGATGGTCATGGCTTAGAAGGGGTAGAGCGAAGTTACGATAAGTGGCTTACCGGAGAAGCGGGCAAACGCATTATCCGTAAAGACCGCTATGGTCGTGTGGTCGAGAACATCTCCCTTGAGGAGCGTGAAGAAGGCAAACCTCTCGAATTAACCATCGACCAACGGATTCAGGCCATCGCTTATCGAGCGATAAAGCAGGCGGTAGCGGATTATCGTGCTACCTCAGGGTCGGTGGTGATTCTGGATGTTAAAACCGGTGCGGTGTTGGCTATGGTCAATGCTCCCTCATACAACCCTAATAATCGCTCCGACCTACAATCGGCGAAAATGCGTAATCGAGTGATTACTGATGCGTTTGAACCAGGCTCTACGGTCAAACCTTTTGTGGTTTTAGCGGCACTAGAAAATGGTGTAGCTGACGACAGCACGGTGATCGATACTGGTAATGGCATCATGCAGATTGGTGGAAGCCGCGTGCGTGATACCTCAAAGGTTGGTAAAGCGGACTTAACCACGATTCTCAAAAAATCGAGTAACATCGGTGTGGCGAAGTTGGCGCTTGAGATGCCGCTGGAGGCTTTACTTGGTATGTACAGCTCGGTCGGTTTTGGTGAATTGTCGGGGCTGAATCTGGTGGGTGAAACACAAGGTATTTTCCCCAACCGTCGCCGTTGGTCTAAATTTGAAATCGCCACACTCTCATTTGGTTATGGTTTGACCATCACACCACTGCAACTTGCTCATGCATATGCCACTCTCGGTAACTTGGGTGAATACCAACCCGTGCACATTATCGAAAGTAACCAACGTGACCTGTCTAAACAGGTGATTGATCGTGAAAACGCGCGCAAAGTATTGGCAATGCTTGAAACCGTGGCGCAACCGGGCGGGACGGCCACCAAAGCCGCGGTGCCTGGTTATCGCATTGCGGCGAAAACGGGAACGTCTCGTAAAGCGATTGCGGGCGGTTATGGTGATGAGTATTTTGCCTACACCGCAGGCATTGCTCCCGCCAGTGATCCGCGTGTCGCGATGGTGGTTGTCGTTAACGAACCTCAAGGCGATAACTATTACGGTGGTTCAGTCGCCGGGCCAGTTTTTGCCGAAATATTGAAAGGGACGCTGCAAATATTAAATGTGGCCCCTGATGAAAATAGATTTAAACAAGATTAAGTGAGTTTACCATGTCCAAGGAAATGACTTTAGCGGCCTTGCTTGCACCATGGCTGGACATTCGTAGCCATCAAGTGGCCAATACGCCAGTTAAGCAGCTTGAACTCGACAGTCGCAAAGTGACGCCAGGCACCACCTTTGTTGCCATTAAAGGCCATAACCTCGACGGTCGACGTTTTATCCCTGCCGCGATTGAGAGTGGAAGCAATGCAGTGGTTGCTGAGGCGTGTCAAAGTCACCCTCATGGCACTATCGAATATCATGACGCGATTGCTGTTGTGTATGTTGAGCAGTTGTCGGCCCACTTATCTGAATTAGCGGCCAAGCTATACCCGATCACACAGAATCAATTGATTGGTGTGACGGGAACCAATGGTAAAACAACCATTACCCAACTTATCGCGCAATGGCTAGAGTTACTCGACCATAAAGCGGCGGTGATGGGAACGACTGGCAATGGCTTTTTGGCCGATTTACAGCCTGCGGCGAATACCACTGGCAATGCGATTGAAATTCAACACTCTCTTTTCGATTTAGCGCAGCAAGGGGCGCGCTACACTGCGCTGGAAGTCTCTTCGCACGGCTTAGTGCAAGGTCGAGTTAAAGCTCTGCCTTTTGAAGTTGCGGTCTTCACCAATTTAAGCCGTGACCATCTTGACTATCATGGCACGATGCAAGAGTACGCTGAGGCGAAGTTTTTACTGTTTAGTGAGCATAGATGTCGTCACGCGGTGATCAATGTTGATGACGTTGTCGGTGAAAGTTGGCTAACGCGTTTAGATAATGCCATCGCGGTGTCACTCAAGCCTATTGCGCGTCAAGACGGGGTTTGGACCAAGCAGGTAAGTTATTGTGAATCAGGGATTACGCTTGAATTTGATGGTCTATTTGGTCCGGGTAAGCTGAACGTACCACTGATTGGTGAGTTTAACGCTTGTAACCTGCTGTTAGCGATGACGAGCCTACTGGCCTTAGGTATTGATAAACAGCAATTGCTCGCAACGGCCCCTCAGCTTAAGCCAGTTGTTGGGCGCATGGAGCTATTTACTGCCCCAAACCGCGCGAAAGTCGTGGTCGATTATGCCCACACCCCCGATGCATTAGAAAAAGCACTCAAGGCGTTACGCGTTCATTGCCAAGGGCAGTTATGGGCGATCTTTGGCTGTGGCGGCGATCGAGATACGGGCAAGCGCCCTATGATGGCAACCATTGGTGAGCAGTTGGCTGATCATGTTATTTTTACCGATGATAACCCACGCAGTGAATCACCAGTCGCGATTGTCGACGATATGCTGGCAGGAATGCAGCATCCGCAACAAGCGATTGTCGAGCACAACCGTTTTGCTGCGCTCAAGTACGCGCTAGCCAATAGCGAAGCACAAGATATCATCTTGCTTGCAGGTAAGGGCCATGAAGATTATCAAGTAATTGGTCAACAGACCATTCACTATTCAGACCGCGAATCCGCGATGCAACTGTTGGAGCAAAATTGATGATTTCACTAATGTTAAGTCAGATTGCTAGCGCGATTGATGCCGAGCTTATTGGTTCGGATAAGGTCATTGCAGCGGTTTCTACTGACACCCGAGCCATCGAGTCTGGTGCGTTATTTATTGCGTTAGCTGGTGAACGTTTTGATGCGCATCACTTCATTGATCAAGCGATCGAGTCTGGCGCTGGTGCGCTGCTGGTGAGCAAAGTGGTTGAGGCTGACGTGCCGCAGTTATTGGTCAAAGACACCAAGCTAGCGCTCGGTCAATTGGCCTCTTTAGTCCACCAAACGTGTCAAACGCCAACGGTGGGGATCACTGGTAGTGCCGGTAAAACCACGGTTAAAGAGATGGTCGCGAGCATCATGGCGCAACAAGGGCGCGTGCTGTTTACGGCGGGTAACTTTAATAATGAGATTGGTGTACCGTTAACTCTATTGCGTTCAGTGCCAGAAGACGATTTTGCGGTGATTGAAATGGGCGCTAATCATATTGGTGAAATCGCTTATACCACGCGTTTAGTGCAACCCGATGTCGCTTTAGTCAATAATGTTGCTGCCGCCCACTTAGAGGGTTTCGGCTCGATAGATGGTGTCAAGCAAGCCAAAGGCGAGATCTACCAAGGTCTTAAGCCTGGTGGTGTGGCGATTGTCAATCGTGATAGCCATGGCGGTGAATATTGGACTGAGGTTTTGGCCGACAAGCAGGTTAAGACGTTCTCGGTCGTTGATTCC
This sequence comes from Vibrio pacinii DSM 19139, assembly GCF_000711795.1. GTDB lineage: Bacteria > Pseudomonadota > Gammaproteobacteria > Enterobacterales > Vibrionaceae > Vibrio > Vibrio pacinii. The sequence goes on along the minus strand of NZ_JONH01000010.1, from coordinate 127,412 downwards.
AACGTCGATTACTTTGCTAAACACATTTCCCTCAATGCCAGTGGTGAAGCGCAATTTACTTTGGTTTCGCCTCTCGGTGACGCGGCAATTAAGTTGGGCATTATTGGTCAACATAATGTGGCTAATGCACTGGCGGCAACGGCATTAGCGCTTGAACTGGGTGCGAGTCTGTCTATGGTGCAATCGGGTTTAGCATTACTGAGTAAGGTCAAAGGTCGAGTCGAACTGATTGAGCTTAGCGAGCAAATAAAACTGATCGATGATAGCTATAATGCCAGTGTACCTGCGATGAAAGCGGCGGCTGATCTACTGGCTAGTTTTGGCGGCGTTCGTTGGTTAATTTTGGGTAATATGGCCGAGTTAGGTGACGAAAGTCTTGCACTTCATCGTCAAGTCGGGGAACATGCTGCCCCACTCAAATTTGAATATGTGCTTACTTATGGCGCTGATGCGAAAGCGATCAGCAAAGAGTGCGGCGGGCGTCATTTTGATAGCCACCAAAGCATGATTGATTATATTAAACAGCAGATTGAACAACATCCGCATCAACCGCAGACACTATTAGTCAAAGGGGCGAATAGTGCCGGTATGAGTCAGGTCGCTGCTGCTGTCAAGGAGATGTATCCATGATTATTTGGCTCGCAGAGCTGCTACAGCCATATTTTTCATTCTTCCGCTTGTTCGAATACCTATCGTTTCGCGCCATTGTTAGCGTCTTGACGGCTTTGGGAATATCGTTGTGGATGGGCCCAATCATGATCCGCCGTTTGCAGTTATTGCAAATTGGTCAGGTGGTTCGCAATGAAGGTCCGGAGTCTCACTTCAGTAAACGTGGAACGCCGACGATGGGCGGTATTATGATACTGACGGCGATTATCACCACGGTTCTGCTGTGGACTGATTTAAGCAACCCTTATGTCTGGGCGGTTTTGGCGGTCTTGACCGGTTACGGTGCGGTAGGTTTTGTTGATGATTACCGTAAAGTGGTGCACAAAAATACCGATGGTTTGATTGCACGCTGGAAGTACTTTTGGCAATCCGCTATTGCGTTGGTTGTGGCGTTTGCCCTATACGTGCATGGCCAAGATACTGCGGCGACGCAACTGGTTGTGCCATTCTTTAAAGATATCATGCCGCAACTGGGTCTGATGTATATCGTTCTGACCTATTTCGTGATTGTTGGTACCAGCAATGCCGTTAACTTAACAGATGGTCTTGATGGTTTAGCAATTATGCCAACCGTGTTGGTTTCGGCAGGCTTTGCCGCGATTGCTTGGGCGACAGGCAATGTCAACTTTGCTAATTATCTGCATATTCCCTATATCCCTCAAGCATCAGAGCTGGTGGTAGTGTGTACTGCGATTGTCGGTGCAGGCCTTGGCTTCTTATGGTTTAACACCTATCCAGCACAAGTGTTTATGGGTGATGTTGGCTCTTTAGCGCTAGGCGGCGCGTTAGGCACGATTGCAGTCTTGGTTCGCCAAGAATTTGTATTGGTGATCATGGGCGGCGTGTTTGTGATGGAAACCTTGTCGGTTATCTTGCAAGTGGGGTCGTACAAATTACGTGGTCAACGCATTTTCCGAATGGCGCCGATTCACCATCACTACGAATTAAAAGGTTGGCCAGAGCCGCGCGTCATTGTGCGTTTTTGGATTATCTCTATTGTGCTAGTACTGGTTGGTCTAGCGACATTGAAAGTACGATAAGGAACTCGTCACCATGACCACGGATCGTTGGCAGGGTATTGAGAAGGTTGTGGTTGTAGGGCTCGGTATTACCGGGCTCTCTGTCGTTAAGCATATCGCTTCACTACCAAACAGTAAGCAGATTAAGGTCATCGACACGCGGCCTAAGCCACCAGGAAGTGAAGCGCTGCCTGCAGAGGTAGAGCTGCACAGCGGCAGTTGGCGGTTGGACTGGTTATTGGCAGCGGATCTGGTGGTCACTAACCCAGGTATTGCACTCGCGACACCAGAAATTCAACAGGTTATTGCTGCCGGTATTCCTGTCGTCGGTGATATTGAATTGTTTGCGTGGCAAGTTGATAAACCGGTCATCGCGATTACTGGCTCAAATGGGAAAAGTACCGTCACTGACTGGACAGGACAAGTCGCTAAAGCCGCTGGTCTTAAGGTCGGGGTCGGGGGCAATATTGGTGTTCCTGCGCTAGATCTACTTAACCAATCGGCAGATTTATACGTGTTGGAATTGTCGAGTTTTCAGTTAGAAACCACCTCATCTTTAGCGCCCGTTGCCGCGACTTTTCTTAACCTCAGCGAAGATCATATGGACCGCTATGAGGGGATGGAGGATTATCGTCAGGCGAAATTACGTATTTTTGATCATGCCCAAGCGTGTATCGTCAACGCTGACGATAAGCAGACCTATCCTCAGGGTGACAAAAAACGAGTTGAATTTAGCTTAAGTCACCGCACCCAATATTGTGTCGCCGAGCACCAAGGGTGTGAATACTTGTTTAAGCACGACCAACCTCTGTGTCCGACTCAAGCGCTGTCTCTGGTTGGTCGTCACAATGTTGCCAATGCTTTAGTGGTCATCGCCTTACTCAGTGAAGCGGGCGTGGCGATAGAAAAAGGCCTCACGGCACTTAAATCTTACCAAGGGCTGACACATCGCTGCCAAGTAGTTGCAGATAATCAAGGCGTTAAATGGGTTAACGATTCTAAGGCGACCAATGTGGCAAGTACCTTGGCTGCGTTAGCCGGATTAAATATTGCGGGTAAGCTCTATTTGTTAGTCGGCGGCGTGGGTAAAGGCGCTGACTTCTCTGAACTTGAGCCAGTATTGGCAACGCTGAACCTTCAGCTATGCTGCTTTGGTCAAGATGGTGACCAGTTTATGTCGCTCCACGCAAGTGCCAAGCGTTTTACTACCATGGAAGAAATCATTCAATGGTTAGCGTCTCAAGTGACATCCGGTGATATGGTGTTGTTGTCACCCGCCTGCGCGAGTTTCGATCAATTTGATAATTTTATGGCTCGTGGCGATCTCTTTACCCAACTCGCCAACGCATACGCATAAAAGACCTAGGGAACTATGCAGATTCGAAACGTTTTTGGTAGTATCAAACGCTGGATGACCACCGCATCACCTGAAGTGTTATACGACCGTCAGTTGGTGTGGATTTCTCTTGGCTTGATGTTAACGGGCCTCGTCATGGTTACCTCGGCCTCGTTTCCGATCAGCTCTCGTCTGACCGAACAGCCATTTCACTTCATGTTTCGCCACGCGGTCTTCTTGGTATTGGCGTTGTCAGCCTCAGCGGTGATCCTGCAAATCCCAATGAAGCGTTGGTTAGAGTTCAGTACTTGGTTGCTGCTGCTGTCGATTTTTTTGCTGATCGTGGTGTTAGTGGCTGGTAAATCGGTTAACGGCGCCTCGCGTTGGATCCCTTTAGGCCTATTTAACTTGCAGCCAGCAGAGGTTGCCAAGCTGTCGCTGTTTATCTTTATGTCAGGTTATCTGGTGCGTAAAAGCGAAGAGGTGCGTTCGAGCTTTTTTGGCGGCTTTATCAAACCGATCATTGTTTTTGCCACATTAGCCAGCTTACTTCTGCTTCAACCAGATCTAGGTACCGTGATCGTGATGTTGGTAACCTTGTTTGGTATGTTGTTTATTGCTGGCGCCAAGTTAACCCAATTTTTGGCCTTGATGGTGGTTGGGCTTGTCGCGGTCGCAACCTTAATTTACATCGAGCCGTACCGTATGCGCCGTGTGACATCGTTTATGGATCCTTGGGATGACCCATTTGGCAGTGGTTATCAGTTGACTCAGTCACTGATGGCTTTTGGCCGTGGTGAATGGTTTGGCCAAGGGCTCGGCAATTCAATTCAAAAGCTCGAATATCTCCCAGAAGCACACACTGACTTTGTCTTCGCTGTATTAGCGGAAGAGCTCGGTTATGTTGGTGTGGTCTTGGTATTGATGTTGATATTTAGCCTAGTGACTAAAGCCATTTTCATTGGTCGTAGATCGTTTGAAGGCGGCCAGCTTTTTGGTGGTTACTTGGCCTTTGGTATTGGTATATGGTTTGCCTTTCAATCCTTGGTTAATGTCGGTGCGGCGGCGGGGATGGTCCCAACCAAAGGCCTGACGTTACCTTTGATCAGCTATGGTGGCTCCAGCTTGATAGTAATGTCGATTGCAGTATCGATATTGTTACGTATTGACCATGAATGTCGCTTAGCAAACGCGACAGATAATAAAGAACAACAGACAGATGAAACAGAATAAAAAATTAATGGTGATGGCTGGTGGTACTGGCGGTCACGTGTTCCCAGGGCTTGCGGTTGCGAAACAGCTTCAGTCGCAAGGTTGGGAAATTCGCTGGCTTGGCACCGCTGATCGAATGGAAGCAGACCTAGTTCCCAAACACGGCATTGAGATCGATTTTATCCAAGTAAAAGGTCTACGAGGTCAAGGTATTGGTCGTTTGATTAAAGCACCATTTCAGATTATTAATGCCATTATCCAAGCCAAAGCACATATGAAACGTTGGCAGCCTGATGCCGTATTGGGTATGGGTGGTTATGTCAGTGGCCCTGGCGGCATTGCTGCTTGGTTATTGGGCATCCCAGTCGTGCTGCATGAACAAAATGCGGTCGCGGGGTTAACCAATCAATGGTTATCAAAAATTGCCAAACAGGTTTTTCAAGCTTTTCCGGGGGCATTTCCTGCCGCACAAGTGGTTGGAAATCCAGTGCGTGAGGATGTGGTTGCGATTGAAGCACCAGCGCAACGTTTGGCAGACCGTCAAGGCAACATCCGTATTTTAGTCATGGGTGGCAGTCAGGGGGCGCAAATCCTTAATCACACCTTGCCTGAAGTGATGGCGAAATTGGGTGATGGCTATGAAATTCGTCACCAAGCTGGGAAAAACAATCAGCAGCAGGTGATGCAAGCGTATCAGCGCAATCATGTTGAGCACGCTGAAGTGGTTGAGTTTATCGATGATGTTGCTGGCGCGTATCATTGGGCCGATTTATTGGTGTGTCGTTCTGGGGCACTAACCGTGTCTGAAGTGTCAGCGGCTGGTGTCGGAGCGATCTTTATTCCGTTTATGCACAAAGATAGGCAGCAAGCTCTCAATGCGGATCACCTTGTCGCCTGTGGCGCGGCTAAGATGATCGAGCAGCCACAATTGACCGCTGATAAGCTGGCGAATGAGATTCAAGCGCTTGATCGTGATGCCCTTATCAAGATGGCACAAAAAGCACGTCAGGCAGCACAGTTAGACGCAGATAAAGTAGTGGCACAGGCCATTATCTCGCTGACGAAGTAACGAGAAGAATTATGACAGTTCAACACAAACAAGATTTAGCGCAAATTCGCGCAATAGTGCCTGAAATGCGTCGGGTAAAATGCATCCACTTCATTGGTATTGGTGGCGCGGGTATGAGTGGCATTGCCGAAGTGTTACTCAACGAAGGCTACCAAATTTCTGGTTCGGATATTGCGGAGAACCCGGTCACTCAACGTCTGAGTGAAAAAGGCGCAACCGTCTACATCGGTCATACCGAGCAAAATGTTGCTAAGGCCAGCGTTGTTGTGGTTTCTACCGCGATTAACGAAGAGAATCCTGAGATCATAGCGGCTCGAGCTGCGCGTGTTCCCGTGGTTCGCCGCGCTGAGATGCTGGCAGAGTTGATGCGTTTTCGTCACGGCATCGCCGTCGCGGGGACTCATGGCAAAACCACCACTACTGCTCTAGTGACCCAGATTTATTCTGAAGCTGGACTGGATCCTACTTTCGTCAATGGTGGCTTAGTCAAAAGCGCGGGGACGAATGCCCGTCTCGGATCGAGTCGTATCTTGATTGCTGAAGCGGATGAGAGCGATGCGTCATTCCTCCATTTACAACCTATGGTGAGCATAGTCACGAATATCGAAGCCGATCATATGGACACTTATGGTGGTGATTTCGAAACACTCAAACAAACCTTTATCGACTTTCTCCACAACCTGCCATTTTATGGCCAAGCGATTGTGTGTGTCGATGACCCTGTTATTCGTGAGCTGATCCCAAAAATCAGTCGCCAAGTCATTACTTATGGCTTTTCTGAAGATGCTGATGTTCGTATCGATAATTATCGTCAACAAGGCCAGCAAGGTCAGTTCACTGTGATTCGTCAGGGTAAAGCCGATCTTGAGATTACTTTGAATATCCCAGGTCGCCATAATGCGCTCAATGCCTCTGCGGCGATAGCCGTTGCCACCGAAGATGATATTGATGACGAAGCTATCTTGCGCGCGATGGCGGGCACTCAGGGCACTGGGCGTCGTTTTGACCATCTTGGTGAATTTGATACCGGAAATGGTCATGCCATGCTAGTGGATGATTACGGACACCACCCGACGGAAGTTGATGTGACCATTCAGGCGGCGCGCAATGGTTGGCAAGAGAAACGTTTAGTCATGATCTTTCAACCGCATCGCTACAGTCGAACACGCGATCTCTATGATGATTTTGCTAATGTCCTGGAACAGGTCGATGTACTCATCATGCTGGATGTTTATTCTGCAGGTGAAAAGCCGATTGCAGGAGCCGATGGCCGAGCTCTGTGCCGCACCATTCGTAGTCGTGGTAAGCTTGATCCTATTTTTGTCCCAGATAGCAATGGGTTACCGTCGGTTCTCGCCAATGTTTTACAAGATGGTGACTTAGTATTAACTCAAGGTGCTGGCGATGTTGGTAAGGTGGCAAAACAGTTAGCTGCTTTTGAGTTAAATATCGATAAGATGGTTAAAGCTTAACTGATACATCGATTTTTAACTATTTGTGTCACTTATTGCATTTTAAGTAACGATTTCTCACTTTCAGTGTTTGATACTTTTAATCACGCCAGTATAATCCGAAGGTTAAAGTAAGTGCTTTTGCCTCTATTTATACGAAATGAGATAGGGAAAAAAATAAGCGAGCTAATGGCAAGGACTATGGACTTTGATTAAATATGCTTTTAATGAAGGCCGTCGTTTACCCCCAGCACCACTGGTAAAAGAGCATGCCGTAGGTGGCAGCTTTTTGTTGGTGGTTTTGTTGTTGATAGGCTCTCTTCTCTACTCCACGATTTCTTGGATGTGGGATGACCAGCGGCTTCCCTTGTCTAATATTGTGCTTCAAGGTGAATTACATTATGTCTCGGCACTGGATGTTCAACGCGCATTTGCGCAGTTAGGACATGTGGGCACATTTATGTCGCAAGATGTTAATGTACTTCAACAAGTGGCAGAGTCCATTCCTTGGGTATCGCATGCGTCAATTCGTAAACAGTGGCCAGATACCGTGAAAGTCTTTTTGACTGAGCACCATGCGCAAGCAATCTGGAACGGCAACGCACTACTTAACGACCAAGGTCATATTTTTGATGGTGATATTGGTAAGCTAGACCAAGAACGGGTCAAACTGTATGGTCCGGCTGAAACCAATCAAGAAGTGTTGTCTATTTGGCGCGATATTAGCCCTAAATTTACCGCATTAAACTTAACCATTACTTCTTTGGTTTTAAATGATCGCCGTGCATGGCAAATCATTCTCGATAATGGTATTCGTCTCGAGCTTGGTAAAGAATCATTACAGGAACGCATCGAGAGATTCGTGTTCTTATATAAGAATTTGGGTAGCGACACTCAGCGAGTGAGCTACATCGACCTCAGGTATGACACGGGAGCCGCCATTGGTTGGTTCCCAGATCAAGCGTTGGAACAAGAGAGTACAGATGACTAAGACCGCTGATGACAGCATTATTGTTGGTCTTGATATAGGCACTGCAACCGTATCGGCTCTCGTGGGTGAAGTATTGCCTGATGGTCAAATTAATATAATTGGCGCAGGCAGTAGTCCTTCCCGAGGGATGGATAAAGGCGGTGTTAACGACCTAGAGTCAGTAGTAAAGTCGGTACAGCGAGCGGTGGATCAAGCTGAGCTAATGGCTGAGTGTGATATTACCAATGTATTTATTTCGCTTTCAGGGCGACATATCGCAAGCCGTATCGAAAAAGGGATGGGAACCATTTCTGACGAAGAGGTTTCTCAAGAGGATATGGATCGGGCTATTCATACTGCTAAATCTATCAAGATTGGTGACGAACAGCGCATTCTTCATGTAATTCCCCAAGAATTTACTATCGATTATCAAGAAGGGATTAAAAATCCGCTAGGTTTATCAGGAGTGCGCATGGAAGTTAGCGTGCACTTGATCTCTTGTCACAATGATATGGCAAGAAATATTATTAAAGCGGTAGAACGCTGTGATCTCAAAGTTGAGCATCTGGTTTACTCCGGTTTAGCGGCAAGTAACGCCGTCATTACCGAAGATGAACGTGAGCTAGGCGTTTGTGTCGTCGACATTGGTGCTGGTACGATGGATGTCTCGATTTGGACTGGTGGTGCATTGCGTCACACCGAAGTGTTCTCCTATGCGGGGAACGCAGTAACCAGTGATATCGCTTTTGCTTTCGGCACACCAGTGAGTGACGCCGAAGAGATTAAAGTTAAGTATGGCTGCGCATTAAGCGAGTTAGTCAGCAAAGATGATACGGTTAACGTTCCAAGTGTCGGTGGGCGTCCTTCGCGCAGTTTGCAACGACAAACGTTGTCGGAAGTGATTGAGCCTCGTTATACTGAGCTTATGGGATTAGTTAATCAAACTATCGATACCGTACAAGAAAAACTGCGTGAAGAGGGGATTAAACACCATCTAGCAGCAGGTGTGGTGCTCACTGGTGGAGCGGCACAAATTGAAGGATTGGTAGAGTGTGCGGAGCGTGTCTTCCGCAACCAAGTTAGAGTCGGCAAACCACTAGCGGTGAGCGGCCTAACCGATTACGTTAAAGAGCCGTATCATTCTACGGCAGTTGGTTTACTTCATTACGCGAGAGATGCGCGGATAAATGATGAAACTGAATACAGCGAGCCTGCTCGCAGTTCAGTGACAAGTTTGTTTGATCGCTTGCGTAATTGGATACAAAAAGAGTTTTAACCTGAGCAGCAGGAAAAACGGAGATAACACATGTTTGAACCGATGATGGAAATGTCTGACGATGCGGTAATTAAAGTCGTTGGGGTTGGTGGCGGTGGCGGTAATGCCGTTGAACACATGGTACGTGAATCCATCGAAGGTGTTGAGTTTATTAGTATAAATACTGATGCTCAGGCGCTTCGTAAAACCAGTGTGAATAGCGTTATTCAGATTGGTGGTGATATGACCAAAGGACTTGGTGCAGGTGCAAACCCTCAAGTTGGCCGTGACGCAGCTCTCGAAGATCGCGATCGCATTAAAGAAGAGCTGGCTGGTGCCGATATGGTATTTATCGCAGCAGGTATGGGTGGTGGTACAGGTACAGGTGCAGCCCCGGTGATTGCAGAAGTAGCAAGAGAGTTGAATATCTTGACTGTTGCTGTTGTGACTAAACCATTTAGCTTTGAAGGTAAAAAGCGTTTAGCTTTTGCTGAGCAGGGAATTGAAGAGCTTTCTAAACATGTTGACTCGTTAATTACGATTCCAAACGAAAAGCTACTCAAGGTACTTGGTCGTGGTATTACACTACTTGAAGCCTTTGCGAGCGCGAACGATGTATTAAAGAATGCAGTACAAGGTATTGCAGAACTGATTACTCGTCCGGGTATGATTAACGTCGACTTTGCTGACGTACGCACAGTGATGTCGGAAATGGGTCATGCCATGATGGGTAGCGGTGTTGCTAAAGGTGAAGATCGTGCTGAAGAAGCGGCAGAAATGGCAATTTCTAGCCCGCTACTTGAAGACATCGATCTTGCCGGAGCGCGTGGTGTGCTAGTCAACATCACTGCGGGTCTAGATATGCGACTTGATGAGTTTGAAACTGTCGGTAACACAGTCAAAGCCTTCGCATCAGACAATGCAACCGTTGTTATTGGTACTTCATTAGATCCAGATATGGCTGATGAAATCCGCGTAACTGTGGTTGCGACCGGCATTGGTAACGAGAAGAAACCTGATATTACGCTAGTTGCGGGCGGTAAAGCGAAAGTTGCACCTGTTGCCCAGCCACAAAATCAACCACAAACGACGCCTGCTCAGCAGAACGTCAATAAAGTGGAAGAAAAAACGGCACCAACTTTGCAAGATAAACCTCAGATGAATCCTCAGCCAACGACAACACCATCAGGCTCAGGTGCAGGCCAAAGTGCGGCACCTAAAGCAGATAAAGAGAGCGGATATCTTGATATTCCAGCGTTCTTGCGTCGTCAAGCTGATTAAAATAGCTACAATTTGACACTGTTCAATTTTGTGGTAGCATGCACGGTCAATATCGCTATTGACCGTGATATGTGGCAATTATACTGAGGCAAAGTAGATGATCAGACAACGTACTCTGAAAGAAATAGTGAAAACAACTGGTGTGGGACTCCACTCTGGTCGTAAAGTGACGCTAACTCTTCGCCCAGCTGCCGCTAACACAGGCATTGTATATCGCCGAACTGACCTTAATCCGCCAGTCGATTTTCCTGCGGATCCGGCGTCTGTACGCGACACCATGCTGTGTACTGCACTGGTTAATGACGAAGGCGTACGTATTTCTACGGTTGAGCACTTGAGCGCAGCTTTAGCGGGCATGGGAATCGATAACATTGTTGTTGAAGTCGATGCTCCTGAAATTCCGATTATGGACGGCAGTGCCAGCCCATTCGTATTTTTGCTGCAACAAGCGGGTATCGAAGAACAAAATGCACCAAAGCGTTTCATCCGGATTAAGAAACCAGTGCGTTTTGAAGATGGCGATAAGTGGGCAGAGTTTTTGCCATTCAATGGCTTCCGTATGGATTTCGAAATTGAATTCAGCCATCCTGCAATAGAGTCTGATGAACAGCATCTTCTTTTCGACTTCTCATCACAAGGCTTTGTTAAAGAAATCTCTCGTGCACGTACGTTTGGTTTTATGCGCGATATCGAGTACCTACAGTCACAAAATTTGTGTCTAGGGGGAAGTTTCGATTGTGCCATCGTTTTGGATGAGTATCGTATCCTTAACGAAGAAGGTCTGCGTTTCGAAAACGAATTTGTTACCCACAAAGTATTGGACGCGATCGGCGACCTTTACATGTGTGGTTATCCCATTATCGGTGAATTCCGTGCCTTTAAATCTGGCCACGGTCTAAACAACCAGCTACTGCGTTCAGTATTGGCAGATCAAGAAGCATGGGAATGGGTGACCTTTGAACAAGAAGAGACATCACCAGTCGCATTTGCAGAGCCGAATTTGGTTCTTGCCTAAGTTTCCGTTTTAAATAAAAAAGCCAGACGTTTGTCTGGCTTTTTTATTTGTATTAGTCGCGTTTGGCAAGTTTAGCGAGGCTTTCTAACCGTGCTTTGACCTTTGGTGAGGCGCCGCTTGCTACCATTTCTAGGTATTGAGCTGCGGTTGATGAGATCGGATCGCGTGGCTTTGACTCTGGCTTATTGCGTTTTTTCGTACGATACAGCTCAGGATTAATCTGCACAGAGACGGCAATCAGACGCGCGAAACCTTGCGACCTTAACTGGCTGAGAATACTCAACCGTTCGTAATCGATCTTCATTTTGATCCCAGCGCTAGCGACTTCTAGGATCAATTGATTGTCACGAATATTTGCCGCGCGGCAATGATCTTCCGTGCCTCTTGGTAGGATAGCCCGCAGTGCTTTATTGATCGTTAAGATCTCTTGAGCATGTTGTTGTAACTGCGCAAATCTTGAATCGGCGATAATTTCATCGCCGAGTGTAGGACGGTGATCTCTCATTACGCACCTCAATTAAATTCAACCACCCCATTTTAGTCAATGGTGTGCAGCGAAGATAGAGCAAAGGATGAATAAACTTTATTATATAACGTCAAAAAATAAAGAATGCTTCAAACAAATCATCATGTTATTGGTTGTTAGGATGAAAATTTCATAAACTACCCACCACTATAATGATATAAGCCTTGAAATTTAACGTTCTCATCTCAATATCTGAGTAAAGTGATTTATCTCAGTATTCTTAGTTCAAAACTGTTAGAGACTGAAGGCATTAAAAGTAGATCGGGCCCGATCTGAATTAAAGAGAGATTCATAGCAAATGATAACTAAGCTACTGACAAAGGTAATTGGCAGTCGCAATGACCGAACACTGCGCCGCTTGAAAAAAATTGTCAAAGAGATTAATAATTACGAGCCTACGTTTGAAGCCCTTTCAGATGAAGAGCTAAAAGCTAAGACCATTGAATTCCGCCAACGCTTAGAGCAAGGCGACACCTTAGATAAGCTATTACCTGAAGCATTTGCAACGGTACGTGAAGCGTCGAAGCGTGTGTATGGTATGCGTCATTTCGATGTGCAGCTTATTGGTGGTATGGTTCTGAATGCTGGCCAAATCGCAGAGATGCGTACTGGTGAAGGTAAGACCCTAACGGCAACGTTACCTGCTTACTTAAACGCGCTTAAAGGCGCGGTTCACGTCGTGACTGTCAACGACTACCTAGCGAAGCGTGATGCGGAAACTAACCGAGTACTATTTGAATTCTTAGGTATGACGGTCGGCATTAATGTGCCAAATATGCCGCCGCAAGAAAAGAAACAAGCTTATCAGGCGGACATTCTTTACGGTACCAACAACGAATTTGGTTTTGACTACCTACGTGACAACATGGCTTTCCGCACGGAAGACCGCGTCCAGCGTGAGCGTTTCTTTGCCGTAGTGGATGAGGTCGACTCAATCTTAATCGATGAAGCGCGTACACCACTGATTATTTCAGGACCTGCAGAAGACAGCTCTGAGCTTTACGCCCGTATTAACACTTTGATTCCTCTCCTGCAGCAGCAAGATAAAGAAGATTCAGAAGAGTACCGCGGCGACGGTCACTACACCGTTGATGAGAAATCTAAGCAAGTTCACTTGACCGAAACGGGTCAAGAGTTTGTTGAATATTTGATGGTCAAAAATGGCTTGATGGAAGAGGGAGATACCCTTTATTCACCAACCAACATTAGCCTACTTCACCACGTTAATGCCGCGCTGCGTGCACACGTGTTGTTTGAGAAGAACGTTGATTACATCATCAACGAAGAGGGCGAAGTGGTTATCGTTGACGAACATACCGGTCGTACCATGCCGGGTCGTCGCTGGTCTGAAGGCTTGCATCAAGCGGTGGAAGCAAAAGAAGGCGTTAAGATCCAAAACGAAAACCAAACCTTAGCTTCGATCACTTTCCAGAACTACTTCCGTCTGTATGAAAAACTTTCTGGTATGACAGGTACCGCTGATACAGAAGCCTTCGAGTTCCAGTCGATTTATGGTCTGGAAACCGTGGTTATTCCGACCAACAAGCCGATGATCCGTGACGATATGCCGGATGTCGTTTACCGCACCGAAGCAGAAAAGTTTGCGGCGATCATTGAAGATATCAAACAGCGTGTTGAGAAAGGTCAACCAACCTTAGTTGGTACCGTGTCGATTGAAAAATCAGAGCTACTTTCCAATGCACTTAAGCAAGCTAAGATTAAACACAATGTCCTAAACGCGAAGTTCCACGAACGCGAAGCAGAAATTGTTGCTGAAGCGGGCATGCCTGGCGCGGTCACGATCGCAACCAACATGGCGGGTCGTGGTACGGATATTGTGCTTGGTGGTAGCTGGCAAGCGAAAGTCGACATGCTCGACAATCCGACTCAAGAACAGATCGACGAAATTAAAGCGCAATGGAAAGTTGTTCATGACCAAGTGCTCGAGGCCGGTGGTCTGCATATTATCGGTACTGAGCGTCACGAATCTCGTCGTATCGATAACCAGTTACGTGGTCGTTCTGGCCGACAAGGTGATGCGGGTTCTTCTCGTTTTTACCTATCGATGGAAGACTCACTGCTGCGTATCTTTACTTCGGATCGTATGGCGAGCTTGATCCAAAGTGGTATGGACGAGGGTGAGGCGATTGAATCGAAAATGCTCTCTCGTTCGATTGAGAAAGCGCAACGTAAAGTTGAAGGCCGTAACTTTGATATTCGTAAACAGCTTCTAGAGTACGATGACGTTGCCAACGACCAGCGTAAAGTGGTTTATGAATTGCGTGACGAGTTGATGAGTGCTGATGATATCAGTGAGATGATCGAACACAACCGTCAAGACGTGCTTACTGCTGTGATTGATGAGTACATTGCGCCGCAATCTTTAGAAGATATGTGGGATGTCGAAGGGCTACAAGAGCGTTTGAAGAACGACTTCGATATCGATGCACCGATCAAGCAATGGCTTGAAGAAGATGACAAGCTGTACGAAGAAGCACTGCGTGAGAAAATCCTAGCGACGTCTGTTGAAGTCTACAAACAGAAAGAAGAAGTAGTGGGTGCTCAAGTACTGCGTAACTTCGAAAAATCGGTGATGCTGCAAACGCTCGACTCATTGTGGAAAGAGCATTTGGCCGCCATGGATCATCTTCGTCAAGGTATTCACCTACGTGGTTATGCTCAGAAGAACCCGAAACAAGAGTACAAGCGAGAGTCGTTTGAACTGTTTGAAGGCTTGTTAGAAGCACTGAAAACGGATGTGATTACTATCTTGTCGAAAGTTCGTGTCCAGCAGCAAGAAGAAGTTGAGCGCATGGAAGCTCAACGTCGAGCTCAAGCTGAAGAAGCAGCGCGCCGCGCACAAGCGCAGCACGCTTCGGCTGAAAACCAATTGGCTGATGACGAAGAGTCTCAAGGCGCTCACCAACCTATGGTTCGTGAAGATCGTAAAGTTGGTCGTAATGAGCCTTGCCCGTGTGGTAGCGGCAAAAAATACAAGCAGTGTCACGGTCAAATTAACTAATTAGATCTGTGTCATTAAATATCAAGAGTCGCTTAGGCGGCTCTTTTTTTAAGGAAAAATCGATGAAAAGAGTTCATATCGTCGCGGGTATTATTTTTAATCAAGACAAATCCGAGATCTTTATTACTAAACGACCTGATGATAAGCACAAAGGGGGCTTTTGGGAGTTTCCTGGTGGTAAAGTTGAAGCGGGAGAAACGATTGAACAAGCGATGCGACGCGAGTTAGAAGAAGAGATCGGAATTGTGGTGACTGAGCAAAGTCATTTTGAGCACCTTGAATTTGATTACTCAGATAAGTCGCTAAAATTCGATTTTATCTTGGTGTCACAATTTGACCACCAGCCTTATGGCAAAGAGGGACAACAAGGTCTATGGGTTGAGGTTAAAGCGCTGAAGGACTATGCATTCCCAGAAGCCAACGTACCGATCCTCGAGCGAGTGATAAAAGAGTTTGCTTAACGTCTGGTCACGTCACGTGAATGTTGATAGTTTAGTGATACAAATTGGAATGGCTGCGAAATAGCAGGGATCAAAACAACGGAGAACAATGCAATGGTAAGAATTGCAATTGCAGGTGCGGCAGGTCGTATGGGTCGCAACTTAGTAAAAGCATCATACAATAACGAAAATGCTACCGTGGCCGCTGGCTCTGAGCGTCCAGAATCTTCTTTAGTGGGCGTCGACTTAGGTGAACTATGCGGTGAAGGAAAGTTTGATGTCGTTGTCACCGATGATCTTACCAAAGAGATTGAACAGTTTGATGTGATTATTGATTTCACGGCACCTGTGAGTACCCTTGCGAATCTAGAGCTGTGTCGTCAGCACGGTAAAGCCATTGTAATCGGCACCACTGGGTTTTCTGATCAAGAACGTCAGCACATCGATGCTGTGGCGCAACAAATCCCTGTTGTGATGGCGCCAAACTATTCGGTTGGCGTTAACTTGGTGTTTAAGTTACTCGAAAAAGCGGCGCAAGTGATGGGAGACTATTGTGATGTCGAGATAGTCGAAGCGCACCACAGGTTTAAAGTTGATGCGCCATCAGGCACAGCGATTGGAATGGGTGAGGCGATTGCTGGCGCAATGGGCAATAAACTGAATGATGTGGCGGTTTATTCGCGTGAAGGCATTACGGGTGAACGTAGCAAAGATGAGATAGGTTTTGCCACCATTCGTGCTGGTGACATTATTGGTGAGCACACTGCCATGTTTGCAGATATCGGAGAACGGGTTGAAATTACCCACAAAGCGACAGATCGCATGACATTTGCCAATGGCGCGGTCAAAGCAGCCGTGTGGCTTAACGGTAAACCGGCTGGTTTTTATACCATGACTGACGTTTTGGGCCTAAACGCTCTATAGCGGTTGAGTTTAGTGAGATTTCTTCACGACTAAATGAAATGTCGAATTAGATATTTATGCGCTGGGCTTGCCCGGCGTTTTTTGTATTCTGCCTATTATAGAGGGTGTCGTACTATTAATGAGTGCTTTTGTATGCTGGGTTTTTGTTGTTTATTTTGGGTGTTAAGGTGTGGTTTTCCATTAAGTGCTGCAAAAAAGCAACTTTTATCTTGGTGTGCAACGATTGCGCAAATGAGTTGACAAAAAGTGTGATCTAGAGTTTGCTGTAGAGGGTCGGTTTTTACTAAAAATCATCTTGATGGCCAGTAGGTCGAGTTAAACTTGTGTTTTTAACGCTTTTGATGCCTTTTTGCTCTTAAGTGTGTTAAATGATAAATTTATTTTCGACTCTCTGTTGACACAAGTCAAAGGCATCATTAGAATACCGCCAATTTGTCTCAAATACCTATTTTCGCGTGTTTATTGCGTTAAGGAAGGCAAATTTGCAGTTAAATTTATTATTTTTGCATTTTTATTCTGGAGGTTGTCTTGAGTAAATCAGCACTGTTAGTCCTAGAAGATGGGACAGTGTTCCACGGTGTTTCCATTGGAGCAGATGGGTCATCCGTTGGTGAAGTAGTTTTTAATACCTCGATGACGGGGTACCAAGAAATCCTCACTGATCCTTCCTATTCCCAACAGATCGTCACCCTTACTTATCCCCACATTGGCAATACCGGTACTAATACCGAAGACGAAGAATCCTCTTCCATCCATGCACAAGGCCTTGTGATCCGCGATCTCCCACTTATCGCTTCTAACTTCCGAAATGAACAATCTCTTTCTGATTACCTAAAGTCGCAAAATATTGTCGGCATTGCAGACATCGATACGCGTAAGCTAACTCGTATTCTGCGTGAAAAGGGTGCGCAAAATGGTTGTATCTTGGCGGGCAATAATCTTGATGAAGCCTTAGCATTAGCAAAAGCGAAAGAGTTCCCTGGATTGAAAGGCATGGATCTGGCGAAAGAAGTCACGACCAAAGAAGCGTATCCATGGAAGCAAGGTTCGTGGACCCTGAAGGGTGGTCTGCCACAAGCGCAAGATGATAGCGAACTGCCTTATCACGTCGTTGCTTATGACTTTGGCGCAAAGCGCAACATTCTACGCATGCTCGTTGATCGCGGTTGCCGTTTAACGGTTGTTCCTGCTGAAACTTCGGCTGAAGATGTGCTGGCTCTTAACCCAGATGGCATATTCTTATCAAATGGCCCTGGTGACCCAGAACCATGTACTTACGCGATTGAGGCGACTAAAACTTTCCTTGAGAAAGAGCTGCCAATTTTTGGTATCTGCCTTGGTCACCAAATTCTCGCGTTAGCGTCAGGTGCACAAACGGTGAAAATGAAGTTTGGTCACCATGGTGCGAACCATCCGGTCAAAGATTTAGATCGTAATGTTGTCATGATTACTTCGCAAAACCATGGTTTTGCTGCGGATGAAGCGACGTTACCTGAAAACCTTCGCGCCACACACGTTTCACTATTTGATGGCTCTTTACAAGGTATTCACCGTACTGACAAACCAGCATTTAGTTTCCAAGGTCACCCTGAAGCGAGCCCAGGTCCACACGACGCAGCCCCGCTATTTGACCACTTTATCGAACTAATTAAACAACACAGCGCTTAATTCGGAGTAGTAGATAATGCCAAAACGTACTGACATTCAAAGTATTCTAATTCTTGGTGCTGGTCCGATTGTTATCGGTCAGGCATGTGAGTTTGACTACTCTGGCGCCCAAGCATGTAAAGCGCTTCGTGAGGAAGGCTACCGAGTTATTCTGGTGAACTCTAACCCAGCCACTATTATGACTGACCCTGACATGGCCGATGCGACTTACATCGAGCCAATCCAGTGGGAAGTGGTGCGTAAAATCATCGAAAAAGAGCGTCCTGATGCGGTTCTACCGACCATGGGTGGTCAAACTGCGTTGAACTGTGCTCTTGATTTAGAGAAGCATGGAGTTCTTGCCGAGTTCGGTGTTGAGATGATTGGTGCAACGGCTGACGCGATCGATAAAGCAGAAGACCGTTCACGCTTCGATAAAGCAATGAAATCGATTGGTCTTGAATGTCCAACCGCTGATACTGCGAAAACCATGGAAGAAGCGTACAAAGTTTTAGACATGGTTGGCTTCCCTTGTATCATTCGCCCATCGTTCACCATGGGTGGTACGGGTGGCGGTATCGCGTACAATAAAGAAGAATTTGAAGAAATCTGTCGTCGTGGTTTGGATTTATCACCAACCAACGAACTTCTTATCGATGAATCACTTATCGGTTGGAAAGAGTACGAGATGGAAGTGGTTCGTGACAAAAACGACAACTGCATCATCGTATGTGCGATTGAAAACTTTGACCCAATGGGTATTCACACCGGTGACTCAATTACGGTGGCTCCAGCACAAACGCTGACAGACAAAGAATACCAACTAATGCGTAATGCATCATTGGCAGTACTGCGTGAGATTGGTGTTGAAACGGGTGGTTCAAACGTCCAGTTTGGTATCAACCCGAAAGATGGCCGTATGGTTATCATCGAGATGAACCCACGTGTATCTCGTTCTTCGGCACTTGCTTCTAAAGCAACGGGTTTCCCAATCGCTAAGATTGCCGCGAAACTGGCTGTTGGCTTCACGCTAGATGAGCTAATGAATGACATCACTGGCGGCGCAACGCCAGCATCATTCGAACCAACAATCGACTACGTAGTGACTAAGATTCCTCGTTTTAACTTCGAGAAATTTGCTGGAGCTAACGATCGTCTTACGACACAAATGAAGTCGGTTGGCGAAGTGATGGCGATTGGCCGTAACCAACAAGAGTCGCTACAAAAAGCACTGCGTGGCCTAGAAGTTGGCGCGACCGGTTTTGACGAAATGGTAGACTTAGATGCGCCAGATGCTTTAACAACGATTCGTCATGAATTGAAAGAAGCGGGCGCTGATCGTATTTGGTACATTGCTGATGCATTCCGTGCCGGTATGTCGGTCGATGGTGTCTTCAATCTAACCCAAATCGATCGTTGGTTCCTGGTTCAAATTGAAGACATCGTTAAGCTAGAGCAACAAGTCAAAGCGAACGGTTTTGCAGGTCTTAACAAAGACTCACTGAATCAGCTTAAACGCAAAGGTTTTGCTGATGCGCGCCTATCTAAGATTCTAGGTGTCGCGGAAAGTGAAATCCGTCGTCTACGTGACCAATACGATATTCACCCGGTCTACAAGCGTGTTGATACGTGTGCGGCTGAGTTCTCTTCAGATACTGCTTACATGTACTCATCTTACGATGAAGAGTGTGAAGCGAATCCAACAGACAAAGACAAGATCATGATCTTGGGCGGCGGTCCAAACCGTATCGGCCAAGGCATTGAGTTTGACTACTGTTGTGTCCACGCATCACTCGCGCTTCGTGAAGATGGCTTTGAGACTATCATGGTTAACTGTAACCCTGAGACAGTTTCAACCGATTACGACACTTCTGACCGTCTGTACTTTGAACCAGTAACTCTGGAAGACGTACTAGCAATCGCTCGTGTTGAGAAGCCAAAAGGCGTTATCGTTCAGTACGGTGGTCAAACACCACTGAAACTGGCTCGTGCTCTTGAAGCTGCTGGTGTACCAATTATCGGTACTAGCCCAGACGCCATTGACCGCGCAGAAGACCGTGAACGTTTCCAAGTTGCTGTTGACCGTCTTGGTCTTCTACAGCCACAAAACGCGACTGTAACAACAATGGAGCAAGCGGTTGAGAAATCTCGCGAAATCGGCTTCCCTCTAGTTGTTCGCCCTTCTTACGTCCTTGGTGGTCGTGCGATGGAAATTGTCTACGACGAGCAAGACCTGCGTCGTTACTTTAACGAAGCGGTAAGCGTATCTAACGAATCACCAGTACTACTTGATAGTTTTCTAGATGACGCTGTTGAAGTCGACGTAGATGCGATTTGTGACGGCGAGCGCGTGGTGATCGGCGGTATCATGGAGCATATCGAACAAGCGGGTGTTCACTCTGGTGACTCAGCATGTTCTCTTCCTGCCTACACACTAAGCCAAGAAATCCAAGACGTCATGCGCGAGCAAGTTGAAAAGCTAGCGTTCGAGTTGGGTGTTCGTGGCTTGATGAATACCCAGTTTGCAGTGAAGGACAACGAAGTGTACCTCATCGAGGTTAACCCTCGCGCTGCACGTACGGTTCCATTCGTATCGAAAGCAACTGGCGCACCCATCGCTAAGATTGCGGCGCGTGTCATGGCTGGACAATCGCTAGAGTCTCAAGGCTTTACTAAAGAGATCATCCCACCATACTACTCAGTGAAAGAAGTTGTACTTCCATTCAACAAATTCCCTGGCGTAGACCCACTGTTAGGACCAGAAATGCGCTCTACTGGTGAAGTGATGGGTGTTGGTGCGACGTTCGCTGAAGCATACTCTAAAGCGGAATTGGGTTGTGGCAACATCTACCCAGAAGGTGGTCGTGCACTGCTTTCAGTTCGTGAAGGTGACAAAGAGCGTGTGGTTGACCTAGCATCTAAGCTATCTAAGCTTGGTTACCAGCTAGACGCAACGCACGGCACTGCGGTTATCCTTGGCGAAGCGGGTATTAATCCACGCTTGGTCAACAAGGTACACGAAGGTCGTCCTCATATTCTTGACCGTATCAAGAACAATGAGTACACCTATATTGTCAATACCGCAGCCGGTCGTCAGGCAATCGAAGATTCGAAAATCTTACGTCGTGGTGCATTGGCTGAAAAAGTGAACTATACCACTACGCTAAATGCGGCATTCGCGACCTGTATGGCGCACACTGCAGATGCGAAGACGTCAGTTACTTCAGTTCAAGAGCTACACGCAAGAGTTGCTAAAAACGAAGCATAATAATCAGTAGGCTCCATAGATGAGCCTATATGACAACCTCATTGCCCGCTCATCGAGCGGGCTTTTTTTGTTTGATAAACGGTAGAGTATTGATGAATTAAAGGAATTGGTCTCAATCGAACCTTTCGCTAACGGATAGTGTTCTAGGAGTGATAATTTAAGCTTACTTACAGTTAAGCTTATGAAAATAAATGGAACTTTCACTAGATATTCTCACTCTGCTCTTTTTTGTGGCGTCGGTCGCGGGATTTATAGATGCGATGGCAGGCGGCGGAGGGTTATTGACGCTTCCCGCGCTGCTTGCAGCTGGTGTCCCTCCGACACAAGCGCTGGCCACCAATAAGTTGCAAAGCTCATTTGGTAGCTTTTCGGCCAGTTGGTATTTTGTTCGGCGCGGGATTGTGGATCTAAAGTCGCTGCGTTTAGCGATCATTTGTACTTTTATCGGAGCGGCCGTTGGCGCTGAAACGGTCCAGTATATTGACGCCACCCTACTAACGAGCTTAATACCACTACTCTTGATCGCCATCTCGGCGTACTTTTTATTAATGCCTAAAGCTCAAAGTCTCTCGGGTGAGGCAACATTGTCACAAGCCGTGTTCGCCTTCTCTGTCGGTGGAGGGGTAGGTTTTTACGACGGTTTTTTTGGACCGGGAACAGGCTCTATTTTTACCGTCTGCTTTGTTGCTTTGGGGAACTTTTCATTAGTCGATGCCACTGCACGGACCAAGGTTCTCAATTTCACCTCTAACATCGCTGCGCTGTTGTTTTTTATTCTGGCGGGGCTGCCAATTTGGGAGCTTGGGTTGGTGATGGCGATTGGCGGCTTTATCGGTGCAAGGTTAGGAGCCAAAGTGGTGATCAGTAGAGGGCAAAAGTGGGTGCGCCCTGTGGTGATTACAATGTCGATGTTAATGGCACTGAAGCTACTTTGGGAACAGCATCAGCCATTACTTCTATCACTGCTTTAATCCTAGGGTTACGCAGTGATGCTGAGCGAACACAGATATGAATAGGTCGATAAAGCGGTTTAATCTGTTCAAAGTGATGGCAATGAGCCGCGTCGATTTTTAATGTTTTAACCACAGATAATGGCACTAAAGCGGGCGCAATACCCGAGAGGGCAAGCTGGGCGGCGGCGGAGTAAGAGTCCATCTGCATTACAGGATACATGTTTAATTTGTCTAAGATCGCCAGTTGATAGGTGTTGGCGGAATTATTGAGATCATTGGTAATGATCGCTTGCGGTAAGCAATCCAAGCGACTCGCCCAAACGACATAAAATGGCTCGTCTAGCAGGTGATACGTGATCAGGCCATGATGAGCTGGTAGGTGACCGGCACAAACACCTAAATGTGCCTTGCCTGACTGAACATGTTCAATGATCCTCGGAGTATGGTTGGTGGTAATCGTGATATGAGGATCGCGCTGAACGTGTTGGCCAAAAATCTCGGATAGATAACCTGCGACCAATGTTTCCGAGCAGTCAAGGCTTAGAATGCTATTATCGACTATCGATTGTTGCTCATAGATAAGTCCGCGTAACTCATTGAATGTTGGACCTATACTTTCAATCAGGTTTATCCCATCCTGAGTCAGTTGGACATTGCGCCCATCTGGAAGGATCAGTTTTTTGCCTAATCTCTTTTCAAGATTAGCGATGCGCTTACTGACTGCCGATTGGCTAATATAGAGTAAACTCCCCGTGCGACTCATCGTTTTCGCTTTACTTAACACTAATAAGGTTTCTATGCCTTCCAATAGCATCTTTATTGCTCATGAGGTAATTGACTCGGTTACTTTAGCGGATAAAAAAACGGCGCTCAAGGAGCGCCGTCTTCAATCTTGATGCTGATACTTATAGAGACTCAGTAAAAGTACGAGCGATAACGTCACGTTGTTGCTCTGTCGTCAGTGAGTTAAAACGCACTGCGTAACCTGACACGCGGATGGTTAGCTGTGGGTATTTCTCTGGGTGAGCAACAGCGTCTTCCAGTGTTTCACGTTTAAGCACGTTTACGTTGAGGTGTTGACCACCTTCGATGCGTGGTGCCATTTCGATGGCAACCTCGCGACTTTCGTATTCACCAAGATCGCTCACTGCGATCACTTGGTCAGCTTCAAAGCCAGAGTTGGCTGCAACGCAACGCGCTTCGTTTTTCTCGCTATCAAGTAGCCAGATAGAGTTAAGTAGATCGTCGTTTGCTGCTTTAGTAATTTGAATACCTTGGATCATCACTATCTCCTAGTCCACATTTATGGTTATTTGGTGTTAATTTTCGAATCTTGTTGAGCTACGTAATATATAACGAATATCCTCTATGATAGTATTGATTTAAGTCAAAAAACAACCAAAAACATTAAAAAGTTAAAGGTTATTTTGTTGTTTGAAATCAATAAAACATTAAAAAATAACGTCTTTAGAAATTATTTCATATTATAAAAAATAGTTTAATCGATCATTTGTAGTAAATTTACTACAAATCTAACAGTGAATTTGAAATGAATTGGATAATTCGTTGTAATTAGGTCAGTGAACTGAAAGTCAAAAGTGATTAAATGACATGATGGAAAATTGCACAGGAAATAAATTTATCGGCGCTCATGTTTCTGCGGCTGGTGGCGTTGATCAAGCACCGCTGCGAGCAAAAGAGATTGGCGCGAATGCTTTCGCGCTATTTACTAAGAACCAGCGTCAATGGGTGGCTAAACCACTCGAAGCGGCAGTGATTCTAGCTTTCAAACAGAACTGTGCTAAGCACGGCTTCAGTCGCGAGCAGATCTTGCCGCATGATTCATACTTGATCAATTTAGGGGCGCCTGAACAAGAAAAGCTCGAGAAATCGCGACAGGCATTCATTGATGAGATGCAGCGTTGCCAGCAACTTGGCCTGACGCTATTGAATTTTCATCCTGGGAGTCATTTAAACAAGATTTCCGAAAATGAGTGTTTAGCAAAGATCGCAGAGTCGATTAACCTTGCTCATCAAGCGGTTCCTGAAGTGATTGCTGTAATAGAGAACACGGCAGGACAGGGAACCAACTTAGGCTGGCGCTTTGAACACCTCGCTGAGATCATTGACCAGGTCGAAGACAAGTCTAGAGTTGGGGTCTGCATCGATACTTGCCACACTTTTGCCGCAGGGTATGACTTAAGCAGCGCGACGGCTTGTGAGGCTACTTTTGCCGAATTTGAGCGTGTGGTAGGCATGCGCTATTTAAGAGCGATGCACATTAATGATTCAAAAATAGCCTTGGGGGGCAAAGTCGATAGGCATCACTCGCTCGGTCAAGGTGAGATTGGTTGGGACTGTTTTGAATATATTGCTAAAGATCGTCGTTTTGATTCTATCCCTCTGATTTTAGAAACAATTGACCCTGAAATTTGGCCACAAGAGATCAACAAGCTGCGCCAGTTTCACCTTCAGACGCTGGCGTAATAGCCGTGAAGCGCAAAAGTGGCATCATTTTTTCATGGTAGTGATTGAATCGCACAACATTGAGGATGCCATTATGCCTTTTTCACACTCATACTTCACTGCACGCCCTACGCGTTTACCAACACCAAACCGTCATGTTACAGGGCAGGGGCACTACCGCACGCCACAAAAACACTAACCTCTTTGTTCCTTCTATTTATTCTGCGACAATCACAGCGTATGAACAGTAGAAGGAATAGAGCATGACTTCATCACTATGCTGGCACGACGTTATTGGTGCTGAAAAACAGCAGGACTACTTCCAGAACACGCTCGCGTTTGTTGAAGCAGAGCGCGCTGCAGGCAAGGTTATATACCCACCAAGTCAGGATGTGTTTAACGCGTTTAAGGCCACTGAGTTTCATGACGTTAAAGTAGTTATCATCGGTCAAGATCCGTATCACGGACCGAACCAAGCGCATGGTTTGTGTTTTTCGGTGTTACCCGGTGTAAAAACACCGCCATCATTACTCAATATGTATAAAGAGCTTGCACAAGATATTGCTGGCTTTGACATTCCTCAGCATGGTTACTTACAAAGCTGGGCAGAGCAAGGTGTGTTATTGCTCAATACCGTATTGACGGTTGAGCAGGGTAAAGCTCATTCTCACGCTAAGTCGGGGTGGGAGACTTTTACAGATAAAGTGATTGAAGCAATTAATCACCATCAGTCGGGGGTGGTGTTTTTATTATGGGGAGCACACGCGCAGAAAAAGGGGCGCTTTATCGATCGCTCCCGACATCATGTTCTTGCGGGGCCTCATCCATCACCACTGTCTGCACATCGCGGTTTTTTTGGATGTCGTCACTTCTCTCAAACCAATCAAATTTTGATTCAGCAAGGTAAACCGCCGATTGAGTGGCGCCTGCCGTTAACGCTATAAAGGTTTTATTTGTATTAACTTGTGCGTTTTTCGAACAGTGTCAAAGCGGTAGTGGTTGTTCTCTTATACACTTACAAAAATGAAGTGTAAGGAGAAGCGCTATGATGATAGAAAGGATCCGACGCGAACATGGCTATATGGTCCGCCTACTAGCCCTACTGAGACATAAGCTCAATATGCTCAAAAGTGAGCGCCAAGTTAATTATGGTATTCTGCGTGAGTTAGTTGACTATCTCACCAATCACGCAGAAAAAGTTCATCATCCTAAAGAAGATATCCTGTACCGCTATTATATAGAGCACTATGGTCATCATCATGAGATTGATAACCTCGAGCTTGAACATACGAGCTTGTCTGAGAAAAGCCATGCGTTTTTGGATGTGGTTGATATGGTGCTGCAAGACGCGGTCATCCCTCAGGATATGTTTATTGAACAGCTAGAGTCATTTTTAGACGCGCAGAAAAAGCACCTAGAAACCGAAGAAAAGCACATCTTCCCGTATTTAATTGATAAGTTTACCGTTAAGGATTGGCAAGCAGTCGAGGAGCGTTGGAGTGTGTGCGAGGATGATCCCGTGTTCGGTTCTACCATTGCCGAGCAGTATCAACAGCTGGCAGAACGTGTCCATCAAACCGAGCGTGAGTGCACTTAGCGATGCGTTATTGTTCGATAAAAAAGAGGCGAAAACGCCTCTTTCTTCTAAAACTCGACCTTGTTTAAATCGTTGTAACCAATATCCATGTCCATCAGTTCTTTTTGCAGACGCTGGCGGTCTTTGATTGCCTCTATTTCACGCCACTTTCGCTTCATCGGTTTTGAGCGACTTCCTCTTCCTTTAGGAAAATCCAGTTCAAAAATTTCATCAAAGTTTAAGCCTTCCATAAGCGACCTCTTTTCTATGTCTATCCCTCTTAATGAGGAATTTTTTAAATACCATATAAACAAGAAAGTTAACCTTGATTGATTTCTCATTTGTTACGTTTCAATGAAGTTTTTACTGAGACTGTGCGAGGGATTCACAAAAAACTGACAGAATTCTGGTGGATTTCTGTTCATTTAGCCTTAAGTAAACGATTAAATTGGCTGTGTCGAATTGTTAATGGGGCACTCGTTGGGTGAGTAACTGGGCTAGTGTGCAACTGAGTGTTTATTGTGATAATCGTTTATGTGCTAATACAGAGTACATCCCTTTTACCGTACGACGTTAGCCCTTGGTGGCTAAGGTTTCGTGATCGAATGTAAGAGACTAGGGTGTTATGTTTCGTTTATTGTGAAATGTTGTGAAATTATTATCGGCTCATTTATTTGTTGTTAGTTGCTTGTGTTGTCGTGTGTTAATTGGTGGTGATTATATAGTGAAATATAACAATTGAATGAGTCTGTGTGCATATTGATTTTTCTCGCTCTTCGCTGCATTATCCGCCCGTCGAAAAACGTTGATACGTAAAATGGAAGCATGAGGCGAGTTTTACAGATCTAAACTGCATACACCATTACACCAACATGATATGAACGATTGACACTTGTTGGGCAGTTAGATGGATGGCTAGGAAGCAAAGGTCAGCGATAACTCACTATGAGGATGTTATGACAGATTTAATTAACTTAATGAATGACCTACTTTGGGGGTCGATTCTTGTTTATCTACTCGTCGGTGTTGGAGTTTACTTCACGGTCCGTCTAGGTTTTATCCAATTCCGTCACTTCGGCCATATGTTTTCAGTATTGAAGAACAGTCGTAAAGCAGACAAAGCTGGTATCTCATCTTTCCAAGCACTTTGTACTAGTCTAGCTGCTCGTGTTGGTACTGGTAACATGGCTGGTGTTGCTGTAGCGCTCACCGCTGGTGGACCAGGCGCTATTTTCTGGATGTGGCTAATTGCAATGCTCGGTATGGCAACATCGTTTGCCGAGAGCACATTAGCACAACTCTATAAAACCAAAGATGACGATGGCAACTACCGTGGTGGCCCTGCTTACTACATGGAAAAAGGCCTAGGTATGCGCTGGATGGGCGTACTGTTCTCAGTATTCCTTATTATTGCCTTTGGTCTAGTGTTCAATGCAGTACAAGCGAACTCGATTGCCAACGCGATGCACAATGCATTTGGCTGGGATAATACCTATGTAGGTGTTGTCGTTGTTCTACTTTCTTCTGTGGTTATTTTTGGTGGCATTAAACGCATTGCGCGAGTTGCAGAGCTAATCGTACCTATTATGGCGCTTGCCTATCTGCTGCTGGCGATGTTTATCATGGTCACTAACTTTGAGAAGTTACCTGCAGTATTAACGCTTATCTTTAAGAGTGCCTTTGGCTTGCAAGAAGCCGCAGCTGGTGGTCTGGGCTACGCGATTGCTCAAGCGATGATCAATGGTATCAAACGTGGTCTATTTTCGAATGAAGCGGGTATGGGTTCTGCACCGAATGCGGCGGCATCAGCAACGCCTTACCCGCCACACCCTGCTTCTCAAGGTTACGTACAGATGCTCGGTGTCTTCATGGACACTATGGTTATCTGTTCTTCAACGGTGGCCATTATCTTGATGTCGGGTGAGTATGTACCGCACGGTGAAATCACTGGTATCGAATTGACTCAAGCGGCGTTAAGTTCGCAAGTCGGTGATTGGGGCGGCATCTTCGTTGCCGTGGCGATTTTCTTCTTCGCCTTCACATCGATTATTGCCAACTATTCGTACGCAGAAACCAACCTGATCTTCTTAGAGCACAACCATAAAGCAGGCCTGGGTATCTTCCGTATCATTGTACTAGGCATGGTAATGTTTGGTGCCATGGCATCACTGCCAGTTGTTTGGGCCTTGGCCGATGTTTCCATGGGCCTGATGGCGATTGTCAACTTGGTCGCGATTTTGCTGCTATCAGGTATCGTGATTAAACTGGCAAAAGATTACAACCGTCAGTTGAATGAAGGTAAATTGCCAACCTTTGATTCGAATGACTTCCCAGAGTTGAAGTCTCAGCTCGAAGAAGGTATTTGGGATCAGAGCAAAAAAGACTAATATAACCGTCATACTTGAAGTTGTAGCGTTGTTGCCTGCGTCAATTCACCCTAATCACATAGGGACACTATGCTCATAGGGCTGAATGGACTTGCCGCCTAGCTACAACTCCAATTATTTAGGTTATCAGATTTGCCTATCAAAACGATTTAAAAAGCCATGCAGACATTGCATGGCTTTTTTTGTAACCTATAGCTCAACGTACAATAGATAGAGTAAAGTCATGTTAGTTGTCGTGTCACCAGCGAAAACCTTAGATTATGAATCACCACTCGCAACGCAGAAGTATACCCAACCTGAGTTGCTTGACTATTCAAAACAGTTAATTGAAGTTTGCCGTCAATTAACACCTGCTGACGTTGCCAGTTTGATGAAAGTCAGTGATAAGATTGCTGATCTCAATGTTGGTCGTTTCCAGGAGTGGAGTGATACATTTACACCAGACAATGCACGTCAAGCTATCTTGGCGTTTAAAGGTGACGTTTATACTGGCCTTGACGCCGAGTCTTTGTCTGAAGACGATTTCGCTTATGCTCAGGATCATCTGCGGATGCTATCTGGTCTCTATGGGCTACTTAGGCCACTTGATCTTATGCAGCCATACCGCCTAGAGATGGGAACCAAACTCGCCAACGACAAAGGCAGTAACCTCTACCAGTTTTGGGGCAATGTGATCACCGATAAGCTTAATCAGGCGATTGCCAAGCAAGGTGACAATGTACTGATTAACTTAGCGTCGAATGAGTATTTTAAAGCGGTCAAGCCGAAAGCGCTTGATGCGCAAGTGATTACCCCGGTATTTAAAGATTGCAAGAAAGGGCAATATAAAGTGATCAGCTTCTACGCCAAGAAAGCACGCGGCATGATGGCACGCTATATTATTGACAACAGAATCTCTAGTGTCGCGGACTTAACTCAGTTTGATACGGCGGGGTATTACTTTGCCGAGCAGGAATCAACACCGACTGAATTGGTGTTTAAGCGCGCAGAGCAGTCATAACAAGGGGGCGATAATGATCAACTGGCTTAAACGCTTAATCGCACGATACGACGCTTGGTGTCTGTCAATGGGATTGACGCCGGAGAATAAGCGTAGTTGTGTGCCTTATCGCCGTGACCCAGCTCATCATGACTCTGATAATTCTGAGGCGTAGCCCTAGTGCGCCTTTTTGATACCCACTGCCATTTTGATTTTGCCCCTTTTGCTGATGATATTGCGGCTCATCTCGCACAGGCCCATAGCGTTGGTGTCGAGAGGATTATGCTGCCCTCTATCGGGGCAGAAAATTGGCAGTTAGTGCGCGATTTAGCCAGTCGCCATTGCTCTATTTACTATGCGCTTGGTTTCCACCCCTATTTTTTAACCCCCGATGCCTCGATTAAACAGCTTGAAAAGCAGCTTTCGGAGCGTGATAACAAATGCGTTGCGGTAGGTGAGTGTGGCCTAGACGCTATGATTAACATCGACCCGCAGTGGCAAGAACAACTGTTTATTGCTCAAGTTCGCTTAGCTCAGCAGAGCCAATTGCCTTTGGTTATTCACTGTCGAAAAAGTCAGCCACGATTGTTGCAATTGTTAAAGCAACTTCGTTTCGAACAAGGGGGCGTGGTACACGGTTTTTCTGGTAGCTACCAACAAGCAATGCAGTGGGTTGAACGTGGTTTTTTCATTGGCGTCGGCGGCGTGATTACCTATCCACGTGCGCAGAAAACTCGACACGCGATCGCTTCGCTTCCCTTGCAGTATATCGTTTTAGAGACGGATTCTCCCGACATGCCATTGAATGGTCATCAAGGCAAGCCGAATCATCCCAAAATGATAGCTCAAATATTGACCTGCCTCTCGGAGTTAAAGGAAATGCCTAAGCAAACGGTTGCTGAAAACGTTTGGAAAAATAGCAATCTGGTGTTCGGTATTTGTGAATAATTCCCAAAGAAATTGTTCATTTGATGAATGCAAACACACCTAAATGTGACTTAATTCACGTAACTGAGTGAATGCATGATGAATCTTATCAGAAACTGTGAGGGCGGCATTACTTTATCAATGGACGGATGAGTATAATTGCGGCTTCTTTTGAGCACCATTTTGTTACACGCCAATAAATAACCTATAAGGAAGTCATAAACTATGAGCCTGTTTATGAGCCTAGTCGGCATGGCAGTATTGCTAGGACTTGCATTACTACTGTCTGATAACCGCAAAGCTATCAATCTAAGAACTGTGGGTGGCGCTTTTGCTATCCAATTTATCATCGGTGGTTTCGTTCTTTACGTACCATGGGGTCGCGACCTACTGGCTGGTTTCTCAGCTGGTGTACAGAACGTTATCGATTACGGTAAAGACGGTACTGGTTTCCTATTCGGCAGCCTTGTTAACTTCTCAGTTGACGGTATCGGTTTCATCTTTGCATTCCAAGTACTCCCAACACTAATCTTCTTCTCTGCACTTATCTCTGTACTTTACTACATTGGTGTTATGCAATGGGTTATCAAGATTCTTGGTGGTGGTCTACAAAAAGCACTAGGTACTTCACGTGCCGAGTCTATGTCTGCAGCAGCTAACATTTTTGTTGGTCAAACTGAAGCGCCACTAGTGGTTCGTCCGTTTGTACCTAAAATGACTCAATCTGAGCTATTTGCAGTAATGTGTGGTGGTTTAGCGTCTGTTGCTGGTGGTGTACTAGCAGGTTACGCGTCTATGGGTGTTCCTCTAGAATACCTTGTAGCAGCATCATTCATGGCAGCACCTGGTGGTCTTTTATTCGCTAAAATCATCAAGCCTGAAACTGACACTCCAGATGAAAATCTAGGTAATGACATTGACGGTGGTGACGACAAGCCAGCTAACGTTATCGACGCAGCTGCAGGCGGTGCATCAGTTGGTCTACAACTTGCGCTTAACGTTGGTGCAATGCTATTGGCATTCATCGGCCTAATCGCATTGGTTAACGGTATTCTAGGTGGCGTTGGCGGTTGGTTCGGTATGCCTGAGCTAACACTAGAAATCCTACTAGGTTACCTATTCTCGCCTCTAGCATTCCTAATCGGTGTGCCATGGGAAGAAGCAACAGTTGCTGGTTCATTCATCGGTCAAAAACTGGTTGTGAACGAATTCGTTGCTTACCTGAACTTCGTCCCTTATGTTGGTGAGAACGCTCAAGTAGTTGCAGCGACAGGTGCTGTGATGACTGAGAAGACTCAAGCAATCATTGCCTTCGCTCTATGTGGTTTCGCAAACCTTTCTTCTATCGCGATTCTACTAGGTGGTCTAGGTGGCCTAGCGCCAAACCGTCGTCACGACATCGCTCGTATGGGTGTTAAAGCGGTTTGTGCTG
Source organism: Vibrio pacinii DSM 19139 (assembly GCF_000711795.1). Lineage (GTDB taxonomy): Bacteria > Pseudomonadota > Gammaproteobacteria > Enterobacterales > Vibrionaceae > Vibrio > Vibrio pacinii. The sequence goes on along the minus strand of NZ_JONH01000010.1, from coordinate 95,588 downwards.
GTACGCTATCTAACCTGATGGCAGCGACAATCGCTGGCTTCTTCCTATCTTTCTAATTAAGTAAGAAAGATTATATAGACGCCACTTTAAAAGCCCCGTAGTCACACACTGTGTGCTACGGGGCTTTTTTGTTTTCAGCGTATTGTGATGACTGCGCTTACTGAGATTTCTCATTCTAGCCACTTAGCGAGCTAAGCTCCCAGAGATTAGAATCCTAGGAGCTTTGCTCCCACACTCACAATTTTGACCATCTGAGAACATGACTTGTCTGTGATTAAGTTAAGTTTTCAACCATTGTCTGTTCTCGGTTCAGACAAGCAAATACATCATGTTTGCGAGAGGCTAGCCCGCGCAAACGTTGAACAGACACTTTTTTGAGATACAAACCGTTTGCGCTCTATGAGCGACTACAGTTCCGCGATAAATATCTATAATGTAGTTAACTATAGATAGTAGGGTAAAACTCATGAATGAAGTTATCCTCGCAACCTTAGCGGGTTTTGTTGTTGGAGTCCTGTTTTCTGCGCTTAAGTTACCCATACCAGCGCCGCCTGTTTTGTCAGGCATTATGGGCATTGTTGGGGTTTACTTAGGTGGTCTAACTTATCAATGGATCATTGAGAAGTTTTTTAGCTAGAGATAATCGATACAAGGAGTATGATTATCGATAGTGGCAACATAAGTTGCTAGGGCTGAGCCCATATACGTTAGACACCGCAATCGCAGATTGTTGTGCCATAGACCAAACTGGTACTGTGCGGTGACAGGGATAGCAATTGGTATATTTTCGCTGTATATGCCGAGTCTTCAAGGAACCAAGTCCGTTCATAAATGACTGCAGTTCTAAAAATGTATTTAGAACCGTCACTTTTTTGAATATTGATCGGAGATAGAAATGAGCGATTTAAAAGCAGCAGCACTACGTGCACTAAAACTTATGGACCTAACTACGCTGAATGATGATGACACTGATGCGAAAGTAATATCACTTTGTCATGACGCTAAATCAGCAGTAGGAAACACAGCTGCAATCTGTATATACCCTCGCTTTATTCCGATTGCGAAGAAAACACTTCGTGAGCAAGGCACACCTGATATTCGTATTGCGACGGTAACTAACTTCCCACACGGTAATGACGATATTGATATCGCAGTGGCTGAAACCAAAGCAGCAGTGGCGTACGGTGCAGATGAAGTCGACGTGGTATTCCCATACCGTGCGCTGATGGCAGGTAACGAGGAAGTGGGTTTCGAGCTTGTTAAGCAATGTAAAGCGGCTTGCGGAGACATTTTGCTTAAAGTGATCATCGAAACCGGTGAGCTCAAAGAAGAAGCGCTGATCAAAAAGGCTTCTGAAATCTGTATCAAAGCGGGTGCCGACTTCATCAAAACCTCCACAGGTAAAGTGCCAGTAAACGCAACTCCAGAATACGCTCGCATGATGCTAGAAGTGATTCGTGACATGGGCGTTGCCGAAAGTGTGGGTTTCAAACCTGCTGGTGGCGTTCGTACGGCTGAAGATGCACAAGCGTATTTGGCAATGGCAGATGAGATCCTAGGTGATAACTGGGTGGATGCTCGTCATTACCGTTTTGGTGCGTCAAGCCTACTAACTAACCTACTTAATACATTAGAAGTGACAGACGAGACTGCTGATCCAGCAGCCTACTAATTTTCTCGTATATTTGACGGCGCAGCGTTGTTGTCTACGTAAGTTCATCCTAATCACATAGAGCCTCTAAGCTCATAGGAATGAACTTACTTGCCGCCTAGCTGCAACGCCAAATATGTAAGAATTGATGAAAATAAAGTCTGTTTGGTGGAGCGGCATTTTGCTGTTCCACATAACCTCTTTACCTTACAACTATCGCTATTCACAGCGTGGGAGGGTCTAATGTACTTACCTCAAGAAATCATTCGTAAAAAACGCGACGGCGAAGTGCTAACCGCGGAAGAAATTAACTTCTTTATTCAAGGTGTGGCAAATAATAGCGTCTCTGAAGGTCAGATTGCAGCGTTTGCTATGGCGATTTTTTTTAATGAAATGACCATGCCTGAACGTATTGCTTTAACGTGTGCAATGCGTGATTCAGGCATGGTGATTGATTGGAGCCACAAGAACTTCGGTGGTCCAATCGTTGATAAACACTCAACTGGTGGTGTCGGCGACGTAACCTCACTGATGCTTGGCCCTATGGTGGCCGCATGTGGTGGTTTTGTACCCATGATTTCGGGTCGTGGTCTTGGTCACACTGGTGGTACACTTGATAAACTTGAGTCTATTCCAGGCTACAACATTACCCCAACTAACGAAGTGTTTGGTGATGTGACTAAAGACGCCGGTGTGGCTATCATCGGTCAAACGGGCGATCTTGCCCCGGCAGATAAGCGTGTTTACGCAACACGTGATATTACCGCGACAGTAGACAACATCTCACTGATTACTGCGTCAATTCTGTCGAAGAAACTAGCGGCAGGTCTTGAGTCGTTGGTGATGGATGTCAAAGTAGGTTCTGGCGCATTTATGCCAACGTACGAGGCGTCTGAAGAACTCGCTAAGTCAATTGTAGCCGTGGCTAATGGTGCGGGAACTAAGACTACTGCAATCTTGACGGATATGAACCAAGTGCTGGCATCTTCTGCTGGCAATGCGGTTGAAGTGCGTGAAGCGGTGCGATTCCTTACTGGTGAATACCGTAACCCACGTTTGCTTGAAGTGACCATGGCGTCATGTGCTGAAATGTTAGTGCTTGGCAAGCTGGCTGATAACACCGAAGACGCGCGTGCAAAATTGATGCAAGTACTGGATAACGGTAAAGCGGCTGAGTGCTTTGGTAAGATGGTTGCAGGGTTAGGTGGTCCGGCAGATTTCGTTGAGAACTACGATAACTATCTTGATAAAGCAGACATCATCAAACCTGTTTATGCGGATGAGTCGGGCGTCGTTTCGGCGATGGATACGCGCGCTATTGGTATGGCCGTCGTCGGAATGGGTGGTGGTCGCCGCGTGGCAACCGATACGATTGATTATGCGGTGGGTTTTGACCACTTTATTCGCCTTGGTGAACAAGCGTCAAGTGATAAGCCTTTGGCGGTTATTCATGCTCGCAATGAAGCGCAGTGGCAAGAAGCTGCGGATGCATTGAAACAAGCGATCACCGTTGGTGGTGAATACACGCCGACGCCAGAGATTTATCGTCAGATTCGCGCTGAAGACATTTAATCCCGTCATACTTGAAGTTGCAGCGTTGTTGACGGCGAAAATTCACCCTAATCACATAGAGCTTCTATGCTCCTAGGGCTGAACTTGCTTGTCGCCTAGCTGTAACTCCAATTATTTAGGGATTAACATAATATTAATAAGATTGGTCGATTGAGCATTTGCTCTCGACCAGTTAAAGGAAGAGAGCAATGAAAAGAGCATTTATTTTAGTATTAGATTCGTTTGGCATTGGTGAAACCGCTGATGCTGATAAGTTTGGTGATGTTGGTGCAGACACTCTCGGTCATATCGCTGATCAGTGTGCTCAAGGCTTAGCTGACAACGCGGATCGTCGCGGTCCGCTGACACTGCCAAACCTGTCTAAATTGGGCTTGGCGATGGCGCACAAAGAGTCAACAGGTCGCTTTGCTCCAGGTCTAGATGCCGACGTTGAGATCATTGGTGCCTATGGTCATGCGGCCGAGTTATCTTCTGGCAAAGACACGCCATCTGGTCACTGGGAAATTGCGGGTGTGCCAGTATTGTTTGATTGGGGTTATTTCACGGATAAACAGAACAGCTTCCCTACAGAGCTGACCGACCGTATTTTAGAGCGTGCAGGTCTGGATGGTTTCCTTGGCAATTGCCATGCATCGGGTACGCAAGTGCTGGATGATTTAGGTGAAGCGCATATGAAGACAGGGCAACCTATTTTCTATACTTCTGCTGACTCGGTATTTCAAATTGCTTGTCACGAAGAGACCTTTGGCCTCGATCGCTTGTTAGAGCTGTGCCAAATTGCGCGTGAAGAGCTTGAAGATTACAATATTGGTCGTGTTATCGCGCGTCCATTTATTGGCCCAGGCAAAGGCCAATTTGAGCGTACTGGCAACCGCCGAGACCTTTCTCTAGAGCCACCATCAGCGACAGTGTTGCAAAAATTGGTCGATGAGAAAGGTGGTCAGGTTCACTCAATCGGTAAAATTTCCGATATCTATGCTGGTTGCGGTATTACGCAAAAAACCAAAGCAACGGGTATTCCTGCACTGTTTGAAGCGACAAAAGAAGCGATCAAAGTCGCGGCTGATAACACCATTGTCTTCACAAACTTTGTCGACTTTGACTCAGCGTACGGCCATCGCCGCGATGTTGCAGGCTACGCAGCAGCACTAGAGTACTTCGATGGTCGAATCAACGAAGTCATCGAAATGATGAAAGAAGACGATATCTTGATCTTGACCGCTGATCATGGCTGTGACCCTACATGGCCAGGTACCGATCATACTCGTGAGCACATTCCCGTTATCGTTTATGGGCCGAAAGTTCCCGCAGGCTCACTGGGTTTACGCGAAAGCTTTGCTGATATTGGTCAAACGTTGGCCAGTTACTTCGGCATATCACCAATGGATTACGGTAAGAATTTTCTGTAATCACTATTCATATTAATAGAGGGCTTGCCCCTCTATTATTTTGTTATCGTTAACTAAGGACATTCAATCATGGCAACTCCACATATCAATGCAGAAATGGGCGCATTCGCTGATGTAGTTCTTATGCCAGGTGACCCACTACGTGCCAAATACATTGCAGAAACTTTCCTAGAAGATGTTGTACAGGTATGTGACGTACGCAATATGTACGGTTTCACGGGCACTTACAAAGGTCGTAAAGTTTCTGTTATGGGCCACGGTATGGGTATTCCATCGTGCTCAATTTACGCCACTGAGCTAATCAAAGACTTCGGGGTTAAGAAAATTATCCGTGTCGGTAGCTGTGGTGCGGTTAGTGAAGATATTAAAGTTCGCGATGTTGTGATTGGCATGGGCGCATGTACTGACTCGAAAGTGAACCGTATTCGCTTTAAAGATCATGATTTTGCGGCAATTGCTGACTACAAAATGGTTCGCGCTGCAGAAGATGCGGCCAAAGCGCGCGGCATTGAAGTAAAAGTGGGTAACTTATTCTCTGCTGAGCTGTTCTACACGCCAGATCCAGAAATGTTTGATGTCATGGACAAGTACGGCATCGTCGGTGTTGAAATGGAAGCGGCTGGTATTTATGGCGTATGTGCCGAATATGGTGCGAAAGCGCTGACTATCTGTACGGTGTCTGATCATATCAAGACGGGTGAGCAAACTACGTCTGATGAGCGTCAAACTACCTTTAACGATATGATGATCATCGCGTTAGACTCAGTTCTTCTTGGTGATGCCGAGTAACATCACTTCGCTCCGAGATCGGTTCGTGATTAGCAAATCGAGTGTTACCAGCAGTCGGGGTGCTTGTTAGAGCTTAATTATCTGGATGAAAAGAAGAGGGTTGACACTTAGTGTCAACCCTTAATCATTGTCTCGCGTCTCACTACATATCTTTCAACAGCAGGTTCTCGCCTTTGCGTTTGTTCGGCTTACGGCGGAAGATTAAGCCAATTAACATTCCCGCGATAAAACTCAGTCCGACCATGGTGTACATATAGCGGTCGCTTTTACGGTAATAATGATCAGAAAACGCCGTCAGCTTGCCCGTTTCAAAAGTTACACGCACAAAACCAATCACATTTTTGTCACGAATGACGGGCTCTATGAGCTGCTGTTTACCGATACGTGCGGTTTGCAGCGGAGTATCTAAACCGAGCATTTCGCGTACCGACTTCGCATTGTCACTTGCGGCCAGTTTTACCCCTTCGGCATCATAGATGGTGGCATCCACGACCAAGTCATCTTGCGCCAATTGATTGGCCAGTTTAAGTAATTGTTCTTGATCTTGTTCGACGATCTTATCGTTAGCAGACAGGGAGGCTTGCGAGATAAGAATATGAGTCAGAGTCTCTAATTGATTAGCTTGGATCTGCTCGTTGCCCTGGCTGATTTTAACGCTGTTAATGGCAATTGTGGCCACCATAGCGATCAACGAGAGTGTGCCCAACACTTTTATGGCGATACGAAATGAAAACAGGGATGAGTCCATTTTTCACCTAATATAGAGTTTAATTATACTTAAGTGCATATTGAGACTTGCGCATCTAAATTGCAATAGGTTAACGTGTTGAGAGATTTTATAGGAATTGTAAACATGGACACGTTGAAGACACTCTCTATACGTAAACACATCCCGCTTATCAACCGCCTGCCAGAAACCCGCTTTGCCACGCAATTTGATAAAGCCAAGGCAGGTTGGGTGGTTTTTGGTGATTATCTCTGCCCGAGTAAATTTGAAGATATCGACTTTTACGTCGGTTGTTACAACCCAGTGGTCGATGTCTGGAAAGTGGGCAAGTATGAAGTAGCGCTTATGGCTGGTGAGTTGACGGATCAGCATGAAGAGATCCTGCAAGCTTTAGGGCTGGATTACTCCACTTTGTATGATGTCCCTGAGCTGTCAAAGCCAGGGCTGATTGTTCTTGATATGGATTCGACCGCGATTCAGATCGAATGCATTGATGAAATCGCCAAATTGGCAGGCGTCGGTGAAGAGGTTGCGGAAGTGACCGAACGAGCCATGCAAGGTGAGCTTGATTTTGAGCAAAGCTTGCGTCAGCGCGTGGCAAAGTTGGCCGGCGCTGACGAGTCGATACTGGAAACGGTTCGTTCAACATTACCCTTGATGCCGGATTTACCCGAGCTGATTGCGACATTGCACCATTTCGGTTGGAAGACAGCCATTGCCTCGGGCGGTTTTACCTACTTCTCAGATCACCTGCAGCAGTTACTGGGTTTAGATCATGCCCAGTCAAACCAACTGGAGATTGTTGACGGTAAATTAACCGGGCAAGTACTAGGTGATGTGGTGAGTGCGCAAACCAAGGCAGACATTCTTGTTCAACTGGCTGAGCAGTACGATATTGAACTACACAATACGGTTGCGGTAGGGGATGGCGCGAATGATTTGGTGATGATGAAGGCCTCAGGCCTAGGCATTGCCTATCATGCTAAACCTAAAGTAGAGCAAGAGGCGCAAAGCGCGGTTAGGTATGTTGGCTTAGGTGGTATCGTGTGTATCCTGTCGGCGCTACTGGTTAAGCAAAAACGCGTCAGCTATCAGCCACAAGCATAAAAACATAATCAAAAGCGAGGTGATTGCCTCGCTTTACTTATTGTGTCAGCTCTAAGCGTATCAACACTTCTTCGGTAATGTCGGTCAGTTCGCCGTAGCCGACAATACTCATCATTTCTTTTTCGAGACTCCGAGCCTGATGCATACTGATCTGCGTGAGTTCATTGAGATCTTTGCGCACTAACGCTGTGATGGGATCAAAGACCGGCGCACCACAAATGCGTATGGCATAAAACTCACCGATGGTCTGGGCTTTTTTAACGAACAGTAAGCGTTGCTTTAACGTTTCAAACTCGTTACTCAGTTTGGTTTCTACTGACTGAATGCGAGAGCCAAACTTTACGGCGGTAAGGTAGAGTTCATGGTATTGAGGTACCGAACCTTGGATACGCTTCATCGGTTGTGCAAGCAGGGTATTGGTACGCCCTTTGTAGATTGGAGCCAGTGAAAAGTTTTTGTCATCGCCCAGTTTGGCTAAAATAGCTAAATAAGGTTTTAGCGGATAATTAACCCCGATGGCTTTGGGGTGCAAACCGCCCATTTTTTTCTCGACATAAAGTGGTGAGCTGACCATTTTGTCGAGTAAGATATCATGCAACCCTTCCAGTAATTCATTACTCGGTAGTAATTCTTTCTTGGCGACTAGCTTTTCTTGGTTGTGATCGATTAACTTGCCGAAGAATGCAATCGTACGCATAACCTGGCTGTCTTCGGTAATCGCGAGCTGCAGCTGTTTACCACTTGGGCTGATGCGAATAACCGTGTAAGGAACTTGGTTAAGTGGCAGTTTTTTATCGTAAAGCTGTAACTCTTTAAAGTTGATGCTACAACTTTCTCCCGCCTTGAGTGGACTAGGGGTACTTAAGGCGAGGCTGATGCCATGTTTCGATATATCAATACTGGTGCCTTCGTAAACCGAGCCATCAGGCGTTGACAGCGCCACCGGGGATTTAAATTGATACCTTGGCTCTTTACGTCGAGATTGAGCATCGAAGTAGATACAAGCTGGGTTGCTCTCTGGGTTACGTGCGTGACGGAAGCGATTAAGCTCACTGCTCGCGAGGCGTGGTTTGTCGGTCAGTAGGTAATCATCTCGACTGGTGTGATCAGCAATCTCTTGCAGTATCCCACAATGGGTCAAACTGTTAGTCTCTAAATCCAACTCGCTTGAGTGTTCGGCGAGCGCGCTACGCTCTTCATCGGACAACTCAAACACCGATAAACGAAAGGCTTTCCAACTCTCTTTTTTGGCCCCAATATGCCAAAACAACTGTCTTTGTTCTCGAGTCGCCTCTGGCATCATCATCGAAAAGAACAGGGTTTTCTCTTTATGTTCATGGGTAAAAGAGTAGATAACATTACTGCTGCCACGTAAGCCTGAAGCGGTGAGCTGTGACATACGTTGTTGATTGAAAAGATTACTCAGGGTTTGCTGGTTTCTTTCATCGTGCCAGTATTGCCAAATAGGAAGATTGTTTTCCGTCATCAAGGTGAGCTTTAACTCATTGCCACTAAAAAACACCGGTAAGTTACAGGTGTGCTTAAGGTAAGTGTGCTCAAAACCTCGTGAGCGGGCTCTAATGACTTTATCTTGATTGTCGTGACGTGCTTTTTGGTTATCACTGTTGAGTACATAAGTGATAACCGACTCTATAATCTTACTGGTATCAAGTTTGAGTAGGCGTAAAAATTTAACCGCATCATTTTCGTAAGATTCATCAATACCGACAATTCGATAAGGAATTGCTTTTTCGATTCCATCAACGTCGACTTTTTTACTTAATTCAACCAGCTTTACGCTGATCTCTTCACCGAGTTTATAGTCAAACGCAGAGGGGACTTTAAACTTTGCGCCAGACGGCGATAGATCAACCGTTACGCCATGAATCACCTGACCTTTGGCTAGTTTTAGCTCAATTTGAGACGACAGCTTGAGGCGGTTTTCACGCCGCTTAAGGTCATAGCCAAGGTTAATGGCCTCAACGTTGATCCCACCTTCAACATTAGGGTTCGCGTCATTACCGATAGGTTTGCCACGCTGCTGCATGACACGGAAGTTGTTGTGGGTGTTACACAGCGCTTCCCACACCCCTTCCGTGTAACCACCGAACTTACGGGTATTTTTATGGTAAGCATTAAAGGCGACATCATCTAGCCAGTGTTTGAGGCCATCGAGCTCATACTCGCGACATTCGCCCTTTACTCGGCCACGTAAGTCGATGGGTTTGGTACATGGCGCCATGACACGGTTAAGTTCCATCTTAACCAATATCTTGACCGAAGGCGGATCGTCCTCAGTCATTTGACCAAGGAGGAATTCAAAATCTTGTGAGTGGTAAGCGGGGATTAGCCGCTCAGCCAGCGAGAGAATTTCTGGTTGCTGCATATTTTTTTGTTAGAGTGTCCCTTACCCAACATATCGACCTTGATATCTAGATCTTTAATGATATGTTACTGCGGGTCAAGTCGACACAGTGGGATAAACACGTCAGTGTGTTGCTTACGTCACAATTAAACTATTTATAGGTCTGAGGATACATGGCAAAAGCGAAACGAGCATACGTCTGTAATGACTGTGGGGCGGATTTTCCCCGTTGGCAAGGACAATGTAATGCCTGTGGTGCATGGAATACCATCAGTGAGGTCCGTTTAGCGGCGTCTCCGACGGTAGCAAGACATGAGCGATTGTCTGGTTATGCCGGAGCAACCAGTGAAACGCAGGTTCAGGTTTTGTCTGACATTGATCTGCAAGAAGTGCCACGTTTTACCAGTGGTTTCAAAGAGTTTGACCGAGTACTTGGTGGCGGGGTCGTCCCCGGTGCGGCTATTTTGATTGGTGGTAGCCCTGGTGCCGGTAAGTCGACATTACTGCTACAAACCATGTGTTACTTAGCGTCGCAAATGCCCACGCTGTATGTCACCGGTGAGGAATCGTTGCAACAAGTCGCGATGCGTGCCTCACGGCTTGGTTTGCCGAAAGATAATCTCAAAATGCTGTCAGAAACCAATGTCGATCGCATTTGTCAAATCGCTGAAAAAGAGCAGCCACGAATTATAGTCATTGACTCGATCCAGGTCATGCATGTTGCGGATGTTCAATCTTCACCCGGTAGTGTTGCTCAGGTCCGTGAGGCGGCGACCGCTTTAACTCGCTATGCCAAACAGAATAATGTGTCGGTGTTTATTGTTGGGCATGTCACGAAAGATGGTTCATTGGCTGGGCCCAAGGTGCTCGAGCATATTATTGACTGCTCGGTGTTGCTTGATGGCGGCACTGATACCCGTTTCCGTACACTGCGGAGCCATAAGAACCGTTTTGGTGCGGTCAATGAGCTGGGTGTTTTTGCCATGACGGAGCAGGGACTAAGAGAGGTCAGTAATCCATCGGCGATCTTTTTGTCACGCGGCGAGGAAGAGACGTCAGGCAGTTCGGTGATGGTCGTTTGGGAAGGTACGCGGCCCTTATTAGTCGAGATTCAAGCCTTGGTTGATTACTCACAATTGGCCAATCCGCGTCGGGTTACAGTCGGGCTCGAGCAAAACCGTTTATCTTTGCTGCTGGCGGTATTACACAAGCACGGTGGCTTGCAAATGGCCGACCAAGATGTGTTTGTCAATGTCGTTGGTGGCGTTAAAGTGACCGAAACCAGTGCCGATTTAGCGTTAGTGATGGCGCTGTTATCGAGCTTTCGTGATAGACCGTTACCTAAAGATGTGGTGGTGTTTGGCGAAGTCGGTCTAGCAGGAGAAATTCGCCCTGTGCCGAGTGGGCAAGAGCGTTTGAAGGAAGCCTTTAAGCATGGCTTCAAAAGAGCGATTGTGCCCTCTGCAAATATGCCCAAAGGCGGTATTGCGGGGATGCAAATTCATGGCGTGAAGAAACTCTCAGAGGCGATTGAAGCGTTTGACGAATTATAGATGACATGAAACTGAGGTGTCATGCTAGAAACGAGGGACGAGTTATCTGGAATCTATACTGTGAGTTAACCACTTAGATTTTGAATCACACTCGTGCCTCGTTGTTCAGAATGACCCGTTTGGCGTTAAGTTTCAGTCGCTTGCTATAACATATCTACGGCTTTCTCTACCGCTGCTACAAGCCTTTCTACATCTTGTTGTGTGTTGTACAAAGCAAAAGAGGCGCGAATGGTGCCCTTAACTCCTAGCGCATCCATCAAAGGGTGTGCGCAGTGGTTGCCAGCACGCACCGCGATACCTTGCTGATCGAGTAAGGTGGCTACATCTTGATGGTGCACACCGTCAACCACAAACGAGACAACCGAAGCATTGGGTTGATAGCCAATGATGCGAACATCCTCTAGTTGAGAGAGCCCTTGATGTGCCTGCTTAACGAGTTGATGGATATATTGCTCAACCTGCTTGTGGTTGAAGGTTTGATACCATTCGATAGCCTTTGCTAATGCAAGGGCGCCAGCCACATTGGGCGTACCTGCTTCAAACTTTCCGGGCAACTGGCTGAAGGTGGTCGCGGCGAAAGAGACGCGCTCCACCATCTTTCCACCACCATGCCAGGGTGGCATGGCCTCTAGTAGCGCGAGTTTGCCATACAAAACTCCAATACCAGCCGGCGCAAACAGTTTGTGGCCAGAGAAAACATAAAAGTCGGCATCCAGTGTTTGTACATTGACAGGTTCATGCACGACGCCTTGAGCGCCATCAATCACGACCACAGCTCCAACAGCATGAGCAAGCTTAATCATCTGCTCTATCGGCTGGCGAGTGCCAGTGACATTGGTGATATGCGCTATGGCGACGATTTTAGTCGCACTACTCAGTTGCTGTTTGAAGGCATCAAGGTCAAGTTGGCAGTCTGGCAGCATCGGTATCTTGACCACTTTTGCCCCTGTTTGCTCGGCGACGATTTGCCACGGGACAATATTGGCATGATGTTCCATCTCACCGACCAATATTTCGTCACCTGGCTTTAATGTATTACGTGCGTAGGTTTGAGCAATCAAATTGATCGCTTCAGTCGCGCCGCGTGTCCAAATCACCTCTTTAGTTGATTGAGCACCAATAAAGTCAGTGACGGTCTGTCGAGCTTGCTCAAATTGACTGGTTGCCTGAGCGGTAAGACTATGGTTACCGCGATGGACATTGGCATTGGCTTGGCTGTAGTAGTGACTGATAGTATCAATCACGCACTGGGGTTTCTGCGTCGTTGCCGCACTGTCTAAATAGACTAAGCGCTGCTCATTAACCTGTTGGTTTAAAGCGGGGAATTGAGCACAAATCTGGCGTATATCAAGCATTACGCTTCACCGAGTTTTGAGTAGTGCAACGTTGGTAGTGTCACCATAGGTTCTGCAACTTGCCAAGCGAGTGCTTTTCCTGACAGGTTTACAATAATTTCTATCGCAAACTCCAATGCTGTGCCTGGCCCTTGGCTAGTTAATAAACGGTGGTTTACATCATAAGTGACACGTTTCACTCGCCAGTTTTTCTTCTCAATATGCGACTCAAAACTAGGGTGGCAAGTCATCAAAGCATCAGGGTAAAGGTTGTGATGAGCCAATACTAAAGCGGGTGTTGCGCAAATTGCCGCGACCAGTTTTCCTTCGTACATTTGTTGGCGGATAATCTCGACCAGCACTGTGCTGTCACGAAAAACTTCGGCTCCTTGAACGCCACCGGGTAAGATCACCGCATCAAATTCATCATCGGCAATATCGACCAGTTTACAATCGGCGGTTAAAGTCACCCCGCGAGAAGCTTTGAAGCTTAATCGACCGTCGAAGTCTGCGCTGGCGACGACCACGTCGTAACCTGCTCTCACCATAATATCGATGATGGTGACGGCTTCCATTTCTTCGCTGCCCGGTGCGATAGGGACCAGTACTTTCTTACTCATTGCTGCTTCCAACTCTGCTCGATCTGTTTAATCTGTTGATATAGGTGTTGATTGACGGGAGTGTTAATGCCATGAACGGCGGCGCGCTCAATCAAATAACCACTAATGAAGTCTATCTCGCTTCGCCGCTGATGGGCAATATCTTGCTGCATCGATGAGTGATTACTTGCCGTCGCTTGAATGACTTCGTTGACTGTTTGTGTCAGTTCTGCTCGCTGACACGGAATGCCTTCTGCATCCAACACTTGGCACACTTCATCGAGCAACGCGGCAAGCTGTGCTTGATAGTGTGGATGGCTTAACTCGCCATTGGTAATTTGCTCAATGGCGGTCAAAGGGTTAATCGCACAGTTGATAGCAAGCTTGGTCCACAACGCCTGTTCGATAGTATTGTTCCATACCACCCGAGGTAACGCGTGATCCATCACGTCAGCTAAAAACTGGCACTGCTTGCCTGTTGAATTGTAACCGCCAATGTGGGTTTGACCTTGACCAGTATGGAGAACGCGTAATGGTTCCGGTTTATAAGCGCCATGAGTGGTGGTCGCAAGTATGAGAGGGTTGGCCGCAAAGCGTTTGGCGGTGGCTTCTGCACTGCCCATGCCATTATGCATCAACATAATTATGGTATCGGCATTGATGTCGTCTTGCAGCGGAGTTAGAGCTTTCTCGACTTGCCACGCTTTGACTGTCACTAAAATGAGATCGGCCTGTTGAACGGATAAAAGGTCGCAATTGAGGAAGGGAATACTGGGCCGGTTATCAAGAGTAATTACAAGCTCACTGGCCTTTGATGTTGACCAGACTGACACCTTATGGCCAGCATGGTGAAAGTGTGTTGCCCAAAGTGCACCGATGGCACCCGGACCAAGAATAACAATATTCACGCTTTACTCACCTAGCAAACTATTTTCAGCAAGGATAATGAGCGCTAACAGGAAAGCAAATAAAAATGGCACCCGAAGGTGCCATTTTGACAATTTATACAATCGAAACTTAGAAGTTGTACTTCACGGTGTAGATAACCGCGTTGTCTGTTTTCGCTTGGCCTAGTTTGTTGTGTGCGTAGCGGTATTGAATACCGAGATCAACGTTAGACTGAGACTTCCACCAGAATGCTAGGGCACCGTTGTAAGATAGGTCATCGGTTTCACCATTGGTTACTAGGTAAGCGTCTTTACGTGCAAATTCAGTTTCGTGCCAGTTGGTGATGCTGAAGTTTTGCTCGCCCAGTTTAAAGTTGTAGCCACCAACCCAACCAGCCATTCCGCCGTTCATGTCAGCAAAGCCAACAGTGTTTGTGTAGTGGAAACCAACCCATGGGTTGAAGAACCAGTTGTCACCAGACAAGTTGTAAGAAAGACCAGCAACTGTGTTGCGTGCGTGGAAACCTTGGTTCTCTGTCGAGTAGGTTTGTGCGTAGAAACGCAGTTCTTTAACACCAGTTTTTACTGCGATAGAGCCTTTAGTCGACATTGCCATAGCGCTGTCGCCACCTGGAGTGCTGTCTTGGAATTCGAAATCAGCAAAACCGTACAGCTCACCCCAAGTGAAGCCAGCGCCACCTTCTAGCTCTAAGAACATGAAGTCATTTTTGTAACCACCGTTGCGATCTTCAGTACCTTGAGACCAGTCAAGGTAGTTCACGCTTACGTCGCCCCAACCGTACAGGTAATCTGCTTGAGCTGGAACTGCAGCTGCTGCTGCGATAATGCCTAGAGCTAAAAGTGATTTACGCATAATGGAAACTCTCTATGTTTGTTAACTTAAATATTGATGAGATATTTACTTAGTAGCGCAATCTCCGTTGCGCTTTGTTGAGGCGAATAATATCGATATTTATCTCAAATTCCATGTGCAACAGTGCTAAAAAAACATAAAACAGGTGATCCATATCTCATTAACAAGTAAAAAAATCAGATGTAGCGGAACTTTCATTTCGTTGCACAAAAAATGACAAAGGTATCGATTACGCAATCGATCGCCCTTTAATTTGGCGTTTGTCTAATAACCAACAGAATCCGTAAATGATCGCTTTGCAGCGAGGTAACGTAATTGTTACCAAGCAGTTTAGGAGTTGTCATTTATGCCTGAAATTATGTTGTTCCCACTTAGTTCGGTCGTTTTGCCTGAAGGGAAAATGCGTCTGCGTATCTTTGAACCAAGGTACAAGCGCCTGATCTCGCAAGCACTCAAATCCGATGGTTGCTTCGGTATCTGTCTGTTTGACCCTGCACAAGCCAAATCAAGCGGCGAATTGTCAGCGGTCGGTACATTAGTGAAAATTACCGACTTCGAATCTTTGGATGATGGGCTGTTGGGTATTTCAGTCACGGGATTAAAAAAGTTTCGAATTCAGCGGGTCAGAGTCGAATACGATGGGCTGAGATTGGCGCGCGTCGAGTCACTTTCTAACTGGGATGTGACTAGCTTGGATTACCAAGCTGAACCTTTGAGTCAGGGGCTAGCCAAAATCTATCAACAATTTCCAGACTTGGGCGAACTTTACCAGCAACGTTTTTTTGATGATGCTAGTTGGGTCACCCAGCGGTGGTTAGAGATTTTACCTATGAGTAATCAAAAGTTTGACTCATTGGTTACTCAGGCCGATTGCAGTGGAGCGATCGAATTTTTAAAACGAACATTGAATAATACTCAGGTTCAGTGATCGGTTAGTGCTCAGCATCGTATACAATGGATAGAGGGCTCCCATTAAGGATATCGAGATGGCCGAAATAGACACCCAAGCTTTTAAAAAAGCAGACTGGGCTTCGTGTATGGAAAAAGTGAAACAGAAAGACAAACAGGCGTTTGCGTTGGTTTTTACTCACTTTTCTCCCCGATTAAAACAGTTCGCTTACCGTCACATGGGCAATGAACAAGTGGCGTTGGAGATAGTCCAAGACGCACTGGCGACAGTGTGGCAAAAGAGTACGTTATTTGACGGCAGTAAAAGTTCGTTATCGACTTGGATCTACACGATTGCGCGAAACCTCTGTTTTGACACTTTGAGAAAGCAGAAGGGCAGAGAAATGCACATCCACTCTGAAGATATTTGGCCAAACGATTATTGTCCGCCAGACATGGTTGAACATTATTCTCCTGAAACAGAGATGCTTAAACAGCAGATCGTTAAATATCTCGATTTGCTGCCTGATGCACAAAGGAAAGTCGTTCAAGCTGTTTACCTAGAAGAGCTCCCTCATCAACAGGTAGCGGACATGTTCGATATTCCGCTCGGCACTGTCAAATCACGTTTGCGTTTGGCCGTGGAAAAGTTACGCAATACCATAGAGGTAGATAAATTATGAGTTTTCATCCACAAGCCGAACTTCTTCAAGCTTATGCGCAAGGTACCCTGGATGACGTGAGTGCCTTTACGGTTGCAACGCATATTGAAGGTTGTCCACAATGCCAGCGAGAAGTAGCGCTGTTTGAAGCAGAGTGTGGCGAGGCCCTTTTTGCAGCTCCAGTGCCTTCTCAAGACAATTTTGATGATATGTTCAATCAAATTGTATCACTGGAACAAAACGATAAGCCGTTTCGTCCGCAAAGACAGCCAACTTATATTGAAGTAAATGGGAAGTCGTTCCGTTTGCCGCTTTCTTTGTCGCGCTTTCGTGACCAAGTGGGAGAGTGGAAAAGTTACGGCGGTAAGGTGTTCAGTGCGTCAGTCGATATTTCAAATGATGCTCGTGTCAGTTTGATGTACATTACTGAAAATGTGTCGATCCCTCAGCACACCCATAAAGGTTTAGAATCAACTTTGGTGCTGCACGGCGGCTTTAGTGACGAAGATGGTCACTACGAAGTGGGTGACTTCCTATTAAAAGACGCATCGATCAAGCATAGCCCAAGCACCAAAGTCGGCGAAGATTGTCTATGCTTAACCGTTCTCACCGAACCGATGATTTTCACCCAAGGCGTTGCCAGAGTGTTTAATCTGTTTGGCAAGGGATTGTACCCTTAATCGCTAGGTCTTATTTAAACCTGCAACGAAGATAGAATAAAGGCTTGGTAATTGACCAAGCCTTTGTTGTTTATCCTTCCGTCTGTGACTCTTTCTCGTCCCTTTTCCTGGCATTATTAAGAATGTCTGCAAAGTAATGGCGCAGTGAGTAGAGCATGATCAAGCTTGGAATAACCATCACCGCTGTGACAATAAAGAAGGTCGACCAATCATTGAGGTAGTCGACTAATTCTCCGGAAAAAGAGGCTAAGGTAGTCCGGCCGAAGTTTCCGAGTGAGGCGAGTAAAGCGTACTGGGTGGCAGAGAAAGCTTGCCCGGTGACGACCGTTAAGAACGAAACAAACGCCACGGTTGAAAACGCCGAGGTGAAGTTGTCCACGGCCAGAGTAGCCAAGAATAAGTATTCATTTGGCCCGACGTTGGCTATCCAAGCGAACATTAAGTTACTTGAAGCCATTGCGATACCACCAATCATTAGGCCGCGAATGATTCCAAATTTCACATTGACCATACTGCCAACTAAGGTAAACAAAATAGTCAGGCCCCAGCCAATCAATTTAGAGTAGTAGCCGATTTGTTCGTTGGAGAAACCGATATCTTTATAGAAAGCGATAGACATTCGCCCTAAGAAGGCTTCGCCAATTTTAAACAAGAACACGAATAACAGCAGTGTTAAAGCAACGCGCACGCCATTTTGTTTAAAGAAGTCTAAAAAGGGTTCGACCACGGTAACCGTTAGCCAAGCAATTGCCTTATTACCTACCACTTGGGTATGACGTTGTTCTGCGGCAGCTTGGAGTGAGTCGCGCTTGGTGACGGGTTCTCCAACTAACAGAGTAAACAGCATCAGCAGAGCGACGATCGCGGCCATGCCGTAATAAACACCATTCCACCCAATCGCATCCGCATTAATAAACGCCAGATAACCTGGCACAGAGTAACCTGTCCACCAACCGATCACGGCCATTGCAGAAGCTTGCGGCAGCTTCGAAGATTCTGACTTAGGGAAAGTGTCGATACGATAAGCGTCAATGGCAATGTCTTGCGTCGCTGATGCGGTGGCGATGCCCAGTGCAAACATCGAGGTCAGCATCAGATTCTCTGCCGGGTTGACTCCGGCAATAAAGAGTGTGCAGACCAGTACCAGTGACTGACAGAGGAAAATCCAGCTTCTACGTTGACCAAGTAAGCGGTGTAAAACAGGGAGCTTGACACGGTCAACTAATGGCGCCCAAAGAAAGTTAATCGCATAAACAGCAAATACACTGCCGAAATAGCCAATCGCCGCGCGAGTTAACCCCGCGTCTTTCAGCCAGCCTGACATATTGGATCCGATCAACACCCACGGAAAACCACTGGAGCAGCCGAGCATAAACACCCACATGAGGCGTCTATCCATGTAACTGCGAATAGTCTCTAGCCAAGACATCGATGTAGAGTCAGAGGACATACTCTATTCCTTGTTTGAAATTGGGGCAGCAAGAAAATTAAGGCTCTAACCACTGTGGGTAGAGCCTTAGCCGTTATTTTAGAAGTGTCGCTTTGGTTATAATGATGGGGGTGACAGGGACGTCACGATAGCGTCCAACGGACTGAGTGGGTTGTTGTCCCATATTTTGAATGACATCAAATCCTTGAGTGACCTTGCCAAAAACCGCATAACCAGGTGGACGTTGATCGTAGTCCAAGAAGCTGTTGTCAGCGAAGTTGATGAAGAACTGTCGAGTTGCTGAATCTGGGTTATTGGTTCTCGCCATGGCAACGGTTGCTGTAGCGTTTTTTAGTCCATTCGCTGCTTCGTTCTTGATTGGCGAATATGTCGGTAGTGACTGCATGTTTTTATCAAAACCACCACCTTGAGCCATAAAGCCAGGAATAACACGATGGAACTGAGAACCGACATAGCTGCCATCTTCAACATATTTAATGAAGTTGGCGACCGTTACAGGTGCTTTCTCTTGGTTAAGTTCAACCGTAAACGAACCAAGATTGGTTTCAAAAGCGACTTTCGGTCCTGCAAACGCAACGCTAGTGACGAGCGCAAGTGAGGCGATGGCCGTTTTCCACATTAGAAACGCTCCTGCATGTAGTTTTGTAGCTCGCGGTCATTGGCAATTTCTTGCATGACTAAGTTAATGACGTCATTGAGCACGGTCTCAATCTCTTCATTAGAGGCACTAAGTGCACCAGTACGCTTTGCTGTGCCAGTGTAAGTCTTGGTCAATTTCCCCTGCGGCGTTTCAGCGGTGATCTCGAGTACGACTTTACCGTCCATCTCGTTTTCCATGACCGTATGCTTAACAGAAACCAGTGCTTCTTGAACCTCAACTTGCAGTGAGTTTTCACTGTTAACTGTGCTGCGGAAACCTTGGGATTGGAATTGTTCCAACAGTGCGTTTTCAATCGAAATTCGAACATTTTGCTTGGAGTGAATCGGCTCGATATTAGAGCGACCACTGTCGACTAGAGCAACATATTGTGCGGAACGAACATCTTTACTTGTTAGGGTAAAGGCCGCATCTTGAACTAAATCGCTATTGCTCAGTACAGCCTTTGGCATAAAGCTAATTTGCTCATGTTGCGGCGCTGAACACGCTGCGAGTAATGCCATTGAAGCGGCTAGAACCAGTTTTCTCATTACAATTTCCTTTCTTTGGTATCTCTGAGAGCTTTCAAATGTTCAGACAGATAATAGTGGACTATTTAGTCGCTTGTAAAATAACAAATTTATTGTTCGACGCAGCAACCTTGATCTTCGACTTACCAAACAGTCTTGCTAACTTTCCATCGTAGCCGAGGTGGCGGTTACCGATAACTAATAATTGCCCACCAGAGGTAAGAATTTGCTTTGCATCACAGAACATCTGCCAAGCGATGTGATCAGTAATGGCTTGCTGCTGGTGGAAGGGTGGATTACAGACAATTAAGTCGATGTCTTGTGCCACCATACCGTCTAAGCAATTATTGGCGATGCAGGTGATATCGCGCTCATCACCAAGGTTTGACTTTAGGTTTTGGCGAGCCGACTCGACCGCCATAAAACTCTCATCAACACAGGTGATTTTGATCTGTGGGTTGAGTTTTCCCAGCTTAACCGACAATACGCCATTGCCACAGCCCAAATCTAACACATGTTGTAAATGAGGGCTTTGCGGCAGGTGCTGGAGCATAAAACGTGCGCCTAAATCTAAGCTCTCTCCCGAGTAGACATTGGGTAAGTTGTTGAGTTCGATATTTTCGTTATCGACTTGCCAACGGGTATCGGCACTGACAGGCGTCGGTTGCTCATGAGTGGCATAGCTAAAGACTAGGCGGTGTTTTTTCCACGCCAATGACGTTTTGGTTTCACCAAGGTGTTTTTCAAACAGTTTAAGGGTAGAACTATGAATTTCCTTGGCTTTATTGACCGCGATAATCGGGACTGACGCTTTCAATCCAGAGTGTAGCTGACTAAGTTGCCACACTAAATGACGATTGTTTTTGGGTAATTGCATCAGTACTAAGTCAGCATCATGAGGGATAGGATCCATGGTCGTTACCAATGTGATCTCTGGGCCATCATTCAGTGCTAAATTTGCTTTGGCTGCTTGATGAGCAATATAAGAGTCGCTCATCATGGTAATGCGGTGTTGGTGACTAAACCAGCAGCTCAGAGCACCGAAGTTGTCATTAAGAATAACAATGTGCTTTGGCGTGTCGAGGTTCATTGCCTCGACGTGATTGATAAGGTACTCATCGCCCGCGTCCCAAGCCTGAAGCGTTTCATTATTTCGCTTGGGGTATCGATGTAGCGAGAGGGTACGCTCGTGGAGCGCTAACTCAGTTTTCATAATACGAACTCAGTTTTCGTTATAATAGTGGGATTCAGGTGATCCGTAATGGCGCGATTGTCGCAAAAGCAACTGCATGTGAAAACTAAAACCTTTAGCTTTGTGCTTATCGAGATTATTATCGAGTTTACTCTATTGTTTATATCTGATGGTGAAGCAAGATGCTGCAAGAAGTAATAGAAAGCAAACTCCAACATAGCTTTGAACCTGCGCATTTGAATGTGGTTAATGAAAGCTACATGCACAATGTGCCCGCGGGGTCTGAAAGCCATTTTAAAGTTGTGGTGGTCAGTGACAATTTTGAAGGGATGCGTTTAATCGCACGTCACCGTCAAATCAATCAGACGCTTGCAGATGAATTGTCGAATCATATCCATGCACTTTCGATTCACGCTTATACGGTAAAAGAGTGGCAAGAGCAGCAGGGCATTGCGCCGGACAGTCCGATGTGTTTGGGTGGATCTAAGTGATCATCGCGTTATAAAGGGCAATATTGCCCTTTATCCTTACTATCAGTAAGTATTAACAAGCTAGAAACAAATTGGCACAGTAATTGTTTTTAAAACAAAATATTTCAGTGTGTGAATGAATGTTTTTTCTGCCCAATTTCGCCAATATCTCGGTTTGTGCGGTGGCTCAAAGTTATGACTATTCCTTAGCCTTTTAAACTCAATTACTTCCAAATATCACGCTTTACTCTGTCATTCATCATGGCATCCAAATCTAAAAAGATGATAGACTATCGCACCTGATAAATCTCGCTGACTTCCTGTAGCGAGGTTTTTAATAGGATGTTGCGATTTTGGTGTTTTAAACATCACCAAAACCGGACACTAGTGTCGTGTCTAAAAGTTACGCAATTAAAGAATCTTTTTCCCGATAAAAGTAGTGCAAGTGCGTATGATTACAATAAAGAAAGGGTTGGATCTGCCAGTGGCAGGAACTCCATCCCAGGTGATTAATGATGGTAAAACCATCAAAAAAGTCGCCTTGCTTGGCGAAGAGTACGTCGGCATGCGTCCAACCATGCATGTCCGCGTAGGCGATGAAGTAAAAAAAGCTCAGATTCTTTTTGAAGACAAGAAGAACCCTGGGGTGAAATTTACTTCACCGGCAGCTGGTAAAGTGATCGAAGTTAACCGTGGCGCTAAGCGTGTCCTTCAATCTGTTGTGATTGAAGTGTCAGGCGAAGAGCAGGTAACGTTTGATAAGTTCGAAGCTGGCCAACTAGCAAGTCTAGACCGTAACACGGTAACGACTCAGCTGGTTGATTCTGGCCTTTGGACCGCTTTACGTACTCGTCCGTTCAGCAAGGTTCCAGCAATCGAGTCTTCTACTAAGGCAATTTTTGTCACTGCGATGGATACCAATCCGTTAGCAGCACAGCCTGAGTTGATCATTAATGAGCAACAAGAAGCGTTTGTCGCTGGTTTGGATGTACTTTCAACTTTGACTGATGGCAAGGTTTACGTTTGTAAATCTGGTACAAGTCTTCCTCGTTCTTCTCAACCTAATGTTGAAGAGCACGTTTTTGATGGCCCTCACCCAGCAGGCCTTGCTGGTACCCACATGCATTTCCTGTATCCAGTGAATATAGAGAATGTGGCGTGGAGCATTAACTACCAAGACGTGATTGCGTTTGGTCAGTTATTCCTAACTGGTGAGCTATACACTGATCGTGTTATCTCTCTGGCAGGCCCTGTTGTGAATAACCCTCGTTTAGTTCGTACGTCACTAGGTGCTAGCCTAGATGACATTACGGACAACGAGCTAATGCCAGGTGAAGTTCGTGTGATTTCCGGTTCGGTACTATCAGGTACTCATGCAACGGGTCCTCACGCATACCTAGGTCGTTACCACGTGCAGATCTCTGTATTACGTGAAGGCCGTGAGAAAGAGCTGTTTGGCTGGGCGATGCCTGGTAAGAACAAGTTCTCTGTCACTCGCTCATTCCTTGGTCATGTCTTCAAAGGTCAGCTGTTTAACATGACAACCACGACCAATGGTAGTGACCGTTCGATGGTTCCAATTGGCAACTACGAGCGCGTAATGCCTTTAGATATGGAGCCAACATTGCTGCTTCGCGATCTATGTGCAGGTGACTCCGACAGTGCGCAAACACTGGGTGCCCTAGAGCTAGATGAAGACGACGTAGCGTTGTGCACCTTTGTTTGTCCAGGTAAATACGAGTACGGTGAACTCCTTCGTGAATGCCTAGATAAAATCGAGAAGGAAGGGTAATTTTCATGGCGCTTAAAAAGTTTCTTGAAGACATCGAGCATCACTTTGAACCTGGTGGCAAACACGAAAAGTGGTTTGCCCTGTACGAAGCAGCAGCAACGCTGTTCTACACGCCAGGTCTAGTGACAAAGAAAAGCTCACACGTTCGTGATAGTGTTGATTTAAAACGCATCATGATCATGGTTTGGTTCGCAGTATTCCCAGCAATGTTCTGGGGTATGTACAACGCGGGTGGCCAAGCTATCGCAGCACTCACCCACATGCATTCAGCTGACCAATTAGCAACGGTTGTTGCAGGTAATTGGCACTACTGGCTGACTGAAATGTTCGGCGGTACGATTGCTGCAGATGCGGGGGTCGGCAGTAAGCTATTACTTGGTGCGACTTACTTCCTGCCAATTTATGCAACGGTATTTATCGTTGGTGGCTTCTGGGAAGTACTGTTCTGTATGGTGCGTAAGCATGAAGTAAACGAAGGTTTCTTCGTTACTTCCATTCTGTTTGCACTGATTGTTCCACCGACTCTTCCTCTATGGCAAGCAGCACTAGGTATTACCTTTGGTGTGGTTGTTGCCAAAGAAATCTTTGGTGGTACTGGTCGTAACTTCCTTAACCCAGCTTTGGCTGGCCGTGCATTCCTATTCTTCGCATACCCAGCGCAAATCTCGGGTGATGTTGTTTGGACTGCAGCAGATGGCTTCTCTGGTGCAACTGCACTTAGTCAATGGGCTCAAGGTGGTAACGGCGCGCTAATGAACATGGTTTCTGGTGCTCCTATTACTTGGATGGACGCATTCATCGGTAATATCCCAGGTTCTATCGGTGAAGTATCAACGCTTGCTCTGATGATTGGCGCTGCGATGATCGTCTACATGAGAATCGCATCATGGCGCATCATTGCTGGTGTAATGATCGGTATGATCGTGACAGCAACGCTGTTCAATGTGGTCGGTTCAGATACCAACCCAATGTTCAACATGCCATGGCATTGGCACCTTGTTCTTGGTGGCTTTGCATTCGGTATGTTCTTTATGGCGACAGACCCTGTATCGGCTTCATTTACCAATAAAGGTAAGTGGTGGTACGGCGCGCTAATCGGCGCAATGTGTGTCTTGATTCGTGTAGTTAACCCAGCCTACCCAGAAGGTATGATGCTGGCGATTCTATTTGCGAACCTGTTTGCACCTCTGTTCGACCACATCGTCATCGAGAAGAACATCAAGCGGAGACTAGCACGCTATGGCAAGTAATAACGACAGCATTAAAAAGACGCTGGGTGTTGTTATCGGATTGAGCCTAGTATGTTCAATCATCGTATCAACAGCAGCAGTCGGTCTACGCGATAAGCAAAAAGCTAACGCGGTACTAGATAAACAATCTAAGATCGTCGAAGTGGCAGGCATTGAAGTGAAAGGTCAAAAAGTACCTGAGCTGTTTGCACAATACATCGAACCTCGACTGGTCGATCTCGAAACGGGTAGCTTTGTTGAAACAGCTGCCAATGGTTCGAGTGCGTCTGAGTTTGATCAGCGCGATGCGGCTAAAAAGGATAACCTTTCTATCGCTCTGCCTGCAGATGAAGACAAGGCTGACATTCGTCGTCGTGCAAACACTGCCGTTGTTTACCTAGTTAAAGATCAAGATGACGTTCAGAAAGTTATCTTACCTGTACATGGTAAAGGGCTTTGGTCAATGATGTACGCGTTTGTCGCGGTTGAAACCGACGGTAATACAGTGTCAGCGATCACTTACTACGAGCAAGGTGAAACACCAGGATTGGGTGGTGAAGTTGAAAACCCATCTTGGCGTGATCAGTTCGTGGGTAAAAAACTGTTTGATGACAACCATAAACCAGCAATCAAAGTGGTTAAAGGTGGTGCTCCAGCAGGCTCTGAACACGGTGTTGACGGCCTTTCAGGTGCGACACTAACTAGTAACGGTGTTCAAAACACATTTGACTTCTGGTTAGGTGACATGGGCTTTGGTCCATTCCTAGCAAAAGTTCGTGACGGAGGTCTGAACTAATGTCTAGTGCACAAAATGTTAAAAAGAGCATTCTAGCGCCAGTATTGGACAACAACCCAATCGCGCTACAAGTTCTTGGTGTATGTTCTGCGTTGGCAGTGACCACCAAACTAGAGACTGCGTTTGTTATGACGCTGGCAGTAACCTTTGTAACTGCTCTGTCTAACTTCTCGGTATCATTAATCCGTAACCACATTCCTAACAGCGTGCGTATCATCGTTCAGATGGCAATTATCGCATCACTAGTAATCGTGGTAGACCAAGTGCTAAAAGCCTACCTATACGATATCTCTAAGCAGCTATCGGTATTCGTCGGCCTAATCATCACTAACTGTATCGTTATGGGCCGCGCTGAAGCTTTCGCGATGAAGTCGGCACCAGTGCCTTCGTTAATTGATGGTATTGGTAACGGTCTTGGTTACGGTTTCGTTCTTATCACTGTTGGTTTCTTCCGTGAACTATTTGGTTCGGGCAAATTATTTGGCCTAGAAGTATTACCTCTAGTGAGCAATGGTGGTTGGTATCAGCCAAACGGCTTGATGCTACTTGCGCCATCTGCATTCTTCCTAATCGGCTTCTTAATCTGGGTAATCCGTATTCTGAAACCAGAACAAGTAGAAGCGAAGGAGTAAGGACGTCATGGAACATTACATTAGTCTGTTAGTTAAATCGATTTTCATCGAAAACATGGCTTTGTCTTTCTTCTTGGGTATGTGTACGTTTCTTGCCGTATCTAAGAAAGTAAAGACCTCTTTTGGTCTAGGTGTTGCAGTTGTGGTTGTTCTAACCATCGCCGTTCCAGTAAACAATTTAGTTTACAACCTAGTACTACGAGAAAATGCTTTAGTTGAAGGTGTCGATCTTAGCTTCCTAAACTTCATCACCTTCATCGGTGTAATCGCAGCACTTGTACAGATTCTAGAGATGGTTCTTGACCGTTTCTTCCCACCTCTGTACAACGCGCTAGGCATCTTCCTTCCGTTGATCACGGTAAACTGTGCAATCTTCGGTGGTGTATCTTTCATGGTACAGCGTGACTACAACTTTGCTGAATCGGTTGTTTACGGTTTCGGCTCAGGTGTGGGCTGGATGTTAGCAATCGTTGCTCTTGCAGGTATCCGTGAGAAGATGAAGTACTCTGACGTACCTCCGGGTCTACGTGGTCTAGGTATTACGTTTATCACGGTAGGTTTAATGGCGTTAGGCTTTATGTCTTTCTCTGGTGTTCAACTGTAAGTCGGGTAAACCGCAACAATAAAGGAATAGTCAATGGACATTATTCTTGGTGTCGTGATGTTTACTCTGATCGTACTGGCGCTAGTACTAGTGATTCTTTTCGCTAAGTCTAAGCTTGTACCAACAGGTGACATTACAATTTCTGTGAACGGTGACCCTGAACTGGCGATCGTTACACAACCAGGTGGTAAACTACTTAGCGCACTTGCTGGCGCGGGTGTATTTGTTTCTTCTGCCTGTGGTGGCGGTGGCTCTTGTGGTCAGTGTCGCGTAAAAATTAAATCAGGTGGTGGTGACATTCTACCGACCGAGCTTGACCATATTACTAAAGGTGAAGCGCGTGAAGGTGAGCGTCTAGCGTGTCAGGTTGCAATGAAAACTGACATGGATATCGAGCTTCCTGAAGAGATCTTTGGCGTTAAAAAGTGGGAATGTACCGTTATCTCTAACGATAACCAAGCGACATTCATCAAAGAGCTTAAGCTACAAATTCCTGATGGCGAAACCGTACCTTTCCGTGCCGGTGGTTACATCCAGATTGAAGCACCTGCTCACCATGTTAAATACGCTGACTTCGATGTACCTGAGGAGTACCGTGGAGATTGGGATAAATTCAATCTTTTCCGTTACGAGTCTAAGGTCAACGAAGAGACGATCCGTGCTTACTCTATGGCGAACTACCCAGAAGAAGAAGGCATTATTATGCTAAACGTGCGTATTGCTACGCCGCCGCCTAATAATCCTGACGTACCACCTGGTATCATGTCTTCATACATCTGGTCGCTGAAAGAAGGCGATAAGTGTACGATTTCTGGTCCATTTGGTGAGTTCTTCGCTAAAGATACAGACAACGAAATGGTCTTTGTTGGTGGTGGTGCTGGTATGGCGCCGATGCGTTCACACATCTTCGACCAACTAAAGCGTCTTAAGTCTCAACGTAAGATGTCTTTCTGGTACGGTGCACGTTCTAAGCGTGAAATGTTCTATGTAGAAGATTTCGACGGCCTACAAGCAGAAAACGACAACTTCGTTTGGCACTGTGCTCTGTCTGATCCAATGCCAGAAGATAACTGGGATGGTTACACCGGTTTCATCCACAACGTATTGTACGAAAACTACCTGAAGGACCATGAAGCGCCTGAAGATTGTGAATACTACATGTGTGGTCCACCGATGATGAATGCTGCCGTTATTGGTATGCTCAAAGATCTTGGTGTAGAAGACGAAAACATCCTACTGGATGACTTCGGCGGCTAAACTTCAGTGTATTTGAAGCTGTAGCGTCGTTGGCTTCATAAACCCAACCTAATTGCATAGAAGATCTATGCTCATAGGCTTGGGTTTATTTGCCGCCTTGCTACAACTCCAACTACTTGAAATTGCATATATAAGATGGCTGACTGCTTATTAGTCAGCCATTGTTTTTTCTAAGAATGGTAATAGTCGATGCGTTCGATACAGACGTATGCGCTATTCCCGTTCCTCAAATTACAGGAGTCTAACAAGTGAAAAAGTGGCTTGTTGCATTTGCTTCTTTATTGGTTCTAGCCGGTTGTGAAAAACCGATTGAACAAATCCACCTAAGCGGCCCAACGATGGGCACGACTTACAACATCAAATATATTACCGCACAGGGACAGCCCTCTGCGGAGCTGCTGCAAGAAGAGATCGATCGTCTTCTCGAACAAGTGAACGATCAGATGTCGACTTATCGTAAAGATTCAGAACTGAGCCTGTTTAATCAAAGTGATGCTTCGGCTGCGTTTGAAGTGTCGCCGCAAACCGCCACCGTCGTGAAAGAAGCGCTGCGTTTAAACGGTCTGACTTTAGGTGCTTTAGATGTGACGGTAGGCCCACTAGTTAACTTGTGGGGCTTTGGACCCGAAGGGCGTCCAGAGATCGTTCCAACTGACGCCGAACTAAGTGAGCGTCGAGCGATAACGGGTATTCATCACCTAACGGTTGAAGGCAACATGTTACGTAAAGACATTCCAAATCTTTACGTCGATCTTTCAACGATCGCCAAAGGCTGGGGTGTTGATGTAGTCGCTGATTACATTCAGTCGCAAGGTATCCTAAACTATATGGTAGAGGTTGGAGGCGAGATGCGCCTCAAAGGCGTCAATCGTGAGGGTGTTGCTTGGCGTATAGCGATTGAAAAGCCTTCGGTTGAAGAACGAGCGATTCAAGAAATTATTGAGCCTGGCGACATGGCCATTGCGACTTCTGGTGACTACCGTAACTATTTCGAGCATGATGGTGTGCGTTATTCTCACATCATTGACCCTAAAACAGGCAAGCCAATTAACAACAAAGTGGTGTCTGTGACCGTTTTGGATAAGTCTTCAATGACAGCGGATGGGCTTGCAACCGGCTTGATGGTGTTGGGTGACGTTCAAGGAATGAAGGTAGCCGAAGAGAACAATATCCCAGTGTTGATGATCGTCAAAACCGACGATGGATATCAAGAGCTTGCGTCGTCGGCGTATCAGCGATACATGAATTAATTAAATCTGAGTGAGCCTATTATGAGTACATTTCTGATTACGTTTGGTGTATTTATGGCAGTGATTGCAGCAATGTCAATCGGCTATATCATCCAGAAAAAAGTAGTAAAAGGCAGTTGTGGCGGCTTAGGTGCCGTTGGCATCGAAAAGGTCTGTAACTGCCCAGAACCTTGTGACGCACGTAAAAAGCGTGAAGCACGCGAAGCTGCGCGAGCAGAAAAGCTCGCAGCTTGGGAAAAAGACAGAATTGCTTAATAGTCTGTTTTTGTTAAGTTGATTTTCTATAACCCGGCAGTGTCCGGGTTATTTTTTAACGGTAGTTTATAAAGGAATCCTGAAACAACACGATGGCTTTAATGATAATGAGTTGAGGTCAGCTATACTCATCATCATAAGTACATTCTTGGAGGTAGCATGGAGTTATATCAACACGATATGTCTCAGTTGTTTAAACAACTTGGACTGGGAAGTTCAGACAAAGAGATTAAGCAGTTTGTTGCGCAAAACCGACAGCGTCGAGATACTGAATTACTGCATGAGGCAAGCTTCTGGAGTAAGTCTCAAGCGGCATTTCTTAAGCAGGCGATAGAAGAAGATGCCGATTGGGCAGAAACTGTCGATCAGTTGGATGTGATGCTGCGAGACTAAAAAGCAAAGTGGCTCGATAGCCAGTTGGTAATTTTTGATGGTTTATATCGGTTTCCAGAGGCCGATATATTACTTATACTGTATTTTTAACCAGTACCCTGGTAATTAAATGCATGTCAGAGCGTATAAATAAAATCATTCACGTTGATATGGACTGCTTTTACGCTGCGGTTGAAATGCGTGATAACCCAAACTACCGCGATCGACCACTGGCTGTCGGTGGACACGAAAAGCAACGTGGGGTACTGAGTACCTGCAACTATCAAGCACGTCAGTATGGAATTCGTAGTGCGATGCCAACCGCTCGGGCGCTGCAACTTTGCCCCCAGTTACTTGTTGTCCCCGGACGTATGCAGGTTTATCAGCAGGTGTCTAAACAGATTCGTGAGATATTTTCACGTTACACTGAGCTGATTGAGCCGCTGTCGCTTGATGAAGCATACCTTGATGTCACCGATGCAACTCAATGCCAAGGGTCAGCAACCTTGATTGCTGAAGCCATTCGACGTGATATATTTAATGAGTTGCAATTGACCGCTTCAGCGGGTGTTGCACCCGTCAAGTTTCTCGCCAAAGTGGCGTCAGATATGAACAAGCCCAATGGCCAGTATGTGATCCCACCAGAGCGTGTTCAGCAAGAGGTCGATAAGCTAGCGTTAGAAAAAATACCCGGTGTAGGTAAAGTCAGTTTAGAGAAGCTTCATCAAGCTGGGTTTTATGTCTGCGCCGATATCAAGCGGAGTGATTACCGTGACCTTTTACTCCAGTTTGGCCGTTTGGGCGCCTCTCTGTGGAACAAAAGTCATGGCATTGATCATCGACCAGTAGTGGTTGAAAGAGAGCGTAAGTCCGTCGGCGTTGAGCGAACATTCAGTCACAACATTTTCACGTACGATCAATGTTGGCAAGTGATCGAGAGTAAGCTTTACCCTGAACTGGAACGACGCTTGAGCAAATCTTCACCCGATAAAGCAATCATTAAGCAGGGAATTAAGGTCAAATTTGCTGACTTCCAACAGACCACGATTGAGCATATCCATCCTTGTCTTGAGTTGGAAGATTTCAAACAGCTACTGCATGATGTATTAAAGCGTCAGCAAGGACGTGAGATTCGATTACTTGGCTTGAGTGTGATGCTCAAGCCAGAAGAACTCGCCAAACAGCTTAGTTTCTTTTAACTAACTTGGTGTTGTTCAAGCCAATCTGTGACCTGAGCAAAAGGTGTTCTTTCAAGTTTGCCAAAGCCGCTCAAACTGCGCGCTTTGAGTTTGCCAAGTATCGGCGTCGCAATGCCACACAAAAATTTAGCTTGTAAAGCTCTAGAAAGCGGCTGCTGAGCCCGTTGCTGTAACTCATTAAGCCAAGCTTGTATTTGCGCGTCAGTCGCATCTGGTGCAACGGATTGAGGCAGGGTGGCGACCTCACCACGACAGACACTGCAATGGCCGCATAGTTTTGGTGCTTGTGTATCACCAAAGTAACTCGCCAACTTAAAACTCAGACACTGGTCAGATTCAAACAGCGCTAATAGGTTGTCGATACGTTCAATATCGCTGCGTTCTTTCTCATCAAACAGAGCCCATAACTGTTGAGTTAACCGCTCGACAGACTGATCACTTGGATTAACTTGATACACTTCAGTCATGAGCTTACTTTCGAGCTCTATCCAACCCTTTTCATTGAAATAATCGAGTGCGGCGATGGCGCGTTGTCTTTCACCAGAAAAATGTTGCCAAAGCGCATCAAAATCGACCTGACACCAGACTTTAGCTTGAGTTGAGCAATCAAAAAGAGCGCGCACAAAATCACTACGTTGAGGATCAAACTGTTCGATAATGAATGATTTATTTTGAATAAACTTAAATCGATAGTCGGCAAAGTAGCTGTACTTGGCGGCAATCAAAGCGAACATTTCCATATAAACCAACAGAGTTTTCAGTGGCAGTTGGCGGATATTGGTTTCGCTTGAAAGACGAGATATCACCACTTCCCATTGGGGGGCATTAGACTGCGCTTGCTCGATGACTGCTGCAATTTCATTGGGTTCTGGTGTGTCGCCATAAACAAAGTTTTGCAACGTGCAGATGCCACTTTTGTTACCGAGCAAGATGCATTGCGAAGGTTGGCCATCACGACCAGCGCGACCAATCTCTTGAGCATAGTTTTCAATAGATTTGGGTAAGTCGTAATGAATGACACGACGAATATCGGCTTTATCCACCCCCATACCAAATGCAATGGTAGCGACGATAGTATCAATGTCGCCACGCATGAACTGCTCTTGGATGCGTTGGCGAATATCAGAATCAAGCCCCGCATGGTAAGCCTGAGCGTTAATTCCCGCTTCGCGTAGCATGTTTGCCAATGACTCGGTACTGTTTTGCAAAGTGACGTAGACGATAGAGGGCTGAGTTGCGCCAGGAGATAAGGCATTCAGTAAAGCCTCATTCTTCTCCTCGTCGCGACAGGGAATAACACTCAAATCTAAATTGGCACGATAAAAACCAGTTGTGACGACATCTTGATCGGCGATGGAGAATTTGTTGCGCATATCATCGATCACGGCATTGGTCGCGGTCGCCGTCAGCAACAAACATTGAGGGATTGCGAATTCTTGTTGATAGTGAGGAAGTTTAAGGTAGTCAGGGCGAAAGTTGTGTCCCCACTCTGAAATACAGTGCGCTTCATCGACCACTAACAATGAAATCGGAATTTGCTTAATAAATTGACGAAATCGCTCATTCTTAAGCCGTTCGACCGAGATCATTAAGATCTTCAATTCACCGTTACGGGCTTGATTCATCACCGATTGGGTTTGTTCTCGAGTTTGGCTCGAATCAATCGAGGCAGCGCATATATTATGGCGTTGAAGAAAAGCCAATTGATCTTTCATCAAGGCCAATAAGGGTGAAATCACTAACGTAAGATGGGGAAGCATCAGTGCAGGTAATTGATAGCAGAGTGATTTCCCAGAACCAGTAGGAAAAATTGCTGCACTTGATCGACCCGCTAAAATGGTTTCAATCGCTTGTTGCTGGCCAGGACGAAGGTGGTCAAAACCAAAGGTGTGCTTAAGCGTGTGTTCGATCTGTTGTGTGATAGATACGTCACCCATAGCTATTTATTCCTACTGTTTTTATTCACTATTGGCAGGTATTCTAAAGACAATTTCTGCGTTGGAATATGATTTTAGTATGAATAAGTTGGAACTGCGTCAGACAATCTTAACCTTGTTACAACAGAAGTTGCATGTTGCTCAGCGTTCTGCCCAACGCGCGTTAGAATCGGCAACGGATGAAGAGACGGTCCCAGAGCATAAATACGATACGTTAGCGCTTGAGGCATCTTATCTCGCCCATGGACAAGCGATGCGAGTCCAAGAGTGCGAGCAGGAGATTGCACTTATCACGCAATTACCACTGTGTGACTCACCACAACAAGTAACATTAGGTTGTGCGGTATTGCTGTTAGATAGTCAAGACCATCGCCGCTGGTTTTTTACCTCGCCTTGTTCGGGTGGGATGAAAGTGTGGTTCGACAATCAAGATGTGAGGTTAGTTACCTTTGAGTCACCACTCGGAAAGGTATTAAAATCGAAACAGATTGGTGATGAAATTCACTATCACATTGCTGGCAGTGATTATTGCTATGAAATTGAAACCATTTTCTGACAATGGCTAATGTGCAGCTGATAAGCTATGGGTTGCAAAAAAAGGGTAGGATGATGAAAAAGAAATTAGTGACGTTACCACTACTATTGGTGTCCAGTCAGGTGTTTGCCGCTCAATGCAACATTGATTTGAAAAATGAAATTCACCTTAATGAACAACGGTTGGAAATCCAGCAGGCTGGAGGAGAAACGGCCGTTGTTGATAGTGATAATACTTTAACTATCCATGGTGAGCGCATTGAGCTTAATAGCGATCAGCAACAAGCGATCGCCCAGTATCGTGACAGTCTCAACGAGTATCTTCCTCGGGCGAAACAGATGGCACAAGAGGGCTTGGCGCTTGCGAATGATATCGTTGACGATGTAGCGCAAAGCTTTGATGCGCCAGAGGCCTTTGAAAGCGTCAAGCAATCTATGCAACAGTTTTATGCTGAGATTGAGTCGCGCTATTACAAAGAAGGCGATCTTATCCTTCCGGCCGATAGCTTTGATACATTAACCGATAGCTGGGCTCAAGATTTCGATAAAGCTAAAGCGTTATTTAACGAAGAGTTTATTAGTAGTGCGTTTGATGCAATGTCTGAAAAGATGAAAGCAGAAGGCGGTTTGAACTTGACTGAAATGGCCAATGCGATGAGTGAGTTGAAGCAACGAATATCCGAGCGCTTGGCGGAGCACGTCCAGCAAGTAGAAGAGCAAAGCGCAGAGTTTTGTGATTCATTGGATCAATTGGCGGATCAAGAGCAGCAACTGCATCAAAAAGTGCCTCAGTTGAAGTATTATCAGATTTTTACAATCTAAGATTACCGCGGCTGAGACCCGCTTGATTGTTGAGTTTTTCGAACTAAAGGGCGCATAACGCGCTCTTTATCTAGACAACTAATTCTTGATTGTGTTTAATTCGTGCTCAATTAGATGGCTACCTTGTTAAATGTATATATCTCACCTCTCCCTAAAACACCTTAGCATTCTAGCCTCACTGTTCATGGCCAGTGTGTTTGTCTGTGGTTACCTGTTATTTCATTACTTTTGGTTACACGATGCCGAGGTCGATAAGGCGCTCGCGCACCAACAAGAAGAAGTGCAACGGGTTAAAACGGTGCTTGATCTAGAAAAGTCTGAACTGGCGAGTGTCTTGATGGATTATGCCGCCTGGGATGACGTCGGTGATTTTATTCGCGACCAAAACGAATCGTTTTTGCAAGATAGCCTTAATGCACACACCTTTGTTTCCAACCAACTCAGTGGGGTGTTTATTTTTGATCCCCAAGTCTCTTTAGTCTGGGGGCAGTTGTACGACTACACAACACGTAAAACTCTCCCATATGATGATATACGTTATAAGTTTGGCCCACTGTTAGTTGACAGTTTACGTGCTCGGACTGATTTCATTACCCCTCATGTCAAGTTTATGGTGATCAACGGTCAACCTGCTTTAGTCGCGACCAGTCGAGTCTGTAATAGTGAAGGGTACAACTGTACCCAAGGTTACATGATGTTCATCAAAACCATAGGCACCGATGTGATTGCTACTTTGCAACAGGCAACTGGCCTTAACGTCGATGTGATCGCGAAACCGAGCAACCTCACCTCAAATCGCGCTTTGCAACCTAATGTCAGCGTATTGGAAAAACTCGATTTTCAGAATAAACCGACGGTTTGTATCATTATTCAACATGCGATAAAACTGCCCCCTTTTATCACCTGGAGTGAGTTTTCTGCGGTACTTGCTTTTGCAGTGTTCATGTTTGTGTTTAATTTGGCGGTGGCGCATTTAATGATTCAACCCTTGAAGCGGGCACGCAAAGCACTTGAGTCTACTCATCAATATGGTGCCTCAGTCGGGGCTGAGCAGCATTTTATCTCGTTTGAGGTCCGTGACTTTGTTATGCGTATCAATGATGTTCTGCGCCAGCTAGAGAGCAATCAGCGTGAACTAGAGTGGCTAGCTGAGCATGATTCCCTGACTTCTGTTGGCAACCGTCGTAGTTTGCACAAGCATTGGCAAAAGCTACTGGAACAGGCGGATCACGGTTATGCTTGCGTGATATTGGTCGATATTGATTACTTTAAACCCTATAACGATCACTATGGTCATATTGAAGGGGATGAGGTGTTGCGCAAGGTGGCGAAGCAACTAAAACAAGCACCCAGTGAATGCGATAAGTTTGTCGCTCGCTTTGGCGGTGAGGAATTCTGTGTGGTGTTGCGTTCTAACAAGCCGATTGACGTATATCATGAAGGTGAGCAACTGCGCCACGCCATAGTGAAAATGCAGTTAGCCCACGAGCATTCGCCCATTAGCGACTACATTACTATCTCGGTTGGTGTTGCTGATATGGGGGACGAAACCCTTGTCGCGCAGCAAGATATTCTGCTAGTGGCCGATAGAGCACTGTATCGAGCGAAATCGCTTGGCCGCAATCGAGTTGAGGTTAGCGATGAGCAGTAGTGTCATAAAATATTTACAAGTCATTTAAGCTAAACTTTAGCCAACTAGGCTGCAGAATTCACTAGGTTTATTGTTATCGACAACATTTTACTTTAATGTACTAGCTAACTAGTTTGTAAGTGCGATTGAAGTAGTATGACACAGAGTGACAATGCTCAAACACGTGAACATTTTGGCTCACGTCTTGGATTTATATTAGCGGCAGCGGGAGCTGCGGTTGGTTTAGGCAATATTTGGGGCTTTCCAACTCAGGCGGCGAGCAATGGTGGTGGGGCATTTTTGCTTGTCTACCTACTGATGATTCTCATTGTCGCCTTTCCAATGCTGGTGGTGGAAATGGCCATCGGTCGTCATGGGCAGGCAAACCCAGTTGATAGTATGCGCTCACTTACCAACAACCCTATTGGCAAAAAATTAGGTGCAGCGGTAGGTTGGGTTGGTCTTAGTGTGCCCAGTGCGGTTCTGGCGTTTTATAGCATTGTCGGTGGCTGGCTAATATGCTTCTTGTTTGGCGCTGTGACTGATGTACTGGGAATGGAAGCGGCCACTGTTTGGTTTAAAGGCTTTAGCGTTGAGCGCAACTTATTCGGTACGGTAATCTTTTATGTGCTCACGATCTTAATTGTTCAAGGTGGGGTTAAACAAGGGATCGAGAAATGGTCGACACGTTTGATGCCAGCTCTGTTTGTATTGTTTGCGCTATTGTTTGTTTACATCATGACGCAGAATGGTGCGATGGAGGGGCTAAAGCATTATTTGATCCCCGACTTTACGAAAGTCATGGATCGTAAGCTAATCTTAGCAGCCATGGGCCAAGGCTTTTTCTCGTTGACGATCGGCGGCTGTTCGATGCTGATCTACGGCTCTTATCTCAGTAAAAAAGAGAATTTGCCAAAAATGGCGATGAATGTCACCTTGGTGGATACCGCGGTGGCCTTTATTGCCGGCTTAGTGGTGATGCCTGCGATGTTTGTGGCAATGCAAAGTGGCGTCGAGATCTATGCGCAAGACGGCTCACTTTTGAGCTCAGATACGTTAGTGTTTACCGTTCTACCTTTGATGTTTGATAGCTTAGGCTTATTAGGGCAGTTGTTTGCGATCGTGTTCTTCTTGTTGTTAACGATTGCCGCATTGACCTCTTCTATCTCGATGTTGGAGTGTCCAGTGGCATTAGTCAGTGAACGCTTTGAGACCAAACGTAGCATCACAAGCTGGGTGCTTGGCGCTATCATTGCCTTGTTTAGCATCGTCATTGTTTATAATTTTTCTGCGCTGTTTGGCTTAGTGGCGATGGTCGCTACTCAGTATTTACAACCGCTCGCGGCGCTACTGTTTTGTCTGTTTGGTGGTTGGGTGTGGAGCCGTCAAGCCAAAGTCAAAGAACTTGAGCAAGGCTGCCCGGAATTTTCTCAGGGCTGGTTTGGCAAGCTATGGCCTGTTTATGTCAAGTTTGTCTGCCCGATGTTAGTGGCAACCGTCATTTGGGCCTCGTTTGGTTAATTAAGCGCCCCAATAACGATTAAGCCCGCGATAAGCGGGCTTAATATGATTTATGACGGGGTATTAATTTGGCCGGTTGTGAGTGGCTCAAGATCGGCATCAGAAACTTCACCGATAAAATCTTCAACTACTTGTTCTACCTCTTGGTCGTCTTGTTCAAAATACGCCAAGTGGAAAATGGCGTCTCCTTCGTTGACCAAGGGGAGTGTCTGTTGCCCGATGACAATCCCGCCCTTACGTGCTTTAAGCTCAATTTCACTGTGTCCTAATGGGGCGCTAATATAGGCCAACACCTGACCGCGTGTTACTTTTTCGCCAAGGGTAACGACGGTACGCAAAATGCCGTTACTTTCGGCACGTAACCAACTGGTTGATTTGGCTATCACCGAAGTGGGCAGACGCTTACGGCTTTTGCGTAACATGCCAATCGCCTGCATAACGCGTTTGACACCTAAATAGCCAGCATTGATACAGATGGGCTCAAAGCGTAATGCTTCGCCTGCTTCATACGTCAGCACTGGTATATTGAGACGTTCAGCTTCGCTCCGTAGTGAGCCCTCTCTTAATGGCGAGTCAATCACCACGGGCGTTGCGAAAGCCTGAGCAATTCGCAGCGTTTCTGGATTACTTAAATCGGCACGAACTTGAGGCAAGTTGGTGCGATGAATCGCTCCCGTATGCAGGTCGATAATGTAATCACACCGTTTAGCAACCTGAGAGAAAAAAGTGTGCGCCATGCGTGAAGCAAGCGATCCTTTGTCACTGCCAGGGAAACAACGATTGAGATCTCGTCTGTCTGGGAGATAGCGAGATTTGTGAATAAAGCCAAATACGTTGACGATTGGCACGGCGATCAAGGTGCCTTTGAGCTTGCTGGGGTCAATGGTGTCGATCATTTGGCGTACGATTTCTACCCCGTTGAGTTCGTCACCATGGATGGCCGCGTTGATCATAAGGACCGGACCCGCTTGGTGACCATTAATGATTTCGACAGGGATAGAGAGCGGTGAGTGCGTATAGAGCCTAGCCGCCTCTAACTCAATGACCTTTCTTTCTCCCGGCGAGACAAACTCGCCGAGAAATTCAAATGCGCTATTTTTCTTAGCCTTTGCCACGAGTTTTGGTCCTTTTGCTTGCCGCATTCTTCTCGATGAACTCAATAATCATTCCCGCGATATTTTTACCAGTAGCAGCCTCGATACCTTCAAGACCAGGAGATGAGTTCACTTCCATGACTAATGGGCCGCGCGCAGAACGCAGTAGATCGACACCTGCGACGTTCAAGCCCATAATTTTGGCTGCCGCTGCCGCAGTGCGACGTTCTTCTGGGGTGATTTTTACCAAAGAGGCGCTACCACCACGGTGCAAGTTTGAGCGGAATTCACCTTCTGCCCCTTGACGTTTCATTGCCGCTATCACCTTGTCGCCAATGACAAAGCAACGAATATCCGCACCGCCAGCTTCCTTGATGTATTCCTGAACCATAATGTTAGCTTTAAGACCCATAAAGGCCTCGACAACACTTTCAGCGGCTTTGCGTGTTTCTGCAAGGACAACACCAATACCTTGAGTACCTTCAAGAAGTTTGATTACCACAGGCGCGCCACCAACCATATCGAGCAGGTCTTTGACGTCATCGGGCTTGCTGGCAAAACCGGTGATCGGCATACCGACCCCTTTTCGTGATAGCAACTGCATTGAACGTAACTTGTCACGTGAGCGTGTAATTGCCACCGACTCATTGACTGGGTAAACGCCCATCATTTCAAACTGGCGTAATACAGCCGTGCCGTAAAAGGTAACGGAAGCCCCGATACGAGGAATGACTGCATCAAAGCCAGATAGCTCTTCACCTTTAAAGTGAATCTCAGGTTTATCTGAGTTGATGTTCATGTAGCATCGTAGTGCGTCGATTACTTTCACTTCATGACCGCGTTCTTTCGCCGCTTCAATCAAGCGCTTGGTTGAGTAGAGCTTGGAGTTGCGTGACAGAATACCAATTTTCATGACTTGTTTTCCTCGAAAGGGATTAAAAATGATTCAACAGGATCGACCATGATGCGGTGATGCATCGAAGTGCGTCCTAACAGCATACGAAAGGCCATATTTTCGCGGTTTGTCAGCGTGATCTCAATTGGCCAACTTTGACCTCCGATCGAAAACATCGATGTGATCACATAACGTGATTCTTCGTGACCACCAGAGTCGCGAACAATACGCTCGTCAATCACTGCAGCCTCACATACCACTTCTACTTCGGTGTCGTGCTGATTTGGGTGGAGCCAAAAGCGTACCCACAAGGCATGGTCTTTATCAAATGTTTCTACCTTGAAAGCATGCAAACATGAAGTTCTGGCCCCAGTATCAATTTTTGCATTAATTTTATGAATGCCAAGTTCTGGCAAGCTAACGGTTTCACGCCAGCCAACGACGATTTTTTCTTTCATCACAGTAACAATTTCAGTTTGGGAAGTTGGAAGAAGTACTAAGAGACTATAGCACTCTTTACAGTAAGCAATTGGAATACACCGCACACTAGTCTTGAAGAGGAGAAGATGGTTTCCCCTGAGAAGCTCCAAGGTCGGCGAATGTATCAGCCTTATTTATCAGTGACTAACGAAAATAAATCACCGTTACGACAAATAAAATTTATCCTTAGAAGGGGCGATAACGATAAAGCCAGCGAGATTCGCTGGCTTTATTGATAAGATTTTCTAAGTCAAAGTTAACGGTGAATTAAGCTTTTTCAGGGATGGCTTCAAGCAGGGCAACCATCTGATCCCAGAAAAGAGACACAGTATCAATTTTTACTTTTTCATCCGGAGAATGAGGAAACTTGATAGTTGGGCCAAACGACACCATATCCATCGTTGGGTAGGGCTCTTTAAATAGGCCACATTCAAGACCAGCATGGATGACCATGATGTTAGGTTTGTGTCCATAGATGCCTTGATACATATCACGAAAAATGGCCATGATTTCCGAGTCTGCATCAGGCTTCCAACCAGGGTATGCGCCCGAGAACTCGATTTGTGCGCCAGCAAGTTCAGCCACTGAAGTCAGCATTCCTTCGACTTGTTGGCGACCAGAGTCAATCAATGAGCGAACAAGGCAAAGTACGTTGATCGTATCCTTGTCTGTAGTGATCACACCAACATTCAAAGACGTTTCTACGACACCTTCGATTTCATCACTCATGCGAATGACGCCGTTAGGGCAGGCATTCATTGCGGCGATAAAGCGTTGCTGATCCGCGATAGAAATCACCTGATCATCGCTCTCAAGCGCTTGGTTGAAAGAGACAATGTCCGTCTCTACCTTGCCAAGCTCCGATTTGAGTAGCGAAGTATAGAACTCAAAGAGTTCTGCCAGCTTAGCTTCGTTTTGTGCAGGGACGGCAACCGTCACAAAGGCTTCTCGTGGGATGGCGTTTCGTAGACTGCCACCTCGGAATTCGATCAAGCGCAGATCGAGCTCTTGAGCATGGCCTGCTAAAAATCGTGCGACTAATTTGTTGGCATTACCGCGACCGGTATGGATATCACAACCTGAGTGGCCGCCTTTCAAACCTTTAAGGATCAGCTGACGAGTCACAAAGCCTGCAGGTAATGGCTCACGTGTGATTGTAAAGGACATTTTCCCATCAATACCACCAGCACAGCCCATGTAGACTTCGCCTTCTTGCTCTGAGTCAGTGTTAAGCAGAATATCACCGTCTAGCCAACCGGCCTCAAGACCAAAAGCGCCAGTCATGCCAGCTTCTTCATCAATGGTCAACAACACTTCGATAGGGCCATGTTTGATCTCTTTCGATGCCAGAACTGCAAGACAAGATGCCATGCCAATGCCGTTATCTGCCCCAAGTGTGGTGCCTTTTGCCGTTACCCATTCACCATCAATATAGGGTTGGATTGGGTCTTTAACGAAGTCATGGTCGGTGTCTTCGTTCTTCTGTGGCACCATATCGATATGGGCTTGAAGTACGACAGCTTTCTTATTTTCCATTCCTGGCGTGGCTGGCTTTTTGATAAACACGTTGCCAGTGGGATCTCGACGAACGTCAAGATTTTGCTCGGTTGCCCAGTTGACGATGTATTGCGCTAACGCTTCTTCATGCTTTGAAGGGTGTGGAATAGAACAGATCTTATCGAAAAACTGCCATAATGAAGCGGGTGATAAGTTGCTAATTTCAGAATGGAATTCAGACACGGATGACTCCTTAAAAATAATAATGCCAGATCATGACGAGGTAATGTTGTCTATAAATAGAACAAAAACCCGCAGATGGCCTATTGATGAGAGAAGAGCAGAATAGCATTCACCGCGAGTTGGGTGTAGTAAAAGCACTGAGTAAATCTCGAGTCATTATCACAGAACCGATAATCACATCATGAGCCAATCCGGTTAATAGGCGTAAGTCGTGTCGAAACGGTCAATGAATAATTGATATTCTTGTAATTAAATTACATAAAAGGTCTGGTTTGAGTCTGTTTATGAACTTTTTGTGATCTTCATCACTTTAATGGTTGTAATAAAATTTCCATGAGGTATATTAGTAACCAACTTCGATAGCGAAGAAAAAATGCTCAAAGGATGAGTCCGATTTGTCGCCTCCAGGGAACCGAGAAATCAATGTATTTAATCTGTTTTAATTGATTTAGAAGGTGATAGTTATGAAAGGTTTACCAAGTGCAGCATTTTGGTTAAACAGCTCTGTTTATACCAGCAGCTTTACTTACCCAACAAGCTTCGGTTACTAACCCATAAGCTTGTCTCGAACAGTTTTGTTCAACCCCTATTATTGGAATTTATTTACAGCGTTTATTTGCTGACATGATTCAACCGCCACTCAAATTGAGTGGCGTTTTTTTATCTCGATATACCCCCCCTCAGTTTACTGCTAGTTTCTCCAAACTGGCTTTATTGTGCGAATAATATTCGTATAAGCACCTATCAGCCTTGATTGAACGAGCGTTAACAGCGCTGAAAGTTTAAAACATAGTGCAAAAAAACATCATTTGAATAGTTACTTCAATTACACCTTTACTTGCTGAAACATAAACAAAAATGAGATTTATATCACGCAGTTATGTGTTTGAAAGGTTCATTTATAAATAGAAATATTGATTAGAGTCATAATTCTATCTGGAATTTACTATTTGATGACTTTATAATTCGTGCCAATCGATTACGCAACCGTTTACTTTTTACCCTTTAGGATTTGATCATGTTCGAAAAACTGTTCAAGCTCAGTGAACACGGCACCAACGTCAAAACTGAGATCATCGCAGGTATTACCACCTTCCTGACGATGGCTTATATCATCTTTGTTAACCCTGCGATGCTGGCAGACACTGGAATGGACAAAGGTTCGGTATTTGTCGCCACCTGTCTTGCTGCAGCGATTGGCTGTTTCATCATGGGATTTGTTGCTAACTACCCAATTGCACTGGCACCTGGTATGGGGCTAAATGCCTTCTTCACCTACGGAGTGGTGCTAGGAATGGGACACACTTGGCAAGTCGCACTGGGTGCGGTGTTTGTCTCAGGCCTGCTCTTTATGGCGTTGAGTGTCTTTAAGGTTCGCGAATGGATCATTAACTCAATCCCGATGTCATTACGTACGGGGATCTCGGCCGGTATTGGTCTTTTCCTTGCGTTTATCGGCTTGCAAAACTCAGGTATTGTGGTGGATAACCCAGCAACATTGGTTGGCCTTGGGCATATTACAGGTCTTCAACCAGCCTTGGCGGCATTGGGCTTTTTCCTTACCATTGGTCTAGTATACCGAGGCGTACGTGGTGGCGTGATGATTGCTATTTTGATCATCACAGCGCTAGGTTTGATGCTGGGTGATGTTCAATGGGGTGGTGTGATGTCGACGCCACCAAGTATTGCTCCAACCTTGATGCAAATGAACATCGCAGATGTGTTTGAAGTGGGTATGATTTCTGTCGTATTTGCTTTCCTATTTGTCGACCTGTTTGATACGGCTGGCACTTTAGTTGGTGTTGCAACAAAAGCAGATTTGATTAAAGAAGACGGCAAATTACCTCGTTTGAGTAAAGCGCTGCTGGCTGACTCTACCGCCACATCTGTCGGAGCTATGTTAGGTACTTCAAGTACGACTTCATATGTAGAATCTACTGCCGGTGTTGCTGCTGGAGGGCGCACAGGCCTGACTGCGGTTGTGGTGGGTGTGCTATTCCTATTGGCACTATTCTTCTCGCCATTGGCAGGAATGATTCCAGCTTATGCTACTGCTGGTGCACTGTTCTACGTCGCCATTTTGATGATGTCAGGCCTAGTGAGTATTGATTGGCGCGACTTAACAGAAGCGGCTCCTGTCGTGGTCACTTGTTTACTGATGCCACTGACTTACTCGATTGCGGAAGGTATTGCGCTTGGCTTTATCTCTTACGCAGCAATCAAACTGCTAAGCGGTAAAGGTCGTCAGGTGTCGATCAGTGTTTGGGTACTCTCGGCAGTATTCATCATTAAATACTTGGTGG
Source organism: Vibrio pacinii DSM 19139 (assembly GCF_000711795.1). Taxonomy (GTDB): domain Bacteria; phylum Pseudomonadota; class Gammaproteobacteria; order Enterobacterales; family Vibrionaceae; genus Vibrio; species Vibrio pacinii. Next base: position 51,870 of record NZ_JONH01000010.1, on the reverse strand, counting down.
CGTAACGCCGCTGTGTAGTGACGCCGAATCTTATTCGCGAGCACTATCGCCATAATCATGTGATGGTTATGGCGATATTTTTTATCCCAAATAAATTCGCCATTGGTATTGTAGAGCGGCTGCGTTAAAATAATCGTTTGCGTAGCTTTTCCCCTCACTTGCTTTAGGCAATCGTCAGTGTGTATTGGCGTTATTTTGGGGTTGCAGACTTTATCAATTATTAGGTTATTACAATGGCTAAGAAATTCATTATCACTTGGGATCAAATGCACGCATTTTGTCGTGAATTGGCAGAGAAACAGATGCCAGCAGAACAATGGAAAGGTATTTGGGCTGTGAGCCGTGGCGGTCTCGTTCCTGGTGCCATTCTTGCGCGTGAACTCGGCATTCGTCATGTCGATACGATTTGTATCTCAAGCTACGATCATGATCATCAGCGTGATATGACGGTAGTGAAAGCACCAGAGGGCGATGGTGAAGGTTTTCTTATCGTTGAAGACCTAGTCGACAGCGGTGACACAGCACGAAAATTGCGCGAAATGTACCCTAAAGCGAAACTGATTGCCGTTTGTGCTAAGCCTGCAGGTATGGAGTTACTCGATGATTATGTTGTCGATATCGCACAAGATACGTGGATTGAGCAGCCGTGGGATATGTCAATTCAGTACGTTGAGCCAATTAATCGCAAACAAAAGTAATTGATTGAGCAACAAAGCAACGATTTCTTGATAAATGACCCTTTATTGGGTCATTTTTTTTATTACTATTTATCAAACCCCATTATTTAGGTCGTATCCATGTCCGAGGAAGTAAGCAAAAATCTCTCTGAAACTCTGTTTGTTAAACATAAGCAGGCGAAAGAGACCTCTGCTTTGACTCAATATATGCCCACTAGTCAGACGTTTTTAGAGCAAAAACAGCAGCAAGATGGCTACCGATGGTATCGCAACTTGCGTCGTATGCAGTGGGCATGGCAGGGGCTTGATCCGATAGAGATTGAATCAGTATTGGCAAAGATTGCTGCCTCAAAACACTCTCGCACCAATGAGCAGTGGCTCGATACAGTGATGGGCTATCACAGTGGAAACTGGACCTATGAATGGACCAAGCTGGGCATGTTACATCAAAAGCGTTCGAATGAATTTAAAGGCGAACAGGCCGCTGATGAAATGTTCAACGCATCACTTTGTTTTAGTATCGCGGGCTATCCACATTTAAAAAATGATAACTTGGCTACTCAAGCGCAAGTATTGGCCAGTAGCGCTTATAGTGAAGCGGCAAAAAAAACCAAGTACACCATTAAACGTCTAGAGATCCCTTACCAGAAAAAACACATTGTGGCGCACCTGCATCTGACCAAAACCGATAAACCTCAACCTGTGGTGATCGTAACGGCGGGGCTAGATAGTTTGCAAACTGACTTGTGGAGTCTGTTTCGCGACCATTTGGCGAAAAAAGATATCGCGATGCTGACCGTCGACATGCCATCAATCGGGCATAATGTTCATTGGAATCTAACGGAAGATACGTCGCGCTTGCACCAGGCTGTGCTAAATGAACTGTATAACATTCCTTGGGTTGACCACCATAAAGTCGGCCTGATTGGCTTTCGTTTTGGCGGCAATGCCATGGTGCGCCTCTCATTTATGGACCCGGACAAAATCAAAGCATGTGTGTCATTAGGTGCACCTATCCATGATGTGTTGTCGTCGCCAGAAAAGCTCAAACAGATGCCCAAAATGTATCTTGATGTCTTAGCATCTCGGTTGGGAAAATCGGTGGTTGATATTCATAGCTTGGCTGGTCAATTGATGGCTTGGTCATTAAAAGTTCAGGGGATTTTATCTAATCGTAAAACTCGTGTGCCGATTCTGGCCATGAGTTTAGAGAATGATCCCATCTCGCCATTTAGTGATAACCAAATGGTCGCGTTGTTTAGTGATTATGGTAAAGCGAAGAAAATCAGTGCAAAAACAATTACACAAGGGTATGAGCAATCCCTCGATTTAGCGATAAAGTGGTTGGAAGATGAGCTAATGAGATGACATTTCTGCTAATTTAGATGACACTTATTTAAACGTACTACCCAAACTATCAGGTCCTGGGTTGCGTATAACAATAAGTCAATGAATATGGAGATTCATTATGTCTGAGCAGATCAAAAGTCCTACCCATTACCGTTTGTTATCAACATTAAGGGCCATTGGTCCTTATTTACGCGAATCACAAAGCCAAGAAGGCGACTACCTTTTCGATTGTTTATCGGTGTGCGTTAATGATAAAAAATCACCCGAACAACGTGAGTTTTGGGGCTGGTGGTTAGAATTAACCGCTAACGAGCAAGGTTTTGAAGCTCGTTACCGTTCTGGCCTGTATGATGTGACGGGAGACTGGAAAGACAAAGCCTTACCCAAAAAAGCACTCGCCGATGTGACTCGTACTCAAGAAGTGTTCCACCAAAAGCTGATAGATACCTTGAAAAAAGAATTTGATATTGCGGTGGTCATGCATGAAGAATCGGTTGAATTCGTCTAGATTTTTCAGCTTATAGTTGTAATTCCCCAAAAAGGCGCTTTTTAGCGCCTTTTCTACTTGTGAATTTGTCAGTTGATTGCTAAAACATCAGGTCTAATCAATCTTTGGCGCCAATGTGTGGCAAATAAGATCGTGACGATTTTTAATTTTTCATAGTAGAAAGGCAATGAATCAAAAAAGCGGAAAAGCACCACAGTTACAGACCGTGGTCGTTAAACTCGGTACGAGTGTTTTAACTGGTGGCACTTTAGCATTAGACCGAGCTCACATGGTTGAGTTGGTTCGCCAGTGTGCAGAACTGAAAAAGCAAGGTCACTCTGTGGTGATGGTTTCGTCTGGCGCAATTGCGGCAGGCCGAGAGCACCTCGACTACCCCGCATTGCCCAACTCTATGGCAAGCAAACAGTTATTGGCGGCCGTTGGCCAAAGCCAGTTGATTCAAGCATGGGAATCCTTGTTTGCGATTTATGGACTCAAAATTGGCCAAATGTTGCTAACGCGTGCTGATCTTGAAGATCGTGAACGTTTCCTTAATGCGCGAGATACCATTAATGCTTTGGTTGGCAACGGCATCATCCCGATCGTCAATGAAAACGATGCGGTGGCAACCAGTGAAATCAAAGTGGGTGACAACGATAACTTATCCGCATTAGTCGGTATTTTGTGTGGTGCAGACAAACTGCTGCTGCTGACCGATCAAAAAGGCTTATTTACCGCCGACCCACGTAAAGACCCTAATGCTGAGCTGATCAAAGAAGTCAAAACCATTGACGACACTCTGCGTAAAATTGCTGGTGGCAGTGGTACTACGCTGGGTACGGGCGGAATGGCGACTAAGTTGCAAGCGGCAGACATCGCACGTCGTGCGGGGATCGAAGTGATTATTGCCGCAGGCAGCGCGCCGAATGTGGTGTTTGATTCTCTTAGCGACAGTCCACAAGGCACTCGTTTTCTACCGTGCGAAGAAGCGCTTGAAAATCGTAAGCGCTGGATTCTTGCGGGGCCAGCGGCATCGGGAGACATCATGATCGACGATGGTGCGGTCAATGCCGTTGTCGCTAAAGGCAGTAGCTTGCTAGCAAAAGGCGTTATTCACGTTGGTGGTCAATTCGCCCGCGGGGATGTGGTGCGAGTCACTAATCGCCACGGCAAGCTGATCGCTCGTGGTATTGCGAGCTATTCAAGTCATGACATGGCCAGAATCGTCGGTAAACACAGTAAAGATATTATTGGAATATTAGGTTATGACTACGGCAATCAAGTGCTGCATCGTGATGATATGGTCGTAATTCAGGAATAAAGGACAATATACATGCAATTGATTTCTATGGGTAAAGCAGCGAAAGAAGCGGCTTTCCAACTAGCAACGGCATCAACGGCGCAAAAGAACCAAGCACTGGCCATTATTGCCGATGAACTTGAAGCTAATGCCGAGACAATTTTGGCGGCTAACGCCAAAGACATTGAGAATGGTCGCAAAGCAGGTTTAACTGATGCCCTGTTAGATCGACTGCTGCTCAATAAATCGCGCTTAACGGGCATTGCCAATGATGTGCGTAATGTTATTAGCCTTAATGACCCGGTGGGCAGTGAGCTTGACAGCAAAGTGCTTGAAAATGGTATGTCTCTTTCACGTCGCCGAGTGCCGCTTGGCGTGGTTGGAGTGATTTATGAAGCGCGGCCAAATGTCACCATTGATATTGCTGCTTTGTGTCTAAAAACCGGTAACGCGAGTATTCTCCGTGGTGGTAAAGAGACCTTTTTCTCCAATATGGAATTGGTCAAAGTGATTCAATCCGCGTTGGCAAAAGCGGAGTTACCTGCCGCGTCGGTGCAATACATTGAAAAGCCAGATCGTGAACTGGTTTCTCAACTGCTTAAGTTGGACGATTATGTTGACATGATCATTCCACGAGGTGGCGCAGGCCTGCACAAAATGTGCAAAGAAAACAGTACTATTCCTGTGATTATTGGTGGGTTTGGTATCAGCCACATCTTTGTCGATGACAGCGCAAATCTAGAGAAATCACTCGATGTGGTAGAAAACGCCAAAGTGCAGCGTCCTTCGGCATGTAACTCGCTAGATACACTGCTAGTGCATGAGAAAGTGGCCGCCGAGTTTTTATCGCTTATCGTTGAGCGTATGAATGATAAAGTTAGCTTCGTGGCTGAACCAAAAGCGCAAGCGCTGATGTCAGCAGCAACACAACTTCGTCAAGCGGGAGACGGTGACTTTGATACCGAATGGCTCGCTTACACTTTAGGCGTCAAGGTGGTTGCGGATGTGAAAGAAGCCATTGACCACATGCGCGTACACAACGCCAGTCACTCAGATGCGATCATGACCGATAGCTTAGAAAATGCCGAGTTATTTATTAACTCAGCGGGTTCTGCCGCGGTGTATGTCAATGCATCAACCCGTTTTACCGACGGTGCTCAGTTTGGCCTCGGCGCTGAAGTTGCGGTATCAACCCAGAAACTGCATGCACGTGGACCAATGGGGCTTGAAGAGCTCACTAGCTACAAATGGGTCGGTAAAGCAAACTACTTGCCGCGTAGTTAACAGATCTGGTTAAACATTGATTGAAAAGGGGGCTATCTAGCCCCTTTTGCTTTTCTTAGCTTTAGTTAATCCGGTAAACTATCCGACATAGTTTTGGAGGTGATATGCATTGTCCTTTTTGTTCTGAAAACGACACCAAAGTGATCGACTCGCGTTTGGTTGCCGACGGCCATCAGGTCCGCCGTCGTCGGCAATGTTTAGCGTGCAGCGAGCGCTTTACGACATTTGAAACCGCGGAATTGGTAATGCCAAGAGTGATTAAATCCAATGGCAACCGAGAGCCTTTCAATGAAGATAAAATGGTTGGTGGTCTGCAGCGAGCGTTAGAGAAACGCCCGGTCAGCGCCGATGCGGTTGATGTGGCGATCAGCATGATCAAATCACAGCTTCGTGCGACGGGTGAACGTGAAGTGTCGAGCGAAATGATAGGTAACTTAGTTATGGATCAACTCAAAGAGCTCGATAAAGTGGCGTACATTCGTTTTGCTTCGGTTTACCGTAGTTTTGAAGATATTCGTGAATTTGGCGAAGAAATCGCAAGACTAGAAGATTAATTGGACAGCGTAATGGCAACCTTTACTGCTACAGATTATCAGATGATGTCGCGGGCTATTGAGCTGGCGAAAGGCGGCATCTACACCACGGCGCCAAACCCTAATGTAGGGTGTGTGATTGCCAAAAATAGTGACATTGTCGGTGAAGGCTGCCACTTTCGTGCGGGTGAACCTCATGCTGAAGTGCATGCATTGCGCATGGCGGCGGATCAATCGATCGGCGCAACGGCGTATGTAACATTAGAACCTTGCTCTCACTATGGACGAACCCCACCTTGTGCCGAAGGGTTGATCAAAGCGCGCGTGGCGAAAGTGGTATGTGCGATGCAAGATCCCAACCCCCAAGTTGCTGGGCGCGGCATTCAAATGTTGCGTGATGCCGGAATTGAGGTTGAAGTTGGGCTACTTGAAGATCAGGCTCGGGCACTGAATCCTGCGTTTATCAAACGTATGCAAACCGAGATGCCGTTTGTACAACTAAAAATGGCGGCAAGTCTTGATGGGCAGACCGCACTAGCCAACGGTCAAAGCCAATGGATAACGGGGGCTGAAGCGCGCAAAGATGTCCAAGCTTTTCGTGCGCGCAGCGGCGCCATTTTATCAACGAGCCAAACGGTCATTGACGATGACGCCTCGCTTAACGTGCGTTGGAGTGAACTGCCCAAATATGTGCAAGCACAATATAATCCTACCGATGTGCGTCAACCTAAGCGTGTGATCTTAGATCGTCAAAATAGACTGACATCCGCGTTAAAACTGTTTCACACTCCAGGTGAGCGCGTGATTGTTGCTCCACAAGGTGACATTTTTGCGCCATTGAATAACGATCAACGTATTGATCTTAACGCTCTGTTTTCCACGCTTGCCACTCAACACAACATCAATCACCTTTGGGTTGAGGCTGGTGCAACTCTGGCAAGTAGCTTAATTACTGCTGATTTAGTCGATGAACTGGTGCTTTACTTGGCACCCAAAATCATGGGCAGTGATGGCCGAGGCTTACTCGGTGCACTTGGTTTAGAGGCGATGGAGCAAGTGATTGATCTCGATATTAAAGATATTCGACAAGTGGGTAAAGATATCCGCATTATCGCCACTATTAGCCAAAAAGAATCGTAACTATGTTTACAGGTATTATTGAAGCTGTTGGTACGCTGGCAGCCATTACGCCAAAAGGCGAAGATATAAGTGTCACGGTTGAGGTCGGTAAGCTGGATATGTCCGACGTAAAACTAGGAGACAGCATTGCCACTAATGGTGTCTGTTTGACCGTGGTTGACTATAGCGACAGCCATTACAGTGCAGATTTGTCGTTAGAAACGTTGCAAAAAACGGGCTTTGCTCACTATCAAGTGGGGGATAGCGTCAACTTAGAAAAAGCCATGTTGCCAACCACTCGATTTGGCGGACATATCGTGTCTGGTCACGTCGATGGTGTGGGTGAAATCGTTGAGCGCAATAGCGTTGGTCGAGCGATAGAATTTTGGGTCGCGATGCCCGCCGAAATCAGTAAATATGTCGCGGAAAAAGGATCAATAACGGTGGACGGTATTAGCCTGACGGTTAATGCACTGCGTAAAAACGCGTTAAAATTGACGATTGTTCCGCACACCGGAGACGAAACAACCATCGCTGATTTTCATGTTGGCCGTAAGGTCAATCTAGAGGTCGATGTGTTGGCGCGTTATATGGAACGCCTACTGACCAGCCAGTCAGAGCAGCCACAATCAAACATCACCATGGAATTCTTACAACAAAATGGATTTGCTTAGGTTAGCGATTATCTAACCGACTCGATTCGCCGCAGACGCCAAGAATAGGAAGACAATTATGCCAATTAGTACGCCACAAGAAATTATTGAAGATATTCGTTTGGGTAAAATGGTTATCTTAATGGATGACGAAGACCGAGAGAACGAAGGCGATTTGATCATGGCTGCCGAGCACGTTACACCGGAAGCGATCAACTTTATGGCGATGCATGGTCGTGGCTTGATCTGTCTGACAATGACTAAAGAGCGTTGTGAGCGCCTTGGTTTGCCGCCAATGGTGCAAGATAACAATGCGCAGTACACCACTAATTTTACCGTTTCAATTGAAGCGGCCGAAGGCGTCACCACCGGGATTTCAGCGGCCGATCGTGCGCGCACTGTTCAGGCGGCTGTCGCCAAAGATGCCAAGGCTGCCGATCTTGTGCAGCCAGGTCACATCTTTCCTTTAGCGGCGCAAGAGGGTGGCGTATTAACCCGTGCTGGTCATACCGAAGCTGGCTGTGATTTGGCGCGTTTGGCGGGTTTTGAACCGGCCGGCGTTATTGTCGAAATTCTTAACGATGATGGCACCATGGCGCGTCGTCCAGATCTCGAAATCTTTGCTGAAAAGCACAGTATTAAGCTCGGTACGATTGCTGATCTTATCGAGTACCGCAATAATACCGAAACCACGATTGAGCGCGTTGCTGAGTGTCATTTACCGACCGAGTTTGGTGACTTCAACTTAGTGACTTATCGCGACATCATCGATAACCAAATTCACTATGCGTTGTGTAAAGGCGAGCTGAGTAAAGAAGCGCCATTGGTACGCGTTCACTTGCAAGATACGTTTACCGATCTACTCCATAGCGATCGCAACGCAGAGCGCAGTTGGACACTGGACAAAGCAATGCAACGTATTGGCAGTGAAGGGGGGGTCTTGGTGATTTTGGGCAATGAAGAGTCAAGCGAACTGTTGATTCACCGCGTGAAAATGTTTGAAGCACAAGATAAAGGTCAAGCGCCGACGTTAGCCAAGAAGCAGGGAACATCACGCCGCGTTGGTGTTGGCTCGCAGATTCTGGCCGATCTTGGTGTCCACGATATGCGCTTACTCTCGTCAGCGAGCAAAAAATATCATGCGTTGGGCGGTTTTGGCCTCAATGTGGTGGAATATGTGAGCGACTGATCGTTTCGGCTTAATCGTATCTGAGGGCAAAGGTCACCATCATTTGCCCTTTCGGTTTTCGCTCTGTTGTTAACACGGTGAGTAATGCTAAATTTCCATTAGATATTGCTCACAGAATTGTGCTAGAATCCGGCGATTCTCACTTGATGAATATAGTTAAAGGAAGGCTTATGAAAGTGATCGAGGGTGGCTTCCCAGCGCCAAACGCAAAAATTGCTATCGTTATTTCTCGTTTCAACAGTTTTATTAACGAAAGTCTATTGTCTGGTGCAATCGATACTTTAAAACGCCATGGTCAAGTTAGCGAAGACAACATTACCGTAGTTCGCTGCCCTGGTGCAGTTGAGTTACCTCTTGTTGCTCAACGTGTCGCGAAAACCGCTAAATACGATGCGATTGTTTCGCTTGGTACGGTAATTCGTGGCGGAACACCACACTTTGACTATGTTTGTAGTGAATGTAATAAAGGTCTTGCACAAGTGTCTCTGGAATACAGCCTTCCAGTTGCGTTCGGTGTACTGACTGTTGATACTATTGATCAAGCTATTGAGCGCGCGGGAACCAAGGCTGGTAATAAAGGTGCAGAGGCTGCACTAAGCGCACTTGAGATGATTAACGTTCTTTCAGAAATCGATTCCTAATGGGGGCCAGTGTGAAACCAGCCGCACGTCGTAATGCACGTCGATTCGCTTTGCAAGCGATCTACTCTTGGCAAATTACTAAAGAAAATGTTGCTACGATTGAAGAGCAATTTTTGTCAGGTGGTAAGTATGATGAAGAAGAACATCATGCTCAAGAACCTGCACTTTCTGCTCCAGACACAGATGTTGCATACTTCCGTGACCTACTAACAGGTGTTGTGCTAAGTCACACAGAGCTAGATTGTAAAATTCGTCCATACACTGCGCGTCCAATGCAAGATTTGGACATGATGGAGCTTGCTCTGTTGCGTCTTGCTATGTATGAAATGACACGTCGCGAAGATGTCCCTTATAAAGTGGTCATCAACGAAGCGATTGAACTTGCTAAAGTCTTCGCTGCAGAAGATAGCCACAAGTTTATCAACGGTGTGCTAGATAAAGCCGCACCGCACGTACGTAAAAAATAATCGTCCAAGATTATAAAAGGTCAGCAATCGCTGACCTTTTTTATGTCTAGTGTATTTTAATACCAACCTCGACAGACAAGTTGGTACAAGTTGTAAATGGTCACGCTATGCCTGGTGAATTTAATCTGATAGAAAAATACTTTGTGGGTCGGCAAAAACAGCGCAAAGATGTCTTGCTTGCCGCCGGTGATGATTGCGCCTTAGTTAAGGTGCCTGACAATCTCTCTGTCGCCATTAGTACCGACACTTTGGTCGCTGGTACCCATTTTCTTAGTGAAGCGAATCCGGCTTGGGTCGCGCACAAAGCCCTATGCTCCAACATCAGTGATCTTGCTGCGATGGGCGCAACGCCAGCTTGGGTATCACTTGCCTTAACAATGCCGACACCCGATGAAACTTGGCTAGCACCATTTTGCGAGGCGTTCTTTGAATTGGCGGACTATTACGGTATTCAGCTGATTGGTGGAGACACCACCAAAGGGCCGCTGAGCGTGACGCTAACCGTACAAGGTTTGGTTGATGCGGACAAAGCGCTGCGTCGAGATGGTGCTCGCGTTGGCGATTGGGTCTATGTCACGGGCAACCTCGGTGACAGTAAAGCAGGGTTAGATGTCATCTTGGACCCCCAACGCCGCAGTACACCGTTTGCCGCAGAGCTTGAACAACGTCATTATTTATCAACCCCAAGAGTATTGGCCGGACAAGCATTGCTTAATCTGGCTAGTTCAGCGATTGATATCTCGGACGGCCTGATTTCCGACATTAAGCATATCGCTAAGCGCTCTGAGGTTGGAGTAAGCCTTGACGTTAGCACACTTCCTGTTTCTAATGAGTTGGTTCAGTTTTTAGGTTGCATGACCAAAGCGCAACAATACGCATTAACCAGCGGGGAAGAGTATGAGCTTTGCTTTACACTCCCAGAGCAGAACAAAGGCTCCATCGAAAGTGCGTTGGCGCACTGTGGCGTCAAGGCGACTTGCATTGGACAAATTCGCCCATCAGGTACTTTTGAACTGCATAATAAAGGTCAAGCGATAGATTGGTCTTTAAGCGGTTATGATCACTTTACTCAGCAGTAGCTCATTATGACAAATCCATTATCACTCATCTCATTAAAAAATCCCTGGCATCTACTCGCGACTGGCTTTGGTAGTGGATTGTCACCGATTATTCCGGGCACGATGGGCACGTTAGCCGCAATCCCTTTCTATTTACTGTTAGTTCAACTGCCGCTCTCTTGGTATCTGGTGGCAGTGGTGGTTGCATCACTGTTCGGCATTAAGATATGTCAGGTTACCTCGGATGATATGGGCGTACACGATCACGGTAGCATCGTGTGGGACGAATTTGCTGGTTTTTGGATTACGATGCTAGTGGTGCCATTATTCAATTTGAATCCGATCGATTGGAAGTGGTTAGTGACGGGATTTGTCTTGTTCCGTTTTTTCGATATGGTGAAACCGTGGCCGATTGGTTGGCTTGATAAGCGCGTCCACGGTGGCCTAGGTATTATGATCGATGATATTGTTGCTGGCGTGATGGCGGGCATAGTGCTTTATTTCGTCGGACAATACGCAGGTTGGCTTTAACCTTTAATGACCAACGTAATCGACGCAAATAAAAAGGGTTGACGCTATTACGTCAACCCTTAATCGTTGTTTCGCTTCTATTTAAGTTTCGCTAAATCTGATTCAATTTCAGCAATTTTGCTCGAGACCACTTTTTCTAAATGACGTAAATCAGAGAGGATTTTCTGTTTGACGTCTGTTTCTGTTGGTTTTTCTGGTTTAGTGAGCTTGTTCAGTTCGTCGATCACTAGGGTAAGATTGCGGTTTATTTCCGTGATCTCTTTGTATTGATGACTGCCGCTATCGACGAGAACATTCTTAATCTGGCGGGGATATTTGAATTTGACGCTTTTCGCAAACAACTCACCTTTTTGTTTGTGAAAATAAATCTTTAACACATCCTTGTGCGCTTCTTGACGAAGGGAATAGCGCTCAATTTGTTTAGGATCGTGAATACCTAAACCTGTGAGGTGTGGATACATAGGCTACCTCTATTGTGTTGTAGTAATATTCTCTGGCCAAACCGGCCAGAGAATGACCAATCAATTATTAATGTAGCAGTCTATGATCGTGGTAGACAGTGCTTTTTCAAGCAAGTTAATAACTTGTGCTCTTGATCGCCTAAGGTGCTAGTTCCGCAACGTTTTTTATCAGTTTTTCGCACAGCTCGAGCTGTTCCTCTTCCGTTAGCTTGCCGCCATTTTGACTGGTGATAATGAACAAATCTTCGGCACGTTCACCAATGGTAGTAATCTTTGCTGCATGCAAGTGGATATTGAGCTGAGCAAAGGTGGCGCCAACCGTTGCCAGTAAACCGGGTGTATCAAGGGCGACGAACTCAAGTAAGGTACGTTTCTTACTCTTAGTCGGCAGGAAGTCGACTTTGGTCTTTACCTTGAAATGTTGCAAATTTCGCGGAATACGGCGCGTTTTAATTTTGGTTGGTCGGCCATCTTCTAATACATGTGTGAGATGTTTGATCACGGCTTTGTGGCGACTTTCATCAATGACTTCACCATGTTGATCGAGCACCATAAAGGTATCGAGTACATAACCGTCTTTGCTAGTCATGACCTGTGCATCGTGAACGTTTAAGTTACGGCGGTCGAGCTCGGCAACCACGGACGCAAACAGCGCGGGTTGATCTTTGCTGTAGACAAACACTTCCGTGCCGCCACGGGTCGCTTTCTTGGAAATGAGTACCAATGGTTGCGCGTGATCTTGATGGCGCAGTAGATTGCTACAGTGCCAGGCGATCTGTTTGTGGGTATGTCGCAAGAAGTAGTCGGCTTTAAAACGTTGCCACAACACCTCAATCTCGCGGGCATTAAAGCCTTCTTTACGCAGTTGGGCTGAAGCCAGTTGCTGGTTATGACGAATGCGATCGCGCACATCGACCGGGTTCTCTAATCCTCGACGCAGTGCCCGCTGGGTTGAATAAAACAACTCGGCGAGCAGGGTGCGCTTCCAACTGTTCCATAGCTCTGGGTTGGTGGCACAAATATCCGCCACGGTTAGGCAGACCAAGTATTCAAGATACTCTTCATCGCGAACTTGTTTGGCAAATTCGGTGATCACTTCAGGATCATAGATATCGCGTCGCTGGGCGGTCACGGACATCAAAAGGTGATGGCGCACTAGCCAAGAGACCAATTTCGCCTCAGGTTTTGATAATCCGTGCTCAAGACAAAAGTCATACGCTTCACTTTCGCCAATGACGGAGTGATCGCCGCCGCGCCCTTTGCCGATATCGTGGAAGATTGCCGCGATGATCAATAACTCTTTTTTCTGTAAGCGCGGGTAGATTTCGCAGCAAATTGGGTGTTTATCGTGATTGCTGGCGTAGCCGAATGTATTGATGTGTTTCAGTAAACGGACACTGTGTTCGTCAACGGTATAAACATGAAATAAGTCGAACTGCATTTGGCCAACAATTTGGCTCCATTGAGGCAAGTAAGCAGCTAATACGCCGAGTTTGTGCATCAAACCAAACGCTTTATGCAGCGCATTTGGGTGACGACAAAGGTCGAGAAACTTCTCCCGCGCTGCTGGAATGGTGTGTAAGAACTTGTTTAAACGTCGTCGAGCGGTGCGCAGTTGGCGCATGGTCGGTGGCGCAACCCCTTCAATACTTGAGTCATTGGCAATGTGCAAAAACATATCCAAGATGGTTTCTGGACGAGCCTGAAACAGTGCTGGCTTACGCGCTTCAATCAGATGACCGCGACGAAGGAAATCATCACTGAGAATTTCAGGCTTCGCTTCCACGCCATTATCTAATATTGCTTGGTCAAACAACTTGAGCAGCATTTTATTGAGCTCAGCCACGCGGCGCAGCGTGCGGTAGAACTCCTTCATCATCATCTCAACGGCGCGGTTGCCTTCGCCGACATAGCCTAGGCTCTCTGCCACTTGCGCTTGATGGGCAAACGTCAGGCGGTTGTCGTAGCGTTTAAGTTCGATATGCAGTGCGAAACGCACCCGCCATAAGAAGTCTTGGCATTCGACCAATTCACGGTATTCGGCATCGGTTAAAAAACCATAATGGCTCATTTCGAATAGAGAGGTCGCACCAAAGTGGCGTCGAGCCACCCAACTTAAGGTATGGATGTCACGCAGACCTCCTGGCGTCGATTTGATGTCGGGCTCAAGGTTATAAGTGGTGTCGTGATAGCGCGCATGACGGTTGCGTTGCTCTTGGACTTTGGCTTTGTAGAACACTTCACTTGGCCAAAAGGATTCGGAATGAATCACCATTTGGAGCTGATGAAAGGTCTCTTCACAACCGCAGAGTAAGCGCGATTCTTGCAAGTTGGTTGCGACGGTTAAATCGTCTCTGCCAATTGCAGCACACTCTTCAACGCTGCGCACTGCATGACCGACTTCAAGTCGCAGATCCCACAATAGGGTGATGAATTCACTGACTTTACTGGCTAATGACTCTGGCAGGCCTTGGCGTGAGACGATTAAAATGTCGATATCCGAAAGAGGGTGCAACTCTCCTCGGCCATAACCACCCACGGCGACCAAACTGAGGTTAGGCTGTGAGGAAAAACCAAAATGTTGCCATAGGCGATTGAGGAGTAAATCGATATATTCAGCGCGTCCGAGCACCAAATCGGTGACGGGATGGTGAGCGAGAAACTCTTGCTTTTGAACGTCAGCAAACTTTTCCAATTGTTGTTTCAGTTCACTAATAACGATTTGTTGATCTGAGAGTGTCAGTGGTGATTGTAAAGGCATACAGCGAATCCATGCAAAATAGTCCTGTTGCGAACTAATCTATCAAAGTGCGTTACCAAGCTAAATAGCTAAACCCATTTTGTGGTTGTTTTACTGTCGTGCACTTGGTCGACCGATAAAAAATATCCCCGCCAGAGCGAGGATATGGAATGTTTAGATGATTAGGCGTTATTCATTAGGCGTGGAATGGTGTCATCGCTGCGTAGTGTCAGTACCTCACAGCCATCACGAGTCACAACGATAGTGTGCTCGTATTGCGCAGATTTTTTACCGTCACCGGTGTAGACCGTCCAGTCATCTTCTGCATCGACCGTAACCCCAAACTTACCCGCGTTGATCATTGGCTCAATGGTGAAACACATGCCTTCTTTCAATACACGGCGATCGCTGTTTTTGTAGTGAACGATTTGCGGTTCTTCATGGAATTCATTGCCAATACCATGGCCACAGAAATCTTTTACAATCGAGAACTTGTTACGTGGGTTCTTTTTGTTGTTCTCTTTGATGTATTTTTCAATCGCACTGCCAATGTCGCCAACGGTTGCCCCAGGTTTGACTTTACGCATTCCTACGTAAAGCGCCTCTTGAGTCACCATGCACAGACGTTTATCTGCAGCTGAAACATCACCGACCAAGAACATCTTAGACGTGTCGCCGTGGTAGCCTTCTGGACGTACGCTTAGGTCGACCCCTTCTTCATTGGGGATAATAACCGTAATGTCGACATTGATGATGTCGCCACTTTTCAATACGGCAGGTTTGAGTTGACCATTACTTCCCACTTCGTCTTGCTGGGCTGGAATGCCGTGACAGACAATATGGTTAATCGACGTACAGATAGATTTAGGAAATCCATGATAATCAAGCGGAGCCGAATAGGCGCCTTTTTCGATCCCGTAATCGTGACAGATTTGGTTTAGCTCATCTGTCGTCACACCCTCTTTGATGTGTGGTTCGATCATTTCTAGGATTTCAGCGGCCAACGCGCCCGCGGTTCGCATACGTTCGATTTCTTCAGCTGTTTTAATCTTGATTGACATTGGCTTTCTCTACTTAGCTCTTTATACCTCTTGGTACGAATGGCCGCATTCTAACAGGAAGAGGACATAATGAGAATTATTCTTCATCGACACCTAGTACGTAAAAGGGGCAAAAGCGTTCAGTTGCGGTTTTTTTTCTAGCCATAGTGGGTCAAAATATGGTATAAAGCGCGCCGGAAATGTGGTCTGTTGTCTCTAGTGAAATTCTATTTTATTGGCGAAGCCGATTACTTCCAACTAACTTATATCTTTAAATCACACACATTCCGTCACATATTCCGGG
The DNA here is from genome assembly GCF_000711795.1 of Vibrio pacinii DSM 19139. Taxonomy (GTDB): domain Bacteria; phylum Pseudomonadota; class Gammaproteobacteria; order Enterobacterales; family Vibrionaceae; genus Vibrio; species Vibrio pacinii. Next base: position 36,036 of record NZ_JONH01000010.1, on the reverse strand, counting down.
GTGCTAGGCAGAAGCCTAGTCGGAGTTATGGGGGATGTGGAGGCCTAACCCCAATAGAGGATTTTAAAATGGCAACTGTATCAATGCGCGATATGCTTAAAGCTGGTGTTCACTTCGGTCACCAGACTCGTTACTGGAACCCAAAAATGAAGCCATTCATCTTTGGCGCTCGTAACAAAGTTCATATCATCAACCTAGAAAAAACTGTACCAATGTTCAACGACTCTCTAGCTGAACTAGCTAAAGTAGGCGAGAAGAAAGGTAAGGTTCTATTCGTAGGTACTAAACGCGCTGCATCTGAAGCTGTTAAAGAAGCTGCTATCGCAAGCAACCAGTACTATGTTAACAACCGCTGGTTGGGCGGCATGCTAACAAACTACAAAACAGTTCGTCAGTCAATCAAGCGTCTAAAAGAACTTGAAGCTCAAGCTCAAGACGGTACTTTTGATAAACTAACTAAGAAAGAAGCTCTAATGCGTACTCGCGAAATGGAGAAGCTAGAGAAATCTCTTGGTGGTATCAAAGATATGAGCGGCCTACCAGACGCTCTATTCGTAATCGATGCTGATCACGAACACATTGCGATTAAAGAAGCGAACAACCTAGGTATCCCAGTATACGCTGTGGTAGATACTAACTCTAACCCAGACGGCGTTGACTACATCATCCCAGGTAACGACGACGCGATCCGTGCGGTACAGCTATACCTTAACGCTGCTGCTCAAGCGGTAACTGAAGGTCGTAATAAAGACGTTGCTGTAGCGGCTGAAAAAGACGGTTTCGTAGAAGCTGAATAATAGCTGGCTCCAAGTCACACTTAGTTTATGTGCCATCTAGTTGTCGCATTAACTAAGTTATAGTTATCAACAGGGGCCGACATTATTGGCCCCTGTTTTTTACCAAATTCTGAATCAACTGAGGAATAGAGAATGGCTGTTACTGCTGCTCTAGTTAAAGAACTGCGCGACCGCACTGGCGCAGGCATGATGGAATGTAAGAAAGCGCTAGTTGAAACTAACGGCGACGTTGAACTAGCAATCGAAAACATGCGTAAATCAGGCGCTGCTAAAGCTGCTAAGAAAGCAGGTAACGTTGCTGCTGAAGGCGCAATCATCATCAAAGAAGAGAATGGCGTTGCTGTACTTCTTGAAGTGAACTGTCAAACAGACTTCGTTGCTAAAGACGCAAACTTCACTGCATTCGCAGACAAAGTTGCTGCTGAAGCACTAGCAACTAAAGCGACTTCTGAAGAGCTACAAGCTAAATTCGAAGACGAGCGTGTTGCTCTTGTGACTAAGATTGGTGAAAACATCAACATCCGTCGCGTACAGTACGTTGAAGGCGCAGCGATTGCATCTTACCGTCACGGTGAGAAAATCGGTGTTGTTGTTGCTGGTGAAGGTGATGCTGAAACGCTTAAGCACGTTGCTATGCACGTTGCTGCTTCTCGTCCAGATTACGTAAACCCAGAAGATGTACCAGCTGACGTTGTCGAAAAAGAGAAAGCGGTTCAAGTTGAAATCGCAATGAACGAAGGCAAGCCTGCAGAAATCGCTGAGAAGATGGTTGTTGGCCGCATGAAGAAGTTCACTGGCGAAGTTTCTCTAACAGGTCAAGCGTTCGTTATGGAACCTAAGAAGACTGTTGGTGAAATTCTAAAAGAACGCGGTGCTTCAGTTGTTACATTCGTTCGCCTAGAAGTAGGTGAAGGCATTGAAAAAGCGGAAGGCATGAGTTTCGCTGAAGAAGTAGCAGCAGCTCAAAAAGGTTAATCCTGAGCAAACGCACAAAGTTTAGACCGTAGCCAAGGCTGCGGTCTTTTTATGACTAACGATGAAGTGTCTAGCGGTGATGGATGCAGACTGTAAGAGTCTTTATCCATGACTGTTAATCAACAACTCTCTTTTGGAAGGTAAACTCCATGACTACGAACCCTAAACCAGCATATCAACGTATTCTGTTAAAACTGAGTGGTGAAGCTCTCCAAGGTGAGGAAGGTTTTGGTATCGATCCAGCGGTCCTTGACCGAATGGGCCAAGAAATAAAAGAACTGGTTGAACTGGGTGTTCAGGTCGGTGTTGTTATCGGTGGCGGTAACTTGTTCCGTGGTGCAGGTCTGGCAGAAGCGGGTATGAACCGCGTTGTTGGTGACCACATGGGGATGCTGGCGACAGTAATGAATGGCCTAGCGATGCGCGATACACTGCACCGTGCTTATGTCAATGCGCGAGTAATGTCTGCCATCCCATTAAAAGGTGTGTGTGACGATTACAATTGGGCCGATGCGATTCGTGAACTTCGTCAAGGCCGCGTGGTGATCTTCTCTGCAGGTACTGGTAACCCATTTTTCACGACCGATTCTGCTGCTTGTTTGCGCGGTATCGAAATTGAAGCTGACGTAGTTCTAAAAGCGACAAAAGTAGATGGCGTATTTAGCGCAGACCCTGTAGCAAACCCAGACGCAGAACTGTATGATAAGCTTTCATACGAAACAGTGCTTGAAAAAGAACTGAAAGTAATGGATTTGGCTGCATTTACATTGGCTCGTGACCACAAAATGCCAATTCGTGTATTCAATATGAATAAACCAGGCGCACTACGTCGCGTGGTAATGGGTGAAGCAGAAGGCACGCTAATCAGCGATGCAGAGTAATTCCAATCGCCGCAGCATGGGCTAGATTTTTGCTGCGGTATTGCCTTTTGAAGACTCCAAGTTAGGCTTTCTTCAAGAAAGATTTACACATTAAGGTGATATTGTGATTAACGAAATCAAAAAAGACGCTCAAGAGCGCATGGATAAAAGCGTTGAAGCGCTAAAAAACAACCTTTCTAAAATTCGTACTGGACGTGCGCATCCAAGCCTACTTGCTGGTATCAACGTAGAGTACTACGGTGCAGCGACACCGCTAAACCAAATTGCGAACGTTGTTGCTGAAGATGCACGTACTCTTGCTATCACCGTATTCGATAAAGAGCTGACGCAAAAAGTTGAAAAAGCGATCATGATGTCAGATCTTGGTCTAAACCCAATGTCAGCAGGCACGGTTATTCGCGTACCACTGCCACCACTAACGGAAGAGCGTCGTAAAGACCTAGTTAAAATTGTCCGTGGTGAAGCAGAGGGCGGTCGTGTTGCGATTCGTAACATCCGTCGTGATGCGAACGGTGAACTTAAAGCACTACTAAAAGACAAAGAAATCTCTGAAGATGAGGATCGTAAAGGTCAAGAAGAGATTCAAAAACTAACGGACGCTGCGGTTAAACATGTCGATGACGTTCTCGCTGCGAAAGAAAAAGAGTTGATGGAAGTCTGATTTATCCACAAACTTTTCGCTTTAAAAGCGCTGTGCTCGCAGTACAGCGCTTTTTTATGCTACTCTCTGTCCCCTGCTGATTACCAATCAACGTCTTATGCAAAATTCACAACTCTCCCCTGAATTACTTCCACAACATATTGCAATCATTATGGATGGCAATGGCCGTTGGGCAAAAGCACAAGGTAAACCCCGTGTTTTTGGTCATAAAAATGGTGTTGCTGCGGTGCGCAAAACCATTTCAACTTCAGCGAAGCTGGGTGTTAAAGCGGTGACTCTGTTTGCTTTTAGCAGCGAGAATTGGCGCCGACCAGAAGAAGAAGTTGGGGTGTTGATGGAGCTGTTTATCAGCGTACTATCAACCGAAGTCAAGAAACTGCATAAGAATAACTTACGTCTGCGAGTTATTGGTGAAACGTCACGATTTAGTCAACGCCTACAAAAGAAAATTGCTCAAGCGGAGGCTTTGACCGAAACCAACAGTGGTATGGTCATTAATATCGCGGCGAATTACGGTGGTAAGTGGGATATCATGCAAGCAACAAAAGCTATTTCAGCTAAGGTTGCCGCCGGTGAATTGCAGCCTGATGAGATCACTGAAGATCTGATTAGCCAACACCTGACGATGGCAGATTTACCTGAAGTTGATTTAATGATTCGAACCAGCGGCGAATGTCGCATTAGCAATTTTATGCTTTGGCAAATGGCGTACGCAGAAATGTACTTTACGCCTATCTATTGGCCTGAGTTCGATGAAAACAGCTTAATCGAAGCAGTGACTTGGTTTGTTAATCGAGAGCGACGTTTTGGTTGCACCGGTGAACAAGTTAAGGCATTGATGGAAAGCGAATAAAGGATCAAAGTTTGAAACAACGAATTATAACGGCGCTTATCCTTGCTCCTCTGGTGATTTTAGGAATTTTCAAGCTCTCTTTACCCCTCTTTATCCTTGCCGTTGCGGCGGTAACGTTAATTGGCTTTTGGGAGTGGACACAGTTTGTCAATGCCTCTTCACGTACGATAGCGCTTATACCGGCGGTGGTCGTAGGAGCCGCGAGTCTGTGGTTTGTTCCTTTTGATGCCATCAGTTTAAACCTACTCAGTGACAGTCATTATGCCATCTTAACGCTTGGCTGCGCCTGGTGGTTAGTCGCCAGTGGGCTTGCTATCACTTATCCTAAATCCTCATCGCTTTGGCAACACTCGAATTTACTACGCCACATTTTTGGTCTTCTGACCTTATTGCCTTTTTTCTGGAGTGTTCTTTTGTTGCGCGCTGAAGGCATTGATCTTGAACCTTATCACGGCGCTAAGCTGGTGCTGTATGTGTGCCTGATTGTTTGGGCTGCAGATAGTGGTGCTTATTTTGCTGGAAAGAGCTTGGGTAAACACAAAATGGCGCCTCACGTCAGCCCAAATAAGACCATTGAAGGGTTAATCGGCGGAATTATCACCGCGATTATTGTCGGCTGGGCGACGGCAGAATGGTTTGAAATTCAATTTTCAAGCGTATGGGCTATGGTGCTGATCACCTTAGTCACCGTGGTGATCTCAGTGTTGGGTGATTTGGTTGAAAGCATGTTTAAACGCGTATCAGGCATCAAAGATAGTAGCAATATTATCCCAGGGCATGGTGGTGTGTTGGATCGCATCGACAGTTTAACCGCTGCCTTCCCGGTTTTTGCGTTCTTGTACTTTATCTCTTAAGGTGAGTTTAGGCTTGTCCTGCTCATACATTGGTTCTTGCTATGCGTAAGTTAACGATTCTTGGTGCAACGGGTTCTATCGGAGCTAGCACGCTTAAAGTCATCGAACAGAATCCTGCTACATTCTCTATTTTTGCGCTCGTTGCAGGGCAAAATGTCGACAAAATGCGTGAACTTTGCCAAAAGTGGCAGCCTGAATATGCGGTCATGGCCAGTGATATCGCGGCGCAGCGTCTTAAAGCACAGTTGATTGAGCTTAAAATCAACACCCAGGTGATGTCGGGTGTTGAGGCGATGTGTCAGGTATCATCAATGGATGAGGTAGACACTGTGATGGCGGCGATTGTCGGCGCCGCAGGGCTGTTACCGACTATGGCGGCGGTAAAATCTGGTAAACGGGTGCTATTAGCGAATAAAGAAGCATTAGTTATGTCTGGCCAGCTGTTTATCGATGCAGTGGAACACTATGGCGCTGAGCTATTGCCAGTTGACAGTGAGCACAACGCGATTTTTCAGTGTCTACCGAATGAGATTCAAACCAATTTGGGTCGCTGCTCTTTAACTGAGCATGGTATCTCGCATATTCTCCTCACCGGTTCAGGTGGCCCATTTCGTTATAGCGATATTGAGTCGCTCAGCAGTGTGACACCAGAGCAAGCGATTGCACATCCCAATTGGTCGATGGGGCCTAAAATCTCGGTTGATTCCGCGACCATGATGAACAAAGGTCTTGAGTATATTGAGGCTAAGTGGCTTTTTAATACCGAACGAGAGCAGCTTAAGGTCTTGATTCATCCCCAATCTGTGATTCATTCGATGGTTCAGTATCGAGATGGCTCTGTGCTGGCGCAAATGGGTGAGCCTGATATGGCGACGCCGATCGCGTTAACACTTTCCTATCCGCAACGAGTTGACGCAGGCGTTGCACCTCTCGACTTTACCAAAGTCGGTGAACTGAGCTTTTTAGAGCCAGATTTTCAGCGTTATCCTTGTCTGAAGCTGGCGATAGATGCCTGTTACGAAGGTCAGCATGCCACTACGGCACTCAATGCAGCTAACGAGATAGCGGTCGACGCGTTCTTAAATCGAAGACTGCGTTTTACCGATATCGCATTGGTGAATCAACAAGTGGCGGATAAAGTCTGCGCGACTTACACCCCATCATCATGTCGTGACTTGGAAAGCATACTCGAGCTCGATAGAATGGCGAGAGAACTAGCCAGCAACTTCGTAAGTGAGCGTCAGTTATGAGCGGTATTATTTGGAACTTTGCTTCATTCGTTGTCGCCTTGGGTATTTTGGTCGCGGTGCATGAATTTGGTCATTTTTGGGTCGCCCGTCGTTGTGGTGTCAAAGTTGAGAAATTTTCGATTGGCTTTGGTAAGTCGATTTGGAGCCGAGTCGCAAAAGACGGCACCGAATACAGCTTGTCTGTCATCCCTTTAGGTGGCTATGTCAAAATGCTCGATAGTCGAGTTGATGACGTGGCGGAGCAAGATAAACACACCACCTTCGATGCTAAACCGTTATGGAAGCGTACGTCGATCGTCGCAGCTGGTCCGTTGTTCAACTTCCTATTTGCAATTTTTGCTTATTGGTTAGTTTTTTTGATAGGTGTGCCTGCGGTAAAACCGGTGGTAGGGCAGATCACACCGGCTTCGATAGCGGCTGAATCTGGCCTACAATCTGGAATGGAACTAAAAGCGGTTTCCGGCGTCCAAACTGCGGATTGGGAATCGGTGAATATGGGGCTTATCTCTCACATCGGCGATAGGGAACTGACATTAACAGTGGTTCCGGTTGATGGCATCGGCATTGAAGAAACCATGCGTTTGGACTTAACCAACTGGAACTTTGATCCCGAAAAAGAGTCTGCAATGTCAGCGCTCGGCTTCATGCCTTATACGCCAGAGATCACGGCGAAGCTTACCAACGTGTCACAAGATAGTGCTGGCGCTAAAGCTGGCCTGCAGGTTGGTGACTTACTGGTTAAGCTAGATGGGGTAGACGTAACGTCTTGGCAGCAGGTGGTTGAAAAAATTCAACAAAGCCCGAATACGCCGGTTGACATAACGGTTGAACGAGCAAGCCAAACGCTGTCATTAACGCTGATTCCCGATAGTCGAGATTTATCGGATGGTCGTGTGATCGGTTTTGCAGGAATCGCTCCTGATATCGCAGAATGGCCAGAAAATTATCGCTTCGAATTGCAATATGGTGTAATTGAATCAGTCGGAAAAGCGGTTGAGAAAACGGGTCAGGTGATCAACCTTACCGTCAGTATGTTGAAGAAACTCATTGTTGGGGATGTAGGGCTAAATAACCTGAGTGGTCCTATTTCCATCGCGAAAGGAGCGGGTACAACTGCCGATTATGGCTTAGTTTACTTCTTAGGCTTCTTAGCTCTGATAAGTGTTAACTTAGGGATTATTAACCTTGTACCGTTGCCAATGTTGGACGGTGGGCATCTATTGTTTTTTGCCATTGAGGCTGTAATAAAGCGTCCTGTACCCGAAAAGTTTCAGGAAATGGGCTACCGCGTGGGCGGGGCAATTATCTTCTCACTCATGATTGTGGCAATTTTCAATGACTTTGCTCGCTTGTAACAGAGCAATAGGTTGAAGTAAGGAATAACTAAAACAAATATGGCGATGAAAAATATTCTGTTTGCATCCTTGTTAGCAACAAGTGTCAGCGCAAACGGTGCCGAGAACTTTGTAGTTCAAGATATCCAAGTTGAAGGTTTACAGCGTGTTGCACTGGGTGCAGCGTTGCTGAAAATGCCAGTACGAATTGGTGACTCTGTCGATGGCCAAGATGTTTCAGAGATGATCCGTGCGCTTTACGCAACGGGCAACTTTGAAGATATCAAGGTACTGCGTGACAACGACGTGCTTGTCGTTCAGGTTAAAGAGCGTCCAACCATCGCCAGTATCTCTTTCTCTGGTAACAAAGCTATCAAGGAAGAGCAACTGCAGCAGAACCTAGATGCATCTGGTGTTCGCGTCGGTGAAGCGTTAGATCGTACGACCTTGTCAACCATTGAAAAAGGTCTGGAAGATTTTTACTACAGTGTTGGTAAATACAACGCTGGAGTGAAAGCGGTGGTGACGCCATTGCCGCGTAACCGTTCTGACCTGAAATTCGTGTTCACTGAAGGTGTATCGGCCAAGATTAAACAAATTAACTTTATTGGTAATCAACAGTTTTCCGACAAAGAACTACTCGGCCGTTTTAACTTGAACGTTGATGTCGCGTGGTGGAACTTCTTAGCCGATGATAAATATCAGAAGCAAGTGTTGGCGGGTGATATTGAAGCGCTCAAGTCTTACTACTTGGATCGCGGCTATCTTAAATTCCGTATCGACTCTACTCACGTTGCGATCTCTCCGGATAAAAAAGGGGTGTACATCACTCTGGGATTAGACGAAGGGCTGCCATACACAGTGAAAGAGGTCAAATTCCGCGGTGAGCTGTTAGGTAAAGAAGACGAGTTTGAAGCGCTTGTTCCGTTCGAGGACGGTGAAACTTATAACGGCTCAGCGGTGACCAGTTTAGAAGAGCGTGTTAAGCGTTTGTTGGGCGAAGCAGGCTATGCGTACCCTCAAGTACGCACAATTCCTGAATTTGATGATGAAAACCAATCTGTTTCTTTAATTGTCAATGTCGAAGCGGGTAATCGAATTTATGTGCGTGATATTCGTTTTATCGGCAATAATGCGACTAAAGATGAAGTTTTACGCCGTGAAATGCGTCAAATGGAAGGCAGTTGGCTGAACTCAAAATCGATTCAAACCGGTAAAGATCGTCTTAACCGTTTAGGTTTCTTTGAAACTGTCGATGTGCAGACAGTGCGCGTGCCGGGCAGTGAAGATCAAGTTGATTTGGTTTACAACGTTAAAGAAGCCAACTCTGGTAGCGTCAACTTCGGTGTTGGTTACGGTACCGAATCTGGTATTAGCTTCCAAATCGGCTTGCAGCAAGATAACTTTGTGGGTAGTGGTAATCGCGTCGGTATCAATGCGATGATGAACGACTATCAGAAGAATATCAGCCTAGATTACCGTGATCCGTACTGGAACCTAGATGGTGTCAGTATGGGAGGCAAAATTTTCTACAATGAGTTTGAAGCGTCTGAAGCTGGTATTGTTGACTATACCAACGAAAGTTATGGTGCGAGTTTAACGTGGGGCTTCCCGTTTGATGAGCTTAACCGTTTTGAATTCGGCGTGGGTTATACTCACAACAACATTGGTAATGTTCCGACTTACGATCAAGCACAGCGCTTTGCGCAGAGCATCGGTCAAGAAAACAGTGACATTTTGACCAATGACTTCGATATTAATGTCTCGTGGACGCGTAATAATCTTAACCGAGGTTACTTCCCGACCGCCGGTAACTATCAGCGCGCCTTTGCCAAAGCAACGGTACCAAGTTCTGATGCTCAGTACTTCAAATTGCAGTACGATGTCCGTCAATACATCCCGCTAACAAAGAAACACGAGTTTACCTTGTTGATGCGTGGTCGTTTGGGCTACGGTAACGGTTATGGTCAAACGGATGGCAACGATAACTTGTTCCCATTCTACGAAAACTATTACGCAGGTGGCTTTACGACGTTGCGTGGTTTTGGTTCAAATACAGCGGGCCCGAAAGCTGTGTACAGCACTAATGGTAATCCCGATACTTGTAATAGCGCCAGTTGTGTTTCTGCCACTGATGACTCAGTGGGTGGTAACGCTGTCGCGCTAGCAAGTCTTGAGGTTATCGTGCCAACGCCGTTTGCATCGGAGGAAACTCGAAGCCAGATCCGTACCAGTGTGTTTGTTGATGCCGCTAGCGTATGGGATACAGAATTTGTCTTCGATCCACGGTATGAGAGCGATCCTTATTACTACGATTATTCGGATCCAATGAACTTCCGTGCATCTTACGGTGTCGCACTGCAATGGATGTCGCCAATGGGACCATTGGTATTCTCAGTAGCGAAACCAATAGAAATTTACGAAGGTGATGATGAAGAATTCTTCACTTTCACCATCGGAAGAACCTTCTAATTTAGAGGAAATAACAGTGAATAAAACAATCAAAGCGGCTGGTTTAGGCCTAGTAGTCATGACGTCTTCATTTTTTGCAAACGCAGCAGAAGCGGCGCAAAAAATCGGCTATGTAAATACCGCACAAGTGTTCCAAATGCTTCCTCAACGTGAAGTGGTTTTGCAGAAAATGCAAGAGCAGTTCAAAGACAAAGCGGATGAGCTAAAAGCGATTCAAGCTGAAGCTAAGACTAAAATTGAGAAACTTCAACGTGACGGCGAGCTGCTTGGTCAAGACGAAGTTGAAAAATTACGAATCGAAATTGGTCAACTTGATAGCAAGTACAAGATCAAAGCTCAAGCGTTAGAAAAAGCCTCGGCACGTCGTGAAGCGGAAGAGAAGCAAAAACTATTTAAAGTGATTCAGGATGCAGTGCAAAAAGTGGCTGAAAAAGAAGGCTACGACATCATTGTTGATATTCAAACCATGCAGTACGGTAAACCTGAATTCAATATCTCTGAACAAGTTATTAAACAACTAAAATAGTACATTATGGTTACTCTCTCTTTAGCCGATTTGGCAACAATTACCGGGGGGACGCTTTATGGTGACGGCAATGCAACTGTCACCATGGTAGCGCCGATGGATAAAGCACAACAAGGGCATGTTACCTTCTTGTCTAATCCAAAATATGCGAAACATTTAGCTGAGTGTCAGGCGACACTTGTTATGGTTAAAGAAGCTCAACGTGAGCATGCTAAGGGTAATGTCTTAGTGGTTGAAGACCCGTATGTCGCGTTTGCTAGGGTCGCTCAAGCGCTTGACACCACACCGTCACCTGCCAGTGAAATAGCGGCTTCAGCCGTTGTTGCGGCGGATGTAACATTGGGCAGTAATGTCTCGATTGGTGCAAACGCTGTTATAGAATCGGGTGTTGAGCTGGGTGACAATGCTGTGATTGGTGCTGGCTGCTTTATTGGCAAAAATGCCAAAATTGGTGCCAATACAAAACTGTGGTCAAATGTCAGTATCTATCACGATGTCGAGCTTGGCAGTGATTGCTTACTGCAAGCAAACTCAGTCATTGGCTCCGACGGCTTTGGTTATGCCAATGAAAAAGGGGAGTGGATTAAAATTCCACAGCTCGGTTCGGTTCGAATTGGTAATCGGGTTGAAATCGGGTCTTGTACCACCGTTGACCGCGGCGCCCTAGACGATACGATTATTGAAGATAATGTTATTCTCGATAATCAATTGCAAATCGCGCACAACGTACACATCGGATATGGTACTGCCATCGCTGGTGGTACGATTATTGCCGGCAGTACTAAGATTGGTAAGTACTGTATCATTGGCGGTGGTACGGTCATCAATGGTCACATCGAGATCGCTGATGGCGTGACGATTACCGGAATGGGTATGGTCATGCGTGGTATTGAAGAGAAAGGTATGTACTCTTCGGGCATCCCACTTCAGCCCAATAAAGAGTGGCGCAAAACTGCCGCTCGTGTGCATCGAATTGATGAGATGAATAAGCGTTTGAAAGCGGTTGAAAAACAGCTTGAGAATTCATCCGACGCTTAATGCCTTATCCTCGACTCAAAAGGCTCGCGTATCGCGAGTCTTTTTCATCTATAATGCCCTGACAGATAAAAATTGCATCAACATAGGAATATGACTTTGACTACTGAAAATAAAACGATGAACATCACTGAAATTCAGGAATTGTTGCCTCATCGCTACCCGTTTTTGCTTATTGATCGTGTTATCGACTTTCAAGAAGAGAAATACCTAACGGCGATTAAGAATGTTTCAGTGAATGAACCTCAGTTCACCGGTCATTTCCCTCAACTGCCTGTATTTCCTGGTGTGTTGATCCTTGAAGCCATGGCTCAAGCAACCGGCTTATTGGCATTTAGATCTTTTGGTGCGCCGTCTGGCAACGAACTTTACTACTTTGCAAGTGTTGATAAAGCCAAGTTTCGTAAGCCAGTCGTTCCTGGTGACCAATTGATTATCGAAGTCGAATTTATTAAAGAGCGTCGTGGTATTGCTGCGTTTAATGGCGTAGCAAAAGTCGACGGCGATGTTGTGTGTTCAGCCGAGCTTAAGTGTGCTCGTCGAGAGTTTTAATATGATTGATGAAACGGCTCAAATTCATCCTTCAGCGGTGATTGAAGGTAACGTAACCCTTGCGGCTAACGTGACGGTTGGACCTTTTACTTATATCTCAGGAAACATTGAGATTGGTGAAGGGACAGAAATTATGTCGCATGTTGTGATAAAAGGTCACACAACGATTGGTAAAGACAACCGTATTTTCCCTCATGCTGTAATTGGTGAAGAGAACCAAGATAAGAAATATGGCGGTGAAGAGACAACGGTAGTGATTGGCGATCGCAACGTGATTCGTGAAGCGGTTCAGATTCACCGCGGTACGACTCAAGATAAAGCAACCACAGTCATCGGTAATGACAATCTACTGTGTGTTAATGCGCATATTGCTCATGACGTGATCGTTGGTAACCACACTCACGTTGGTAACAACGCTATTCTAGGCGGTCATGTGACGGTAGAAGATCATGCCGGTGTTATGGCGCTCTCTGCTATTCATCCGTTTTGTAAAGTAGGTGCCTACAGCTACATTGGTGGCTGTTCTGCCGTGGTGAAAGACGTGCCTCCTTATGTGTTAGCGCAGGGGAACCATGCCACACCATTTGGTCTCAACCTCGTTGGCTTGCAACGCAATGGCTTCGAGAAAGCTGAGCTTCGAGCGCTACGCAATGCGTACAAGGAGTTCTACCGTGCAGGTAAGACCCAAGCTGAAGCCAAGCAAGTGCTGGTCGAAATGGCGCAAGAGTGGCCGTCAATTAAGCACTTTATTGATTTTGTGGAAACTTCTGAGCGTGGCGTTATTCGCTAACGCTGATGGCAAAGCAATAACAGAAGATCGCGCCTGACAAGGTTGCGGTCTTTTTTGCGTTTTATAGCAATCCATGAATAGGTGATTGGACAATGGATAAACCATTACGAATTGGTATCGTTGCGGGTGAATTATCGGGCGATACCTTAGGCGAAGGATTTATTAAAGCGCTGAAGGCGCAATATCCTAATGCTGAGTTTGTCGGCATTGGCGGACCAAAAATGATTGCTCAAGGCTGCGAGTCTCTTTTTGATATGGAAGAGCTGGCCGTAATGGGGCTGGTTGAAGTGCTAGGCCGTTTACCGCGATTGCTTAAAGTCAAAGCGCAGTTGGTCAAGTATTTTACTGATAATCCGCCTGATGTATTTGTCGGTATTGATGCACCCGATTTTAACTTGCGACTTGAGCTGAGTCTTAAGCAAGCGGGTATTAAAACCGTCCACTACGTGAGTCCTTCGGTTTGGGCTTGGCGACCTAAACGTATCTTTAAAATCGATGCAGCGACCGATCTCGTGTTGGCCTTTTTGCCATTCGAAAAAGCATTTTACGATAAGTATAACGTCGCTTGTGAATTTATTGGTCACAGTTTAGCGGATGCTATTCCTCTCCACCCAGATCAGCAACAGGCGAGAGAAATGCTCGAACTCGATCCAAACCGACAGTGGTTAGCTGTACTGCCGGGCAGTCGTGGTGGTGAAATGGGGTTAATCGCTGAACCTTTTATTCAAACTTGTCGTCAAATTAAGATTAAGTATCCTGAGATGGGTTTCGTTGTTGCGGCCGTCAATGATAAACGCCGTCAACAGTTTGAACAAATTTGGCAAGCGGTGGCCCCAGAACTCGATTTTGTTATCGTTCAAGATACTGCGCGTAACGTCATTACAGCCTCTGATGCGGTACTTCTTGCCTCTGGGACGGTCGCATTGGAATGTATGTTACTTAAACGGCCAATGGTCGTCGGTTACAAAGTGAATCGACTCACTGGCTGGTTAGTGAAGAAGTTGGCGATTACCGAATATGTGTCATTGCCTAATATTCTCGCCGGTGAAGAGTTGGTGAAAGAATTGATTCTGGAACAGTGTGCCCCTGAATACTTAGTCCCAGCAGTAGAGACAATGTTAAGCAGCAATAATGATGCTTTAATTGAGCGTTTTACTCAAATGCATCAGATGATACGTAAAAATGCTGACGTCCAAGCTGCTAGAGCAGTACTTAAACTGATCGGTAAAGAGTGCAACAATGACTAAACAAACCAAAGAGCTGCCAGCTTTTGAGTACCCGCAAGGATACCTATATATCGCCGGAGTCGATGAAGTCGGCCGCGGCCCACTGGTTGGGGATGTGGTAACGGCGGCAGTTATTCTTGATCCGAATAACCCGATTGTCGGCCTGAATGATTCGAAAAAGCTATCGGAGAAAAAGCGTTTGGCGCTGTTTCCTGAAATTAAGCACAAGGCGCTGGCTTGGTCAGTTGGTCGTTGCTCGCCGGAAGAGATTGATCAGCTTAATATTCTTCAGGCGACTATGGTTGCGATGCAACGAGCGATTGCGGGGCTCAAGATTCAGCCTGATCTGGCGTTGATTGATGGTAATCGTTGTCCTCAATTGCCGATGGACTCGCTAGCGGTGGTGAAAGGCGATTTACGGGTTGCACAAATCAGCGCGGCCTCGATAATCGCGAAAGTGGTGCGCGATCAAGAGATGGAAGCGCTCGATGCCCTTTATCCGCAATTTGGTTTTGCCAAGCATAAAGGTTACCCGACGAAAGCGCACTTTGAAGCGATCGAGCAACATGGTGTGATTGCTCAGCACCGCAAGAGTTTCAAGCCAGTTAAGCGCGCTCTTGGTCTTGAATAAGCTCAGCGGAGAAATAGCCTACCGAATTAGGGTATATCTCCGATCTTATATCACGTAAAATACCCAGACTATCTTTCCGATTAAGCCCTATTTGCGAAACCATAATGTCAGATCCTAAGTTTATCCACCTTCGAGTACATAGTGACTATTCCATGGTTGACGGCTTATCCAAAGTGCCACCACTGGTTAAGAAAGTGGCCGAGTTGGGTATGCCGGCGGTCGCCTTGACCGACTTTACTAACTTGTGTGGTTTGGTCAAATTCTATGGCACGGCGCATGGTTGTGGTGTTAAACCGATCATTGGCGCCGATTTCATGATGCAGTCACCTGAATTTGGCGATGAGCTGACCAAGTTAACTGTACTTGCGGCAGACAATATCGGTTACAAAAATCTCACCCTATTGATTTCCAAAGCTTATTTGCGAGGTCATGTTCAACACAAGCCTGTGATTGATAAAGAGTGGCTGGTGGAGCTATCAGAGGGGGTCATTATTCTTTCTGGTGGCAAAGGTGGTGAGATAGGTCGCGCTCTGCTCAAAGGCAATCAGAAGATTGTTGATGATAACGTCGCGTTCTATAAAACCCATTTTGCCGATCGCTTTTATCTTGAGTTGACTCGTACCGGCCGCGCCGATGAGGAAAACTATCTTCATTTCGCTTTAGAGCTTGCCGAGCAAGCTGAACTGCCTGTGGTTGCCACCAATGACGTGGTGATTTTGGATGAAACACTGTTTGATGCCCATGAGATTCGTGTTGCGATTCATGATGGTTACACCTTAGTCGATCCTCGCCGACCAAAAAATTACAGTCCTCAGCAATATCTGCGCACGGAAGAAGAGATGTGTGAGCTGTTTGCCGACATCCCTGAAGCATTAGAAAATAGTGTCGAAATTGCTAAGCGCTGTAACGTAACAGTTCGCTTAGGTGAGTACTTCTTGCCAGCTTTCCCAACAGAAGGCATGGAAGAGACCGAATACCTAGTCATGAAATCCAAACAGGGGCTGGAAGAGCGTTTAGAGTTTCTGTTCCCTGATCCACAACTGCGTGCTGAGCGTCGCCCCGAGTATGACGAACGTCTAGACATCGAACTCGAAGTAATCAATAACATGGGTTTCCCTGGTTATTTCTTGATCGTTATGGAGTTTATCCAGTGGTCGAAAGATAACGATATTCCTGTTGGTCCGGGGCGTGGTTCTGGTGCTGGTTCACTGGTGGCCTATGCGTTAAAGATCACCGATCTTGACCCACTTGAATACGATCTGCTTTTCGAACGTTTCTTGAACCCAGAACGGGTTTCGATGCCTGACTTTGACGTCGATTTCTGCATGGATAAGCGCGATAAAGTTATTGACCACGTGGCGGAAATGTACGGTCGTGACGCCGTATCTCAGATCATTACTTTCGGCACCATGGCGGCTAAAGCGGTCATTCGAGATGTCGGTCGTGTGCTGGGGCACGGTTTTGGTTTTGTCGACCGCATTTCGAAATTAGTGCCGCCGGATCCAGGTATGACGCTCGAGAAAGCGTTCAACGTCGAGCCAGCGCTGCCTGAGTTGTATAAAAACGACGAAGATGTCAAAGCGCTGATCGACATGTGTCGCATCCTTGAAGGTTGTACCCGAAATGCGGGTAAGCACGCCGGTGGTGTGGTTATCTCTCCGACGACGATTACCGATTTTGCGCCAATCTATGCCGACGCGGAAGGGCATTTTCCTGTCACGCAGTTTGATAAAAATGACGTCGAAACCGCAGGCCTGGTCAAGTTCGACTTCTTAGGTCTTCGAACTCTGACGATCATCGACTGGGCGTTAGGTTTGATCAACCCGCGCCTAGAGAAAGAGGGCAAAGAGCCGATTCGGATAGAGTCGATCCCTTTGGTCGATGAAGCGTCTTTCCGTTTACTACAAAATTCAGAAACGACCGCGGTTTTCCAGCTCGAATCTCGTGGTATGAAAGAGCTGATTAAGCGTCTTCAACCAGACTGCTTTGAAGACATCATCGCATTGGTGGCGCTGTTCCGACCTGGTCCATTGCAATCTGGCATGGTTGATAACTTTATCGATCGTAAGCATGGTCGAGAAGCGGTTTCTTACCCAGATGAACAGTGGCAACACGACTCGCTAAAAGAGATTCTTGAACCAACCTACGGCATTATCCTCTATCAAGAGCAGGTAATGCAGATTGCCCAGGTGCTTTCCGGTTACACCCTTGGTGGCGCAGATATGCTACGTCGTGCCATGGGTAAGAAAAAGCCAGAAGAGATGGCCAAACAGCGAGCGACCTTTGAAGAAGGTGCGATAGCAAACGGCGTTGATGGCGAGTTGGCGATGAAGATCTTCGACTTGGTAGAGAAGTTTGCCGGTTACGGATTTAACAAATCGCACTCGGCCGCTTATGCATTGGTTTCTTATCAAACCTTGTGGCTTAAAACCCATTATCCTGCGGAGTTTATGGCGGCGGTAATGACCGCTGATATGGACAATACAGAGAAGGTGGTTGGCTTAGTCGACGAGTGCTTACGCATGAAGCTCAAAGTGTTGCCGCCAGACATTAACGCTGGCCTATACCGCTTCAATGTCAACGAAGAAGGGGCCATCGTCTACGGTATCGGTGCGATTAAAGGGGTCGGAGAAGGCCCGATTGAAGCGATTTTAGAAGCGCGCAATAAAGGTGGCTATTTTAAAGATCTGTTCGATTTCTGTGCGCGTCTTGACTTGAAAAAAGTTAACAAGCGCGTGATAGAAAAATTGATCTATGCCGGAGCACTTGATAGGTTGGGGCCACACCGCGCGGCAATGATGGCCTCGTTAAATGATGCGGTCAAGGCGGCCAGTCAACATCACCAAGCAGAAGCGTTCGGCCAGACCGACCTATTTGGTGTATTAACCGAAGCGCCCGAAGAAGTTGAGCATAAATACACGAAAGTGGATCCTTGGCCAGAAAAAGTCTGGTTAGAGGGAGAACGTGATACGCTCGGCCTTTATTTAACCGGGCACCCAATAAATGCCTATTTAAAGGAACTGAGTAAGTACACCAGTTGTCGACTAAAAGATGCCACGCCGACTCGTCGCGATCAAAGTGTCACGATTGCAGGCTTGGTGATTGCGGCGCGAGTCATGACCACTAAGCGTGGAACACGTATTGGTTTGATGACGATCGATGACCGAAGTGGCCGAATGGAGGTGATGTTATTCTCCGATGCGCTGGATCGGTACGCAGAATTGTTAGAAAAAGATAAAATCTTGGTTATTTCCGGACAGGTCAGCTTTGATGATTTCAATGGTGGTCTTAAAATGTCGGCGCGCGAGGTTATGGATCTCGGCACCGCTCGTGAAAAATACGCTCGCGGCCTGTCGATATCCATTGAACAATCTCAAATCAATGACCGATTTTTTGAGCGCTTTAGCCAAATCCTAGAGCCTCATCGGGCGGGGAGCGTCCCTGTCCATGTATACTACCAACGCTCAGATGCACGGGCGCGTTTAACGTTAGGTACAGAATGGCGAGTAACGCCAAGCGACGCATTATTAGATGATTTAAAACAACTGCTTGGGAAAGGCCAGGTAGAACTCGAATTTAACTAAGTTTGGCGCGTGGCTGCCAAATAAGAAAGGATCTATAGATGAGCCTGAATTTTTTAGAATTTGAAAAACCAATCGCAGAGCTTGAAGCAAAAATTGAAGCACTTCGTGACGTGTCGCGTCATGGTGGTGACTCTGGTGTCGATCTTGACAAAGAGATTGAACAGTTAGAGAAGAAAAGCCTAGAGCTTAAGAAGAAAACCTTCAGCGATCTTGGTGCTTGGGAAACGGCCCAGCTTGCTCGTCATCCACTGCGTCCTTACACTTTGGACTATCTAGAGCATGCTTTTACTGAATTCGACGAGTTAGCGGGTGACCGCCACTATGCGGATGACAAAGCGATCGTCGGTGGTATGGCGCGTTTAGATGGCCGACCAGTGATGGTTATCGGTCATCAAAAAGGTCGTGAGACCAAAGATAAAGTCAAACGTAACTTTGGTATGCCAAAGCCTGAAGGCTATCGTAAGGCGCTGCGTCTGATGCAAATGGCTGAGCGTTTCAACATGCCTATCATTACTTTCATCGATACTGCAGGTGCTTACCCAGGTGTTGGCGCAGAAGAGCGTGGACAGTCAGAAGCAATTGCAACCAACCTTAAAGCCATGGCCGGTCTGACTGTGCCTGTGATTTGTAACGTTGTTGGTGAAGGCGGTTCGGGTGGCGCTCTGGCAATCGGCGTTGGTGATTATGTCAACATGCTGCAATACTCGACTTACTCCGTTATTTCACCAGAAGGGTGTGCGTCAATCTTGTGGCGTGACTCAGATAAAGCGCCGCAAGCCGCTGAAGCGATGGGCCTGATTGCTCCTCGTCTCAAAGAGCTTGAGCTTATCGATGAAATTATCGAAGAGCCACTAGGCGGTGCGCACCGCAACCATCAGCAGATGGCGAAAAACATGAAAGCAACCTTGGTTCGCCAGTTAGAAGAGCTTGAGCAATTTGACACTGAAGCATTGCTTGAACGTCGTTACCAACGTTTGATGAACTACGGTTACTGCTGATAACGCGATTTTTGTCTTTAAAGGCTGAACTTAGGTTCAGCCTTTTTTATTGCCAGTGATAAACTAATGCTATTCCGTTATACAACCAAAGCCACTATGACACTACAAACCACCTTTAATGCCGCGATTGAACCTCATCTTCAAGCCCATGGCCGTTTGGTCCTTGGACTCAGTGGCGGAATGGACTCACGCGTATTGCTAGAATTGATGGCAAGCTACGCACACAGTCAGTCGATTGACTGTTTGGCAGTCCATGTCGATCATGGTTTAAGCGTGAATGCGAAAACGTGGGCTGAGTGTTGTCGGCAGTGGTGTAGGTCGCTCGGTGTGCCTTTCTTGTTAGAGTCTGTCAGCGTTGAGCGCCAGGGAAAAAGTCTTGAAGAGAGCGCTCGAGAGGCGCGCTACGCGGCATTAGCCAAACACATTCATCACAATGATCTGTTGCTAACAGGGCAGCATGCTGATGATCAATTAGAAACGCTCTTATTGGCTCTCAAGCGTGGTAGTGGACCAAAAGGCTTGGCGGCGATGGCACCTATGATGACGTTTGCTGCTGGTAAGATCGTTCGACCACTGTTGTCGGTTACCCGCGCCGATATTGCCCGTTATGCCAAGCACCAGCAATTAGAGTGGGTAGACGACGAGAGCAATCAAGATACGCGCTTTGACCGCAACTTTATTCGCCATCGTATTATGCCTGAGCTAACTCAGCGCTGGCCGCATATCCAACAAACGGCACTAAGAACGGCCGAACTTTGCTCCGAACAAGAGCAGTTGTTAGACGAACTGTTAGCTGAGCCCTTGCGTAAGGCGCTGCACAGTGATGGCAGTCTGAACGTCGACGCTGTGATGAATGTCAGTGACAAAGTACGTACGCGTTTACTCAGAATGTGGTTAGCGTCGAGCGGGCTAAAAATGCCTTCGCGTGATCAACTGACGCTGATTTGGCAACAAGTCGCTCTTGCCCAACAAGACGCCAATCCTCAGTTGCAGCTTGAACAAGCTCAGGTTCGTCGTTTCCAACAGCGTTTGTACGTGGTGCGCGAATGGCAATCACTTGAGCAGTGGCAGCAATCCATCAGGGTCAATCGGCCGATTCAACTTCCCGATCGCTTAGGGGTATTGAATATGCGTCAAGCTCAAGCGGGCAATTTGTCATTGGCTGCGCTGAATCAGGCTGAACTGCGCGTGGTGTTTAATCCACAAGGACTGAGTGCCCATCCAAGCGAGCGTGGTCATAGCCGCAAGTTAAAAAAATTATTTCAAGAGTATGATGTCCCTAGCTGGTTGAGACGTAGAATCCCTATAATCCTCTGCGGTGAGCGCGTGGTTGCCGTTGGTGATTTGTTCATTGATCGTCACTTTATAGGTCAAGATTGTGAACTAGTCTGGGACAAGTCCGCAGGGTTTGTGTAAAACTATATAAATAAAAACATCCAACTATCATGGAATTATAAGGAAGAGCAATGAAGAACATCGCTATTGGAATGATAATCGGTTTAGGTTTACTCAGTGGCCAAGCTCTGGCTGCTGGCGATATTGAAGCAGGGAAAGCCAAAGCTGCGGTATGTGCAGCGTGTCATGGCGCGGATGGTATGGCGGTTATTCCTGGTTACCCACACCTTAAAGGTCAGAACGAGCAATATCTCGTTTCTTCACTCAATGCTTATAAAGCAAAGCAGCGTAACGGCGGTTTAGCCGCGGTAATGCAAGCGCAAGCTTCGATGCTGAGTGATGCCGATATTGCTAACTTAGCGGCATACTACGCCAGCTTAAAATGAGTCTACTTAGATAATTAGGCCCGAGCCGCAGTGCTCGGGCTTTTTATTAGCAGATGATCATGGGATAATAGCAACATTGACTACAGTTTAAGGGAATAACATGAAAAAAATCGAAGCCATTATTAAGCCGTTTAAATTAGACGATGTCCGTGAAGCCTTAGCTGAAGTTGGGATTACCGGTATGACGGTATCTGAAGTTAAAGGGTTTGGCCGTCAAAAAGGTCATACCGAACTTTACCGTGGTGCAGAGTACATGGTCGACTTTCTGCCTAAAGTAAAACTAGAAATAGTCGTCACAGACGAAGTGGCCGATCAGTGTGTTGATACCATTATTGAAACCGCGCAAACGGGCAAGATAGGCGATGGTAAGATTTTTATCACTGGTGTTGAGCGCATCGTTCGCATCCGTACTGGCGAAGAAGACGAAGACGCCATCTAAACATGTTGATTAAGAAGGGCCGCTAGGCTCTTTTTTACTTTTTGTAGACTGTAATGAAAAAAACTCGATTACTCGTTGTTCCAGTGGTGATTGCTCTGGTCGCCTTTTCTGCTTATCAGGGCATTTTTACCTTGCCTAAGCAGTCCCACATCTCTTCTATCTCTGCGCAGGGTGTCCAGCTTTCGTTGCAATGTTACCACAACGAAAACACCAGCGTGCTAGACAGCCAGGGCCAGCTTAATTTATTGGTCTGGAATATCTACAAGCAGAGCAACTCCAATTGGCAACAAAGCCTCACTCGGTTATCGCAGGATAAACAATTAGTGCTGTTGCAAGAGGCGAGTATGACGCCTGAGTTTGTTAGTTGGATCGAGCGTAATCAGTGGTTTGGTAGCCAAGTCGATGCATTCAAAGCCTTCAAAACCACCGCGGGGGTGTTAAACCTCTCTTATGCGCCACCAAGTCTTGCCTGCGCGTATACTGAATTAGAACCTTGGTTAAGGCTGCCCAAGTCTGCCTTGTATGCAACTTACCCATTATCGAATGGTGAAGAGCTCGCGGTTGTCAATATTCATGCGGTTAACTTTACTTACGGCACGATTGAATATCGACGTCAAATAGAGGAATTAGCCAAAGAACTTGAACAGCACCAAGGGCCGATCATTGTCGCGGGGGATTTTAACAGTTGGAGCCGTGAGCGATTAAGTGTGATGGCGCAAGCGCTGGCAGGGTTAGCGTTGCAAGAGGTGAACTATAACCCAGATCATCGAACTCAGTTTGTCACCGGGTTGCCTCTGGATCATGTTCTCTTTCGTGGTTTAACCCTAGAGACAGCAGAGGCGCCGATTTCCGACGCCTCTGATCATAATCCGATAGTGGTTCACTTTCGGTTAAAAAAGCCGATTAAGCAATGATGATGTACAGCGCCCAAATCAGATAGTAACCGAGCCATGGTAGAGCAGAAATAACCAATGCTTGACCACGTTCAAACTCCGTCCAAGTGCCAACAGCGGCATAGCCAAGAGCGATATACCAAGGGAGCAGTAGCGGGAACGAGCTTGCAAACTGCGACCACGGATTGGTCAGCGGAAGTTTGAGTAAGCCGTTGAGACTATTTAAGTCTGCCGCGTAGACCATCACTTGTCCATGCTTGAGCAGTACGCTGACGTAGCTTGCCAGATCGCCAATGATTGCTGGAAAAGTGATAACCGCGCCAGCGGCAAACCATTTCCAAAAACCGTGCTGATGTTGGCTTGGCTTAGTCGCTAAGTTGAACCAGAAGGCCAACATTAAAATGGTCAGAGTTCGGCCTGCAATATCGCTAATGATTTCACTCGCCATCAGCGTGTTAGCATCAAGTAATTGCAACTGTTGTGGATTGGTAACGGCCAACTGAGCACTCAAGGCTTGTTTGAGCCACTCAAAGTTGACCATGTCAAAGTAGGCGCCCCAAAATAGAAACGGCGACAGAATCAAAAAGATATAAGGCTGCCAACCCCAAGCCCCTCGTTGATACAAGGCTAAGAAACAGGCGCTAGGCGAGCGAAAAATATCCACTAGCATGATTAAAGGGTTACTTGACGGGTTCATACACTTACCTTAGTGACATCAACATACAGCTTGAGCTTTTGACCGGGTTTAAGGTACTTCTGGGCACTCAGATCATTCCACTTCACGATGTCTCTCGATTTAACTTTAAATTTATTAGCGATACCGCTGATGGTGTCACCGCTACGCACGTTATAGAACACAGTGCGAATAATGGCGCCATCAGAGCTGTTTTTCCAAATGACCAGTTTCTGGCCGATGCGCAGTGTATCGCGTGGGCCCATACCGTTCCATTTGGCTAAAGATTGATGTGAAACCTTATTGGCTTTGGCAATCGACCATAAGCTGTCGCCAGAGCGGACCGTATGGGTAAGTTTGTACTTACCGCGTGCCGTTGCTTGGGTTTTTGCTAGGCGGTTGGTTGCGCTCAGCGCATAAGCATTATCACCCTTGGTTGAGGTGGGGATCATCAGGTGTTGGCCAACACGAATAGTGTTGCCACTAAGATTATTGGCGGTGCGAATAACGCCAGTGGTGGTGTTATATTTATTGGCTAACACGCCAAGACTGTCGCCTGATTTAACTTTGTAGCGTACAACCTTCATCCCTTTACCACGATTAGCCGCCGCCGCTTGGTTAAATTTCGCCACGCTCTCGCTTGGTAATAGCAGCTTTTGAGCACCTTCCGGCGCAGTGGCCCATTGGTTGTAGGCAGGGTTTAAACTTTGCAACTGCTTGACCGAAATTCCGGCGTACTCTGCTGCGATGGCTAAGTCGAGCTGCTCTTTCGGGTCAACCAACTCAACCACAGGATGATTGGCGATCGCTGGTATTTCAATACCATACTTGTCTTGATTAGCGACAATGTCTGCTAAAGCAAGCAGCTTAGGCACATAGCCACTGGTCTCTTTAGGTAGGTCAAGTGAGAAGAAGTCAGTCGGTTTACCTAATCGTGTATTTTTTCGAATCGCACTCGACACTCGGCCGCCGCCACTGTTATAGGCGGCAATCGCGTGTGTCCAATCACCATCAAAACGCTTATTTAAATAGGTCAGGTAATCTAGGGCGGCATCGGTTGCGGCCGCGACGTCACGACGGCCGTCATACCAGAAATTTTGTTCTAAACCGTACATCTTTCCGGTGCCAGGCACAAATTGCCATAATCCGGCCGCGCTGCCATGCGAGTATGCAAAAGCGTCAAAAGAGCTCTCGACAACAGGCAACAAGGCTAATTCAAGCGGCAAACCACGTTGTTCAATTTTTTCTGTGATCAGGTAGAGGAAAGGTTGGGCACGTTTAGAGACGGTTTTAAGATGATTAGGATGCTTTAGATACCAAGTTCGATAGTAATCAACACTTTTGTGCTCGGGAACAGGCAGTCGCATCTGCATGGCGATACGTTGCCACACATCTTGCTGTGTTTGCGGGGTCACCTTTGGCATAGGTTTAACCGCAGGTTTGGCCGTTTGAGTACTCGACTCAGACGGCTTGATGGTCGTTGGTTGGTTGGTGTCTGGAGTAACGGCTTCTCCAGTGTCGGTCGGCTGGGTAAGCTGACAACCGGTCAACAGAAGCGCTAATACCCAACTGTGTTTTACTCGCATTTCACAGCCCTTTTTCTTTTTGGCTGCTGATAATACTTGTCACAATCCCACAGTGACAAGCAGCAAATCGTTAAAATTCGTTCTTCCACTCACGTAATGCAGTAAAAATGGCGAGTGAGTCGGTTTGAGAGGTACGGTTTGCTACTGAACGCATAATACTTGGTTGGTCAGTACGCAAAAATGGATTAATGCTTTTTTCACGACCAATGGTGGTAGGCAGTGTGGGTTGATTTTGTGCGCGCAAGCGGTTTACTTGATCGCGATACTGTTGCAGTTGCTGATTATCGGGCTCGACAGCGAGTGCGAAAGCGAGGTTACTGGCGGTGTATTCATGGGCACAAAACACTTGAGTCTCTTGAGGAAGCGCCACTAATTTGCTCAATGAGGTATGCATCTGTTCCATGGTGCCTTCAAACACTCGGCCACAGCCGGCTGAAAAGAGCACATCGCCACAAAACAGTTTACCGTCTCCAACGTAACCAATATGACCTAATGTATGCCCTTCAAGGCCGAGGACGAGGAAAATTTCATCAAACAGCTCGATTTGATCTCCTGCGTCAACCGCATGAGTTAACGTTGGGATCGGCTCGTTGGTAGGGCCAACCACATTGACCTGAGGAAATTGGCGCACTAGCTCAGCCACACCGCCGATATGGTCGTTATGATGGTGGGTGATCAAAATCGCTTCTAGGCTGAGTTGATGTTGCTCTAAATAGGCTAAAACTGGCGCCGCATCACCTGGGTCGACTACAGCACAACGCTGATCGCTATTTTCAATCAGCCAGATGTAATTATCATTAAATGCAGGTATGCTTTTGATATTCAACATGGTGGTGCCTCCAGTTACCAAGAGTGAGCAGGTTATATATGAAACCAGCCCGTAGCAAGAAAAAGCTTGAGCAGCCACATTCATGGTCTCAGCTTAAAAATGGTCAATGGGTGAGTGACTCAATTCAGACCCGCATCGACGAGTGGTGCCCAAAGCTATTTGGTTACCATCTGCTTAAGCTTGGCGGCCTAAGTTGTGAGTTAACCAGCTTCAATTGTAACATTCAACATCAAGTTAATTTAGATATTCACAATCCATTGCACAATGTGATTGCTGATAGCTTTGAACTGCCTTTCTTAGAGAAAAGCTTTGATGCCGTGTTGATGGCGCATCAACTGGATTATTGCCGTGATCCGCATCGGCTATTGCGAGAAGTCGACCGGGTAATGATGGATGATGGCTACTTGGTCATCACCGGGTTTAATCCGTTAAGTTTAACTGGCCTTGCCAGTTTGATGCCGTGGCGAAAAAACAACTTACCTTGGAGTGGGCGGATGTATACGCCTGGCCGGATCAAGGATTGGCTCGGGCTACTCAATTATCAAGTGATTGAATGTGACAGCTATGCTTTATTCCCGATGCAACGCTATCGAACCATGTGGACGTGGTTGGAAAACAGTCTCGGAGAGTGGTCGTCACCGATGGGTAGTTTGTACTTTATTGTTGCACGAAAGCGCACTTACCCACTTAAATTACTTAAGCCACATTGGAAGCTGAAACGAAAATTGACGCCGCTTGGCGTCAATTATAATGTAAAAAATCGTCACCAAAACAGCGATTAGTTGGGGATGTAGCCGGTGTCTTCTTCGGTTGGATTTTCAGCGGCGGTACGTGCAAGCTCATCACACATTTCGTTTTCGCGATGACCAGCATGGCCTTTGACCCAACGCCAGTCGATGTTATGACGTTCTGCCTCGGCATCGAGGGCTTTCCATAAATCGGCATTTTTGACTGGTTTTTTGTCGGCGGTTTTCCAACCGCGTTTTTTCCAGTTATGGATCCACTGAGTGATACCTTGACGAACGTATTGACTATCGGTAGTTAAAATAACGTCACACGGTTCTTTAAGGGTTTTCAGCGCAACGATGGTCGCCAACATTTCCATACGGTTATTGGTCGTCAGGGTATAACCCTTGGCTAAGGTTTTTTCCTTCTGCTTGTAACGTAATACAATCCCGTAACCGCCAGGGCCTGGATTACCTAAGCAAGAACCATCAGTGAAAATTTCCACCTGTTTCGTCATGATTTGATACTATTGGGTTAAGCACATTATTGGCATAGTCTGACACACATATTGTTATGAATACTAGCAGCAATTCAAACCAGCACCGCATCATCGTTCTCGATACTGAAACCACAGGTATGAACCTGGATGGCGGGCCTCATTATCAAGGTCACCGAATTATAGAAATCGGTGCGGTTGAGATCATTAACCGTAAACTGACTGGGCGTCATTTTCACGTTTATATCAAACCTGATCGTCAAATTCAGTCTGAAGCGGTGGAAGTTCACGGTATTACCGATGAGTTCTTGGTCGATAAGCCAGAGTATCGAGAGGTTCACGCTGAGTTCTTAGACTTTATTAAAGGCGCCGAACTGGTCGCACACAATGCGTCCTTTGACGTCGGCTTTATGGATTCTGAGTTTGCGATGCTCGATCCTAGCATCGGGAAAACGGTGGATTACTGCAAGGTAACCGATACCCTTGCGATGGCGAAAAAGATTTTCCCTGGTAAGCGAAATAACCTTGATGTGCTTTGTGATCGTTACGGAATTGATAACTCGCATCGTACTTTGCACGGCGCTTTGCTCGATGCTGAAATTCTAGCGGATGTCTACCTGCTAATGACAGGTGGGCAAACATCGCTGCAGTTTAACGCAGGTAATGCTAATGACAGCGGTGGTGAAGAGATAAAACGTGTCGCGAGCGGACGAAAAGCGCTAAAGGTTTTACGTGCATCCGCCGATGAATTAGAAGCCCATAAGAATAGATTAGATATCGTCGAGAAGAGCGGAAGCTGCCTCTGGCGTCAGTAGGAGAAAGGATGTTGAGGTTCTGGATTACCATAATTGGTCTGTTATTGAGTGCGCTCTGTTACAGCGCCCAAAGCTCCTCAATGTCTCTGCTCGACAATCGCTTTCGAGTCGATCCGTCGATCAAACAGATTACCTTTGTTATCTATCGAGCGCAAAGCTCACAGCCAGTTGTGTTGGTTAGGCCGGATGGCAAGAAGTACTACGCTTGGCGCAGTCCTGATAATGTCCGTTGGTATCAAGAGTCTTCAATGGACATCATCTCGATAGACAATCCAATGCCAGGGCCTTGGCAAGCGATTGGTAAGGTCACGCCTAAAAATAAAATCAAGCTAATATCCCATCTCGAATTATCAAGCGATGTACTGCCTAAGCGGTTGTTCCAAGGCGAGTCACTTAAATTTGAAGCGCGTCTGACGTCAGATGATAAACCTTTAGTATTGAGAGACTTCCTCGACCGGGTCAAACTTAAAGTCACGTTTACTAAGTTTCTTGAGAACGAGGAGACCTTAGTCAAAGAAGCTCGACCTATTCCAGAAGTGATCGGTGAGTTTGCCGATGATGGTCAAGATCTTGATGAAGTCGCTGGCGATGGTATTTTTACCGTGGCTTTGCCAATTGTTAGTGAGCCGGGTAAATATCGTGTGCGTATCACCTCTGGCAATGGCGTATTTTTGCGTGCTCAAGAGCAAGAAGTGCTGGTTTATCCAACGCCAATTATCTCGACTTTTGTTCAGTCACGAGAAGAGGGGGTTACCAATAAGTTGGTTTTCTCCGGTGAGCAGGGAATGATTAAACCTGGCTCTATTGTTGGTCATGTTGAACATATCGCTCCTGATGACAACGCCATTACTGTTCAAGGCTCAGCGCAACAAGAAAGCAGTAAGCTCGAACTTGAAATTCCATATAGCGATAATATTGGTTTGTATTCGTGGACGGGGAAAGTGTTTGCCAGTGAAATGGGCTCAGATAGACCGCTTATTTTCCCGCTGACGGAACACACCTATAGTGTGGTTGAAGAGGTCGATATCGCCGCCACTCGTCGTCTGCAGGAACAAGAGCGTCTCAAGCAGCAGAAATTGATGGAGGAGATGCAACTGATCAAAATGCGCGAAGAAAAACGTACTCGCAGCTATATTATCATCGCAGTGGGCAACTTAATTGCTCTGATCCTTGGCATCCTTATCTGGTTTGTGCGCAGCAAGCTACGGGCAAGCAAACAGGCGATTCCAGAGATGCAGCTAGAGATGCCGAAAAAGTAGACACTCAGAGGTGACTAAGATAAAAAAGGGCTGCAATCGCAGCCCTAATTGTTTTATTCCAGCTTACGCAACTTCAACCATGTTGGGTGCATGCACCGGCATTGGCTTTGCGGCGAGGTCCTCAGGACTAAAGTCATCAACATTAATCACATCCAGACGCTGCTGTTCTGCTTGCTTAAGTAATTCGGCTTGCGCTTTATCTAAGATACCTTTCTCTAGCCCCAGATCAGCGACTTCATCTAAGCGCAAGAATGGACGTCGTTGGCCAGTTTCTTTACATACCTTATCGAACAGTGGTTCCGCTTGCAAAATAACCCCAAGCGCGTGCTCGATTTTACCCGCAGGATTGAATTCACTGGCTTCAAGGTATTGATTGCGGCCGATGCGTGAACGTGTCTCACTTGGTGTTTGCAGGATTTGAGCAACCTTGCTATCGAGTTTGTCACTCGGTGCCGTGCGTATGCGGCCAAACGGCATGATCACCAGACGCAGAGCTTTGCCCAGCAGTTTGTTGGGGAAGTTAGCTAAGAACTCATCAATGGCATGCTCAGCTTGTTGCAAGCTGTCTTGAAGGCCCCAGTGTACCAATGGTAAATCTTCTTGCTGACGACCTTCTGACTCAAAGCGTTTAAGCGTTGCTGAGCTGAGGTAAAGCTGACTTAGGATATCGCCTAAGCGCGCAGACAAGCGCTCTTTGCGTTTCAGTGACCCACCTAAAACTGCCATTGCAATATCCGACAAAAACGCAATATTAGCACTGTAGCGGTTTAGCTGTTGATAGTAGCGCTTAGTGGCATCATTGGTTGGCGCGGCAGATAAGCGGCCATCGGTAATACCTAACCACAAACTACGGACTAAATTACTTAGCGTAAAGCTCACGTGACCGGCGAGCGCGGCATCAAATTTATCTAAAGCGTCAGAACTTTGCGAGTAAGCGGCGTTCATCTCGTCAAGCACATAAGGATGACAACGAATAGCACCTTGGCCAAAGATGATCATCGAGCGGGTGAGGATGTTTGCCCCTTCAACAGTGACAGCAATAGGCGCGCCTTGATAACCTCGGGCGAGGAAGTTTGACGGGCCTAAGCAGATCCCTTTACCGCCGACGATATCCATTGCATCGATGATGCTTTGTTGACCGCGGTGAGTACAGTGGTACTTAACGATGGCCGAGATCACCGATGGCTTTTCACCTAAATCGATACCTGCAACCGTGAGTGCACTGGCGGCATCCATCACATAGGCGTTACCACCTAAGCGTGCTAACGGCTCTTCAACGCCTTCCATGTGGCCAATCGGTTGTTTAAATTGACGACGGATTCGGGCATAAGCGCCAGTCGCCAACGCCGCCGTTTTAATGCCGCCGGTTGAGTTGGATGGCAAGGTAATGCCACGACCTACCGACAGACACTCAACCAACATACGCCAGCCTTGACCAGCCATCTTAGGTCCGCCGATGATGAAATCAAGTGGTACAAAAAGGTCTTCGGCACGCGTTGGGCCATTTTGGAACGGCACGTTAAGCGGGAAGTGACGGTTGCCAATCTCGACTCCTTCAAGGTCCGTTGGAATCAGTGCACAAGTAATCCCAAGGTCAGTATTGTCACCCAGTAGGCCATCTGGGTCACGCAGCTTGAACGCCAGACCAAGTACTGTCGCGACAGGTGCCAGAGTAATGTAGCGTTTATTCCAGGTTAGGCGCATACCAAGCACCTCTTTGCCTTGCCATTCGCCCTTACACACCACACCGAAATCAGGGATTGATCCTGCATCTGAACCTGCTTCTGGGCTAGTGAGAGCAAAACATGGAATTTCTTTGCCTTGAGCTAGGCGAGGTAAGTAGTAATCTTTTTGATCAGTGGTTCCGTAGTGCTGCAATAGCTCACCAGGACCGAGAGAATTCGGTACGCCAACGGTGGATGACAGGACACCCGATACACCGGTCAGTTTTTGCAAGACTAACGATTGTGCGTAAGCAGAAAATTCCAAGCCGCCATATTTCTTCTTGATGATCATGGCAAAGAACTTGTTATCTTTTAGGTATTGCCAAACATGGGGTGGCAGATCGGCCAATTCATGAGTCACTTGATAGTCATTCACCATGGCACACACTTGGTTGACCGGACCATCGAGAAACGCTTGTTCTTCAGCGCTTAACTTAGGATCTTGAATCTGATGGAGTTTTTTCCAGTCAGGTTTGCCTTTGAATAGTTCTGCTTCCCACCAAACCGTGCCGGCATCGAGTGCTTCTTTCTCGGTTTTCGACATCGCTGGCAGCACTTTTTTGAACAACAATAGCGCTTTTTTACTGATCAGCGATTGTCTTATTGATGGCACGGCTAAAACTGCGATGGCGGCGATATAGAGTAACCAGCTTAGTGAACCGACACGGCCAAACACTGAAAGCACCACCATAGTGATGGTCAGTGCAGCAATCGAAGTCAATAGTGAGCTACGGTGGTAGAGGCAGGTGGCGAGCACCACGATAAAGCCAAGTATAGAGAGCAAGATGTCCATATATGTTTTCCTTTTACGACGATTATTGGTTTGTTTTACGTCGATGAGTAGTAAGAGGTCTAACCAGTCAAGTGTAATCAAAATATTAATGAAATGTAAAATGGATAATTGCTTAAAAAGTGATCTAAGTAGAGTGGTTAGTCTAAAAATGCCAACTGGTGCCAGTTTTATGAGCGAAGAGTGACGACAAAAGTGGAATTGTTCTCAACTCACTATCGACAGTGACAAATGTTTGGGTAAACTCTGTTAGTAACGCTTTCTGTATTTATTGCAGAATCATCTATGACAACGATTAGAGATAAACCTATGTACCAGGATTTAATTAAAAGTGAATTGACGGAAGCGGCGGATGTACTGAATAAGTTTTTGAGTGATGACCACAATATCGCTCAGATCGAAGCGGCGGCAAAAATGCTTGCCGATTCCTTTAAGCAAGGCGGCAAAGTGCTTTCTTGTGGTAACGGTGGTTCTCACTGTGATTCGATGCATTTTGCTGAAGAGTTAACTGGACGTTATCGTGAAAATCGACCTGGCTTGCCTGGTATTGCTATCTCTGATCCAAGCCATCTGTCTTGTGTGAGTAACGACTTTGGTTACGAGCACGTATTTTCGCGTTATGTTGAAGCGGTTGGATCGAAAGGCGATGTGTTATTTGGGCTGTCGACGTCAGGTAACTCGGGCAATATTCTAAAAGCGATTGAAGCGGCGCAAGCAAAAGGCATGAAGACCATTGCTTTAACAGGTAAAGATGGTGGCAAAATGGCAGGTCTTGCGGATATCGAAATCCGTGTACCGCACTTTGGTTATGCCGACCGTATTCAAGAGATCCACATTAAGATCATCCATATCATCATTCAGTTAATTGAAAAAGAGATGGAAAAATAAGCACGACAATATTGGTTTAAACAGTATCGGCAACGATGTCGATACTGTGGTTTGCATAGGAGAGTCGTAAACCATGTGTGAATTGCTCGGAATGAGTGCCAATGTACCAACGGATATCTGTTTTAGTTTTACTGGGTTGATGCAGCGAGGGGGTAATACCGGACCGCACCGAGACGGTTGGGGGATTACTTTTTATGAAGGCAAAGGCTTTCGTAATTTTAAAGACCCAAAGCCGAGTTGCGACTCTAAAATTGCTGATTTGGTGCAAAACTATCCGATCAAAAGCCGCGCAGTGCTCAGCCACATTCGGCAAGCCAATCGTGGGGCGGTCAATCTAGAAAATACTCATCCATTTACCCGTGAGTTATGGGGACGTTATTGGACTTTCGCTCATAATGGCCAGCTTAGCGATTATGCTGATTTAGTGACGGGACGTCATCGTCCGGTTGGCCAAACTGACAGTGAATTGGCATTTTGCTGGTTATTGAAACAGATGGAAGATCGTTACCCAGAGCCGCCGCAAGACATGCTCGGCGTGTTTCGTTTTATTGCTCAATGTTGTGACATTCTCAAGCAGAAAGGGGTGTTTAATATGCTTCTTTCCGATGGTGAATATGTGATGACCTTTTGCACCAATCACCTGTATTGGATCACGCGTCGTGCGCCGTTTGGTAAAGCGTCGTTGATTGACGAAGACGTAGAGATTAATTTTCAGGAAGAGACCACACCTAATGACATCGTGTCGGTAATTGCCACGCAACCACTGACCGACAATGAAGCGTGGCACCGAATGAAGCCCGGTGAGTTCGGGATATTCCACTTTGGTGAGATTGTTGATGGCAATGCTGATGAACTGACCGATGTTGCTTTTGCGCCGAAGAAGGTGACCAGTCAGGCTCCGACTCAGCCGCTCGAGTAGAACCGCTTCAGTATCGATCGTTTCTACCTGACCGTTACCCACAAAAAAGGCCGATGTTTATACATCAGCCTTTTTTTGTTTATTGGCGTGCCTAATTAATTAAGCAAGCTGAGCTTTAATATGCTCAACAATATCCGTCATTGGGACGGCAGATTTCTCGCCATTGCGACGGTTCTTGTACTCGAAGTTGCCTTCTTTCATGCTACGGTCGCCGATAATGACAGTGTGTGGTACACCCAGCAGCTCCATATCAGAGAACATCACACCAGGGCGTTCTTTACGATCATCAAATAGGACCTCAATCCCCATGGCCGTCAGTTCGTCGTACAGCTTGCTTGCGGCTTGCTGCACTTCTTCTGATTTGTGCATGTTCATCGGTACAATCGCAACTTGGAATGGTGCCAGTGCGTCAGGCCAGATGATGCCGTATTTGTCGTGGTTCTGCTCGATAGCTGCGGCAACTACACGGGTAATACCAATACCGTAACAACCCATCTCAAGAATGGCGTTCTTACCGTCAGGGCCAAGCACGCCACAGTTCATTTTTTCAGAGTACGTGTTACCTAGCTGGAAAATGTGACCGACTTCGATACCACGCTTAAGTTGAATCGTACCTTGACCACATGGGCTAAGATCACCTTCGACGACGTTACGTAAGTCTTCAATTTGGCTCAGTTCAACATCACGTCCCCAGTTAATACCGAAGTAGTGTTTGTCGTCGATATTGGCACCCGCGCCGAAGTCACTCATTGCTGCCACGGTGCGATCAACGATAAAGGGCAGTTTAAGACCCACTGGGCCAAGAGAGCCAGGACCTGCACCGATAAGCGCACGAATTTCTTGCTCTGAAGCCATTTCAAGTGGCGCTGCAACTTGTTTTAAGTTTTCAGCTTTGACTTCGTTGAGTTCATGATCGCCACGAATAATAAGCGCGATAATTGGTGCTTCAATCTCGTCAGAGGCTTTAACAAACAGTGTCTTAACGGTTTTCTCGATAGGTAGATCGAACTGTTCGACAAGTTCTGCGATGGTTTTCGCATTTGGCGTATCAACCAGCGTCATTGCTTGAGTTGGCTGTGCACGTTCGCCAGCAGGCGCTAGCGCTTCTGCTTTTTCAATGTTCGCGGCATAATCCGACTCTGTTGAGAAGGCAATCAAGTCTTCACCGCTTTCTGCAAGCACGTGAAACTCTTGCGAGCCACTACCGCCAATCGCACCACTGTCGGCCAGTACAGGACGGTAATCTAGGCCCATGCGATCAAATGCTCGGCAGTAGGCATCGTGCATTGCGTCGTAAGATTTTTGCAGACCTGCTTTATCAATGTCGAAGCTGTAGGCATCCATCATCGAGAATTCACGCGAACGCATTACGCCAAAACGTGGGCGGCGTTCATCACGGAACTTAGTCTGAATTTGGTACAGGTTTAGTGGCAACTGTTTGTATGAACTGACTTCATTACGCACTAGGCTAGTGATTACTTCTTCAGCTGTCGGGCTAAGAACAAACGGACGCATATGGCGGTCAGTAAAGCGAAGTAGCTCAGGGCCCATCTTTTCACTGCGGCCTGTCTCTTCCCATAGTTCAAACGGTTGTACAACGGGCATCAAGGTTTCAACAGCATCGGCATTATTGATTTCTTGACGAACGATGTTTTCGACTTTACGCAGCACACGTAGACCGGTAGGCAGCCAAGTATAGAGACCTGAAGCCAGCTTACGGATCATACCTGCACGTAGCATGAGCTGGTGGCTCACTACTTCTGCGTCGTTTGGAGTCTCCTTCAAAGTAGAAAGAAGATATTTAC
The DNA here is from genome assembly GCF_000711795.1 of Vibrio pacinii DSM 19139. GTDB lineage: Bacteria > Pseudomonadota > Gammaproteobacteria > Enterobacterales > Vibrionaceae > Vibrio > Vibrio pacinii. The sequence continues at coordinate 994 of NZ_JONH01000010.1, read as the reverse complement.
TGGTACGCATTCTATGGTATCCGTTTATTAATGTTTGACAGACATTCCCTTATTGAAAGGGGAATAAAGTTAAGCCGTTTATAATATCAGCCTATTGGCTTTGTCAAAAGCGTTCAATTGCAGTAACCATTACTAAGTTATCGCTTACGCTGAATCTTATGTTCAAATCGAACAAATTTACCGCGTATTGCTTATCATCTGGCTTACCTTTCTTATAGGCAGGACGTGGGTCTTGCGCCAGTACTTGGGCGATGACTTGAGTTTCCATTGCGTGATCGCGCCGTTTTGCCAGTGTCATTTTGGCTTGAGTTGAAAACTCAACCGTTAGCGTCTCGGGCTCTTGTTCGGCATAACCGCCACAGGCATTGCTGATGTTATCGCTGTAGGGAATATAAGGTTTGATATCAATAATCGGCGTACCATCGACAAGATCAACGTTGCCTAAATCGAGATAGATTTGCTCTGCTTGCTGAGTCACTCCGTGCAATGGAATGGCAGACATACCGATGCCATTGGGCCTAAATGTTGCACGGGAAGCAAACACACCAACACGTTCGTTACCCCCAAGACGCGGAGGGCGCACCGTTGGTTTCCATCCTGCTTGCAAATTTTGGTCAAACATAAACAGTAGCCAGATATGGCTAAATTGCTCGATTCCTCGAACTGACTCAAGACAGTTTGCTGCTCCTAGCAAGCGTACCCTTGAGGTCGCCGCAGTGACCAATTTTGGTTGGCGAGGAACTGCGAATTTCTCTTTATATGGGCTTTCAATAATGCCGATAGGTTCGACCGAGTACATGGTGGCTACTTTATGTAAAAAATGGTGGTGGAGAAAATATCATAAAATCACTTTCGTTTCTCTTTGATAATGATTGCTAAATGAAATGTTATAACATAACATTTATTCCCGCGGTGACATCAATACTGAACTGAGTCATTGCATAGAGAAAGTCACTGGGCTTCAAGCACAGTGACGGTGAATCGGTTGGATAAA
>NZ_KL543978.1:87825-292855 GCF_000711795.1 Vibrio pacinii DSM 19139 | reverse complement strand
GACGGCAAGCTGTCGTTTATCCCTGATAGCAATCTTGACCACTCGGCGAATGACACCATCAGCCATACCCTAGTTGTAACCGTGACGGATAAAGACGGCGATACGCTGCGCAGTCAGGTTGAGTTGACCATCAGCGATGGACAAGGTCCCATCATTACCGCGATTACTCAAGGTCACGTTTATGAAGCGGGCTTAAGTGACGGCTCGAAAGTGGGCGCAACGGATACCACGGCCAGTGGCACGATTAGTGTTGCCACCGGCAGTGATAGTGTCGTTGCGATGAAAGTGGATTTAGCTAAGTTAAACCTCACGTCAACGCTTGAATCTGATGGACAAAAGGTGATATTTGGCGAAGTGACTGGCACTGGCGGTGAGTTTATTGGTCAGTATGTCGGATATATCCACCTCAACGGCGCTAAAGTTGAGGTGCTGCGAATCGATTTAGATCAGAGTGACTTAGGTAAATATACGGTTTCTCTTACTCAGGAAGTTGACCACGCGCAGCAAGGTATGGACTCGTTAGCGATCAGCATTCCTGTGTTTGCGGTTGATAAAGATAACGATGCCTCTATTAGCCATAATCTCGTGATCAACATCGGCGATGATGCTGCTCAAATTACTGGCTTCGACCCAAGTAGCCGCTTTACGGTACAAGAGGACGATACGCAATCGGGCTCTTCGCCAGCGGTTGCGACAGCATCGGGTCGCTTAACCACGATTGAAGGCGCAGACTCCGTTGTGCGATACCAATTGGTGAATTTACATAACAGTGAAGATGGCCTTAAATCAGGCGGTCATGAGGTTACGATTTCACTAATATCCGGTAGCGCAGGGGAAACTAGCTATCAAGGCGTAGCTAACGGCGAAGTCATATTCACACTTACGCTCGGAGATAATGGCAGCTATACCTATACTCAGATTAAAGCCTTGGATCATGCCGAGGGATCAGACTCGTTGACGATTCCTTTTGCGGTCGCCGCTGTTGACCGTGACGGTGATGTTTCGCCATCTCATCTACTGCCAATCGAGGTTATTGATGATAAGCCTAGTCTTGCGGGCACAACGGGTGAACGACGAGTTGATGAAGATGATTTAACGTCTATTGGCTCAGACCAAAGTCAAGCTACCCAAATCTCGGGCCATTTTGTTGTGACTGAAGGGGCTGATGGTGTTGCTGATTATCAGTTGGTGAACGCAAGTCAAACTTTAAACGGACTAGTCTCTGGCGGTGAAAATCTAGAGTGGGCTCCTGCGACCAATAATGGCACCGTATTTACCTATACCGCGCAGACAGTCTCGGGCGAGCCTGTGTTTATCATTAAGTTTGATACATCGGATAATCGCTATACTTTCGAACTTCTTAAACCGCTTCAACACCCCGATGGCCAAGGGGAAAACTCGCTTGATATTAACTTCTCGATTAAAGCCATCGATTTTGACGGTGACGAGAGTGAAATCATCACCCTAGCGATTAACGTGGTCGATGATGTACCTACTTTAAGCGGGCAGTCGATAACGCGCGTCGAGGGAGAGGGACTGAGTGGATCTCTGGTCAATATGTTTGGCGATGACACCGATAAAGGTGCCGACCACGCAGCGCTAACCAGAATTGAAGGTACGACAGACAGTGACGGTGCCGAGATTGTTTTTAGAGATGGCCATAGTTACGTTAAGTCAATTGATTTGACGGCAGGGACGCAAGATATTGCCGTGTATCAGCAAACGACGAACAGCAATGGTCAGGTTGCAGATCGCCACTTAGGTTGGTTAAGAGTCGACAGTGACGGCGAGATAATGTTTGCCGCCAATCCGTCGCTGCAGCATCAAGGGAATGAAATTAATTTTACCGTCAATGTTACGGCAACCGATGGCGATTTAGATACCTCGGTGGCACCACTGGCGATCACTATTACCGACCAAGACGCCAGTCCGGTTGCGATGAAAGTCACCACATTTGAAGATGCCGGTCGTGATAGCAGCATCAAATACGCCGACGGTGACGAACCTACGCGAGAAAATGCACACGATAATCAAGCGGGTATGCCAGATGCGCCAGCACAAGTCTCGCTACAAGTTAACCTACATGATCAAGACAACGGTGAATCGATTGGCGCGCTAACGATTAAAGCGGGCAATCACCATGGCAGTTTCTTCTATCTTGAAAATGGCGAGTTACATAAATTAACGGTCGATCCTGCAACGGGCGATATCGTATTGGATAAGTCGCACCTGCAACAGAGTTTTAGCCAAAGTGGTAGCGATACTATAGCGACGATTAACAATCTCTATTTTGTGCCAGACCGTAACTATTCGACAGAGCATGCTGGTATCGTCATTAACTACCAAATGCAAATCGATAACAATGGAATCGCCGACCATACCCTTGACTCGAATTTCCATATAGCAGTAGAAAGTGTCGCCGATATTGCGACTTGGAATGATGCTAAGAGTACCTACTATTACCAAGTCGATGAAGACGGCAGCAACGTTCAAGTTGAACTCGCTGCGGCAACCCAAGATGCGAGTCGCCCCGAAACGATTAGCTATGAACTACAAGTAACGCAAGGTGAAGGTCATTTTGAGCTACTCGACGCTCAAGGAAAAGTCATTACCCCCACTGACGGTGTTTATACGCTCTCGGCGCAAGAGGTAAACTCGATTCAAGTAAACCCAAGTGATAACTACTCAGGGCAGATTCGCTTCGAAGCAACCGCAGTCAGCACTGAAACTCGTAATCCTTACGTCGATGGGACGACAGATAAAACTACTGCGCGCTCTGAAGTTAAAGAGTTAATTATCGATGTGACGCCACAAGCCGATGCTGGCAGCTTCAGTGTTAATCGTATTCAGATTAATGAAGATAATATCGCTGATCCAGATTACACCGGGCAAGATGCCAACCATCAACCTTTCACTCTCAGCGAAGTGATTGGCATGAAGCCGTCGTTAGATAGTGACGGCTCAGAAACGTTGTATGTGCGCATTTCGGATATAACTGAGGCAGCAACGCTGGTTTGGACGGGGAGTGGTGTCAGTCAAATCACGTCTGTGACAGTCAATGGCGTAACCTATCAAGAGATCCCTTACGATCAATTGGCGAATGTCGAAGTGGTTCCTGATTTGCATAGCAATAAGGACTTTACCTTTGCTGTGACAGGGGTGATCAAAGATAGCGCCATTCTGTCTGACAATAGCATACATGTTGATGAAAACGTGTTGGGCACGAAAACGGTTAACGTTGAAGTGATCGGTGTGGCGGATATCCCTGAGCATCATATCGGTGGCTCAAGCTGGAGCGATTTTGTTGATGGCAATATCTCTGGTGTTGAAACCACCATCGATGAGAATAGCTTTGCGACAATAGATTTCTCGGTAATTTCTGGCGAGCATGCCCAGCGGCCTATAGATGGTTCAGAAACCATTACGGTACTGCTATCTAACATTCCTGCGGGTGTGGTCATTGAAGACGGCAGTGGTGACACGGTTAATCTGAATTTTACCGGTTACGATGCCAACGGCCAGCCTATCTATGAAGCTAATATCACCAATCTCGATATCTCATCGGGGATTGTGATCCGTCCTGTTGCTTCTTCGACGGAAAATATCCATATCAAAGAGACCGTTGTTGTCACTGAAAATGATGGCCATACACTGACTTTTGATAGAGAGATCCGAGTGAAGGTTGAGCCCGTCATTGATACACCACTGCACTATACCAATCAGTCCGTGGGCGACGAAGACTCAGCAATTAATATCGCTTGGCATCCCAAAGTGGGCAGTGATTACACCGACTCGGATGAACACTTTACCTCGATCCAGATCAGCGGTATTCCCGATGGTGCAACGGTATATGTTGGTGGCAGTCTGGCCAGTGTTAACGGTGGTACCATTGAGATTTCACCCAATACAGGCCAGTCATTGGCAGCATTTACACAAGCTGCGTTACAAGATGGCTTCATCCAAATTGTGCCGGCAAAAGACTCAAGTACCGACTTCAATTTAACAACCACGGTGCAAATTGAAGAGCTCGACCACGAATACACCAGCGAAAACATCCAAGGTGAAGGTGGGCGTGTTAGCGCCACCATTAGCGGTGATATTCACGTCGAAGTGCGTCCTGTGGTTGAGCCAACAGATGCGCGTAATAAACTGATCGTAGCAAATGAAGCGGGATCTGAGGTCGGTGATGCGGCGCATAAAGTCGTTGCCAATTCCGATGGCACGATTGTTTTCACCACAAATGAAGCCAAAGCGGCGTTATCGGGTGAGTATGTGATTAGGTATCAAGAGACTGATGCTCTTGACTCTCAGTATGAATCTGAGGAATTAGTCACACAGCTGGTTGTCCAGTTCGACGATACGCGTCAAGAAATCATGGATCAGCTTTTCATTGAGGGCGCTGTGTATGAAGGTAATGGTCGCTGGGTGATTACCAACGAAGATGCCTTTAGTATCAAAGCGCCGAATGGATTAGATTTTACCCCTGCCGATGCAGGTAATCCGAAAGTATTCAGTGATATTGGTTTAACCATTTTCGCGCAAGTCGTTGATAAGGGCGATGATGGCACCAAGCAGAGTGTCGTGGAGCAGCGCGAGACAAAAGTGGTGTTATCGTTCCCTGAGTATGCGGACGGTAATGACTATCAAGCGGGCGTTGTCGAGCTTATCGACAACAGCGTCATAACAGGTGTGGAAGATACAACTATCGACCTTGGTCAGCAGCTAAAGTCTATTATTACCGTCACATCCCATGACAATCATGAGGATACCGTGACGATTGTGATTGATAGTCAGGTGACGGTGGGTGGCGAGACTTTCGCAATTGGCATTGAGGGCTCTAATTCTCATGTTGATTTTACCAATGGCAAGTACGTCTTCCAGGCGACACTGACTGACGACGGACTCATTACAGGGCTTGATGATCTCACGCTTATTCCGCCAACAGACTATTCGGGGGACTTTCGGTTACCTCTGACTGTTATTACTACCGATAAAACGTCAGGTGATGAAACCGCTATCAATGAGTCAGTGATCATCAAAGTTGACCCGATCGCAGATGTGGCCTCTGGTGTCAATTCACAACCTGAGATCACGTTGGAGGTCAAAGGGTCACTCGACGATTCGATCAACCCGATTGATCAAGATGGCGCGGCAGGAGCTGATCCGATTGGTTATGAAGATAGTTATATTCAACTCGATCTGAGTTACGTTTTGGCCGATAAAGTCACGGGTGACGAAGGTGGCCGCGAGGTGCTTTCATCGATCACTTTAACACTAGCCGAACCCATCAACGGTGAGTTTTTCGACCAATCCGGTAAGAGCTTGGGGACTAGCCTAGAGTTTAACAAAGAGATGATTGATAACCACGCACTCGATAACATCTTGTTTAAACCCAAAGCCAACTACCCCACGGAAAATGACGATAACAAAATCACCATTAACGTGACGGGTACGGTCACCGATACCGCAACATTCAATGAAACGGTGAGCGAAACGACCTCTACACACTCAGATAACTTTTCAACCAGTGTCAGCTTTGAAGTCACGCCTGTGGTTGATGAGGTTGTTGTTACGGGACCTGGCTCTGATCCAAGTCAGGTAATCGAAATTACGGGCGATGAAGACCAAGTGATTTCCCTTGGTAACTCTGGCGCGGTGTCGATCGCCTTGACCGATACTGATGGTTCCGAGTCGTTTGTATCGATTAAGTTTACTGAGGTGCCAGATGGATTCTTGCTAACCGCCGATCCCGCTAGCGGTTACACAGTCAAAAACAATGGTGGCGGTGAGTGGAGTGTTAAGCTTCCTTCGGGAACAAGCGATACATTGGACTTAAGTGCTATCTCTGTTCAACCGCCGAAGCACTTCAGTGGTACCGCTGAGTTTGGCGTAACGGTCTTTAGCCAAGAGTCATTATTAGGTGTACCGACGGCGGCGAAAGATTTGCCTAAGTTTTCTCTGACGGTGAATCCGATTGGCGACGTAGTTGATACGGATGCAACTGATTCAGTCTCTGGATCTGAAGGCACTAACATTGATATTGCAATCAACGCCTCAGTGATTGATAAGGCGATGTCTGCCTCGGGTAGTGGAACTTATAGTGAAAATGCGCCAGAAACGCTGCGGGTAGAAGTGAGTAATGTGGCGCAAGACGCGCAGATTTTCTATCCAGATGGGACAACGCTGGCAAATTATGATCCCGTTACCAAGGTTTGGACGTTAGATATTCCGGCTCAGCAGCTCGATAAAATTGTATTTAACTCAGGTGAACACAACAGTGATACTGCCAGTGTGATGGGTATTAACCTCCCTATTCATATTGCGGTTCAAGCGGTGGATAAGGATGCCAGTGGCAATGAATATCTGGGGCCTAAGTCAGAGTTTGATGTTGATTTGATGATTGACCCAGTCAACGATCAACCGACCTTCGTGAACGTTATTAGCCTTGAAACGACAGAAGATGTGGTCGGGGGATTAGCGATTGACCAATTTTCGATTGCCGATGTCGATGCAACTTATGATGATCCTAACGCCATCTACACTCTAACGCTGAATGTCGATAAAGGCGTGTTGGAATTTGTCAGTGACCCGAGCGTTGACTTCTCGCTCGCTACAGATGGTCGCTTAATCATCACAGGTAAACTTGAGGATATCAATGCAGCCATTGCCGCTGGTAAAGTGAAGTTTAACCCTGATACGGACAGTAATGATCTTAATTCAGGTGGCGCGGTGACAGTCACCGCAAGCGTTGATGATGGTGGGAGTTATGGCGCGATCATCGCCGGAGATGCCAGTACGTCATCCACAAATCAAACTAACTTCTTGATTCATGTGAAAGAAGTTAACGATGCTCCAGAGCCGAAAGACTTAGATTTGGGCACTATGCTTGAGGAAGGAAGTCGCATTATTACTGCTCAAGAGTTGCTTGATGCCACCAGTGACAAAGAAGGTGACAGGATCAGTGTTGAGAGTTTGATGTTAGCCGAGGGGCAAGGAAAGTTAACCCTCAATCCTGATGGTGTCTCTTGGACTTTTGTTCCGGCACAAGATTACAACGGTGAGGTTAAGTTTACCTATGTAGTCAAAGATGATGGCATGACAAATGGTCAGTCTGACCATCAATCTGCTAGCGCAGAGATCACTTTGCTTGTTGAAGGGGTGAACGATCAGCCAGTGCTTGATATCGATGATATTACGGTCGGCATTAATGAAGCGCCAGCGCAGCTGATTAGCGGTATTAACGTAAGTGATGTTGATTATGTCGATGGACATGCGAACGACTTGATGACCGTCACCTTGAGTGTTGATTACGGTCATCTATCCATTTCGATACCTTCGGCTTCGAGTGTGATGGTGACTGGCGCGAACAGTAGCTCAATGACGTTAACAGGGACACTCTCAGACTTAAATACTCTACTCGATAACCCCACGCCGCCAAATGGCGTTTATCTCGACGCGAGCCGTGCACCGAGTAATAGCATTGATTTGCACGTTACCGCAAAAGATAGTGGTAACCCATCAGGGATTGCCTTAGAAGCTGATGCTAAGCTCTATACCATCGCGTTGACGCCAGTGGCCAATGCACCAACGTTGACGCTAGATTCCAAGTGGAGTCATATGCAAAATATGACAGTAAGCCAGAATGCCAGTGCGAGCGGAATCGCCGTTCTTGGGTTGTTGGCAGCACTGACTGATACGACCGAAGCGTTAACACTTGAAGTGTCTGGTGTTCCGGCAGGGGCGAGCTTAGACAGTCGAGATGGCAGCGTAAGTTTTGACAATGGAGTGTGGTATGTATCGCCCGATGCTATCGATACGCTCAGCGTGAAAGATGCGGCAGTTGGCGAGCATACCTTGACGTTCAAAGCGATCTCATCAGAGTTAGACGATAGCGGTGCAGTGCTTGATAGAGCAGAATCGAGCAATCACATCGCTATTCATCTCAGTGTGGTTAATGATGCCACAGTGATCGATAAGTCTGCTTCAAACGAGGGTGTGCATCTTGATGGTAGTGGTGTTAATGCCACTTTAACCGGAGGAAGCGCAAGCGACTACTTGGTTGGTGGTGCAGGTCATGATCAGCTCATCGGGGGTGATGGTGACGACACGCTGGAAGGCGGTTTAGGGTCTGATATTTTGGTTGGTGGCACGGGTATGGATACCTTTGTTTGGCATCAAATTGATAATGGTTCGACGGATACCATCAAAGATTTCAGTGTCAGTGAGGGGGACAAAATCGACTTACGTGACGTGTTGCCTGAGCTCAAAACAGTGTCCGTCAATATGGATAAGCTACTTGAGCACCTTGATGTCAAAGTGGATGGAGATAATGTTGAGTTGCTTGTTCATCCTGATGGTTCAGGAATGCAAGAGCAGTCTATCGTGGTAGAAAATTTAGCCCATCAGCTTGATAGTGGCTTTAGCGGTATGTCGCAACACGACATGCTCTCTTCATTGCTCGATCATGTGATGATACACGACAACAACTAATGGTTTCTGTCCTCGAGTAACCAGTAACGCCCCTAATGCTAAGTTAGGGGCGTTTTGTCTTGCTTATGATTTAACGCAGCAGATAGGCACTGTGCTACGTAAGGTCGAGGCACAATTACTGTGGTTTAACTGGCAGCTCACCGACGTGTTGTGGCTCTAACTGGATGGTTTGAGTTGGGAAGGCGATATCAGCATCATGTTGTTTGATGATGTCATAAATTTTTAGCAACACATCCTGTTTTACCTTGTGGTAGCGAATCCAATTGACGGTCTTGGTAAAGGTATACACCATTAAAGTCAGCGAGGAAGGACCAAAGCCATTGAAGTTGACGATTAAGGTCTGTTTCGCATCAATATCAGGGTGATTGGTCAGCATGGTCTTGATATCTGAAACAATGACGTCAACTTTTCCACCATCTTTATAACGAATGCCGATATTTTCGTTAATACGTCGGTTTTGCATACGTGATGGGTTCTCAACCACAATATTACTGAATATTGAGTTGGGGACATACAGCGGTCTTTTATCGAACGTACGAATAATGGTCATACGCCAACCGATGCGCTCCACTGTCCCCTCGATTTGGCGATCAGGAGAACGGATCCAATCGCCGACTTTAAACGGGCGATCAAAGTAGATCATCATCCCACCAAAGAAATTAGACAGTAAGTCTTTGGCCGCGAAACCGACCACCAGACCACCTACACCACCGAAAGTAAGTAGGCCAGAAAGGCTCAAACCGAAGGTTTGCATTACCGTTAAAGTGGCAATCACCACGAAGAATAAACGCGCTACTTTACTTACTGCTTGTACGGTGGTTTCGTCGCGCTTTCTTTGCTCTAAAATGTACTCTTCAATATTGTTGATTAGGCGAATCGCTATCCAGAGAAAAATGCCAATCAGTAGAATCTCTTTTAAGGTGCTCAACCAGTTGAGTTTGGAAATGGTGTAATCTTGCAGCAAAAAACCAATTGAAATGGTAGCAGGCCAGCACCAAATTAGGGTACTAACCGGTGTTTTAATTGCAGCAAGAACAAGGTCATCCCATTGGAAGCTGGTTTTTTCAACTAACACTTGCAACTGATTGTAGGCCAACCGCCATGCAATCCATGCCAGAAAACTTGCGAGGGTGATCAGTAATACATTGGTATCCCAGCTTTGGAGCAAGGAAGCGATGGGGGGCGGAAGGTTTTCAACGAACGCTGTCATTATTTTTATCTAGACCTACAGATAGTTTGGTTCAGTATACGGGCTAGCTTGATATCAAACTAGTGCGTTGACAGCCACTTAGTTATCACCAAAGTGATTAGAGAGCGCAGAACGGCGGTTTTTAGCTGAGCCCCCACCGCCCATATCAATCGTCTCTTCAAACCCTTGCTTAATAAAGCGCTGAGTTGGACTATTGGGTTGTATGCGGCGTAGTTGAGGTGAGTTAAAGGTGCCAGCAATTTGATATATCGCGGTTCCTTGGCCCGTTTTAATTAAGATCTGTTTACCATCAAATTCAAATTGCGTCGCAACGAGTCTATCGTTCCTAAACACGCCTTGTTCGTTTAAGGTCAGGACTTCTGTTTTATAAGGAGGAGCGCCGATCTCAATCCAGCTTCCATAGACGTGCTTCGGATCAACATAGTCTTGGTAACTAAAGTAAATTAGGCCACCAAAACCCAGAGTGAGAATGGTAAAGACTACCACAGCGAGTGTTTTGAACGTCGAGCCTTTGGTCATAATAGTGTGTGCTCATCCCTTGGAAAAGGAAACATCAAATAGCAGACTATTAGCTTGGAAGAGATCGTTTCTTAACGCAATTTTGATAAAAAGAACTTTGAACCTGACCCCAGATTAAAAGTTTGCTCACTCAGTTAATCATCAAGTCTAGCTTATTAATTTGCTCACTGCGCAATATGAAGTAAAGCTTGGCCGAAGTGTTCTTTTTTAGTTAGTTGTAGATGCGCTTGGCTTTTGGATGGCTCAATGCATTGTATTATTAATTTATATTGGTGTTTTGTATCAATGCAGTGTGTGGTTCAAGGTATAACAACAGATTGCTGACTGGGAATATTTGCGATAAAAGAAGCTACTAAACAATCGAATATGGATTCATGGAGGATGAAATGATTAACGCCAATAGCTATTTTGATGGGCAAGTACAATCGCTGGCTTTTAGTCAACAAGACGCAGAGTCTAGTGTTGGCGTAATGTTACCGGGTGAATACACCTTTGGCACCGTTGCACCTGAGCGTATGACTGTCATTAAGGGGGCGTTGACGGTTAAGTTAGCTCCAGACGGTGAGTGGGTCACATACCAAGCGGGCGAGTCATTCAACGTTGAGCGCGATGCTTCCTTTGATCTTCAAGTGACACAATCGACCGCCTACTTATGCGAATATTTGAGTTAATGACACTTCTCTTTATTCAACAAAAGCCGTGTTTAGCACGGCTTTTTGCCTATCAAATGAACAACCAGAACGGGAGTCAGGCAGCACGACGAGTTTTTCTATTAAGATAATCTGATTTAAATCATAGCATTAGTTCGTTTATGTGACTTGTTATTGTAATTGCGATTTGTATCAAAAGATGAGTTTTCTCATCGTAGGTTTCGGTTTTGTCGAACTGTTGTTCAGTTTTAATCAAAGTTACGTACAGCAGAGTTGACTATACTTAACTTATGACAGTCTATTCGCGAGGAGGTGGTTATGGCTATCGTTCCCAAACACAATGACTCCAGTAGTCGGTATGACCCGAGTCAGGATTTGACTGCCGATCAATTACATCGCTTTGGTAAGGCGGCACAAAAAGCGCAAAAGCGTCGTGAAGAACATGATGAAAAAGCGACGATCGCTTCTACGGCTAGGGCGGCGAGACGCGCAGCGTTGAGGCCAGTTATCCAACCTAAAAAAGATAAGCCTAATACAGTTCGCTATGCAGTTTGGATGATTGTTTTTATGGCCATTTCTCTTTGGGTCATGTACATGACCCGCTAACCTTTTTTATGGAAGTGACGCTTGCCAGTGGTTTAGGGTGTTTAAGTTCGAGGTGATCATTTCGATAAAATCGATATTGGTTTTTACCAGAATGTTTTGCCGCATACATGGCTTTATCTGCGCAGCGTGTCAATTCGGCAAGGTTTTCGGCATCTTCAGGGTAGAGCGCTACGCCCGCACTTATCGTCAGTTGGTTGATCCTCTCCGTAACCTGATACTCACTAGTAAACAAGCCACTGATACGTTGTAAAATGTTTTCCAGATCTTCGATGTTTTTCACATCGTATAATAACAGCACAAACTCATCTCCAGCGAAACGAGCAATCGAGTAATCATGCTCATTGGTTGAGCGATCTTTGTTCCTGATGTTGTTTTTGAGTCGGCTGGCAAAGTGCTTTAATACCCGGTCACCAACATCATGGCCATAGTTATCGTTGATCAATTTGAAGTTATCAATGTCTAAGAATACCAGCGCAGTGAGTGATTGACTGTTTTGACGCTCTTCAAGCTTGTCTATTGCCCAGTTCTCAAAGCTCCAACGATTGGCGAGCCCAGTCAGTTGGTCGATATAGGCGAGATCTTCGATCCCTTCTTTATACAGTACTTGTACGAAGGCCAACATTCTCGCGTAGTAGAAGGCGTAGATATTGCACAAGATAGACAGGGCAGACAGGCTGAGTAGAAAGCGTATTTCAGGCGTATCCATAGCTAGCGTAGCCCACTTAGCCGATATCAGGAAATAAGAGGTGGAGACACAAAAAAGTGAGCTAAGTGCCAGCCCTAATTTAAACGGATTAACGAAAATGAGTACGCAAGCGATAGGATAAAGCCACAACAGGCGCTGTGTAATATTGTCACCATTGGTGAGAAACAGCATGGCGTGGAGTATCAGTATCGTGCTGAGAATGATATTTGAATAAATAGGTTGTGTGGCGCGTAGCAGATAAATGATGTTTAGCACTAAGATGACTGAAGAGAAAAGATTAAGTTGACCGAGAAAGTAATCCTGTTGGGTAAAACGAACCACACTGTAAAGCGCGAGATAAAAAACACCCACCACAGAGCAAAGCATGACAATATTACGCTTACGCGTTGATTTCATGTCAGCCATTTCTTTGATTTTCTGCCCTGCAAATCGTGGCATACTGATAGTTTCCTCGATACGAAATCCCTCAAGCAAAGTCTAGATGAAAAAAGAAAGTCTGAACCAAGAAAAAGAAATAGAGATATTGTGTTTATGCCTTCAATTATGCGTATTAATGCTTATTCTTTTTTGTCATGACAGAAAAAATTGTTATTGATAATGATCTAACGGTTTGTATTTTAAAAAGTAAAAGTACTCGCATTGGTTTGTTGTCAGTTGTGATAAGGTCGTGATTGCGGTCAATAAGCTATGAATAAGCAGATGCTTATAAATAAATGTTCTAATTATTTAGCATTAGTTAACTTGTTGCGGGTTAGTTCCTTGTGCTGAATAAAATCACTCAATGTGATTTGATAGCAACAAGGCCATAAGGCAGATTAGAAAACACACTAGGATCGCTTTCTAAAGTAGGGGCATGATTGACTGACTGCCAGTCAAGTAACATGATCGCTAATACGTTGCGATGTTCGCCATATTTAAGATCAAAGTCACCAGAAACTGAAGGTATCATGCCCTTATCTCTATCAATAGCGCGTTGAATTACTTGACGGGTTTTTTCAACGACAGGGTCTTGATCTAACCCAGCGAGAAGAAAGCTAATTCCTACTTCAGCAATCACATCTTCTTTTGCTCGCAGTAATATAGTGTCGATATTGTTGCGTAAATAATCGTAAATCCACTGGTATTGCTTTTCATCAACTTGATGCTGATAGTACGCAGAGTCGGCGAAGATAATGTGGGTTAAACCGTAGATCTTATTGCCGTACTGTTGGGCACTTAAGCTTTTATCTTTATCATCGGGGTACGCGTGTCTGAACGCTTCAATAAAGGGCTCTACAACATCTTGCTCGCCCAGTTGGCGCAGCCAAAAGACTTGGTTTGCCAGTTGCGCGGCCCAAGCTTTGATCATCTCTTGATCTGTCGCGTATCGACCAAAGTCATATCGGCGAATCACTTCGCGTAATTTTTTATCTTGTTGGTGCTTTAGGCCGTACTCGTTAGCACGAGCCATCGAACCCAGTAGATCTACGCCCAGGTAAATGTATTCAGGTGTGTGCTTGGTGACGGCATATCGACGCTGACTTCGCTCATCATTGTCGTTTGCGTAACTTGCTAGTCGTCTATTTGCATAGAGAAGTATTTGCTCTGGTGTATTCACCTCTGCGGCGAAGCGGTTGAGTCGACTCGCAACTCGCGCCATGTCGGTCCAGACTGCCGCTGAGTATTTAGGGTCAAGGGTTTGACGATACATGCGTAAACCATAATGGCCTTCTTTAAACGCTGGCAATGTATACAGTTGGCGCTCGTAGGTATTACGAATCAGATCCGCAGAAGCTGCGAAGCTGTCTGTTTGAGTCGTGGCAGACACAGAACAGCTAACAACAATACCCAACAATAACCGAACAAGCGTTCGACGCATAATAATGACCTTCGACTATAATCAACCATAATAAACACGTTAATGTAACTGTTATTGGTGCTCTGAATGTGAGCGAGGAGTCAGCGATGGGTGAATATTGCTTGATTGCATCTATTCAACAAGTCACCTGTGATTATTAATAAATTTATCGATTAAACGGTGAATTTATTATTGAACTAATGTATTTTTATACAATAACTATAAATTTTAACATTTATTTTGGCGTGGGTAGGTGAAGTGGTTTCATCAACAAAGATTGCACGCATTGCACGATATGTGGGGGAAGAATGGCCTATCGCCTAGGCAAGCATTACTTTATTAAGAGCTTGTTTTTGATTTCATTGGTTTTTTCTATAGGCTTGGTTGAATCTCTTGACCGAAGTCAAAAGTCCTTTCTACGTGACAGCTTATTGGCGAAGGCGAAAGAAGAGCTCTCTATCGTGCGTTCTGAATTAGAAACAGCAATCGTGTCTGATGTTTATGTTGCCAACAGTCTTTCTGCTTTAGTGGCGTCAGATACTGATTTCGAGTTCTCTGGTTGGGCACTGATTGCCTCAACGGTTTTACGCAAAAGCCGTCATGTTGAGCTAATTGGATTAGCACCTAATGACGTCATTGAACATATTTATCCACTCCAAGGTAATGAGCAAGCCCTTGGGCTCGATTATCGAACCATTCCCGAACAATGGCGAACCATTAAAAAAGCGCAGCAGATCCAAGAGATCTTTATTGCAGGGCCGGTTGACCTCGTTCAAGGCGGGCGAGCCTTGATTGCTCGATTGCCAATTTTTACCGATCCTCCCTACAACACAAGGTATTGGGGTGTGTGCAGTCTGGTGATATCACTGCAGTCGCTGTTTACTGATGCCGGTATCGCCTCGTTTGAGTTCAGTCATAACCTAGCGATACGTGGTACTGACAGTAAAGGGATGGATGGTGAGCTTTTTTATGGCTTACAATCGACGTTTGATGATGCGTTTGCGATTGAATCTGTCCATTTTCCCTATGGCAGTTGGGTTGTTGCTGCATCAGCGAAGCAAGATCTACTATCGAATAGTTCTTGGTATCGTGTGCACGTGGTGCGTTTAATCGGTTATCCAATGATTGCTTTGTTAATCGCGGCATTTGCGATGACTTATCGATTGTTCTTAACCGCTAGTAAGCGTTCACTGCAAGATGAACTGACTCATCTGCCCAATCGACGTTACTTTATGTTCACCCTTAGTGAGCATTTTGATGCAATAAAAAAAGGTTCTGGATCCGAGTCTTTTGCGATATTAAATATAGACTTGGATGAGTTCAAAACTATCAATGATACCTATGGTCATTCGGCTGGTGATAAAGTGCTGATTGCGACTGCTGAGCGATTAAGAAGCGTATTGCGCACCTCTGATGTTGTTGCTCGTTTGGGAGGCGATGAGTTCTTAATATTATTGCCGAGAATCGAAAAGGTCGAAGATATTGATATTATTAACCTCGCGCTACAAAAAGCGATTTGCCAAACGCCAGTGATTTATGAACATTATCTAATTAATCTTAAGGTCAGTGTGGGTTATGCCGTCTATCAAGATGATTTTACTGATATTGATGAAATGCTGAAGTTAGCAGATAAGCGTATGTATCAAGAAAAGCATCGTCGTAAACACAAAAATATCACAGATTGATGCCCTGTCGCAGCAGGTTTGCCAAACTCATGCTATAGAAATGATAGATAACATTTTTAGGTGATGGCGTATGAAAGACCTTGCTCAATGGTTGGCTGAATATGGCGAAAGTCATCAAAATCCACTCAATCAAACCATCCATAAGATCGCGGTGCCTGGGATTTTTTTATCTGTGGTGGGCCTTATCTGGTCAATTCCAGAGCTTCAACTCTATGGTTTTACCCTAAACTGGGTGTGGGTAACTGCGATACCTGTGATGGTATTTTATTATCGTTTATCGCTGAGCGTGTTCTTAATGATGCTTGGTTTTACGCTTGCTTGCATCTCGCTAATTTGGTCGCTAGAACTGCTTCAGGTATCAGTATTGTTAGTTTGTTTGCTTCTGTTTTCTGTGTTGTGGTTGCTTCAATTTATTGGCCATAAAATCGAAGGTAGGAAACCATCATTTTTTGCGGATGTGCAGTTTTTGCTTATTGGTCCTATCTGGGTATTTCGTAAACGTTAGTCTTAAGTTCAGCGCTACCTGACTCATAGTCTTTTGGTGTGGGCTGATTCACACTTCCTCTTTTTATTGTTAAATGTTGTCATAACACATTAAATAAATGTGATTCATGTCTCTGCAAACGCTTGCTTGTTACCGGTAACATTGCTCCTTAAGTTACCGGTAACATAAGAATTATACCCGGTAGCCTATCTAAGAGTCACTCTGACTTGATTGGATAACTGAAACAAAACAAGGATACCCTTACTATGAAAGCAATGACCAAAACTCTGCTTGCTGCCTCTATCACTGGTCTCTTTTCCGTCTCTGCCTTAGCAGCTGACTTCAATCTAAAAATTCAATCTTCTGATCCGTCGGGAGATTTGAACTATAAAGTTCAACAAAATTGGGCAGAGCGCGTCGAGACAATGTCTAACGGACGTATCGAGATTGACTTGCTGCCTGTCGGTTCGGTAGTCAAGCATACTGAAACGTTAGGTGCCATCAAAATGGGTATCCTTGATGGCCAAGTGACAGCCACGGGTTACTTTTCGGGGAAAGATCCAGCGTTTGGCTTGATTGGCAATATGGTTGGTGCTTGGTCTGATACTACCCAACTACTGCAATATATGAACTATGGCGGTGGTAATGAGCTCATGACCGAACTTTATGCGCCTTACGGTGTGAAGTTTGTTGGCGCGTCGACTACGGGTGTTGAGTCCTTTATCTCGAAAAAACCAATTGATGGTGTCGATGATCTGAAAGGTCTTAAACTGCGCGCCCCTGAAGGGTTGGTGCAGCAAGTTTTTGCAGCGGCGGGCGCAACCCCAGTAAACCTGCCTGGTTCAGAAGTTTTTACTGGCTTAAGTAAAGGTGTCATCGATGCTGCAGATTACACGGTGTTTTCAACCAACCAAAAAGCAGGCATGAATGACATCGCAACTCACCCAGTACAGCCAGGCTTTCACTCTTTGCCCTTGATTGATATCTCTATATCACAGAAGAAGTGGGACAAAATGCCAGCTGATCTGCAGACTATTTTGCAAACCTCGGTACGTGATTTCTCTTACGACATGACTACGCAGCTAAAAATGGCGGACATGGCCGCAGTAAAAGAAGCGCAAGCTAATCCAGAGATCACGATTCACAATTGGTCGGACGTAGAGCGTAAGAAATTCCGTGAAATCGCGAAAACACAATGGAAGGTATTTGCTGAGCGTTCTCCAAATGCACAAAAAGTGTATGACTCTGTCACTCGCTTCCTAGAAACCAACGGCCTACTGTAATTTCTTACGCCCTTGTCTCGCTTCTCGTAGGAGGGTTATGCCCTCCTAATTTTTGGGATTTTTTATGAATGATAACACGCCTCACTCCACCCGAGAGCCCGAAGAACAGCCAAGAAATGTTCTTGATCGTGCGATTATTAAAATCAGTAACCTACTCAGCTGGTTCTTTATTTTTACGGTGCTGATTTCATTTTATGAAGTGGTGATGCGCTACGCATTTGATGCTCCTACCACTTGGGTTCACGAGACCGCCTCGTTTATTGGTGGTTCGCTATTCATTGTTGGTGGTATTTACGCGTTTGCAGCCAATAGGCATGTCCGAGTGGTGTTGATATACGACGCTGTCTCCCATCAGACGCGCAAATACCTCAATATGGTTCATCATATTGTCGGTTTGGCTTTTGCTGGCATGTTGGCCTATGCCTCTTATTCTCTTGCTAAAGAAGCTTGGTTTACGCCATGGGGCGAACTCAGGCTCGAAACTTCGGGTTCTGTGCTCAACGCACCATACCCAGCTTTGCTCAAAGGACTGATTTTTGTCGTCCTATGTATTCTCGTTGTCCAATATGTATTGCACCTAATCCAAGAGATTGCTGGGCTAAGGAATAATGACGATGTTTGATTTATCTTCAATCGGCCTAGCATGGGGCAGTATCCTAATGCTGGTAATGATGATCGCTTTGTTGCTAACAGGGATGCAGCTCGCTTTTGTGACCGGTTTTGTTGCGATCTTTTTTACCCTGTTTTGGTTTGGCCCTGATGCCGTGCCCCTGATTGCTAGTCGTACTTACAGTTTTGCCTCTGGTTATGTCTTTTTAGCGGTGCCGATGTTTGTCTTGATGGCCGCGCTGCTCGATCGCTCAGGCATTGCCAAAGATCTGTTTGATGCAATGAAATCCGTCGGGCGTAAAGTCCGTGGTGGTGTAGCCGTACAGACTCTTTTGGTGGCGGTATTGTTGGCATCAATGTCAGGGGTTATTGGGGGAGAAACCGTACTGCTTGGTATTTTAGCCTTGCCGCAAATGCTGAGATTGGGTTACGACCGAAAGTTGGCGATTGGTACCACGTGTGCAGGCGGCGCACTGGGAACGATGTTACCGCCAAGTATTGTACTTATTATCTATGGCATGACCGCGAGCGTTTCGATTGGTGATTTGTTCAAAGCCTCGTTTCTTCCGGCGTTTATTCTCGCAGGCTTCTACATCGCTTATGTGCTTATTCGTTGTAAGTTAAACCCTGCGTTGGCACCGATTCCAAGTGACAGTGACGAAGAAGACGAACCTCAAGTCAGTTACTTCAAGGCGTTGTTCTTCCCGTTGCTCTCAGTCGCCGTGGTACTAGGCAGTATTTATACTGGTATCGCCTCTGTCACCGAAGCCTCTGCATTGGGCGTCGTTGGTATCATGATTTCTGCGATTATCCGCGGAGAAATGAGTCTCAACATGCTTAAAGAGAGTGCTATCGCAACGATGCGAACGTGCGGAATGATCATGTGGATTGGTATTGGTGCGAGTGCACTGGTGGGCATTTATAACTTGATGGGCGGCATCGATTTTGTCGAGGAAGTTATTTTAAGTCTAAGTGGTGGCAGTGCGATGGGTACTTTGCTGATCATGATGGTGATTTTGCTTGTGCTCGGCATGTTCCTTGACTGGGTCGGCGTGGCACTTCTTACGATGCCAATCTTTGTCCCCATTATTACTGGCCTTGGATTTGACCCGGTTTGGTTTGGTGTTGTTTTCTGCCTTAACATGCAGGTCTCTTTTCTCTCGCCACCCTTTGGACCAGCCGCTTTCTATCTTAAATCAGTGGCTCCAAAAGATATCAGCTTGGGAGAAATCTTTACGTCGCTCTTACCATTCATCGCTTTGCAGGTGTTGGTCTTGAGCCTAGTGATTATCTTCCCAGATCTAGCGATGTGGTGGAAGTAAGCGCTTCCAAACAAAATGAAACGTTATTTAGTTGGAATTCACAGCCTTCGCATCAGCCACAAGGCTAAGGATAGTATTGTCCAATGAAAGCAAAAAAAATAGTAGTGATGGGTGTATCAGGCTGTGGTAAAAGCTTGATCGGCAGCGAAATTGCAAAAGCCCTAGCGTTACCTTTTTACGATGGTGATGACTACCATCCCGAGGCTAATGTCGAGAAAATGCGTCAGGGTATACCGCTGACCGATGAGGATCGTAGTGGGTGGTTACAAACGCTCAATCGTATTTATACCGATAACGACGCGGCAGTGATCGCTTGTTCTGCGCTCAAACCCGAATATCGTCAGGTGCTTCGTCACAATAACCCCGAGTTGGTGATTGTTTATCTTAAAGGCGACTTCGATACCATTTGGGCTCGTCATCAAAAGCGCGCCAATCATTATTTTAACGGTGAGTCGATGCTACGCAGCCAGTTCGAGGCTCTTGTTGAGCCGAGTTGTGATGAAGCACTGCATATCGATATTTCATTGCCGATTGAAGGTGTGCTTCAGCAAGCACTGCAAGCGATTAAGGAGCGTCAAGGATGAGTCAGTCCAATATTGCGATGATAGGCTTAGGTGTTATGGGCAAAAGCTTGGCGCTGAACCTGATTGACCATGGGTTTGATGTCTCGGGTTTTGATGTCAATCCGGTTCATCGTGACAAAGCCATTGCAGAAGCTGCGTTGGTGAGCCAAAAAGACCATAAAGGACGATTTATCGCCTTAACGTCTTTGAGCGATTTATTGGCAAGCCTTGAGACACCGAGGGTGATCGCCTTATCGGTTCCTGCTGGGGAAATTGTTGATAACGTCATTGATGATTTACTAAACGCCGGTTTAGCCAAGCAAGATATTGTCATCGATACTGGCAATAGCTTATGGACAGATAGTGAACGTCGAGAGCAGCAATATCAGGGTAAATTGCGTTTTTTCAGTACCGCAGTGTCTGGAGGTGAAGTTGGCGCTCGAACTGGGCCGTCACTGATGGCTAGCGGCGAGCAATCAGCTTGGCAATATATTAAGCCTATGTGGTTAGCCATTGCGGCGAAAGTTGATAGTAATGGGCTTGCTGTGGGGCCGTTTGAAAGCGGTGAAGCATGCGCGGCCTATTTGGGGCCCGCTGGTGCAGGTCATTACGTCAAGATGGTGCATAACGGGATTGAATACGCCGATATGCAGTTGATATGTGAGGCGTATCATTTCATGGCGCAGGCGCTGAGACTAAGTGCTGCTGAGATTGGGCAGATATTCGGCCAGTGGAATCAAGGTGTGCTGAATAGCTACTTAATGGAAATTAGTGCTGAAATATTGCAAACAAGCGATCCCATTACCAATAAGCCATTGGTTGAGGTTGTGCTTGATAAAGCAGGGCAGAAGGGAACCGGGCTTTGGACGGCCGTAAATGCGCTTCAAGCCGGTGTACCCGCACCGACAATCGCGCAGGCCGTGTTTGCCCGCGCGCAAAGTGGCCAAAAAGCATTACGTTTGCAAGCGGAACAGCAGTTGAACACGCCACTCAAGCAAGTCAACTTCTCTGACGTTGATGCTATTTTGATACAACTGCATGATGCGCTGTTTTGTGCCAAAGTGACGGCCTATGCGCAAGGCTTTGATCTACTTAAAACTACCTCATGTACTGAACGTTGGGCATTGGACTACGCCAACATCGCCAAGATCTGGCGAGCGGGTTGTATAATTCGAGCGCACTTCTTACAAGATATCACCAAGGCGTATCAAAATGACCCGGAGTTAGATAACTTACTGCTAGCACAAGACTTTGCCACTCAAATAGAGGCTAAATCTTCCGGCTGGCGCTCAACGGTAGCCAATGCGGCGATGTCGGGAGTGCCAATGCCAGCAATAAGTTCGGCGCTGAGCTATTTTGATTCATTGCGCAGTGGTGTTCTACCGGCGAATTTGCTTCAAGCGCAACGAGACTACTTTGGGGCTCATGGCTATTCTCGGCTTGATGATGCCGAATCGAATCGTTATCACCTAACCTGGAGTGATAACGAAAAACGTCAAATTTTACAATAAAATCAGCGCTCACCGACATGTGAGCGCTTTTTTGTTATCTAAACCAATAAAAGTTATTCTCGATGCAGGTACTATGTTACCAGTAACACAACATATCGATGATAAGAAAACCGTCATGGCCAACAAGAAAAAAAGACCGACATTACAGGATATAGCCGATAGAGTCGGTGTGACAAAAATGACTGTAAGTCGTTGTTTACGCGATCCTTCGCAAGTATCGGATGCATTGAAAGAAAAAATTAACCAAGCCGTTGAAGACCTCGGTTACATCCCGAATCGCGCCCCTGATATCCTTTCGAACGCCAAGTCAAATGCGATTGGTGTATTGGTCCCGTCTCTAACTAACCAAGTTTTTGCCGAAGTGATTCGAGGTATAGAGTCAGTGACGACGCCTGCAGGCTATCAAACCATGATTGCTCACTACAGCTACAGCACCGAGCTAGAGGAGCAAAGTATCGCTTCACTGCTCTCTTACAATGTTGACGCAATTATTTTATCTGAGAACATTCATACTCAGAAAGCACGTAAAATGCTCAAAACGGCGTCTATCCCTGTGATTGAGATTATGGATAGTTACTCACCTCGTATTGAACAAGCGGTGGGCTTTGATAATGGCCAAGCATCACTAGATATGACCAAAGCTCTTCAAGCGAAAGGACGCAAGCGAGTCGCATACTTTGCTGCGCGTATGGATGAACGTACTCGGCTTAAATTACAAGGCTATCGGCGTGCGGTTGAGCAAGTTGGGCAGTTGCCGATCAGTTTACAAACTGAAGAAGCATCATCATTTACCTTGGGAGCGAAGCTTTTAGGTCAGTTACTTGAGTTGCACCCAGATGTGGATGGGATTGTTTGTACTAATGATGATTTAGCGATTGGGGCATTGTATGAGTGTCAGCGACGTGGAATCAAGGTGCCGGAACAAATGGCCATTGCAGGGTTCCACGGTCACGATATTAGCCAAGCAATGATACCGAGATTAGCGACGGTCGTTACACCTCGTGAAGAGATCGGCCGTGTAGCAGCCAGTCAATTAATTGAGCGGCTAAAGGGCGCTGATAGTTGGCAAGCCAGTATTGATCTTGGTTATCAGATCGAGTGTGGAGAGAGTATTTAAATTGCAATATGCAATGACGAATATTTGCATTTTGCACTGAATTGCAACATGAAAAAGTATTATGCGCCTAGTTTTTGTGAAATGGACGGTTTTTTGTGCAAAATAGACACTATACAGTGCTTTGAAAGTTGGCACGCTAAATGCTTAATATTAGTTGACCCTTATTAAGCCGAGGGTCACCTAGCCAACTGACGTTGTTAGTGAACCTATTTTGTTCACAAATATATATAGCCAATCACGATTGTTGTGATTGGCTTTTTTTCTATTAAGCGCCCGAGTCTTGGCAGCCGTTATAGCAACTAGGTTTTCTTGGGCATACTGCACCTCTTGAACAAATCACTCTGGCATCAGACTGAATACCTCGCTCTATCCAATTAATATTGAGAATTTTTGCAACGGTGGTGAATTCTTTCTGCATATGACGAGGAATAGGCGCACTGCCCCCATTGCCGACACACAGCGCTTTTAACTCTTCAGCTAATTCCAGTGAGTTTCCACCCTGAGCATCGATCGCTGGGTTTAAATCTATCCCGGCACACAGGACACGATTGTTTCCGGCAGGATCGGTCATGTTAACGGATTCACAGCAGTATATTCTTGGCTCATCACCCACATTAAGAATGGATATCTGGGCGGAGCTTCCCTGTTGTGGCTCAGAAAGACGACGAAAAACGGCCCAGTGCTGACAAGGATCATTCACTTTACGCATATTCCCCCAAGGAAGCGGAATGCCATTACCACGGTAGACGGCTTTGAGTTTGTTCTGCCCATACGCATCAAAATAATGCCAGTGTGGGTAAGGGGATACGACGGTCATGCGACGCATAGCGACAGAAGGAGACACTCCAGCCTTTTGGTGCACATCAATTTCATAGCCACTGCGGTCAAGCAATTGCCTAAACGGGACTTTAGGGCAGAGTAGGGCTCCGGCGAAAAAACTCGACTCAAAATCACGCCACGCTTGCAAAATATCTTGTGAGTTTAGCTCTGATGTTGGCGTTGCTTGATCGTATTCTTCCCAGCTATTGGCATGGCCAACGGAAAGCACACTCTTTAACCCTTCTTTACTGTGCAATACGCAGTGACCTATATAGACAGATAAATCGTATTTGAGCCGAGTAGGGTAGTGCTTAAGGACTTCATTGAGAAATATCGTACCGGGTGGCTCAAAAAATGAGGTAACCACTTGTTTGGCGCTAACACCAAGTTCATCAACCACATCTTTCGGTGGACGTGAAATCCAACGTATCGTTAATCCCAAACTACGCGCGATGTCCATGAGATCTTCTGCTGAGAGATTGAGTCGTTTCAGCCCGACTTCTTCGGCCGCGCGCTCAAGATCGGGAAAGTGATTTTGATTGCTCTCTTGGTGAGCGCGGATCAACAGATGAGCAAATTGGCGGCCAGTAATACCCGTTTGCGATAACATCTCGGGAATGGCGATTTGTAAGATGTCATTAGAAAACAAGAAACTCGGCTCTAGAGCCATGCCGCTGATGCCACCGCGGTTGCCTTTATCTGGGGTGATGTCAGCTTGCTCTGGTTCATCATCTAAAAACCAAGACGGATCCTTTTGGAAAACTTCAGCGATGACTTCCAACATATCAATACTAGGCACTCGTTTTCCGCGCTCGATCATCGAGAGGTAGGAGACCGAAGGTGCATATTCTGGGCTGACTCTAATGCAACGCGCAGAGAGATCCTCCATGGTTAAATGGTTGCGTTTCCTAAGATTTCGTATCTTAGTCCCTAAAAAATGAGATTGACGAATTAAGCTTTTTGACACGGCCATTTTGTAAAATTCACACTGTAAAATTTTTGTTGTGAAATTGTAGTCAAAAATTCACTAGTATACAAAGTAAGCAAAGTCACAAATTAGCAAAACAGTTAAATGCCAATTTGGAATATTTGCTCTAGGACTTAAAAGTTGTGCAATATCCGCGAGGGAAACGCTATGAACATGCTGACATTCGATAAGACTGAAATCCAAAAACAAAATAAGCCATTTATCGCTGAAGCAGTCTTCGCGGTAGAAACAAGCCAAGCGATGGAAAAACAAGTAAAAGCCAAACAGTTGCTTGATCGCCTGTTTCCGTTAGAGAACGGCTCGCACAAAGAAGTTACCGCTTACGTTATCGACTACCGCCACGTGATGGCATATTTCAAAGATGGTAGCCACAGTGGCTTAAAGCATCCAAAGCACTTTGTGGCTTACACGGGTGAAAAGGAAGATCCAGAATCTATCTTGTTCCGTGATGGTACAGGTAGCCATGTTGAGGTGACATTTGGCTATCACAAAGGGACAGGTTGTATTGAGTTAATTGACATTGAAGACATTCAATTGGAAACATGCACCACATTCCCGCAAGAGATGGCCGAAATGGCAGCAATGCGCCACTGGATCAGCCTAGTGAAAGGGGATGCGCAAGGCAAACCGAGAGCATGTAAAGAAGAGAAAGAATACACGGCTAAAAATGGTGAGGATTATCCATTGGGATGCTGCTACACCGTTGGGCAATAATCTAAGGCAAATAAAAAGGATACCGCGAGGTATCCTTTTTTATTGTTTTAATATTTAGAAATGCAGTTGAATCACTGACGTAATCACGGCCCCTGGGCGACGAATACCTTCAATTTCAACCTTGATTTCGCGCTCTATTTCTAAGCCTTTACGAATTGGAGTAACTTTAGCTAAGGTGCTCACTGCACGTATTTTATCACCGGGTTTAACGGGATATGGAAAGCGTACCTGATTTAAACCAATATTGACGACCATCTTAGCGGTAGGAAATAGGTTATTGTCTGGATCTACGCTGTCAGTCAACTTAGGCAACAAAGCTAGGGTTAAAAAACCGTGTGCAATCGTCGTTTTAAAAGGAGACTCAGTTTCAGCACGCTCTGGATCGGTATGGATCCACTGCATGTCTTCAGTAACTTGACCAAATTGGTTAATACGTTCTTGAGAAATACCCAACCAATCGCCAGTATGAATCACTTGGCCGATTTGTTGTTGCAACTCTAGATAGACTTTTTGCGCTTCTGGCTTGAGTTCAAACGGTTTTGGCTGCGTAGTTTTGGGCTGATCAACTGGGAGTTGTATCTCGTCGTTGACTGCAGGTGCATTGAAATCACGTAGACGCGTAAACAAGTGGCGGTTATGAGCCTTGTTGACAATTTCTCCCCAGTATTCGCGTACAGTAGGGGTCATCCACTGCATAAATTCTGAATGCTGTTTAGAGTTTGTATCACCACGATGTTTAAATAAGTCTGCGACTTTCATAAAACCTCAGTTCTAAGCAAAATTACTCGGTTAATACGCTAATTTTGATACAGTTCACACTGTTGTGCAATTGTTTTCGAGCGTACAAGTGTTAACTGAACACTGTTTTATTCAATTAAATCATGCGGTTAAAAATAAAACACTATTTTATTGAATGCATAGAGCTAAAGTTGTTTGTGGATCTTTTTTAACAATGATTTAAACAAGAAGGAAACGGCCATGCCAATAACTGCTTATAATCTAAACACTTAAACTAGGTTGTATGAATTTTTGCTTTACAACTCTAGGGGTTGAACCTAATATACCTACCGCAACGGAGAGATGGCTGAGTGGTTGAAAGCACCGGTCTTGAAAACCGGCGTACGTTAATAGCGTACCTAGGGTTCAAATCCCTATCTCTCCGCCATTTTTCTTACGCATTAAGCCCTTGATTTTCAAGGGCTTTTTCGTATCTACAGTACTGCAAATCACTTTCATGACAATGAGGTGAGACAATGTACTTACAAAAAGCGCCCAATGGCGTATATCAAACCCGCATTTGCATCCCTAAACCACTACGTGAGTTTGGTTATCCTTTCGATATCAAAGTTAGTCTTTTAACTAAAGAGCGCTCAGAAGCAATAGAGCGCAATTTTAAAATGGCTTCTTGCATTAAAGGAGCACTGAGCCTGATCGACCATAGTCAACCTCCTCTTTTTTCATCGTTTAAAGCAACACTCGATAAGAGAATTGAGACTCTACGCTTCTCATTTACGTCGACTGCTAGTCAATCTTATTCAAAGATATTTGAAGTACCGCCAGAGCTTATGGAGCACTTCCAAAGTGACATATATACTGACTTACCAAGTGAAGTTGACTTAACAAATCTTGAAGAAACTGAACCTGATATTAAAAGCGTTCCGACTAACGTGATTCCTTTTTCGAAATTGCTTGAGCGATTTCTAGAAAGTAAGAAGAAGCGCAATGTGCGTCAGTTAACTGTTCATCAGCTCAATCAGCGTATTTCTCACTGTATCAACTTTCTTGAAACACAAAATGTGAATCGCAATACAGTCTGCATCTCTGACTTAGAAGACTATATTGACCTACTCTATTCCGAATCACGCTCATCAAAAACTAATAAAGATTACTTTTCAGCTGTAAAACAGTTTTTCAAATGGCTGAAATCAAAGAAGTATATTCTAGAAAACCCAACGGAAGATCTCAATCCGAAGTTCAAAAGCCAAAAACACGTTAGTGAACAGCGTGATCGTTGGACTGATGAAGAACTCTCTCAACTAATTCAAAGTGCTGAATTCGTTCATGCATCATTAGATTTTCAATGGATAAGCAAGTTACAACTCTTTCATGGACTGCGAACGGGAGAAGCATGCCAGCTCTATATACAAGATATCGTTCTTAACACAAAAATTCCGCACCTTAAAATAACGGATCAGTCAAAAGATCAACACTTAAAAAACGAGCATGCTGTTCGTTCTGTTCCACTACATCCCTCTATCCATGAAGACTTCGTTCTTTTCTATAAAAGTCGCCTTCATAAAGGTAACGCCCCTTTGTTCAATTACCCTCCGCTTGGAAAAGATAAAGATTGGACAAAAACATATCGCACCCAGTTCGGAAAGCTACAAACGAAGCTAGGTATGCCTGCGGGTGAGCGCCCTACGGCATATGGACTGCGCCACACATTCATTGATGTTCTTAAAGAGCAGGATGTTCCAGAACATAGCGCAGCCGAGGTTGTTGGTCATACCAACCCTAATATGACTTTCGGGCGATATGGGAAGAAACATAAATTAGAGAAATTGCTTGAAATCGTTAGCACGTTTCAAATGAATCTGGAGGGGTAATTATGCAAGAACTCAGTCAATCACTACGCAAATCGATAGTTTTAGCTATCGAAGAAGGTGCTGCTTACCGAGAGCAACTCGATCTATCTCGCTTTTTAGCAATGGGAGTAACAATAGAGCAGATTCACCTCATTGATACAACAATATCTCACCTACGGCTCCATCCGTACTTAAACCAACACGATTTTGAATCCAAGCATGGTGTTCAAAAAGTGCGCCTTACAATTGGCAACTTAGACAACTTCAAAGCACTTCTTCATTTAGAGGAATATACTTATCGCGACTGGTTAAAATCCAATAGCCTAACTGAAGATGAACCACTTTGTTTACCGTACATAGTGTATCAATATTTCTATGATGAAATTCGTCGTGATTTTATGGACGGTGCTCTTCTTGTTGAAAATTTGCAAGTGCAGTTAGGGGCTAAGCAAGTCTCGCACTTAAGGTTCAGATGCGGGACTACTGTGCGTATCCCTGCCGACGAATTTGAGTTGATGATGCTGATTTTGATTTCTAGGTATGGGCGATACACGGGATTCAAAATAAACTTTGCTGATTCGATATTAACGCTTACAAATCAATGTGAATCAGTAGATATAGAGGTTCGTTTGTATACATCCTCCGTTTCTGGCAAGGCTATACATGCAATATCGTTAATAGACGATCTTCCTGTAGATCATAAACGTCGAAACAGTAAACCCATCGCTTTAATCGAAGAGTTAGCGATTCGTCATCAAAATAACTTCAATGGTGAACTTTTGGGCATGCTAGATTTTCTTGGAGAGGCGAAAAATGATGACGAATAAAGATTGCTCACCAAAGCTGACACTCGAAATCACGTAAAAAGCACTCCGACAAAAGTGAGTAGCCTCCGTGTTGCTTGGTGAGAACGGCACTGTAACCCTAATATTTATTCTTCTATGAACCCCATAAGACGTAGTGTAGTTATTTGCACTATGTCTTTTTTTTGTGATCAAAATCACGTTTATTGTATTTAAAGGTAAACGTTGGCACCTTGCAAGGACAGAAAATGCGATGAGTTAGTTAGCACTCACACTTATAAATATCAATAAGTTACGCTATGAAAAATATTCTAGAAATGAATATTTTTCTTTATTATACATGCACTTACACAAAAGTTAACGATGTGTGGCTATTGTGTAAAAACAGACATTGTGGTTTGATAATAAGCAAATAAACCAAAAGACCATTAGAAACATAATAAGGCTCCGACAGAAGAGCTGCCCCTTTAATGGCCTGTAACTTTATAGGTCGAAAAATGAATCCTACGAAAAAAAATCACAAATCGCCTCGCCTGAAATCTCGAATTAAAAAAGCTCGGAAAGGCACTCGCAAGTCTAACATTTCATTAAACAAAGATGATTACCCGCTAAGCTCAGTCGCCCAGGCTGTTTGTCATGAGCTAAATACCAAAGAGCCTGTTGTTGCCGAATCAACACTGAATGGAATGAAGACTCACGGTCGACATATCATCAGATATTTAGGAGCAAAGCTCCTTTCTGAACTCACCATTGAAGATATTGATAATCTTAAAACTACCCTCCTAGGACTGGGGAAAAAGGGTAAGGTTATTAACGGTTGTTACACTATCTTGCGAGCTGTTTGCTCTAAAGCCTGCTTGTCTGAACATCAGAAAAACGACTTAATGGAAGGTATCAAAAACCTGAAAGTTGTTAGCGATGATCCTTTTCCCTTAACCGAAGACGAAGTTCGTCAATTATTGTTGACTGATACCGACAATGAGATGGCAAAAGACATGGCCTCTTTTGCCATTCTAACGGCATTACGTATCAGCGAACTCATTTGTACTTGCTGGGAAAATATCGAGTTTTATACAGAAGAAGGAATTGAAAAATGTCGACTATACGTTGACTTAGCAAAACCTCTAAACAAGTACAAAGTAACTAAAACAGAAGAGTCTGAACGAACAATTGAGTTATCGGCAGAAGCCGCTCAATTACTCCGTAAAGTCGAACGACTAACGGGTGACAAAGCTCCAATAACTATTGACGTTGTACAACGAGATAACATCACAGTTAAACGAGAAAAACGCAGGTTTGTTTTTTTTAATGAGCAAACTGGTCACCCGTGGTTAAACCCCAAGCAATTCGCAAAACAGTTTTTTACTGGGTTTCTCCAAGAAGCTGGCGTAGCACATCGAGGCCCAAACCAATTGCGGCATACGGGAGCGTCGATACCTTTTAATCGTGGAGTCAGTGTCGCATGGATTGCAGAGTTACTTGGGCATCGAGATGTCAGCATTGTAGAAAAGCATTACGCGAAACGTAATAAAGTGAGCTTGAAGAAAGAGCAAGTTAAAGCAGATAGAACAGTAGCAGAACTATTTAAAACAACAGATGAAAATAGCATTGTCGTATCTAATGACATTGTTGAAATTAAGCAAGCAGCGCAGCCCATCGCCAGTGATGACAAAGCATTTATACAAAACTTACTCGAACTGGCACGTGCTGCAAAGAGTGACAAACACAGAGAGCAAATCTACAAAATTATCGATGATACGCTTAAAGGTGGACAGTAATTATGAATACTACTTTGTCTTCCTCTCTTCCTGCCTTACTCGGTCAGGAAGAAAGTCTTGTATTGCTCCGTGAAAGATTTTCCGCTGAACTGGAAAAACAAGGCTACTCAACAGAAAAAGGTAAAACCATTGACGACTATGCCTCAGCATTTAGCGATTTAAACACAGCACCAGCTTCAATAAAAGCACTGCAAAAACTTGTTGGCGGTGATTTTGGAAGAGTATCCATCGCTTTCAAAATACTAAGGAAAGCCACAAAACCAACTCCTATAGTTCGTAACAAAGCGCTGTGGTTTGTAGATTCTGAGCAGCGACTGATTTCTGCGCTTCAAGCCGAAATGTCCATCGTCTGGCAGGCGTTTGATAGTGAAGTGCAGCAGCTCGTTAGCGCACATACACAAGAATCTCTTAAGCAAATTGATGAATTAGAAAAAGAAAACAAAGAGCTTGTAGAGTTCATTGACGAATTGCAAAAACAGCATCGGGAAACTAATTCACTGAGTCAAAAGTGCAGTGAGCTAGAAAACAAACTTGCTCAATCAGAGCAAGTTGTTTCGGACTACCGCGCTAGAGTTGACCAACAGCAGAAAAAGCTCGATACGTTACTTTTGGTAAGTCAGGAGCTTTTTGTTGAACGCGCTCGTGCGAAAATGTTAGACGAGCATATCGCTTCATTAACTCGCGATAAAGAACGCTTACAAGAACACAACACAAAACTCATTGAAAGTCTCACTTCCAGTCATCCCGATTGGTATTTTGGCGATTTGAGTGATGCAGATCCCAGCTTATCAGAAGAATTCCATGTCGACGACGGTGTGGAAAATTGATGTAAAAGCTAAAGAGCAAGGTTACCCCAACCCCGTATGAAGTTTCATCGGGTTGGGAGTCTAAGCGGCTGCTTAGTATCGCTTGGGCTGCGCCCAAACCCCTGAAAAAACTGGCCAATAAACAGAATTAGACCTATCAAAGTAGGCGAATTTATGATTAAAAAATACAAGAAAAAACAGATAGAAGAGCACTATCTTAACAACCCGAAGCTCACCGAAATATTTGAAGAAAAGCTTGAGCACTGTGTTGAGCACAACATTAAAATCAGCAAAAACCGTTTGAAGAAAGATACTGGTTTAAATTCCTCTGAAGTTGATGCGCTTTATCATCATTATTGTGAAGCAAAGAGTACTCGTATAGAAATGAACTGTACGCTCTTAGATAAAAAGATCTGGAAATACAAAGCTGAGCAAGCAGGAAAAACGGTGTCTCAGATTGCTTCTGAATCACTGCATAAAACAAGAATTATCGTTCCATTCGCAGAGCAGACAAGAAAAGAGATGTTAGGCGTAATCCATGAACGTGTACGTTTCAATTCTCTGCTTAATCAGACCGTCAAGTGGTGTAACACTCATAAATCTGGAGTGGAAGCAGTTCAAATCTTGCTAGAGCTTAACCAGCTCAACAAAGCATTTGAGCAGCACGATCTTCGAGTAATGAATATTCTAGCCAATCCACAGGTTGACCATAAATACCGAGTCGCAAAAGTAGATCCATTATCGGTGGAATTATGGCAGTAATTTCATTTTTCCGAACCAGTGGTGTTGGGCAATCTGATCCACACGCTGCAACTAACTACCTGTATGGTCCTTTATGTAGTCTCACGGATGACCAAAAGAAAGAGTACAGCACTGCATACCAATTACGGAAGTTAGCGAGAGAAGCGAACGATATACAAACAGAGTGGGAGTGCGACTACATACTCCAGCAACAAAAAGGAAAACGCAGAGAGCCACCCCCAGAATCAATTAACGGGAACCGAAAAGCTGTGGAATATGCAATTGAGCATAACCCACATAAACACAAATACGTCAGCGGTGTTATTGCTCATGCGTTTGAAGATACAGAGAAGTTGCAAGCCAATCCAGAGATTGAAGCAGAGTGGCGGGAATTGTTTGAAGAGTTGTGCTTTGCTGGTTTCCCTAAAGATGAGCAACTAATCGACTGGGTGCGTCACACGCACCAAGGCAATATTGAAAACCACTTTTTGATACCGAGAATTCACCTTGCAACAGGATTTTCCTTCAACCCTGCGCCACCTGGGCATGAACAAGACTTCAATCTACTGCGGGATTACTTAAATCTTAAGCATGATTTAGTGAGCCCTCTCGATTCTCTCCATAAACGGCTTACACAAGACGGTAACAGCTTTGACAAGCGACACAAGCTAAAGAAAGCAATCAATGTCTGGATTAAAGACATGATTACTAGCAATCGAGTAAACAGCCGTGCCGACATTATACAAGCACTAAGTAGCGATAAGTTTAAAGAAAAAGTCGGGGTTACCCATGTTAGTGAATCGAGCAACTTCGTCCGTTTGCACTTTAAAGATAAAAAGAACGTGCGTCTCTATGGTTTTGTGTTTACTGAGCAGTTTCGTTCTAGAGACTCCTTAACCCAGTCCAGTGAGCCATTACAAAGCAAACAAAGTCGACTGGAGGAGCTAAAAGACCAACTCGATAAAGCGATTATTAAACGAGCTAACTACAACAACAAACGTTACGGATTACACAAAAGTAAGCCTGAATTCAATGTGAGCAAAGCGCATTATTTACCTTTGAACTCTCGTTGGACAGCTACGCCATCTTTTTACATATCGCAACCTCAGGTTAATTTTGCACAAATGCCTGAGTTCAACCCATCCCTAAAAGGGTTTGAGATGGTTAAGCAAATTGAAGAAAGAAAAGCATTAGCAGAACGAAATGCAAAGTTAGCGCTAGAGCAGTATCACGAGCAACAAAAAAGGTTTATCCAAGAATGGATGAGTTTTCTACTGGCTGGAAAAATAGAATATGAGCGACATCGAGAAACAATTAGCTTCACAAATTACGTCATTGACGAAGAATCAGCAGATTTCAAACGAGCATTTGCTCGCTATGGTCGAGACACAGAACGAGTTTTACCTGAACACGATAAAAGAAATTCAAGAACAGTATCAATACGAACGCAGAACAATCCTAAACGACATTATTCAGACCAATCAACTCATGACCCAAGAGTACCAAGCCTCAGTAGAGAGCTTGAAAGGGCTATCAGCAGTGTCAAACGAAGTATCCGTATCCACGAGACAGCAAATCAAGAAATTGGAACATCGCTTGCACATGCTGGAAAGCTGGCAGAAAGACAGCGGGACAGCTATCTCGAACTTGGTCGAGCTTTTGAAGTTATAGCAACAGAGCCTGAGCTGAAAACAAAACTGAAAAATACGCTAGCTAAAAACGAAGAGAAAATGCGACGGGATAATGAGCACGATACGTTACAGCGAGTACTTGATAATCTTGAAGACAAAAAGAAAAATGTTATGAACAGCCCTACTAACAATCGAAATAATTAATTAGTTAAAGTAATAGTAAATTTTTACCATTGAATTACTTATCATTTAAATACAGCAGCTTAATTATTGACCTATCTAAATTCATTAGAGTTCATGATAAATTAATGAAAAGTTTTTCTTATGGTTCGAGAGTCCAATTTTCCTCATCACTCGTGAGCGATTAACACTGCTTAGTCAAAATGTCTGAAGCCTCCAATGTACTGTGCGTATACGCAGTGCATTGGAGGCTTTTGTGAGACATAAACCTGTCTAGAGCAGTCAACGCCAATTGCGGATCATGGCTCCCTTTACCCCTGATAGGGGGTAAAGGGAATTTTACCCCCTATCAGGGGTAAACCACCCTATATCGATAGGAACATGAGGACTTGTTATTTCCTTATAGGAGCATGTTGATTTCTCTCAGCGCCAAAGTACTACTGAAAAGGAATTATCGCGACTATTGCCTTTAAACCAATTTCTGTAGTCCTGTCGTTTAGGAATACAGAGAAATATTTGAATTGCTAATACTCTCAATGAGATACCTATGCCATAATGATCAAATGGCGTAACTTGAGTAAGTCTATGAAGATGAATCTAATAGAAGTGCTAGCAAATAGTCTTCATCACCTTTTCGTGATGAACCCTACACGCTATGCCTTCCAACGAACAAACGGTGCGTATGCTACCGTCTACCAAAATCTAACTCCTGCGGTTATCAAGAAGATGCTACTTGAGCAGGAAAGCTTATTAACATATCAAGAGTATCAAGGTTACATGAGGTGGGTATGTTTAGATTTTGACATCAAAAAAGGATTCGATCCAGACTTGCCCTCTAACCAAGAAAGTCTTATTTCAGAAGTTGGAAAAGCGGTAGAAAAGCTGAACAGTTATAGCATACCCTATCTCATTGAGTGTTCAGGAAACCGTGGACTCCACTTGTGGGTTATATGTGATAACGATATTGACAAAGATACCGCTTTTTCGTTCATCAGTAGCATAAAAAAAGACCTTGGAACCCTACCAGAATGTATAGCAATAGATCTATTTCCAAAAACTAGCGTTCATAATAAAAACAATAAAGGGATTGGGCTTGGTGTAAAAATTCCTTTATCTAGACATAAGAAATCAGAAAAACACTCTTTTTTCGTGAGTAGCCTATCTGATTTCTCTTTTAAAAAAAATGAATGGCCTAGTGTTCTGGATAATGATTTTTTAGAAAGTCAATTAAAGATAATTGAAAATTATAAAACTGTAAATTCAAGCAAGATATTCTCACTTTTTAATGACAAAATCAAACTTCCAACAATAATCAAAAATATTGAATCAAATAAAGATTATGAAATAGACACAGTTCTTAATAAGTTAAATGAAACACATTGTATCAATCTTATTTTGAAGGACTACAGAAGTAATTTATCACATACTAATAGATTAATACTAGTTGGCTTATTAGCTAGAATAAAGTCTAATAACAATGATAACCTAGGCTTGGATTTACTTAAATCATTTTTTTCTAGATTAGATAATTATGATGAAAAAGAGACTAACGATAGAATTCGCAATCTAAAACACTTGTACCCATTGTCATGTAATGATCTGAGGAAAACCTTGCCAATTGTTTGTTCGGGTTGCAAATGTGAAGATAAAACGTCACCAATAGAAATTCTAGATAACATAACGGTAAGTTACTCTTTCGATGGATTAAATATTAGTGAAGAACTTTTTGAAAAAACAAAAAGAGCCGAAATAAATTATATAAATAGTAACGATGAAATAGCTATCCACCATATAAAAAGAGAAATATCCGAGTTAGAATACTCTGATTTTGAACATAATTTAAAAAAATTATTTTCAGGAGAATTGAGACCGAGCAAAGAAGTATATGATTTCAAGAGGTGGGATAGCGAGTCTAAGAGTCGAATTCTAGTAAGCCATAGCTCTCAAGACAAAATAATTTCAAGCTCATGCCTATCATTATTGAATGACTTATGGTTTGATGCATTTTCCAATAACTCACTGGGATATAGAGTCAACCATAACTTTAACAGCGGCTGGATCTTTGAAAACTGGCTAATAAATTGGAATATATTTGTACATAATATTAAATCTATAATTTATGATAAGTTTGGATCTTACGATAACTATAAAATTATAAAGATTGATTTAAAATCATTTTACGACACTATAAATCACCAAAAACTAAGGATCAAACTTCTTGATCAGCCTGTTTCACCAATAAATGAAAGACTAAATAGCCTTAATGTGACGGATAGGTCAAATTATGAGAATATTGTAAATTATCTTTTATCAGTTACAAAACTAACCAACTCAGAGTGTGGTGTTCCTCAAGGTCCAGCATATGCTAGGTTTTTTGCTGAGATTTTTTTAATCGGTTTAGATAAATTAATTGAGGAAAAATTGAGAACAGGATTTGAGTTTTATTATAGATTTGTAGATGACATATTTATATTTGTAGAAAATGATAACAAATCAAAAGAATTATTTGAAGATATAGTAAGATGGTTAAATTCAAATGAATTGGAGATAAACAAAAACAAGACATTGCTAACTACCGTTGAATACTTCAAAAAAACTAACATTATATCAAAGTATGAAAATGACAGTAAATATAGCATTAATAAATTGATAACTCATAAATCATCTTTATCAAAGAAAGAATTCAATAGAGCAATTTTACAAGCTAAAAATTTATTACAAGACTCGAAATTTGGGCTAAAAGACAACTTCAGGTTTGTCTTATCAAGATTTTCGAATGAAAATGAGTTGAAATACGAAAAATCAATTCTAGAGCCGAT
Source organism: Vibrio pacinii DSM 19139 (assembly GCF_000711795.1). Lineage (GTDB taxonomy): Bacteria > Pseudomonadota > Gammaproteobacteria > Enterobacterales > Vibrionaceae > Vibrio > Vibrio pacinii. Next base: position 256,399 of record NZ_KL543978.1, on the reverse strand, counting down.
TATTATAGATAGCAAAATTGGTCGAGGCTCTATGTATAAAACTTTTTTTCGTGACTATTATTTCAATAAGAAAGACATCGTTTTGCTAGACAGTATTACATATTTGAACATGAATCTTTTAGCAAGGGATTCATATATAAATGAAATTGTTGAAAACTTTGAAGAAATAGACAGCTTATCACTGTCTTCTTTTATTAATGACATTTCTAATGAATCTGAAAAGTTGACTAAGGTAGAGCTAATCACAACAATTGAGTTATCCTTTAAGCTAGGCATAGATGTAAGAAAAGAACTAATGATGAAAGTTGATTTAGGAACTCTTAAGTCAATTCTTTTCTCTAAAGATAAGTATGATTTAAGCGTAGGATTATTTGGTGATGAATTTTTCTCTAAATTTTTCCCTCTCGAAATTGATGGACTTGATTTTATATTAGACTTTGATAATTTGGTTTCTAATAATAATTTATCTATTATCCAACTACGAAGTTTATCTAGCTATTTTTGGAATCGTTTGTCAGAAAATGAATATAAATTATTCACATTGACAAAATATGAAGATAGAATAAATGTTGTATTCAACTTAATAGGGTTGTTTACGATCGTCCTCGAAGATTTTACTAAGTTTCAAATTCAGCTAAAACATGTTTGGTCAAAATTCTTAAATTATATAAATGATTCTAATACACTAATAAATAATCAGAATTGGTTTGAAAAAATTAATGTACAGGATTTTACTAAACTGACTAAATCAACGGTTGTATCCTGTATAACATTGTTGAAAGAAAAAGGATTAGTGGCAGATTGCCCTGATTTTGGCAACGTAGTTGAACGGTATAGAGATATCGTTTTAGCCATTTACAATGATTGTCTTACAGAAGAGTTCACTTTGGATCCAGAACTAATCGCTTCATTACGAGGATCTGATAAATTTATAGATTGGGTCTACGATCATAGTGCAAAAATGTACCCTGATACTGATATCTGTTTGTCAAACATTGCTCATAACAATCTTATTGTTATGAATAAAGGAACATCATTTTTGGTTAAACAACTTGAAGGTAATCTGAGTACATTCGAATATTTAAACGCTCAAGAGTTCAATGGTTCGGTCGTATTTGAAATAGGCAATAGCTACAAAAAGTTAGCTTCTAAATTTGATAGACTAAACAGTTTTGAGTCTATAAAGAAAATCATTGAGCTATATGATTCTGGCAAAAAGTTCAGAGATAGCTTCACTGTTAATGGCTATCCTAACTATTTCATGGAACTGTCAAAAACAAATGAAGATGACTTTCCAGCAATACCACACTACGCAGGTGTTGAGTATCTATTTCCAAAAGGGAGCAGCAAGTATAGAAATGATAAAGAGGGGTTTTGTGAACTTCTATTGAATCTCCTCTATTCATTGGATTTAACTCTAATTGATGTTGAAAGCCCTTACTCATATAAAATTGATGCTGCTAATGAAGCCAAACTATTCCCACAGTATTGTGATTCAAATGTCAAGAAGATCGATTTTTTGAGAAAGTTGATTGGGTATATTGATTTTAATAAATCTTATATCCATGCGCACTCTTTTGAAATAGCTTGGGCAAATGCTCTCTTTGAAATGTCAAATGGCGAAAATGATTTTTCTAGATTTCTAGAGCACTATCTGTCTCATCATGAGAAAGCCAATAGACCAAGTAAGTCACAATTTTATGAATTAATTATATCTCCAAAACGAAGAAGCAATGATGGCAATATTTCTACTTTCTTTGATACATTGAAATCAAATATATTGGTTGGCGGTGCAGAATTAGCAATATCAGGAATGTATAGTGATTTGATGATTGCTATTCAAGAAAGGTTTCCTAGTGAAGAATTTGTTCTAGAGACTATAGATATTGAGGTTTTGGAACCAGATGAATTTGGCACAGATGATAATAAAAAGCTTTGTATAGATTCAACAACTTACGATATTGAGGATAAATCTAAATCATATTATTTCATAGATATGGAAAATAGCGTAAATTTAGTTAGCATTAACAATGCTAATATCGATACTTTATCTATGGGAAGATTATCTTTTTCTGCGGTATCTAATGATGTGGTTTTAATTGTCCTAGTCCCTCGGTCATTTGAGAAAGTATACGAGATTATGGATTTTAGAGCGAGAGGGTTGGAAAAAAGTGACATAGGGATCGAATACTTAAAATTACTCTATAATTTTGAAGATATTATCCACAGCCAGAATGACTCTTTGGTAGATGCATCAAAAATACTTGCTAACCATTACTGGAATAAAGACGTTTCATATTCCAAAAAGAGAATTATTGACTGGTTGTTGCTTTTTAATTATGTATCAATAAAAGACACAAGCCTTGGTGAATTTATTTCTCAAAAAGACTATAGCTTAGAGTATCTATACTCTAGTATTCTTGATGTTGTAAACAGGCATACCTGTATTGATTCTGAAAACATTTCTAAGTTTAAAGACAAGTTAGAATCTATAAGGGGTGACTCTAATGGCTACTTATTTACGTTAAAAAACATTAATCGTGATAAAAACGGTCTACAGCATCTAATACAATCGTGTGGTGGTGATATGTTGCGTACCTTAAAATTGGAAGATTGCTTCAGTGACATTGCTGACATAGATGCTGGAAGTAGATATAAAATAACTATTCTAGGTGATGTAGGAATATCAGGAACAGAGTTTAAGAAAGCAATGCGTTTCTACTTTAAAAACAAAGTTATGAAAAAAAATGGATCGAAAGCTTATGTTGAGGTTGAATTGACAGGAGATGATCGAGATTCTCTTATCAATAAAGAGTGTTATTTCCCATTTGATCATACAGATATAAAACAGTGGGAAAGTTTCAGAAATCGCTTCATGGGAGCTTCGTCTATTGAGCTATTAACAGCAGTTTCCACTAAACAGTTCGAGGAAACTGTAAAGCAATGTCTCAAAGACATTAGCCAAGAGTTTTCATTGCCACTTCCTAATGTTGAGATCGTTAGTAATTTAACGTTGGAAAAGTTTAATTTCGACCATTTCTATGATGATATTCCTTACAAAAAAAGAGAGTTATTTACGAAGTTAATTGAGGACAAAGAACTTTTAAAATCACTGTTTACTGACGACTGGAATTTTTATAAACAGTCAATAAAACCCAATAAAATAGGAAACACCAACCTTATTCTAAGGTTGGAATCTACTCCCAAAGGTCGTTTTCGAGTATTTACGGCAAAAAGTAAGGTTGGTAAGAATAGCTTGTTTGAACGCAGGCTAGAACACAATGAAGAGCAGTAAAAGTATTGACTATTTTCTCAACTTATGGGAGATTTTAGGTAGTCAATCGACTTAGACATTTGTGTTCGATTTGCAGCTTTAAATATTGAAAACTCTTTTATATTCAAGGGTATGCAAAGAAATTTTAGTGAGCGATAGGGTTCAAATCCCTATCTCTCCGCCACATTTAGAAAAGCCCGCTGAGTCATCAGCGGGCTTTTTGTGTTTTAGTACGCGATGCAGTCACCACTTAGGATCGACTGGGTCAATGTACCTATTTCTTATCTCAACCCTTCGTTACTCCACACCCGCTTGTTTATGTGGTTTACATCATTGGCAGTTTTTCTTCTTCTCTCAACGTAAGAACTTCATAGCTTGAACTTGTGACTAATACAGTATGTTCAGATTGAGCAGAAAGCTTCTTATCTCTAGTAACGACAGTCCAACCATCTTTTTTGGTCTTTATCTTCGCGGTACCTTGATTCACCATTGGTTCGATGGTGAATATCATTCCTTCTTTTAAAGTGAGGCCACTATTTGGAAGGCCGTAATGAAGCACTTGCGGTTCTTCATGCATTTCCCGACCTATTCCATGTCCACAATACTCCCTGACAATACTGTACCCATGGGACTCTGCATATCGTTGAATCGCATAACCAATATCACCAAGTTTTGCACCGGGCTTTACTTGCTTAATACCTTCCCACATAGCGTTATAGGTTGTATTTACCAATTGGATTGCAAGCGGTGAGGCTGATGGCATCACATACATTTTGCTTGAGTCAGCAATGAATCCATTCTTTTCTAGAGTAATGTCTAGATTGATAATATCGCCGCTCTTTAACGTTTCTGCCTCTTTAGGTACTCCATGGCACACTACGTCATTAATAGATGAGTTTAAAACGTATTGATAATCATACTGCCCTTTACTTGCAGGGCGAGCATTGAGTTCATTAACAATATACTGCTCAACTTTGTTATTGATATCCATCGTAGAGATGCCCGGCTGGACGTATGTGTCGAGCATCTTAAAAACTTGCGCGAGTAACCTTCCTGATTCTCGCATAAGCGCGATTTCATCTTCTGATTTAATCAGTACTTGGCTATGCATCATTATTCTCTTCAGTCGTTGCAATGTTTGCAGCGGAAACATTCGCAGATTGCATCAAGTCCGCCATGATTTGATTAAATGAAAGTTGAGGGTGCAGTTCGGCTAGCATGCCCATTTTGATCCAAAACTCCGCTTGTGAGTTGATTGAACGTGACATGACCGAACTTGCTTTGCGAAGCTCTTCATGAAGTTCTTCTGAGATTTTGATAATACCCATATGTATGCGATTTATATATGAAACGTATATGTATTATGTTTCTCTTGGCTGCGTTGTCAAATAGGCATCAAGTTATCAGTTCACGTGGTGAAAAGGACATGTGTCTGTACAAATCTGGGCCCCTTACTTACCAGAGTGCTCAACTGTTAGTCCACCACTACACCTTAGATCTAAGCCTTAGCTGATCATCATTATGGGTGATATGTAACGGTTAGTGTTTTGGTAACGTTGTTATACCAATAAGAGCAACAACGGAATGTAGCAAGATGACACGTCACAAAATACAACGGCAATTTGAGAACAGTGATGCCAATTTAATCGTTGGCAATATTGAAAAATGTCCAATATCACCTAAGCAACTAGCTTTAACCACCAGTGATTCACCATACGTAGTGCAAACATTTAAAAGTGGTTTGACGGCAGAAGTATATCGTATCCGTCTTGGTGCAAAGGAGTACACGTTAAAGAAAAAGCGTCCAGTCGCTCGAGTAAAAAACCTTGATGGTCAGTTCTCTTTTCTTAATGAAGTGCAACGCCGCTTTGATTTCCAAAAGCTTAAAGATGATCCTCAAACATCTGCATCATTCAGGTGCATCGTTGAGACGGTTTACGCAGATTATCGTCTTGGTATTATCTTGTCCGATTGGGTTGAGGGAGAACCAATCAAAGAGCTTACACCGTCACTTCTATCACAGCTATTTTCTACATTAATTGAGTGTGAAAAAGTCGGTTTGTTCGAGTGGGATTTGTGTTCTGGTAATTTATTAGTCGATCGCAACCAGAAATTATGGCTATTTGATTTCGGCTATATGTACGCATTTGATCCGCTGACCGAGTTTAATAGTGATGGTACAAATTCTCCACTGTTCCAATTTTGTGAACGGTTTGAAACGCGATTCTTTTCTGGTTGGCTGCTAGAGCAAGATTACTCTCACCACCAGTCCATAGCGGTGTTTCGTAATGTCAAACAAGCGGCAGTAAGTGTTTTAGAAGGTAAAATAGCATGGCTTGAATGTCATCATGCTGATAGCGCCATCTTGCACTATTCAGAGTCATTAAGAGAGCAATATCTAACCGCTCTTGAAAGTGATGACGCTTTAGAAAACTTATTTACATTAGAGATGTTCCGCTCGAATGTTTTGGATATAGAAGATGACCTAGATGGTAAAAGCTGTACGCCAACCACGATAAAACGAGTCAATACTGTTCTTGAGATGGTAGAAAATTTCTATCCACTACTTCAAAAGCAAGGTGCTCTATTTTTCGATAATAAAGGTAAAAGTAAACAAGAACTGATTGAATCATATAAGAAAAAAATGAACTTAGTAAAACAACATCAGTTGCAACTGAATGGATACTAGTTTGGTCGTTGCTGGCATGTTTCCTAACAATATGTTCTTGGTGAGACCATATGATTAGGAAACTCAGTTGTCAGGGGTAGTTTTACGGCAAGCTCATTAGCCAAGGATATTGACCTTAGTCATTCGACACTGCCCAAGAAAACATTGATGCTTGTTTTCTCATAACTTCTATTTGGTAGACATTATCACTGGCTTTACCGGCCATACCATAACAGACATGCAGCGGTATCAGATGCACTTCTCGTGGATGACAAAATCTTGCACTAGGTGCGGACTCCCAATCGATCAGCCGCTGTTTACGCATTGTTTCAGAAAGCGAAGTATCACTCATTGTGGCTTTCAACCAATCATCAAACTCAAGGTTCTTTGCGCGTATTTCTTGTACATCAGGAGTAAAAAAGGCGCACATATTATGAAATGAGAACCCCGACCCAATCACCAGTAAATTGCTCCAATCCAAATCTTGCAAAGCCTGTCCAATTTTAATGTGTAGCTCAGGTTCCAGCGTTTGAACTAATGATAATTGTACGCAAGGAATATCGGCTTCTGGATACATAATTTTAAGTGGAACAAACACGCCATGATCGAAGCGGCGATACTTATCATCAATCACATCGATGCCATTTCGCTTAATCGCGTCCATTACCTTCTGCGCCAATTCCGGTTCGCCAAGACATGGGTATTGAATATCGTAAGCTTCTGTGGGGAAACCGCCATAATCGTAGTTGAGCCCGGGAGAACTGCCTGACGTAACGGTCGGAAGACGCGCTTCCCAGTGTGCGCTAATCACCAATATGGCACTCGGCTTACCGACTTGTTTGGCTATAGTTTTGAGTGTAGTGACCATTTCTTGATGCTCAGGATCACCGAGCAAGGGCATTGGTCCCCCACCATGAGAAACGTAGACAACATTTCGACTTGCTTTTATCTGACTTGTTTTCATGCTGTTTCTCATTCGGTTTAATATTCAGGGCCAATCGGAACAATTGTATTGGCGGTGACTACTGAAGCTTGAATAATGCCATTCACCCTTTTAACGATCTCGCCATTAGCTAACATGGCACAAGACCTACTTAACAGATGATGGTTTTCAGAGATTGTTGACTCAAAAAATTATCTTAGAGAACTTTTTTTGCCAACGTGTTGTCGATGGAAAAACTGCCGGAGCCCTGAATACTTAAAGCCAAAGTGGCGGCAAATAACGCAAGGGCGTACTCATAACCGTTGTTTGAAAGAAAAAGCCCGTGGCTTATATGCACGCTAAAAATAGCAACTAGCATGGTAAAGGCACTCACTGCAGCAGCAGGTCGAGTTAATAACCCTAAGACTAATGCCACGCCACCAAAAAATTCAGCACTTCCTGCCAGCAAAGCCATTAAATAACCCGGCTCCATGCCAATGCTCGCTAACCATTGCCCGGTTCCTTCTAGGCCATATCCACCAAACCAACCGAACAGTTTCTGCGCGCCGTGAGCAGCCAAAATAACGCCGACAGGGACTCGTAAAACCAGAGCGGCAATACCTGCATCTGATTTCAATAATGTCTGTAAAGTTTGTTTATTCATTATGTAACCTATTCTAATTTTCAATCAAGGCTGATTGCCTTAACCAGATTAGTGCTCATATTACTAACAACATTCTGTGTAATAAATGCTATATTCGTTGAATTATTATCAACAATTTATTTGAAGTGGGTGTTATGGATCGTATTGAAACGATGAAAGCATTTGTCGCCGTCGCAGAGGAAGGAAGCTTTACAAAAGCAGCGAATAAATTACAGATATCCAATCAACTGGTTAGTAAATACGTTTCTCAATTTGAAGGGCAGTTAGGCGTTCGGCTGCTGAATCGTACAACACGGAGTGTTCACCTTACTGATGAAGGCGAGCAGTGCTTGCAACATGCTATGCACATTCTGGAAAGCATTGATGGTATGGATGATCACTTCGGGCAACTTAAAAGCACCGCTAAAGGGCTTTTGCATATCAGCGCTCCGGTCTCATTTTCTACGCTTCATTTGGCGCCACTGATACGAGACTTTAAAAAGCAATTTCCAGACGTGGGCGTTAACTTGGAACTTAGCGACCGTAAGGTGGATGTCATCGAAGAAGGGGTGGATGTGGCATTAAGAATTGGGCAGCTAAAGAGCTCGTCACTGGTTGCGAAAAGAATAGCGCCGATTCGATTGGTGCTTTGCGCCTCTCCTGAATACTTAAAGCATCATGGCACTCCAAGCCATCCAGACCAATTAATTCCTGAGCATTTTTTACGTTATAGTTACATGGACTTGGCACCATCAAAGAATCTGCTAATGGAAACTTTGCGCGTCAATTTTGCAAAAAAACAGTCCGGTTTGGTTGCAAATAACGGTGAAATATTGATGGCAGCGGCTATCGCGGGCGAAGGTTATATATTACAACCCACATTCATCGTCGGCGACGCACTAAAGCAGGGAAAGCTCGAAATCATATTGAACGACTTTGAGCTTGAGACGATGGGGCTATACGCCGTTTATCCACACCGTAAACTGCTCGCGCCCAAACTCCGTGCCTTCATCGATTTTATAAGCTCGTATTATGGTCAACCGCCTTATTGGGATGACTTTTAACTGACACCCTTTTTTGTTTGCGGTGAGACAAGATCAATGACCAATATGGTCATGACGTTGGACGAGGTATTAAACCGTAGCGCATCAAAACAGCCATCCGACAGTCGGAGATGTTGGCTCGTATTGGTGTTGATGATGCGACGTATAAGGTCAAGCAATCGGGTAAAAACGCCTTTGCCAAGCGCTGATGTTTATCCGTTTGTTGTAGTTGAATAATGATGTTCCTCAGAGTGCGATGTCTTGAACAAGTTCATATACCCCCCTTAATTAGGAAGGCGCGTGATTAAGTTAAGGTTGAGTAGTGCTTAACAATGTGTTTCTTGCTCGTCGCGCTACAAGATGACGATAACTTGTCGTTTACCAGTACTTTTTTCAATTACTTACTCGAAGTCTAGTTTAAGGCATCGATATCATCGACTCGAAATAATCCGCGATCTTCTCTTTTTCAGCGATCGCACACTCTTCATGTACAGCAACTTCGGAATCAGTTCCCAGTGACTCAAAAGATTCAAGCTGGCACTTCATTTCTAACATAGATAACCACGATTCCAAGAGTTCATCAATTGGCTTACTTTTCTCAGGAAAGAATGCTAACGATTTTTGATGTAAACTTTGTATGCGAGTTGTTAGTTCATTTGACTTAAGTCTGTACTCTTCGTTGATTTGAGCCAATTGCTCATGTTCTGATTTGTTAAAAGCAGCATGAGCGACTACGGATATTGTGAACAAGATAACAAGTAAGCTAATTTTTTGCATAGTTTGCCCTTAGTTTTATTCTTTCTGAGGGTACATTTGGCCAATTGGATTTGTTAGCTAATTTTTCTGATAAGCTAACGATATCAGCTCTGTAAGCATCTGACTGTACCAGTTTTCTAGACCTTGGGGTGTAGTCACCTCTGAATCTTAAGTCAATCAGTAAATCTCTTATTTTTTGTGGGATAGCTGCCCACGCATCTTTCGCGTCAATAGTTTTATTAGTATGGTAGGCTTCAATTGTTATTCTCTTTTGACTAATTCTTGAAACGTCACTTTCTAACCTCTTGTAAACGTCATTAAACAGTAAATATTGTTGTTTTCTCGTTATAGAAGCTGTTTTAATATTGGATGGCGCTGAGTCAAAGTAGTTTTTAGCATCTAGTCCTCTTTTGCCTTGTGCGTTTACCAGCCATTCACGGAGTTCTGCTGATATTTCTACTTTATTTAAATCGATATGTGCAGATTGCTGCTGGCCTAAATCATATCCTCTACCAATAGTGATACCACTGTTCTCTCCGGGCCAATGTATAGATCTGGAGAAGTATATGCTTGATTCAACATCATTTCCTTCAGCATTAAAAGTTAATTGGCCTTTGGGAACTTTTAACCACTTGAGATCCATCTCATCATTCTCATACTCCCACCCCTCAACAAGTGCTTCGTCTAGACCTAGTAAGGTTCCTTGACCTACGATTCCATCAACGGCTCCCACATCATAAGCGAGGTGCGTTTCGTTGGTCGGCTTATACTCACTTTGGAACAGCTTAACCTGACGTTGTGTGGTTGAACCAAAATCTCCGTCAGCGCCTGCATTTCCGATATCGAAACCTAGTTTTATCAGAGCTTGTTGAATGTATTCAACTTCTTGCCCTTTTGCTCCGCTTTTGTATGAATGAGATTCACGATTCGCGAGTTTATCTAAGGTTAAAGACTGCTTAAGAAGGGCAGACTTTAACCTTAGTGATTTAGTCTCTTCAGATTCAGATTCAGATTCAGATTCAGATTCAGATGAGCTGCTGCTATTCGCACTCGAAACTGCGGCAACAGGGCTGTTTGCTGTTAAGTGTTGAGCTGTATGAGTTATCTCTTCAGGCGCACTGAACTCACTTATCACATTCGCTTCTGCGCTGTTTTGTGACGCACTGATATCGGCTTGCTGCAGTTCGGCGACTTCAATATCGTTGAGTAAGGCTGTGGCTAGCTCGGCTGTTTGTCCGGCATAGCCACTGCCACTTCCTGCGCTGCCGCCTGAATTTAGGTTCACGCCAGCACCGGATAAGTGAACGCCTGCCGGGTCGACTTTGACAAAGCTCCCTGCGGCTTTTAAGGTGATTTCACTGCCTGCCTCAATCACCACCTTATTGCCTGATTTAATGTGGATTTCAGAGCCAGAGTCATTGACCCAAACTTTACCGGTTTTGAGATGCAAAGAGCCCTCAACCACTAAGGTTTGATCTTGGGTGACTTTGTTGCGCTTATCGCCTTCTACCGTTTCATTACGATGGTTCTTAACATGGCTGAAGTAGTGATTATCGACGGTTAAATGCTGATCATGCTTGATATGAACCGTGGTGTCGTTTTCGACCTCTATGTCGAGATCTTTTTGGGCGTGGACAAAAACTTGCTCTTGCTGAGACTGGTCTTCAAAACTTAATTCGTTAAACCCTTCACCTTGGTGCGATTCACTGCGTATTACGGTTTTTGTTTTATTGTCGGGCAACACGTAAGGTGCAGTGTTCGTCACATGGTAGGTTCTGCCCGTAATAATCGGTTGGTCAGGGTCACCATTTAAAAACTCGACGATCACCTCATGACCGATGCGAGGAATAGCTAACATGCCGTATTGATTTCCGGCCCAATCTTGGGAAACACGAATCCAGCACGAACTGTGCTCGTCGCCGCTTGAATAACGATCCCATGGAAACTGAACTTTAACGCGACCATGCTCATCACAGTAAATTTCTTCACCTTCAGGACCAACCACAGTCGCCATCATCGGGCCATCGACCAAAGGCTTAGTAAATGGCTCTAATTGCCAATTTTGTTCGCTTGGGATCAACCAAAATTGATTATCATAGGTTGTTGAACCAGAGCCGGCTTCTTCTTCTAGGGCTTGAGGTTGCGTGCCGCGATGGGTGGCTTTGACGACTAGCCATTCTCGATTGAACTCATCATCTAAGTGCTCACTCAATTGAAACTTGTAACCCGCTTGAATAGCAGCTACGTAGCTCTTGCCAGTGGCAAGTTGTGCATCGCGACGTAAGTAGTCGAGGCGTGTTTGGTTAATTAACGCGCCGCTATCATCCGATTTAAACCGTCCTGGTGCATCAAAGTGTTGGTAGTCGGTACTTTGAAAGTCGATGTCAGTGGCAAGGGTTTTTTGCTGAAATGAATAGGCTGGCTTTTTAAAACTGTAATCTTTAAGTTGCGTCGAGCTGGGGGCGAAACGGGTGTTAAATACCATCGCGGATACATACTCTTGCTCAGAGATGCCGCCGCTGAGCGCATTGTATGGAATAGGCGTGTGTACTTTAGGCAAACAAGCGCAAGAGTCACTAAATAGTACCGTGTGCTTACCATTTTCAAATACAAAGCTGTAAATCAGCCCTTCTTCGGCAGCCAGCCGGTGTAGAAAATCGAGGTCGGACTCTCGGTACTGAACACAAAATTCTCTTTGGCCATGGTCGTGTTGTAAGGCAAAGGCAAAATCATCGATCTCCATTTCTTTAAGAATAATAGAGAGGATTTCCGGTACGGTTTTATACTGGAAAATACGACTATTTTGGCGCAAAGACAGTCGCTCTAATGCTGGAACAATCGTTAAGGCGTAGAAGGTATGATGATGACCAGTATCACTTTTGGTGAAGCTTCGTGCAATTCCGTGGATGGTTTTTACGATTTCTAAGTCGCGGTATAAGGTGAGTTGGACTTGCTTATCAACGACATCTTCAGCGCTGAGCAGCGAATTACGACTCGCGAGCTGAACATCATAATAGTAACCATGGCAGGGTTGCTTGCCATGGTTAAGATCATGCGAAAGAGATTCGTTGCCTTCGAACTCTCTGACGACAAAAGCTTGAGGATCGAGCCCTTCAACGGTTAGATTGAAATTGAGAGTGGTCATATATTCAGCCCTACGTAATCGCGATTACCAATCTGGGAGGGAGAGTGCTCAATAATTGCCTTGTACAGATTGGTATAAAACCCTAACCAAGACACCGTCTTAACGGCGTCTTGGTTAGGGTTATAACTAGCCCACCCGAAGGTGGGCTAAAACAAAGCGTAATATTACGCTTCGACAGGCTTACGCCAGTCGTCAGAACCTGAAGTACCCGCGTTAACGTGGTCCCAAGTGATCTTACGGTAAGACATTGACACAGTTAGATTCTGCGTGAAGTCTGACATTGATGGATCTTGACAGTGAGGCATCTCACAATGGATGTCTACGATAGACGCATTTTCAAGCTTAGTTGTGAAGAAGTTCTCTTGTTTACCTTCGATAGAAGTACGGTACCATTTTAGTTCAACTGTCTTCATCTTCTCGCCAGATGAAAGTGCGTTGTAAAGCAGTGGTACCGCTTTGTTTAGAGAAACAGTGAACTGGAACGGCTTGTGAACACGTTGACCTGAAGGTTGACCTGACTGTGGATCAGTAGGAACAGTTACGACGTGGTCAAACTTTTGAACCAGCATCTCATCTTCATGACCTTCTACAAATGAATCACCGATAGAATCAGCAGTACAAGCGCCTGCAGTGATTAGACCCTGAGTTTCACCGTCGATAGAGATATAACATGGAGTTGGCATAGCAATCCTTTCCTTTAGTGTGTTTGTTTAACATGTGAATGTGTTTACTAAAGGGCAATTGTTATGCCTGAATATAAATTTCTATATAATCAATACCTTACGTTTTTGAGCCATTTTTGTTGAGCAAGTTTTTACCTACAGCAAGCAAAAACACGTTGCTCGATGAGCAATATATTGTGATTTATTACCCACGTTGAAAAGGTTTTACCAATTTCTGACCAAAGACGTTAACTAATGCTCCGGTGACAATCAAAGTACCGCCGATATATGTCCAGATGGATGGGATTTCATTGAAAATCCACACGCCGAGCAGTGCAGAAAAAACAACTTGCACATACGAGTAAGCCGAGGCTTTTCCAGCCGCTTGGGTTTGCATCGCTTTTGTCAGTCCATACTGACCAACCTGAGTGAAGATGCCCACCAGTACCAGTAAAAATGTTAGGTAGAGGCTAGGCCAAACGAAGTTATCGCCAATTAAAACTAATGAAACGGGAAGTGCGATCAATGGAAAGTACATGATGATCACTGAGCTATCTTCAGTCTGGCTAAGTTTGCGAACGATGATATAAGCAATTGAGCTGCCTAGCGCGCCAAGGAGCGCCGTCATGACACTAAACATCGGCAGTTGATACTCAATCGTGTGATCAAGGCTAGGTTGTACCATCACCCATAAACCCAATAAACAAAAAGCGATACAGATGAGGGTAGACGTCTGCACTCGTTCTTTGAGGAGTAACAGTCCAAGTAGCGCAGTAAATACGGGGTGGACGTATTGCAATATCGTGGCTTCTGCCAGAGGAAGGGTCGTTACCGAGTAGTAAACGCACATTAAGGCAAAGGTTCCGATGATACCGCGAATCAACAATAAAGGTTTGTTGTTACCCCAGATGGAAATTCGTTTTCTTTTCACGTCGAGATAGCTAATGATCAATGACACTAACGCGCGCGCAGCGACGATTTCAAAAACGGGGATACCATGGATGCTGACATATTTTACACATGCAGACATCAGCGCAAAACCTAGTGCGGAAAGCAGCATAAATCTTACCCCGGCAGGGACTTGGGTATAGAGTTGGTTCAACATATTTCAGGGATCTTGTATGGTTGTGTTAGGTTGAAGTCGCTGTCATTCACAAATTAGACTTGTCTTACGATCATAGATATCGATGATGCACTATATTGTACGGCCAAATATTGACGAGTAAAGGTATTACTCTCTCTAAGGAAAGATGCATGAGTACCCAATTAAAACAACAATGTCATACTTTTTTGCCTGGCAATAAAGAAGATTCTCCCGCTGAACATTTCGCTAAAATGGCCAAGTGGTGTGAGCAGCATAATGTCGCGCATGATGTTTACGGCGAAGGAGAAACGATTCAAGCTTTCGAACAAAAAGTTGCCGATCTTTTGGGTTTTGAAGCTGGGCTTTTTGTTATTACCGGGACTATGACTCAACCGACAGTGCTTGAATTAGTCACTCGGCAAAAACGTAATCCTTTAGTGGCGATGCATCCCTCTAGTCATATCTATGTGCATGAACGCCAAGGCTATCAGCTGCAAAACCGCTTTAATATCTTACCGATTGGTAATCCTTATCAACCATGGAAATTAGACGACCTTAAGGCTTGGCCTGATGAGATTGCAGCTGTACTTTATGAACTGCCAATGCGCGAAATTGGCGGACAGTTACCAAGTTGGTCAGAGCTAGAAGAGATCAAAAAACACTGCAATCAGCATCAGATCCATTTACATATGGATGGCGCTAGGGTGTGGGAGTGTGCCGCCTTTTACCACAAAAGTTATGCTGAAATTGCCTGTGGTTTTGATAGTGCCTATGTTTCTCTTTATAAAGGGATAAATGGCTTGGGCGGTTCTATGTTACTGGGTTCAAAAGAATTTGTAGAGCTCGCTGACATGTGGATGAAGCGTCAGGGTGGCAATGTTTACCATCGCACACCGTATATTGTATCAGCCGCGATGCAGTTCGATGAGAGGTTAGCTAAGCTGCCTTCACTCTTTGAACGAACTAAGCAGGTTTACAACATTATTGCCGAGTTTCCAACGCTCGCGGTTAATCCGCCACAACCTCAGTCGAACATGCTGCACTTAATTCTGCCATTTAGCCAAGCACAAGCGGTGAAGATACAGCACTCTTTAGCAAGCCAAGCTGGGATATGGTTTGGTCACCCACAAGTGACCGCTCATCCTCATCAATCGGTTGTGGAGTGGTATGTCGGCGACAATTTACTCAACCTTAGTGATGATGAACTACGAGCTTTCTTTACACGTTTAACCTCTCAGTAAATCAGGATCAACGGCTGACTGATGAGTCGGAGCAAAAGCCGCAGGACTTGACGTGTTATTGCGCAACTTGGTTGATAGGGCCAAACAGCGAAATTACGTTGTCATCGAGTGAGCATAACGGTGTGATTGAAGTACAAATCGTATCAGGCAAGTGATAGACTGCAGCGCATGTTTTACTTAGCGAAATAGGTAACGAAATGAATCCGATTATTGCCATGTTAAAAGAAAACAATATTAGCGATGAGCAAATCAACCAACTGTTCCAAACCTTGACACAAAACCCATTGGCCGCGATGGCGACCATCAGCCAACTGGGCTTACCACAAGATAAACTGCAATTGTTGATGGGCCAAGTAATGCAAAATCCAGCGCTTATCAAACAAGCGGTCGAAGAACTAGGTTTGGATTTTAGCAAAGTAGAAGAAGCGAAAGCCAAACTGCAGCAAGAATCGAAGTAAGCGATCACTCACGATCAAACAGGCCGTGCTAATGCACGGCCTATTTATTTATGGAACAAACGCATTATAGAACAAAACGCAATGTGACCGCGATAAAGGCATGGTCACTGGCGTTTTTATCTTGCTCATAGATTGGATTGATTAAGTGCTGATCGAGCGTTGTAAACTGAGTCACATCGGCAAGCGAATACACTGAGTCGGGCTGAAACTCTTGCGATAACAAAATGTAGTCTAAAACATTGCCACGGCTGAAATGATAATGGGTCGCGGGCCGATCTTGGGGTGCATCAGATAGCAATTGCCAGCTATCTTTGAATTGCAGCTTGTGTGGTTCGTTGTTGGTAGGTTCCGTCAGTAAGCCAGAGATATCACTACTGAGCGCTTGGTTCATATCCCCGACGAGTACCGTTGGCATCGGTCTCAGGGCATATTGCTGTTCGCTAAACAGGCGCAGCATCAGTGCTTCCCATCCTCTCTGTTGGCTTGAAAGCCAGCGACCAATCAGCGGTTGAGCCCCGTCCGGCGTTAAGCTCTCGGTTGCACGCTGTGATTTTAAGTGGCAAACATAACAACCGATCTCACCAATATGGGGAATGTCGACAATACAAAAAATGGGCGCGCGGCTAAAAGGTGGCACTTCAACGCCATAGCCCTCCGATATTAAGTCGTTGGGTGTGGTTACTGCTTGAATGTGTTTGAGAGGATAGCGCGAGGCAACGGCGACAACAGGGTGTGAGTAAATATACTCATCTGCAACTTTGGGGGTCTCTACGGTTGCAAAATACGGGTAACCCATCTGCGTGAATAGCGTTTGCACAGCATCAATACTAAACACTTCTTGAAGGCCAACGATGTCTGCCTCTAAGGCTTGAATGTTTTGTTTGGTCCAACGGCACTTATCTTGCCATGCATCGCGTTCATAGATGTTTTCAAAGTCGTAGAACGCATTCGGCGGCTCGATGAAATTAAACAAATTCGCCGAGGCAATAGTTAGTGTTTGTTTCGTCAGCACAGATGGCCCTTATCAGCGATGGTTTCTCTCTAGTGTAAACAAAACTGACTCAGCTTGCCCGTGAACTATTTTTCTCAATACAAAAGGCACTGAGGCGCCAAAACAGACGCCTTATTGCTTAGTGTTCGTTATTTTCTTTGAACCGCGTCTTAGTTATAGCGCCTCCACTTTGACTGCGGCGACCTTAAATTCAGGGATCTTGGCGTGCGGGTCAGTTGCGGTAGTGGTCAAGCGGTTGACGGGTGACTCTACAAAGTGGAAGGGAATAAAAATGACTCCAGCTTGAATACGCTTGGTGACAAACGCATCAATTTCTATTTCGCCGCGCCGAGTCGAGACTCGCAACCGTTGGCCATTGTGAATGCCCAGAGCTTCGGCGTCAGTGACACTGATCATGGCTCTTGGTCCTGCAAGCTTGTTTAAGCCTTTGGTTTTACGAGTCATGGTGCCAGTATGGAACTGCTCTAGTACACGGCCGGTTGTCAGTACCAACGGATAGTCTTGATCAGGAAGCTCTGCGGCGTAGCGAAACGGGATGCCCACCATTTGCCCCTTACCCCGAGTGAATTGGGTTTGATGCATTATTCGCGTCCCATTGGGGTTGTTTTTATTGCTTGGCCACTGAACCCCTTCAGGGGTGATTGTATTCCAGTGCAGTCCGGCATATTGCGGAGTAACTCGAGCAATTTCACTGGTGAGATCTGATACTTTTTGATAGCGCCAATCGCTGCCCATCGCGTTGGCTATTTGTTGGATGATCCACCAATCTTCCTTGGCGTCACCCGGAGGTTTAACCGCTGGATTAATCCGCTGTACTCGACGCTCAGTGTTGGTAAAGTGACCTGACTTCTCGGCGAACGAGCACGATGGCAACACCACATCGGCATATTGCGCCGTTTCAGTTAAGAAAATATCCTGCACAACCAGAAAATCAAGCGTCTCTAACCCTTCAATGACATGGGCTTGGTTAGGGTCACTCAGTACCGGGTTTTCACCCATGATATACATACCGCGAATGTCGCGCTTGCACGCAGCGTCGATAATTTCAGTTAATGTCAGGCCCTGTTCGTCGCTAAGATTGGGCGCATCCCACTCGATGGCGAATTTTTGCCTGACCATGGGGTTGTAGACTTTTTGGTAGCCGGGAAAGCAATTTGGCAATGCGCCCATATCACACGCCCCTTGCACATTGGACTGACCGCGTAGTGGATTAATCCCACCCCCTTCTATACCGATATTGCCGCACAATAATTGTAAGTTGGCAATCGAGCGGACGTTATCATGCCCCGTGGTGTGCTGGGTAATGCCCATTGAATAGTAAACAGCGGTGCGCTTAGCGGTGCCTATCATTCGCGCCATGGCAAAAATATCATCCGCGCTTACCCCCGTGACTAACTCGACCTTGTCTGGGGCATAAGCCGGTGACATCACTTCTTGCAGTAAGGTATCAAAACCATCGACCCGTTCTTCAATATACTCTTGATCATGCCAACCGTTTTTAATGATCTGTTGCATGACACCATTGAGCAGCATGACGTCGGTTCCAGGTCGATGTGACAGGTAGAGCTCGGCGTGTTCAGCCATATCAATACGTTTAGGGTCAGCAACAATCAAACGGGCGCCATGATGGCGAATGGCTTGTTTGATGTGTGAAGCGATGATCGGATGCGCCGAGGTCGTGTCTGAGCCGATGATAACAATGACATCAGAGTATTTAATACTAGGAATGTCGTTGGTCATCGCGCCGCTACCCAAAGAGGCTTCAAGGCCTGTCACACTTGAGGCATGACACAAACGTGCACAGTGATCGACATTATTGGTACCAAGCTCACGACGAATAAATTTTTGAAACGCATAGTTATCTTCGTTGGTGGTTTTCGCTGACGAGAACCCTGCCAAGGCATTGCCACCAAAAGCTTGCTTAAGCGTGGTGAGTTTGCTTGCAACGAGTTCAATCGCTTCTGGCCAAGTGGCGGGTTGTAGCCAGCCATCTTTACGAATTAAAGGTGTGGTTAGGCGCGCCTCATCGGCAACAAAATCAAAGCCAAATCGTCCTTTAACACAGAGCATTTTTTGATTCACTGGCGAGTGTGCGCCAGTAATATATTCAATACGATTGTTCGTTTTATCGACATGCATGGTCAGCTTGCAACCCACGCCACAATAGGTGCAGATGGTATCAACACAAGTCAATGGCTCTTGTCGTCCTTGTGAGCGATAGCGCTTATCCACCATCGCACCAGTTGGACACGCTTGTACACAGGCGCCGCACTGAACACAGTTCGAGTCGCCCATTAACAGTCGACCATTGCGCATCGAACCAAAATGCGGTCTATCATCAGGCCTTAATGCGGGGCGACCATTTTGATCGTTAACAAAATTGAGAATACCGTGCACCGCTTGTTCGCTGCAGGCGTCGATACATTGCCCACAACTAATGCAACGGTTGGCGTCAAATTCGATAAATTCAGAGCTGCGGTCGACGCTAAACTTATGGCGTGAGTCTTTGGCGCGCAGCGCTTGCCAGTCTTGGTCGGATTTGATGTTGAGTTTTGGCTCAAAACACTGCTCAGCGCCGTATTGGGTTGAATAGTCACGTAGGCCACATTGGGTGTTGGCTTGACATCCGCACTCCAAGCAACGCATGGCTTCGCGAATAGCGTCGTCGTTGTCAAAGCCTAGTTCGACTTCAGAGAAGCTTTGCGCACGTTGCTCGGCGGTTAACTCGGGCATAATAGAGCGAGCCACTTTTGCAACGTGTTGAAAGTGAAAAGGGTCGACTTCAGCAAGGGTTTTCTCTTTGCGAGCATTGAACTTGGGTTGGGGCATGTCTGCCATATTGCCATGCAAGTAAAGGTCTATGGCTTTGGCGGCCAAACGGCCATCGCCCACGGCTTCAACGGCGGTCGCAGGGCCGCGACGAAAGTCGCCGATACTGAAAATATTGCCCGTTCCAGTATGCATGGTGCGCGCATCGGTTTGCGCGGTATTCCAACGGGTAAGAGGTATCGACAAGCGCTCGTTGTCTAAAAAGCTTAAATCGGGCTGCTGTGATACTGCGGCAATCACGGTATCAAATCCTAGAGTAAAGAACTCGCCGGTAGTTTGAGGGCGGCGTCGGCCTGAGTCATCAGGTTCACCTAGCACCATTTTCTCAAGCTTGACGGCTTTTACTCTGCCATTGTCATCGCGAATGTTTTGCACCGGATTGGTTAAAAATAAAAAGTTAACCCCTTCATGTTCCGCTTCTTCAATTTCATAGGCTTCAGCTGGCATTTCATCTCGCGTACGGCGATAGATTAATGTGGTTGCCGCGCCTGTACGCCTTGCGGTTCGAGCGCAATCTATGGCGGTGTTGCCGCCACCAATCACTGCGACGGTTTGGCCTGTGGTGTAGGTTTGGTCGGTGACGTAATCTTTGAGATAATCGACGCCCAAATAGCAACCGGCAAGATCACTGCCTGGGTATTTCATCTCAACCGCCAGTGAAGCGCCGACCGCCAAACAGACGGCATCGTAGTCTTCACTGAGCCGAGAGAGGGTAAAATCTTCACCAAGTTTCTGTTTGGTTTTGATCGTCATACCGCTGCGGCACATTAGCTCAATTTCTTTATCAAGAATCTCTTTCGGTAGGCGATATTCTGGAATGCCGTATTGCAGCCAACCACCGGCTTTTGGCATCGACTCAAACACGGTCACATCGTAACCTTCGTTGCACAGATAATAACCCGCGGTGAGGCCACCAGGACCACTGCCGACAATGGCTATCGAGCGATGTTTGAGCGGTTTTTTCTTCGGCACATA
The DNA here is from genome assembly GCF_000711795.1 of Vibrio pacinii DSM 19139. Lineage (GTDB taxonomy): Bacteria > Pseudomonadota > Gammaproteobacteria > Enterobacterales > Vibrionaceae > Vibrio > Vibrio pacinii. Next base: position 235,687 of record NZ_KL543978.1, on the reverse strand, counting down.
GGCTTGATGCGCCGCTAAATCGGCGTCGGCGGCGTGACGTTTAAGTTGGCGGATCGCCAAAGGCTGGTCAACTAACGCGCGGCGACATTCACTTTCACAAAATGCTGGACAGACGCGGCCGATAGAAAGTGGCATGGGAAGGGTTTGTTTGATCACTTCAATCGCTTTCTGATGATCATTTTGCGCGATGTAATAAAGGTAAGATTGAATATCGACGCCAGCAGGGCACGCGGTTTTGCACGGGGCTTCGCAGTCTGCGTAGTGGTCGCGCATGATGGTATTGAGAGCCTGCTTGCGATGCTCGCTGAGCTCTGCTGAGTGAATTGTTACGTTTAAGCCGTGGTAAACCGTAAGTTCACAAGCGCGTTGCATACGGCCATTTTCATCTTCTACCTGACACAGATCACAGGGGATTTTTTGCCCAGATTTATTCAGCCCACATAACGAAGGGATCTCAACACCACACACACGCGCTGCTTCTAAAAGCGTGCTGCCTTGTTCAACAATTCGATACTTGCCGTCAATAACGATCTCGATCATAACGTCCCCAAGCGAAGTGATAAACCATACACTTGTTAAGGATAAGCGTTTGCGAGGAAAGTTCGTGTGACAACAAACTCAAAGTTTGGATATAGCCAAGAGATTATTACGCTTTAAATGCCACTGATTGCACGTGAATGCAGATTAGTACTAGAGCTCTAATCGGACTTGATTTCGTTATCTTAAGGGGTTGTAAGTTTCGCGCTTTAGTCTCTAGGGATATTAACCACAACCATGGCTTATATCAGCGGTTATTCTATTATTTGGCTAACGCTGCATCACTGGATCTATTTGCCTCGTGCCGAAGCTAATTTGGTGGTGAATCTGTCAATAAGGTTCAGGAGAAACCTGATACTGATTTCTACCTGAGCGTTTTGCTTGGTAGAGTGCGCTGTCAGCTGAGGAGAAAACGCGTTCCCACTGAGCATGAAGGTGGTGTGATGGGCAAACACAAGCACCAATCGAAATCGTGACTTGGAACGTGTTGCTGCCACAATCAATAATCGCGGTTTCGACATTGCTGCGCAGACGCTCAAGCGTTTCATTCACCTGTTGGGGTGAGTCAAGAGAGACAATTACAAGGAACTCTTCGCCGCCCCAACGAACTAAGGTATCTTGTTTGCGAATGCTGCGTTGTAAGATCGTTGCCGTCTGTTTAAGCACTTCGTCGCCAATGTCGTGACCGTGTTGATCGTTAAAGCGTTTAAAGTGGTCAATGTCTATCACGCTAACAAGGAAGTCACCTTGTTGTTTCGTTGTTGGTCGCTGAGCTAACCAGTGTTTTAAGTAACGTCGATTGTGAAGACCTGTTAGTGTATCGGTACTGTTTTGGCTTCGTAACTCGCGATTGGTGTGTTTTAAACGCATCAGAACACGCAATACCAAATAGCCCCCGATAATGAACAGAGTAGAAATAAGAATTTCGCGCCAGCGCTGCTCTTGTAAACGTGTTTCTTGCAGTTCGTTTTTCGCTTCGAGCAGCTCTATTTCACGACGGCTGAGTTTGCGCTCAAGGCTGTTCTTTTCGCTCAAGATCTCTTCGTTGTACGTTTGGTCGTAATATTTTTTACGTACCAGTGCCTCGCGCTTCATGAGATTGAGCGCTTGTTGATAGTCACCTTGATTTTCATAGGCTTCAATCAATTTCTTCAGTACGCCTGACTCCCAGACAATCTCATCAAGGTTAGATTGCGTGATGGTGTCGAGTACGCGACTGGCATAATCAATCACCAGTGGGTAGTTGTGTTGACTGAGATAAGCTGAAGCTAAAGCATCGTAGCAAATTGCCAGTGTTGTATTTGAGTCGGATTGCTCTTGTGCCAGATTGACGCAGCGCTGCGCAACGGCCAACGCTTTATCGCTATTGCCTACTTTGGCATTGCGCTCTGCCATGTCTGCAAGTGTGATGATTTTGATCACGACAGAACCGGTTTGATCGGCTTCGTCAATCGCGCGTTGCATATAATTGTCAGCCGCATCATATTGATGGTTGGCAAAGTGAATGGCGCTGGCGTTACCGTATAAAATGGCTTCAAACAAGCTGTTACTGTATTGGTTCTCTTTGTACAGCGTCATCGCTTGATGAATATAGGTGTTGGCACGATCCCAGTCCTCCATTTGCATATACAAAGTAGCGATATTGTTGAGTGTCATGGTGGTTTGAAAGTCGTCACCAATTTCAGTCACGATTTGGTAGGCCATTTTGTAATAGTTCAAACTGGCTTTAATGTTGGACTGCTGCGCTTTAATGTTACCGAGCCAACGATAAGCGCGCGCCAGCAAACGTCGATAGCCTAGCTCGGTTGCGATAGGGACGATCTCTCGCAACAGCGCTTCTGCTTCGATCAATAGATCACTGTCAATTTTGATTATGGCTTGGTTAAGTTTCGCTTCTGCGATAATCCATTCACTGTTTGCTTGTTGGCCCAGTTTGACCAAGTCTGGAGTCGGTGGTGTTTTTAATCCTTCATAGCGACTGAGGTTTTTAAGTCCGAAGTAGTATAGAGCCTGTTCGACTGACGAAGAGGAACTTGGAACGGGAACCGTCGTTAAGTCGACTTGTTCTGTACGGCACAATGATAAGTAGTAGAACTCGAGCATTGGCAGCTCAGCTTCCGCGACATGTGAATAGAGAAAGTCTTTGTCATGATTGATTTTGCATGCGGCTTGTACGTGAGTAGCGAATGCCAAAGAGAAGCAACACAACAAGGCTAAAGAAACAGACTTCATTAAATATGATAAGACTCAATAGTACGACTTGTGCAAAAGTTTAGCATTTTATCGATAAGCTGTACTGATTGAATGGAAATAAAAAGCTCACCATCCTAGCGGGCAGTGAGCTTGAAATATTCAGTGGGTTGTTGCGCTCCAAGGCTATGGCATCACCACAAAAGGTTATGGTGTTACTACACCAAACCACATATCAAATTGATCAAATATCGACATTAACTGCTTGAAGGCTTGTTGGTCAGAAACCTTGATGTCGCCGGTTTTGAGCTCATCTTGCAGTGTCGCTTGTTTGGTCATCATATTTTCAAATGCTTGACGAGTGAGTGAGATGGTGAGATCCGCATCGCTAAACTGTTTGTCTGAATAGGATTTTAGCACCGAGTTACTTAAATCCATTGCATAGTGACCATCGCCTTTAACATCAATATTAATCTTGATATCTAGCCCTTTTGCCGCCTCCGGTTTAACCGTTACACCTAAGTATTTCAAAAACTGATCAAAGGGCATGTTTTTCGCGATGGCAGCAGTATTTGGCGTTGCGACAGGTTGAATCCCCTGACGAAGCTCTTTTGCGCCGCCCAAGTAGTAGTTACGCCACGGGCCAGACTCTGCTTGGTAGCCTAACTGCTCCATTGCGTCGGCTTCAAGATAGCGTGCGTCCATATTGTCTGGGTTGGCAAAAGTGACATTGTTGAGCAGTGTGACAGCCCAGCGGTATTGGCCTTTTGCTATGGCAGTTTGCGCCAGCTTGATCACTTGTTCTTCTCCACCAATCGCCTCGACATACTTGGCCCCTTGCTCGCTAGGTGTGAGTGGGTTTAAGTTAGCAGGATTGCCATCCCACCAAGCGCCGAAGTAGTAGTCATAAGTGGCGCGGGCATTATGCGATACCGTGCCGTAGTAGCCACGGTTGTACCACTCTTTGCCTAACGAGTCTGGTAACTGAATTGCAGCGGAAATTTCGTTTGGTGTATAGCCTTGGTTAGCTAAACGTAGCGTTTGGTCATGGACGAACTTGTACATGTCGCGAGTTTTTTCGAGCTGGTTTTGAATTTTTTCTTTGCCAAAGGTCGGCCAGTGGTGCGAGGCGATCATGGTATCGGCTTTATCACCATAGGTGTGCAGCGCTTGGTCAATATACTCTGCCCAAGATGACGCATCGCGAGTTTTGGCACCGCGTAGGGTCGAGATGTTATGGATAGTGTGCGTCATTACCTCCGCGGCCATCATGGTTTTGTACTGCGGGAAGTAGAACATAAACTCTGAAGGTGCTTCAGACTCTTGCGCCATTATAACCTCAAGTTCGACACCATCGACTTCCATCGCCTGACCGGTAATGCTAGCGATGTGGGTCGGTTTGACGATGCCCGGGTTACCCGATGAGGTGGTTTTGCCCAAGCCGCCATCCACTTGGCCTTGGCTGCTTGCTTCAAGCAGGTTGCCGTACATGTAAGACGCGCGGCGTGACATGGTGTTGCCCGCCATCAGGTTCTCAGCAATTGAATGAGAGAAAAAGCCTTCAGGTGCGAGAATGTCGACCTTACCAGCATCGATTGCGGCTTGGTTGGTGACGCCCAAAATGCCGCCGAAATGGTCAACGTGGGAGTGGGTGAAAATGACGCCTGTGACAGGCAGATCTTCGACACGATCACGCAGTAGTTTTAAACCAGCGGCGGCTGTTTCCGGTGAAATAAGTGGGTCTATGACAACCCAGCCTTTATCGCCACGGATAAACGACATCACCGACAAGTCAAAGCCTCGAATTTGATAGACGCCTTGTTTGACTTTAAATAGGCCGTCAATATTGTTGAGTTTGGCTTGGCGTAGTAACGATGGATTGATGGTCTCGACGTTGTTGTCTTGGTCGATGAAATCGTATTTGCTGAAATCCCAAATAATATTACCTGCAGCGTCGTTGATGGTTTTTTCAGGCCAAGTGGCAATGAACCCGTGCGCCGCATCTTCAAAGTCACTGTGGTTATCAAAATCGAGATACTGCTTGAGTTGTTGGTTTTTTTCAATCGTGAAGTCAGAGGCTTGCTTTGGCGTGCTGGTGGTCGGTGCCGCGAAGCTCAGAACTGGGGAAAACGTGGCGATAATGGCCAGAGATACGATGGATTTTTGCAGTTTCATAGTTGCTCTCTCTTGATGGCGAACTTGATAGCGTTCGTTGATAGAGAGAGTGTAGAGTGCATGGATTAATCAATCGATGGCTCAAAAGTTAAATGTAAATTAACTTTTATTTAATCCACATTCAATCTCGCAGTGTTTGTGTTGCGCAAAACAACGATTGCTTGAGCCACTGGTGGCCTGAATCTTGGTGTTGTGATTGGTGCCACGTCATGTAGACAGGCAGTGGTTTGAGTTCAAATGGTAGTGGAAATAGGTTGAGATTATGGTTTGAGGCCAGAAACTCAGCGTGCCACTTGCCCGTTACGCATAACCAATCAGTTTGCGCTGCCATCATGATCGCGTTGCAGATTGAGTCAGTTTTATAGACGATATCGCGACTGGGTTGTTGCTCGATGGCCAGTGAGTCGATGATATCTTGATTGAGCCGTTGAGTGCCCCACAGCAGATGGCGCTCAGCGAAAAATTGCTTATGGCTAAGTGTATTTTTGATGCGCGGATGGTTTTGACTGCACACCACCACCAAAGGTTGTTCAAATAACCGTTCATTATGGTATCCGTGTTCGTCAAGGGGGACGGTGGCTAAAATCAAGTCGACACGACGCATGCGTAAATCTGCCTGGCGCTGCGCCTCATCTGCATGTTCAAAGTCCGTGCTTAGTTTGACCGCAGGGGCGTGTTGGTCACGATAAGCCAACAGACGTGGCAATATCATCACATCAAGATCTTTGTGGCTTGAAAGACGAAAGGTACGTTGACTGGTTTGTGGATTAAACTGTTGGCGTGATTTTGCCCCGTTAAGTAGTAAATTGAGCGGTTGTTGGATTTCGGCATGAAGCTCTATCGCTAATGTGGTCGGGGTAATGCCTCTACCTTGGCGAATAAACAGGGGATCTTGGTACTGTTCGCGCAGACGATTGAGCGCATGGCTAACCGCTGGCGCTGAAACATTGAGGTTTTCAGCCGCCAGATTGACGCTACGCGTTTTCATCACCACATCAAAAGTTTTCAGTAAGTTTAAGTCCATGCACATTCCTTGGTTGTGAGAAAGGTTAATGTACCATTGGCGGCAGAAAATGGTCTAGCGGATGCGTATCGAGCAAAGTGAGAATTGTGTACGCTTGTGATAATTCAGGCGTGGTTTACGTAGCCAACGGAGCCGTTGTCATTCTATTATTCAATGCGTGAGTCGAACAGAAGGAATAAAAATGAAATGGATATGGGCAATTGCTATCAGCGTTTTTAGCTTTAACGGTTACGCGCAAATGGATGAGCTTGATCCTCAGTCGGAGGCGTTTTTTAAAATCAATATGACGCTCGAACTCGATGGTGTGGAGCGGGCGATAGACGACACTCGTCACTCTCTCGACCAAGTCGGTGTGGCGCTCAACAAAATCGCGGCGAGCGAGAGTTTGACGCCCGCGCAGCAAAAACAGTTAGACCACACGGTCGATAACCTTAATCAATTGGTGGTGTTGTCTCGGCGCTCGGTAGAGTCTTTACCTCAAGCATATCAAGACTCTAAGCAAGTGTTGGCGCGCAGCAGCGAACGTTTTTTATCCGATGTCCGTCAGCAGATATTGTTGGTGGTGAGCCTTATCGGCGTCATCATCATTGCGATTATTGTGGTGATTGCTTGGTTTATTCTTCGGCCAATTCAACATACCTTAACCAAAACCACACGCAATCTTTCTTCTATGGCTGACGCAATCAAAACCACCGCACAAGCCCTTGAAGCTATCTCTAATCAACAGCAACAGTTGGCCACGCAGTTAGAGCAACTCGACCATCGTCCCGACAAGACGAGTCCCCACTCACAATAGGAGCAGCTTATGCAGACGCGCGTCAATATTATAATGGCTTATTGGTCATCGACGAGTTTACGGGTAAGCCGTTCACCTTTTTTCAAGATCCTGACGGCTTACCACTTGAGTTGTATCAGGCTTAGTCGAGCAACTCGCGCTTAATGACCGTCATGACGCCAGCCTCACGATGACTCGGCGCAGAAAAACGTGCTGTCTGTTTCACTGTTGGGTGGGCATTTGCCATTGCGTAGGAGTGGTAACTCGCTTTGAGCATCTCAAGATCGTTGAGGTAATCGCCAAAACTCATGGTTTGCTCATAGCTAAAACCGAGAGTAGTTTGTAAGTGCTTAATTGCAGCCCCTTTTGATGCTTCGGCATTCATGACATCAAGCCAGATTTTCGCGCTCACGACCACCTGATGACTGTGGCCAAATTCGCGTTCAAAACTCGGCCAAACATGCGTCTCAGTGCCGTCAAAGTGACAAATAGCCACCTTGATGAAGTCATCTTCGACACTCAGCAGATCTTCCACATATTGACAGCGGTGGTAGTACTTGGCGAACTCTTTAAGTGCTTTAGGATCTTGGGTTTCAATGTACGCCGACTGCGTACCACACAAAACGATATGTGCACCTTCAATCAAACGCGCTTGGTTAATGATGCTAGTAATTGATGTTTTATCCATTTCACAGCGGTACAGCTCTTTGCCTTGATGCATCACCATGGTGCCATTTTCAGCGATAAACATCATGCGATCGCTAATTGGTGCGAACGTCTCCATCAGGCTGTAGTACTGACGGCCGGAAGCGGCAGCCAAAGTGATGCCGCGCTGCTCAAGTTGTTGATAGACTGAGTAGAAGTCTTCTGGCAGTTGGCTGTTGTGATCGAGTAGCGTTCCGTCCATATCGACGGCAATAAATTTGATATCTTTGCTAGGCATAGTTGACCGGGTTGTTGGGAAAAGGGCAATAAATCAGAGACAACAAATTACATCAGTTGCCGTTATCTGCAAGGCATTTCTATACAGAAGATGGATGACCAAGCATGGAATGATCAAGTTAACCAGAAAAAGCCTGTAAAACGGAGTTGACCTTACCCTAGGTGTAAGGTTTATACTTCTCTACTCTTATCAAGGGTACGCTATGACACACTCATCACGCACAACATGGATTATGATTTTCGGCATCTTGGCGATGTTGATGTCTAACTATGTGTCAAGCGCACCAAGCATGGTAATGAAGAGTATGATGATGTCAGAGGTGGTGGTCGACAATACTCACTCTGTTCATTCTACTCATTCTACTCATTCTGTGACGAGTTCTGAGCGTGATTATTGTCATTCCTCCACTTTAGCTAAAGAGTATCCAACGACTCAATCAGTCAGTCATTGTGATGATACTGACACCGACACCCATATCCACTGTGGATCTGTCTGTTCCAGCGCCTCTTTTCCTTTAGCCAATATCAAAACAAACAGTGAGTTTTCTTCTCGTTTTGCCCATTTTAATGCGGTGAAAATGGGTGAAAAGGTCTCACGTTCGCAAAGTATTCTCCGCCCACCTTCCGCTTAATTCAACTCGCACTTTCGTTCTTTAGCTCTGATTGATGATCTATATTGATTGTTGAGCTAGGGAGATATCTATAGCGTTTTTACGCTCTAAATGGATACCTATTGTGATTATTGAATTAAGTACTTTTGATCGCCCCAAAGCCCTGAGTCTGTGTATTGCTGCGAGTGCGGCAATGCTACCATCTTTAGCCATGGCTGATATCGTAAGCCATTCAGAAAACACTCAAACTGCGACGTTACAGCTCAATCAAATGATAGCTGTGGCGATTATGCAAGATGCTACTCGCGCGCAATACGCGTCTCAATCTCAGGCATTAAGAGAGAGTGGTGTTGCAAGTTCGACGTTGATGGACCCTAAAATAAAAGTCGGCTTTGGCGGTTTGCCTATCGACTCCTTTAAGTTCGATGACGACCCAATGACCAACATTTCTGTTGGTTTGATGCAGCAATTTGAGCGCGGCTCGACATTAGAGCTCAATCAACGTAAAGCCAACCAACAAGCCGAAGGCGTCTCACTTCAAGCTCAAGTTCGCGAACGTGAGATTGCCAACCAAATGACTCAATTGTGGCTCGAACTCGGCTATTTGCAACGCACACAAGCACTGGTGGAAGAGAACCAGCGTGTGATGGGGGAGATGGAACAGTTCGTCCGTACTAATTACGCTATCGGTAATAGTGAAGCACAAGACTTACTCAATACTCAGCTTCAGTTGCACAAAATTGATGACAAGTTGCAGAGCAATCTACAGATGCAGCAGCGTTTACTAGCACAGCTGTCAGAGTGGCTTGGTGCGCAGTGGCTAACGCAAATAAATCATGAGGCTCTGCCGTTAGCAAGTAACCAGTTGGATTGGTCGCGTCTTGACCAATTATTGGCTCGCTATGCACAGACGCAAGAGTACTACCCTGAGTTAAAGCAGCACCCAATGGCGAGTATTGCCGATGTCAATATTTCAGTCACACAAACGCAAGTGGACATTGCCGAGCAATCATATACCCCGCAGTTTGGTGTTGAAGTCATGTACGCCCACAGACAGGCGAATAACATGCGTGGCGAACCCGCCTCTGATCTTGTTAGCGCCTATTTAACGTTGGACATTCCATTGTTTACAGGAAACCGCCAAGATAAAAGTCTATCGGCTGCGCAATATCAGGTCGGAGCGTCTCAATACCAAAAAGACGCACTTCTGGCGCAGATGAACGCGCAAGTGAATGCTTTGGTCAATGATCGCGTTAATCTTATCGAACGTATCGAACGCTACCAAGAACGTCTCATTCCTCAAGCGAGTGCCAGAATCGAAGCCATAGAGCGTGGCTACCAAAATAACACCGCTCAGTTTAGCGATGTGTTGACCGCAACAACTGATGATATTGCGCTACGCATAGAATTAGAGCGATTAGTTACCGATCTCAACATTACCAATAGCAAACTTGCAGCTTTACTTGGCGGGTATCAACACTCGCTGCCCAACTCCGCTGCACACGCGCCACAACAATAAGAAGGAAAAGTCATGAGTACGTTAAAAGTTGCAACGGTTGCGCTATTGGTCGGTGGTGTTATCGGGTATGGAATTAGTCGCTATTTACCAGAGATGGACCATGAAATGTCCGCCCTAGCGAGTGAAACTCGTTCGTCAACGAATGAGCCTCTGTACTGGGTTGCTCCGATGGATCCCAATTATCAACGAGACAAACCAGGTAAGTCGCCAATGGGCATGGATTTAGTCCCTGTCTACGCTGAAGACCTTAATGGTTCAAGCGATAAGCCAGGGACCGTTAAAATTGATCCTTCGGTTGAAAACAACCTCGGAGTGAAGACGGCGATGGCCAAGCGAGAGGCCTTATCACCACGGATTGAAACGGTCGGTTATATTGCCTTTGATGACAGCAAACTGTGGCAGACCAATGTGCGTGTTTCTGGCTGGGTAGAAAAGCTCTATATCAACGCGGTCGGAGAGAAGGTAAAGCGCGGTGAGGTGTTGTTTACGCTTTATTCCCCTGAGCTTGTTAAAGCGCAAGAGGAGCTCATCAGTGCTTACAAAGCGAAGCGTTCTGGCATGATTAAGGGAGCGACCGATCGATTGGCGACCTTAGGGGTTGATAAAGCACAAATTGCTGCCATTGCACGTAGTGGTAAGGCAACTCAAACCATCGAGATCAAAGCGCCTGCTGATGGCATTATTGCCAGCTTGAATATTCGCGAAGGGGGCTATTTATCACCGGCTCAAGCGGTGATAAGCGCGGGGCCTCTAGATGAAGTGTGGGTCGATGCTGAAGTGTTTGAGCGTCAGTCACACTGGATAAAACAAGGCAGCCAGGCATCAATGACATTGGATGCTCTGCCAACAGGGCAATGGACAGGAAAAGTAGACTACGTTTATCCCATTCTTGACCCTGACACACGTACATTGCGTGTCCGCCTTAAATTCGCTAACCCCAATGGTGAGCTGAAACCGAACATGTTTGCCAATGTGGCGTTGCATCCTGTCAGTAGTGAAGAAGTCATAACGATTCCGCGCTCAGCGGTGATTCGCTCTGGTGGCATGACAAGAGTCGTGCTTGCTGAAGGGGATGGTAAATATCGCTCAATTCGTATTGAAGTGGGACGAGAGGCTGGCGAAAACATTGAAGTGATGCAAGGTCTCAAACTTGGCGAGAAAATTGTCACCTCAGCTCATTTTATGTTGGATTCTGAATCGAGTCAGTCTGCCGATCTTGAGCGTATTAATGGAATAGAACCATTAAAAGAAACCGCGTGGGCAAAGGGTGAAATTACCGATGTGATGAGTGGACATCGAATGTTGACCATCAATCACCAACCTGTCCCGCAATGGGAGTGGCCGGGCATGACGATGAATTTTACCCTTGCTGAAGGGGTGGAAATGGGCGATTTCAAGCAAGGCCAAAGCATAGATTTTGAGATGCAGAAGTCTGAAGATGGCCAATATCAAATCGTCGATTACAAGGTTGGTGACAGCGTGATCGCAGCGCAGGTATGGGTTACCGGTAATATTACCATGCTAATGGCTGATTTTGGCATGATTACTCTGAGTCACCTTCCTGTCGCCGAGTGGGGATGGGAGGCTGGGGAGATGAACTTTTCAGTGGGTGATGAGGTCGATCTGTCGGGATTAGAAGAAGGGCAACGCGTTCGGTTTCTAGTTGAAAAGCAAGCCACGGATTACCTACTTAAACAAGTAGCAACTAGCGAGGATGAAGCATGATTAATGCGATTATTCGCTGGTCTATCAATAACCGATTTCTGGTGTTGGTTGCAACGGTAGCACTTGTTTTTGGCGGGCTTTATAGCGTAAAGAATACGCCAGTTGATGCCATACCTGACCTGTCTGATGTGCAGGTGATCATTAAAACCAGTTACCCAGGCCAAGCGCCGCAGGTGGTTGAAGATCAAGTGACCTATCCGCTGACCACTGCCATGCTTGCTGTGCCGGGTGCAGAGACAGTGCGTGGTTATTCGTTCTTTGGTGACTCATACGTGTACATTATTTTTGATGATGACACCGATATGTATTGGGCGCGCTCACGCGTGCTTGAGTACTTAAGCCAAGTTGCCCCTAACTTGCCGCCAAGTGCCAAGTCTGCCCTAGGGCCTGATGCTACTGGTGTGGGTTGGATATACAGTTATGTTTTGCAGGATAAAACCGGCCAACATGACTTAGCTCAACTGCGCAGCCTGCAAGACTGGTTCTTAAAGTATGAGCTGCAAACTGTGGATGGTGTCTCTGAAGTCGCAACAGTCGGCGGTATGGTCAAGCAGTATCAGGTTCAGATTGATCCTGCCAAGCTGCGCGCTTATGACCTGACGCTGCAACAAGTAAACCAAGCGATTCAAGACGGTAACCAAGAAAGCGGCGCCTCGGTGGTGGAAGTTGCTGAAGCTGAGCATATGGTTCGAGCCACAGGCTACCTGACCAGCATCGAAGATATTCAGGCGCTGCCATTAAAGGTGACAGGGCAAGGGACCCCGTTGCTGCTAGGAGATATCGCCGAGATCAATCTTGGTCCTCAGATGAGACGCGGAATTTCCGAGTTGAATGGTGAGGGTGAAGCAGTGGGTGGCGTTATCGTGATGCGATTTGGTGAAAATGCCAGTGAGGTGATCAATAAGGTTAAGCTGAAGCTTGCGCAGTTACAAAGCGGTTTACCTGATGGTGTCGAGATCGTATCGACCTATGATCGCTCGACATTAATCAATGCTGCTGTTGAAAACCTTTGGAAGAAGTTAGCCGAAGAGTTCATCGTTGTTGCGGTTGTTTGTGCGCTGTTCTTATTCCATATTCGCTCTTCGCTTGTGATTGCACTGAGCTTACCTGTGGGAATTTTGTCTGCGTTTATCATCATGTATTGGCAAGGCATCAACGCGAATATCATGTCGCTAGGGGGTATTGCAATAGCGATTGGCGCCATGGTGGATGGCGCAATCGTGATGATAGAAAACGTCCATAAGCATATTGAACGTACCCCGCTGAATGATAAGAACCGTTGGCAAGTGATTGGTGATGCGGCGCAAGAAGTGGGCGCGCCGCTATTTTTCTCACTGATTATCATCACGTTAAGTTTTGTGCCTGTGTTTGCCTTAGAAGGGCAAGAGGGCAAAATGTTCTCACCACTTGCCTTTACTAAAACCTACGCGATGGCGGCGGCGGCAGGACTCGCCATCACTCTGGTGCCAGTACTGATGGGTTACTTTATTCGAGGCAAGGTGTTGCCTGAGAATAGAAACCCGATCAACAAAGGGTTGGTTGCTCTTTACAAACCGCTACTTAGTGCCAGTCTCAAATATCCGAAAAGCACCATAACGCTCGCGTTAGCTTTGATGTTATCTGCTTATTATCCAGCGTCTAAGCTCGGCAGTGAGTTCATACCGCCATTGGATGAAGGTGATTTGATGTATATGCCGACCACCTATCCCGGTATCTCTATTGGTAAAGCACGTGAGCTTTTGCAGCAAACCAATAAGTTGATCATGACGGTACCTGAAGTGGAAACGGCGTGGGGCAAAATCGGCCGTGCAGAAACCGCCACCGATCCAGCGCCACTGACGATGATCGAGACGGTAATTCAGCTCAAACCACGTGAAGAGTGGCGTGAAGGGATGACCTCAGAATTACTGCGCAAAGAGTTTGATGATCTGGTGCAATTTCCCGGTTTGACCAATGCTTGGGTGATGCCGATCAAAACACGTATCGACATGCTGGCAACAGGGATTAAAACGCCGATCGGAATAAAAATAGCCGGGCCTGATCTGAAAGTCATCGAGAAGATTGGCGCGGATCTTGAGCCGATTTTAAATGGCATTTCAGGCACCGCTTCTGTGTATGCCGAGCGTGTTGCGGGTGGGCGTTATGTGACTATCGATATCAATCGTCACGCTGCTGCACGTTATGGGTTGAGTATCAAACAAGTTCAGCAAGTGGTCTCAACGGCGGTTGGTGGCATGAATGTCGGCGAAACCATTGAAGGGTTAGAACGCTACCCAATTAATGTACGTTACCCGCAAAGTTACCGTGATTCAGTGGTTAAGTTGCGAGACTTGCCGTTAGTGACGCCAAACGGCGCGCGTATTGCGTTAGCTGATGTGGCGGATATTCGCTACGAAGATGGTCCGCCGATGATCAAAACGGAAAATGCGCGTCCAAATGGCTGGGTTTATGTCGATATCGAAGGTCGAGATCTCGGCTCTTACGTTGAAGAAGCGAGAAGCTTAGTCACGGAGCAGCTCAACCTACCCGCGGGTTATTCGCTCGGATGGTCAGGTCAGTATGAGTACATGGAACGAGCCAAAGAGCGTTTGGGGGTGGTTGTGCCAATTACGCTTGCCATCATCATGTTGTTGCTCTATTTGAGCTTCCGCCGAGTGGGAGAGGTGATGATCATTATGCTTACGCTACCCCTTGCTATGGTTGGCGGTTTATGGCTAATGCATTACCTAAACTACAACTTCTCGATTGCGGTTGGGGTCGGTTTTATTGCCTTGGCTGGGGTCGCGGTTGAGATTGGTGTGATTATGTTGGTTTATCTAAACCAAGCGTGGCACTACACCAAATTGACACGACAGCAGCAACATCAACCCTTGTTGCTTAAAGACCTTAATGACTCGATTGAAGAAGGCGCTGGGCTGCGTGTGCGCCCTGTAATGATGACGGTTCTGACTGTCATTATTGGTCTGATCCCGATTATGTATGGTGAAGGCACTGGCTCTGAAGTCATGCAACGTATCGCCGCGCCAATGATTGGTGGCATGGCGTCTGCCTTGCTACTCACTCTCGTTGTGCTACCCGCCATTTTTAAATTGTGGAAGCTGCGCGAGTTAAAAAACAACGACGAGTTAATCTAACTAAGCTCAACAATAAAAGCCTCGCTTAATGGTTGAGGCTTTAACACCGAAAGGGAAGGAAATAGTATGAAAAAGACACTTATCGCCATCGCATTGGGCCTTACTGCAACGTTTGCACTGGCCGATAGCGGACAGATGAAGATGAACCATGGTGAGATGGACCATGGTGAGATGAACCACGCCAAGATGGATCATTCAGGCATGAATAACGCCATGATGAATATGGAGGGTATGTCTGAAGTTGGTATGCCAGCAAAAGGCGCGAAACCAGACAAAGTGGTGCATGTGATTCTGGATGATGACATGAGCATCAAATTCAAAAAAGCGGTAGAAATTGAACCAAATGATGTGGTGCAGTTTGTGGTGATGAACGTCGGCAAGATTGATCATGAGTTCACCATAGGTTCAGCGAGTGAACAGCTAAAACACCGCGAAATGATGAAAAACATGACTGGCCATGCTCATGACTCAGACAGTGCCGTTACCGTTCAACCGGGCAAAGCAAAGCAGCTTTTGTGGCATTTCCATGGTAGCAATCAAGTTGAGTTCGCCTGCAATATGCCCGGTCATGCTGAAGCGGGCATGATAAAGAAAGTGACTTTGTAAGTGGTAGATAGAGGGGGGCGTGACGGCTCACCCTCTCTTGATCATATTAGCGCTGTCATCACTTTCGTTTCGAACTATATCGGCGCAACACTTTTTGACAATAAGCCTGCACTTCGGGTGACGATGCACATACCTTAAGGTATATTAGCCGTATCATAAATGAGAGTGATGTGAACGGCAGTGCTAACCAAAGGATTAGAAAAATGGCTGGGGATAAGCTGTGACGACCCAGACTACAGAGAAAGCGTATTTATCTTTGCCTCTCTGAGCGTGTTGTCAGCTGTGCTCTCCTTTTTGGTTTATTACAATACCTTAGTCATACCCAGTCTTTTACTTGCTGCCATTGAAGCCGTGGGATTGGGTTTTTGTGCCATTGCCTACGTTTTTTTATGGCGCAGTAAAAAGATCAATATAGCCGCAACGATTATGGTGTCGGTAATGTCATCCATCAGCTTACTGTTTATTGTCGGCTCTGGTCACAGTGAATTTGCGTTAGCATTTTCGTTCTTGACGCCCGTGGTGGCGATATTTGTTCTAGGCTACAGACTCGGCTCAGTTTTCAGTCTAATAAATTTTGCAATAGTGGCTTATATCTGTTTGATTGATATGCATAATTGGCCACCCATTCCATTTGATACTATCAGCTTTATCCACCTTTCTATCATCTACTTGTTTTTATTTTCGATTGCCTATTTCTATGATTCTGGGCGGCGAAAAACCATGGATTTGCTGCATGAAACGAATCGACAACTGCAAATCTTATCTCATACCGATATGTTGACCCAACTGTATAACCGACGTCATATGGAAGCCTTGTTACTTGAGCCGCAGAAAGTGCAATGGATCGCGATAGTTGATGTTGATGACTTTAAGAAAATCAATGATGACTGTGGCCATGATGTGGGTGACCAAGTCTTGATTCAAGTTGCACGCATCTTAGAGACTGAAGTTGAAGGGGTTGGGCAGGTAGGTCGATGGGGAGGAGAAGAGTTTCTTATTGCGTTTGAGGTCGCCGACTACTCAGTTATTGAACAACGAGTTAGGTCAATTCAAACCACCATTGCGAATCATGACTTTAGTATTGGCCAGTCTGTAACCATCAGCTGTGGTGTTGCGCTTCATCAGGAGACTGCGAAAGCCAATACGTTTCGTCACGCCGATGAAGCGCTATATCGAGCGAAAAGCTCAGGTAAGAATTGCTTCTATGTCGCCGTTAACTCAGGATAGGCAAATTGCTTAATCGTATGGACTCAATGATGGCGTCGTAAAAAGGCGTTATTTTTTATGTTTATCAACTCCATCGCTGAGCGTTTCAGCGCGTTGTCGACAACTTACTTTTGTCTGTCATTTTTGTCATAAAAAAGTTAATTAGCTTAAAAATTAAATAATCCTTTACATTAAATTAATAAAGCGCATAATGGCTTTGCTCTGTTATTCAGAGTTATTAAATGAAAAAATAAAGTTTTTTAAGTAAAGCCCTCAGAATTCACTAGTTGTTATCCTCAGAGTTTCCCTTCGTTAGCTTCATAGATGCATTAAATAATTCAATTTTCAGCGCTTCGCATTTTGGCGACTCATTTATATTTAAATATTAAGGGACAATCTATGTCTGATAAAACAACTGGTTCTGTAAAATGGTTTAACGAAAGTAAAGGTTTTGGCTTTTTGACTCAAGATAATGGCGGTGCTGATGTATTCGTTCATTTCAACTCTATCGTTTCAGAAGGTTTTAAGACTCTAATTGAAGGCCAAAAGGTTCTTTTCAATGTAGAGCAAGGTCAAAAAGGCCTTCAAGCTGCGAATGTTGTCGTTGCTTAAACTGATTTAAATAGAGGTGGTTATCAACCACCTCTATACCTCCCCCCTCAAAATAGCCAATCAACTGCTTTCCCCCCTTAAAAGATGCATTCCTCACGCACTTATTTCTGGAAAAACTTTTGGTTTAAACTATAAAAATACCAACAATAAACTAGAAGATAATTATGCCAACATTTAATATTAAATATATTAACGAAAAAAATAACACATTAAGATTAGAAACGGTTTTTATGCGTGGCTTAAAAGGCGCCAAAATATCAGCTTCGTCTTGCGCTCCATTTTTTACAAGTAGAATTGAGCTCAGAGATCTTATTGGAACGTTACTAGCACACAAAGAAAATGGGGTTTGGCTTAATGCCAATAACGCTTAATTTAAAATTAGCGCTCCTCAAATCAACAGATTAAAATTACTCGAAACCTGATGTAGTAAACTTTCCGAAGCACGCTTTGTCCACTTCTAAGCTATTGGCAGATTTTTTATCAAATCTGGCAGTTCGCTTGAATCAAGGCAAGGTGTAGGATTTAAGAGAGTCACTACACCTGGTTAAATGTGTCAGGTTTAGTCGTTAACTACTCCCAGAACTTCCACCATTTCTTGCTGTTTTCTTCGCGCTGTTGTTGACCTTGCTCCGAGCCTTTACCTTGCTCTTTGCGCTCCTGACCTGCTTTTTTCTCTTGTTGTTTTGCTAAGCCTTTTGACTGCTTATCTTGGTCAGTTTTGAGCTTGTTTTGCTTCTGCTTGAGTTGTTGTTTGGCCTCATCAAGCTCGTCAGCTTCATCTTCTAATTGTTCGATTTCTTGCTCGATTTTCTGTTTGTTTTTTCCTTTGGCTTTTTTCGCGTTTGTTTTCTTTTCATCGATAAGCTGATCGAGTTCTTGTTCTCGCTGTTCCACCTCGGCGCTCACTTTTTGTGCGTCAGCAAAGGTTTTTATCTCTTCAAGATCTGGTTTTCCTTTCCCCGCCCATTCAGGCTTGGCGGCAAAAGTTGGCGATGAGATTAGGAGGGCAGAAAGAACGAGTGCAGTAGGGGAAAGTTTCATAGTGAATCCTTGTTATAAATAGCTTTATTGTATTCACTCTAGCGATAAATCGGAGTTTACACAAATAGTTAGCGATAGGTGAGTGCACATAAAAAAGCGGGCAACCAAGATCTCCCCCGAAATCTCCCCTAGCTGCCCGCATAACCTAAATGTGGTTAATTAAATTATTGTCGTAACATTGTTGCTGGGATAGTGACCTTCACTTTTTTGATTTGGTCATTACGTGCAAAGATGTTTTCACTTAGTGATTTTGATAATTCGAGAGTATTGAATGTTTCACTCGATCCATCACTGAACACGCAAGTAATGTTTGCGCTATCACCTTTCTGGTAGATGAATGGCACTTGGCAGTAGGTGAATGCCAGTTGGCCTTCGTCAACCGCATAGCTGCAATTTTCGCCACTCACATTGAGGCAATCAAATTGCGCGCTTTGGCTAAGGAACTCACTTTGATTCAGTAGCGTTGGGTTAATGACGATACGCCCGTGTTTAATTTCGATACCGAGCTCGACAAAACGTGTGATCACTTCTTCTTTTACCTGACCTGTCATACCCGGTTGCTGGGCACCCGCTTGTTTTGGCGTATGTGAATATGGGTCGGTCGGGAAGGCGCCGTAGTTGTCTGGCGTTTTGTTGAAACCAATACCTGCACGGACCTTGTAATAGTAATCGGCCAGTTGCGCGGTTTCAGTGCTGTTTGCATCAAGTTCACGCGCAGCCAAGTAGTTTTCTTGCACAGCGAGTAGCAGTTTAGAAACCATATGCCAGTAAATGCAGCCCAAGCCTTCGTAACCAAACATAGTGCCAGAACGACCAGTAAAGGCCTTATGGTTAAACACTTGTTCGTACAGTGATAGCACCGACTCTAAACTCTCGTTATCACTTTGTGTGTAGTCGGCTTTGACTTTTTGTAATGCACGTCTTAAGAACTCGGCATTTTCAAAGCTTGGATTGAAGTGAATTTGACCTTTTGAATCGCAGTTGATGATGCGTTGGTCTTTCGCTTCAAGCATGGCAGAAAGAAGTTTACTATTTTCTACCTCTGCTTGAGGAATATGATTCTTTTGCATAAAGCGTTGTAAATCGCGATCAGGGTAGAGCATGAAGCTATTTTGATCGGAGCGGTACATTTCGCTGGCAAAAAGGTTATCCAATAAGGTTACCGCTTGTTTTGGTGTGAGAACACCGGCACTAAGTACGGCAACTTGACCTTCAAGCATAGGGTAGAGTTCATCAATATTGAGGCTTTCTCCCGAGTAAGTAACGATGTTGTAAGCGTTGTATAGACCATCTTTTCGTAAGTTGTTTTCAATGCTTGAATCAAGCACGTTCATGCTTGTGGCAAGCATGTCTTGTAGTGCTGAAAGCTCGACATTGGTTTTGCCCGAGAAGCCTTTCATGCGATAAACACGGCTACGGTAAAGCTCAAATGCTTTCTCTAATTGAGTCAAAATAGCTTTACGTGTTTGACGCGTTACTGTTTCTTGCTTTATCTCTTTGCAGGCATCTTGCAGTACCTTGTGAATGGATAGCATCCAGTCAACGACTTCTTTAGAAATTGAGATATCGTTTGGTGCATTAGTCAGTAGTTTCTGCATAAAGGCGACGTAACGACGCATGTAGTACAGAGTGACCATCGATAAGCCATTACCAACAATCGCGTTATTGGCATCGTTCCACTCAGGACGTTGTGTGTTGAGCCAAATACCACCGTCGAGAACAAGATTACTCAGTTTAGACAGCAGTGGTACCATGATTTTTTCAGTTAAGTTTACCGTGTAAACCTCATTGTCGCGTTCAACTAATAGGCGACCATCGCTACCTAGATCGGCAACTCGTTGTTCGATCTCTGTCTGGAGCTCTTGATCAAAAGAGACGGTGTCTTTTGGGTTCGCGAACAGTTGTTCTACATCGCACAGTTTATAGGGAACGTTGGCGTAGCTGTAAATATCGCTGGTTAGCATCTCAGCCAGCTCTTCGCTTTGGTACTTGTCTGCCAACTCAAGGAACTTAAGTAGATAGATGATTTGGTGATCGCCCCAGTAGCCGATATTGCTCCACGGATCGTCTGCTTCCAGCAGTTCCCAATCTATGCCATCTTTGGTAATGCGGTATGGGTTATAGCCATCGATCGTTGAGGCGTTAACAAATTTAGCGATAAAAGATGAAATGAAGCCAGGATAGCTTAGTGCAATCGCTTCCCAGTTTTGGAAGATATCACGCCAGTTGCCTTGATAAGAAAGTAAGCGCTCACCGTTCTCATCTTTAAGTTTGATTTCATAATGGTTCCAAGGACGACTTGGGTCACCATGACGACGGCCAAACGTTAATGGCAGATACTCGTAGCTAAGGCGAATCAACTGCGCATCACCACGGTCTTTTGCTTGGCGAATCAGCTCAGCATGGGTGAAGTTCTCTGGCAGGTCAGCAAAAAATGCCGCGTGCTTAGTGGCGACTTTTTTGTTGGCATTGTTGAGCGTTTTTACCACATCAGCTTTGTCTAAACGGTAGTTGTTTTCAATCACGCCACCACGCATGTTATTAAACAGTACGTTAGCATAATGATGGACGCTGGTGTTTTCATCTGCGGTTAATTGCCAAGCATCGGCGCCCGACATCAGTGTGATCAGATCGCGTTGGTTATCTGCAATACTTTGCTCAACCAGCAAACCAAGCTGACTAGGGCTTGATAATAGCTCGGTGAGCTCATTAATCTCTTTATGGCCTTTATCGATGTCGGCCACTATGCGCCAATCTTGCGTTTGGTTGCCTGCTAGAGTGAGGTGTTTATGCAGTAAGTAGCTGCCGCGCACACCTTTGGTCAAGTTTTCACTGTTGATAGTTAAACCACGGCGGAATGCGCCCAGTTGTTCGCTGCTAAGTAACAATTGGCTATTGCTTTGGTCAAGTGAGAATACTGCAGTCGATAGCAATGACTCTGCTGGCTCGGCGCGGTCGCTGAGTTTAGCGTACATGGTGTACAGTGCCATTGATGAGTCGTCGACTTGCTCGTTCCATTTGTAAGCGTCAACCAGTGCGCTGCGCGTTTGGAGTGCGGCAAGAGGCGCGCCTGATGGCAACAAGTTCTGTAGACCATCAATCAATTCAAGTTGACGTTCTTGACCAGATAGATCGGTAATTTGGCTATGGCGAACAAAACCAAAACGCTCACTTGAGCTCCAGCTGTAACGGAATTTGAGCTTTAGGGTGTGGTTGATTTCTTCAAACACAATTTTGTCACCAATGGTGTTTTTGTACAGGTGACGTTCAGTGTGATAGAGGCCATCATGGAAACGGTTGAACGGTTCCCATAGTGCCGTCACACCTTGCTCGGTATGAACTTTAACGATGGTTTTTGAGCCAGTATTTTCGGCGTTCTCATGGATATGATCGACTGAGCGATAAGGAAATAGAGCGTTCTCTGGGCGGATTCGACCGGCTGATAAGCTGCCTGTAGACGAAATAAACAGCCAGTGATCGCTTGCTGAAACTACGCTAATGAAAAATGGTGACATTTGATCGACGTTGGCGATCTTGTAGAAGCGCTCGCCGTCTAAATCGACAAAGTGTCCAGTGACAGCAAGTTCTGATAAGTAGTCAAGGTTCATAATCGGTTGTCCTTATATGACTTCTTCTCTTGTTTCAGGCAATACTAGCCCTTACCAAGTCAACGCGTTATGCGCATGACTTGGCGAGAAGGAGTCGAATAAATTGTATTAATTATAGGTGATGGCAGCGAACGTAGTGGTCTTGGCCCACTTGAGTCGGCTCAGGAATGGATTGGGTACACTCCTCGCTCGCTTTCAAACATCGGGTCGCAAATGGACAACCGACACTGCTTGGTTTCCAAGATGGAATGTCACCTTTTTTCGCTAGCAGCTCACGACGACCGGATTGACCAGGCTCAGGTACTGCTGACAGCAATAGCTTCGAGTAGGGATGCTGTGGGTTTTGTGTCACGCTATCACTGCTACCCCATTCGACCATATGACCGACGTACATCACCGCGGTTTTCTCGGCAAAGTATCGTGCGGTTGCGATGTCGTGCGTGATGTACATGAAAGAAATACCATGCTTATCTTTGAGATCGGACATGAGATTTAAGATGCCAAGGCGAACTGACACATCAAGCATCGAAATCGGTTCATCGGCAAGAATGACTTCAGGATCGACCGCTAAAGCACGTGCAATCGCTACACGCTGACGTTGGCCACCACTCAATTCATAGGGAAACTTTTCCGCTGTTTCTTTGGCAGGGCTAAGGCCGACCAATTCAAGTAAGTCATGGACAAGTTTCGGGATCGCCTCTTTTTCAGCTCGTTTATGAATTAATAATGGTCGTGCAATGTGATGATAGATGCTGTGCACTGGGTTAAGTGAGCCAAATGGGTCTTGGAAGATCATCTGCACTTGTCTAGCGTACTCAAGTTCACCATGCTGTTTGATATATTCATCCAAAGGTTGTCCTTTGAAGGTAATATTTCCGGCCGTTTTGTCATAAATGCGGGTAAGAATACGGGCACCTGTACTTTTGCCAGAGCCTGATTCACCTACAATGGCAAGTGCTTCACCTTTCTTGAGTTCAAACGACACGTCATTGACGGCACGCATCATGTTTTTCGATTGACCGATAGGAAAGTCTTTTACCAAGTTTTCAATAGATAAAATAGTTTGATGTTTTTCGATAAGCTCCATCTTACATTTCCTCTACTAGGTGACAGGCCACTTGATGGTTAGGTCGGTTAGCAATAAGTCTCGGCTCTTGTTGCGAACATACTTCACTACACTTAGTGCAGCGCTCTTGGAAGTTACAACCTTGCGGAATCTTCAGTAGGTTCACGGGATTGCCCGGAATACCATATAGTCGCTCTTTTGGTCCGTGAATGGTCGGAAAAGAAGAGATAAGCCCTTGGCTGTAGGGATGATCGGGTTGACTAAACACACGCTTAGCATCGCCAAGCTCAATTAGGTTGCCAGCGTACATCACACCAATTCGGTCGGCGATTTCACCCATCAAGCTCAGGTCGTGGCTTATGAATAGGATTGAAAAACCAAATTTTTCTTTAAGATCATAGAGCTCGTTAAGAATCTCGCGTTCTACCACCACGTCGAGCGCCGTTGTTGGCTCATCCATGATGATCAATTTTGGCTCCAGTGCGAGAGCAATAGCGATGACCACACGTTGACGCATCCCGCCACTCAGTTGGTGTGGGAAACTTGCCATGCGGTCTGCATGAATACCGACGACTTTAAGCAGTTCCACTGCGCGATCATGAGCTTGTTGATAGCGCACTTTTCGGTGTGCGAGGATAACATCGGTAAGTTGTTCACCGATGGTAATCACTGGGTTGAGAGAGTTCATCGCACTTTGGAAAACCACTGACACGTCATTCCAACGGAAGTCACGTAGCTGGCGGTCCGTCATTTTCAATATATCTTGACCCTTGTATAGGATTTCACCTTCAGAGATCAGTGCCGGTGCTTTGTGCAGTCGAGAAATAGCAAAGGCGAGGGTACTTTTTCCACAGCCTGATTCACCTGCGATACCCAGGGTTTCGCCTTCTGCAATCTTTAAGCTAACATTGTTGACAGCACGTGCTACGCCATTCGGAGAGACGTAATCGACACACAGATTATTGATTTCTAATAGGGTGCTCATTTTAGACCTCTACGTTTATCTGCTTCTAACTTTAGTTTGCGCCACAGTTTCATATGTGGGCCAGTTCTTAGTTTCGGGTTACTGACTTGGTCAATCGACATGTTGATTAAAGCCAACGCGCCGCCAGTTATTGCTAGTGCAATCGCTGGCACTAACATTTCCCACCAAGCGCCGGTGTAGAGTGATGCGGACGTTTGCGCCCAATAAAGCATCGAGCCCCAACTGACTTCTGTCGCATCACTGAGACCTAGGAAACCAAGCCCCGCTTCTGCGCCCATTGCATAAATAACCGCGCCCAAGAAACCACCGAATACGATAGAAATTAGATTCGGTAGTATTTCGATAAAAATAATGCGAGCTTTTGATTCCCCCATTACTTCTGCTGAAATGATGAACTCTTTACTGCGAATCGCCATGGTTTGTGAGCGAATAACACGGGCACCCCACGGCCAGGAAGTGATCCCGAGCAGCAAGGCGATGACCCCGGAACCGACTTGCCCAAAAAAGGCCGCTAGTACGATCAATAAGGGGAGCTGTGGGAACACCAAGAATACGTTGGTCAGGAAGTTCAAACGCTCGTCGATTTTGCCACCAAAATATCCAGCGGTTAAACCAACCACTACCGCGAGCGTCATTGCGATAACACCAGCCGTTAGAGCTACCGACAACGTTTTTTGGCCTCCATATAGCACTTGGCTGTATACGTCTCGTCCAGAACGCGTGCTACCGAAGTAGTGCTCTGCGCTTGGGGCTTCGTGTGGCCTTGCAACTCGTTTCTCTGGATCATGTGTGGCGAGCACAGGTGCGAATAGTGTTCCTATCAGCACGACAGTGAGCAAGAAGGTGCCAATGATAGCTGGTGGGTTGCCATAGAAGAAATTGTACAAACCATGCAGTTTCTGTTTGATGTTTTTCCAACAAAATGTCGACTGTTTAATCACAGGTTCATTCGGATCGACATTTGGGTTCAATAAGTTATCCATGATGCACCTTAGTTAGAGATTCGTGGGTCAAGCCAAACGTACAGTAAATCCGCAATGAAGTTAGCGGCGAGGACTGCGGTTACAAGAATAAGTAAGATCGCTTGGATTAGAGGGTAATCACGTGCATTGATCGCATTGAGAAGTACATTTCCCAGACCTTGATAGTTAAAAACGATCTCTGTCATGATTGAACCTGCGAATGAGAAGCCAATCGCCATTGCAATCGCTGTGGCAACTGGAAGAATCGCATTTCGGCCAGCGTAACGAGACATCACACGGAAGCTGCTAAGGCCTTTGGCTTCTGCCATAGTGACATAGTCTTCACCGAGCACGTTGATCATCGCGTTGCGCATGTTAAAGACCCAAGTCGAAATACCGACTACAACCATTGAACCAACAGGTAATACGGCATGCTTAAGAACACTGGAGATAAATTCCCAACTGAAACTTGGCTCTAAGCTTTGATCATAAGTGTATGCAAGTGGCAACAGTTCCATCTTTAAGCCAAAAAAGTAAAACAGTAATAATGCTGTTACCACGTATGGGAAGTTACTAATAAATGCAAGAATCGGTGGAACAAACTGACCGAATAACCCTTCACGGCGATATGACGCATAAGTGCCGATGCTAACGCCGATAATTAAGGCGACGATCAAAGAGCCTAATGCGAGAAAAAGAGTCCAAGGTAGCGTCATTGCGATAACGTCCATGACGCTGACAGGGAACATCAGTACTGAAGGTCCCAAATCAAGGGTGAAGACACTTTTAATGTAAGAGAAATATTGAACAAAAATATTGCCATCTACGAAGCCGTACATCTCGCGTACAGCGTCCATCTGAGATGGGTCCATCTGGCCCGCAGAAGCTGCGAATAAAGCGGCCACTGGGTCACCAGGCATAATCCTTGGTAGCGCAAAGTTAAAAGTAATTGCTACGAGGAAAGCGGTAAAATAAAAGCCAAATCGGCGAAATAAAAACGACATAAAATTACCTTAAACTGAATTAAGCATGGTCATGGCACTGCCACGACCATGCGATGGAGAGTTACTTAAGGTGTAAGTTATTAAGGATAATCACACGCTTACCTGCATCATAAAATACTGGCTGAACGTATGGGTTTTCTGCTGTTGGCCAACCAGTGAACTTCTTAGTGCTGTACTGGAACCAAGTCGCATTAGAAAACAATGGAATAAACGGGATGTTCTCTGCGGTGAAACGCTGTAGATCATCAATGATCGCTTGCTGTTTTTCTGTATCAGAAGTGCGGCCAAACGCTTCGATCATCTCATCGACTTCTGGGCTATGCACACCGTGACCTGCATGCCAAGTTACGCCAATACGAGAGGTGTGGTAGTACTCTTGGAAAGCAAGAATTGGGTCTGCAGCAACCATCGACCAGTTGATCGACATGCTGTAGGTGCTTTTCTTCAAGTTTTCGTCGTAAACCGACCAGTCAACCGTTTTTACATTGGCTTTGATGCCGACTTCTTGGTAGTACTCAGACACCATCTGAACCACTTGGATCCAGTCTGTCCAACCGTTTACTACTTCAATATCAAACTCAAATGGCTTGCCATCTTTGGTTTCGCGGATGCCATCGCCATTGGTATCTTTCAATCCCGCTTCATCCAATAGTTTGTTGGCTTTTTCAGGGTTGAATTGAGTTAAAGAAGCGTATTCTTTGTTTAAGTCGTGATCGATATACGGCGAATAAAGCTCAGCGATACCGCCTACGTTGTAGTTCACGGTTGGATAGCCGTAGGCTGCAAACTCGACAATTGACTCACGGTCCAGTGCCATGGAAAGTGCTTGACGAACTTTAACATCATCAAACGGTGCTTCTTTCGTGTTTACATATAGGTGAATCGCATCATTCGCTGGGTACCAGTAATGGTTGTTCTCTTTATCTAAATCGACATAAGTACGGTCAATATCAGCAATAAAGTTTGAACCCCAATCGATTTCTCCACGAATCAGAGCGGGTTGAACTTGTGAGTTATCACTGAACGAGCGGAAGTTTACACAGTCAATGTAAGGGCGATTTTCGTTGGCTAAATAGTAGTTAGGGTTGCGGCACAGTTCCATCTGTTGAGCACGTTGATACTTAACCTCAGTAAACGGACCATTACCGATTGGATTCGGGTTAGTAAAAGTGGTCAAATCCTTGGCTTTCGACCACTGAGCCTTAGGTACGATATGATACGCGCTGACGTGAAGAATAAAGGTAGAGTCAGCCTCTTTAAGGTTAAATTGTACTGTCACGTTATCAATTACATCGATTGACTTCAGGTTACCAGCCTCGCCCCAAAAACCTTTTATGTCGAAGGCTGGAGCCTCTTTTGGCATGGTATAGCTGTAGGCAATATCTTCTGCAGTCAGTGGTGAACCGTCCGACCAAGTGAGACCGTTTCGAATTTTAATTGTCAGCGTTTTAAGATCGTCTGAATACTGGTATGACTCGGCAAGGCGGTAGTCAATATCACCAGTCATGTTGTTATGAACCATTAGCGGTTCAAACATGGTTCCAATAAGAATATCTTTGGTTGTATAGGGGTTAAAGTTCTCAACAAAGCCATTGTTAATGATCGGAACTATTAACGTACCGCCTTGCTTAATTTCGTCTGCTTGAACAGTCGTTGATAAAAGCATGCTGGTAGCAAGCGTAGCGACCAGAGTTTTCTTATGCATCACATCGTCCTTATTTATTTAGTTATAGGTTTGGTTCATCCCCCGAAGCACTTGAGAAAGCGCTTTCTTAGGGCCGTTTTATGCTGATCCTAAGAGGATTTCAAACTTTTGTGTGCAAAGTTCATTGTGGATCACAGAAATTAGCTCAAGTTTCAAAAAGTTTGTCCAATGGTCTTTTTGCGTTAATTCTCTTTTAAATTAGTTAGTTAAAGTGATGACTTTGATTTTAATCAAACTTTTTTCAGATAGATTTATCGCTGAATAGAGGACGTACTTTAAGGGGAGTTGAGGCAATTGTTTGAGTCAGATCACGTCTTTTTTATCAGTAAATTTGCGAGGTGTCACATTTCAGTACAAAATGAAAGAAAGCGCTTTCTTTGGTGGGTGGATTGGATAAAGTTTGCTGATGATTTTAGCCATTAAAGAGTCGTCTATGATCCACTTCTGGAATGGAAATAAGTCCGCTGCAAGGCAGGCTTATGAACATCAACTGCTTGAACTTGTTCTACATCACATTGGTATTGATGAGCAAGTACATAATGACATGACCGATTACCCCAATGCCGATGATGAAGGGGCTGTGCTTGATAACGGCGCTGATCTACTTGTGACAGTGGCAGGCAATCGCAAATTTATGGGGCGTGACTTTATTGAGGTTCCAACGCCGTTATGCAAGGGCCTATTAGGTTGGCGTGTTCCGATAATTCATCACTCACGTCAAGGTGAGTTTGCTCACATGTCTGAAGATGAGCTTAAGCAACAATGTGTTGGTGTGCCAAATACGTGGGTTGATGCTGAATTATTCCGACATAATGGTTACAACGTCAAAGAGAAGGGCAGTTTAGCTGAAATGTTGACTTGGCTTGCACAGGGTAAAGTTGATTTTCTGACTCTTGGTGCCAATGAAGCCGATGAAGTTTTACAACAGTATGATACGCATACTGCATCGTTAATGATTGAGCCAACCAAAGCGCTTAGATATTCTTTTCCTGTGGTTTTCTACGTCAATTCATCGCAACCTCAACTGGCAATGCAGTTAGAGCAAGGTTTAAAAATAATCATCAATAATGGCTGTTTTGATCAGCTATTTATACAACATTTTGCCAAGGTACTAAAAGCTGTGGATTTGGAGAGTCGTGATAGCATTGCGCTTGAGAATCCATTACTGCCTATGATTTATCGATAATCAAGGTTGTATTAGGTGCTCCATGAGAGCACCTTTGTCATCATCACTTTATATTGCAAAATACCGAGTTGTTATTTAGCAGCACTGTTATTCAAAAGCGCCCGCCGACTCACGGACAACCAACTTTGGCTCTAAACGATGTTTAATCGTTAGTGCCTCTTTGTTTACGAAAGAGAGAACACCATGCGCGGCTTCAGTGCCCATCTCCTCAACTGGGAAGTTGACGGTCGTTAACCTGGGGCGGATATGCTGACTGTGGCTGTCATTATCAAAACCTACCACGGACAAGTCTTTACCTATTTTGATGCCTCTTTCAATTGCGATGTCATATACAGCCAGAGCAATATTATCATTTTGACAAAATATGGCGCTGATGTCGGGGGCGCGGTCGAGTAGACGTCTTGCTTTATCGTGATTACCGTTATGGTCAAAGCGACCTTCGACCACCAGATTCGCATCGTATTGAAGGCCAAACTCGGCTAAAGCGTTGCGATAGCCTTGTAATCGATCGCGACTATCGCCTTTACTCAATTGCCCAGTGATACACGCAACGCGAGTATGACCAAGCTCAAGCAAGTGTTTGGTGGCTAAGTAACCACCCAGCTCATTGTCGATATAGATACAGTGTTCGGCGACTTCAGGAATGCAACGGTTGAGGATGATGGTCGATGGGTTGTCTTCGACTACTTTAATCAATTCGTCATCAGAGAGTTTATCTGAGTGAATGATTAGTCCGTCGACCTGCCTAGATCGAAGAAAATTAATCGAGTCTTGTTCTTTTTCATAAGACTCTTGACCACTGGTGACGATAAGGTAATTATTTTTCTGTCGAACAGTATCTTCAGCGTAATGCATCAAAGGTCCATAAAAAGGGCCATCCAATGAGCCGACCAGCATACCAATACTATTCGAACGACTTGATGCTAAGGCTTGAGCGAAGGCGTTGGGCTTATACCCTAATTGTTCGATGGCTTCGAAGACCTTATTACGATTTGCCTCTTTGACGGTAGGGTGGCCGTTAAGTGCTCGGGAAACGGTTGACTGAGAGACTTTAGCCAATTCTGACACTTCTTTAATCGTAATCACGGAGTGTTCCTTTATCAATAAAAACAGCAAGATGCGGCGCTTCAAATTGTTCAAACAAAGCTAAATCAGCTGTCTTCTATTTATCCTGTTCTGCTTAAGCACAAAAGTATATTGCGTCTGAGCTATAAATTCTCAAGAAAGCGTTTTCTTTTGTAAGCTAACGATTAAAAACAAGTTGTGCAACAAGTTTTTGATTATGGTGATTTTAATCGCTCAAGACACAAACAGTAAAGGGTGTTGCACTGTATTTACTAGACTGTTAATGGTTTGAGTGGGCGGTATTGTTGGTTAAATACGACATTTATATTTATTTTCAATCGATATGATTAATGACTATCACCTGTTGGGTTTGTGATCTTGCCCATATTGAAAGCGCTTTCTTTGGGTTGTTTATCACATTTTGTAGGGGCTATTATCGATAGACTGCTTGCCATTGCCAGAATTCAAGACTGATATTTCACTGCCTTCCATCACTTTGTTGGAGAAATACCGTTCTATTGCTAGTTTTTGGCAATTATTACCCTAATAAAAGAAAGCGCTTTCTTAATGGCGTATCGAACATGGAGTTACTATGAAACATTTTAAGGTTTTACCTCTTGCTGCCATCATCGCGACCTCAATGGCCTCATTTGCTTCGACAGCTGAAACAGATGTGGCTTCACTTGAGAAGCGAATTCAAGAACTAGAAACGAAGCTAGAAACAAATTATTTTGATGACCAACAACCTGCGGTTCTTTCTTCTGAAACTGAGGTGCCCGCAGGTATCGTTTTCTCTGGTTACGCACGTTATGGTGCACATTACCAAGGCAGTGATGCAAAACGTGTTGGATCATTCGGTTCTCTCAATGCGAATGCAACCGGCCGTTTGGGTAACGAAGGAAATGGTGGTGAGTTCCAGTTCGCTAAAGCATTCCAAAGTGACGGCGGTGCTATTTGGGATATCGTCCTGATGATGGAACATTGGGCTGACCCTTCATGGGCGAGTGACCCTGATATTGGTTTGAAGAAGTTTTACGCTGGCGCGACTAACTTGTTTGAATCGCAAAAAGATCTCTACATTTGGGCAGGCCGCGACTTCCATCAACGTCCACAAACCGATTTGAACGACTACTTTTGGATGTCTCATGATGGTCAAGGTGCGGGCTTCTACAACCTCGATCTTGGTGGCGTTAAGCTAAACGTGGGCGCTGTCGGTGAGATAGACGGTGGTAACGTTTCTGATTCTGGTCGATATGCGGTAACCACCAAGTTGCACGGTTTTAACTTGGGCGAAACGTTTGACCTAAGCCTATATGCCAACTACGGTTGGGACTCGAAGCAAGTCGATAGCAGAGAGAAAATCGAAGCATACCAAGTGGCTGCTGAGCTTGGGTTCTTGGGCCAAAAATTGATTGTTCGCTACGCAGACAACGCGAAAGACAGTGTATTGTACAGCTACGCTGTGGCTGAAGATCAAAACGCGTTACTCGTTCAGTTTGATGGTGGCCAATCTCTGACTGATCGCGCAGGCATTCAATACTCTGTAGGTTATCAATCATTGGATGTTAGTGGCAGTGAGAGCCGCGTCAACTACCACGCAATCGTACGTCCAACCTACCAATGGGATGATGTCCATTCAACTTGGTTTGAAGCGGGCTATAACGTAGTGGATTACAAAGACTTTGATGCACAAAACAGCTCTTGGAAAGCAACGGTTTCGCAAAATATGGCCATCGGTGGTGAAACCTGGTCTCGCCCAATGTTGCGTTTCTACGCGACAGTCGGTAACCAAGACAATGAATTTACAGGTGTAAATGAAGACCCGACCGATCTAGATACGCTAACCGTTGGTGCTATGTTTGAGGCTTGGTGGTAAGCAGGTAGACGCTACCCACCTAGGTGTGTCTAGCCAAGAGGCACACCTAACTTTTTTTATTATCCATTATTAGTCACAACACTTTGTTGACCTATTATCTCTGATACAGGACTTGCTCCTCGTTATCGCCTTTGCCGCTCCTCTGTGTAGCGGCTTTTTTTATGTCTGTACGCGGGGTTTGACCAAATTGTTGTTTGTAGCACTTGGAAAAATAGTTGCTGTCACTAAAACCACTTCGCTCGGCGATAACCTGAACCGAACCTACCTTTTCGTCAATGATCAACTGATGTGAATAGTTAAGCTGCAGTGTGCGCAGGTATTGCATTGGTGAACACTCAAAGTATTGACGAAATAAACGCTGCAATTGCCTTGAGCTAACAAACGCTGCATTGGCGATGTGTTCAATGTCGATATGGCTATCGGTGAAGTGTTGTTCTATGTATACCAAGGCGCGGCTAAGTACAAAGGTGGTTTGAGGGGTATCAAGTTGCTGCTTGTGATAAAGCCGAGCCAGTTTGACCACCAATTGCTGCATTAGGCTGCTGATGACGATCTCAAAGCCAGGTTCTGCTTGTTGGTATTCGTTACGAATTTGTTCTAATAGAGTCGCAGCCTGCGGTAACTGCTCACGGCTGAGCGTAAGCTTGGCGCTATATTCACTGGTTTGACGGGCTATCGGCTCAATTTTGAACAGCGCTTGATAACCGGACAGTGCGCGCATAGAAGGCAACTCAAAAAAAGGCGACGATGCATCGAACATTAGATTGATCAGTTTGAGGTTATCGACGTCTTTGAACCCGTGCTCTGTATCACCGTTGATAACAAAAATGTCGCCAGTGTTCAAAGGGTATTCATATTTTGAAACCACATGCTTGCCACTGCCTTCGAGTACCAAAAACAGCTCTGAAAAATCATGCTTGTGCATTGCGAAGTCGGTTTTATGGTCTCCATCGACAAAAGCAAAGTTCAGATGTTGATAACGTTGATGTGATCGAAGTCGATAGCGCGGTGTCATGTCGTTTTTTTCCTTTTTATTGTCGCTATATTCGTAGAATTGCGCGTAATCCAAGTCTACTATGTTTTGAATATAAAGCGTATCGGTTTACATGTTATGGCTGTATTCGCCAGCCCTCTACGCTTCACCTTAATAACGAATAGAGTGTACAGATGAACAATGACCTCATTATCCAAGCGCAGCAAAGCTTAGCACCAGTGAGTCGCCAAGCGGCGGCAGAAGGGATCGTGTTACTCAAAAATGACGACGCTACTTTACCGTTGCGCTGCAACGAAACCGTTTCACTTTTTGGGCGCTGCCAAATTGATACCTACCGCAGTGGTACTGGATCGGGTGGTGCAGTGAATGTCCCTTATTCGATCAGTGCATTAGAAGGTTTGCGCAGCAATGCAACTATTTCTATCAACCAAGACTTGGTCGCTATCTATCAAGAGTGGATTGCCGATCACCCGTTTGATGATGGCGGCGGTGGCTGGGCAGCAGAGCCGTGGTACCAACAAGAAATGCCCCTAACCGAGCAGTTGGTTATCGATGCTGCGCAGCAATCGGTAAAGGCGGTGGTGTTTATAGGACGTACTGCTGGAGAAGATCAAGACAACGCGGATGCATCAGGAAGTTATCGTCTTACTGAAACTGAGTTCGATATGCTCAGCAAAGTTAGCCAGCATTTTGATCACGTGATTGTGGTGATGAATGTCACTAACATTATGGATATGTCTTGGCTCACCACGGTTGAACATCATCAGTCGATTAAAGCTGTGTTGTATAGCTGGGCCGCTGGTATGGAAGGAGGGCATGCGTTAGCCGATATCCTCAGTGGTAATGTTTCACCGAGTGGCCGCTTGACCGACACCATCGCATACCGATTAGAAGATTACCCATCTTCGGCTCATTTCGGTGCTAAAGATTACAATCTCTACGCTGAAGATATTTACGTCGGCTATCGCTACTTTGAAACATTTGCGCCACAGGCCGTTCAGTTTCCCTTTGGTGCTGGTTTAAGTTACACCGAGTTCTCACGCGAAATGCTTGGGCTCGAAGTGAAAGGTCAAGGTAAGCAAACGACGCTATGTTTCAACGTTAAAGTGACCAATATTGGCACCACTTATGCGGGCAAAGAGGTGGTTCAACTTTACGTCGCAGCGCCGCAAGGGGCGTTAGGTAAACCGGCTCGCAGCTTGGTTGGATTTGAGAAAACAGAGCGACTCCATCCTGGTGAGTCTCAGACGTTGAGCATCGAGCTAACGTTAGATCGACTGGCCTCTTTTGACGACACTGGCGCGAGCGGATTTAAAAACAGTTATGTGATTGAGCGTGGTCAGTATCACTTCTACGTAGGTGCAAGTGTTCGTGAAGCGGTGAAAGTTGAGCCAAACTGGCAGGTGGATGAGACCTTTGTCGTTGAAGCTCTGACAGAGGCTTGTGCTCCAATTACCGCGTTTGAGCGAATTATACCAGGCGATTGCAATCATGATGGCGTGTATACCTTAACCTATGAGTCAGTACCACTGCGTACGACTGATATGGCGCAGCGCATTAAAGACAACATGCCGCAATCTATCGAGTTTACTGCTGACCAAGGCATTAAACTTCATCACGTTAAACAAAAACAAGCGACGTTAGAGCAGTTTGTCGCGCAAATGACACCGCAACAGTTAGCAACCATTGTACGCGGCGAAGGGATGTGCAGTCCCAAAGTCACGCCAGGCACAGCGGCTGCGTTTGGTGGTGTCAGTGATGAGCTATTTGAATTGGGTATTCCCGTGGTTGCCGCTGCCGATGGACCATCGGGTATTCGTATGGACAGTGGCCACAAAGCGACCCAAGTGCCAATTGGTACTCTATTGGGCTGTACGTGGAACAGACCGCTTAATCAGCAGTTGTTTAACTTAGTTGGCCAAGAGCTCAAAGCCAATCAAATCGATACATTACTTGGCCCAGGGATTAACATTCATCGTCATCCACTTAATGGGCGTAACTTTGAGTATTTCTCAGAAGATCCATTGATGACCGGAGTGATGGCCGCTGCGCAAACTCGTGGACTGAAGCAAGCGGGTGTTTCCGGAACAATTAAGCATTATGCAGCCAATGATCAGGAAACGGCTCGTGTTGATGTGGACAGCGTGATGTCACAAAGGGCGTTGCGTGAAATACATATTAAAGCGTTTGAAATGGCGGTAAAAGAGGGCGATGCGACGACAATCATGACATCGTATAACCCAGTTAATGGTCATTGGGCGGCTTCTAACTATGACCTGAATACCGCAATCTTGCGTGATGAGTGGGGTTATCGCGGTATTGTAATGACGGATTGGTGGGCGAAAATGAACGATCCAATTCAAGCTGGAAAAGAAGCGAAAACCTTCACATCCTTTATGATTCGTTCGCAAAATGATCTGTATATGGTGGTTGAGAATGATGGTGCTAAAACTAATGCGATGGGCGATGATACCATCGAGGCGTTGGATAACGGCACGCTAGAATTAGGCGAGTTACAACGCTGTGCGATGAATATCTGTCGCTTTATCTTGCAAACCCCTGCAATGGAGCGCCCGCTTGTCGCCTATGATCCGATCAAAGCTTTCTCGGCTCATAACAGTGCAAAAACTGAGCAATATCACAGTGTTGAACAACCGATTGAGATCAACAGTAAAACCAACCTTACGTTGTCGTTTTACGTTGAGCAGACTGGGATCTATCAATGTCATGGGGTGATGAACTACGACCGTGATTCGCTGGCTCAGTCTGCGTGTAGCTTGTGGCTTAATGGCGAGTTTAGCCAGACGTTACCAACCAACGGTACCGATGGAAAATCGATCAAGGTTGAGGGGCTGCAAGTTAAACTTGAACAGGGTTACTATCAGTTGACGTTAGACTTTGTTAAACCAGGCTTGCAGTTAGAGCAAATCGTATTTGTTAAACTGTAACCTTAATGCTGATTGATTGGCATAGTGTTGGCTAATAATTTGTGTCGGCTAATCTATTTGGCGTACACAGGTAACTGTGCTCAAGGATAACGCAATCAATGTTAGTCATTACGCTGACAGAGCTCGAGTTGCTGTCAGCGTTGATCGTTTTGAGGCTGCTGTTTACGATACAGAAAATTGAGTGGACTAATTATTGTCCGCTCAATTTCAGTCCGTCGACCACACATTGCGAATATCTGGCCAACCCCAGTTCGTCAGTTCAACATCATTCAAAACGCCCTGAAAGCGCAGAGTTTGTCGGTGGTGAAACAGTGGCGCTAACCAAAATTGATTGATCAATGCAGAAGCGATCGGTTCAAGTGCCTCTAAGTAGTCATGTAGTTGGGTTTGAGCACGCAGCGAAGTGAGGTGTTCCATTAGCCACTGCTTGGATGACTCACCAATGCAGCGTTGGATGATCGGATTATGATACAAGCTGTTAAACGCCGAGGCGTGGCGGTTATCGTCCAAATTGATGTTGGTGATAATCACAGACTCCGTTAATTGGCCCGAGATAGACAACGCGGTGAGCTCTCGGTAGCTATAGCTATTGATAGTTACCGTCACTCCTAGTTGCTCAAGTAAGTGTTTGACTGCGAGAGCGCAATGGCGCAGCGAACTGTAATCGTAGATGGCAATATCGATCTGTGGCGGCAAGTCAGTTTTAGGCATGGTTGGTCGGGTAATTTTATGCCAAATCGGCAGTAAGTTACTCGCTAGTTCACAGCCGAACAACTGGCCAGTTTGGTCGAGGTACTGGTAGACTTTTTGTGGCGTAATATAGGTCGAGAGATAGCGACGCTGCTGCTCACTGAGCACGACATTGGCGCATTGATTGAATAGCACAAACATACAACCATCTTCAGTTCTGCTCTGCTTGATCTCACTTTCAACAGCTTTGCTTTTTCCTACCGCATGGGCAACATAGTAATGACAGGACGGGCGCAGTGATGCTCCGGGTTGATTGGTTTCAATTTGTTGCTTGTCGCCAAGTTCGCTTTCATCTAAATGCCAAATGGTCACTTGATCAGTCAAGGCACGACAAGCGTAATAACGCTCGAAGGCCCTAAGGCACAGCTTGGTGTGTGAGTGCTCAGTCACTTCGAAGGGCCCAGATCCTACCACTAGCATAGGGGCGGATAGGTTGACTTGCTCAGGAGGTTGAATCGAATACTTGACCCCGGAGATCAACCCTCCAAAGCCTTGGTCGGGTTCACTGAGTTGAAATACCACGCGGTTAGCTCCGGGTGAATAAACCCGAACCAAGTGATTGAGTTCACTGCGGTAATCGTCAAGTAGAACCAGTTTGTCAAACAACGCAACAATACATTCAGCGCTAATGGGCTTGCCATTATGAAAAGTGAGCCCAGGGCGAAGAAAGAAAGACCATTCAAGAGAGGATTCATCGTAGTTCCAATGATGAGCAAGTTGGGCTTCAAGTTGACCGTCGTTACTACTTGCCACTAAACAGCAATAGATTTGACGCAGTAAATAACGCTCACTGGAACGCTGTAATTGATGGGGCACCAAGTGCTCAAAGGCGCGCTTATAGGTTAGCTGAATATGCATCAAGCCCTCGCGCAATGATGCGCCGGAGGTTCTTTGCAGTAGTTGGCCAAATGCTAATTGATCTTGATTAAGCAGTGACAGCGCCTTTTCATATTGACCTTGCAAAATTCGTTCGCTCGCCAATTGTCTTTTCAATTCAGCGAGTGAGGGCCGAAGGAATAAGGTTGAACGTTGGTTACGGCCTGATTTTGGTTGCCACGTGAGCCAAGCCAGTTGTTGCATTTGACTGAGAAGGTTGCGCGCATGTCGAGGACTGGTGCAGAGGATATTGGCGACATCTGGCAGGGTTGTTTTCACTTCGTCACCGACACCAAATGACACTAGGCGCGAGTAATAGCGCAGCAAGTTAAGCTCGGACACAGCAAAACACTCCTAAAATGAGTCATGATAAATCTCATTTTGTTCCTGTTTTCGCGCTTTTTCCAGATTATTTCGTTTAAAAGTCGCCGTTATCAGGTAAATGGGGAACAAAGGCAGGAAAAAGATCTCAGTGTTACCTTTCCTTATTCAGTGGCACAATAATTTGGCTTACTGATTTGGTAGGTGGTTCTACACGCAGCGCCGATGAAACATGCTCCTGTCCCCCACAAGCTGATGTCTATGGCGCTGCGTTTTCCTTTTTAGACAATAATTGACCATTGCAGGCGACCTGTTTAGCGACATTAGAGCAAAAACTTACTACTATGAGTAAATTGTTTGAATGAGTTGGTAGCTATTGATGGAAAAAGTGGTCGATTTGAATCGCTGGCATAAGGAACATGTCAAAAATAAGCAAGAGCTTGAGCAGTTGTATCAAAAAGTTCAGGCACTCTATCACAATGATCCGTACCCAGATCACGCTCAAAGAATCGCGTTGCTGACGCGCTTAAAAGCACAGTTACTTGCTCGGCAAGATGACCTAGTTGAGGCATTGAAAAACGATTACGGATTTCGGAGCGAATTCGATAGTTTGATCAGCGATCTTCTACCCGCCGTAAACCATATTAATTACACCATCAAACACGTAAAAAAATGGATGAAGCCAAGCCGTCGTCACGCCGGATTATTGCTCTCACCGTCAAAGGTAAAAGTTGAGTACCAGCCCGTTGGGGTCGTCGGAGTAATTGTGCCGTGGAATTTTCCAATCTTTCTTAGCCTTGGCCCTATCGTGACCGCGTTAGCTGCCGGTAATCGCGTTATGGTTAAACTTAGTGAGTACACGCCACACACCAATCAAGTGCTGAGCGAAATATGTGCATCGCTTGAGGATCATATCTTTGCTATTGAAGGTGAAGCCGACATTGCGGAGAGTTTTTCATCCTTACCCTTTGATCATCTAATTTTCACTGGTTCGACGTCAGTGGGGCGTTTGGTTGCGCAGGCTGCGGCGAAAAATCTAACCCCAGTGACGTTAGAATTAGGTGGAAAATCGCCCGTTATCATTGGCGATGATGCTGATATAAAACGCGCCGTCGATGCCATTATGATCGGGAAATCAATCAATGCCGGGCAGATTTGCGTTGCCCCTGACTATATTTTGCTACCGGAAGGTAAAGAGCAGCTGTTCATCAATACCTATTTGGCCAAGTACAAAAAGCGTTTTGTTCGCAAGGGGCAGCTAGTGCCGATAACCCAGATCGTTAATGAGCGTCAATATCAACGTTTGCAGACTTACTTGTCTGACGCCAAGCAACAAGGGGCAACCATTCATACGCTTGAGGATGTCCAGTTGAATGAGCGGCAAATGTTGCCAAATCTTATCACTGGGGTGACTCACTCAATGTTATTGATGAAAGAGGAAATTTTTGGTCCGATCTTGCCCATTATCAGTTATCGACAGCTAAGTGACGCCTTTACTATTGTCAACGAACGGCCTCGACCGCTCGCACTGTACTTGATGTCAGATAATCAGGTGCTGCAACAACAGGTGGTTGAACAGACCCACAGTGGAGGCGTAGTGATCAACGATACTTTACTGCATGTCGCGGCGGATGATGCGCCATTTGGTGGTATTGGCGAGTCGGGAATTGGCCACTACCATGGCAAAGAAGGGTTCTATACCTTTTCACATGCTAAAACCGTAATGGTGACACCATCATGGTTGCCGCGTAGTCATCTATTGCTTAATTATCCCAAGTTGTTGGTTAAACTGTTATCAAGTCTTTTTCTGCGGTAACGGTCACTGTTGACCCGTGTTAACGAGAGTGGCTGGTGGTGGTGTCGCCATACCTTTTCGATGGGCGACAACAAAAAATCCGAGTATTAAACTCGGATTTTTTATTCGTCTTAGATTCTTAGATTTAGAAACCGACAATATTTTTTGCTTCTAACTCTGTAAAGTACTTAACCGTTTTTACTTTGAGTTCTTGCTGGGCTGCTTCGTCACAAACGATAACCGATTTAGGATGCAGTTGCAGTGCAGAAACTGTCCATAGATGGTTAACACTGCCTTCTACCGCAGCTTGCAGTGCTAGAGCTTTGTTGTGACCTGTAACCAGAATCATCACTTCTTCAGAGTCTAGCAGTGTACCCACACCAATCGTCAGTGCGTACTTAGGTACTTGTTCAATATCACCATCAAAGAAGCGCGAGTTAGCAATGCGGGTATCTTCCGTTAGGGTTTTGATACGAGTGCGTGAAGAGAGTGACGATGCCGGCTCATTAAAGGCAATGTGACCATCATTGCCCACGCCGCCCATAAACAAGTTAATTCTGCCGTAAGACTTGATTTTGTCTTCGTAACGTTGGCATTCAACTTCATTATCTTCGGCGTTGCCGTTAAGAAGATTGATGTTTTCTTCTTGGATATCAATGTGATTAAAGAAGTTGTTATACATAAATGAACGGTAAGACTCAGGGTGATCTTCAGAGATGCCAATGTACTCATCCATATTGAAAGTCACAACATGCTTAAAGCTCACTTCGCCTGCGTTATACAGTTCGATCAGCGCTTTGTAAGTCGCCAGAGGTGTGCCGCCAGTCGGCAAACCTAAAACGAATGGGCGATCTGCGGTCGGCTGAAAGTCATTAATACGTTTTACGATGTGCGCTGCTGCCCACTTACCGACTTGTGCGGCTTTGTTTAATGGGATAAGTCTCATTTTCTGCCCCTAATGTTAGAATTTATGATGTTTTGAATCATTAATTCGCATTATAAAATAAGTGATGTATTTCTGCTATTGTTTTTGGTCAATTTTTCATAAATTAGTCTTAAATATGGCACGGAAGGGTTTGATAAGCACAATGATTGACTAAAATTATCGTCGTTTATGTAACTATTGCCGAAAAAATTTTATTATAAAAATAAGCTCAAAAGTGAGCAGACAATCAATTGCTCTAGCTTGTGAACTGCATTGCATCCACTAATGGTATAGCAGTATGTGGTGTGTGTGTTATAGGGTATGATTGAGAAACTCAATCATTTGAGTATGCTGCCGATATTATAATTAGCTTAATACACGAAAGAAGAACGAATGAATATAATAGGGATCGCCATTGGTGCGACCGGATTGCTGCTACTGGGCATGTTTATGTGGATGCTGGCGCTGTCACTGCGTAAAAAACGTTTAGAACAAGAGCGCAGAGAACGTAGTATCGCGCAACGAAAGGCGATAGAAAAACATCGCAAGCAAGAACAACAAGAACGCATTGCTAAAGCAGAAAATGGCGATCTTCCGACCATTCTTTACTTGGCAAAAGAAGCAGAAAGAGCGCGCTTGAAAGAAGCACTTCACTGGTATACCAAAGCGGCTGAGCTTGACAGTGTGACTGGGATGTACGGAGTTGTACGTCTGAGTAATAAGATGAAACAAGATCTTGTGCTTAAAGAGAAAGCGAAGTTTTGGCAAGTGTGTATTGCGGCGGCTGATGGCAGTCTACCGCATAAATACGAAATGGGCATGGCGCTATTTAATGGTCATGGTACCGACATCAATGTTGCCAAGGCGCTCGACATTATGGAGTCAGCGGCCGAACAAAATTATGTTGATGCGCTGATTTTCTTGGGAGATTGGTGGATATCGCCTAACAATCCGCAAAAGAACCCGACCAAGTCGAGCGAGTACTATCGTGATGCTGCTGAGCTTAAAAGCAATCAAGGTCGGATGAAGCTTGGCTTAAATTACATCAAAGGATGGGGTGTGCCTCAAGACTTTGAGCGCGGTTGTTATTGGATAGAGCGTGCGGCGGAAAAAGGCCATCTAGAGGCTATGTACAGAGCCGGAGAAACGTGGATGGAACATCGTCCAAATGGAAACTCTATCGCTTACATCTGGCTGTTTTTAGCGGCGCAACTTGGTCATGACTCTGCGCGTAATTTACGAGATCAGGTCGCGATGCATATTGGTGTCGATACGGTTGTTGGTTTGCAAAGTCTCGCTAAGCCGATTGTTAAGAAAATTCGTGAACGAAAAGTCAGTAAGCACTCAATCATTAAGGCACTTAATCGACTCTACAAGCGTAATATTCCGATTGATGATAACAGCCGTATTGCGGCGCCGATAGACGCCGAGCAACTGAATGACGAGCTTACCATGACCGATCCTGCCACGGTGATTGAAGATCTCTTAACCGATGAGACGGACGTTCAAGCCTCGGAAACGAGTAGCGAGCGTCTTGATTTTACTCAGTCACCGATTGACAAACATTAGTCATCGATTGTTTGAACACCTTTCTATAAATACAAAAAAGCCTCGTGATGACGAGGCTTTTTTAGTATCAGCAAAGATTACGCTTGTTTTTGTTTCGCTTTACATACCGCCGCTGTAAAGACGACATCTGTTGAACTGTTCAGCGCCGTTTCTGCAGAGTCTTGCACCACACCGATAATAAAGCCAACCGCGACCACTTGCATCGCCACTTCATTAGGAATACCAAACAGACCACAGGCCAATGGGATTAGTAATAACGAACCACCAGCAACACCAGAGGCACCACAAGCTGAAACTGCTGCAACGACGCTGAGTAGTAGCGCTGTCAGTAAGTCAATTTCAATACCCATTGTATGAACGGCAGCAAGAGTCAGGGTTGTGATAGTAATCGCAGCGCCTGCCATGTTGATGGTTGCACCAAGAGGAATCGAGACTGAGTAGGTATCTTCGTCAAGCTTAAGCTTTTCACACAACGCCATATTTACAGGGATGTTTGCAGCGCTTGAACGGGTAAAGAAGGCCGTCACGCCACTTTCACGCAGACATCTTAGTACCAGTGGGTACGGGTTCTCGCCTGTTTTGACATAAACGATGATTGGATTGACTACGAGAGCAATAATAACCATTGAACTCAGCAGAACAGCCAACAGTTGAGCGTAGCCAGCTAAGGCGTCGAAACCAGTCGTTGCCAACGTTGAGGCAACCAAACCAAAGATACCAAAAGGAGCCAGACGTATAATGAAGCGAACGATCTGCGAAACGCCGTGACTCAAATCTTCAAATACCGCTTTGGTTGTAGCTGATGCGTGGTGTAACGCCAGACCAAGGCCAACCGCCCATGCCAAAATACCAATGTAGTTTGCACTCATCAGAGCATTAACTGGGTTGTCGACTAACTTAAATAACAGAGTATTTAAGACTTCAGCAATACCTTGTGGTGGTGTTGCGCCTTCGGCACCTGTTACAAGCGTTAATGTGGTTGGGAATAAAAAGCTAAGTACGACTGCGGTCAGTGCAGCAGTTAACGTACCAAAAAGGTAAAGCACCACGATTGGACGCATATAGGTATGCTGGTTTTTTTTCTGATTGGCGATCGAGGCAGCGACCAAAATAAAAACGAGAATAGGGGCGACGGCTTTGAGCGCACCAACGAACAGGCTTCCGAGTAATCCAACACTTTGAGCGTGCTGTGGAGAAACAGTCGCTAGACCTACACCGAGAATGATGCCGGCTAGGATCTGCAAAACCAGATTGCCACGAGCAAAGCGTGCAATAAGTGAGTTGTGTTGCATAGTTATCCCTGCAATGAATAGTTTTATAGAGTTATAGTAATAACAGTTATATCAAACTGAGATCGATATACTAGCGGCTTGAAATAATGTGTCTAGATGTAATTGAAAATTAGCATGAAAAATTAATTGAAATGAGATGATGTGAATTTTATGTTGCTATTGTGTGCTTGTTTGGTGAATAAGAGGGGCGGGAGACTCTTCGTCTTGTAAGTCGATTTACCACTTATACTGACGCTGTTCATTTTGAATTTTTATAAAACGTCGTCAGCTTTTTAAACGAAGCTCTTTACTCTGGCAAAGTCCACAGTGGCGTCTTTGCTCGCGCAGTCATTTAAACCAATTATCTAATCAACAAGGTGGGAGCTTACCCACCTTGTTAAGTCATTTTTTAATGATGGTGTTTCATGCCACTCATGACTTTCTTGATTGGCGCACTAAAGGTTTGTTGTTCACCATTGGCAAACGTAATCTCTACGTCTATCTGCTCACCTTCTACAAACGCTTGCTTAAGGTCGAACAACATAATATGCAGGCTACCAGGTTTAAGTATTGCTTTTCCTTTACTTGGCACTTCGATGCGCTCGATCTGACGCATTTTCATCACATCGCCTTCGGTAATCACATCGTGAAGTTCTACTTTGCCGGCGGCTGGCGTTGACGCAGATACAATGTAGCGATCTTTGTCACCTTGATTGAGGATTTCAACGAATACTGCACTGGTCGGTGCATTGGGCGGCGTGGCACGGGCGTACGCGTTGTGCGCCATAATGTCGGTTTGATCTGCGTGAGCAAGAGGGCTTAAGGCAAAAACGGCCAGTAGCAAGGCTTTCAATCTCATGGTCATAATCCTTTGGAATTCAGGTTTTTAAAGGCTTCCACCAAGGGCGCCGGTGTCAGAGTATGTGGCACTTTAGTGATTAACGTGCCATCGGGTTGGAGAAAGTAGAAATAAGAACTGTGATCGAGCGTGTACTCAAGTTGAGAGTTTTCTAACTTGGTCTTGCGGAAAATAACGCCATAGCGATGAGCCAGCGGAGTGGTAATGTCGAGTGGCGCTGACAATCCTTCTATCATCGGATGAAAATACTGAGCGTATTGATAAGCGTCTGCCGCGGCATCACGCTCAGGATCAAGCGAGATAAAAAGCGGCCGAAATTGTTGTTGGGTTTTATCGTCAATTTGATTGAGTGCACCTGCTAACATTGCCAGCGAGGTAGGACAAACATCAGGGCAACGGGTAAAACCGAAATAGACAACGCGAATTCGTTGATCACTTGGGGCAAAGATATCGACCGGGGCATTGTTTTCACCATATAAGATGCTTGAGTTAGGCGTGCTATCAGTCAACGTAGAAGCGCTTTGAGAATTAATATAATAGTGATTTAAACCAACACCCAAGACAAACGCGG
The DNA here is from genome assembly GCF_000711795.1 of Vibrio pacinii DSM 19139. Lineage (GTDB taxonomy): Bacteria > Pseudomonadota > Gammaproteobacteria > Enterobacterales > Vibrionaceae > Vibrio > Vibrio pacinii. The sequence continues at coordinate 191,254 of NZ_KL543978.1, read as the reverse complement.
CTAAGAGTGCGAATCCCCATTTCTTACTCATCGTTCCATCCTTATTGAAGTGTTGATTGAGTGGACTTGGTCAGAAAGAGTGCCGTACCAAGTCATGGCATCCGATGTACATACCGGCAGTACGACTTGACCCGTAAATTGACCTTGAGGTTTTTTGTCCAATTTAAAGACCAACTTACCCATATCCATTTCATATCCTTGAAGTGTCAGAAACAGCGTTTCACTGCTGGAGTTTGGCCAGTCAACGGTGAGTTGAGTGGGCGCTAACGGTTGGGTAGTATCACGGTCAGCAGTGATGCGAATTCCGTCTTGCTGACAACCCGCTGTTGTGACTAAGCAGTAATCGTTTAACGATATATTGGTTTGAGGTGATTGAAACCACTTAATGATGTCACTGGCAAAAAAGCCACCGCTCAAAGCTAGGACGATCAAAATTAGTTTAATGCTTGTAGACATTAGAAATTTCTCTAACTACAAAATCTGGCGCCAATAGTAGTACATAGTTTGGTAAATCTCTATTAATCTAAAAAAACAACGTGTTCACTCACTCATTAATGGCGACTTTTTGAGTCCGTAAACGGCATGATCAAGAATACGGCCAGAGACTTTTTCTTGATTGGTTAGGATGCCTTCTAACACCATGCCTACTTTTTCTGCTACTCGGCGGCTGGCATGGTTATCTACGGCGGCTGATAATTGCACCTTCTCCATGTTTAATTCTTCAAACACGATTTGAATAAGAGAGTGAACAGCGCGCGGCATTATGCCCTTACCTCGATGGTGTTGACTCAACCAATAACCAATTTCAACGCATTGGGTATCATAATTGATTTTGTTGAAACTGCAGTTTCCGACGAGCTCATCGCGGAAAAAAATAGCGCAAGTCATCGACTTTCCGTCGGCGTAATCGTGCAACATACGTTGAGCAAAAAGACGAAAGTCTTGGTCGCTTTGACAGTGTTGTGGCCAGGCTAACCATTCGGCTAAGTAGTCACGCTGTTCAGCAACAATTTGGCTGTAATATGGGGCAAATGACTCTTGAATAAGAGCTAAGTCGATATCAGGGTCGATAGTGCGTCTAAACATATTCCATTCCTTGCATGCTTTGCTGTAAGAAACGTAACAAAATCAAGCGGTGATGGCTAGCAAACTGGCATGCAAATAATGGTAAAACTCTAGCACGTAAAATATGCATTACGTTGGTGAAGTCACAGTTCTGTTAATAACCTTTCATATGCTATGGTTTATCATTAGTACTTTAGTTTACTCTGTGCGGCATAATAAATACTAATAATTGGAAACGTCACAATGGTCTTTGCCAAGCAAGAAATAAGTGTCGACCTACGTCGTGTACTGTTTGAAATTGCCTATGCGCTTGATGCTGTCGGTGTCGACGAAATCTATCACGGTCATCGTGTTGCCTATATTGCCCATCGCTGCGCTCAACAGCTTAACTGGAGTAATGAAAAAGCCCAATTCGTTTTTTCTCTGGGACTCGTTCATGATTGTGGAGTGTCTGATTTAAATGAGCGTAACGGGCTTTTGTCTCAGCTAGTACCAAGCGATACCAATCACCACTGTATCAGAGGCTATGAACTGTTAAGTGCCTGTCAACCGTTGTCTTCAATGGCGACGCCGATCCTTTATCATCACACTTGGTGGCAAGATTTAAAGCCTCTGGCAGGAGTTAGTGAAGAAGACAAACAGCTTGCGAGTTTGGTTTTTTTAGCCGATCGGCTCGATAACTTGCGAGCGAATGCTAACCTAGATTGCTACGGAAACTTGTCCCATCAATGCAAACGCAATATTGCCGAAGAGCTCAAAGCTAATTGTGACGTTATGTTTGAAACGACCCAAGTCAATGCAATGCTTGAGTTGATTGAGTGTGATGATTTTTGGTTCTCAATGGAACCGCGTTATATAGAATCGCTTGCTGAGCATTTTTCTTATTTGCCATTTTTCTCGTTAAGAATTGGTCTGGATGAGTCAATAGAGGTTGCTGAGCTGTTTGGTAAAATTGTTGATGCGAAAAGCGCATTTACCTATCAGCATTCACTGCATGTCGCTCAATTGGCCGAATATCTCGGCACTCAGTTGGGATACCCTGCCTATACGACTCGTATGTTGTATTTTGCTGGTCTTATCCACGATATCGGTAAACTCAAAACGCCGAATCGAGTACTACACAAACCCGGTACCCTGACGGATGAAGAGTATATATGTATCAAACGTCACGCGACCGATTCACGCCATGTACTGCAAAGGATCTTTGCCAATACCGAGATTATTCAGTGGGCATCCAATCATCATGAGCGTCTTGATGGTTCAGGTTATCCACTCGGCCTTGATGCGGACGAGTTAGATGAACCGAGCCGATTGATTGCGATTACCGATGTGTTTCAAGCCTTGACTCAATCAAGACCGTATCGTGCGGGTTTATCGCTAGAGAAGGCGATTGCGATTATTCGTGAATTAGTCGAGCAAGGTAAACTTGATGCTGAGCTGTTTAGATGTCTAGTGGCGAATGGCGAAGAGTGTTATCGCATATCGACGGGCCAAACGCATGTTGAGCCACTGCTTGTGTGCAATGGCTCCTTGTGACGTCAATTACTGCTGATTAATGTGCGCTTTGAAACGTGCTTTGGTGTTTGCATCAGCTTTGTTATACCAAAAATACAGCATCTCTTCGGCCGTTGAGTCGGCCGATTTTTTACTGTCAATCGTTGCGACGACGGGGGTCGCTGTCAAACCAGACAATGCAGCCTTGCCACCCTTACGGTTGTATTCAGCCAGCTCCACTTGTAGGTTACGGCCAATCTGCATGCCCTCTTTAACCAATTTGTCTTGCTTTACTGGAATAAGGTTTCCGCTGCTGTCTTTTAGAGACCATTCTACGCTATGGATCTGTTGCGATGCTCGATGAGCGTTGCGGTAAGTTGGCATTTCAAATTCTAGCTGTTGATCTTGAGCACTGAATGTGGCGATCAGCGGGTCACTGTCAAGTATAACGCGGTCTTTGCCTTGGTCGAAATAGGGCTTATAGATAAACAGAATCTGATTCTCGCCATCAGGCAGAATTAACGTTTTACTGGCATCAAAGAAGCCGCCTTTGAGTTCAGGCTTGGTATTATTGGCGACAACGACATCAATCGTATCAGGAATGCTAATCGTCACTTGAGCGGAGGCATAACTGCTTATACCAAGTGCGATGGCAGTGAAGAGTGTGGTTTTTATTTTCATTATCGATCCCTAGTCAACAGACATTTAAACCAAGAGAGTGCCTAGCTCTCAATGCGATTTCAATATCTTAATGTGAGAAGTTTGCTAATTTCATTGTTTCTGCCAGTTGCACTGCACGCACGATTGAGCAAAAGCCTTCTGAGCTTGATCTGATGCGTTTAACTATTCCAAGACGCGTTTACACCAACGATCACATCGACTACGTCGCGGACGCGATAATTGCCTTGAAGGAGCGCGCGCATGAGCTGAAAGGGTTAACCTTTGAGTACGAACTGCCTGTGTTACGTCATTTCACGGCGCGTTTTAAGTCTAAATAATTACATCGCTATTTCTGTTGATATTGGAACCACTGCTGCACTTTTAACAAATTTCAGCAGTTTTCTATCTTGTTCACTGAATTGTTGATAGTGCCAACTGCTGGTTTGCTTGATTTAAACCGCGTTTAATTCTGATTACTTATATTTTCTCAGATTTTGACTCAGTATCGAGCTTGTCATGTAACAAGCTGATAACGTCGATAAATTTTTAAGTAATCACTCGTATTTAGTCTTTATTTTTTCCATTAAAAAAAAAGTCTCTTAAATACTGAAGGTGATGTTCTTCACTTTCGATTGAACAGACGTGGCTCTGACAATTGGGGCAAACATACAAGGGATGAGAGAAATAGGTATGAATCGTATTACTATATGTGCAGCGAGCATCGCATTGGCGATCTCTGGCACTACGCTGGCGGCACCTGCTGCTCCGAGCGTTGATGTATATGGATCGAACAATCTACAGTTTTCTAAGATTGAATTGGCAATGGAAACCACCTCTGGCTACAACCAGATGGTTAAGTATAAAGAACAAGCGGATATCAGTATTAAGTTTAACCAGTGGAGTGGAACCACAGGGGATACATACAAGATTTACTTTGATGGTGTTGAAGTCGCAACCGGTCCAATTGCGGGTAGCCAAACCAGTGCCAACTTCCAATATGGCAAAGGCGGCCGTTATCAGTTGACCATCGAAGCGTGTGACGCCACGGGCTGTAGTACCAGTGCGCCAGCCGAAATTGTGGTCGCGGATACCGATGGTGCTCACCTTGCGCCGCTTGCGATGAACATTGATCCAAATAACAAGTCATACAATACCGACCCGAATACAGTCGTCGGGACGTATTTTGTCGAGTGGGGTATTTATGGTCGCGATTACACCGTTGATAACCTGCCTGCAGATAATCTTACTCATATCCTCTACGGATTTATCCCAATTTGTGGTCCTAACGAGTCGGTGAAATCGGTTGGTGGCAACAGCTACAATGCGCTTATGACTGCTTGTCAGGGGGTGCCTGACTATGAAGTTGTGATTCATGACCCATGGGCCGCTTATCAAAAGAGTTTCCCTCAGGCAGGCCATGAATACAGCTCTCCAATCAAGGGCAACTATGCCATGTTAATGGCACTCAAGCAGCGTAACCCCGATCTTAAGATCATTCCATCTATTGGCGGTTGGACGTTATCAGACCCATTCTTTGATTTTACCACCAAAGCCAACCGAGATACGTTTGTTGCTTCGGTTAAACGTTTCTTAACCACATGGAAGTTCTATGATGGTGTCGATATTGACTGGGAATTTCCTGGCGGCGGCGGTGCTGCTGCCGACAAGGGCGATCCGGTTAATGATGGCCCGGCCTATGTCGCATTGATGCGTGAATTGCGTGCCATGCTTGACGAGTTGGAAGCGAATAGTGGTCGTACTTATGAGTTGACCTCTGCGATTGGCGTTGGCCACGACAAGATAGAAGATGTTGATTATGCCGATGCAGTACAGTACATGGACTATATCTTCGCCATGACTTATGACTTCTATGGCGGTTGGAACAATGTCCTCGGCCATCAGACGGCGCTTTATTGCGGTAACTTTATGCGTCCTGGTCAATGTGATGGAACTGGCGTCGATGAGAATGGCAAACCATATACTGGGCCAGCTTATACTTCAGACAATGGTATTCAGTTATTACTGGCTCAAGGCGTCCCGGCTAACAAACTTGTGCTTGGTGCGGCCATGTATGGGCGTGGATGGGAAGGGGTACTACCGAGCTCATTAAGTGACCCAACAGATCCAATGACAGGTGTTGGTAACGGTAAACTGACAGGCTCAAGTGCTCAAGGCGTTTGGGAAGATGGAGTTATTGATTATAAAGGCATTAAGTCGTTTATGTTGGGGCCTGACAATACGGGTATTAATGGCTTCCAATATGGTTACGATGAGCAAGCGCAAGCCCCTTGGCTATGGAATCCGACGTCAGGTAAACTGATTACGTTTGATGACGACCGCTCTGTGAAAGTGAAAGGCGCTTATGTTCGCGACTTAGGTCTAGCTGGTCTGTTCTCGTGGGAGATTGATGCAGATAACGGCGATATCTTAAATGCAATGCATGAAGGTTTAGCTGGTGGTACTGGTACGCCGGTCAATAAAGCGCCAGTGGCAAATGCGGGCGCAGACCAAACGGTCGTTGGTCCGGTGACGGTGACTTTAGATGCCGGAGCGTCGAAAGACAGCGACGGAGCTATTGTGAGTTACGAGTGGACGCAAGTTTCAGGTCAGACGGTGACGTTGACGGGTACTAACACTGCGCAGGCAAGTTTTGCTGCTAATGAGGTGACGGCGTCACAAAGCTACGGTTTCAAGGTAACAGTGACCGATAATGAAGGCGCTTCTGCATCAGATACCGTTGTGATTAGCATTAATCCGCAAGATCTGCCACCAGTAAACCAAGCGCCAGTCGCTGTCGTTAGTGCTCCTGCCACAGTCCAAAGTGGCGATGTGGTAGTCGTCGATGCATCTGCCTCAAGCGATGCCGACAATGACCCACTCAGCTATTCATGGGATATCCCTGCAGGATTAAACGCGACGATCGATGGTGCAATGGTGAGCTTTGTTGCTGCTGAATACACCCAAGATACCTCATTAGCGTTTACTGTGACGGTTAGCGATGGCCAAGCCAATGTCACAGCGTCGAGTACGGTTGTTGTGACTAAAACTTCATCAGGTGGTGAGTTGTGCGATAATCTGTGGGATGCGGCAGCAGTCTACAACGGTGGTCAACAAGTCACGTGGGCTGGTAAAGTTTGGGAAGCAAAATGGTGGACTCAAGGCGATGATCCTACGCAATCCGGTCAGTGGGGTGTGTGGAAGGAAGTGGGGGTAGCAAGTTGCCCAACGAGCTAACTTCGTCTGCTTAAGATAAACAAAAAGCCATCGAACTGATGGCTTTTTCATTTTACGCTTTAGGGTTAGTTGACCGCTCTGACTTTACCTTGCTTAAGGCTGTTAAGCACTTCTGATTTAGGTCCATCAGCAATGATGCAGCCTTTTTCCATCACGATAACTCGATCCACGACATCCAACATTGAGGTCTTATGGGTGATTAAAATCAGCGTCTCGGTTGATTTTAATTGCGCGAGTTGTTGTTTTATATGCATTTCTGAACGGTTATCCATGGCGCTTGTTGGTTCATCAAGCAGCAATACCGGAGGACGACCAAGGATTGCACGTGCGATGGTAACGGCTTGACGTTGTCCCCCCGACAGCATTAAACCACCTTCGCCCACTTGACGTTCAAGACCCGCGGGATCTTGTTGGGTGAATACCGTCACACCAGCGCGGTTTGCGGCGTCGAGAACATCTCTATCGTCAGCCAGTGGTCGACCTAAGGTAATGTTGTCGCGAATCGTGCCATAAAACAGTTGGCTGTCTTGCGGAACACAACCGATATTGCGGCGAATATCGATATGGTGCAGTTGGTCTATGTCAGTATCATCGATACGAACGTGACCCTCAGTAGGTTTAAACAACCCCATAATCAAACGTTCTAACGTTGTCTTACCTGAACCAATACGGCCGATAATGGCGACTTTTTCGCCAGGGTTGATGGTTAAACTTAAATCACGAATCGAAGCGACAGGTGAGTCTGGGTAGTGGAAGGTCACTTTATCCAACTCAATCTTGCCATGAATGATCGGACGATGGATGTAGCGTTTGCCTTCTTCTTGTTCATCTGGCATCGACATGACTTGATCAATAATCGTCATGGATGACTTAGCTTGATTGTAACGAGTGGAAAGCAGCGATAACTGAACCATAGGGCCAATTGCACGACCACTGAGCATGGTGGCGGCAATCAAGCCACCCATGGTCAACTCGCCCTCTGCAATTAAGTAGACGCCGAGAATAATCATACCGACGTTAGAGGCTTGTTGTACAAATCCGGCGGTATTTTGAATGCCATCAGTGATGCGACGGCTCTTAACACTCCAATTCGCCATATGCGCGACGGCTTCTTCCCAACGGTATTGGAATTGGCTCTGCGCGCCAAATAGTTTAACGGTCTCTAAACCGGCCAGACTTTCGATTAAGTTGGCGTATTTTTGCGAAGCAAGTCGTGAGCCTTCCTCGATCGTGTGACGCAAAGGTCCTTGAATCAACAACGAGTAAATGATTAAGATCAGAACCCCGATAATCGGGACGAACACAAGGCTTCCTGCCATTAACCAGATCAGCAACAAGAAGAGAATGGCGAAAGGCAAATCAATCAAAGAGCCAATCGTTGCAGAAGTAAAGAACTCACGGATCGACTCAAATTCTTGTAAGTGACGGGCAAAGGCGCCAACCGACGCTGGGCGTGATTCCATTCGAATGCCCATGACTTTACTGAACAGTTTAGAAGAGATCAAAATATCGGACTTCTTCCCTGCCACGTCGATAAAATAGCTGCGCATCAGCTTGAGAGTAAGGTCAAACAAGAAGATGACGAAAATACCGCTCGCGAGTACCCATAAGGTTTCAAACGCTAGGTTGGGCACCACTTTGTCGTACACTAGACGGGTAAACATTGGCGCAGCGATGGCAAATAAATTGATCAAAATTGAAGCGATCAACACGTCTCGATAGATTTTTTTCGATTGCCAAATCGTGCTCCAGAACCAGTGACCTTCGCGTGTTTTTAAAATTTCTGGTGAGCGTTCGTCGTAACGAAACTGCTTTTTTACTAGAAAGTAGCGACCAACATAGAGTTGGCTAAGTTCTTCAAGAGAAATGGAAATGGGCACCAACCCCGACTCTCCAGAAACAATTTCAGCTTCGGTTTTGTCTGCGTTGATGCTATTGAGAACACAAGCGTCACCACCTTTTAAAATCAGTACAACGGGTAACACCAGTTGTGAAATTTCATCAAGTTCTGCGCGGTTCTCTTTCGCGACTAGCCCGGCACGTTCTGCTGCGCGAGGGAACAGAAAAGGGGTCAACTTACCATCGGAGAGCGGCAAGCCATTAATTAACGCCTCGGGAGAGTTAGCTAATCCATAGTATCGACTGACGTAGATAAGAGAATTTAATAGCGGATCCTGCATGCTATACCTTTTATTTGTTATTTATCTACGATGAAGCCTTGGAAGACTTCAATAAAGTGCTCAGCTAAGAAGTCTAACTGAGTCTGTGTCTCGACTCGCGATGCAATGGTCTTAATGCCCAGATTGTGCGCTGTTCTTGAAATTGACGTCAGAGTAAATTTCTGTTTTTCGTCATCAAGATGATGGGTGTAGAGATAATCGAGTTTTACATACGCAGGGCGGAACTCATTAATATAATCAAGCGATTGGAAGTTTCGTCCATAGTTGTCGACACCGAAATCAGCACCTGCGCCGCGCACCGCATTACAAAATAAGGCGGTATGGTGTGGTGAGTTAATAAAGCAATTCTCTGGGATCTCAAAATGGAGCAATGAGGCGACTTGAGTATGTTTATTAAGCAGTTGAGTCACCCAACGGATAAAGCTTGGTTGAGAAATACTGCTTTGCGCGATGTTGATGGCGACTGGTGCGTGAAACTCACCCGCCTCTAAACGTTTGACTATCGATTCGATGACGTACTCATCAAACAGGTGGCTGGCATTGAGTTGTTCGAGTGCAAATAAGTATTGGTTTGCGCTGTAACGTTCACCTTCTTTTTCGATCGCTGAGAACACCTCTCGGTGATAGGTTTGACCGGAACTGTCGTTAGCCGCTTGGAAACGGAAGCTAAACCAATCGTTGCTGATGGCTTCACTGACTAATTGTTTCCATTGTTGTTTGCCCATCAAACTGTCGGTCTGTTCACCCGTCACGAAGCTGTAATCCAACTCTGGGTTTGACTTCGCTGCGGCCAACGCATTGTCGAGCATAGTTAATAGCTCAGTTGAACTGGTCGAGCCCTTGTTATAAACAACCCCAAGCGAAATGTTCGGTGTCGCCATACCCGTAGGGTCAGCATTGACGTCTTGTACATAAGTGATGATACTTTCGGCGATTAATTTTAGTTCGCTCTCATCAAGGTTAGGAACAATAAAGCCGAACTCTTCGGTCGAAATGCGTGCAAGTGTTACGTTAGGTGAAGAGAGCGACACTTTTAGGTGATCGGCGAGCTCTCGCACCATCCCGTCACCAGCCTCGTAGCCTTTGTCGTCGTAGAGTTCACGAATAAAGCTCGCTTCGAGAATAGCGACACCACCCATACCACCTTCGCCAAGCCATGAGTTGAGTTGACTCATGTAGTAGGCACGGTTACCTAACTGGGAAACTGGGTCGATATAGGCACGTTCACGCAGTTGCTGCGCCTCTTTTGCTTGTGCTTTAAATGATTTTTCAAGTTGAGATGACATGCTGTTAATGCCATCAACAACGTAGATCAAATCTTGTGTGGTAGGTCGTGGCAGTGGATCGCCAAACTGATTACGCGCGACTTGCTCCATTTTATTAACAATCAATTGCAATGGACGGAGCGCACGTTTAAGAATGAACGAAATAGCAAACAAACCAATAAGCAGAATAATACAGAACGCGATAACTAAACGTTCAAACGCAAGCCATAGCTGAATGTAGGCATCTCCAGTATCACTCACAATTTCGACTTCTGCTAACTGCATCCAACCACTCGTCACAACACGGCGATCATGTATACGTTCAAATAGATTGAGTTGGGTAAACCATTTAGGGACGTCATTGGGCTGGACCGGGTAGGTACGTAGGATCTCGTCACCAGTATCTAAGAAGATAAGCCGTACGATTGAATAACTACTGCCATCGAATAGTGCATTAATGACCGACTCAACTGCGACTTGGTCTTTGTCCTCTAGATAGGGGGCTAGGGCCAGGCCAACAGTATTGATGGTATTATTTACCTCGGATTGCTGCTGTTGAATGAGGTTGTTTCGTGTTGTATTAAATTCAATGATAAACACTGAAATCAGCAACATTAAAATAACCGCAATCATGCCGGCGACAAGTTGTTTATATAACGTCATATTGCCTACTCATCATAATTGACTATGGGTTTGTTTAGTTGGAGCGATTTTTCTCGCGCACGGAGATCATTCCAAAGGCTGAGCCTAGAAGATTTCCCTGCAAGTTGTCCGTTTTTCGACTTCATTAGCCACAAGTTTTTACCGTTGAAACTGTAAATAGGTAATAAGTCGCGGCGGGTAGAAGCACGTTTAATCTCTGGGTTAATATTGTCCAACAGTACTGGCTCGGCACTGGGGGTGGAATAGTATGCCAACACCATGTGGAACTGATTGAGCTCGATAGCCTTAACATAAACCAAGCGCAGTTTTTTATCGGAGACGCCGAGCTCTAATAAAGAGAAATATTTGGCAATGGTAAAATCTTCGCAGTCACCCGCATTACTGCCTAAAAATTCGAGCGGTGTTGCCCAATAATCGTTTTTTCCCCAAAGATTAATATCATCAACAAAGTTAAGCTGGTTGAAGAAGCTGTTCACTTTGGTGAGCTTTTGTCGCTCGGGTAGCGAAGCGTACTGAGACATCTCCCGACGCCAGGTTTCCACTCGCCTTCCGGCGCGGTCGCCATAGGTTTTTCTGACCGAATCAACCCAACGTTGCTCTTGGGTGTTAAGAGCAAACGAAGTCGTTGTAGCAAAAAATAACAGCGCAAAGGCGACTGAGCATTTTGCTAGAGTGATTGCCTTCAAGCGGCAATCCTTGAATAACGGTCATTAAAATTAGTCATAGCTATTCCTTCAGGGCGTTGTTTTGAGCACTTAAAATTGGTTTGAGCAGATATTCAAGTATGGTTCGCTTACCAATAATAATATCGACAGAAGCCGTCATTCCCGGAATTATAGGCAGTGAGTTATCCTTGTCGAGACTGGTCTCTTTGGTGCGAATACGCACAAGATAGAAACTATTGCCTTCTTCATCGGTGGTGGTATCGGCACTAATATGTTCTAAAGTGCCTTCTAACCCACCATATTTAGTGAAATCATAAGCACTAAATTTAACAATGGTTGGCAGTTCAGGGCGCAAAAATGCAATGTCCTGAGGTGCAATCTTAGCCTCAACCAACAGCGTATCTTCACTCGGAACGATTTCCACAATATCCATACCCGGCTGAATAACGCCTCCAACTGTATTAACGTTGAGCGTTTTTACTGTGCCTGTGACTGGCGAGGTTACGACGGTGCGGTTTACGCGGTCCTCCAGACCTATTGTCGACTCAGTCAATGATGAAAGTCTGTCTTGAGCTTCGTTGAGCTTTTCTTGCTGTTCTGAACGAAACTTCTGGGCAACATCAATACGGCTAAGCATCGCTTCTCTAATTGCTGATTGTAAAACCGGCATTTTGAGTTCGCTTGAGGTTAGTTCGCGGCGCGTGTCGTTGACTTGGCGCTGCAGTTTTAGCAATTCAATGCGAGGAACCACCCCCTCTTCGGCAAGTGGACGTGTAATCTCAAGTTCTTTATCGGCAAAGCGGTAGCTTTCACGTAAGTTTTTGATACGCGCCTGGATCTCTACTAAATCTTGTTGTTTTTGCTTAACTTGTTGGTCAATCACGGACAGTTGGTTACGGAGGTTTTCGAGATCTTGACGGTACTCATCTCGTTGACGCGCGACAAGTCGAGGTTGAGACTCGACCAATATAGGAGGAAAGGCGAGGCGGTTAAAATTGAGCAACACCGCTCGTTGCCATTCTGCGTCTTCAAACTCTTCATCAATGACCACGCTGGTAATGGATGCTGACAGTTGCAGCACGCTTGCGGTTAAGTTGGCGACTTGTTGTTCACGCTCGCGGTAATCTGAACGAAAACGCGTGTCATCAATCAGCAACAATTGCTGGCCTTTTTCGACTTTCTGTCCTTCACGAACAAGGATCTCTTTGACCAAGCCACCTTCGAGGTTTTGCACCACTTGAAGTTGTGAAGAGGGAACGACCTTTCCTTGGCCCACCGTGACTTTGTCAATTTCAGCCCACGCAGCCCATAAACCTGCCAAAACAAAAAAGATCACCATTACCCACAGCATGATGCGGGCACTGTTTGGCGTGTTCAATAATAACGCAGCGGTTTTGTCATCGACATAATCCAGCTCGTCAGGAGTAAGCTTGTTATAACGGCTCTTACTCATCGGTGATCCTTGTAATATGGTGATATTCGATTGATTTTATTACTGATAGCTAAAAATGTTAAGGACTTAGCGTCAGTTTTGTCATTCAAAATGATAGGTTTCTCCACTTTGATAGATGGTTTTAATAAAGTGTAGTCATAACCCGCGGCTTGGGCTTGAGTTCTTGTCGAGAAGCGCGCACAATCGATGAAAAATTTCGTCGAGGACAAGAGATGGAACTTGAAGATATTCGCCGCGAATATAACAAAGGTGGACTGCGCCGAAAAGATCTCAACGCAGACCCAATCGAGCAGTTTAACCTGTGGTTAAAACAAGCCATTGAGGCGAAACTGACCGACCCGACAGCAATGACAGTCGCGACCGTTGATCAAACGGGTCAGCCCTTTCAGCGTATTGTACTACTAAAAGATGTCGATAAGCGCGGTTTCGTTTTTTATACTAACTTGGGTAGCCGCAAGGCGCAGCACATAGAGCATAATGCCAAAGTTAGCCTCCATTTCCCATGGCACCCATTAGAACGTCAAGTTCATATTACCGGTGTAGCAGAAAAATTATCGGCAACGGAAAACTTGAAGTATTTCTCTTCTCGCCCTAAAGGTAGCCAACTTGCCGCTATCGCCAGTAAACAAAGTAGCCGAATTTCCGCTCGTGGCGTGCTGGAAGGCAAGTTTCTTGAACTCAAGAAAAAGTTTGAAGCCGGAGAGATCCCAGTACCTAGTTTCTGGGGCGGGTATCGTATTCGACCACAAAGCATAGAGTTTTGGCAGGGTGGAGAGCATCGACTTCACGATCGCTTTTTGTTCTCGAAACAAGAAGAGCAGTGGATTATCGACCGTTTAGCTCCTTAGGACAAAATCGAATACGCCACTTATGTGGCGTATTCACTATTGAGAGCAACCGAAATTTGGGTTTTCAATAATGTTTTCGGGATATGCGATCCATAGCCTTGGTCAAGCGCCATTTCGACTAATTGGGCTTTTGAATGAGCCCCAAACTTACGCCTTAATCGCACCACGTAGCTTTCTAATGTTTTCACCGATATGTTCATAATATTGGCGATGTAGTGTGGTTTCTTACCATATAAAAGCAGAAACAATGCTTCAGATTCTCTGTCGGTTAACTGACAGCTCAGGGTACTCGTTGCGGGAGTAACGGCCGTCATGGGGCGTTCTGTTGAGATTCCAGTGGCCCGACAAATCCAATGACCCACTTCTAAAATCGCAGTATCTGACAGCTCTTGACCATAAAATATTGTACCTTGAACTTGACCACTATCATCAAGCCATGGGGTCTTGGTAAAGATATGTGCACGCCAGGTTCCATCAGGGTAGGGGTGGATATCTAACACTTTGAGCTGAGTTTTGTGCTCCATGACATATCGATCTTGATTGACAAAGTCGCTAGCACAGCGGGTGGTTGGGCTCGGCATCTGGTGGTCGGTCAAACCGATACAATCATGAGATTGATCAAAGCCGATTAATTTGGCGTAAGCGTCGTTAGCATAAACAAAAACCGAACTGAGATCTTTGCATCCCCAATATCCGGGTAATTGAGCAAAAAGGGAGAGCTGTTGTGGATTCACAGGTGCAACAGTAAGCTATTAAATAAGATGACTATCATAGCATGTTCTATTGAATAGGCAGTTGTAGATATTAGATAAGTCGATTGATTGCTCGTTAATTAATCAGACAGTGTAATGGTTGACTGTAATCAAGTGAAGAGTGGGACGATGAATAAAAAATGCCAGGCATCAATTGATGACTGGCAAATACAAGAACCATAAGTTCCTGTCCAAGTGTAGAAGAGGTTCTATGTACTCAGAATAAATCACTGAGAGATAGACATATCAATAGATATCAAACTTAAGTGGCTAGACTTAAGTTCGTTATCGATTCTATCTTTTTGAAATAAATAAAAAAGGGGGGAAATCCCCCTCAGATACTTAATTGATATCGCGTACGATACGAAAGCCAACATAGTTGGTGGCTTCTGATGGAGAGAGGAATAATTGCTTATCTGCCGCCGCCATATTCGGCGAAAAATTCCAAGCGCCTCCCTTAACGATGCCACGCGGACTACTGGTCCACTGCCACACGTTGCCAACACTATCATAAACACCTAATTGGTTTGGTTTGAAAGCGCTGACCGGAGCGGTACTTATATTTGACCAAGGTGTGCCACTCCAACCGGTATTAGCTTGACCTGGTTTAAATTCATCACCCCACCAATACTTATCTTGGCTACCAGCACGTGCGGCGATTTCCCATTCATCTTCAGTGGGTAAACGATAAGATGCTCCAGTTTGTTGGCGCAGCCAATTGGTGTATGAGCTAGCGTCATTTTGGCTAATACACACCACTGGAGAATTTGGATATTGCTTAAAGCCTGGGTCGCGCCAACTGCTGTTAGCAATAGGAGTGACTTCGGCGTTAACCAATGCGGTACAGGTGTTTTTGAGCTCGGCATCCGTTTGATAACTAGTGTGTTCTACAAAGGTCGCGAATTGGCTAACGGTCACTGGAGTAACCCCAATCGCGAAAGCATGATCAAGGTAGACTTGCCTTGAGCCTTCTTCGCCCACATAGAACTTGCCAGGCAGTAAAGTGACAACTTCTGGCGCTGAACCTTTGTTGGCCATGCCATCGGCAAACTTAGTTCCATCGCGTAATGGATTGGCTTTCTCTGTTAATACGGCGCGTAAAGAAGTGTCAGATTTAATCGATATTTGCTGATTAAACGATTGGTAGCCTTCTTTTTTGATCAAGACATTGTGCGATCCCGTTGGCAACATCACTTCGATAGGGGTACTGCCATAAGAGACACCATCAATAAAGACACTGTCATTGTATTGATTTGAACGTAAAGAGAAGGTCACCCAAGCAATTTCCTGATCGACAGGTAATTGTTTGCTGCTATCAACGCCGGGAGCGAAACAGTATTGATTTTCGACCTGAAGCAACTGACAAGCCACGGTTTCGCTTGGTCTTGTTTCTAGCTCTACATCCATAACTATGCGGTAGCGGACACCATCATAAAAACCAGACTGCTTGGTGGCATGTCTTAACACGTGAATATTGAGAGTGGCATCGTTGATATTACGTTTCACCAAAGCACTTTCGCTGGTTTGGTTTGGGATCTCACTGCGAAACTGTTTAACCGCCTTTTGCAGTGCTAGCTCGCGAGTTTGTTGGTCGCATTGAGCTAATGTCATTGATGGCTGACAGCGGTTGGTAAAGCTGACCGCGATATTACTTGGCTGTTGCAGTTCATGGTTAAGTTGTTCAACTCGTGCGCGAATTTTGCTTTCGCCAAGGCCGGCAATTGTTTTTTCAATTGCTTCCACTTCAGCATTGCGTGTGACTAACAACGCACGTTGCTCTTCAACGGCTTGTTCTGCCGCTAGGCGTGCTTTCTGATTTTGTTTAACCGTTGACCAGGCGTCTTGATAAGCTTGTTGAGAGGCCACCAAGTCGACACTCGGGTCGTCAATCATACGTTGATAATCAGACTCGAGCTTTTGCTTTGCGTCAGTGAAAGCTTTCTCTAATGCTTTCGCTTGTTGATCGAGAGAGTTAAGTTCAGCTTGTTTTTTATCTAGCAGTGCTTGCTGCTCGTCTTTTGTTTGTCGCGCTGTGCTGAGTTCGTCATGTTTGGTGAACAATTGGTCATCAATTTGAACTAATGACGCTTGCCCATCTTCAGCGAGGGCTGGAGACGAAACTAAGCATGGCAATAATGCTAACAAAAGGGCGGATAAACCTGGACGCATTGACTATCTTCTACATCTAATTATTGGTTAATGGGCTTATTCTAAACGAAAACGCCACTTTGTCTTAAGTTATCAATGAATAACTTAAGATCAAAATGGCGCTTTCGTTCATCTTTGTGAATCAGATTGGTAAAACAATCGTTAGCCACTTGGACGAAGCTTAACCCAAACCGTGTCACTACTATTGACACTGATCACGCGGTTATAAGTTTCAAATCCGTTTTTTGATACCGTGACTTGGTGTTGACCACGAGGCAGTACAACTTCAACAGGAGTACTCCCGTAGTTAATACCATTAATCACGACATCATCGTCAAACTGATCAGAACGTACCGTTACGTTGACCCAGTTTTTGTCTTGCTTCTTGTTGTCTGCTGTTTGTTCGCCTTTTAAACAGTAGCGAGACGACACGTTTAGCAGCTTACAAGCTGCTGACGCTTCAGGGCGTGCCTGCAGTTGTGAACGCATCTCTGTGTAATAGTCGTTGCTGCCTTCGAAACCAGAACGGATCACTTGGTTTTCCTGAACATGTACATTGAGCTGAACGTCTTTGGCATTCTGCTTCGCGATGTTAGATTCAGTAAGTCTATCCATCAACTTAGCTTTGAAAGCTTTGACCGCTTTTTGCTTGGTTAAATAGTGACCTTGGTTCTTACACTCGCCAATCGTCATCGTTGATGAACAGGTGGTTTTGTAGCTGGTCTCCAATACATCACTTTCACGTAGTTCAGCCGCTAAGCGTTTTACACGTGCCTCAACTCTTTGCTCTTGCAGGTAAGAAAGTTCGCTGTTTAGGCGTGCTTGCTTTTGTTTGACCTGAGACAATCGCATTTCACTTTCAGTGATGGCTTGTTGGTTTTCAAGAATCGCTGACTGGTTATCCTTAACTTCAGTCCAAGCGTCTTGATAAGCTTTTTGAAAAGAAACTAAGTCGATCTCTGGATCATCTAAAAGACGGCTATATTGTTTGTCCAAAGCTGACTTAGCTCGATTTCGCTTTGCGTTGAGCTCTTGCTCTTGGCGCTCAAGCTTATCTTGTTCGTTTCGAAGTTGTTGGAGACGTTCAGCTTCAGAGTCAAACTCTGCAGCCATAGTGCCCAATTCAGCTTCTTTAGTTTCTAATTTAGTTTCGATTTCAGCAACAGGATCAGCCTGTAGACTTTCTTGTGCAAAAATCGAAGTCGAAACCCAAATAGGGCTTAGCGCAAGCAAAAGCGCTGCGATGCGACGTATGATCATAAGTCCCTGCAACAATTAACGTTTAAACAACCAATGTAAAATAATCAAATCAGTGCATATCTACAATATATGCAACTTACATTAGGAAAAAGACAAACTTTTGACAGTCCATTGTTCAGATGCCTTGCAAAGGTCTCTTTCTTCCATTTCTATCACTCTACTCGAAGAGAGTGTTACCTAAGTTTATCATAATTAGAGATAAACTTATCTAATACATATTCCATTTTGGGCGCATTCAAGAAATATGCAAGTAAAGATTTTTGATCCAGAATGGCTAAAGCGGATAGAAGTGACATGAGCCGTAATTTATGTGCACTTGATCATTCTTCCAGTGTTTTGATTGGCGTTTTTTTAACCAGCGCAAAGTGATATTGAGCGATAACCCTGATTCGAGCTGTGCAACCTATTTAATAATTGATTAATAGTAATTTCGAGTTACGTCACTTTTGTTATACCATGCCGAAACCCACTGCTAACTTTTTTCGTGATCTGCTATGTCTCGCGCAAATAAACCGCCAAGTGAAGCATCGACTGCCAAAGAATTGTCGCCTAAACCTGCCCAAATTATCACTTTGCCTTCTTACATGGAGTGTCATGATCATAATTACACCCAAGTTGTCATTGGCTTGAAAGGCCAAGCAGAATTTGAGGTCAGTGGTTATGGTAATTTGGTTGGCCCAGGCCAAGGTTGCGTTGTGACGTCGGGGACGGGACACGCATTTGGTGGTGTGGTCGGTCAATCTGACATTTTGGTGCTTAACATGCCCTTGCCTAAAGAGGGTGATGCAATGCTGCTACAGCGTCTCAACGAGCTGAACCAAAAAGAGACCTACTTTAAACTGGATGGACAAATCCAAAAATTAATCCAGATGTTGGTCGCAGAAATGCAAGCGAACCCTGATGACTTATTGCTCAGCCGAGCTTGCAATGACACGGTTGTGGCGCTTTTACAGCGCCATATGTCGGCATTTGAAACGTCGCGTAAAGACTCACGTTTCGATCTAGAAGCAATCGATCGTTACATTGAACAACATCTCACTCAAAGAATTTCTGTCACCCAGTTAGCAGGCAGCGTCTTTCTTGGTGAAAGTCAATTCCATTCAGTGTTTAAAGAGCAGATGGGCATTACGCCACATCAGTATGTGCTTGGTAAGCGAATTGATATGGCTAAGCAATTTATCGAGCAAGGCAACCTTACCCTTGGTCAGGTTGCGGAGTTCACCGGTTTTTCTGGTCAAAGCACCTTTACTCACTCTTTTTCCCGCCTTCAAGGTATGTCACCTTCTCAGTACAAGAAACAATTCGGTTAAATAAGATAACGCAATCGAGATAATATTTTACTCATTTGAGTGTGACTCTGTTTTTGTTTTGTTAAAAATCAGAGTTTTTAGCAAAAAACTCGGAGTTTTTGACAAGTAATCTTCTCAAGCTCAAAATACACTGCTTGCCATTGTAGGAAACCTGAAATGATTTCAGGTCTGAGATTGAGGAAAACGCATGTTTACAGCAACTGATGTGTTGAATGCTGAGTTCGTTGAGCAACCGCTTAATGAGCTTTGGTCATTGATCTCGCCACTATACATGGTGGACGAATCACAATGGCTAAACCAATTGCTGCCTTTGGCAATGCCAACCGATGCTGAAAAAGAACAGATTACAGTCAAGACAACGGATCTGATTAAAGCGATTCGAGCCGATAAAAAGTCAATTCAAATGATTGATGCGCTACTGCTTGAATATAGTCTGGATACCCACGAAGGTATCTTGTTAATGTGTCTTGCTGAAGCGCTAATGCGTATTCCTGATGCCGCCACCGCTGACGCGTTGATTCGCGATAAACTCACTGTGGCTGATTGGAAATCTCACCTGAAAAATTCAGACTCAGTATTCGTTAACGCCTCAACTTGGGGATTAATGCTGACTGGGAAGGTGGTTGGCCTGTCTGAAAATGAAGCACAAAGCCCAGTCAGTGCCGTTAACCGCTTAGTTAACAAGATGTCAGAACCTGTGATTCGTAAGGCGATGCATCAGGCAATGAAAGTCATGGGTCATCAGTTTGTCCTAGGTCGCAGCATTACAGAAGCGCAGAAAAATGGCAAAGCGATGCGCGATAAAGGCTTCACTTACTCTTACGATATGTTGGGTGAAGCGGCGTTAACGACGGCCGATGCAAATAAATATTTCAAAGATTATCTAATGGCGATCGAAGCGGTGGGTCGAGATACCTACGCTTTTGACAAAAGTCCAGCGCCCTCGGTTTCGATTAAGTTATCTGCGTTGCACCCACGCTACGAAGTGGCCAATGAAGCGCGTGTATTGACCGAGCTCTACGATACGTTACAACAACTTCTACGCCGTGCCGTTGAGTTAGATGTCGCGATTACGATTGATGCCGAAGAAGCTGACCGTCTTGAGCTCTCTTTAAGGTTATTTGAAAAAGTTTACCGTAGTGAATTAGTTAAGGGCTGGGGCAAGTTTGGTCTGGTTATTCAAGCCTACTCTAAACGTGCTTTGCCAGTTCTTGTTTGGCTAAACCGCCTAGCGAAAGAGCAGGGTGATTTGATCCCACTTCGCTTGGTGAAAGGGGCGTACTGGGACAGCGAAATCAAATGGTCTCAGCAAGCGGGCTACGCTAATTATCCTGTCTATACTCGTAAAGAAGCGACCGACGTGGCTTATCTAGCCTGCGCGCGTTTCCTATTGAGTGACCACGTTCGCGGTAATATTTTCCCGCAGTTTGCCAGTCATAACGCGCAGACGGTGACCTCAATCGCGGTCATGGCAACACATAAAGACTTTGAATTTCAGCGTCTGCATGGCATGGGCGACTCGCTATATAACCACGCCATGAGCGCATATCAACAATCTGTTCGCATTTACGCCCCGGTTGGTAGCCATAAAGATTTGCTGCCGTATCTGGTTCGCCGTTTGCTTGAAAATGGCGCGAACAGCTCATTTGTTCACCGTTTGGTCGATGCGCGCTGTCCTATCGACAGTTTAACTCAGCACCCGGTTGATATGCTGTTGGCGTTCGATAGCTTTAATAACACCAGTATCCCACTGCCAATGGATATTTTCCCAGAGCGTAAAAACTCTGCTGGCGTCAACATCGATATCGAAAGTGAAGCTAAGCCGTTCGAGCATGAAGTTGAGAGTTTTCTTAGTAAGCAATGGATTGGTGGTCCGGTAATCAACAATAAATTACTCGCTGAAAGCATGATCAAGGAAAATCTTAATACTGAAGTCGTCACTGCACCATACGACCGACGTATCGAAGTGGGTAAGATTGCTTTTGCATCACTTGATCATGTTTCCGCTGCGATTGAGGGTGCGCAGCAAGCATTCCCAAGCTGGCAGGCGACGCCGAAAGCGCAACGTGGTGAAAAACTTGAAGCATTAGCTGACCTGTTAGAAGAGCATTTAGCAGAGCTGGTGGCGCTGTGTCATCAAGAAGCGGGCAAAACCATCCATGATGGTATTGATGAAGTGCGTGAAGCGGTTGATTTTTGTAGTTACTACGCTAAGCAGGTCGATGCCCTAGGTGAATTGTCGCTCAAGGGGTTCGATGGCCAAAGCCGGTCGATGACTCGCCAAGGTCGCGGTGTGTTTGTCTGTATTAGTCCGTGGAACTTCCCGTTGGCTATCTTCTTAGGTCAAGTCACCGCTGCGTTGGTGGCAGGCAATACCGTAGTGGCTAAGCCTGCCGAGCAAACCAGCCTTATCGCGGCTCGTGCTGTTGAACTGATGATAGATGCCGGCTTCCCTGCAGGTACTATTCAATTGGTAACGGGTCGTGGTGCAGAAATTGGATCAGCACTTACGTCTCATCCTGCGATTGCGGGCGTGGCGTTTACTGGCTCGACAGCAACCGCTCAACGTATCAACCAAACTCTTGCCGCTCGCGACGCGGCTCCGGTTCCATTCATCGCTGAAACGGGCGGTCAGAACGCGATGATCGTCGACAGTACAGCACTTCCAGAGCAAGTTGTACGTGATGTGATTCGTTCGGCATTTGCTTCTGCAGGTCAACGCTGTAGTGCGCTGCGAGTGCTTTATGTTCAAGCGGATATTGCGGATCGAATCACGGCGCTGATTCAAGGTGCGATGCAAGAGCTGAGTGTCGGTAAACCGTACTTGCATTCGACTGATGTTGGTCCCGTGATTGACGCTACGGCTAAATCTAAGTTGATGTCGCACATTGAACACATGAGTAGTAGCGAGAAGAAAATTGCCCAACTGGCGTTGACGGATGAGCATGCTCATGGCGATTTCGTGCCTCCAACGGCATTTGAAATTGCTGATATTTCATGTCTCAAAGAAGAGCAGTTTGGTCCGATCTTACATATTGTTCGCTTTAAGGCCAATGAGTTAACACAGGTGGTTGAACAAATTAACAATACTGGATTTGGTCTAACCATGGGTATCCATAGTCGCAACGAAACGACTTATCGTTGGATAGAGAAACACGCTCGTGTAGGTAACTGTTACATCAACCGCGACCAAGTTGGTGCAGTCGTAGGTGTTCAACCGTTCGGTGGTCAAGGCCTGTCAGGCACGGGGCCGAAAGCGGGTGGTCCACACTACCTGTATCGATTTACACAAGCACAGTTTTCTTAATTAAAAGGCGAGGGGAATAATTATGGTTCATCAAGTCACTCGTTTTTCTGATGCTTTTTCAGCTTGGGAAAACTGGAATCTGACCGATTTTGATTCAAAAAGTGAGTGTTTGCTTGCTTTTAAACAGGCTTTACAACAAGTAGAGCCTGAGTTGGCTGCCGTTGTTTCTTACCATATTGAGCAAGCGTCAGCGTTACTCGCTGAGACTCATCAATTGGTTGGTCCAACGGGTGAAACCAACGAACTTTACACCGCAGGTCGCGGTGTCGCTGTTGTCATTCAGGATGCATTACAACAGCAGGCTAAGCATGCCGTAGTCGCGCAGTTAACGGCGGCGTTAATCGCGGGCAACACCGTTATCTTATGCAGTGATGACGATGAGCTTAGCCAAGCTTTAGAGTCTGCTTATGTGCAGTCTTCATTACCTACTCACTTAGTACAATTTGTTGCGCTTGATGCTTACCATCAATTGCTCGATTCGGATGTACGCAGTCTTGGTTACGTGGGTAGTAATGAGGTTGAAAAAACAATCAACCGCTTACTTGCACAGCGTTCTGGCGCCATTGTAAGCCTAACGTCTGAAACGGATCTGGTGAACATTCCTGTTGCACACGATCCACACTTAGCGCTCCGTTTTATTACAGAGCGTACCCGAACAATAAATATAACAGCGGTGGGCGGTAACGCGACCTTGCTTGAACTTGGTAGTGAAACCCACTAACTCTTCGTTAGTTTGCCCTCGAATTCAGAGGGCATTCAGGGAAGGCGATATTATTAGAGAGGACAAATCACATGGAAAATAGCTTTGCTATTACGACAACGTTTATTGCGTATCTTTTGATGATGCTAGCAATAGGCGTGTATGCATATCAACGAACGAAAAGCTCAAGCGATTATTTCCTGGGCGGCCGTACACTAGGACCATGGCCTGCGGCACTTTCAGCGGGCGCTTCAGACATGAGTGGCTGGCTACTGCTTGGCTTACCTGGTTACGCGTATGCTGCGGGTGTCGAAGCATTCTGGCTTGCGGGTGGTTTGCTGATAGGTACATGGCTTAACTGGCTTGTAAGCGCAAAACGTTTACGTACTTACAGTATTACCACAGACGCACTAACCTTACCTGAGTTCTTATCACGTCGCTTTAATGACACGTCTAAAATGATTCAGGTAATTTCGGCATTCTTCATTCTGTTGTTCTTCCTTTTCTATACCAGTTCAGGTTTAGTTGCAGGTGGTAAACTATTTGAAACCGTATTCGGCTTGGATTACACCACCGCAGTGATTATCGGGACGGTATGTGTTGTTTCTTATACCATGTTTGGTGGCTTCCTTGCGGTCTCTTGGACTGACCTAGTTCAAGGTTTGTTGATGTCGGCAGCACTGCTTATTGTGCCTATTGTTGCGCTAGAAGGTGGCTTTGGTCAGTTAAATAGCGACTTGGCGAACATCAACCCACAACTACTGACGCTATGGAACGATTCAAAAGGCGAGCCTTTATCGGCAATCGCGATCATTTCACTGGCAGCATGGGGTTTGGGCTACTTTGGACAGCCGCATATCCTGGCACGTTTCCAAGCTTCTCGTTCGAACAAAGACCTCATCACGGCTCGTCGCATTGCGGTAATTTGGACGGCACTGTCGATGGTTGGCGCTATGTTAGTTGGTTTGGTTGGTTTGGTGTATGTAACCAATACAGGTCTTGGCATTGACGATGGTGAGAAGATATTCATGCTTCTGGTTAATGCACTCTTCCACCCAGTGATTGCGGGTATTCTATTAGCTGCGATTCTTGCGGCAGTAATGAGTACTGCTGACTCACAGCTATTGGTTTCATCTTCAGCTTTGGCGGAAGACTTTTATAAGCAAGTGTTTAAACAAGACGCGTCTTCGGAAGAGATTGTGATGGTTGGCCGTATCGCAGTGATTGGCATTTCAATTGTGGCGCTTGTGCTTGCGATGACTCCAGACAGCTCAGTCCTTGGTCTGGTTTCTTACGCTTGGGCAGGTTTTGGTGCAGCCTTTGGTCCTGCTCTAATTCTGAGCCTGTACTGGGAGCGTATGAACCGTAACGGCGCTCTCGCGGGTATCCTCGTTGGTGGTATCACAATCGTTGTTTGGAAACAGCTGTCTGGTGGATGGTTCGATGTCTATGAGATTGTTCCAGGAATCATTTTCTCGATTGCCGCTATCGTGATTGTCAGCTTGGCAACAGGTGAACCTGAGCAGAGCGTAAAATCGCAACATGCGACGTTTAAGAAGCATTTAGTCGAACTTGACTAGATCGCGAACGTTTTGTTAGAAAAAGCCCCGATTTCGGGGCTTTTTTGGTTTTTTTGCTCTATTTATTGAACATAACTCACGTTTTCTGAACTATCGTTTGAATTTTATGAACTCTCGCTCTCAAAATGTGTCGACTATCAATAACGAGCGTAAAAAGGAGAGACGAAGATGCCACAAATGCACTGCCATTGTTGTCACAAAACAACGCACCACAAGGTCGTAATGAAACGTTGTGAAGTACAGCATGATTCTTTGCTAAAAAGCCTGTCTTATACTTTCTCTACGCTATTTCAAGGTGCTCATTACGTTAAGATGGAAAAGCAATCATTTTGCCGAGTATGCAATAGTCAAACGGCCGTTGAACCTGTTGCGAATCGTTTTTCGGACGCAAAAATCGCATAAGCTCACAACTTAACGGTCAACATCACTTGCGGCTATTAACGTCGCGCGGTTTTCCTCTAGAATAGAGCTCAATACACGTTGTTAATTTTGGGCCAACCATGAACCTAGATAGAATTGATAAAGAAATTCTGCGCGCACTCAATCTAAAAGGCCGCCTGCCGATTGTCGAGTTGGCCAAACAGGTTAACTTGACCACCTCGCCTTGTTCAGACCGGGTCAAACGGCTAGAGAAAGAAGGGTATATTTGTGGTTATCATGCCGAATTGAACCCAGAAAAGCTCGGCCTAGATGTACAGGTTTTTATCCATATTCGCCTCGATCAAACTAGCTTCTCTATTTTTGAAAAATTCGCTCAAGCGGTTGCCGATATGCCCGAGATCGAAGCGTGTTATTCCTTATCTGGCGACTTCGATACCATGATCAAGGTGCGTGTTAAAGACATGAAAGCTTATCAAAGCTTTATGTCGACTAAGCTCGGCACCTTACCCGGCGTTATCCAAACGCGAAGTGAAGTGGTGATTGAAGAGCATAAAACGAGTTTTGGCGTTAACGCCGATTTGATCGCCAAGTTATAAAAAAGGGAAGCCAATCGGCTTCCCTTAGTGTTGATTGATTGAGGTTAGTTAGGCAACAAATGATGAGCCAATGCCAATTAGGCCACCAAATACACCACCCCAAACGACTAACCAGCCTAAGTGCTGCTTAATCATCTGTTGCACCATCTCTTTAACCAGCTTTGGCGTAAGCTCATTAAGACGCTGATCTATAATGTTTTCAATGTTTAGCTGAATCTCTTCCATCATGGCAGGCGATTCAAATTGTTCTTTTAAGGCTTGTTTGACCGAATCACTTTGGCTGATTTGAACCACTGACTCTTGCATCTTCTCGACGAAGGGCTGTTTAAGTGGCTGTAGTGCTTCAGTGCCACCTAACATGGTTAACATACTGCCAAATGAAGAGTTAGCAATCACGTCCACAAGAGAGTCAAAGGTAGGATTGAAGTCTACTTTTTCTAGCACTGGCTCTAGGTTAAGTGTGGTGCTCCCACCCATCTCTTTGTTTAAAAATTTGTCGATATTCGACTGCGTAAAAAATTGCTCCATCATTAAGGTTTTGATGGCCGCCTTAAACTCCTCGAATCGAGCTGGTATTACTCCTGATCCGTACAGTCCGGGGACTTTTTCAAACAGCATATGGATAGCGAGCCAGTTAGTAATGGCTCCAGAAAATGCAAATAAGCCCGCGTAAAAGGCGGTTTGGTTGTCTGCTTGGTAACCGCCAGCCAGCAAAGCAAGGGCAACAAGGTTAGTTAATAAGCTCTTGTTCATCTTAATAATAAAGTAGTTTGTTTAACGGTGACGCGAAGTATATACCAAGTTAAATCGCATCGGACACCTATTCTCAATCTCGGCGATGGATGCTGTTTTATTACCAATGCCTTGCTGGAACGATTATTTCTCTTGCGCAGTAATAATCGCCTGCTTGATCTGATCTGGAATGGGCGCTTTGGTATTGTTTTTGAAATCGAACATTACGCAAGTTGCACGGCCGTTGGTGGTGACTTTACCTTGTTTTTTACTGACGATTTGGTACTCCATGGTAAAGCGATCGTCTTGAAGATCAATCACTCGTGACCCAATGAGCAAAGTGTCTGGATAGGTGACTGGGCGCTTGTAATGGCATTCAGTATGGCCGAGTACAGGGCCAATTTTACTCTGCTGCAAATTTACCAGTAGGTCGATTTGGTTGAAATAGTCGAGACGAGCGGTTTCAAAATAACGGAAGTAAACCACGTTATTGACGTGTTGTAGCGCATCCATTTCACCCCATGCCACGGGGATTTCAGTAATAACTGGGTAATCTGCCAGTAAATTGTCCATGTTGCTTCTCCTTGAGACTGAGTAATTAGTCTAAATCGAATTTAATGGAATGTAATGCTGGTGTTGACAAATTGTGACTTAGCCGGCGACTGGTGAGAAGGTAAGGAATAGAGATAAGAGATAAGGGGCCATTGGCCCCTTAGATGATTAAGTGCGGTATTGCTTGAGAATGTCGGCTAGAGAGACCGATGCTTTGGTCAGGTTAGCGACCCCCAGTGACGATTGCTCGGCAATGTTACGGATGGTATTTGACTGAGTACGTATATCACTGAGTTCAGAGGCTATGTCATTGGCAACGGCACTTTGCTCTTCTGCTGATGTTGAGATTTGGATGCTCATATCCATCAGTGAACGTGCTGAGTCTGAAATCGACTGTACATCACTACCGATATCGGCCACCAAGTCACTGCTGGTTTGCGCTTGGCTGACGGTTTGTTCAGTGATCGAAGCAATACTGCGAGTTTCTGATTGCAGTTTTTCGATCATTGCCTGAATTTCTACGGTTGCGGATTGTGTGCGGCCTGCGAGGGTGCGAACTTCATCGGCAACAACAGCAAAACCTCGACCTTGCTCGCCAGCACGCGCCGCTTCAATTGCCGCGTTTAGAGCCAGCAAGTTGGTTTGCTCAGAGATGGCATTAATGGTCGTGATGACTTCATTAATTTGCGTGGTGTTTTCTGTCAAGGTTGCAACCGATTGGGAGGCTTGAGCAATATAATCAGAGAGCTTAGTGATCTCACTAATCGCAGATTGTACGCGCTGGTAACTTTGCTCGATATGCTGTGAGTCGCTCTCTGTTTGAGACGTAGACTGTTGAGAAATATTCGTCACTTCTTTTGCCGATGCCGTCATCTCTTCCATCGCCGTGGCGACAGAGTCAAGAGAAGCATATTGTTGGCTAATTTGTGATTCACTGGTCTTCATTTCTTGTTCAAATGAAGACGAGGTTTCACTCAATGTTGTGGCATTGTCTTTGACCACCACAACCAGGTCGGTCAGTGTATCCATGGCTTTATCGAGAGCACAACCAATGGTACCAAACTCGTCACGACCAGGGTGGAATCCGAGGCGTGAGGTTAAGTCGCCTTCACCAATACGTTGAGTCGTGGTGTACAGCACCCAAAGTGCGCCGCCGAGGAAGGTTGCTACCCAGTAGCAAAATATGGCAAATGGGATGACCCATAAAAAGCTCAATCCAAAGCTCATCATCGCTTCAGATTTCACTTGCTGTGCTTGGTTACGTTTATCTAACGTTAGTTGATACGCTTTGCC
Organism: Vibrio pacinii DSM 19139; assembly: GCF_000711795.1. Lineage (GTDB taxonomy): Bacteria > Pseudomonadota > Gammaproteobacteria > Enterobacterales > Vibrionaceae > Vibrio > Vibrio pacinii. The sequence continues at coordinate 163,116 of NZ_KL543978.1, read as the reverse complement.
GTCTGGACCTTGTTTGGATACGGTGGCTAAGCCTTGATCGTAGCGAGGCGGCGAAACGCGATTGACCGCTTGAATCTGATTAAATGCCTTTAAGCTTTCAGGCGTGCTCGCGGCTATCGCCCCTTCGAGCCTTTGCTCAGCTGCGAACAAGGTGTGTTGTTCAAACGCTTGCAGTGTGTGAGAGTATCTGCCACCAGCTAACGCGGCTACTGTTATTAGAAACAATGCAAAAATGACCCATACCTTGTCATTTATCGACATCTTAATAAACAGCTTGTCTATCGTTCGAAATTCAACTTCTTTCATATTGGGATTCCTATTCCGTCTATGCCGGAAGGCTAATTGGGATTGGCTAGTAATGTATCTGTTAATTTATCGGTCAAAGCGGCAGAATTATGAGGGTTTAATCTCAATATTATGTAATTAATCTGCACATTTGTTTTGTTATTGTGATCCTAGTCTTGTTTGAGTGCTAATGTACATCGATGTGCGATAACGCCGAGAAATAGACGTGTCATTTAATAGCAAATTGTAGCAGCGATTGATTCGAGTGATAGGGCAAGTGTTCATTTGGTGCGAACCAATGTGTAGGGCAGTGGTTAGTGGTGGGTCATTTTTTAGTTTTTTTCATCTGGTGAGAAAATGGCTAAAACACTCAGTCGTAATTGGTGAGCGTGGCCCATATGCTAAAGGGATGTTTGTACATTTGAGATAGGTGATTATGAATCTCATCGTCAATATTGAAAAGGCCGTCAGGAAGTGCGGATTTGAAATGGCGACGCGTCAAGCATGGAAGTGCGGCGTTAAGGCCAACTTAGTTCAACGAGTGGTTGGCGTCGCAAAAGGGCAAATTGTTTGTGTAGTAGAAGGGGTAAGACCTGAACTATCAACGGATCTTAACAATTCATTGCATAGTGAAGACAAACAAGGCCGATATGTGTTCGTGGGCGGTATTGTATGGCAACCCAACGATCTACTCGCTCCGGGTTTCCCCAACTTCATGTTTATGCACTTACGCAATTTAGGGTTTAAGCATAAATACATGACAGATGATGAACTGTTTCTCAACTTGGCGTAAACAGTGAATGAATAAAGAAAGCCTAGAGGAGATTCTAGGCTTTCTAATTTTTATCAGTGATCCAAATAGAGGAAGTTTTGCCAGCTCTTCATGCGGATAAGAACTTTTCGCATGATAGAAACATGGGTAAATTTATCCGAGTAAACAGCCACTTCGACCGCTGTGCCCAAAGGCAGGTTGTACTGCGAAAGGTCATCGGTGATTTTGAGCTTAACAAAAACCCGTCCGCTCGTTCGCAAGGCGTCGGTGCCTAGCAGCGCCCCACGCGCTTGGAACTGGCTCTCACCTATAGCGGGTAGCAACTCAACCACTTCGCCTTTGAATACTTTACCCGGTAGCGCTCTGAAAACAAATTCTGCTTCGTAACCAGGTTCTAGGCGTTGTAGTGAGTTTTGTCTGAATGCCGCCGTATAGTAGATGTCTTCTTGATGTACATAGGTCATCACTGGTGCCAGTGGTAAAGGGACCGCCATTACGCCGGGTCTCAACGCCAATTGCGTGGCGAAACCATCGGTTGGTGCCCGGACAATGGTTTGCTCTAAATTGAACTCAGCTTGACGCAATTCTTCAATCAAACGCGCGACCGTTGTATTTTCACCACCAATTTCAGACTCAAGCGCTAGCTGTGCTCTTTCTATTTTGGTGTTAGCCACATTAACGGTGGATTCAGCTGCTTTATAAGCCTGACGGCGTGTATCGAGTTGTTGCTCAGTGAATGCACCTTTGTCATAACCGCGTTGATAACGGTCAAACTCACGTTTGGCTTTGTCTCGTTCGGCGACCGCTTTGGCTTTTGACGCTAAAGCCTCTTGAAGAGAAGACTCCAATCCAAGAGCGCTTTGACTTGCCTCTTTAATTTGCGCTTGTTTTTTTGCCACTTCGGCTTGATAAGGAATCGGGTCGATTTTAAACAGAACATCACCTTGCTTAAGTGGTTTATTGGCTTGGACAGAAACCTCTACGACTCGACCTCTTACGCCAGAAACAATCGGTGTGGTTGAGTAGACTTGATTGCCTATTTGAGTGAACGGGTGGTTGTAGTTCATTAATAGGATAAGTGTACCAATCAAAACCACACCGCCCAGAACTGCCGTTGGCACCGTCCATTTGTTCAAAGGGATTTTAAACACCTTAAAAATGGTAATACAAATAGCGGTGTAAGTTAGAATGAGCAGTAAATCCATTAGTTTTTCTCCTCATCCTGACGTGAAGTTTCTTGCATCAAAGCACTATTTTTTTGCGCTTTTAACTCGTTTAACTCTGCTTGCAGTTGCGTCACCTGATCGATTAAAGCATCGACTCTATGATGAATGTCGTGTTGCTCAGCCTCTAGTTTTTGAAAGCCCCAACCGCGTTCTTTACGCCACAAGGTTGCCCATATCCATAGAAATGGCCAAATTGCATGCAAAGTAAACAAGCTAACCCAGCCAGCATAATGTATTGCGTCTTGATGCGGGTGTTCACGCTCTTTAGCAATTTCATAGGGAATATCGTGAATAACGATGATGCCATAAAAAATCACCAGTGCGACGAAGACCAATAGCCCAAGTGCAAAGTAGTCCAAAAACATAAGTATGTTCCTTTCTGTGGTGGCAAAATTATCTAAGATTACGTTTATTCAAATGTAAAGTATAGGAATAAAAACAATACATTAGATACGTTAATGTTATATTGTTTTGATCTATGTTTAGCTAATAATAGGGAAAAGGATGCCATTTCAAGGAGAGATTGCAGCCGTTGGTGCTGCATTGGTATGGTCGTTGGCAACGTGGATCTATAGTCAATTTAGCCATCGTTTTAGTGCGCTACAGCTCAACATTGTGAAAGGTGTTGTTGCGTCTGTGATGATGTTACTGCTACTTCCTTTTACCCCACAAACTCATGTCGTGCTGTCTTCTCAACATCTGTTCATTCTTGCCCTTTCCGGTGTGATAGGCATTGCTATTGGTGACAGCGCGTATTTTGCCTCATTAAAACGGATTGGGCCGAATAAAACTTTATTACTCGAGTCGTTAGCGCCGCCACTTTCCGGAGTGTTGGCATTACTTGCTCTGGGTAGCGTATTACCTATCCAAAGTTGGCTAGGGGTTATTATCGTTACGGTCTCGGTATCAGTGGTAGTCTTTCACAATGATGGTCAAACGATTGATTGGCAGGGGATAGGTTTTGGTTTACTTGCCAGTGTTTGCCAAGCAAGCGGTGTTGTTATTTCGCATTATGCATTGGTGGCTGGCGACGTTTCTCCTTTACTCGGCGCGTTCATCCGCCTTTCGGCTGGTGTGATGGCCGTAGTAGTGGTGATCGCGGTTGTAGAGAAACGGCCGTTTTCTGTGATGCGAAGTAATCTACGTTATTTGACAGCGAATAGTTTTGGCTGGTTGCTTAGCGCGATTTTTGTTGGCACCTTTTTAGCCCTGTGGCTACAACAGATTGCGTTGAAATATGCCAACCCAGCAGTAGCACAAACGCTTATCGCGACCAGTCCACTGTTTATGCTCGCGATTTATGCGGTCAAAGGTCAACCTATTACGCGTCGTGGACTGATAGGCACGTTTTGCGCCGTGGCAGGTATTTCGCTATTTTTTGTACGCTGATAGGGTCATGCCAATCTCTTGACTGACTATTCAGTACACACTTGGTTGCGTCCGTTGGCTTTAGCACGATACAGCGCTTTGTCGGCACGATAAAAGGTACGCTGAGTATTTTCCCCTTCGCGATGTAGCGTAATGCCAATACTGACGGTAAGGCCACGTTCACCCAAAATGTTATGCCAACCGAACTGATAAATGCGTTCGCGGTAGTTTTCTGCATGCATTTCGGCTTGTTCAAGCGTCGAGCGCTCAAGAATGATCAAAAACTCTTCGCCACCGAATCGCACGCATGAAGCGCCACGGAATTTAAAGTAGGTATTAAGCTCATGAGCCACGTTGACAATTGCTTTATCGCCGACAAGGTGGCTAAGTTCATCATTGATTGACTTAAAGTGGTCAATATCGACGACCATCAGTGCAAAGGGGACATCATGCAGCAAAAGATCTTTGAGTTTAACATCGAGCCATCGCCGGTTATGTAAGTTGGTTAATGGATCGGTAAACACGTCTTGTTGTAATTTCGCTACGGTATGCTTTTGATTCTCTGTTGTCTCTTTGAGCTCACGGTTCTCTTGCTCAGATAAGATCAGTTTTAACTGCAATTCAAAGCGCGATAGGCGGCGTAATTGACTTGCACCGAGTTCGCCAATCGGAACCTTCTTCATCAGATCGCTTTCAATACGATAAGCGTGTTTTTCGTAATTAAGGGCCGCTCGATAGTCTTTATTTTGCGTGCAGATCGCGGCAAGTGAGTCGCACAGTTTAAGGCTCAATACCGGTGAGGCGTAAAGTCGCACTCGTCTGCGGGTCGACTCGAGTAACCAGTTGGCGATATGTGGCTTGTTTTGTTCGCTCAAACAGTAGGCGATTTCAAGGCGTATCATGTTTGAGAGCCAGGTAGAATGAATATTGCCTGCGGCGTACTGAACGTTGCTTAAGCATTGCATCGCCAAATCAATCTGCTGGTTTTGTCGATAGAGCTTTGCCTGATACAGCAATACTTGACCGGACAGAACTTTATCGCTGACCAGAATACTGAGCTCTTCACACTCTTTGATTAACTCAGTCGCTGCAGTCGTACGGTTGAGTTCGATATAGCATGCGAGCATGTAGAGTTTATAACGTAGGCGTAATGAACGGCTGGTAATGGCGTGATCGATACTGTCGACCTTTTGGTAGTAACGCAGAGCGCGGTTATGATCGCCATAAGCGTCACATAAGTTACCCATGCCTAAAACCGCTAATACATAAGCATCAATAAAGCCGTTGTCGACCGCAATGGTTGATGCGCTGATGTACTGATTGAGCGCTCCATGGAAGTCACCATTTTCAACCATTCGTTCTGCTAAACCATGACGGACTTCTAAAACCAACTCTGCGTCTTCGGGCAGCGTTAAGTAATCAAGTGCTTCCCGCAGTTCATCAATACTGGTTTGCAGTTGTTTTAGCTCAGAGCGAAATTCAGCGCTAATGATTAAACATTGCGCTTTTTCTTGTGCTGTTGTGGCAACATGTTGTCGAGCATGATTCCAAAAAATCAGCGCTTCTTCACCGCTGACTGATGTCGCATCTAATCCAGAGTCGGTAATCTTATTTAACAGTACTTCCATCGTGTTCTTCCTGTCTCTGGTTTTCTTCTAGTTGATCTAAGGTGAATGGGAAAGAAAGAATGTCGTGATAGACCACTTTAGGGAGTTCGTTATTTAACCCTTTTCGATGCCAAGGGTAGATTTCTATCATTTTTGTCAGCACATCGAAAACGCCAACTGCCTCGTCGCCTTTATCAGCAAGTAAAATTCCCAGTCTTTCACTGCTTAAACGCGAGAGTAGATCTTGTTTGTTACACAGAGAGTGTGCGAGTTCGGTACAAATATCGAGATAATTTGAGTCTGAATGTTGCAACATGATGACTGCATGATTTGAACGTTTGAGCTCGGTCTTAAACAGAACCAATTGTTCCCACCAATAGGTTTCTGACACCATTTGGCTCAGCTGCTTTTCAGGATCGAACTCATGTTGTCCACGGATTCGGTTAATGAGTTTGCGCGCACGCTGTTCGAGTTGTCTTTTAGATGCGCGTGCTTTGTCGCTACTGACTCGGGCGGTTTGCTCACGCAACATATTAGTAGAATGTCGACGATATTTTCGGAATGCTTCGAGCGCTAATCGGTAATCGCCAGACTCTTCGGCGACAAGTGATTGTTGAAAGCAGATTTGTGACAGCAATTCACCATTATCAAAAGTCACTGCAGATTGCTCGGCTTTAATCAACAGTTCTGCTGCTTTTTGAGGTTGTTTACGCAATAGTTCAACGCGCGCTCGACTGATAAAGGAGTGCGCCTTCATCCATATTAAGTCGTGTCGTATCGCAAGATCATGTGCTTTGTTGGTGGCTTCTTCGGCATCTTCAATACGTTCGAGTCCAAGTAGAGCAAGACCGCGAAAATCCCACACCTCCGCTTGCCACGTCTTATCGTAGTGATCCTTGAGTGCTTCTGCGGCCCCATCAAGCACTGAGAGCATCTCAACATAATTATTGAGGAGGTAGTAATCCCAAGCCAAAAGAATTCGCGCTTTACCCTCTAACCAACCAATGCGTGCGTTATTGGCAACCTTTACGGCAAGTTCATGAGTGGTTTTGGCAAGGTGGTATTCATTGGTAATGCGCCAAACGTTACCTAGACCGATTAATGCTTCGAGTTGGATTTCAGTTTCATCAATCAGGGCGGATTGTTCTAACGCGTTAATCCAGTATTGCTGAGCTGAATAGTATTTAGCTTGGCCCCAATAATGCAGCGCGTGGATGTGTAAAATTTCTGGAAGCAAGTCGTCAGTATCGAGAACATTCAGTTTGCTGTACGCTTCTTTGATGTACTTTAGGCCTTTGCGGTACTCCATTGAGCACCACGCGCAGCGCGACATAATCACCAAACATTGGATTTCGCCCTCGGGATAGAGAATTTGTGCAGAACGCGATGCACATTGCTCTGCAACTGCCCAGACTTTTTCAGGGTCAGTCTCTATTCTGCCTTTGAGTTGCTCTATCTCGACTTCTAACAGCCGTTGGCTTTTATCCAATGAATCAATCCTATACTGCTGAGTATTCTACTTACACACCCTTTGTAGCATTATATGAATAGCTAGAGAGTGAACTCTACTAAAAGTAATAAAACAGGCACGGTTTAACGGCGCTCGTCACACTACCTTAGTTAGGCAAGCAGCTCACTCAGTGTCAAAGGTGATGGTGTGAGTTCTAACATCTGCGCCGCTGTCTTCCCTTCCTTATTTTGGTAGCACAAATTGTGCCAAGCTCTGAATATATCAAGCATAGGAAGCAAACCACCGGGTCGTAACTTACGTCTAGGCTCGTTGATAAAACTTTCAAAAAGCGTTTCAAAGCGGTGTTGGAAGAAAGCCGTTTGACGAATTGATGCAGTTCTAAGCCATTGTTTAGGTTGGTTGTTACAGCCAGCTAGGTAACAGATTCCCTTTGAGGTCGAGCCATTGTTTGCAATTGCCCAGCGGTCACGCCACCAGCCCATATGAACAATGTCAATTTTATCAATAGGGTAATCTTGATGCCATGATTGATCTTCTTCAACATACAGAAGGTCGACATTTTGACGTTGGATTCGTTGCAAACAGACACTCAGCGCAGCCGAACGTAGAACCGGGTCTTGCGGTAGGTATATAGAAACTTGTCGGTCCTCTTGGCACAAATCAAGCACATGTAAAAAATGCGCGTACGAAGTGTAGGGCGGTCGGATCAGTGCGCCCTTTGATGGGTAATTAAATACCGTCAGATTACCCATTGGGTCTTCGACATTACCGCGCGCTAGGATGGTTTGATATTTTTGATCAATACGTTCACGCAGTATCGGCGAGGGCTCAGGTGTCGTCATGTTGGCTTCAGATGAGTGATCACGAGAGACAAACCTTGCCGGATAGTGGTATGGGTCATGGTCAACCTCGCCTACAGGCTCTTCATTGGCCGAGTAATTGACATGCTGGCAAAGAATGTAACCACTGTGAGCTTCCCCGGTAGCGATCCATAATACGCCATTGTTGCTCTTGGGTTGGAGAGTAATATAGTGTGATGCCAGCTCATAATTGGCTGCATGATTTACCCAACGTGCATCAAACATAGCGAGCTTTCTTCGACATCGACTAGCGATATGATCGAGGTGATCGTAGAACGTCTTTGGATTGATCTCTAATTTGCGGCAGATTTCGCGCACCGAATAGCTCATAAAGAGCAAACCAAGGAGGTTTTCTTGAAAATGGAGTTTTTTGTTGGCACCGGACCACTTATCAACAAAGGTTGATTGGCACAATTTACAGCGATAGCGTTGGCGATCGCCACTGTAACCAAAAGCGTGGTAAAGGTTTTTGTGGGTATGAACTGAGAGGCCAAAGTTGTCACAGTCGTCGTTACGACATGCGGGAAGGCCATCACTGTGGAGATGTCTTAACCGATGCAGTTCGTTAAGCACCTCTTGGTTGTTAAGTAAGGGGGGGAAAGCACCACACTCCCGACAAACCATCGCAGGTCGCTTGGGGTTAGCGTGCTGCACAACATAACGATGTGCATCACTCAAACCAAAATTGTCACACGCCAATGTTTTACAAAAATTGAGTTGTAACCCGTCTGCGTCCTGTGGCAGTTTGCCAGTCGTCACTATCTCCCCCTCGGGATTAATATTGCTGCCAATATAGATAGTTGGCAGCTAACTTTGATTAGATGTTGATGGCTGTTTCTAGTGCGACTTTCATCATGTCGTTGAATGACTTCTGACGCTCTTCAGCACTGAGTTTTTCGCCACGGATGATGTGGTCTGACACGGTAAGAATTGTCAGAGCTTTTGCACCAAGATCAGCCGCGACACCGTAGATACCAGCCGCTTCCATATCAACGCCTAAGATGCCTAATTTTTCCATCTTCTCGAAGATATCAGCTTCAGGAGTGTAGAAAAGGTCAGCAGAGAACACGTTACCGACTTTGATTGGCACTTGTTGCGCACGTGCTTGGTTAACCGCTTCTTCTAATAGACCGTAGTCAGCAATCGCTGCGAAGTCATGGTTGTTGAAACGAATACGGTTTACTTTCGAATCGGTAGAAGCACCCATACCGATGACAACATCCATAAGTTTAACGTCGTCACGTACTGCGCCACAGCTACCAACACGAATAACATTTTTTACACCGTATTCAGCGATCAATTCGTGAACATAGATACAGCACGATGGGATACCCATACCATGGCCCATTACAGACACTTTCTTGCCTTTGTAAGTACCTGTATAGCCAAACATATTGCGAACATCACACACTTGCTCAACATCTTCTAAAAACGTTTCTGCGATGTACTTAGCTCGTAGTGGGTCACCAGGCATTAGCACGGTTTCAGCGAAATCACCTGGTTTTGCGTTAATGTGAGGGGTTGCCATAGTCAATACTCCAAGTTTATTAGTAACTCAAGCTTCTGATTACTAATTATGTTGATTTTGAATAATCTGTTGAGGCAATACTAGCCTTATGAAGTAATAAGCCATGAGATATAGCTCACATAAAGTGCTTGTCTCTGCCCCTTTTTTACCATTGATAACTAAATGTGTTGAAAGTGATTGAGCAATCGATTCGGAAAAACGTTTGCTTAACCAAGTGAACGAAAACGGATTTTATTTCGTAACTGTTATTCAAAGTTATACAAATATTTTTTTTGTACACCTCATTAAAACTGTGCTAAAACTTATACAAGAATAAAAATTGTATAGCACAGTAATGTAAAGGAGCCACTCATGGATCAAACGATTAAAATAGGCATCAGTTCTTGTGTGTTAGGTGAGCGTGTGCGTTTCGACTCAGGCCACAAAATAAGTAAGTTTGTGACTAAGGAACTTGCGCCATACTTTGATTTTGTCCCCGTGTGCCCAGAGGTCGGCTCTGGCATGCCTGTGCCGCGACCTACCATTCGACTGGTTTCCGACCAAGAACGCATTGCGCTGGTTGAGACAAAAGATCCCACTCAGGACCACACTGATAAGGTGCTGGATTATTCGAAAAGTAAAGTTGCTGAGCTCGAACAACAGCAACTTTGCGGCTACATCGTTTGTGCAAAGTCTCCTACTTGCGGCATGGAACGAGTCAAGGTGTACAACAAGAACAACGCCGAGAGCATCGGGGTTGGCCTTTATACCAATGAATTGATGAAAGGCATGCCTTGGTTACCAGTTGAGGAAGATGGTCGTCTTAATGACCCCGTGTTAAAAGAGAACTTTATTACGCGGATATTCTCACTTCATGACTTCTACAACTCGATGGGAGATGAGCCTACGCGAGGAAAGATCGTTGCGTTCCATTCGCGATACAAACTCACTTTAATGGCGCACCATCCTGCCTCTTATAAAGAGTTAGGTAAGCTTGTCGCCAACATCAAAGAGTATGAACTCGACGAGTTTTATCGCCTATATCGAGAAGGACTGATGAACGCGATGTCACACCGCGCCAGTCGCAAAAACAATACCAATGTGCTGATGCATATCCAAGGTTACTTTAAGCGCAACTTAGACAAGAATCAAAAACAAGAGTTACGTCAGGTCATTGATGATTATCGCGTCGGCCTACTACCTTTACTTGCGCCATTGACGCTGTTGAAACACTACTTATCGGCTCATCCGGATGAATATTTGGCTGAGCAGGCCTTCTTGCAACCACACCCTCAGGAGTTACGTTTAAGATATGGATTGTGAGAAAAAGCTATACGCAATTCGTGAAGTCTCTGAAATAACAGGCGTTAAACCAGTGACGCTCAGAGCTTGGCAAAGACGTTACAGTCTAGTTCAACCTCAGCGAACTGAAAAAGGGCATCGTCTGTACACAGACCAAGATGTCGCTTTGATCGGTGAGATCCAAGGTTGGCTCAACAAAGGGGTGCCGATTGGCAAGGTCAAAGCGGTGCTTGAGTCTAATGTCTCGCTTGATGGCGTCGAGTTGGTTGGCGTAGAGCAGTTAGAAGAGGTGGCGAAATTTCTTCAGGCTCTGGCTGATTTGAACAAGAGTAAAGCCGACGCTATCGTCAGTACGGTGCTAAAAGAGTATCCGCTCGACGTGGTCGATAGCCAATTTATTCAGCCTTCAGTGAAAGCATTATCTTTAGTCCGTTTTGGTTTGCGCTCACTGCAAAAAGGATTAATGGATGCGATTTTGTCTGCGCGCTTGAGCGCCATCATTGATGCCGAGAACAAAGCGGCTCGAAGTGGACGTTGCTTGTTTATTAGCTCAGATTCTATCAATGACTTTGGTTCGAGACTATGGGCATTGAAACTTTCACAATTAGGTATGCATATGGTGATCATTGATGGTGTCGATGATTTATCTGGGTTAGTTGAGCATAGCGGTTTAGGCGCTTATCAGGTATTGGCTCTTTATAGCTCGCGTCCGTTAGGCCCAACTCAGACCGCAACAATAGAAAGAATCAAACACAGCTTTGATGGTGAAGTTTTGCTGTCAGATTTGATTGAACACTAGAGGGTAAAATGAATATTGTCTGGTTACGTCGAGATTTACGAGTAGAAGATAACAGCGCGCTTTATCACGCCTCGATAAGCGGTGAACCTGTGGTGGCGGTTTATATTGCTACGCCGCAAACGTGGGCTGAGCATCATCTTGCTCCGATCCAAGCGGACCTCATCTATCGTCGCTTATTCGAACTGCAAAAAGATCTTGAGCATAACAATATACCGCTGATTTACGCGCAAGCCCCGACGTACAATGAAGCGGCACAAATGGTTGCTGATCTCGCACAAACCCATTCGGCTTCGAGGGTTTATTTCAATAAAGAGTATGAAATCAATGAAGTTGCACGTGATAAACGACTTGTTGAATTGCTTGACGCAGCTGATCTTGAAAGTAACGCACTAGATGACAAGTGCCTATTGCCACCGGGCAGTGTGATGAATAAGCAAGGACAATACTTCAAAGTGTTTACCCCGTTCAAACGTGCTTATTTAGCCAAAATGTATCAACAGCCATGGCGAGTCACTAAAGTTGCCCCCATTGCTCAGCGCGCAGTGTGGCATGATAAAAAGGTAACGCCATGGTGTCTTGAGTCCTGTTTTGATTATCCTCGTGAAAGCAGTGAAGCTTACGCGGTTGATACACAATCAATCATTGACCAATTGCGTGCTTTCGATAGCGATGGAGCGGATGGTTATGATCAGCATAGGGATTTTCCGGCACTAAACGCTACCAGCTTGCTGTCGCCTTACCTTGCTATTGGCGCCTTATCAGTACGTCAATGTATGGCACGTTTAACCTACCAGCGTGAGCTACCTTTGACGGGCGGACGAGAGGTGTGGCAAAGCGAGTTGGTGTGGCGAGAGTTCTACCAACATTTGATCTACTTTGAACCTAAATTAAGTAAAGGGCACAGTTTTACGCCGTGGGGGGATAACCTATTGTGGCGTGATAACCCGGCGTTTATCGAGGCATGGAAAACCGGTAATACGGGCTACCCAATTGTCGATGCGGCGATGCGTCAACTAAACAAAACCGGTTGGATGCATAATCGTCTTAGGATGATTGTGGCCAGCTTTCTTGTCAAAGATTTGCATGTTGATTGGCGCATTGGTGAGCAATACTTTATGTCCAAGCTGGTGGATGGTGACTACGCTGCAAACAACGGTGGGTGGCAATGGTGTGCATCAACGGGCTGCGATGGTCAGCCATACTTTCGCATTTTCAACCCAACCACACAGGGCGAACGCTTTGACCCTGAGGGGCACTTTGTTCGCACTTGGGTTCCTGAGTTAGCCAATTTGCCTGACAAGTGGATTCACTCTCCTTGGAAGTCGCCCAATGCCAAAGCTTTGTCATATCCTGCACCAATCGTTGATCACAAGAGCGAAAGAGAGATAACCTTAAGCCTCTACAAAGAAGCCAAGGAAACGAACGATGGTGCGTAAATTTATCGCTTGGTGTTGTTGCTTGAGTACATCTGTGTTTGCTGCCACTTACGACCTCCCGCTTGAAGGCAGCAGTATTGTTGGGCGTACTCAGTTTCATCAAGTGGCAGAGGGTGACACACTGGCAAATATTGCCAAGCAGTATGATGTGGGATTTTTGTCGCTTATGGCGGCAAACAAAGGCGTCGATCCTTTTTTGCCACAAGTTGACTACGTACTGACCATTCCAACTCAGATAATATTACCCAATGTCGAACGTCAAGGGGTGGTGATTAACTTGGCTGAACTGCGCCTCTACTACTTTCAACCTGAAATCAATAAAGTTCATATATTTCCGGTTGGGATTGGCCGAATTGGTCGCGATACGCCAGAAATGGAAACTCGCATTAGTCAGAAACGCCCCAATCCGACATGGACGCCACCAGCCTCTATTCGAAAAGAGTACCGTGCGAGAGGGATCGAGCTTCCAGCCGTGGTCCCAGCGGGGCCTGACAACCCTCTAGGGGAGTATGCACTTCGTCTCGCTTATGGTATTGGTGATTATCTTATTCATGGCACCAATAAAGATTTTGGAATCGGTCTTCGTGTCAGTTCTGGTTGCATTCGTATGGATCCAAAAGACATCGAATGGTTATTTGAAAAGGTAGAATTAGGCGAAAAGGTGCGGGTGATTAATCAACCGATTAAAGTTGCTTTGGAGCCCGATAGAAGTGTGTTTGTAGAAGCGCATGAACCCCTAACGCGCAGCGATGGCGTAAAACACGATCTGGAAGTGCCGATAGAGCTGAGTTGGTGGTTAGAAGAGTTTGATTATTCTGACGTTAAAGCACGTGCGGTCATCTTGGCACAAAACGGTGTCCCGGTTGAAATTGTTGCGCCAACACGTACATATTAAATCAAAAGAGGGTCAGAATGCTGACCCTCTTTTTTTAGGAAGACGTATTACTTAGTGTAAGACTGAGCAATGTTGTCGATACGCTCGTTAGCACGTGCTGCTTCTTCTTGAGCTGCCATTGCTGAATCGTTCGATTTACGTACTTCTGATTGTAGAGCTTGAACGTCTTGGCTTAGTTGGCTGACTTGATTGCTTAGCTCATCCATTTTTGCTGTTGTTGCTTCATCAGGACCAGAGGCACAACCTGCTAGTAGAAGAACAGATGATGCTGCAGCTGCGATCAACATTTTGTTCATAAGAGAACTCCTTGCTTGTAAAGTATCAATATGACGCCCTATAATTTCTTGCTCTTATAGTGGCGTTTTCAGTGTAGCTCTAATTATAGGCATCCTAAAGCATGCCAAAGTCAAAAAAACCCAAGAATTTAAGCAATTATCGAATTAGGTGATCGATGTCTCACTGGTAGCAGCAATCAGTGCAAGCCATTCTATTGACTGCATCTAACCTTATTTTGCATGACAAGATTATTTTATGTGATCTCTATCCTCTTTCGCTGAATACAGTTATCATGGCCTGTTATTAATATTTTCGTGTTTATTCGGCACCCATTTGACGTCGTGCCATCAACACTTAGTTCAATTGGAGAATACTTTGCAGTTTAAAGAGTTAGGTTTAGACAATCGCTTACTGAAGAACTTAAAACATTTGGATTTTAACAAGGCGACAGAGATACAGCAACGCGCCATTCCGGTTGCGATCGCAGGTAAAGATCTGTTGGCTTCATCAAAAACGGGTTCAGGTAAGACGCTGGCATTTGTTTTGCCTATGCTACATAAATCTTTAAAAAACAAAGCGTTTTCAGCAAAAGATCCTCGTGGCCTAATTTTGGCACCGACGCGTGAACTGGCAAAACAGGTTTACGGCGAATTGCGCACAATGTTGGCGGGTCTATCATACGATGCGACGTTGATTGTTGGCGGAGAGAACTTCAACGACCAAGTGAAAGCTTTGCGTCGTTACCCTAAGTTTATTGTGGCCACCCCAGGGCGTTTAGCTGATCACCTAGAGCATCGCTCTTTGCACCTTGATGGACTTGAGACGCTAGTACTGGATGAAGCAGACCGTATGTTGGATTTGGGTTTTGCCCCTGAACTACGTCGCATTCACAACGCGGCTAAGCATCGTCGTCGTCAAACCTTGATGTTCTCTGCGACGTTAGATCATACCCAAGTTAATGATATTGCTATTGAGATGCTTAACGCACCAAAACAAATCGCTATTGGTGTGGGCAGTGACGAGCACAAAGACATCGCGCAAAAATTCTATTTGTGTGATCACTTAGACCACAAAGAAGCCATTCTTGATCGTATTTTGAGTGAAGCGCAGTACAAACAAGTGATGATCTTTACTGCGACACGCGCTGATACAGAACGCTTGACTGACAAGTTGAACGAGAAAAAGCTTAAAGCGGTCGCGCTAAGCGGCAGCCTAACGCAGACTCAACGTAACACCATTATGAGTCAGTTTGAGCGAGCTGTGTTCAAAATTCTGGTCACAACTGACATTGCATCACGTGGTTTGGATATCACCAATGTGACACACGTGATTAACTTTGACATGCCAAAACATACCGAAGAATACGTTCACCGTGTGGGTCGTACGGGTCGTGCGGGTAATAAAGGTGATGCCGCTTCTTTAGTGGGGCCGAAAGACTGGGATAGCTTTAAACGCGTTGAAACCTACCTACAACAAGATCTGGCATTTTCCGAGTTGGAAGGTTTACAAGGTAAGTTTAAAGGAATCAAACCGCGCAAGCCTGATTTCCGCGCCAAAGATAAAACGACCAAGAAAGCGAAACCTCAGGCGAAGAAATCAATTAAGAAGCCAGTCAAACGTGATAAGAGTTTCCATCAAAACGTTGCGGTGGGCGATAACGTCTTTATCCCTAAAAAGAAAGTTGCACCAAAGATTGAAGACGAGTAATAGAGCTTAAAAGAGAAGGGGTTGCCAGATTGGCAACCCCTTTTTTTTGTTATTTGTTTTGCTCTGAGACAGTCTTAAACGCGTTTTCTATATTTTAAAAAAGCTTAGCTGCTGCTTTTGACTTTCGGCTAGGGTCGAGAGCTCTTGGCTCGCTGCAGCGGATTGGGTAATCCCCGTAACGTTTTGGCTTACCAGCTGATAAATATTGCCCAAGTTGTTATTGATGTCGGAGGTAACCTGTCCTTGTTCTTCTGACGCTACCGCCACTTGAGCATTTAGAGAGGTCAGTTCTGAAATTGAAGTACTGATCTGGTTTAACGCCTCGCTCACTTGTGCAGCTTGCTGCTGGTTTTGCGCAAGCATCTCAAGGCTCGATGTCATGCTATCGTTGGCACTGCCGGATTGGTGTTGCAACTCTTCAATGATGACTTGAATCTCTTTAGTCGACTCTTGTGTTCTCGCTGCCAGCATACGGACTTCATCGGCGACCACGGCAAAGCCTCGGCCACTTTCCCCTGCACGCGCCGCTTCAATGGCTGCATTTAACGCCAGAAGATTGGTTTGCTCAGAAATACTTTCAATCACCTCAATCACTTTGCCAATTTGCTCTGATTGCTCTTTTAGAGAGTTCACCACATCAGCGGCCTGAGTCAATTGATCGGCCATCTTGGCGCTTTCACGAATGCTTTGTTCAAAGATAGCTAAGCTCTCTTTTGCCATTTGGTTAGCACTGCTAGAAGCGGCATCAGCAAGATTAGCATTTTGCGTGACTTCTAAAGCAGTACTTTCCATTTGGTTGATTGCTGATGCGACTTGTTCGACTTCGTTCTTCTCTTGGTCGGAGTTAACGCTCGATTGTGTCATTACCGCTGCAAGCTCTGTTGATGCCGAAGCAACGTTGACACTGATTCGAACTAGAGCATCAACCGTTTGTTTAAGTTGCAAAGCCGTGAGGTTGAAATTCCGCGATAGGGCGGTGATTTCATTATTGCCTTCTTCTGCGACCGTAATGGTCAGATTGCCTTGCGCCAGTTCTTTCATGGCTGCCTGAAGCTTTTCAATTGGTGTGACGATAATACCGGCCAGCCACCAACTGATTATGCAAGCGGCAAGTAGTACCGCAATCAAACCGATAATCGAATTGTTCATCACGCTAGAATGCTTCGCTTCATTGTCGTTGACTTCATCAAGGGCGATTTGGTTAAGCTTATTGGATAGTTGATCGATCGCTTCGACCATCTCGCGACCTTTGTCACGATAAAGGGAAGCGGCTTGATCGTATTGGCGTTGGAAATCTGCCGAGTTTTCGCCGTTCTCGTGTTTAACGCTGAGCAGTGGAATCATGGTGTTAATTGAATAGCTCACATAGTTATCAATAGCCTGTTCCATCTGCTGAGTTTCGCGTTTTAGTCCACCGACCTGATTAAGTGAATCTAACAGGCGTAGATTGTCACGTTGCTTGGCTTGGAGAGTCGAGGTCAGTTGGGCGACATCTTCTGCACGGAACAAGCTGTATATCGCTTTAATTCGCATTGCATAGGTGTTGTCGATAATTTTAGTCAGTTGATCTTTGTTGTTAATAACCGTTTCGGTTGAAACGGTTACTTGTTTAAACGCGTGCTTTAGAGATGTGGTGCTGTAAGTAATTCCTGCAATTAGCAAGAGTAGCGTAAACAGTACAGGTACTAGGATCTGCACTTTTATTGATAAGCCACTGAGTAACGGGCGCATTAGAAAACCTCTTCGATAAATGAATTGAGTATATTGTTATTATTTTCAAATGATTCTAATTCCTATATGCAATATTTCAACTAAGAAATTAAGTTGAATGAAACAAAGTTTGAACAGGGGCTATGCAACTAAATTTATTAAGCTTATCAATGGGTTGTTTTATGTACGATTTGAACAAAAGGGAAAGTTAAACCGACTAAAGTACGATTAATGTGGAAGCGATGCTGGCGTTTTAAGATCGACAAGGTTAGTCAACCGCTGTCATAGAGGCTTCAACTAAGTGAAACACAATTGTCATATTCGAGTTCTAAAGTGGGCTGCGTTCAAGTGAAACACAACGGCAATCAAGCCACTAAAGGAAATTGTGATGAAAAAGACAGTAATCGGTGCAATTGCACTTCTAGGCACAATGGCAGTGACTTCAGTTTCTGCTAAAGAAACGATCTCTGCAGTGGGTTCTAGCAGCGTCACTCCACTGATGGAAGTTTTCTCTGAAACATACATGAAGTCAAACTCTAACGTATTTATTGAAGTGCAAGGCCCTGGGTCTTCAGCTGGTGTTAAAGCCGCCAAAAATGGTTCTGCTGATTTAGGTATGTCTTCACGTAACCTAAAGTCTTCAGAAAAAGAGCCATCACTTAAGGAAGAAGTGATTGCCCGTGATGGTATCGCTGTTGTTGTTAACCCTAAAAACAAATTATCAGGCTTAACTGCAGAGCAAGTAACGGCAATTTACAAAGGTGAAGTGACCAACTGGAAAGATGTGGGTGGTTCAGACAAGCCTATCGTTGCAATCACTCGTGATACCGCTTCTGGTACTCGCGGTGCATTTGAAGACATCATGAGCTTGAAGAAGAAAATTTCGGGTAAGAAAGTCTCTGCCATTTCCCAGCGTGCACAAGTTGCTAACGGTAACGGTGCGCTAAAAACCATGGTAGCTTCGAACCCATACGCTATTGGTTATATCTCACTGGGTACGGTCGATAACACCGTTAACGCACTTGCTATTGATGGTACTCCAGCCTCTGTCGACAATGTGAAGAACGGCTCTTACAAAGTTGCTCGTCCATTCCTTGTCCTTTACAAAGAAGGCGAGCCATCAGCTGAAACTCAAAAGTTCCTAGACTGGATGTTGACTGATGAAGCGCAAGCGTTGGTTGACAGTAAAGGTTACATCTCAGTTAACTAGTTTTTAGCAACAAATGTTAATTTGCTCAGCCCAACTTTTTCGGGCTGAGCGTTTTCAATCCAATTCGAAGTAGCGAATTCTGCTCTCGAACTGTGAGATATCAAAATGACCATCGCAAATAGTGAAAAGCTTATGAATACGCAAGCGACTGCATTTAAAAAAACGGGTTTGCGAACTAAAAAACGCGTTGATTGGAAAGAGCGGATCTTTCATGGCTTGTTTTTAACCAGTGCAATTATCGGTATTGTCTCTCTAGCGGTCATTGCCTACTTCATTGTCAAAGAAAGTATTCCTGCTTTCCAAGAAGTGGGCGTATCAGGCATTGTGCTTGGCCAAGATTGGTTACCACCCGCCCTGTATGGTGTGGCAACGATGATTGTTGCCTCTGTGGTTTCAACTTTAGGGGCGGTTGTGGTTGGTGTGCCTATCGGCGTTCTCACGGCAATTTTTATCGCAGAAATTGCGCCTAAGCGCGTGGCGGATGTGATTCGTCCTGCGGTCGAACTATTGGCTGGTATCCCTTCCGTTGTCTACGGTTTCTTTGGACTAGTTATCATTGTTCCTTTGATACAAGACATTTTTCAAGTGCCAGCGGGTAACACCATTTTGGCCGGTATCATTGTCTTGGGTGTGATGATTCTGCCAACCGTTATTACGGTATCAGAAACGTCCATTCGCGCTGTGCCACGCACCTATAAAGAAGGCTCTTTGGCATTGGGTGCTTCTAATATTTTTACGATATTCAAATTATTAGTTCCCGCGGCTCGCAGTGGCATTATGACTGGCGTCATCCTTGGTATTGGTCGTGCACTTGGTGAAACCATGGCGATCATCATGGTGATGGGTAACGCGCCTGCCATGCCTGAAGGAATTTTAGATTCCGCACGTACGTTGACGGCCAATATTGCGATTGAAATGTCATACGCAAGTGGTATTCATGCAAATGCGCTCTATGCGACGGGCGTGGTGTTACTGGCCTTCATTATGTCTTTGAACGCTATCCTTCTGTACTTAAATCGTGAGAAGGCGAGGTAATGACAATGTCTACAATCAATAACAGCGCAATGGCGATGCATAAGGTTAAGCTTAAAAAAGCTCGTCAAACCAAAGATAATATTCTGACCGCCTTTGTATGGGCAGCAGCAGCGCTTACGGTTGGTTTTCTATTCTGGATTATTTGGTACATCTTATCTAACGGTCTTCAGCATGTGGACTGGGCTTTTATCACTGACGACTACACACGAACAGGTGATGAGCATGGGATCTTTCCGATGATCATCTCAACTATTTATATGGTTTTTGCTTCGATAGCGGTTGCTGCGCCTCTGGGCATCATGACAGCTATTTATCTAACCGAATACGCCAAAGTGGGCAGCCGATTAGTTAAAATCATACGTTTTTGTACCGAGTCGCTTGCAGGGATCCCATCCATCATCTTTGGTCTGTTTGGTATGACCTTTTTTGTTGCGATTCTTGGTCTAGGCTTCTCGATACTTTCGGGGGCTCTGACTCTGAGTATTTTAATTCTTCCAGTGATCATCCGGACGACAGAAGAAGCGCTAATGGCAGTCCCACAGACATACCGTGAAGGTTCTTATGGGTTGGGCGCTTCAAAAATTTACACCATTTGGCGCTTAATTTTGCCAAGTGCCATTCCTGGTATCTTAACCTCAGTAATCCTGAGTATTGGTCGGGTTATTGGCGAATCAGCGCCAGTATTTCTAACCGCAGGGATGGTTGCACGAATTCCAGATTCGCTGCTTGATTCAGGCCGCACTTTGACGGTTCATTTATACAAATTGACGACCGAACTGTTTACGGTAGAAGAGTGGAACCAAGCCTACGGCACTGCGACCGTACTGATTGTTGTCGTGCTGCTTATCAACACGTTAACTAAACTGATTGCTAAGCGATTCAATACAGCAACTTACTAAACTTGCTGAGCATTTAAAGCGACACGACAGAATTATAGAATTAAGAGATATCGACATGAATAAGTTTAATATTGAAAACCTCGACCTATTTTACGGTGATAATCAGGCGCTTAAGTCAATCAACTTGCCAGTACCCGAGCGCCAAGTTACTGCGTTGATCGGCCCCTCTGGTTGCGGTAAGTCGACGTTACTGCGCTGCTTGAATCGTATGAACGACTTGATTGAAGGCGTCAAGATTACGGGGCGTTTAGAAATGGATGGTGGTGATATTTACGGCAACATTGACGTTGCTGATCTGCGCATCAAAGTAGGCATGGTGTTCCAAAAACCCAATCCTTTCCCGATGAGCATTTACGAAAATGTCGCTTATGGTCTGCGCGCTCAAGGTGTCAAAGACAAAAAGCATATTGATGAAGTAGTCGAGACTTCTTTGCGCAGCGCAGCGCTGTGGGACGAGGTTAAAGATCGCTTAAAATCGCACGCTTTTGGTTTGTCGGGTGGTCAGCAACAGCGTTTGTGTATTGCGCGAACCATTGCGATGGAACCGGACGTTATTTTGATGGATGAACCAACGTCAGCACTTGACCCAATTGCAACGCATAAAATTGAAGAGTTGATGGAAGAACTGAAGAAAAACTACACCATTGTTATCGTTACTCACTCGATGCAGCAAGCTCGTCGTATCTCAGACCGCACCGCTTTCTTTTTGATGGGGGAGTTGGTTGAACACAATGATACACAGGTCATCTTTAGCGAACCTAAAGACGACCGCACGCGCGGTTATGTTAATGGCGACTTTGGTTAAGTAAGTTTACAGGCACGAAAAATTATAACTATAAGCGATGGTACTTTGCCCCTCTATATTGAGGGGCTTTTTTATTAGCGATAGACAAGATTAGGTTGGTTTATAGGTTAGTTTGCACTGGTGGTTGAGGGTAAAAAGTGCGGTGTGGTCTGCACTTGTTAAGGACAGCTCAATAGGAAAATCAGAGTTGCTCAGGGACAGGCCTAGGCGTGAATTAGGGGTAAGTGAAGTGCTCACCGAACTGGAACCCGTGATTTTAATTCTGCTTCCAACTGGTGTATTTTGCTTAGTAGTAATCACTATCTGAATTGAGGTTGTATGCACTTCACACGCCAATTGCGCATAGTCTGATAGGTCGTACATATCGGTACCTTCAACGCTGAAAGAGCTAACGGATAAAACCAATAAAGCGGTACCATATGGCACCGCTTTTGATTTAGATAGAACGTTCATTGATGTTAGTTCTGAACGATGTTAACAGTGTTGTTGTTTGAAGCGTAACCACTAACCGTTGCTGAATCGTTAGCATTTTGCCATACCGAGATAGCATTGTTGCTTGAGTAGGCTAGATTAACCAATGCGTCAGAGCCGTTAGAGGTTTGATCGATTGAGATTTCGTTCAAGTCACTGTACAAACCAACATTAACGTATGCATCGTTGCTGTTGTGCTGACTAATGTCGATGTCGTTGCCATCACTGCCCCAGTAAACGCTAACACTTGCGTAGTTACTATCATTCTGAGTCACATCAATTTCATTGAGATCTGAACCACTACGCACACTCACATAAGCATCACTGTGGTCGCCGTTCTGAGTGGTATTGACAGTGTTGTCGTTGCTGTTTCTCACCAATACGTGCGCATCGTTTGCATGGCCGTTATTAACCACACTTGTTACGCTGTTATTGTTGCCGTTAACGATCTTAGTTTTGATATGGTTGTTATCAGCACCGCCACCGTTAAACTGAGCGACGGTAGTGTTACCATCACCACTGACGTCAACGTCTGCATCATTGTAATCACCGTCATCAACGCTGACAGTCGATGTATTGCCATTACCTGTTTGAACGATGTCTAGGTCGTTGTAACGATTAAGAGCACCTTCTGTCTCAATGGTTGCCGTGTTTTCGTTGCCGGTTTGCGTAATGTCAAACTGAGAACGAGAAGCATGAGTTGCATCAACCGTTGCTGTGTTTTCATTACCTGTTTGCAAGATAACCGTGTCGTTTTTATACGTATTAGTCATGTAGACGAAAGCATCATTACCTAGAGCTGGGTTGGCATGGGATGTATTTTGGGTAATTTGTACATCATCACCGTATGCAAACTGCAGCTCAGTTGTCGCTTCATTACCCGCGTAAGCCGCGCCTGATGCTAGAATAGCTGAGATTGTAATAGCTAACTTTTTCATGAATAGATCCTTTATTTGTCCATTTATAGTGATTTTATCCTTCACGTTGGGCATCACTGCCTAACGTAAATACCGCGATTCATATTGCTAAAAATGACGATCGAGTCACCGCCATCTTGTGTTATGCCGTAATTGGAGTTTCCTCTATCTACGACCAGTGCAAAGTTGTCGTTGTTTTCCTGAACAATACTGATATCACTACCACCATTGGTGTTGGTACAGGCTAAACCGCGACACTGCTTTAAATAAGCAAGGTTATTACTGCCACTTTGACTGATGTAGCTATTGTGACCGTACCCTGCTTGTTTAATCTCTGCGTAATTATCTTGTCCTTCAGATTGCTCAATCACCGCTAGATTTTCAGCGCCCGATTGAGAGATCGCAGCCTTATTTCCGTTGACATTACTCTGTATTACCTTGGCTTTGTTGGTTCCCCCGCCTTGGTTGTATTGAGAAATGACGACTTCGGAGTCAAAGGCATTTTCTAACACTACTTCTGCATAGTTATTAGCTGATAAATTCATTTCTGAAAGTTCGGAGTAAATGGTCGAACCTTGAGTATTGAACTCCCCAAATTCCGTCGACATCTCATCTGAGTATTCAATGTTTTTATTTCCAGCGTAGGCAGATGTAGCCATTAAGAAAGAAAAGACAACAAAACCTATGTTCTTTATTACTTGATTTTGCACCTTAACCTCCGATAAGAGTTGGATTAACTATCGAACTCGGATTAATTATGAGTTTTATACAGTTAAACTCAATGAACTTAGAATTGAAAATATAGATATTGATTTTTATTTTAGGTTTACCTTCTGGTAAAGAATGATAGGTAATAGTTTAATTTTTCAGGTTATTAATTTGGTACTTTATGATTAGACCTATACTAAGTTGTTGATTTTTATTTATTAAATTATTGTGTAATATTGATTTAATTTCTCGGTGTAATGTTTGTTTTGTTTATTCAATGAGATTTAAATCTGTCTCATAAATAAGATGGGCCTATTATTGAGTCTATTTTAAGTTTAATTATTAATTAATTGATATACCTTATTGTAAGTTTTAAGGTATTTCTGATTTAGGTATCAAGGGAATGTATGAATTTAAAGAATATAAGCCTGATCATCTTTGTTATTACCAGTTTTACCTCACAGCATGTTTTTTCTAGCGAGAGTAGCTTTGAAAACAAAGAGGAAATTGAGTCAAAGACGGATGCTTATATATTAGAAAACGAAGTGGACGGATTGATTATTGACCGAACGATGACAAGGTTAGGTGACGATTTTTATTTCTTTTTTTCTCAATATTTAAATGAAAGGCACGGTTCATTGAAGGAAAACTTAACAGTAAAAGAGCGACCTACAGCATTATCAGGAAGTATCATCAGTGTGCTACACCGCGAAAGAGTCATTTATAGAACGGCGTTGTCTCCGGGTAGGAAGCAAGCTGAAAATAAAGCGAAAGCTGCGATGAATGCGGTGACCTCTTACTTGATTCGGTGGAAAGCTCAATTGAGTTACCAAGATACTTTCGATCTTGAACGGGATGAGTTTTAAAAAGGGATTTACTATGAAATCAAAATTATTGAGCTATGGTGCGATCATGTTCTGTATCTCATCTTATTCTGCGTTAGCGACCGAATTGGTGTATACCCCAATTAACCCAAGCTTTGGCGGGAATGCACTCAACAGCTCTCACTTGTTCGGAGTGGCCAATGCGATTAACGATTATAAAGCACCTATTGATGAATCTGGGTTTGAAAGCGAGTCGTCATTAGAGAGGCTAGCAAATAGCCTAGAATCACGCTTGATAAGCCAGTTACTTGCTGATGTAGGTAATGGTAATACGGGTCAATTAGAGACCGACGACTTTTACCTAAACATTGTCGATGATAATGGCACTTTGATCGTGCAAATTGTCGACAAGGTTTCCGGTGAATCCACCGAAATTAAAGTTGCTGGCTTAAACCCTGATCAATAGAGTGAACAGAATAATGAAGAAACTGCTATTACTTCTTGTGATTGTTGGTCTCGGTGGATGCTCAAATTCAATGACGATTCCTGACGCAGACCAAGCTCCAACGTTAATGCCTCGTGGTGCGAGTTATCAGGATTTAGTTCAACTACCTTTGCCTAAAGGTAAGATCTTGGTTTCTGTGTATGATTTTCGCGATCAAACAGGTCAATACAAGCCTCAGCCAAACAGTAATTTTTCTACCGCGGTCCCTCAAGGCGGAACTGCATTGCTAACCGCCTCTTTGCTTGACTCTAATTGGTTTATTCCATTGGAAAGAGAAGGGCTACAAAACCTACTTACTGAACGGAAAATCATACGTGCAGCACAGAAAAAAGGTCAATCAGGTGTCAACCACGGTGATGACCTTTCAGCGCTAAGTTCAGCGAATGTCGTTATTGAAGGTGGAATTGTTGCCTACGATTCGAACATCAAAACGGGAGGGGTGGGGGCCAGATATTTAGGCATAGGATCTTCAGGAAAATACCGTACCGATCAAGTTACCGTTAATCTAAGAGCTGTGAACGTTACAACGGGTCAGATTCTGTTAAGCGTGACGACCAGTAAAACGATTTTTTCTCATGAATGGACGGCTGGGGCCTTCCGATTCATTGACTACAAAGACTTATTGGAAGTTGAAATGGGTTATACCAACAACGAACCAGTGAATGTAGCAGTGATGTCGGCGATTGACTCTGCAGTCATCCACCTGATTGTTCGTGGTATTGGCAAGGGGCTATGGCAACCCGAACATCGCGAGGACATTAAAGATCCACTTATCCAGAAATATGCACGTCAAACCCATCAGATCCTTTAATGAACAGAGCTATAGGCATCGCTCTTTAAAGTTTTTTGGATTAAAAAAGCCCCGATTTCGGGGCTTTATTGATATCAATATTGATTAGAAGATCAAGTGTGCAACACCTGCAATAACCGGAAGGGTGATCAGCGTGCGCAGGATAAAGATGGTGAACAGTTCAATCAAGTTAACCGGGATACGGCTACCAAGTAGCAATGCACCCACTTCTGACATGTAAATCAACTGAGTGACTGACATTGCAGCGATGACGAAACGTGTCATTTCATTGTCGATAGAGGCTGCAAGAATCGCTGGAATGAACATATCAGCGAAACCAACCACGATGGTCTCTGATGCCGCAACTGCTTCAGGTACGCCGAGTAGTTCTAGAAACGGAATAAATGGTTGGCCTAGAATGCTGAACACAGAGGTGTATTCGGCAATAATCAATGCAATCGTACCAAGCCCCATAACCACTGGTAGGACGCCAAACACCATATCAACCGCGTTACGAATGCCTTCTGAAAACACACTACGTACCGACTTCACTTGCGCTGCTTTGCTAAGGGCTAAGTGCATACCCCAAGAAAAAGTGGTGTGATCATGTGGAATCGCGTCAGCATCGCTGGCAGGTTTCGAACCATCGATAAAGGTGTCTTTTTTTAAGCTCAGTGGCGGTAGACGAGGAATAATCACCGCAGCCACAAAACCAGCTAAGCAGATCGCACCGTAAAATGGCAAGAATAGGTGCTCAAGTTCTACTTGGGCAATCACGACCAAGCTAAACGTTATTGAAACGGCAGAGAATGTAGTACCAACGACAGCGGCTTCACGCTGAGTATAAAACTTTTCTTCATACTGCTTGCTAGTGAGCAAGATACCGACAGAGCCGTCGCCAAGCCACGAGGCCATACAATCAATCGCACTGCGACCAGGAAGGTTAAACAGTGGGCGCATGATTTTGCTCAACAAGGTACCAAACAACTCAAGTAGACCAAAGTTAAGTAGCAGCGGTAGCAAAAGGCCTGCAAAAATAAATACAGAGAAAAGTGTCGGTAACAGGCCTTCAAGTACTAAACCACCAGTATTTTCTTCCCAAATGGCTTTTGGTCCAACTTGGAAAAACGTCATGATGACTGCAGCACCACCAATTAAACGAACGGCAAGCCACAATGAGCTCGGATTAAACAGTCCGTTAAGGAACGCATTATTTGCAATGAAAGTCGGCGTTTTAATACGACATGCTGCTGATGCGATTGCCATAAACGCAATGATAGCTGTCACGATGTGAACTAAGTAATCACCAAAAATGGCTTGAATAGACTTTGCTAAAACGGCAACGGGAATGGTGAGATCACCTTGATAGCTGATCGGCGCCATAAAAAGAAACAGGCCAACTAACGAAGGGATAAAAAACATCCAAAAGGTCGCTTTGCTTTTGGTCTGTTCGACAGATTGTGCGTTATTTTGCATATACTTCTCGAGTTACAACTAGTTAAATATCGTAGCCACTCCTTGTGGCATAGTTATTCACTAAACATCCATATTTTATCAAATTGGCGCAAGGTTAATAGCTTTTAACCTTGCTTGCAATACTATTCAATAAATATCGTTAAATATTCACTATAAAGCATTGAATATTTTGACGCATTCAGTTTAATGTGTCGAGGATGTTAAATTGTTTAAAATTGTGTTTCAAGCAAGAAGTGTCAATTAGTGATTTATATGTCGGTTGGCTATAAACAGCCAGTAGGTGACGGCCAAGGTAAGAGCGAGCAGTATCGGTACGATTAAGGCCGCAATCGAGAGACTTGCGTATAAGTTCGCGCCGATAATCCCACCGGATAGAAAACCACTGAAAATAAACAGAAACAGTTTCGCTTTGCGAAAATCAAAACTTTCACCACGTAATTTAGCGCCAATCATGATACCCAGATCCGTCATGATCCCCGTCATGTGGGTCGTGCGAATGATAGCGCCACTGAACGTTGTGATCATCGCGTTTTGCAAGCCACACGCTGCAGAAGCGAAATATTGCCCCGATTGATGGCCATTGCTGAGCAAGTAGTAAGATAAAGCCAGGAGGGCACTTTCGATACAAAGAGCGACCCCATAGCGTCTGCCAAGTTTCAGTGCGGTGCTTTCGATAAATGTGCCGCTGAGTGTCGCGCCAAACAAAAAGCTTAACAAAATCAGTAATAAGTGGCCGGTTTGTTGGTTGAACTCTAAGATAGATGTGCCAAGCAGCGTCACTGTGCCAGAGATATGTGACACGGCTTGGTGTTGAAAACCGAGTAATCCGATAGCGTTGACAATGCCAGCTAGCAAGGCGAGTAGAAAAGCGCCATATTCTACCCAGCGTGGAAGTTTTGAAATCACGATGTGCTCCTGTTGCTGAGGGGCGCAATTATAGTCCCACAATAAGGTTACTGATAGGGGGCTGGTCTAAAAAACCGTGTGATCAAATGAGCTTTTTCTAATGTTGTGGTTATGACCCTTTCTATTGTCGTTGCTAGGTTGTTGTATCTAGTCAAGCTAGCCTGATACCATAAGCAATCAAAAAAGCATTCGAGACAAAGCAACGCTAATGAAAAAACGTTTGTTACCTATCCCACTGATTTTGTTGATTCCCATTGTATTGTTAGTTGTTGTTTCGGCGGCAGGTCTTTATCGGTTCAGCTTATCAGATGAAGAAGTTTTGGCTAAGTTTCCCAGTTATTCCGCACAAAATGACACGATTATGCAGTCGTTGTTTTCACTAACTACACCTAATCCATGGACAATCAAAGTCCCTGAAAGTGGGGCATTCACCTTTATAAAAAGCAACAATCAGCCAAGAATTTATAGTGGTAAATATCAAGATGGCGTTGAAAGGGGAAGCGTGTCAATCGACACTCGTTATCTATTAAAAATTGCTGACAATCGTTACATCCACCCTTTAAGTGTCAGTAATCAAGGTTCTGGTGTCTTTTACTATTTAGCGCTCAGTCATTACGATACGGCTCGCCAACGTATGGTGAGTGAGAACGCACAACTGCTAGGTGACAGAGTCCATGTCGAGGGCATTGTTGTCGATGGTGATAGGGTAACGGTCACCATCCAAGAACGTGATGCTCATCAAGCGATGTCGGAGGATCCGACAAAAATAACCACTATACTGTTCAAGATAACTGAGCAAGATAGCTTAGAAAGGCAATAGTTGTGCGGCGAATATGCAGTATTGAGTATGTGTGATGAATTGCTTATTATTTAACCTAGCAAGTTATGAGATGGACCTTAATTGTCGTTAATGGAGTTAAATATGATCAATAAACGCTTTTTCAAAACCAAAGATGAAGTTGAAGTTACGTTTGAGCTCGATGCTGAACACGTTAATCAATCTGTTTGGATTGTTGCGGATTTTTTAGATTGGCAACCAACCGAAATGAAAAAAGTCGCTAAATCGAAGAGTTACAAGTTCAAAACACGCTTACCTAAAGACAGTCATTTTGAATTTAGGTACTTGGTCGATAAAGAAAAATGGGTGAATGACCCACAGGCTGATCAATACCGACCTAACGGGTTTGGTGAAGATAACGCCCTTGTTTCGACCTATCAGTAACGGTTATCGTTAAAGGGCTTACAGTTCATTTGAATCAATAAAGGCGCATTTTGCGCCTTTTTTACCTTAAAGTTGACATATCACAGGTGACAACTTCTAGAGAAATTCGTACTCTTAGGCCTTTGGTTATTTCAATTATTGGGTCAAATTTGTGCAATCTAGAAGTTTGAAGTCTCGCTTCCAAGAGTTATCGCGTCCAAAGAAGCTAGTATTATTAACACTGCCTATTCTTGCTGCGGTTGCTCTTTCGTCGTCTGAACGTGGCCGATACCATCGCACCATTGATCTTTCTCTTCCTGAATCAACGCTAGTTAATGACATTTTGTTAAGTAACGAAGTGACGGCTGATCTTCCTAGTTACGAGTACGAGATCAAAGCAGGTGATAACTTAAGCAACATTTTTAATCAGTTGGGCTTTGGTTACAGTGAACTGATGAAAATTATGGAAACGGATCTAAACTTTTTAGCGTTAGATACTCTCAAACCTGGCAACAAATTGCGTTTTTGGCGTGACGAAAACTCCCAAGCCTTGGCGAAAATGGAACTTGAGTTCAGCATGGTTGAACGAGCCGTTTACACACGAATGGAAGATGGTGGTTACGAATTTAGTGACGTCAAGATTCCTGGTGTTTGGAAGCCTTTGCCACTGGTCGGGGAGATCAATGGCAGTTTCTCACAGTCTGTTCATGCGCTTGGTTTAGGCAACAGTGAAGTTGAGCAAGTGGTCAGCTTGTTGAAAGATAAGATTAATTTCTCACGCGATCTAAGAGCTGGTGACCGTTTTGAAGTGGTTCAATCACGTCAGTTTGTGGATGATCAATTGACGGGGAATCGTGAAATACAAGCGATTAAGATTTACAACCGAGGACGAGTACTTTCAGCCTATCTGCATAGCGATGGTCAATATTACGATGCAAAAGGTGACAGTTTACAACGTGCCTTTCAGCGCAAGCCTGTCAACAGTAATTATCGGTTGAGCTCGCAATACAATCCGACACGCAAGCACCCCGTCACCGGACGTGTTGCACCGCACAATGGTACTGACTGGGCAACGCCGACAGGGACACCGATTGTATCTACTGGTGATGGTGTCGTGATCATGACACGCAAGCACCCTTATGCGGGTAATTACGTTGTGATTCAACATGGTAGTCGATACAAAACACGCTATTTGCATTTAAGTAAGATTTTAGTGCGTAAAGGACAAAAAGTGTCTCGCGGTCAACGTATTGGTCTGTCTGGTGCAACGGGGCGTGTGACTGGGCCACATATCCACTATGAGTTGATTGATAGAGGGCGTGCGGTTAATGCGATGAAAGCCAATATCCCAATGGCTAAATCCGTGCCTAATAATCAAATGGCCGCTTTTAAAGCCAAACGTGATGAGATGGATGTCATGCTCAAGCAGCGAGAAATTGAATTGGCTCAGCAGGTTAACCCTCAGCCAACCAGTTAATTGACACTAGTTATCAGTTTTAAATGATTAGACAAAATAAAAAGGCTTCCCCACGGAAGCCTTTGTTTTATCGCTAGTTACTTAGCTGCTTTGCCAAGTTTTAACCAGGTATCAATCACGGTATCGGGGTTGAGTGACACTGAGCTAATACCCTGAGCCATCAACCATTCAGCGAGGTCTTCGTGGTCCGATGGACCTTGACCACAAATACCGACGTATTTGCCCGCTTTAGTTGCGGCGTCAATGGCCATCTTCAACATGGCTTTCACCGCTGGATTACGTTCATCAAACAGGTGCGCAACGTCGCCTGAGTCACGATCAAGGCCCAGTGTTAGCTGAGTCATGTCGTTTGAGCCGATCGAGAAGCCATCAAAGTACTTGAGGAACTCATCCGCCAGAATAGCATTGGATGGTAGCTCACACATCATGATCACTTTTAGACCTTGGTCTCCTCGACGTAGATCGAATTTAGCCAATAGATCAATTACCGATGCCGCTTCACTCGGTGTGCGCACGAAAGGAATCATGACCTCGACATTTTTCAGCCCCATTTCATTGCGCACACGTTTAATGGCTTGTGTTTCTAGCTCGAAACAATCTTCAAACGCCGGAGAAATGTAACGAGAGGCGCCACGGAAACCAAGCATTGGGTTCTCTTCATGTGGCTCATACCCTTGTCCACCGACAAGATTGCTGTATTCGTTCGATTTAAAATCCGACATACGAACAATCACGCGTTTCGGCCAGAAAGCGGCGGCGATGGTGGCGATACCTTCGGTAAGCTTGCTGACATAAAAGTCGATAGGATCTTGGTAACCGCGAATACGCTGGGTGATCTCTGTTTTTATCTCATCGCTTTGTTGTTCAAAGTTAAGTAGCGCTTTCGGGTGAATACCAATCATTTTGTTAATGATGAACTCCAGACGAGCAAGGCCTACGCCTTCATTTGGAATTTGTGCAAAGTCGAAGGCACGATCTGGGTTGCCAACGTTCATCATGACTTTAGTTGGCAGCATCGGCAGCTCATCAACCGCAGAGCGCTTGACCTCAAAGTCTAATTCGCCTTGATAAACATACCCCGTTTCGCCTTCTGCGCAAGAAACCGTGATTGTCATACCGTCACTGAGGCTTGAGGTTGCGTGACCGCAGCCAACGATAGCGGGAATACCCAATTCACGAGCAATGATTGCCGCGTGGCAAGTACGACCACCACGGTTAGTGACAATCGCCGAGGCTTTTTTCATCACCGGTTCCCAGTCTGGGTCGGTCATGTCAGTCACTAAAACATCGCCTTCTTGCACCAGTGACATTTGATCCAATGAATCGACTAAGCGCACAATGCCTGAGCCAATACGCTGGCCAATAGCGCGACCTTCAATCAATACTTCTGCTTTGTTGTTAAGCTCGTAACGCTCGATAACGTTTTGTTCGTTTTGAGAGCAAACCGTCTCTGGGCGGGCTTGAACTATGTATAGCTTGCCATCAATGCCATCTTTGGCCCACTCAATGTCCATTGGACGTTGGTAGTGTTTTTCAATGATCATGGCTTGTTTAGCCAGCTCTTTGATCTCTTCATCGTTTAGAGAGAACTGGTTACGCTCTTGCTCGCAGGTGTCAATGATGTCGACTTGCTTACCAATTTCTTGATTGGTGGAGTAGATCATCTTGATGAGCTTTGAACCAAATGTTTTTTTCACGATTGGATGTTGACCCACTTCAAGCATTGGCTTATGGACGTAAAACTCATCAGGGTTAACCGCGCCTTGTACAACCATTTCACCCAGTCCCCACGATGAAGTGATGAAGACTACTTGATCGAAACCAGATTCGGTATCGAGGGTAAACATCACACCAGATGAGGCTTTATCAGAGCGCACCATACGTTGGATGCCCGCCGATAACGCGATGCCGCGGTGGTCGAAACCTTGGTGAACGCGATAAGAGATCGCGCGGTCGTTAAACAGGGAAGCGTAGACATGCTTGGTCGCTTCTAGCACTGCCTCAATGCCTTTGACATTAAGGAAGGTCTCTTGTTGACCTGCAAACGAAGCATCTGGTAAGTCTTCGGCTGTCGCTGAAGAGCGCACCGCGACTGATAATTCGTCATTGCCTTCAATCAGTGTTTGGTAGTTGTCGCGGATATCTTGTTCGAGTTCCGCAGGGAATGGGGCTTCTAATACCCATTGACGTATGATGGCACCTGTCTTGCGCAGGGCTTCTACATCGTCAACGTCTAGTTCATCGAGCAGTTGGTGGATGCGATTGTCCAATCCTTCAAAATCTAAGAATTGATTGAACGCATAGGAAGTGGTGGCAAAGCCATTCGGCACAGACACTCCAGCATTGGCTAGGTTTGAAACCATTTCACCAAGTGATGCGTTTTTTCCGCCGACTTTGTCGACATCTTCCATCGATAGACCATCGAACCAGAGGGTGTTCTTTTGCATGTACTTCTCCAGAAACATTGCAGCGTAGGGATTAAAGGCAAACGATTACGTAAAAGCACAAAAAAATTCACCAAGAATTTTTAAAGCTGTGGGGGACGTAACAGTCAGCCAGGTTTTATTATCGATATTATGTCGACTATCCTACTCAAAAGAATTTTAAAGTTTAAAATAAAATGCAAATTGAAAGTCAAAGTCGTGATGTGTTCTATGTTTCTGATGGAACGGCCATAACATGTGAGACATTAGGCCATGTTGTTTTGGGTCAATTTCCGTTTAAAGCCAATGAAAAAACCTTCCCGTTTGTTGAAAGTGAAGATAAATTGGCTGACCTGATCAAAGAAATTGAAACTTCCTACCAAACTCACGGCGTGAAACCGTTGGTGTTTTTCTCTCTGGTGATCCCACAGCTGCGACAAAAGCTATTGGCGTCTCACTGCTATGGTTATGATGTGCTCGAAAGTATTGTGCAGCGAGTACAAGATGATATTCAATTAGCCCCCAAACCTAAGTTGCAGCGCTCACGAAGTGTCGGGCGCGATAGCGTGAAGTATTTCGATCGAATTGCTGCGATTGAGTACACCTTAGCGCACGATGATGGCATCACCCTCAAAGGACTTGAAGAGGCAGACATTATACTGCTTGGCGTATCACGCAGTGGCAAAACGCCAACGAGTTTATACATGGCAATGCAGTTTGGGCTACGCGTTGTGAACTACCCATTTATCGATGACGATTTAGCACGCATGAAGCTGCTACCTGAGTTTGAAATTCATCGTCATAAATTGTTTGGCTTGACCATTAATCCCGAGCGATTGACACAGATTCGTCAAAATCGTTTAGCTGGCAGTGACTATGCGAGCAACGAGCAGTGTCTGCATGAATTACAAACCGTCGAAGCGCTGTTT
This sequence comes from Vibrio pacinii DSM 19139, assembly GCF_000711795.1. Classification (GTDB taxonomy): domain Bacteria; phylum Pseudomonadota; class Gammaproteobacteria; order Enterobacterales; family Vibrionaceae; genus Vibrio; species Vibrio pacinii. Next base: position 129,319 of record NZ_KL543978.1, on the reverse strand, counting down.
CGCCGTGAAGCGATTCCTTATATCAATACCTCAGCACTCTCAGTTGAAGAGATTTCAACGCGGGTACTTGAGAGAACCGGTCTTAGGCGTCGTTTGCTCTAATTCTGCTCTCGTATCAAACGGAAGTAGTTGTCGAGTAACGTTTTCAGAGTAGGGGCACTCTCGAGCTGACGAGAGATCAACATATAAAATTTGTGCGGTTCCATGTTGGGGACCGCCAAAGACATGATGTCATCTTTGAGATAGGATTCCCCTCGTGGATTTTTATTGCCAGTCAATATCTCAGCCCAGCTAATATAGACCTCGCACTCACCGGTTTCCAACTGATTTAAAGAGTGTTGAATCGTGTGTCCTGAGCGTTCGATCGTGGTTAGCTCAAAATCTGAGTAGTTATAGTTGTGATTGCCGCAGACTTTGTAGTTGTTTAAATCGTCAACGTTGGAGATAACCAAACCATCAGGAAAATGCTTAACTGAAAACAAGTAGTAGGGGGTAACGGTGTAGTACCACTCGGTGTAGAGATAATCCTGCACTCGTTCTTCACTGTAAGATGCGCTAACGGATAGATCAAAACTGCCCGTCTTGGTACCTTTAAGGCAGCGTGACCATGAGGTCATTGTCATTTCATAGTCAATGCCATGCCGCCCTAGTGCTTGGTCGAGCACTTGTTTATCAAACCCTTTTACTTCACCGTCTTCTTGATAAATGTAAGGGCGCCAGTCAACCGCATCACCGCACACTTTTAACAGGGGGATGTCGTTAAAGGTGTGCGCGAAAACATTAACACCAATAACTAGGGTCACAACGAGCATTAGTCTGTGGGCAAAGTGCAGCATGGTTGTCCCTTTTGTTACGTATTCAGTCAAGAGTATAGTTAAGCTTTGCCCAGCTTACTGATTAGTTGTCAGGATGAATCTGCGGGAACCCTAACGTTGGATGCGTTGTCACTATGGCGTTGTAGTCATAGACATGTTTGAGCATAGCCACAGTAAGTGCTTGTTTTGGAGGTGCGTCACAGACAATATCTCCGTTGCGTAAAATGACCATGCGGTCAGCATACTGCGCGGCGAGGTTAAGGTCATGTAATACGACTACCACCGCCGCATTGGACTCGGTAGCTAATCGACGGGCGATTTTAAGCGTATTCTGTTGATGAGATAAATCCAGCGCTGATGTTGGTTCATCGAGCATGAGGATCTTTTTATCGGTGGATTTTTCAAGTTGAACTAAGACCCGAGCTAAGTGCAGCCGCTGTTTTTCGCCTCCAGATAGTGAGGGGTAGAGTCGCTTGGCAAGGTGCCATACATCGGTTAAACGCATGTATTTCTCGGCCACAGCGCGAGTCGCACTGTTGGTGAGTTTGAGCGGGATCGCGCCAAGTTCAACGACTTCATGGGCCAAAAAAGGAAAACTCAAGGTGCTATGTTGCGGCAACATAGCAAGATGTTGAGCCAGAAGATTGGCAGGCCATTGCTGGCGAGGTACATCGAAATAGCGTATATCACCCGTTGAGGGAATCTCGCCGCTGAGCAGCTTAAGTAAGGTGCTTTTGCCTGCACCATTAGGGCCAAGCAGTGCGGTCACTTCTCCACAGCGTATGTCGATATCAATGGCGTTTAACACAGCTCGGCCAGCAAAAGTCATCGACAGATGACGACCGGATAACGCAATGGCACTCATCAGAGTATTTTTCCTTTTTGCTGAAACAGTAAATAGATAAAAAATGGTGCACCAACCAGTGCGGTCACAATGCCAACCGGAAGCTCTGCAGGGGAAAGTGCAATGCGTGAAATCATATCCGCGCCGGTAAGCAGCAGTGCGCCCAGCAAGGCTGAAATCGGTAGCAACGAGGTATGATTGGGCCCTGAAATCATCCTGCCAAGATGGGGAATAACTAGACCAATGAAACCTATCATCCCTGCGACGCTGACGGTAACGCCAACGCCTACCGCCGTAAGTAAAATCAGTTGACGCTTGAGTTTTTGGAGTGGAATGCCTAAATGATATGCTTCGGCTTCACCAAGTAATAACGCATTAAGAGCCGTTGACTTTGCAATAAAAATTGTCAGTAAAAGACTCAGTGTTATCGTGCAAAGAATAAGACTAGACAAGTTTGCACCAGCGAGTGACCCCATTGACCATAAAGACAAATCGCGCAGCATCTGATCATCAGCAACAAAATTCAGATAACCAATCCCCGCACCAGACAAGGCACTAATTGCGACACCAGCGAGTAGCATAATGGTGACTGATGTGCCCATTTTACTCGTGCCTAGTTGGTAAACTAGCAGGGTCGTCAAAGCGCCGCCAAGAAAAGCAAACAGTGGAACAGCCGCAAGATTCATCAGTTGTGGGTAGTGCTGGAAGATATCGCTAAACAACACAATCGCTAGTGCGGCGCCGAGTGAGGCTCCTGCGGACACACCAATAATACCGGGCTCTGCCAGTGGGTTACGAAATAGCCCCTGCATGACAGTGCCACATATCGCGAGGATGGCGCCAACCAACATACATAACAATGTTCTCGGCAGGCGAATATCGTGAACCACTAAGTTGATGTGTGGCGCTAACTGCTCGGAGTGAAATAACAGGCTTTGCACACTTTGCCACAAAGTGATGTTCATCGGCCCGACGGTCACTGAACTTATCGCGGCGAGCAGCAAAATACTGCTAAATAGAATCATCAGGTAGCGTAGTGGAAGTCGACGTAATAACATTTTAATCTCTCGTTAGTGAAGCTGCGCGCTGATACGCTGTGCTTCAGCCAAGCTTTTTAGACCGAGGCCGCCCACCAATGCGTGTCCATCGACTTGGATAAATTGTCTGTTCTTACCCGCGGGTGTTGCGGCAAGCATCGGCATTTTTTTGAGAATTTCATCTGCGCCACCGAGAGCTTTATAACTGCGTCCACTAACCAAAATGACGTCAGGCTGCATTTCAATCATGGCTTCGGTGGATAAGGGTTTATACGAGGAGAGTGTTTTCGCCGCTGGATTCACGCCACCTGCGAGTTCAATGATCGTGTTGGGTGTGGTGTTCGCGCCTGCAACGTTCGCTGGTCGACCTTCGTGAAGCAGTAAAAACAGGACTTTTTTGCTCGTGCCGAGCGGATGTTTATTAGCTGCTAAAGTGTCGAGTTGCTGATTCACTTGTGCTTTTAACTGCAAAGCTTGCTGCTCGGCGCCAGTGATGGCTGCAATGTCATCAATACGCGCTAACAACCCTTGAGGCGTTGGTTCAGTGTTAATGATATCTACGCTGACCCCTGCTGCGCGAAGTTGGCTGAGTGCGGTTTTCGGCCCCATCTCATCTGAGCCAATTAATCGTGTCGCGCCCAGCGCGAGCAACCCTTCCGCAGACAGTTGACGATGGTAGCCAATGGTTGGCAATGATAACCCTTGCGGAATGTCACTCGTGACATCAACCGCGATCAATTTTTTTTGCTGGTTTAAGGCGAACAGCAACTCTGTCACGGTGCTACCGGCACTAATGATGCGCTCACTAGCAAAAGAAGTGATGGAAAATACCAGCAAAAGTAATGTACTTGAGAGGGTGAATAAACGTGAATTGAACATGATAGACTCGACTATTATTTTTCTTCGGTTAAAAGTTGGGTGGCTTGAATCCCATTTTGTTGCAAGAATCCAAGTAATTTGACTAGGTGTTGTACATCCGCGGTTTTATCGGCGGCGATTGCAATCGACTGCTGTTTTGCATGGTGTTCTTCGAGCAGAGCAAGGGTAAAGTTCTGCCAGTCAATATATGTTTTGCCATTAATGGCCCAGTGCGGTTGGTCAGCCAGAATATTAATGGTTAACGAATCACTTTCTACGGCTGACGTAACCGGCGAATCGGTTGCAGGCAGATCCACTTCTAACGATTCAAGCTTCACTGCGGCGGTAAGCATTAAGAACACCATGACAATGAAGATGATGTCTAGCAACGGAGTGAGATCAGGGCTAAAGCTCATTAGAGTGTCGCTTTTAGGTGCTTTGATCATAATGACGCTTCTGTGCTGATGAGATCATTGTCGCTTGGCGGTATAACATCCGTCAGCGAAGTTGGGGCGGGTTGCCAATGGATGCCTTCTAGCCATAAATTGACATAATTGAGCGTGTGTTCGAGCTTCGCTATGACTTTGTCTGCCCACAAGCCGAACAGCTGAGCGGCAGTAATGGCAGGCAGAGCAACCATCAAGCCCGCCGCGGTAGTGCGCATTGCGATGCCTAGTCCTTCTGCTAAATCATTGGGGGTGATGTTGCCAGATGACGCGGCAACGCCTTTAAACATCTCTATTAATCCAAGTACGGTTCCCAGTAAACCGATCAGTGGGCTGAGCACGCCAATTAAAGTCAATAAACGCAAGCCAGAGTGTAACTGGTGACGTTTCTCTTGTAGCCACATTCCTGCCGCGTCTTCACGCAGTGTTTTGGCAAAAGCGTGATGAGCCAATAACATGGCGACACCTTTGTATAACAATGGTCGTTTGGTTGACATCATTTCAGCCAGAGTTTCAATTTGCTGGCTGTCGGCCGGGGAAATCTGTTGCAGCTGTTGGCCAATGGCACGTTTGCCTACGCCTAAGCTAATCAAAACTTGAAAGAGTCGTTCAACGATGATCATTAAGGTGAGTGCTGAGCACACGATCAACGGCCAGGTCATTAAGCCCAGTTGCTGTTGTAAAAGTTGTATCTGTTCCATTATCGATCCAATTTAAAGCGAATAGGGATTTGCACGCGATGAGCCATGGTTTGACCATCAACAGAATGGGGCGAGAATTTCCAATCTTTTATCGCCTCCAATGCTGACTTATCGAGCAAGGTGGCCCCGGATGACGAAATCAATACTTGCTTTACTTGGTGGCCATTCTTATCAAGCCATATCTCATACAATGCCACGCCTTCGATGCCTCGTTTGCGCGCCATCCTTGGGTATTGCGGGGCGCGAGGGCGAGATAAAAACGAAGGATTTTCAATCATTACTGGTTCAGCGGTGACGCCTCGATTTGCGACCTGATTTGTTGTTTTCTCAGGTTGCTTTTTATCGACCTGTGGTTTTTGTAGCTCGGTCTTCTCGCTTGGTGTAGCCATCTTCGTTCGTGCTTGAGCCTTGGTTTGTTGGGGCGCTAGCTTGGGTTGATTGGGCGTATTATTCTCTCGTTTTTGGGTCTTAATCGGTGGCGATTTTTTTACGACCTGGTCGGTTGCGGTAGGTGCGAAAGTCTGACTCTGTGCTGGTGTGTTGGCTTTTTGGGGATCTAACACAGTTTCGGTCTTAACCGGAGCAGCGATGGCCTTAAAGTTAAGTGAAACCGACGTCGATTGTGAACCCACAGGCATAGCGAAAGCCTTGGGTTCGTGCGCCACGAACAGGACTATTGAGTGGGCTGCCAGAGATAAACTCGCGGCAATCGTGTATCGTTTGATATTCACTTGACTGTGCCTTTTACAAATCCTTGATGACTAAGATAAGTCAATTATTGCCCAACATGCAAATAATATCAATTATCAATTGCATTCGTATTTATAGCAATTTATGATCAGTGACAAATCAAAGTTAACTGCGCGAACTATAAGTTCAATGCATATCAAAGTATTCGATATATCAATTGGTTAGCTTGTATCTTTGTTGAGTGAAGCACATCAGCTTGTTTTGAGCGACTTGCCATATCGATGCTAATCGATTACGACTACAGTTTAACCATCAACAAAAAGCGCGCTTATGTTGTCGCTGTTTAATTGGAATAACTCATGGATTCATTATCACAACGAGTGGCTAAATTACTCGAGCAAGACCCCACGTTGCTGCCTGCGGCGATGGCCCAACAACTGAGTGTGTCAGAATTTGATGTGGTGGCGGCGTTACCAACAGAAATGACAGCGATTGTCGATGGCGCTCAAGCACAAGCGATCTTAGAAAATTTGGTTGGTTTTGGGCCAGTAACAACGATTGTTCACTCGTTTGGTTCAATCTTTGAAGTGAAAGCGCCTTTTCCAAAGGGCAAGTTGGCTCGTGGTTACTACAACCTAATCGGGAGTGAAGGTGAGCTACATGGTCATCTTAAACTCGATAACATCCAGCATGTTGCCTTGGTCAGCAAGCCATTTATGGGACGTGAAAGCCACTATTTTGGCTTTTTCTGTCCAGCCGGTAATAACGTTTTTAAAGTCTACCTTGGTCGGAATGACAAACGTGAATTGATCGCTGAACAAGTGGCCATCTTTAAGCAGTGGCAACAAGAATTTAACAACAGTCATTTGACAACAATATAGGCTAGCAAGGAGAGTGAATATGGATCAGCAGGTTAAGCAAGAGCGTTTACAAGGGCGTTTGGGCCCGGAAATTAAAGAGTTTCGCCAGCAACGTAAAACATTGCAATTGGCTACCGTTGATGCCGAGGGGCGCCCAAATGTCAGTTATGCGCCATTTGTACAAAACCAAGATGGCTATTTTGTGTTGATCTCAGAAATTGCTCGTCATGCACGCAATTTGCAAGTGAACCCGAACGTCTCAATCATGATGATTGAAGATGAAGAGAGCTGCAAACAACTGTTCGCCCGTAAGCGCTTAACCTTTGATGCCGTCGCTTCTGTGGTGAAGCGCGATAGCGAACAGTGGCAGCAAGTCATTGGCCAGATGCAAACCCGATTTGGTGAAATAATCGATGGGCTGAGTCAATTACAAGACTTCGTTTTATTTAATCTGAAGGCTGAAAAAGGTCTGTTTGTAAAAGGTTTTGGTCAAGCCTATCAAGTCGCCGGTGATGATTTAGTCGATTTCGTCCATTTGCAAGAAGGGCATAAAAAAGTCTCTTAGCCAACACTGTTGTGGTGGTGAAAGAGGTTGCGGTGGTGAAAGAGGCTGAGTTTGTCAGTCTCAGCAATTAAACTAAACGCTAGCGCCGCATGATTAGGCTAAAAGCTCGAATCAGGCTGTGTTAAAAACGCAATTTCTTGTGGGGTACTTTCACGGCCAAGGATCTCGTTACGATGAGGATAGCGGCCAAACTGATCGATAATGACTTTGTGTTTGAGCTCAAACTGATGGTTATTCTCCATGCCAGGCGTGCTAAATAATAGCACCGCTTGCTGATGAATCTGACGTGATTCGCTGTGCATAAATGGCATATACAGGAAGCTTCGTTGCTCTAATGACAGCGCTTGATCTAGGCCTAAACCAATAGCCTCTTGTGCGAGAGCTAACGCGAGTGGGTCTTGACTAAAAGCACGGGGTGTATTGCGGAAAATATTACGCGAGAACTGATCAAGGACAATCACTTCAGCGAGCCTACCTTGGGCACTGCTGCGCCAACTAACCAGTTCACATTGCGCCGCGCGCTCTACTAGGGGTAAGAATCGGGTTGTGATTTTCTGATCCAGTTCAAGGTTAGTCGTGAACCAATCTTTCGCTTCAAGTTCAGTAAACCAGAATTGAATCACATCTTCAGGCGGTATCGGTGTGTGCATAATCGACTCCTTAGCGGTTTACTTGATGATGGATGAGCTCAGCCAGCTTTGCAACGCCGTTTTTCCAGTCAGTGTGGGTTAGGAAGTTTGAGCAACTAAAACGAACACAGTGTCGATACTGCCCTTCGGTAGCAAATAAGGTTCCGGGAAGAATACTGATGTTCAGTGCTTTTGCCTGTTGATAGAGTTGCTCGCTGTCTAAATTTGCTGGCAATGATAACCAAACGAGAAACGATCCTTGCGGGCAATAAAGCTGATAACGGCCATTTAGGTTTGCGTAGGCATCCAGCGAACCCGATAACTGCTGGCAAAACATCCGCACATTGGTTTGGTATTCGCGTTGCATTCGTTTGACATGCTGTTTGTATTTGCCGCTATTGAGAAAGTCAGCCACCGCAGATTGCATCAGGTTGAGGCTGCCCATGTTGTCGCTGACTAGGAACTTCTCAATTTGGGCTTGATAGCGACCGGCAGCAATCCAACCAATGCGTAGCCTGGAATCAAGCATTTTCGAGAGCGAGTTGACATAAATGACTCGATCGCGCTTGTCGAGCGTTTTGAGTGGCGTAATGTTTTCATCAAAGGTGAGCGCGCCGAACACATCATCTTCAATAATGGCAACCGATTGAGCCGCATCAAGTAGCGCAAGACGTTTTTCTAAAGGCATCTTGGCCCCAGTAGGGTTGGTAAAGTTCGGCGTGACGACGATAACGCGAATTGGCCACTTGGTTACCGCTTGCGCCAATAAATCAGGATCCATACCACTGCGCGGACAGCTTGGTATTTCAATAACTTGCAAACCTAAAGATTCCATCAACAGCAAGTTACCGAAATAGCACGGCGATTCAACGGCGACAATATCACCTGGCTGGGTCAGCGCGCGCAGTGCGAGGCTAATCGCCTGCTGAGCACCATGAGTGACCGCGAGATCACTGACCGACACCTCGACACCAAGGTCTTGGCTTATCTTAGTTAAATGTCGAAGCAGCAGGGTATTTCCCGGAGGTAGTTGATAGTGGCTTGGAATCTGACTTTGCTGACGACTGTGACGACCGATTTCTGCATACAGCGTTTTTATCGCCGGGGTATCAATATTAGGATGTGCAGAGCCAGTGGCCAACCACTCGCGTTTAGGAGAATAGGTCAATATTTCTTTGCACAGCGACAACAGATCGACATGGTTAGGTTGTGTCACCTGCGATGCAACGTGATGTGGTGTCTGTACCCGATAACCTGATTTCGCCACCGCATAGATAACACCTTGTCCTTCTAACTCTTGATAAGCACGAATCACGGTATTTTTACTGACGTTTAGCTCGTTACTCAAATCGCGGATTGACGGTAGTTTGTCTTCGTTGGACAGTTGTCCTGCATGGATTCGAGTTTTGATATGGTCCTCGACCATTACGTATTTATTGTTGATGCCCATCCATCTGTACCCATATAAAAAGTCCAATCTGTGTCTTTATGATTTTTCTGTACCCAATAAAGTAGCCTGATATCTAATCAAAAAGCCAGAGGAAAGGCGATGTTAGTTCGATTAATTCCTTTTATATTTGTTGTGTTGTGGGCGTCTGGCTTTGTCGGCGCAAGGTTTGGTCTTCAATACGCTGAACCTGCGACCTTGCTTTCGATTCGTATGACCGCCAATGTTGCGCTATTTCTACTGCTTGTTGTCGTACTACGCAGACGAATCCCAACGGGAAAAATGCTATTCCACTGCGCGGTGGTTGGGGTATTAATTCATGGTTTCTATCTTGGGGGTACCTATTTGGCGATTAGTCTCGGTATGCCGGCGGGATTGAGTTCATTGTTGGTTGGCTTACAACCGATTTTGACCGTGTTGCTATTGGTGAGTTTTACCCAGCATGCCTTTAAGCCATCGCAATGGCTTGGCTTGATGCTTGGCTTTGTCGGCATCAGCTTAGTGTTGATGGGCAAAGTGGACTGGCAGTCAGATCAGCATCGCACCTTAGCGGTCGTGGTGTGCTTGGTCTCTTTGGTTGGTATTACTTTGGGAACCCTATATCAGAAAAAGTACTGCCAAGGTGTCGATATGGTCGGCAGTGCGGCTATTCAATATTTTGCGGCGGGCATGTTGTTCATCCCTTACGCGGTGAGCTTTGAAACCATGCAGGTTGAATGGAACTATTCATTGATTCTAACGTTAGTTTGGTTGGTGGTGGTACTGTCTTGTGTTGCGATTTTACTGCTTTTGTACATGGTAGAGCACGGTGCGTCGTCCAGTGTTGCGTCGGTGTTTTATCTAGTGCCGCCGACCACGGCGGTGCAAGCGTGGTTAATGTTTGACGAGTCGTTTGACGCTCTTGGTGCGCTCGGTTTTATGTGCGCTGCTGGCGCGGTGTATTTGGTGGCAAAAGCGCCACAGGTTGGCCAATTAAAATTACTTTTTAAGCATTAATTTATCATTGTGCTTAGAAGTTATGGGTTGAGTGAACTAACTTTAACTGAGACGCTGAATGGAGATGGCCTGTGATTGTACGTAATTTTATTTGCCAATCGGCCTGTGCTTTGTCGTTGATGTTGTCAATATCATCGGCTGTCGGCGCTGAAAACGACCTTCGAGAACTGGAGTTTTTTACAGAGGCTTACCCCCCAGCCAATTTTATTAAAGATGATCATATAACGGGTTATTCGGTCGATATTTTACTGGCGGCAAGTGCATTGGTAGGAGAGCCTATTACTTTGTCGCAAATTTCCTTACAGCCTTGGGCCCGCTCCTATCGTCGAGTGTTAACGCGCCAAAACACGGTTCTATTCTCCACAACGCGTTCCGAGCATCGGGAGGCGCTTTTTTATTGGGTTGGCCCTATCGTGGACATCAAAGTTGTCGTCCTTGCGCGTCGAGGAGACAATATTAAAATAGATAAACCGTTAGATATGGCCAAATACCGTATTGGTGCCATACGTGATGACATCGGTGAGCAGAGTTTGCTGGAACTGGGGGTTCCGCGTGCCGCGATGCAAGAAGCTATCGATGTGACGGTGCTGGCTGAACAGCTCCTGAAAAAGCGAATTGATTTATTGGTGTATGCCGAGCGTGCTGCTTACTGGTGGGCTCGACAAGTTGGGATTGATGCTGATTTATTTGAGCCGGTGTATGTGGTTAAAAAGGGCGATGTCTATTTTGCGGTTAACCGAGATAGTGATCCCGCTGTTGTCGAAAAGCTCCAAAAAGGATTAGATCTCCTTAAGCAAACTGATCAATCAGGGAGCAGTCGTTACCAAGAAATTCTGGATAAATATTAACGATGAGTGGAATCAAAGGCGCACTATGCTGCCTTTGATTGATCAGATTTTGGCTTTTTTGACTCAAACTTTGGCTTTTTTAACAAAGTAAGGGTTGTCGAATTTATTCGCACTTCCTAGTAGTGAAACCACCAGTTTGTTCCACAAAGTGACATCAAATTCCCCCTTCGGTATGGAAGGGTAGAGTGTATCGGCCTCTTCGTTGGCGTAGCGCATAAATTGCTTTTTCTTAATTTGGTTGTATTTATCTGCGACTCGGTTGTGTTTTGAAATCCACTCGCGTTTAAACGCGATTAATCCGGGTTGTGCTTGTTCTATGGGCAAACGAGAAAGGTAAATACGCTTATATGACACCTTACGGTCAAGCATAGTACGCATCGCCGTTTGAATATATTTACCGTGATTGGTGATCGAAATAGTTTCTTGGTCGAATCGCTGCACACACCAACCAGAAGGAAGAAAGGTAGGTTTGCGATATTGCTTATTACGCACTTCGATTGCCTGATGCATAATCAGATCAGAGGTGCCATTGAAGGTTTGTTGCCATTTACCGATTCGGATCTGGATAGCCGTTGGCAATCGATAAATATTAGTAAACTTATCTTGTTCCATATATGAATACACTATTTTGCGTCGATAGGTTTTAAATCAAGCACTTCAGGCGGCCAGAGGTCACCACAGATAGGTAGATTGAGTGCTTAAGCCAGCATAGTGTAGTGAAAACGCTCGCGACTAGCTAGTGATCAATAGCAACAAATAGTAAATTGTGTGACGGCTTAGCCTTACGTTGACGAAAGATATCAGTTAGCCTTATGCGCACATATGCGTCGCTATTAGTATGGTGTGCAACTTTATTTGACTACGACAAACAATAAGTTAAGCCCTTATCGAATGATAAGGGCGAAAATAGATCTAACGATGATTAGTCGTAAATTGTCGGAATCGGCTCACGCTTATGTTGGGTAACGGTATAGATGTGGACCAAACGCTCACAGACTTCTGGCGCAACAGGTTTACCTTCCAAAAAATCATCAATTTGGTCGTAAGTCAGATTAAGAGCTTCTTCATCGGCTTTCTGTGGTGCCAGCTCTTCTAGATCTGCGGTAGGTACTTTTCTGACTAGTTGCTCAGGGGCACCTAAGGTTTCAGCAACTTGGCGAACTTGACGTTTGCTTAAGCCAAACAGTGGAGCCATGTCGCAGGCACCATCTCCAAACTTGGTGTAAAACCCGGTAATATTCTCAGCCGAATGGTCAGTACCAATGACCAACCCACCGACAAAGCCTGCAATCTCATATTGAGCAACCATACGTGCGCGTGCTTTTACGTTACCTTTAACAAAGTCAACTTTTGCGCTGTCTTGAGGTAGCAAGCCAGTACCTTCAAGCGCTGTTTGACTTGCCGTGTGAAGCCCATCGACGCCCGGTTTAATATTGACTGACACAGAATACGTCGGCTGAATAAATTGCAAGGCAAGTTGCGCTTCATCTTCGTCTTTTTGTTGACCATAAGGTAGGCGCACAGCAATAAATTGATAGCCACCCTCGATCTCTTGATTGAGTTGGTCAACGGCTAATTGAGCTAGGCGACCACAGGTTGTAGAGTCGACACCGCCACTGATGCCGAGGACAAGAGATTTGCATCCAGCTTGTTGGAGTTTGCGTTTGATAAAGTCCACGCGGCGTGAGATTTCGAATTGAGGGTCAATCGTTGGCAGAACACGCATTTCATCGCGAATCAACTGTTCCATTATGTATCCTTCCTGCAAGCAATATATCTAAAAAAACAAAACCAAAAACGGTAATTTTATCAGGTCCACCTCATCTGGGATTCTCAGCGTTGAAGGGGACGTGTTAAACTCACCTTGTCGTATCATACCTTAAACAACGAATTAGAAAACCGTGATCACAGTTTTCATTAATAGTGAATGAGAGAAATGAAAAAAATCGCCGTGTTTGGAAGCGCATTTAATCCGCCAAGTTTAGGTCACAAAAGTGTGATTGAATCATTATCCCATTTCGATCAGGTTTTGTTATTACCGAGTATTTCTCATGCTTGGGGTAAACAGATGCTTGATTACTCAATACGTTGTCAACTAGTCGATGTTTTCATCGCAGACTTGAACCTGCCATACGTCATGCGCAGTGATGTTGAAGAGTGTCTTTATCAGCCAGAACAAAGTGTTACTACGTTTGCCGTTTTAGAAGCATTAGAGCAACGTCACCCAGAGGCTGAGCTGACCTTTGTTGTTGGCCCTGACAATTTATTTAACTTTAGTAAGTTTCATCGTTGTGATGAAATCCTTCGTCGCTGGTCTTTACTCAGTTGCCCAGAAAAAGTGGCAATTCGCAGTACTGACATTCGTTCAGCACTGAGTCGCAAGCAAGATGTTTCTCAACTTACGACAGAAAATGTCGCCCGCTTATTGAGTGAGAAAGCGCACTATTAACTATTAAATTGTGGGTTAGCATTAGTTTAAAAAGGGTAACAGCGCGGCAATGTGATGACAAAGGCTAAACGGTCGCTTTCGCTTCAATTTTGTCGTTTAGCCGTTAGAGACTCGTTGTGCTTCGAGGCGGAGTAAATGCCTCTCGATAAGTTGATGGGGTTTCTCTGGACGTGAAAAATAGTAGCCCTGAATCCAAGTACAGCCCATTTGATACAATTTATCCAACGTTACTTTATCTTCAACGCCTTCAGCAACCAGAGCAACACCCAGTTGCTGAGAAAGCTGCACCATCAGCCACACCAATCGTTCGGCCGTTTCGTTGCTAAGCATATTACGAATAAAACTCGCATCAATTTTTATACAATCAATCGGGTAACTATGAATGTAATTAAGGCTTGAGTAGCCAGTGCCAAAGTCATCCAGTGCAACTTTAAAGCCTAAAAGACGTAGCTTACTCAGTATTTGTTGTACCTCGTTGGTCCGTATTAGCAGCACGGTTTCTGTTAGTTCAATGGTAAAATCTTGAGGAGAGAAGTCGTAATCTTTTAGGCAATTCATTAAATGCTGAAGGTATCGATTAGAGTTGTGAAACTCGTTCGCTGAGCAGTTAATGCTCAAACTAACTCGATGGCCTAGACCTTGCTCAAGTTCAAATTTGGCTTTACATGCTAATTCAATGATCCGCTCGCCAAGTTTGACAATCAACCCAGATTGCTCAGCGGCTTCAATGAATTCGACCGGATAGACATGCCCAAGTGCTTTGCTCTGCCAACGCGCCAAAATCTCATAATAGTCCCATTGATCGCTTTCTCTTTTGACGATAGGTTGAGCGACCACATAAATTTCACTGCTACTAATATCTCGGCTTAATTCATTACGTAGAGTATCGATGACGAGAGCGCGGCGGTGGTATTGCGCGCTCAGATGAGTGTCATAGCACTGCACATTGGTGTGCTTGGTCTGCTTACAGTCTTTAAGCGCTAAACTGGCATTGTTGAGAATTTGATCAGCCGAATGTATTTGATCGCTATTCGTCGCTAGCCCTATGCTGACATTAAACTGAATATTATGGGTGTTGTCCTGATAACCTTTGTCAAGGCGTTGGATGATCTCGTGACAGACCGCAAAGGGATCTCGCGAACGACTGATAAAAGCAAACTCATCTCCGGCGATTCGACAAGCTAAATGTTTGTCTTGAATGGATTCTTTGATGGTGGTGGCGACAAATTTAATGATCTGATCACCAATATAGTTGCCATACAAATCATTGATCGTTTTAAAGTTGTCAATATCAAGGTAGGCCAGAGTAAATTGCTGCTTATTTTCACTGATCAGTCGTTGAAGAGTATCAGACAGATAGCTGCGGTTGAGTAAACCAGTTAAATTATCGTGGGAAACTTCATAACTGAGCTGGTCGACCAAAGAGTCTGCTCGTGCGGTTAACCATTTTGCTTTGAGATGATGGGCAACAATATTGGCGATCAATTTGTGGTAGTAAGTTAACGATTCAATGTCTCGACTTGCGAGTTTGTGCGTATAGGTCGAAAGGAGAATACCTAATATCTCGCCGTTTTGGGCTTTAAGTGGGATTGCGATGTAAGATTCAATGTCATTATCAAGAATAAAAGATTCGGTACTATGCTGCTGGCAAGCCCCACTTTGACAGACAATCGCCTGCTGATTTGATTGGCTTACAAACGTGTACGCTGTACGACTGATTGGAGTAAGGCACAGACGACGATTTAATGTTTGGTCTGATGCACTGGCAATAAGATTCGATTTCGCGGTAAATTGATCCAACTCTATCACGCAGGTACAAAGTGCCCCTGAGGATTGACGCAGCTCGTGGGTGGCTTTGTTGAGTAGTTTTAGCCCATCTAAACTCAGAATATCATTAAGGGTCTCAACATTTAATGACATCTGAATCGACGTTGTCCTAACCATAATGGGTAACTCACTTATTAGTGTGGCTTGCGCCACTTATCCGTTGATTGGGTTACCTAATAAATATGGTATTAGTCGCATAGTATTGCAAACCTAAATCGATAATCCATCGATAGTGTTAGTGCTGCTCTTGTTTAAGTCTTTGTTTTAGATAGTTAAGGAAGAGCTGTGTTCGAGTATGCTGATAGTCAAGTTTAGGGTAATAAGCATAGACAATCGCCTCGTCTGCAGTGATACCCGGCAATACGCGTTTGAGCGCGCCTAATCTAAGATCTTCTTTGATCATGACGTCATTGGTCAGCAGTAATCCCATGCCACTTTTGGCCGCATAAAACAGCGCTTCAGGGTTGGTGGTCGCAAAGTTGCCACTTAAGTTGAGTTTTTGCCCGTTTGTTAGGGTGATTTCACGTTGAGTACGCTCGCCCCATATCAACATATTGTGCTGCGTAAGATCTTGAGGCTGCAAAGGTTGACCAAACTCTTCAATATAACCAGGAGACGCATAAAATCCTGCTCGATGTTCAAATAAAGGGCTGGCTTTGAAGCTAAGTGAGTTGAGTTGTTCAATTTCTCGGCTAATGAAGAGATCCAAGCTTAATGTCGGCAGTTGTCCCGGAGTCGTGGTGATCAACTGAATTCGAATATCGGGGTACATTTGCAAAAAGTCGTTGAGATACTGCACCAGAAATTTCGAACCTACCGCAAGAGTAGCGCCGATTTTGAGTAGTCCGGCTGGAGATTGCGATACCGAGCGTGTCTCGTCGAGGACCGACTGCCAACCATCAATTTGTACTTTGGCTCTTTGGTAGAACAGTGCGCCAGCTTCAGTTTGAGTGACCGAACGCGTGGTACGTTTGAGTAATTGGACACCAATTCTTTCTTCAAGCCAGTGAATGCGTTTACTGATTGCTGAGCTGGTGGTGTTGAGTTTACGTGCTGCGCCATTAAAGCTGCCTTCATCAACAACACGAATATAGCTCTGAACACTTTGCAACCAATCCATAGACCCTCCTATTAATTCCTTATGGGAACTAATTACTTTCCAATTCGATATATTATCATTTACTAGTGATTAATCTACACTGCTGACACAGGGCTAATTGGGGAGATGTGAATGAGAAAAATGCCGATCGTATTGGCGATGATGATAATTGCAACTGGCCAAGTTGGTGTGAGTATTTATCTACCTTCACTTCCTTTGATTAGTCAGACGCTAGAAGCAAGCCAGGCTGATGTGCAACTTTTGGTGACACTATTTTTGGTCGGTTTTGGGGCTTCTCAGCTATTTTATGGTCCACTCTCAGACGCGATTGGTCGTCGTCCGGTGTTTATCCTTGGGCAAGGTATTTACCTGCTTGGAACTGTGATCTGCTTGTTATTTTCTCACCATCTTGAATCACTTATTCTCGGTCGATTATTACAAGGCTTAGGGGCGGGAAGTGCGTCTGTCTTGGGGCGCAGTGTGTTGCGTGATAGCTATGATGGAGCGCAACTGACTCGCGCACTATCCTATATATCGGTCACCGCTTCGATTATGCCGATTCTTGCACCGGTCATCGGAGGCTGGCTGGCGTTTTATCTTGGCTGGCAGTCGGTATTTATGTTTGTTTTGTGCTATCTAATGGCCATTTTTACTTTAGGTTATTTTGTATTACCTGAAACCATGTCTTACGGTAAATCGCGCTTCAGTTTGCGTCAGGTCGTGTCTAATTACCGTCAATTGATTACCAGCCGACAAGTTCTGACCAGTGCGAGTTACAATTGGGTGAGTTATCTAGCAAGCTTAGTGTCATTGTCGGTGATGCCTTTTTTATTGCAACATGAGCTAGGGTTAACCGCTGCGGAATATGGTTCTATAATGATTATTCCATCGGCTGGTTTGATGATTGGTAGCTTAACCCTCAATGTACTTACCCGCTATTTATCTTCTAAGCAACTGCTTTCTATAGCGATTTCATTGTTGATGCTTGCGGGTATCTGGTTAGTATTGGCACCAGCAAGCTTGATAAACTTAGTCGCGCCTTTTACCTTACTTGCTATTGCGCAAGGCTTGTCATTCCCTATCTCGATCAGCTTATTGCTTGAGCCTCATAAACGTCAGGCGGGTGCGGTATCAGCGCTTTCGGGATCAATACAGATGTGTTTAGCCGGAGTGCTCGGTGGCTATTTGGTTGAAAGCTGGGTACACAGTCAGTATGCAATGGGCATTTTTTATCTGCTATGTGCGTGTACGATGGCTACGGTGTTGAGTTTGTCCAAGGCCAATCATAATGTGCAACAAGAGTTGGCTTGACGTACAATACGCGCAATTATCTGCGATAGAGAAATCTGATGGAATACAATCAATTTGAAGCACTGGTACTGTCACTGTGCGAGCAACAAACTTTACCTCAAGCATTGGCTATACTCAAAACTTGCGATGATCAAGAAGTGGCGCAGGCGGCAGATTCATTAACGGGTCAGTTTGCGCTGGCGGAAACTGAAGGAGCAAGACGTATTTACCATGTTACGTTGCAGGAAAACGAGCAGGGCGAAGAACAAGAGTTTGTTGAGCATGTGATGGATGAGGGTGATGATGTGATTCGTTTCGTTGCTTGGTTCTTTGAAGCGATGTTTGATGTAAAACGTAAAGATACCTACCAAGCTGCGGGTAAAACCTATCAACAACCCAAGCGTGCTTGATGATAATGTGATCTACATCTTGATTTTGTATTAAATGTGATTAAAATCACACTCCTTACTATCGAGGAGAGACTCATGAATCACGAATTAGGCAATGCATATTTAGGTCAAATGATCGCAAGACAAGCCATGCACGATGCGCTTTACGCCAAGCCTAAAGCGAAGAAAGCTTCTTTCATCAAACGCATGATGAAAAAAATGGCGAAGTAATCGCAATTGTGAACTGGCATTCATGCTCAATGATAGGGTCACGAACCTGTCTATGATTGAGCAAAACAAAGCCTCGCTAATTTAGCGAGGCTTTGTGTTTATTGGGACTTTACTTGGCTATAAAGATGACTTAGTCATAAAGAGACAACATTATCAGGAACTTTATTAAGTCCTTTCTCTTCAATCCAAGCCGCAAGGTTATCGGCACCACCGATATAATGCCCATCGAGCCAAATTTGCGGCACGGTTACTGGCGTTTTTTCGCCGATAATGGCTTTTACCTCTGGAATCATACGATACAGCGCGGCGCTGTCTTTAACTACATCGTGGTATTGGTACTCTATTCCTGCGTTATCAAGTAATTTTTTCGCTTTAACACAATAAGGGCAGGTTGCTTTACCGTAGACAATATTTCCTTTCAAGGTGTCACGTTTGGTCCACTCGGCAATCACCGATTGAACCAGCACACCGCGATTTAACGCTTCGCCTTGGCTAATGACCTTGCCCTCAACCATCACAATCGGAGCATGCCAGGAGCCGGCTTTTAAAGGTTCCCACCAGTGAGAGAGCCAATCTTTAACCTCAAGTTCAACCTCTATGCCAGCCAATTCATTCTCAAACACATCGGTTAGAATATCTTTGGTCAAGGTGCATTCCCCGCAAGGAATATTGACCTTAAAAGGGCCCCAGCTTCCTGCCCAGCGGTAAAGGGTTAATTTGATTGGATCTGCCATAGGGTTCTCTCCCGTAAATACTATGACTAATTAGAACGAACTCAGCGGTAATTTCTTTCACTTGGTTGGCTTTTTTGTTTCCCAATGGGTGATGAAGGCGACAGATGCAATGATAATTGCCGCCCCGAGCCACAAACGGCCAGGTGGTACCCAGCTAAACACCAGCCAGCCTGCCAACACATTCAACGGCAGCTTGGCGTGATCGAACGGTTGGACAAAAGAAGCATCTGCCACCGAGTATGCCTTAACAATAGCCCACTGAGCCAAAGCCGTCATCGCGCCTGCGACGATTAATACTAGCCATAGCTCACCGCCGACAGGTGTTTGCCAATCTGGCACAGCAAGTAACAGATTGAAAGGTGTGATCAAAATAAGTAGATAAACCACCATGGTAGAAGGTGAGTCGTCTGAAGAGAGTTTTTTCACCATCAGTGAGTAGCATGCCCAAAAGAACGCGGCACCAACAGGGAGTAGTGTTGCCCAACTAAAGTCGCTTGCCCAAGGTTGTAAAATGATCATTGCGCCAATGAAGCCAGTCAAGGTTGCTCCCCAACGGGCAAAACCAACCTTCTCTTTCAAGAATAATCCCGAACCAACCGTGGCGAACAAAGGTGAGGTCATCAGCAGTGCGATACCTTGCCAAATTGGTACAGGATAGGCCAAGGCCCATAACCAAAGTTGAATTCCGATCACCGAAAGAAAGACTCGAAAAACATGCATGCCTAAATGCTGAGTGCGAAGCGAACGGCGAATTCCAAGGGTTTTCAAATAGGGTAAAATAACCACCAAGGCAATCGCGTATTGAACAAGAGCGACGGTTGTTGAGGAGAGACCAAAGTTAATGCTAGCAACTTGCGCGAGACTGTTGACGATAGCAAAAGCAAAGCCTGCCGCTAGCATCCAACTCGCCCCTTGAATAGGGTGATGGTTATGGGAATTCATGTTTTAAAGGGCTGAGGAATAAGTACGCTGGATGATACGTTTTTCTGTTACGAAAATCACCTAACATGTTGTTGTGGTTATCACTTGATTAACTAGATTGCCAAACAGTCGTGAAGCAATAATACTTTTTTGCTCCGCTTGGTAATGACTGATCGGATGCGGCTATTTATATTAATCAATTAATCCATTAGTAATTTTTTTGTGCTAAACCTTAAGTATTAATATAGTTCTGGGAATGGTAAGCAATGAATTTTTTTGCGGATAAAATAACAGTAGACGATCAGACCAATACTACGCCAATAGAATCCAATAAATCGGAGCAACAGTGGAATATTCTGTTGGTTGATGATGAACAACAAATGCACCAAGTGACTAAATTAGCGCTTGCTAACTTTGAGTTTGAAGGGAAGCGATTAAATTTATTGTCGGCTTTATCGGGTGAAGAGGCCAAATTGATCTGTCGTCAAAATGACAATATTGCCCTTGCTCTGGTAGACGTTGTGATGGAATCTGAAACCGCGGGCCTCGAATTAGTGAAGTTCATCCGTAATGATCTTGGTAATAAACTGACTCGACTGGTTCTTCGTACCGGGCAAGCGGGGCAAGCACCAGAAGATGTGGTGATACGTGAATATGATATTGATGACTATAAAGAAAAAACCGAACTTACTACTCAAAAGCTTAAGACTCTGCTTTATTCTATGCTGCGCAGTTACCGTGATTTATGCTTGATTGAGGAACAGAAAGAAGGGTTGAGAAAAGTCATTGAAGCTTCCTCTTATGTTCAAAATACCGATAGTTTACAAGCTTACGCTGAAGCTGTTTTGTCACAAGTGACTTCTTTACTTAAATTGGAGAAATCGGCTTTTTACTGCCTCGTTCATCCGTTACCTCATGGTGAGGAGGCTCGTGCACTAATGTTAGCGGCTACGGGTGACTATATCGATTGTTATTCAGAATGTGCGTTTGAGCGTCTCCCTGAGTTGGTGGCCGAGCGTTGTCGACAAACACTAGCAAAAGCAAAAAGTAACAATTATGGTGATGCGTATGTGTTGTATACCCACGATGCTGATGGTGTGGAATGCTTACTGTATGTCAATGTAAATCGTGACCTTTCTGATCTAGACAAACACCTACTCGAAATCTATATGCAGAATATTGGTTTAACCTTTGAAAACCTCACCTTGTTAACCGATATCCGTGAAACATCGAAAGAGCTGGTCTTTAACCTAGCGAACGCCGTTGAGGCGCGAAGCAAAGAAACGGGAGCACATGTACAACGCGTATCGTTAATATGTGAAAAACTAGCCTTGTTATACGGTTTGCCTGAGCAAGAAGCCAAAATGATCAAGTATGCCTCTCCTCTCCATGATGTTGGCAAAGTGGCAATTCCCGATAGCATTTTACATAAACCCGGTAAGCTTGATGCTGAGGAATGGACGATTATGCAAAAACACGTAGAGTATGGCGTTGAAATCCTTAGCCACTCCAAACGTCGTTTGATCAATGTAGCCAAACAAATTGCCGGCACCCATCATGAAAAATGGGATGGCAGCGGTTATCCTAACCAATTAAGTGGCGAGTTGATTCCGGTCAGTGGGCGTGTTGCCGCGTTAGCCGATGTATTTGATGCTTTAGGGTCTAAACGCTCTTACAAACAACCTTGGACCGATGAAGCGATTATGCAAGAAATAGAAGCTCAAAAAGGTAAGCATTTTGAGCCCAAATTGGTCGAACTAATGATAGATAATTGGGGTGATTTCATCGCCATCCGAAATTCACTCCCGGATTGATATGACACATGCGTTAGGATCGCATTCTGATGTGGACGCTAATATCCTCAATAATTGTCCGTATTTGTCCTTGCGACACTTGGTTATACTCGCTGCGATTAAAACCAAAAGCTCTGGATTTACGATCCAAGTCGCTATAAGGAAAAGAAATGACAGATTACGTAGTATGTGCCTTGTATAAGTTTGTGCGCCTTGAAGATTATGTTGAACTTCGTCAGTCGCTAAAAGCGTTGATGGAAAAGCATCAAATACGCGGTACTTTATTGCTGGCTAGTGAAGGGATAAACGGCACCGTTGCTTCGACTCGAGAAGGCATTGATGCTCTCATTGTTTGGTTCAAACAGGACGCGCGATTAGCTGATATTGTGTACAAAGAATCATTTGAAGCCACTCAGCCTTTTAACCGTAGCAAAGTGAAACTAAAAAAAGAAATTGTCACATTAGGTGTGGAAGGCATTGATCCTCGCCATGTGGTGGGTACTTACGTTAAACCGAATGAGTGGAACGATCTTATCTCTGACCCTGAAGTGTTTGTTGTCGATACTCGTAATGATTACGAAATTGAAATAGGCACCTTCAAAAACGCAGTCAATCCCAAAACGGCAACCTTCCGTGAGTTCCCAGAGTACGTTGCTGAAAACATGGATCCAACCAAACACAAAAAAGTTGCGATGTTCTGTACCGGCGGTATTCGTTGCGAGAAATCGACGGCTTACATGAAAGAGCAAGGCTTTGAAGAGGTTTACCATCTTGAAGGCGGTATTCTGAAGTATCTTGAAGAGGTGCCAGAAGAAAAGAGCATGTGGCAAGGCGATTGCTATGTGTTTGATGGCCGAGTTGCGGTTAACCACCAGTTAGAGAAAAGTGAGTATGAGATGTGTAACGCATGTCGCTTGCCAATCACTCAGCAAGATATCGAATCCGAGGCGTTTGAGAAAGGTGTGAGTTGCCCTAAGTGTATCGACAAGCATACTGATGAGCAGAAAGCACGTTTCCGTGAACGCGAAAAACAAGTTCAATTGGCAAATGCGCGTGGAGAAACTCATGTGGGTGGTGAAGCGGATCAATTGATTGCGCAGCGCCGACAAGAGAAACTGGCCCGTAAAGAGCAGCAAAGAAAATCAAAATAGCCAAATTGGCAGCTAGCCATCTTCGATAAGCGATTTAATAAATGCCGTTCACATTTGTGTTCGGCATTTTTTATTGTGTTAACAACGGCTATTTATTGAACAAAGAGCAATTTTTGCTCTATCTGGCGGAGCGCTTTTTGGTACATCAACCAAGCGGTGGCCCCCGCCAATATGTTGCCAATAAACGCGCCCCAGAACAGGCCTTCGATACCACCCCATTGTGACCCTAACCATAAGCATGGCAGGAAGAAGGCAAACAAGCGCAGTGCTGAGATGGTCAGCGCGGTATAAGACTTGCCCAGAGCATTTGAGACAGAGACCATCAACATACAGATGCCAAGTGGGCCTAAACTAAATGGCACCACCATTAAGTGATAGTTGAGAATGTTGCCTACTTGCGACTCGCTGGTCATAAGATTGGCGAGTAATCCTGAGCTGATTAACGTGATCAGGCCGATAACGAGTTGGAACCCTATCACAAACTGAGCCGCTATCGAGACCAGTTTACGAATGTCAGCGAGATTATTTTGTCCAAGACGTTTGCCGATCATTGGTGGCATCGACATCGTCAGTGCCAGTACTGCGACGATAGCAAAAAACTCATAGCGCGATCCCAATGCCCATGCTGCAACCGCTGCAGTGCCGTAGCTTGCGAGTAGTTTGGTCGCTAGCATCGAAGATAATGGCGGCAGCAATTGGCTCACCATCGCAGGTCCCATAATATGGCTGATTGAACGAAGACTGTCAGCGACATTAAGATCGCTCCAGTCAAAGCTCATCCACTGCTTGCGCGCCACTTTAGGTGCAACGAACAAGATGCCGATACCAAACGCGAGGATGGTCGCGATGGCCGCGCCATTGATGCCTAGATCGAACGTAAAGATGAAGATCGGGTCGAGTATTAGATTGAGAGCGCTGGTGACCATCATCATCGTGCCCGGCAACATGGTATTGCCATTGGCGCGACAAAGACTATAGAAGAAGTACAGCACTGCACCTGTCCAAGAGCTTACCAACCAGTAAATCCAATAGCTGTCAATAATCGCAAAGACACTTTGTGGGGCGCTAAGCAGTAGTAAAATCGGCTCGCGTAACAGGTATAGGCTGATGCAAATCAAAGCAACGCCGATACTGCCGAGCGCGACCACCAAGCCGCCGAGTTGTTTCGCATAACGATCGTCACCGGCTCCAATGGCCTTAGCGATTACGGCGGTAGTGGCAATGCCTAATCCGACTTGAATACCGATGATCACCATTTGTATCGGTAGGGTAAACCCCTGAGCAGCAAGCGGTAATACCCCTAGTTGACCGATAAAGGCACTGTCAACCAATTGAAAACTCATCAAAGACAGCACACCAAACAGCATCGGCCATGTCATTTTGAACAGTTGCTGTCTCAGCGAAGAAGAGGAAGAGGTGTTTGTCATAGCCATGCTACCGTTAAGGTTTTTTATTTGGGAAAACAAATAACCGAGACATAAGAGCCTCGGTTAAATCGATACTTACAACATCGTTACGCTGTCGCCCATTTTCAAGGGGCTGGCGAACTTTAATCGTCGGTTTAGCGATGAAGTGTTTAAATCTTAGTGGGTGTCGCCGATGGTATATAGGATTCAAATACGCTGAGCAAATCTCGTTTCTAGGTCAGTTAGATGCTCAATCACTAGTGATGCATGTGCGGTAAATGGGCTTGCGTTACCATGGGTGACTAAACACGAGGGCATATCGGCGTTGAAAGCTGCTTGCAGATCGTACAGATAGTCGCCGACATACAAGATCTGGTGCCTACCTATTTGCCATTCGTTAGCCAACGAAATCAACGCATCGGGTGCAGGCTTAGGTGGATAATGTTCACGTGTAATTACGCGTTGAATATTCAACTGATTATGGGCCATTTTTTGTTGAGTCGCTTCGGCACAATTACGGGTAATAACGGCTGTGTGTAGCTGATTACTGTCAATGAAATTAAGCAACGAGTGACAGCCAGGCATCGGTTGAGACGTTTGGGCGTCTTGCAGTTCGTGATCAAGAATAAGCTGATGCGCTTTGCTTGCGGTGTCTGGACAATCGATTTTTTCAACAAAAGAGAGCAGATCGTTGTCTTGTGGACAGCCAATTTGCTCTCTAAGCCATGAGAAGTTCATGTCGGACGTAACCAAAGTATTATCGAGATCAAACACAATAGCTTGGATATGCGAAATATTGAGTGGAACGTATGACATAGGCACTTCCTAATGGGCTTGAAGTTAAGCGAACTCTCGCTCTAAGTAGGCAACAATGTCTGAAGATTCATACATCCATTCGACTTTGTCGTCTTTTGCAATTCTTAGGCAAGGGACTTTTACTTTGCCACCACCCGCTTCTAACTCTGCGCGGTGTGTCGGATTATTTTTGGCATCGCGCAATTCGATATTGACCGATTGACGCTTCATGGCACGGCGGACTTTGACGCAGAAGGGACAAGCATCGAACTGATACAGAGCGAGAGATTGAGCTTTGCTGTCTGCTACCTGTTGCTGCTGCGTTGAGCGCTTGACGCCACTTGGTGAAAAAATAAAGTTGAGTAAAAGGATCACGCGTCCTAAAAACCAGCGGATAAACTTCATAACCATCCTATTTGTTGAGCTTGTTTGACTATTTGAGTAACTATTAGGTTACGTATTGTATCTGAGATGTGATCATTTCGGTACAGCAAACTCAGCTCACCTTGATTTGATGTTGGGTCGTCACCTGTATTCCCAGTCGTTTCGCCAATCGGGTTAAATTAGCTCGATCGGTTTTCAGCGCTCGAGCCGCTTTAGCCCAATTGAATCCCGCTTTTGTTAACGCTGCTAACACCAGTTGACGTTGGTATTGATCGGTTGATTCTCTAAGGCCTAATTCGGGATCTAACGTATGCGTTGCAACGTGTGTTTTGCTGGGGGCTGAAGAGGCAAGATTAGCCAGCGATTGCAGTTCGCCAATATCTTCGACAGACACGGTAATGAGTGTCCCTTGATGGCGGCGAGCACGGGCTTTAAGTGCTGCGCGATTGATCACGTGCTCAAGCTCGCGGACATTGCCCGGCCAGTTATAATTCGAGAGCAGCCATTGCGCGTCTTTACCGAGCTTAAGCTGGACAATACCTAGTTTTCGCCTAGCTTGTTCCAAGAAATAACCCGCTAATAGCACGCTGTCTTCGTCGCGCTCTCTCAGGGGGGGCACTGTAATGGGATAGACACTTAAACGATGGTAAAGATCCGATCGGAAGTGGCCTTTATCAATCTCCTGCTTAAGGTCGCGGTTGGTGGCAGCAAGCACACGAACATCAATGGTTTCGACCTTGTCTTGTCCCACAGGTTGGATCTCGTTGTTTTGCAGCGCACGTAAGATTTTACTTTGTGCGGCAAGGGGCAGTTCGCCAATTTCATCAAGAAACAGGGTTCCGCCATCGGCAAGAGCAAACTTACCAAGACGAGACTTATCTGCTCCGGTGAAAGCGCCTCGAACGTGGCCAAACAGCTCACTTTCAACCAAGTTTTCCGGTATTGCAGCGCAATTGACATAGACCATAGGCTGCTTTCTGCGTGGTGACAGATGATGAAGGCTGCGGGCAACTAATTCTTTACCTACCCCCGTTTCGCCGTGAATTAGAATATTGAAGTTGGATGGGGCAACCACTTCGATATCAGCTTTTAGCGCCTGTATGGCTGCGCTATCACCGATGATTTCGCCGCCATCACGTTCCCACGCCTCTTCATTGAGCTCTTCGAATCGTTGCTGAGTTTGCTTCGCTTGGTGCTCAAGTTGGCTTACGGTAAGCGCCACTTTAAGCGTTGAAGCTGCAATGGCAGACAAGGCATCTAAGCTGCGACTCGGAAAGTGATCAAATGCACCTGGAGTTAAACTGTCCAGCGTTAAGACCCCTAGTAACTTATCGGCATAATAAAGTGGCAAGCCCATGCATGAGTGCATCGGAAGATCGCCGTCATGGTCGATCAATAGATTATCAAATGGGTCGGGTAACTCGCAGTCAGAGTCAAATCTAACCGTTGTTTTCGATGCACAAATATGTGCGAACCTAGGGTGTTGGTCTATCTTATAACGACGCCCTAATGTATCTCGGGTTAAACCTTGCATCGCGAGAGGGACTAAGGTGTCCCCTTGCAGCGAAAGTAGCGCAACGCAATCGCACTGAATCGCTTTACGAATAGCATCAAGAAGGTTGTTGAAACGATCCTGATCATTGTCTCCGCGAGCGAGACTGATTGTCATGTCAATAAGTGTTGAAACAGAGATATCTTGCATACAGTACCAAGAGATGAGGCGAGCGAGCCCCGTGCGTACGAGTGATGCAGTGAAATTAACCATATCATTGAGGTTATTGCAACATTAAGTAGTCATAATGACATCAAGCAGTGTGTCTATTTGACTCGGGTTTGGCAGTGAAACATCAATAAACCCAGTAACTTAGGGTATCTATAAGTTGGCATGTATCCTGCTTTTAATAGGACAGAAAAATAAAATAATGAGGAGAAAGTCGAGATGCTCAACAACCATCATATTGAAGTAGTAAAAAGCACCATTCCATTGTTAGAGTCTGCAGGCCCTGCACTGACTGAACATTTCTATCAGCGTATGTTCAACCATAACCCAGAGCTGAAAGATATCTTCAATATGACGAACCAGAAGACTGGGCGACAGAGCGTTGCTCTGTTTGAAGCGATCGCAGCTTACGCCAAGAACATTGAAAACCTGTCAGCATTGACAACTGCTGTAGAGCGCATTGCCCATAAACACACCAGCTTTAATATCCAAGCGGAGCACTATCAAGTTGTTGGCCACCACCTGATTGAAACGTTACGTGAGCTTGCCAGTGATGCTTTCACTCCACAAGTGGAAGAGGCGTGGACAGCCGCGTATCTGTTTTTAGCGCAGATCTTTATTGATCGTGAAGGGGAGCTCTACCTGCAGCGTAAACAAGCGGTTGGTGGCTGGCAAAATGCGCGCCGTTTTGTGGTGAAAGAGAAAAAGCCTGAGTCTGAATTCGTTACCAGTTTTGTGTTGGTCCCAGAAGATGGCGGTACGGTACTCGATTACCAGCCAGGTCAATACATAGGTATTGAACTCAAACCTAAAGGTAGTCAATACAAGGAAATACGTCAGTATTCGTTATCGCAAAAGCCGAATGGTCAAGATTACCGCATCTCTGTTAAGCGTGAAGTAGGAGCGCACAATGGCGTGGTATCAAACTACTTACATGATGATGTTGATCAAGGTGATGTCGTGAGTCTCTATCCGCCAGCTGGTGATTTTTTCTATCAAGAGAAGGGTCAACCAGTCGTATTGATTTCGGCTGGTGTCGGGGTAACACCGATCCAAGCGATGATACAGTCATTAGCGCATCAGAAAAAGAAAGAGGTGACAGTGCTCTATTCGTGTAATGGAGACAAACAACATACCTTTAAACAAGAGTCTGCGCAGCTTGCTCAAAGCAATCAATGGCCTCAATACACTTGGTATTTAAACCAAACTGGGGCTGATTTTTCAGGTCAGATCGATATTACTTTGATTGCCAAAGAGCTACCTTTGGCGAAAGGAGATTTCTATCTGTGTGGTCCAGTGGGCTTTATGGAGTCAGTAGTACGTCAGTTGGAACAGGCTGGGGTGGAGCGCGATCGAATTCATTACGAAGTTTTTGGTCCGCATACTTATCTATAAACAACAGCGAACATGCAATAAAGGCCCGTTTCGGGCCTTTTTATTGATTTTTCGTGAGCCACTGTTTCACGCGCGCTACTATGCCGAACTTACGCTTGAGCGGAGAGTGAAGATCACCAAGATAATAACTCTCAAGATAGTGTGTTCTTAGCGCTTGGGTATCGTCTTTAGTGATCGAATTGATCAGTTGCGCAGTGGAGTCGGCATGTTCGTTGGCCAAACTGAAATCCATTTTAAGATAGCCCTGCATATACAGCCATAAGTGCGTGACTAATTGCAATTGCGCCATGCCTTGCTCTTCGAATTTATGCCGATGGGCGTCACCTAAACCAGTTTGCAGAACATCGTGCATCGCCGCCGCAGACTCGCGCTGAGCATCAACCTGACAGGACGCTTCAATATGCGCTTTGGTCAACACACCGAGTAAGTGATGTTCGGCGGCAGTGTCTGGTTTGGCTTGCAAAACTTGTTCAAACAGTGGTGCATGTTGCTGGCAAAACCGCTCATACACCGCAGCTTTATGTTGCACTATTTCAAGCTGATTAGCATGGGTTGTGCCGAGCCATTCGCTGAGTTTATTCATGGCCTTGTAAGGTATCTAAGGTAATTTCAAAGGACCCTTGGTCTGTATCAATAAATAAGCTGTTGCCTGAGATCATCACCGATAGATCCATCGTGCGGGTGACAGTTGCCGCTAGGGCTTCAATCGCTTGGCTGTCAAGACGATAGATATTTGCATTGTACTGATGCGCTTTGTTTTTGCTCTGCTCCCACCAGACTTCAGACTTACTATTGAACGAGAAAACATCCACTCGCTTAGCCAAGCGACACGCTTTTTTAAGGCGATCTAGGGACGGCTCGCCAATCTCAACCCAAAGCTCAATTTGGTCATCGAGAGATTTAACCCATAGGTCAGGTTCTTCAACGGTCGACAGCCCTTTGGTTAAGGCTAAATCTGGTTGCCATTTTACGCAATACGCCAAGATACGCGCCATCATACGCTCAAGGGTTTCAGATGGGTGTTGAGCAACGGTTAATTGTGTAGAGTCGTAAAGATCTCGGTTGGTGTCAGAAAGTGAGATGCGAAATTTATAAATTGTGGGTTTGAGAGCCATAACCTGTTCTTATATATAAAAAAATAGCCAGCGAGCTGCTGGCTATCATAAATTCTGTTTAGTTTAAAATTAAACTAGTTTGATGTTCTCAGCTTGAGGACCTTTTTGGCCTTGAGATACAGTGAACTCAACTTTTTGGCCTTCAACTAGGGTACGGAAACCGTCGCCAGTGATTGCAGAGAAGTGTGCGAATACGTCTGGACCGTTTTCTTGTTGAATGAAACCGAAACCTTTAGTTTCGTTGAACCATTTTACTGTACCAGTAACAGTGTTAGACATAGTGTATTTCCTTGATAAATCTTGTAAAAGCCATACGGCATCGATAGCGTGGAAAAGGAGATTGCTAATGCGCACGACGTTACGACAGATATACAAGTAATCTAACGGAACGGCGAATATAAACAAGAACCGTTTTCTAGCTGCCAACCAGTCTAATGCGAAGTGCAACTAAGTCAATAAAAATAAGGAGTAATGTTTGGGTTTAAGCGGTGTTTTCATTAGAAATTTGCGCTAGGTAGAGTTTCGAAAATATTACTGATTTAGGTATAATTAGTGTAACATTCGTTTGGCTGGTGACTTAGGTAAGAAAGCTAACCTTTAGTGAGTATAAACGCAACAATCACCAGTTGTTTGTAAACAACAATGTGGAGGCTTTATGGCAAAGCGAAAACAACGATTTACCGTTGATAATAACGCTACAGAGGTAGAGTTTGGACGGGGTCAAATCAAAGACAATGCGCTCAAAGCAATCGTCACGAGCTGCCTGTTTAAGGCGAAAGTTGAAAAAGCGAAAAAAGGCAAAGGAAGCTTTCAACGCAACATGAAACATAAGGGCAGAGAGCCCTATTCAAAAGTGGCTTAATGAGCATCGTTTGAATAGGGCTTTTTTATATGGCAAGTCAGTAATATCGTTGAGGGTGTGTTGGCTTTAACGCTCAATCTGAGGCGAATAGATCGAATACGCGGTAATTTGACCTGCGACAATGGCTGAGAACATAAACAGAGCCGAAAGACCAATGCTCGGTATCGGTAAAATCGATTGTTCAAACACCGATTGGCCTGCGCTGACTAATACGCGGCTGCCGGGAACTAAGATAATGATCCCTTGAACAATGTAAATTGACCCCGTTAACGCCATTTTTTTTGCCACCCAGGTGCCATACAAGGTAATGAGTACGGTTGTAACCCAAGTGCCAACGACCCAGCCACTTTCGAAGCCAAGATATAACGGCCCCCACATGCCAAGCGCTGCGACTGGTAAACCGAGCAGAATATCTTTTGGCCGAGCATTAAAGATCACACCCAATGAAATTGAAATCAAAAGTAGACCAAATACATGCAGCCACATCGGCACTTCATTAACGTATTTTAATGACTCTGCTTGCCCCCATATTGCCTCACCAATATTTAGTCCCATAACAATGCCGACAAACAGTTTTATCAGCGTTAGGGCACTTTGTCCGAGTAAGCTAGTGCCAGAGACGAGATCATTAAATGCTAAACACTCTAGTGAGTTGGCGATCGACAATCCGGGAACAAACAATACGATGGCGGCTATGCACAGAGCCCAAACTGGAATAGCGAGGCCAGTGCTGGAAAAGAATGCGACCAATATACCAGTCAAAATGGCGGCTAAAAATTCTGCAGCAATAGAGCGTCGTGCTCGGCATACTTGTTGAGTTAGCCACACCACAAACCCAAGCAAAGCGGCGAAGTAAATCGCGTCGATAGTACTGCCGACTAACATCAAATATGCGGGTGGAATCCCCATATTCGCCAGCGCGATGACCCATTTAGGATAACCAATCGGTTCGGGGACGGGTTCACTACTGGGTTGATTAATACGAATAATAGTGTTGGCAAGCAAACTCAAATTGATTGAGGCTGGCTGATGGCGCTTCATCACTACGGCATTGTTGTCATCTGGAAACTGGTAATTAACCGTGGTTGGTGTCGCTTGGATCATGACATCAACACCGTGTTTACGGGCATAGAACTGGGTATATTTTTCAAGTTTGTACGGGGCGCAACCACTGCGATGCAAGGTGTCGCCTATCTCTACAATCTTGTTAATTCGAAACTCGGAAGGCATGAGTGTTCATAGGTAATATTGGGTGGCGCAAAAGTAGCAAACCGTCTTAGTTGATACGAGGCGCAAAGCGTCGAACAGTGGTTAACTTCACACTATATTTTTTTGTGCAGTCAGGATGAGTTGTTACGTGCAGCGTAAACTTAGTTTTTGATTTGGCATGTGACGATCGTTTAACGTTAATCATTATGTGCTCTATCACATATCATAAAATATTTTCAGATGTTTCAAATGTTATTTAACTGTAACATTTATCACACTTCATTAATGGCTGTTACTACGGGTTAAGGTAGAGTAAGAGTTGAACGATATTAGATATTTAACATCTTATTTACACGGTGTTAAAGATCACTTTTTGGTTAATAATTGGACAATAAATAGTACTTGTGTTTCGTCAATAAACAGCGAAACTACATGTAATATGAGATTGCAAAAATGGAATTGAGCTTTTTTTCGACATAGAAAGCGAGGCCGATTATGAAACTATTTATTCTATTTATTATTTCGATCACTGCAGGTATCGCTTCTGCTGAACACCTCCATTCATTTTTGTTGGGTTTGTACATCTCAACCCTAGCGGTCGGGTGTTGTTACTGGCTAGCGTTTCGTAGCAGCCGTTTCCCACAGTTAGCTCTGTTGCTGCTGATCAGCGGTTTTTTGGCTAAGATTGTGATCACAGTGGCAGGAGTGAGTTGGGGTATGTCACAGCAGTTAATCAGTTCTCCGTTTGTGTTTGCTCTTTCGTACCTGTTCTTTTCTATCGTCGCAACTTACTTTTGGTTTACTCATCGCGAGAAGTTGATGGCAAAACAACAGACGCTGAAAGTTGCCTAAACCTATTCAGTCTTGATATCAAGCCAGTGCTTAGCGCTGGCTTTTTTGTATCTACTAGCGTGACTTTGAGCTATTTCTGATAAAGCAGGTTGAATAGTAACGATTAGTTTCAAAGTGGCTGAAACTCTGCGCCGCTTGTCTATACTGTGTGAGTTTATCAACACTTATAGTGAGACGTTGCACATCATGATTATGCGTTTACTTCAATCTTCAGCGCTCTTTACCACCCTTTCCATATCATTTGGTGCGATTGCCGCACCAACGGTTATTCCCGATCCTCCAGCTCTTGGCGCCAAGGGATATATCTTAATCGATTATCATACTGGTGCTGTGTTAGTCGAGAACAACGCAGATACCAAACTCAACCCTGCAAGCTTGACCAAGCTAATGACGGCGTATGTCGCTGGGCAAGAGGTCAACCGTGGCAATATTTCACTCGATGACCAAGTGCGCATCAGCCGCAATGCATGGGCAAAGAATTTTCCAGACTCATCAAAGATGTTTATTGAAGTGGCTACCGACGTCAAACTGATGGACCTCTATCGCGGTTTGATTGTTCAGTCAGGAAATGATGCCAGCGTGGCTATTGCCGAACACGTAGCGGGCAGTGAGGATGCGTTTGCCAGTTTAATGAACAGTTGGGCACAAACTTTAGGCATAAAAAACAGTGCGTTTACCAATCCTCATGGCCTAGACAGTGAAGGGCTTTACTCTACACCTCGTGATATTGCCATACTAAGTCAAGCCATTATCCGCGACTTACCAGACATTTACCCCTTGTATAGCGAAACGGCATACACCTATAACGGCATCACTCAGTACAACCGAAATGGTTTATTACGCGATCGAAGCCTTAATGTCGATGGGATGAAAACCGGCTATACCAGTGGGGCAGGGTATAGTTTGGCGACATCAGCCACCAGTGGCGACATGCGCTTAATTTCGGTGGTCATGGGATCAAGCAGCACTCAAAGTCGCGAGTCTGAAAGTAAGCAATTGCTGAGCTACGGCTTTCGCTTTTTTGATACGGTTGCGCCTTCTCGTGTCGATGACACTTTAGCCGAGGCTCGAGTGTGGATGGGTAAGGTTGATAATCTCCCTGTTGGCATCAGCCAGCCAGTATTGCTGACACTTGCAAAAGGGGACAGTAACAAGCTAACGGCTGAGCTAGAGTACTCAAATGATCTTATTGCTCCGATAAGTAAAGGTGACATTGTTGGCAGCGTTATTTACCGTCTAGAGGATGAGCAAGTTGCTCGCGTTGATTTGGTGGCGCAACAAACGGTTGAAGAAGGTGGTCTGTTTAAAAAAATAGTCGATTGGTTTAAGCGGTTAATGTTGAGTTGGTTCTAAATAATCACGATCAGACGGATACATTAGGTAGCTTTTTTGGCGCTTCTTTTAACTAGCCAGCGCGAAAGGACAGTTTCAACACGGTTATGACTTTCATTAACCCAGCGCTGACAATCTTAACGACAAAACACCGACAATTCACCCAACAAATTAGAGTGGGGGAAGATCGTGGAGTTTACTGATAAAGATAGAGAAGCTTTGTATCAGTCTTGGATGTCACAAAAGTCAAAAATGCGTCTAACACAGATGGAGTTTGCTAAAAAGCTTGGCATGAGTCAGCTTGCCTTTTCGCAATTATTACGTGGTGAAAAACCACTGACAATGTCGTTTGTCAGCCAGTTTTGTCGTTTATTGCGCTTGGAACCTCATAATGTGTTTCCGTCATTGAAAGAAGATTTAGCCAATGGACCTAAAGTAATTTACCTGCAAAGCAGAATGAGTGTTGATGGCGATATCCAAAATGCTTACATTGAAGGAAATCAAATCGTGGTAGAGTACGCTCATACTGTGACGCCTCAGCCTTAGTTGTTGTCTTTGGCTTGAAAAGTGTAAACTGTCACGACCGAATCCACAGAGTAAAGCCTGATGTTAGAAAAAGAAAACCTGATAAAACTGGCTCGTATGCCGATGCCATTTGGTAAATATGCTGGGCGGGCATTGATTGATCTACCAGAAGAGTATTTGTTGTGGTTCGATAAGAAAGGCTTTCCCGAAGGCGAGTTGGGTAAACTGCTGCAGCTCTGTTTAGCACTCAAAATTGAGGGGTTAGATAGCGTGGTTAAGCCTTTAAAGCGAATGTAACCACCCCAGTACTCCTAATTAAAACCAAAAGACTTACTATGAATTGCGATATCAATGCATTGAGACACCACCAATTGGTCGAAGATGGTCAACTAGAAGGGTGTTACATTCATCAGCCTGCTCAGGGTAGTCAGCAAGATGACAAAGCTGTTTTGGCAGAGCGCCTAGCGCTGGAAAAAATGGGCTATAAAGTGATACAGGTTAAAGCTAAAGGCGGGACAACAACGTTTGCCGAGGCTATGCGCAAGCTTGCGGAGAAGACTGGTCATCAGTCCCAAGAGTAAGCGAGTGTAACCTGCCACTGCTCCCTAAGCTCTTCCTCGATACCATGTATTTTCATTCAAAAGAGTCAGAACGTCAGACTGACTCTTTTTTGCCCCAAAGTTTGTTACTCAGTTAAATGCTATATTCTTCATTTCAATCTATTAGACATATTTTTAGTAATGCAAATTACGTGGGACTGAACGTTCAGATAGTTTCCTAATATTAAATTCACTAAAACTCGGAATGTTGATATTTTTTGTTCTATAACATATAGATACCTCTTTTAATTAATAGGGACTTTCTGTTGATAGATCACATTCGAGTACTGAAAAGCAATCACAATTTCACGCAATTGTTGCTCTCTTCTACATTTATCAATTTGCTATCGATGGCGCTGCCATTCAGTATGTTGCAGATTTACGACCGCATTCTTCCCAACGAAGCTTATGGAACTGCCAATGTCCTTCTAATTGGCGTCAGCATTGCGATAGTTTTAGAGCTTCTTTTACGCTATGTCCGAAGTTGGTTCTTAGCATCTTCCGCCGTAAATTATGAATATTCTGTAACGGCTAAGTTAGTTAACCGTCTTTTAAAATCAGATTTTCGATATTTAGAGAGTCTGGGTTCGGGAAAAATCCTTAGCGGTATAAAAAACATTGCTGTAGTGCGCGATTTATATTCTGGTCAAGCTGCTGTGGCCATGATGGACGTACCTTTTATTCTTCTTTTTTTGTTTCTCATTTTCTATATCGGAGGCTGGGTTGTTGCTGTTCCTTTATTGGTATGGGTACTCGCTGGTATTTGGGTCTGGGTCATCAGTAGAAAGTTATTAGAAGCGACAAAAAATCTAGCAGTCAGTGATAGTGAAAGGACGCGTGTTCTTGTTTTAGTTTTATCGGGGTTAACGACCGTAAAAGCTTTGGCAATAGAAGCGCGAATGACTCATAGGTTTAAAGAGTTCAACTATACGCAATTCAGACTTCAGACGGAGGTAGATTTGCTTTCGTCTCGGCTTCAGGAAATTGTACAGGGTGCATCTTTGGCGACGACTTTGACCATTGTAATTGTTGGGTGCTTATCTGTTCTTGATGGCTCTTTAACGACAGGTGGGTTGGCGGCATGTTCTATTTTAGCTGGGCGGGCTGTAGCCCCTTTAAGTTCAATCGGTAGTCTCCGAGCGAAATTCTCTTCAGTGAAAGTCGTGAGTCAGGATATCGAAAATCTGTTGAGCGCTCCTTTAGAACAATTTACAAGAGAAGTCAGTTATCAGGCTAAGTTACCGTTGGGGCCCGTGCATTTCGAACAAGTCAGTACTTCAAAGAAAGGGGCCAAGTTAACGGGGATAAATGTTGAAATACCTGCAGGCTCGATAACGACAGTTACCTCAAACCCAATGAGCTATGCCAGCCTGTTTCTTGGTTCTATCGGTGCTTTCTATCCTGTAGAAAATGGCGTGATCAAGATAGCAGGCATACCTTTGTTTCAGCATGATGATTTTGAGTTCAGACAATCTGTTTGTTATGTGTCTCCCTGGGGGTCACTCTTCCAAGGAACGGTGATGGATAATATGACGATGTTTCATCCTGAAAACGAAGCTTATGCCACTGAGTTATCAGAAAGGTTAGGGCTTTCTGAAACTATCGCTAAGTTACCTTATGGTTTTCAGACCCAAATAGGCAGTGGTCAGGGACAAATCCTAAATAAAGGTGCACTGAAGCTGGTTTCGTTGATACGTGCATTATCTCAACAGCCATCCATACTTTTACTGGATGAACCAATGGTTTCACTGGATGCGGATTCTCAATCTAAGTTGTCAAATTTATTAAATGATAAAAGAAATAATATGACGATTATCGTTGCGTCATATTTCACCGAAATGTCTGCTATCAGCGATTTGAAACTACACATCGGTCTCGATGGGATAATCAGTAATGAAGCGACACAGGGAGTGAACTTATGAAAGATGAAAAAGCTCCTATAAAGAACTTTAAACCCGCACTGATCCTGTTATTTAAGCATCTGGGTTTAAATGTTCAAGCAAGCAATATTGAACGAAACGTCTTAGATCAGGGATTAACTTATCTTGAAGCCTATGTACTGTTTAAAAAGCATCAGGTTGATGTAAGTGTACAAAAGTGCAACAAACATACATTAAGAGATTTACTGTTACCGTTTATTTGGATTTCGGAGGAGGGAATACCTCAGGTCATGAGGCTCAATAATGGTACTTTTGAGTCGCTAGATGAGAGAAACCATTGGGCTGTAATGTCTAAAAGCCTCGAAGGTGGCTACGTATTCCTCGTTGATTCACTGCCAGATATGGGCAAGAAATCGCGTTTTTTTGCTACTCAGTATGCCAAGTTAACTAAATGGTATCGTCCTGTATTCTGGTTAAGTCTGTTATCCAGTTTAACCGGCTTAGCGATTCCTTTGTTTACAATGGCAGTGTATGACCGAGTTATTGCTGGTCACGCTCCTCAAATTCTTCCAAATATTGCTGCTGGCGCTGTTATCGCCCTTGCTGTGTTGGTTGTTAGTCGTATTTTGCGATCAAAAATTGTCACCATTTCAAGCAACCGATTCTCCAGAGATTTATCTTCAATTACGTTTAATCGATTGTTGAGTATGCCGCTATCTGTACTTTCTCGAGTGGGGCTTGCTAATCATATGTCGCGGATTAGAAATACAGAGAATATTAGGAAAGTGATGGCTGGCCCAGCAGGATCTGGCTTATTGGACTTACCGTTTTCCATTGTTGTTCTTCTAACGATTGCATTGTTAAGCGGTTGGCTAGTTGTTGTACCTATTGTCATGCTGGCACTGTTTTATTTAGTGATGAAGCTGGTTGAAAAATATGTCAAAGCAGCCACACCTACTATTTCCAATGAATACCAAAGTAGCTTTAATGAGTTATCAAAAAATATCCTCTACCTGAAGGCAGCAGGAGAACCAGAAGGTTGGTATAACGATTTTATGCGTCGTGCAAAAGAGAACTCACGGCAAAATTTTAATTACACCAAACGGAGTGGGTTAAATGCCGCGATTGCTCATGCTATGGGGTTGATTACCGTTTTAGTCACGGTGTTTACAGGTATCTATTTAACCTTGAACCAAAGCATCACTCCTGGAGCACTTATCGCTTGTACTATGCTTATTTGGCGAATTACAGGTCCTGCTCAACTTGCATTTTCTGCTCGTCAGAAGATTGCGATGGTTAAGGGAACGGCCTCTCAATTTGATCGTTTTATGGAAGTACCTACTGAATTTAGTGCAATGCGACTTGAGCTACCTGATATTAAAAATCCACCCTCAATGAGTTTTAAACATGTCACTTTAAGGTATAGCGCAGAGAGTGAACCTGCATTATCAGGGGTTAATTTTGATATTTCACCAGGCGAAATTGTGGCCGTTATTGGGCCAAATGGTAGTGGGAAAACATCTTTGCTGCTCTCCGCGTTAGGAGTTTTAGAGCCTCAAGCTGGGTACGTGATGGTAAACGGTAAAAACTGTAAACAATATGACACGGAGGCGTTACGTCGTTGGGCGGCATACAGTCCCACTCATGCCGATATTATTCCTGGTTCTTTGGCGCAAAATATAAGAGTCGCTTGTCCCGAAGCAACTGACGATGAAGTTCGAGAGGCACTTATTAAGGCGGGTGCTGGGCCGATACTGAAAGCATTAAATAACGATGTTAATGCCGAGGTATTTGGCAAAGGTGCCAGCGTATTCTCATCGGTCGAAAGTGGTTATGTAGGTTTAGCGGTCGCTTTAGCTAAACGTTCTTCGTTGTTAGTTCTGGATGAGCCTATTGCTAACAGAAATCCCGAAGCCAAACGTGATTTTATATCAACACTGACTCAGCTAAAGGGGAATACCACGGTTTTGTTTAGTAGCCATGACAAAGATTTAATTCATCAGGCAGATAA
This sequence comes from Vibrio pacinii DSM 19139, assembly GCF_000711795.1. GTDB lineage: Bacteria > Pseudomonadota > Gammaproteobacteria > Enterobacterales > Vibrionaceae > Vibrio > Vibrio pacinii. Next base: position 90,614 of record NZ_KL543978.1, on the reverse strand, counting down.
AGTCATCATCTTGGATAAAGGATCAGTTGTTTACACCGGTCCTATTATGAATAAAGAAAATGAAGCAGAGAAAGCGGTCGAGCAAGGGGAGCAAAATGGCTAATCGTGAGTTAAATAATCGCTATTTACCTGAACATGAGTTCACCGAAGCAATAGAAGCGCCTTCCGAAAGGAAATTAATTCTGCGTGTTATGTTGTTTATTGTTGCATCTGTTTTTGCCGTCTTGGTTTGGTCAATTTTTGCCAATATCGAAGAAGTTGCCAAGGCAAAGGGGCAAGTAATTCCCCTCGGACATAAACAAGTTATTCAGTCCCAGACTGGCGGTACTTTGGCTTCTGTACTTGTATCAGAGGGGGATTTAGTTAAAAAAGGTGACACGATCGCAAGCTTTGTTTCTGTTGATAGCCAAGCCGTGGAGGAAGAGCTGCTAGGGCAAAAAGCTAACCTGGAATTGAAGATAGAAAGGTACAATGCTTTTATTGAAAGAAGAGAGCCTAACTACGAAAGTTACAAAAACTTGTATCCAACGTTGGTTGAACAACACTTAAAAAGTTTAGATAGGATGAATAAGGAATATGAAGCTATCGTACAATTGTCACAATCCGATATAGAAAAGTCTACAGCAGAGCTACATAGTATTGATTTTGAAATCCCACCATTAAAAGACCAGATTAGATCTTCCGAACAATCTTTGAAAATGATGAACTCAGAGAAAGGAAGTCAGGCGGTATCCAGGCTGACTATGTTGGAAACTCAGCAGAAGTATGACTCTTATGTTAGAGAGTTAAAAAGTTTGGAGGGGCGACGAGGCGTTGTAGAGCGAAGCATCGACAATCTACATAGGCAGTTAGAGCAGAGAATTGCCACTCTATATAAAGAAGTCGGGGAACAACGTACTGACGCGCATTCGGAGTTAATTGGGGTTACTGCAAGGCTCAAATCATCAAGTCTTCAAATTCAGCAAGACACTATCATTTCACCTGTGGATGGTATTATTCAATCGATTCCCAATTCTTCATCAGGAAGTGTCATACAACCGGGAGGAACAGTTGCTGTCATTGTACCAACAACAGCAACAGCTCTTTTGGAAGCGAAATTGTCACCCAGAGATATTGGCTTTGTCCGAGTAGGTCAATTAGCCAAAATAAAAATAGACGCTTATGACTACAGTCGATATGGCTCTATTAATGGAACAGTTAGGAAAATATCACCGACGACGGACGCAGATGAAAAAGGTGGAGTCTATTACAAGGTTCAAATCGATATACCCAAACCTTATTTTGGCAATAATCCTGAAATGCTACGCCTATTACCTGGTATGACGGGAGAGGCAGACATCGTGACTGGTGATAAAACTATTTTTCAATATTTGTGGAAACCAGTATTTACTAATATCCGAGAATCTTTTGGTGAGCGATAAAGAAGGGTAAACAATATGAGTGTTCAGAAATCGGAAGATGCCAGCAACAAACAAACACGCCCTTCAGAAGAAAAAAATGCCAAAAAAAGGGATGACAAAGCCAAAACCAGGGCTAAAGAGTTAGATGAAAAAGCCAAACTTCTCAAAGCTAAAGAGTTTCGAAACACCAATGTAGAATCTGATTTTAATCGTGACTTAGTGGCTGACAAATCGTGGCACTCTGCCCACGCACAAGTGATACCAGAAGAAACACCGTCGCAAGGTGAGTTAGATGAAAGTACGACAGATATTCCAGAGTCTACGTCTGCTTCAAGGAGTGAAGACGTAGACGTTAATGATATCAATTCTTTCGTTGATACTAATGATAGTCAGGTTGAGCCAACAGCAAACAAAGATTTAGGTACTCATCGTGGCGGACACCATATCGCTGTTGATGTTAAAGAAACAGTTTTAGGGGGTAATAATTTTAAATCAACGCTTGTGGCTCATAGTGACAACAATCAAGCAGAGCTGGTCATTAACCTCCACCATTCCCCGGCAAGCAATCATTCAGCGAATCAACTTCCTCAAGCCAATACTGTGGCTCAACACACTTTGGTCATCAATCATTTGCCTCCTGTTCAGTCCTTAAAAGAGGATGCTTCTGTCAATACTGTTGATGGGCGATTAACTGCCTCTGGTGATGGTAGCCAATCTGTGAGTTGGTCTGTAGCGTCTACGCATGGCAAATACGGCGATCTGCAACTCGATAGCAAAACAGGTGAATGGCATTATCATTTGGATAATCGTCTTGTCGAGACGGATCAACTAGGCGAAGGCGAAGTCCACACTGAACATTTTACTGTTACGGCAACGGACAAATTCGGGCATGTAATACAGACTCAAGTCAAGGTAAATGTTGAAGGTACGAATGACGCGCCAACAGTCACTCATGCTGTTGCAGACCAAGCAGTTGATCAGGATGGCACACTTCAGTTTGCGCTTCCTGCGGATACCTTCAGTGATATTGACCATGGCGATACGTTGATGCTGTCAACGGGCACGCTGCCTGCCTGGCTGCATTTTGATGCGAGTACGGGCACCTTCAGTGGTACGCCAGCCAACAGTGATGTGGGACAAACCAGTATTACAGTGACCGCGACCGATACGGCCGGAGCGCAAGTCTCCACCACGTTTGACTTAACCGTTAACAACGTGAATGACGCCCCAGTGCTGATACCGATGGCCACCGTGAAAGTCGATGAAGATGGCGCGACGGCCTCTGGGCATGTGTACGCTACGGACATTGATGCGGGAGATACGCTGACGTTCAGCGCAGGACAAGTGGATGGATTGACCTTCCAGCCCGATGGCAGTTGGACCTTCGAT